>NZ_SJSO01000001.1 GCF_004331735.1 Pedobacter psychrodurus
ATTAACTAAAGGAAGCTGAACAATTTCTTTAAGCCCTTGCTTCTTTTCTGTGTTTTTTTGACCTTTACTCATAAAATTCATTTTTAATAAACATCCTGCAAAGTCGGCAGGCTTGAAGATTAGTTTACTATACGAACTTCAGTGTTCAATCGACAACTTCAACTGCTGACTTGGTCAGATTTGACAATGACTTGGGGGTCAGTAAGAATAACGACCTTATGCGGGATGTTTTTTCCCAAAGTTATTATTCTCGCAAACTGAAGCATCGTTTAAATGATATTTGACATCAAAAAGAAAGAGCCAATCGGCGGCGGCGAGCCGAGGCAAGGATGAGCCGTTGGGTAAAAAAGAATCAAATATATACGTCAATCATATTCATTTTTATACAATAAATTATCCCTCAGGATGACATATCGCGTGAGATCGACTTTGGGCTATTGACTGAAGACTTAGGACTGATAGCACTTTATAGATCCTGAAACAACCCGATAGCTATCGGGTTCAGGAGGACGATCGCAAGTGTGAATGCTCAGAATCTCAAGGTGTGCAATGAATTCATCTTAAAGGTCCTTCGACTACGCTCAGGATGACAAACCGAGGGGGATATTCTGTGTTTCCGTGGCAAGAAATCATTACAAAAAAAGTTTTGGCAACAAAAAACCCCGCAAAATTTTGATCTTGCGGGGCGTAAATCTATTTAAAGAAATATTAAGCTTTAACTGCTTTCTTTTTCTTCTTTTCTTCTGAGTAAAATCCGAAACCTAATCCAGCAAGCAATAAAATCGATCCTGCCAAAGATATTTTCTCTCCAGTGTAATACGATGTTGGATGGAAAATAAACTCAAGTTTATGATTACCTGCTTCTAATTGCGCCGCACGTAAAACGTAATCTGCCCTGAAGTATGGCTTTTCAACACCATCAATATACATTTTCCAGCCTTTATCATAATAGATCTCTGAAAACACTGCAATTACATCTTTAGCGGTTGAGTACTCATAAGTTAAATGATCAGGATTATAGCTGGTTAACTTAATAAAACCTTCCTGGCCAGTTCCTAAACGCTTGGTATCGATCGAGTTTTTGAAACTTTCATCAACAATGGCTTCTTTTTTAGCATCAAAACTGCTAATGGCCTTCATTTCTTCATCAGCATTTTTAGCAAATTGAACACTTTGTACAAACCAGGCATTACCCGCAGCAGTTGCGTTACGCTGCATTTTAAACGATCCGTTTTGAGGATCTTGTGTAATGATATATTTTGTGTTTAACATATCCAGAACATCCTGATTAACACTTTTAGTAAATTGATGCTGAATAAGTTCATCAAAACGTTTCAGTTTAGCGGCATGATAACCACCAATTGTTTTATGAAAATTAGATGTACTGGCATCGCTAAAAGTATTTATTGAAGCATCAAACACCCTAAAATTCGGGTCTTTATCAGCCATGATAAAATTATCAACATCTCTTGGTTTAAAGAAATCTGATGCCGTTTTTTTGTATTCAAAGTTTTGGTTATTTAAATACCTACGGTCTACTTGCCACATATCTACCAAAACAGCCAGCGCCAACAAGCCCAGGGCCAGTTGTGCATTTAATTTCTTGGTAATAAATGCCCAAACTATCCCGAAACCGATAACCACGAAAAAGAATGAGCGTAAAGCATCTGCACGACCTATTGCAATTCTATCTTCTACCAATCCATTTGCTATCTTTTGAGCAATGGCAGCATTATTTTGCAAAGTCTGCGTTAAAGCCTGTACAATTTGAATGTGATTTGATGCTGTAAAACTAAAAAACAATGTAGGCACGATTGCTACAATTAAAGCAAAACCACCAGTAATAGCAGCAGACCAGGTTAATTTCTTGATCAATACCTTTTGGTCTATATTTCCGTCCTGTATTTCTTTGATTCCTAAAATTGCCAGTATTGGAACCATTAAACCAACTACTGCCAAAATTGATTCAACCGCTCTGAATTTATTATAAAGTGGAAAATAATCGAAGAATAAATCACTTATGAGCGGGAAGTGGCGACCAAAAGAAAGCAAAATAAATAAAACTGTTGTTGCCAATATCCACCATTTTAGCGGACTACGAACAATGAATAAGCCAAAAACAAATAAGAAACAGATAATTGCACCAAAATAATAGCCACCTTGGGTAAAGGGTTTCTCACCCCAATACTGTTGCATATTTAGTTGTCCTCCCAACTGCTGGATAGCTTGTGCAGTCTGAGTTGGGTCGCCTCCTGTAATTTCGGCAACAGCTTTATACATATTCCCTTCAGGATTTACCAACTTTTCTACCCCCGAAGCGCCTCCGTATAAATCTGGAATTAAAAAGGTAAAGCTTTCACCAACACCTTGGCTCCATTGATAAGCATATTCTTTTGACATGCCTGAACCTTTTTCTGCTGGTGCCGCTTCTGTAGCGGTTAAATTAGATTTGCCACGGTTTGTTTCTTTCGCATATTCTGCTGTAGACCATAATAAACTTGCGTTAATCATGACAGCAATAGCCACCGAAAAAGCAAGATAAGCGAAAGATTTTAAGAGATTTGAAATGGTTTTATTCTTAAATGCCTGGTAAAACTCTACAATAACAAAAATAATAATAGCCAACATTAAATAATACGTCATTTGAACGTGGTTGGTTCTTATTTCAAGGGCTAAAAATAATGCAGTTAAACTAGCTCCATACCAATATCTCCCCCTTAGGGTTAACAATATGCTGGCTATTATAGGCGCGAAAAAACCAATTGCTAATGCCTTGCTACTATGCCCACTTGCAATTAAAACAAAATTGTACATGGTAAATGTAAATGCAATTGCACCTGCCGCAGCGAGCCAAGGATTAACCTTTAATACAATAAATAAGAAATAAGCACCTAAAAGCAACAGCAGAACTGTACCCGTTGGATTTGGCAAAGCTTTGGTAATTAAAGCAATTCCATAAGTAGCGCCATTATAGGCATAAGGTACCCAAATTTGGTAGGCTGGCATACCGCCAAACATCTGGTTGGTCCAAAGTGGTGCCTTACCATCCTTTTCTTTAAAGTCCATAATCTCCTTTTGCATCGCTTGCGATTGGATCACATCGCTTTGCGCAGGGGCTTTACCTACCAAAACAGGACTGAAGTAGGCAAAAGTGATGACTACAAAAAATGCAATAATGGCTAAGTGAATGCCATTTTTATTAAACCAGTTATTCATTAAGGTTTGTTTAAGTTTAAACGAACGTCAAAAATAAAAAATTGGGCGGTATAAAAAAGGAATAAATTAAATGCATGCTGAATAAAAAATTAGATTTGTAACAAAGAATAAAAATTCAACCTATTTATTATGAGAAAGTTTGTCGTTACAATCGCTCTTGCTTTATTTTCTTTTTCTTCGTTTTCGCAGCTAGTAAGTTTAAATACCAATGAAATTAAAAAGCTAAAAACCCAGATCAAAAATGATGGGGAAACCCAAAAACTATACCTGGGCTTTGAAAAATCGGCATTAAATTATTTAAACGAGCAACCGAACCCAATTGATACCATCAGAACTGAAGGATTATTAAAAGGAAATCCAAAAAAAGAAAAAACCAGATTAGCCCTGGCTGATATGAACAAAATGTTTGCACTGGCCTTACAATACCGGATTACTGAAGATCAAAAATATTTAAACAAATGTGTAGAATTTCTTAGTACATGGGCCAAAATCAATAAACCAAATGGCGATCCTATTGACGATACCAATCTGGATAAGGCCGTTGAAGCTTACGACCTGATCAAAAAAGATATCTCAAAAGCTGATAAAAAACAGATTGAGCAATGGCTTACTGAAACGGCGTGGGCAGAAATTAACAGCAAACGGATGAAAACAGGGAGAGCCACGGCCATTAATAACTGGAACGCTCACCGGCTAAAAGTAGTTGGCGAAATTGGTTACACCTTAAACAATCAGGATTTTATTAAGTGGACCATCGACAATCTTAAAAGCCACATCAATATTAATTTATATCCTGATGGAACGAGTTTGGATTTTAAAGAGCGTGATGCCATGCATTACCATATTTACGACCTGGAGCCTATGCTTAAGCTGGCCATCATGATCGATAGGGCGAACGGCACTAACTATTATACCTATGAGTCGCCAAAAGGATCATCGATCAAAAAATCTGTAGAATGGTTAATCCCATACATTAATGGCGAAAAACAGCACGAAGAATATGTAAATACAACGGTTAAATTCGACCGCGACCGGGCAAAGAACAATGAACCTGGATTTGCTCCAGGGACTATGTTTAAACCAGATTTGGCTATACCTGTATTAAAACTATCTGTCTATTTCGATAAGACACACGCTAATCTGTTAAAAAAAGTAAATAACAATGATAACACCTGGCAGATGGTATTGGATAAAATGCAACGCGAAAGCAAATAGCTTTCAACACAAATAAACTTTCAATAATTCTTGAAAGTTTAAAAATAAATTTATATTTGTGTATGGAATTAGCAGCAGCAAAATTAAAATTTATAGAAGCTTGGGGTAAATTAGGCTCAGAATGGGGGATTAACCGCACCATGGCCCAGGTACATGCACTATTGCTAATTTCTTCTGAAGCGCTTACCACCGAAGAAATTATGGAAGAGCTCAGTATTTCGAGGGGAAATGCCAACATGACACTCCGTGATTTAATTGGATGGGGCTTAATTGAAAAACAACACAAAGCCGGCGAGCGCAAAGAGTATTTTTTTGCTGATAAAGATGTTTGGAATATTTCCCGTCAGGTAGCCAAAGAGCGTAAGAAAAGAGAATTAGAGCCTGTTTTAAAAGTTTTAAATGAGCTATCAACGGTAGTAGGCGATGAAAAGGACCCGGAGTTCAAAACCTTCAAAAAATCAGTAAACGATATTAACAAACTTGCTGTCAACGTAGATAAAACTTTAGAAACAATGCTTAAAGCAGAAGAAAGTTGGTTCTGGGGCTCGGTATTGAAAGTTTTTAAATAGAGACGTGAGATTTGGGATGTGAGATATGAGAGGGAGGTATTGAGTAGCAAGACATATCCACCCTAAACGCTAACCCCTAAAAAGCCTTACCCCTTAAGTTCGGCTTTATTTTTTAATTACAACTTTCATTTTTTACTGAAAGTATTAAAATTTAAATAAAATGAAAACGCTTAAGAACCATGTGATTTTATTTGATGATGAATGCCCAATGTGTTATGCCTATACCAAAGCATTTGTAAAAATAGGTATGCTGGCCAAAGGTGGTCGTGAGGCTTATCAAAGTATGCCTGAAAACATTTGTCCTTTGGTTGACAAACAAAGAGCCACCAATGAGATTGCACTCGTGAATACCGAAAATGGTGAAGTAACTTATGGCATCCAGAGTTTATTTAAAATTATTGCGCATGCCATGCCCATTTTTAAACCGCTGTTTTTATTTGGGCCTTTTGTTTATTTGATGCGTAAGTTTTATGCCTTTATCTCTTACAACCGTAAAGTAATTATTCCTGTGGCCGTTAAAGAAAACACTATACAGCCCAGCTTTAAAATCCAATACCGTTTGACCTATCTGCTTTTGACCTGGTTTGTTACAGCTTACATTTTAACCGCTTATGCACATCTGCTTACCGATTTTGTCCCACTGGGCAGCCGATATCGTGAATACCTCATCTGTGGTGGACAAATGCTTTTTCAGGGCATCATCATTGTTTTTTATAAAAAAGAAAAACTCTGGGATTACCTGGGCAATATCATGACCATCTCTTTTGCCGGTGCACTTTTGCTTTTGCCTGTTTTGGTTATCGCACAATACCTCATCATCCCCTCTATATTTTTTATCCTTTACTTTTTGATGGTGGCCGGACTTATGTTTTTGGAGCACCTCCGCAGAAGCAAGCTCTTACAATTGGGCTGGGCGATGAGTATTACCTGGGTGCTTTACCGTTTAATTGTTTTAGGTTTAATCTTTACTTTATAGGAATCATGAAGTACGGAAAAATTGTACTCGCAGGAGGAAACGGATATTTAGGTACCGTACTGGCCAAACACTTTAGTCGTCTGGCTGGTGAAGTGATTATCCTATCTAGAAAACCACAAGCCGCAGCAGGGAACATTAAAACACTGCTGTGGGATGGCCAAACCCTGGGCGACTGGGCAACAAGCCTTCAAGGTGCCGATTTACTGGTCAACCTCTGTGGTAAAAATGTAAACTGTAGGTACACCCCTAAAAACAAGAAAGAAATTATCAGTTCGAGGTTAATCCCTACCCGTTTACTCGGCGAAATAATCAAAAGCCTGGAAAACCCACCAAAACTTTGGATCAACATTACCTCTGCAACCATTTACCGGCATGCCGAAGACCGTCCGCAAGATGAAATGACGGGAGAAATCGGCGATGGCTTTTCTATTGAGGTGTGCAAGGCCTGGGAAAGTAGTTTCTTTGAAAACGAAATCCCAAAAACCAGAAAAGTGGCCCTCAGGATGGGCATTGTACTGGGACTACAAGATGGCGCATTTCCACGCTTGCTCAACCTGGTTAAACTGGGCATGGGTGGTAAACAGGGCAGTGGCGAACAGTATGTAAGCTGGGTGCACGAGTTAGATGCCGCAGGTAGTATTGAATGGTTACTGAACCACAATAAGATTGAAGGCATAATAAACTGTACCGCACCCGAGCCAATTAAAAACCACGTGTTTATGCACAGCATCAGAAAAGCCTATGGCATCAGCTTTGGTTTGCCTGCTCCAGCCTGGCTACTGGCCATAGGCGCAAAAATAATCGGAACCGAAACTGAACTGATTTTAAAAAGCAGGTGGGTTAAGCCAAGGGTATTGCTGAACAATGGCTTTGAATTTAAGTATGCGAAGATAGATGAGGCAGTGAGGGGGTTGAGGGCGGAGGGTTAAAAGGGTATAGCAGAAGGCGCGGGGTGCTCAACGGGAGCATAAGTAAATTAAAATGGCAACAATTATCTTAAAAACATTGATTAATGCCCCGATTGAAAATTGTTTCGATCTGGCCAGGAGTATCGATCTTCACTTACAATCGATGAAAGCTTCTGGAGAAAAAGCAATAGCTGGAAAAAAAAGTGGTTTGATCAATTTACATGAATCGGTTACCTGGCGAGCCAAACATTTTGGCATTCCATTCGAAATGACAAATAAGATTAGTACAATGGAATATCCAATACGCTTTGTAGATGAGATGGTGAAAGGCCCCTTTAAAAAACTCCATCACCAACACCATTTCAAAATAATAGATTCTCAGACAGAAATGACTGATGTTTTTGAGTTTGAAGCACCATTTGGATTATTAGGCCGCCTTGTAGAAAAAATATTTCTTACAAATTATATGTCGAAACTAATTGAAAAAAGAAATAAGGCAATCAAATTTCAAGCTGAATGGTAACAAGCGTTATTTGTGCCTTGCACTATCATTAAATTGCCAAAGCACATTAATAATTTTCCAAGAACCGTTCAATTTAACAAGATGCATATAATCGATCCATTCATCTGCAATTAGTTTAACTGAGGCAGTTTTCTCTGAAATATCAAGCATTTTTACTTCCTTTTTAGGAACAGCAGGGAATTTATCTTTTTTGCGGTTATAGTTTTCGGCTAAGATAACCATTGATTCTGCAGAGGTTTCACGAACATAATCCTTCTTGGTTTCCTTATCCGTCCAAAATGTGCGCTTAACCAATCTTGGATGCAAAGCCTGTTCCATTTGTTTAGGATTTGGGTTATGTTGCGATTCTATATAATCAAGAGCTGCGCGCTTAATTTCTAAACTATCTTGTTTTGTTTGGCTAAAGCATTTCGCGCTTACCATCCATAATGAGATAAAAACAATAAAATATTTCATAGTTGTAGTATATATTTCGTTTTCCAGATGGGGGTTAAAAGCATTAAACTTAAACTATATATTTCAAATTATTGCTTTTTGAATTTAAACAAAAAACCCTGAAACAAGTTCAGGGTTCAGTTTTATTTCAGTTCTTCGTAGTCTACGAAGTCGCCGAGTTTATCTGTTTTACTTTGATCAGGCTTTGGAGGCATATAATCTATCGAAATAGAGCCTTCTGGCTTTGATCGTCTTTGTTGTTGCTGCCCTGTTGCCTGACTTTGCACTTTGCTGGCCAGGTTATTAAACAGCATTGGCAGAATTAACCTAATCAACATTCTGATCAGCCAAAGTACCAATATTGTTATGAAAATGAATTTTACTAATGCCATTTTTAAATTACTGTTGTTACAAATATAGACGTCATAAAATTTATTTTGTTACTTATTTAGCCTTTAATTGCATTTTGATTACAAATATAATACGCAAATAAGCCTATAAAGGTTTTAACATCCCCATTAATCTTCAATAATTTCAGCCACACGGCCTACCTGGCCATCTTCGAGTCTCACTTTTATCCCTCTGGAATGAAATGCAGATGAAGTAAGCAAATCTTTCACTACACCATAGGTGATGTTTCCCGATCGTTGATCCTTCTTCAAAATAATTCCAACTTCTAATCCTGGATAAATGTCTTTTCTGTTTTGCCCGTCCATTTGTACTGTAATATGATTAAAGCCTCAAAATTCCATAATTATTTTGAGTGTTAAGGTAATTTACTGAAATCTATTTCAGGTTTTTTACCTGTAGTGCTTCTGGTAAAGATTTTTCTTGGCGTAGTATAATCGTTAAAAAAGCCACCATTCTTCAAATAGAAGGCACCTTTATCTACCCCTCCTTGATAATCCATCCGATATCCCTTTGCTCCGGTATTATCGGTAGTGAAGCGGGCAGATTTTAATTCAATCCATGTTCCTTTATCATCGCAGATCCACTGGTTATCAAACAAAACTTTTCGCGATAGGTCTCCCTGTACTGGTGAGAAGTTTTCTAAAAAGGAATGGAAGCGTTTTAAATAGGTTTTAGTCTGCGGCCTGGTAAAGCTGGCTATCAGTTGCCATTTATTGGTTTCGGGCGCAAAGAAATAAGCCGTATATGTGGTTAGGCTATCTTTTCCAGGCACCCCATGCAACAAGAATTTATAGGTGTTTCCTGCTTTCCACATATAGTTTAGATAACTCTGCCCTCCAGCACCTTCATTGCCAAATTCTCCTGCATGTACACCCTCGCCTTTCTTTAGCATTTTTATTTTGTGCGATTCTGGAATACTTTTAGGATCATCGGTATTGAAGGGGCTCCATACCGAAAACAAGATATGTCGTTCTGTCGGACTATTTACCTGCATACCGAAATAGCCTTCACCAAATCCATTCGCCATAAAGTAAGATCCTAAAATATCTTCACCTTTTGGTACTGTTACCTCGTTGTAATACCACTCTGCATTTACATTTTCTGGCTGTTGATAGTTTAAGTGAACCGATGGTCCACGTCTGCCCCAATGAAAAAAGTTGCCTTCGTTGTTTTTAACGTAAGCCGTTTTGCCTTCAATAGCTGTACCACCGATGGATAAGGTCTGTATGGAGGGAAATTTGCCAGCACTTTTGCTTATTCCTTTAATGGTTATGGCTATATAACCTGTGTCTTTAATGCTCCATTCGCCAATTTTACCGTCAAATGGCTTGGTTTCATCGAAATTTACCTTTTTGGGTTGATTGTTGATGGCAAATTCCAGAACCGATTGACCGTCCAAAACAGGTTTGTCGCTTAACGATACAGTTACCGTACCAGGCTTGGAAACCCTAACATAAGCTGTAAAATATTCTTTTGGATTAGACCAATTTACAATTCCTCTGTTAGACAGCGTTCTTTCCGAATCTTGATGTAAGGAGCTGTAAGCATTGCCAGCAAGCGGCAGGGATATTGCCGCAGAATTTTGGGCCTGACTTTTCAGACCCAGGGCGCCGAGTACGATCAGCGCTACTAGTTTTAAAGATTTCATTTGATGATTTTTAGATAACTTATTGAAAGCAATTGTAGTCTAAATTATCTAAAAATCATGTTATAAAACTAAATCGTTACTTACCGAATTTTTCATTAAACATTTTCTCTAAGGCAAACATTTCGTCACGCAGCTTTGCCGCCTGCAAAAAGTCCATATCTTTTGCTGCCTTCTGCATATCCTTACGGGTAGTATCAATTGCCCTTTGCAGTTCGGCTTTACCCATATACTGCACAATCGGATCTGCTGCGATACTGATTTCTGCATTTTCTACATAAGCTCTTGCTTTGTTATCGCTCGCTTTTTGAGAGAAATCGAGCACCGAAGTCTGCTCTAAAATTGCTTCTCTTGATTTACCAACAGTTTTAGGTGTAATGCCATGTTCAAGGTTGTAAGCAATCTGGATGTCTCTACGTCTGTTTGTTTCTGATATTGTTTTCGACATACTATCTGTAATGCCATCGGCATACATAATTACGCGTCCTTTATCATTACGGGCTGCACGGCCAATGGTTTGGATAAGCGATTTTTCAGACCGTAAGAAACCTTCTTTATCTGCATCTAAAATAGCAACCAAAGTAACCTCAGGTAAATCCAAGCCTTCACGCAGTAAGTTAATCCCCACTAAAACATCGAATTCTCCTAAACGTAAACCACGAAGAATTTCTACACGTTCGAGTGTTTTAATTTCAGAATGGATGTACCTGGTCTTGATATTTAAGCGATCAAGGTATTTAGTTAATTCTTCAGCCATACGTTTGGTTAATGTAGTAACCAGAATACGTCCGCCATCTTTTATGGTAATATCTATTTCATCTAAAAGATCATCAACCTGGTTAATGGCAGGTCTGATTTCTATAACAGGATCTAATAAACCGGTTGGCCTGATTACCTGCTCTACTACCACACCTTCTGATTTTTCCAGTTCATATTCAGCCGGAGTTGCACTTACATAAATGGTTTGTGGTGCAAGGGCTTCGAATTCGTTAAAGTTCAAAGGTCTATTATCAAGTGCGGCCGGTAAACGGAAACCATATTCAACCAAAGATAATTTCCTCGATCTATCTCCACCATACATGGCCCTGATCTGCGGAACGGTAACATGACTTTCATCTATCACCATTAAATAATCTTCCGGAAAATAATCTAACAAACAGAAAGGGCGCATACCTGGGCTTCTGCCATCAAAGAAACGGGAGTAATTTTCAATACCTGAACAATAACCCAATTCTTTCATCATTTCGATATCGAAGTTGGTACGTTCTTCCAGACGTTTTGCTTCCAATAAATGCCTATCTGCAATTAACTGGTTCTTACGGATTTCCAGCTCTTCCTGTATTCCCCAGATGGATGAATTAAATCTATCTTTTGGGGTAACGAAGAGGTTGGCAGGATAAATCGCCATATCTTCCAGTTTCTCTAAAGTTTTACCGGAAACGGGGTCAATGGCTGAAAGTTCTTCAATATCATCACCAAAGAAAGAGATACGGTAAGCATGATCAAGGTAAGCGGGATAAATATCTACCGTATCGCCCTTAACCCTAAAGGTTCCGCGTTTAAAGTCTGTTGTAGTTCTGGAATATAAAATCTCAACCAAACTATGCAAAAATGCATTCCTCGAAATCCTTAAACCTACTCCAAAGCGGAAAACCATCCGGGAAAAATCTTCTGGATTACCCATACCGTAAATGCAGGAAATGGATGATACCACAATAATATCGCGTCTACCGCTCATTAACGAAGATGTAGTACGTAACCGAAGTTTTTCAATTTCCTCGTTTATACTCAGATCTTTTTCGATATAAGTATTGCTTGATGCGATAAAAGCTTCGGGCTGGTAATAATCGTAGTATGAAACAAAATAATTAACTGAGTTTTCAGGGAAGAAATTTTTAAACTCGCCGTAAAGCTGCGCCGCCAAAGTTTTATTGTGACTCAAAATCAGGGTAGGTTTTTGCGTCTGCTCAATCACATTGGCTACCGTAAATGTTTTTCCTGATCCCGTAACCCCTAATAAAGTTTGATAATGTTCGTTAGCATTTACGCCATCCACCAATTGTTTTATCGCACTTGGCTGGTCTCCGGTGGGTTGATATTCTGAGGTGATTTTAAATTTCATGGGTAAATCAAACTTAGTTAAAATTGATCTTTAAATCAATTTTAATGTGCTCTCCTCCGCTTATAAAAACATAAACGGCTTGGGAGGAAATATACGGTTTAGGATGCATAGTCTAAAACAGGAGAAAGTCAGGAAAGTTGGAAAATTTGCAAATTATTTATATCAGGATTTAACGGTCTCTTAAATTTCAAAACGCATTTAAAAAGCAATAACCAACATTAACCTAGTAAATCCAAAGTTAAACTTTGGATTTACTAGGTTAATGTATATATTTGTATATGTTGATTATCAGAAATCTTGCATCTCAATTAAGAAATAGGCTTAAGAAATCACCAGCTATCGCTATTCTCGGACCGCGACAAGTTGGAAAAACCACATTGGCGAAAGAATTAAGCAATGACTATATATATCTTGATATGGAAAATCCTAGAGATGTGGCTAAACTACAAGATGCTTATACTTTTCTAGAGAGTTTACAAGATCATACTGTAATTATTGATGAGGTACAGTTATTACCAACATTGTTTTCTTTATTACGGCCATTAATTGATGCTAAAAGAACGCCTGGAAGATTTATATTGCTCGGATCTGCTTCTCCTGAATTAGTTAAGGGCGTTTCGGAAACATTGGCTGGTAGAATTTCATATAATGAACTATGCCCTATCGGATTAACTGAACTCCCCGATACAATAGGTTTTGAACAACACTGGTTTCGTGGCGGATTTCCAGAATCTTTACTATCAGAAAACGACTTACTGAGCAAAGAATGGATTGATGATTTTATTGTAAGTTATGTAGAAAGAGACTTAGCAAAGATGTTTGGTGTAGATTTAGCCCCAACACTACTAAGAAATTTCTGGAGCATGCTTGCACATTTAAACGGAAATTTATTTAATGGAGAATCCTTTGCAAGGTCTTTAGGGGTGAGTGCGCCCACTGTAAATCGGTATTTAGATTTTTTAGAGGGAGGTTTTTTGATCAGACGATTACAACCATGGTTTGTTAATGCCAAAAAGCGTTTAATTAAGTCGCCAAAAACATATATCAGAGATACAGGCATTTTACACCGTTTATTGAATATCCCAAGATATAGTGATTTGTTTGGTCATCCAGGTGTTGGCGCATCCTGGGAAGGTTATGTAGTTGAGCAGATTTACCAAATAAAGGAAAAGCAAACTGACCTTTTTTTTTATCGTACACAAACTGGAGCGGAATGTGATTTAATCCTTGTGCAGGGAATCACTACGCTTGCATGTATTGAGATTAAACTATCAAATGCTCCCACTATATCTAAAGGATTTATCAATTGTATAAAGGACTTGGAACCTAAATATAGATATATCATTACACCAAAGAGTGAGACCTATGTAACAGCAAATGATATCACAGTAACCAATATCAAACATTTCTTATTGGATATTTTACCTCAGATACAATAAATCCCCGTTGATTGTTTCTTCAACGAGGATTTTTATTGAGCAGCGTCATTCTCGCGCAGGTGGAAATCTTAATGCAACCTATAAATCTACTAAGGCATTACGATTCCCAATCAACCCGATAGCTATCGGGTTGGGAATGACGCAACTTATAACGCTATTTACTGGCTGCCTGCATTGGGTTTTTACCAACCGATTGGCCTCTTACTGCTCCACCGGCTTTGGTTTTATATACTTTAAATTTACTTTCTTTTACTTTTCCGCCCCAGGTATTATTTGAGGTATCAATATCGGCAGTTTCGCGCAATGGATCGATTAAAATTGAAGCCACTTCTTTATCTTTTATATAGAATTTAGAAGTTTTCAATTCATTATGCCTCCAGATTTGAGCCGGAATACGGTCAATTTCCTTTGTTCCATCTTTATAGGTAAACTCAACAATTACAGGCATTACCAAGCCTCCTTTATTGCTAAAGCTCAATTCGTAAAGAAATTTGTTGTCATATTTACCCTGTTCTGCTGAGGGAACAGCTTCCAGCGTTGCAGCGGGTTGCGTTTTAGTAGCTACAGTAGTATCAACAGTAACCATTCCCCTATCATATTTATAGTAGAAATCTTGTGCTCCAGGAGTTTTATCTACATAGAAATTATTTTTCTTATCCTCGCGGTTCCTGATTTTTGAAATATCTTCAAAGGCATTAACGGCAGGTTTATCAATTTTAACCATTTTCGATTTGGCTTCCGGTAAATCCTTAGGAAAATCGGCTTTCGCAAATTTCACGCTATCTAAAGATATATCACATGGATCGGTTCCATAAAACCAACCTCTCCAAAACCAATCTAAATCTTCGCCACTGGCATCTTCCATGGTACGGAATAGATCAGCAGGCTCAGGATGTTTAAAGGCCCATCTTCTCGAATATTCTTTAAATGCATAATCAAAAAGCTCTCTTCCCATAATGGTTTCGCGAAGGATATTTAAACCAGTAGCAGGTTTCGAATAAGCATTCGGACCGAAACGGGTAATATTTTCAGAGTTGGTCATAATTGGTTCCAACTCATCTTTAGGCAGTTTCATATAATCAACAATGGTATATGCCGGTCCTTTTTTACTTGGAAATTTGTTATCCCAAAGTTCTTCGGTTAAATACTCAACAAAAGAATTTAGGCCTTCATCCATCCAGGTCCATTGGCGTTCATCGCTGTTTACAATCATTGGAAAGAAGTTATGCCCAACCTCGTGAATAATTACGCCTAACATTCCGTTTTTTGTGCTTTCGCTGTATGTTCCGTCAGTATCTGTACGGCCATAGTTAAAACAGATCATTGGGTATTCCATTCCATTTGCAGCTTCAATACTTTGTGCAACCGGATAAGGATAAGGGATAGTAAAATCTGAATAGGTTTTAATGGTATGTGCCACCGCACGGGTAGAAAACTTGCTGTACAGATTGTATGCTTCTTTTCCATAAAAACTCATGCACATTACGGTATTGTTGTTGGCCTGAATTTTTTGAGGCATGGCATCCCAGATAAACTTACGGGAAGATGTCCAGGCAAAATCGCGGACATTATTCGCATTAAAAACCCAGGTTTTTTTAGCTGTAGATTTTTTGGTTTCCGCAGCTTTTGCTTCAGCTAAAGTTTGAATTTCTACGGGTGTAGCTGCAGTTTTAGCAGCATTATATCTACTTAACTGTGTTGGATTTAAAACAGCGCTATAATTGACACACTCTCCTGTTGAACCCACAAGGTGATCTGCCGGAACAGTCATCTGAACTTTAAAATCGCCAAAGGTTAAGGCAAACTCACCTCTACCGGTAAATTGATGGTTCTGCCATCCTTGAAAATCGCTATATACACATAAGCGTGGGTACCACTGCGTCATGGTAAACAAATAGTTTCCATCTGTTGGGAAAAACTCGTAACCGCCACGGCCACCAACACTCATCCGATCAGAAATTTTATAGTTCCAATCAATATTGAAGATAAATTTTTGTCCGGTTCTCAGCGCAACTGGTAAATCAACCCTCATCATCGTTTTGTTAACGGTATACTTTAGGTTTTTACCAGCTGCATCGGTTAATTTGGTAATATTTATTCCATAACCATTGTTTCCTGTTGCACTTAACTGATCTAAATTTTTAATAGTTCCTGTCGCAGGCATTTTAGTCGCATCCTGATAATTAGCACTCCTATCTGTGCTATGCTCATTTTCATCAAGCTGCAACCAGATATAAGTTAATGGATCGGGAGAATTATTGGTGTAGGTAATCGTTTCAGACCCCGTTAACAACAGATTTTTTTCATCCAACTCACATTTGATGTTATAATCGGCACGTTGCTGCCAATATTTAACACCAGGCGCTCCGCTGGCTGTACGTTGTTCGTTAGGCGTTGGTAAAATAGTGCCCAACTGCTCAAACTTATTCCCATGGTTACTCCCTGGGTTATTCTGAGTATTTTGGGCCATGGCCACACTACCAGAAAAGAATAGCAGGCCGGTTAAAGTAAATAGTTTATTCATTATACGGTTAATTAAAAAGGAATTCGTTCTAAAGCCATTTTTAAAGCCAGGCTAAATACGGCTGCTGATATAAATAAAACCCAGCTCATGCGCTTTATGTGGGTATAATTAAAAATTAAAAAGGTAATAAAAAGAATGATAATTACCATAAAAACCTGTCCAGCTTCTAAGCCTACATTAAAGCCAAATAGGCCCCAGCCAATATTCTGGTCTTTGGCCAGCATTATCCGGATGGAGTTGGCAAAGCCCATTCCGTGAATAAGCCCAAAACCCAGCGCCAAAAAGTAATTAATTTTAATTGATTTTAAGGAAAAATTCTTTCTAAACAAATTGCTGATCGCAGTAATTACAATGGTACAGGGAATTAAGAATTCTACCCATTTGCTATCAAACCTAATAATATCTAATACGCTTAAAAGTAAGGTAAATGAATGGCCGATGGTAAAGGCCGTAATCAATATGAGCACCTGTTTTAAATTGACATAACTGTAAATAGCCACCAGGGCTAAAACAAACAGCTGGTGATCTAAAGCATCGGCACTGATGATGTGCGCCCAACCCAATTTAAAATAAAAGATAAAATCTTGTAACGGCATGAATAATAAGCTAACTATTGAGAATGAAATAGTTTACAATAGCTAAAATTATATTTTTAATTAGAAAAACCCCAAACATCCTTAAAACAAAAGCCTAAATACCAAATTTGTTACTAATTTTTAACTTATTTACCGCTTTTTGATGAAGTTTATCACAAATAACTGGGTTTACAGTTGTAAACAAAATTGTTGTTTAATATACCTGGCCAATACGGTAACTTGGTACTTATAACTATTGGTCTTTTATCCCACACTATGCTTTGGCTAAAATATTATTTACAAAAACCAGAAAAAGGTTTCGATCCAGTTCCAAAAGCTTTTGCAGAAAAGTATGCGGCAAACGAATACAAAAAATTTGATGGCAAAATAATAGATGTTATAAAAACCCACTTAGGCAATTTCGAAGATAAAACTTTACTCGATCTCGGTGCTGGCCCGGGGCAATATAGTATCGAATTTGCCAAACGAGGAGCAAAAGTTACCTGGCACGACATTAGCCAGAATTATTTAGCCATAGCCAAAGCTAAAGCTGAGGACGAAAATATAACGGTAAATTTTTCATTGGGCTATTTAGAGGAAGCCCATGGCAAGTTCGATATTATTTTTAATCGCATATGTTGGTATTATTGCATCAATGATTATCGATTTGCAAAATGTATCTATAACTTAATCAAAAAAAATGGGTACGGTTTTATTGTGGTAAACAATGAGAAATACCTGCAGGAAGAACTTGCAAAAGAATCTGGTTTTAGAAAATTGGCCATTAAAATGAGCTTTTGGCTCAATGAAAATTTTAATATTAAGCTTACCCACGTTCATCCATCCCATAAGAAACTAAGTAAAATATTTGCCAGCTTAAATTTCAGGCACTTACATTTAGAACAATGTGGGCATAACACCTTAATTACATTTAACAAGTAGACTAATTATCTGTTAACTTTGCTCCCTTAACCCTTTTAAGGAAAGATTTAATATGTTGATGCGTAAATTAAAATATAGCTTCTGGCTTTTGTGTATTACTTTTTTTTGTGTAGGAGCAGGAATAAAACATCCATTACATGTAAGCACAACTGAAGTAAACTTTAATGCAAAGGATAAAACTTTAGAAATAAGCTGTAAAATCTTTTCAGATGACTTTGAGGCAATTTTAGCCAAATTATACAAACAGAAAACCGATCTGAGCAATCCAAATATGAAGAGTGCGATGGATGAACTGGCAAAAAAATATTTACTTTCTCATTTACAGCTAAAAGCCAATGGCAAAGCTGTTGCAATGAATTACATCGGATTTGAGATCGATCATGAGGCCACTAATATTTATCTTGAAGTGGAGAAAATTTCCGCCATAAAATCGGTTGAGGTGAGTAATACTATTTTATACGATATGTTCGATGATCAGATGAGTATTGTGCATATTGTAAAAGGCGCTGTCCGTAAAAGCACAAAAATCCTTTACCCTGAAAAAAAGTTCACAGCAAACTTTTAATTGTAATTTTTGTATTAGATAACGACTCAATGTTAAATTACCGTTAATTTAGAAGGCAATATTATTTAAGTCAATATCTGCTGAGAAACATTTCTTGTAATCTTTTTTTAAATACTGCGTTGTTAAAATAAGTTATGCATCTAATCATCTTCTCCAACAAATTAACGCCTCGGATAAAATATATTTTTAACTTTATTTTTAAAGATATACTCAAAACTGAATTAGAATTTACGGGCAATAGCCAATATTTTCTACAGAGCGAGCACATTAAAATCAGCTATAGCGATGAACCACTAGGTGAGGAACTATTCTTCAAGAGCACATCTTTACTCCTCTCCAATAAATTAGAAGAAATTAATCCAAAAACTATTTCATTTGGCGAATATCAGACTCCATTTCCAGTTACTACCCAATCTGCCTTACCTTTCGATGTTTATGCAGCCTCGTTTTTTATATTAAGCCGATATGAGGAATATTTTTACCCCAAAAAAAACGAAGAAGAATTTAGGCCATCAAAAAGCTACCAACATAAATGGAAGATTTTAGATAAACCAATTATTGATGAGTGGGCATTGATCATTAAAAGTTTGATCAAAAAAAAGCATCCACATTTTAAATTCCAAGAAAAGAAATTCCAACATCAACCTACCATTCATTTCAATATTTTACCCAACTTACCTGAGGGATTATTAAATAGAACCAAATTTATTTTCAGTGCCATCTTTAAAAAAGAAAACAATTACCTGAGCTCTAAATTTGACAGGCTAACCGGAGTAGGAATTAATAATGAGCAGGTTTTGGCTGAGGTGAACCAATTATTTTCTTCAAAAAAAACTAATCCCCTTTATTTTGTCGATTTCCCTGATGTGCCAATAAATTACATTAAGATAAACGGTGTTTCAAAAACACTTACCGATCAATCAGTTGGATTATTAAAGCCTTGTGCAAGCGATAAGCAAAAAATGCATGAGATTAAGGAAGGCCTGGTTAAGCTCAAAAAAATCCATCCAAACGCCGTCCCAGTAAGTAGTCAGCAATTAGAAGCATTAAAATTCCCAATCTGTTATTTAAACATGCTCAATTCTGGTATTATTTCCGATTATTCTATGGGTTACAGCAATGTATTAGGTTTTAGGGCCGGAACCTGTACGCCATTTAACTGGTATGATCTTCAGCTTGAAAAAGTGACTCCTTTAATTGTTAATTCTTATTGCCTCACCGATTATGTTCTTCAATTTTTAACACACGATGCGGCTGTAAAAACAGTACACCAATATATCGATGCAGTGAAGGTGGTAAACGGCACCTTTTATAGCAGTTGGAGCTTAAAAAGCCTATCTGCAAATGCTAAATATAAAAAATTAAAATCGTTGTTCGGAGAAATGATTAATTACGCTGGAAATTGATTTTAGTTTAAATTATTCGGCTTAAAATTGTTAAATTTAACAATTAAACATCCCGCCGGGATAAACCCTAAGATACCCGAAAACAAATATTATGATTTTTGATGTAAGCAAGACGAAATCTGTCGCCAATACCTTTATTGCCGAACTTCGGGATGAGAATATCCAGAAGGATTCGATGCGTTTCCGAAAAAATTTGGAAAGGCTTGGTGAGTTTTTTGCCTACGAAATCAGCAAATCACTTCAATATACTACCAAAGAAATTGTAACCCCATTAGGTGTATCACCTTGCGAAGTTTTAGCTCAGCAGCCCGTTTTGGCTACTATACTCCGGGCCGGGTTGCCACTTCAACAAGGTTTACTCAACATCTTCGACAAAGCCGAATGCTGTTTTATTTCTGCCTATCGCAAAGTAAAAAAGAGCGGCAGTTTTGTGATTCAGATGGATTACATTTCTACCCCAGATTTAGAAGGAAAAGTTTTGATTATGGCTGATCCGATGTTGGCAACCGGGCAAAGTATGGTGATGTGCTGTAAAGAACTGATTAACCGCTATAAAATTGCAGAACTTCATATCGTTGCCGCAATAGCCAGTACAGAAGGTGTTGCACATGTGCGCGCTAATCTGCCTAAAGCAAAACTTTGGCTGGGAGCAATCGACGAAGAAATGACCAGTAAATCTTACATTGTTCCAGGGCTTGGCGATGCCGGCGATCTGGCTTACGGGGAGAAGGTATAATTCAGTCCTTAGTCTAGAGTCTTTAGTTCAAAGTCGATTATTCTTATAAAATCAATAGAGTGAACATCCTCTTTATATGCAGTAGAAACAAATGGCGTAGTGCCACTGCCGAAAATATCTATAAAAACCATTCTGATCATCAGGTAAGATCTGCGGGAACTGAGCCATCGGCCAGGATTAAAATTAATGCAAAGTTGATTATCTGGGCAGATCTGATCTTTGTAATGGAAAAAAAGCATAAGCAAAGAATCATTGAACGTTTTCCTGAGGAACTCTACGAAAAGGAAATTATTACGCTTCATATCCCAGATGATTATCAGTATATGGATGAAGAACTTATTGAGGAACTAAACGCAAAAGTTGCCGATTATTTATAAATCAAAAATCATTAGGCTACCTTTGTGAAAATCATCACTCATGAAAAAACACATTTTCTTCGACCTTGACCACACCATCTGGGATTTTGACCGTAATGCCGAAGAAACGCTAAATGAGCTTTACCAAACCTATAAGTTAGATGAACTTGGTCTTAAATCCTGTGCCGATTTCATTACTACTTATACCGAAAATAACCATCAGCTGTGGGCCGATTATCACTTGGGAAAAATTACTAAAGATTTTTTAAGATCAGAACGTTTCCACAAAACATTCATTCAATTAGGTATTCATCCCGATGTGATACCTCATCAATTTGAAGATGATTATGTAAGTATTTCACCCACCAAAACCAATTTGTTCGAAGGGGCAGAAAACGTACTGGCTTACTTGCAGCAAAAATATACACTACATATCATTTCTAATGGGTTTAAGGAAACAACCTTAACCAAAATGAACCTATCAAACCTTAATCCTTATTTCGAAAATGTAATTATTTCAGAAGATGTGGGCGTAAACAAACCCAACCCCATCATTTTTGAATACGCACTGGATAAAGCAAAGGCTTTAAAGACCGAAAGTATCATGATTGGTGATAGTCTTGAGGCTGATATTTACGGCGCTTTAAATTTTGGCATGGAGGCTATATTTTTCAACCCTTTACAGAAAAAAAAGCCTGAAGATGTAACAAGGGAAATCATCCACCTTGAAGAGTTGTTAAAACTTTTTTAGTCTTACTCCTTTTTTGTTTGGTTTTGGCATTCATTTGGCATGAGCTTAAAACACACACAAATGAAACCTTAATTAAAATGAAGAAAACCATCTTTTTAGGATTGGCAATGCTTTTTGCTACCCTAACTTTCGCTCAAAACAACCGCAGTGCCGCCGAAGTATTTCTGCAAATCGTTAATCCAGGCAAGTATAATGTATATTTAGATGAAGAACTGGTTGGATCAGCCAATGGCAGGTTTCGTTTTTATAATGTATACAATTCTGCACCCATGCTATCTATTATTCAGGGCAATACTGTAGTGATAAAACAGAGAATTAGGATTATCCCGCAACAAAGGCTTGTATTAAGTTTTGAGGATAAAAGGTTAATTACTTTAAAACAGCTAAATATCTATCGCAACAGGCAATATGCCCTTAACGATTTTGATGGCTATACCGGAGATTATAATACTGGTATTGTTCCGCCAATCCAAACACAACCCGAGTTGAATTACAGATTACTTTCCGACGAAGCTTTTCAGGCCTTTTTAACCCAATACAAAAAAGAAAGTTTTGATGATGGCAGGGCGAGGATGATTAATGTGGTGAGTAAAAATGCCTCCCTGCTAAGCGCTCAGGCGAGGGTACTTTTAAAATCTTTCTCTTTTGATGATGAGCGCTTAAAAGTGGCGAAGAATCTTTACAAAACCGTTGCCGACCCTCAGAACTATTTTACCTTATCTGATATTTTTGTTTTTCCATCTAATAAGGACGACTTCTTAAAATATTTGGAGAAGCAGTAATTCGGCTTATCTTTATTGAATGACGGCTGCAAAAATAAAGGCATCGATACATAAAATTATCGATGCCTATAAATCGAAATTATCTCACTACGCTGAAGATATTTTTCAAACCACACCACCCATTGCCGGATGGAGCTACAGCGAAGTATATTCACATATTTTCGATTCAAGCCTGCTCTCATTAATTGCACTCGAACGCGCAGCAAGTGGTAAAGGCGAAAAAAAACCCACGCATTTTATTTTAAAACTGATTTTAGTTTTAGGCGCCTTACCACCAGCAAAAAAGTATAAAGTTCCGAAAAGACTGGCCGAGCGTGTAAAAAAAATCAGCAAAACAGAAGCACTCGATTTTATTTTGGAGTTTGAGAAAGGCCTCGATGATAATTATCCCGTAATTGCCAACGCAAAAGCCGACTGCAAAACAAAACACCCACGACTAGGCTACTTAAATGCCAGGCAATGGCTAAGATTTATCGAAATTCATTTAAAACATCATCTCAAACAGTTAGAAAGAATAGAAAAGGGCTTTCAGGCATAAATTAATTTCGCCATATTTGAGTAATTCTAAACTCAGTCCCATGAAAACCGCTTTTTACCTTTTAGCCATTATTGTTCTTTGTGCCTGTAATAGCGAAAAGAAAGAAACTACTCAAGCTGTTATTCCAACACCTACCGGGATACAAGGGCTCCAAAAAAGCAACACTGTTCAACCAGCAGCGCAGCGTACAAAAAGTAATCTAATTTTTAATCCACCACATGGCGATGCCGGGCATACCTGTGCTTTAGCGGTTGGTGCACCATTAAACCAAACAGCTGCAATTCAACCACAAAAAAGTGTTAGTCCGCAACCAGTAACTGCTCCGGCAACCCCTGTTGTGAATACTTCAGGTAAAAAATTAAATCCTAAACATGGCGAACCTGGCCACAGATGTGATATTGCCGTTGGCGCACCTTTGGATAGTAAACCAAAACAGGTAGTAACCACACAGCCTGCAGTAAAACAAACTGTAGCTATAAAAACAGGGAAGGGCTTGAACCCACCTCATGGCCAACCCAACCATAGGTGCGATATTGCTGTAGGTGCACCTTTAAATAGCAAACCTGCCCAAGCTGTAAATGCTGTTCCTGTGCCAAGCCCTGAAGTTAAAACTTCAGAAACAAAAGCACTGGAGACAAAAAGTGAAGGGAAATAATAGCATATACTTCGTGTACTTCATGCCTTTAAATATTTTGAATTTGCGCTATCTAACTTAACGCACATTTTTTTACATCTTTGCGTTAATGAAATTACCCGCCATAAAAGGTTTTGACGAAGAAGCATTTAACAAGTATTTAAAAAATACAGGGTGGTTAATGTTGGCGAGAGTTGGAAGTTTAGTAATCAAAATTTTAGTAGGTTTTGCAATTACTAATTATTTAGGAAAGACATTAAATGGCATCTTAAATTACCCCGCAGCCTTCACGACTTTTTTTGTAGCTGCGGCCGCCCTTGGATTAGATGGTTTTATTACGCGTGAACTTCTTCGTACACCAGAAAATAGAGATCGTTTACTTGGAACCGCCTTTTGGCTTAAGCTTACTGGGGGCATTTGTATTATCCCACTTATATATTTTGCATATAGTCTTTGGAATATGCACAAGCCTATTGAAACCCCACTCATCTACGTTCTTATTGTGGGGCTTACCGGAATAACTCAGGCTTTCTATATTACGGATAGTTATTTCCAATCTAAAGTACAGGCTAAATACGTAATGCGTATTCAGGTATTCGGAAACATTATCTCTGCATTAATAAAATTGATATTTATCTTTTTAAAATTAAATGTAGAATGGTTTGTTTTTGCCCTGCTACTTGACACCATAATTCTGGCGATTGGGTACATCCATTTTTATAGGATAAAAGTTGGAAGTGTTTTCAATTGGGTATTTGATTCAACATTGGCAAAATACCTAGTTAAACATTCATGGCCATTAGCACTATCTGCGGTTCTGGTTTCAATATACATGAAAATTGATCAGCTAATGGTTGAAAATTATCTTGGCACTGGGGCCTTAGGAATTTATTCAACCGTCGTACAGCTAAGTGAAAGCTGGTATTTTATACCTGTTGCGATAGTAACCTCTGTGTTTCCTGCAATTATGAATGCCAAGAGAGATAATCCAGAAAGATACATGAAACGTCTACAAAACATGTACGACATTATGGTTTGGATAAGTTTGAGCGTAGCACTTTTCATGACTTTTGCCTCACCAATCATATACCATATCGTTTACACTCCAGAATTTTGGGATGGTGCACATGTGTTAACTGTTCATGTTTGGGCAGGTATATTTGTTTTCCTAGGTAGCGCCAGTGGGCAGTATCTTATTGCAGAAGGATATACCAAGTTATCGATGCTCCGAACCGGAATGGGAGCGATAGTGAATATCGCTTTGAACGTATTATGGATACCAAAATTTGGCATTATGGGGGCTGCTCTTGCCACGCTGATTGCTTACTTTACAGCAACCTTTTTCATTTTATTAATTCCTAAAACTAGGCAACAGGGTATAATGATGTTAAAATCATTATTTTTGGTCACCGCATTTCAAAAAATATTTAAACATTGAGTACTCTTAAAGCATTAACCACATTAATTGCAAAGCCAAGCAGGCTTAAGGCATTATTATCATACGGACATAAAGGCTACCTGAACAGCATTGGCTGGTTCAAGGCTTTTGATAAAAAACAGGCCGTAGACGGGCAAGGAAAAGCTTTGCCTTGGGTAACTTATTCGTTTATCGATTTTATTAAAGAACGGATAAACAAAACACAGCATATTTTCGAATATGGCTCTGGCAGTTCTACTATTTTTTATGCAGAAAGAGCTGGCTCGGTAACTTCTGTAGAGCACGATAAAGGCTGGTTTGATAAAGTAAAAAACACCAGTCCCGCCAATGCTGAAATGATATTCTGCCAATTGGAAAAAGATGGAGAATACGCTAAAAAAGCAACTTTGCTTGATAAAAAGTTCGACATTATTATTGTTGATGGGCGTGATCGTGTAAACTGTTGTAAGTATAGCGTAGCTGCGTTATCCGCAAATGGCGTATTGGTTTTAGATGATAGTGAACGTGAAGTTTATAATCCTGCGCGTGTGCTTTTAAAGGCCCAAGGATTCAAAGAAATCAGCTTCAGTGGGATTTCACCAGGTCTTTTTTACGAAAAAGCAACCTCAGTTTTTTACAAGCAGGATAATTGTTTAGGTATTTAAATCAGTAAGCATCATGTTAAGCGAAGAAGTAAAAACGGCCTACGATAATTTTTATACCAATAGCGATGTAGCATGGAGAATGCTCGGCGCAAAATATAAAGCCCAGAACATCGTTGATGTTTGCAAAGGGTTAAATCCTAAAAAAGTACTTGAGGTTGGCGCCGGAGATGGCAGTATTTTACATTTTTTAAATGAATGGCATTTCGCACCGGAACTGTATGCTTTAGAAATCGCACAAAGTGGTGTCGACATTATAAAAGACCGCAACCTCGCCAGTTTAAAAGAAGCACAAACTTTCGATGGATACAAAATTCCTTATGAAGATGATGCATTTGATCTGATTATTCTTGCGCACGTTTTAGAGCATGTAGAACATGAGAGGATCCTGATCCGTGAATTGAAAAGGGTAGCAAAGTATATTGTAGTTGAAGTACCTAAAGATTACCGTTTTGGTGTAGACCAAAGAATGAAGCATTTTTTGGATTATGGACACATTAACATGTATACACCAACTTCTTTAAGGTTCTTGTTACAGAGTGAGGGTTTAGAAATTTTAGAAGATAAAGTTTCGATGACCGCTCCAGAAACGGTAAAGTTTAATGAGTTTATTAATAGAAAAGCACCAAAAACATTTTCTAAAAATTTAAAAATCGAGCTGGAATACCGGATTAAAAAAGCTTTGGGTAATTTTTTGGGTAAGAAAAAACAGGAACAGTTTGCTAACGCATATACCGTATTAACAAAAAAATCTGACCATAATCTACATATATTTTAGGGAATTAATCGGTAATTTAGGGAGTCGTCATTTCGAGCGGAGTGCAACGGAGCCGAGAAATCTTAACGCTTAGTTCTTATTTAAAGATTTCTCCATTCCGCGTTGCTCCAGTCGAAATGACGGAGGAACTGAGCAGTTTATTGATAGGACTAATTGATAAAAGACAAAAATGCAAAATCTTGCCCCAATAGCACTTTTCGTATATAACCGTCCGCAGCATACCGAGCGTACGTTACAATTTCTGCAACAAAATGAATTGGCTGCACAAAGCCAATTGTATATCTTTTCAGATGGTGCCAAAACAGTTCAGGATGAAGAAAAAGTTGCCGCGGTAAGAAAAATCATCAAAAAAGTAGATGGTTTTAAATCGGTTAAAGTAATCGAAAGTAAGGCAAATGCAGGATTAGCCAATTCGGTAATTGCAGGCGTAACCCAATTAATAGCAGAATACGATCAGGTAATTGTTTTTGAAGATGATCTGGTTACTTCTCCCCATACTTTAGCCTATTTTAACAATGCTTTAAACCATTACCGCGAAGAGGGAAAAGTAATGCATATAGGGGCCTACATGTATCCCTTAAAATCAGATAAACTTTCGCAATCTTTTTTCTATAGGGCTGCCACAAGTTGGGGCTGGGCTACATGGGGAAGGGCATGGAAAAACTTCGAACCAGATATCGACGTCCTTTTAAAACAGTTTGATAAAAAGAAAAGAACTGCATTTTCCATCGATAATAAAATGAATTTCTGGAAACAGATGCAAGAGTTTAAGAAAGGGAAAAACAACAGTTGGGCAATTAGATGGTATGCTTCCATCTTTCTAAAAGGAGGCATCACACTTAATCCATCGCAATCACTCGTTAACAACATAGGCCATGATGGCACTGGCGTACATTCAGGAATAAATGATATCTATAACGTAATTATCAACCCCAAACCAATTGTCGAATTTCCAACGGTAATAGCTGAAGACCCCATGGCGTACAAAGCCATCAAAAACTTTTTAATTAAACGGAAAGGCAATATGGTAACCCGAGTTAGGCGTTTTGTAAAAGAAAAGCTGGCATTATATTTTTCCAAAAAATAATTAATCCATTGCCCATTCAGGTAGTTTGCCAATCATAAAAAATAGCTGATATAGCTATCTGTTGTAGACAATTAAAAAAATGACAAACCTTTTTTTAATTGGTCATGTTGCTTATATACATCGAAACTATAAAATAACAACATGAAAACGACAACAGCAACAGCAGAGGTATTAAACGACTTGGTTCAAATTAATAACGACCGTATTGAAGGTTATGAAAAAGCCCGTCAGGAATTAAAAGATGAAGATGCAGATTTAAAGACCCTATTTTTAAGTATGATAGGCGAAAGTCAAAAATATAAAATGGCTTTGGCTACTGAGGTAGCTGCACTAGGTGAAGATATTGAAACAGGAACCACTAATTCTGGTAAAATTTACAGAGCCTGGATGGATGTTAAAGCCTTATTTACTGGCCACGACCGTAAAACGGTTTTAAACAATTGTGAGTTTGGAGAAGATGCTGCGCAAAATGCATACAAAATGGCATTAGAGGAAGAAGCTATCCCTTCAAATATAAGAGATTTAATTTCTGATCAAAAAGCATCATTAAGAACCTCGCATGATGAAATTAAAAGATTACGTGATGCTCAAGCATAAGTGACCTAAATATAAAAACGGAAAAACCTCCTTCGATTTAATTATCAAAGGAGGTTTTTTTTCAATAAAGGCCGTCATCTCGACTGGAGCAACGCAGAATGGCGATCAACATCGGGGCAAATTATTTAAAATTACGCTTCTAATTCCCGATCTAAATGTTCGGTAACACGTTGGATCGTATTGTCGATTGTGTTACTTAAAATCGTAAGATAAGAACCTTTTTTAGCAGTTTCAATAGCGATCTGCAAGCATTCGGTGCTTCTATTATTAATGATAATCTCCTTATTCGGATCAACTTCCTTAATGCCTTTTACCAGCAGATCAACCAGTTCTTGTTGTTGTCTGCCACGGAGATATTTCTCCTGACAAACATAAATTTTATCAAACATCTGAGCAGAAATACGGGCAGTTTCGATAATATCCTCATCTCTTCTATCTCCTGTTGCAGAAATAATACCTACATGTTCGGTAGCTTCAACCCCTTGCAAGAAACCTTTTATGCCATTAAATCCATCAGGGTTGTGTGCAAAATCGACCAGTACTTTAAAATCTTTGAACCTGAAAATATTCATCCTTCCTGGCGTATGCGCTGCAGAAGGAATAAATGTTTCTAACGATAAACGGATATCTTCAGGTTTATAGCCCCATAAATAGGTTGCTAGTGTTGCTGCAAGTACATTCTGGATCATAAAGTTTACGGAACCACCGAAGGTTAAAGGAATGTGAGTGGCTTTATCTACTCTTAGTTTCCAGTCACCGGTTTTAATCGTAATATATCCATTTTCGTAAATAGCAGCTATACCGCCTTTTCTACAATGCTCTTTAATTACTGGATTATTTTCATCCATACTAAAATAAGCAACGTTACAGCGCGCATCTTTGCCAATGCGAACGCAATAACCATTGTCGGCATTTAATACTGCCCAACCTTTACGGCGTACCGCACCGATCACAACCGCTTTAACCCGAGTTAAATCGTCAAGATTATGGATATCAGAAATACCCAGGTGATCTTCCTGGATATTGGTTACTACGCCAATATCACATGCATTAAATCCCAGTCCTGCTCTTAAAATTCCACCACGAGCAGTTTCCAGTACGGCAAATTCTACCGTCGGGTCTTTTAAAATGAACTCGGCACTTACCGGCCCTGTGGTATCACCCTTCATCAACATGGTATTGTGCACATATACCCCATCACTTGTAGTAAAACCTACACGTTTACCATTACTTCTGATGATGTGCGCAATTAAACGCGTAGTAGTGGTTTTTCCGTTTGTTCCGGTTACAGCAATAATGGGAATCTGTGATAGCTTTCCTTGCGGATAGAGCATATCAATAACCGATGCAGCCACGTTTCTAGGCAAACCTTCGCTTGGTGCCAAGTGCATCCTAAATCCTGGTGCTGCATTTACCTCTAAAACCACACCTCCATTTTCGGTTAACGGTTGGGTAAGGTTCTGCGCCATGATGTCGATACCGCAAATATCCAATCCAATTACCCTCGAAATCCTTTCACAGATAAAAATATTTTGTGGGTGCACAATATCTGTTACATCAATAGATGTTCCACCTGTACTTAAATTTGCTGTAGATTTTAAGTAAACCACTTCTCCCTTTTCAGGAATGGTTTCTAAAGTATATTCTTTTTTGGCTAAAAGATCTAAAGTATCCCGGTCAACAGCAATTTCAGTTAATACATTTTCGTGGCCATAACCGCGGCGTGGGTCTTCATTCTCCTTATCAATTAACTCTTGAATAGTATGAATTCCATTCCCCTTAACATGCGCAGGATCGCGTTGGGCAGCAGCAATAACTTTATGATCGATTACGAGCACACGAAAATCGAATCCGGTAATAAATTTCTCAATAATTACCCTTCTCGAATAGGTTTTGGCATATTCAAAGGCCGCTATCGAATCTTCCATCGTTTTCACATTAATGGTTGCACCTTTACCGTGGTTACCATCAAGTGGTTTAAAAACTAAAGGAAAGCCGACTTTTTTTACTGAAGCTTCCAGGTCATCAATATTAGAAATGGTAACGCCTGATGCTACCGGAATGGCGGCTTCGGTAAGCAGACGTTTCGTTTCCTCCTTGTTGCTGGCAATATCTACGGCAATACTACTGGTTTTTTCGGTCATGGTTGCCCTAAAACGTACCTGATTTTTACCATATCCCAACTGTACCAAAGAACTTTTATTCAGCCTGATCCAGGGAATACTTCTGCTTACGGCCTCTTCTACAATAGAGCCTGTACTCGGCCCTAATGCTTCTAGCTCGCGTATTTCCTTCATCCTGCGGATATCGTGCTCTAAATCGTATTCTTCGTTATTAATCAGGGCTTCGGCAATTTTAACTGCAGCTTCAGCAGCGTAAACACCAACCTTTTCTTCCAGGTAACTGAATACCACATTATAAATACCTTCAGTTTTGGTTTGGCGAGTTCTGCCAAAACCAGTTTCCATTCCGGCCAATGTTTGGATTTCTAAAGCAATGTGTTCAATTACATGCCCCATCCATGTTCCTTCTTTCACGCGTGTAAAAAAACCGCCTTCTACACCTTTAGAACAGCGGTGTGTAAACATGCTGGGCAACAATTTCTCTATCCGTTCACTAAACCCTTCAATTACATTGGTTGGTTTTTGCTCCAAATCTTCCAGATCTAAACGCATCTGGATCAGTTTTTTTCGGCTAATCGACCATATGTTTGGTCCTCTCAATACTTGTATGTTTGATATCTTCATGTAATATTTTGTTCTTTTTTATTTAAACAAGGATCTGGGATAGCCTTTTTTAACTCAATTTTTAGAATAAAATTGATGACTGTAAATTATACAATTATTTTGAAATTAGACGTCCCATTTACCTAAATCAATTTTAGCGCCTATTTGTTTTATTTTCAAGCATAACACCGTTAATTTTATGTTATAAAATTTTAACGTTTGTTAATAAATTGAATATTCTTGACAAAAAAAGTCGTGTTTTTTATCTTAAGCCTATATATTTGGGTTTTTTGATACAATTATAATACACAAAGAATGGTTCCGAAAGGTAAACTCATCATCATTGGTGGCGCAATAAATACAGGCAGCTTCGCAGAAACGCAATTTGGACTGCCTGAGAACATGAATTTTTTTGAGCGTGGAATTTTAAAACGGATTACTACAGAATCATTAAGAGATACCCAATCTCGGTTCGAGATCATCACCACAGCATCATTAATGCCCGAAAAAGTTGGTGAAGAATATATCAAGGCTTATGCACAGTTAGATGTGCATAATGTTGGTGTACTTAATATTACCAATCGCGAAGAAGCCAATTCTGATGAAAATTATGAACGGATCAAAGCCGCAGAGGTAATTATCTTTACCGGTGGCGATCAGCTCCGTCTTTCTTCAATCTTTGGCGGAACAAAAATCCACCAGATCCTGTTAGAAAAATATAGAAATGAACCTGTTGTAATTGCAGGTACTTCAGCTGGAGCCGCAGCAAGCTCTAAAAACATGATTTATCAAGGTAGCAGCAAAGATGCCTTACTTAAAGGGGAGGTTAAAATTACCGGTGGACTAGGCTTTATTGATGATGTTATTGTAGATACACACTTTGTTCAACGCGGCAGAATTGGTCGTTTGTTATATGCTGCTGCCAGCAATCCTGGTATTTTAGGGATTGGGCTTGGCGAAGATACCGGGCTTTTCATCTCTGATGGCCATACAATGGAAGCCATTGGCTCTGGTATGGTAATTTTAGTAGATGGCCGCAATATGGCTGATACCAATTTAACCGATGTAGAAATGGGACAACCTGTTTCAATTAAAAACATGGTGGTACATGTAATGTGCGATGGCGACGTTTATGATTTAACGGATCATAGCTTAGTGATTCATCATCCTAAAGTTATACCGATAGCGTAAAAAGGTTTAAGGTGGAGGGTTTAGGGTTTAAGGCCTAAAATCTCGTATCTCAATACTCAAATCTAACAAATGAAACTAATCATACACGGCGGCTTCTTCAGCGAATCGTCTACCAACCAGGAAACAAAAAAGGCTAAACAAGATGCTTTATCTTCGATTGTTACACTCGGACACGAATATCTAAAAACACATACGGCTTTAGAAACCGTGGTTTATACGGTTGCGTTGTTAGAAGATAATGAGCTGTTTAACGCTGGTATCGGTTCGCAGATCCAAAGCGATGGAAAAGTGAGATTAAACGCTGCCTTAATGGATGGTAAAACAGAAAAATTTAGTGGGGTAATTAATATAGAGGATGTTAAAAATCCTATACAAATTGCACAGAACCTACTAACTTATGATGACCGGGTGCTAAGTAGTGATGGCGCCCAACAATTTGCAAGAGCAAATGGATTTGAATATTTCAACCCGATTACCCCACAGCGCCAGTCAGAGTACGAAGCGAAATTAAACCAAAAAAACAATAAAGGAACAGTAGGCTGCGTAGCGCTCGATGTAAATGGAAATTTAGCAGCAGCAACCTCCACAGGGGGAAAAGGATTCGAAATCCCTTGCCGTGTAAGCGATTCTGCAACCGTGGCAGGCAACTACGCTAATCAACATGCAGGTATTTCTTGTACCGGAGTAGGCGAAGATATTGTAAGTGGTGCCTTAGCCGCAAAAATTGTGACCCGTGTTACTGATGGATTTTCTTTGAAGGAAGCATCAGCTAAATCATTTGCCGAACTTAAAGCTTTTGATGGCTTTGCAGGCGTTGTAGGCATTTCTGCAGCAGGCGAAGTGTATCATTGCGACTCGCATCCTTACATGGTTTGGGCATCTTTTGATGTTAATTTACAGGTATTTAGCTAAAATTAGATTTAAAGTATTATTTTTGTTGCATGACCAAAATTGTATTGGCTTTAATCGGCCTTTTTGCATCATTACAACTACAAGCTCAAAACATAGATAAATCTGAGATCCAAGAACCTAATGGTAGTGCTATAAATATAGCAGTATCTAAATTTGATTTGGAAGATGGAAATTCTTTTTTTGAGGAAGCAGAAGATTCAGAGCGAAAAGGCGATTACAACGAAGCCTTAACCTTATTTGGTAAAGCAGCTTTCGAATACAATGCCGTAAAAAACTTCAATAGGTACGGACAGGCCGTTATTAAGATGAGCAGTATGCATTATCAACTTGGCCGTTTCACTGATGCTGAGCAGATTCTTTTAAATGTGGCCTTAAAAAATTATTCTAAAACTGGAAACAGAGCAGGAGTAATGAACACTTATAATCTTTTGGGCAAAGTTTACCTGGCCAATACCAAGTACACGCAGTCAATGTGGTTTTATACACAACAAGGTATACTGGCAAAACAGTTAAAAAGCAACAACTCTTATATCGAATCTATTTTAGGCATCGCTCAGGTTAAAATTAAAAAGAAAGATTTTACACTTGCACTGAGAGATCTGAAATCGGCTGAATGGCTCGCCAATTCGATCAAAAGCACACAATACAAAACGCAAATCAAAGATGCCAGAGAAATGATTGCCAGCAAAACCACCAGTAAAAAGGTAAATCCAAGCTAATAAATATTTATTTTTTTTAAATCTTCCTGCATTACTGATCATATGGCCTTTAAAGGTTTGTAATTGGTCAAATTTTGAGTATCGATCAAAACAAAAAATAACGCTTAACGTTCTACATAAGAAATTGTTAAATAAAAAGCTTTTAGTTAGATTTGATAAAGTTTTAACAAGAGACAGTAATAATGCTGTCTCTTTTTTGTTTTTTTGCTAAAATGGTATCATATTGGCTATATAGAATTGGAAATGGATTTTAAATCATTTAAAGAGATGTTAAAGAGAATATTTTTTGTAATTTTTACTGCGGCAGTACTTGCTTGTCATGCTGCACCTAAAACTCAGCCCATGGTTGAGGGGGTTACCAATGTGAAACCTGATGAGCAGCAACAACTTGTTATAAAAGAGGTTGTAAATTTGATCGAGAGTTATAATTATAAAAAAATTCAGATTAACGATTCTATATCTTCGATCATTTTAGATAAGTATATCAAGTCTCTAGATCAAGGCAAAAATTATTTTCTGGCTTCTGACATTAAGGAATTTGAAAAATACAGATATACTTTAGATGATGATTTTAAAAATGGCGATCTAAGCGGCCCATTTTTCATCTATAACGTTTATGCCAAAAGACTAAACGAATATTTTACCTATTCTTTAGCACAGATTAAAACTAAATATGATTTTAATCAAAGCGACAACTATGTATATGACAGGGAGAAGCAGCCATGGGCAACTTCTTCAACCGCATTAAACGATACCTGGAAAAAACGTGTAAAATACGAACTAATCAACTTAAATCTAGCTGGCACTGCCGAAGCAAAGAACGTAGAAACATTAACTAAACGTTATCAGAACCTACAATCGCAAACTTCAAAAACCAACAATCAAGATGTTTTTCAGATTTTGATGGATGCTTTTACCGAATCTATTGATCCACATACCAATTATTTTAACCCAACCAACGCAGCAGCATTTAACGAAGATATGTCTCGTTCTTTCGAAGGCATTGGTGCCCGTTTACAATTAGAAAACGAGGTAGTTAAAATTTCGGAAATTATTGCTGGTGGACCTGCATTTAAAGGAAAACAACTGAGTGCTGGCGATCGTATTATTGCCGTAGCCCAAGGTGATGGAGAATTTGTTGATGTAGTTGGTTGGAGATTGGATAACACCGTATCGAAAATTAAAGGCCCGAAAGGGACTAAGGTTCGTTTAAAAGTTATCCCTGTTGGAAAAGAAATGTCGTCTAAACCAACAATTATCGAATTGGTTCGCGATAAAATTGTTTTGGAAGAAACATCTGCCAAGAAAAAAGTTAAAACCATTAACAGTAATGGTAAAGATTATAAAATCGGGATTATAACCCTGCCGGCGTTTTATGCTGATTTTAAAGCGGCTAACGCAGGCGATAAAAATTACAAAAGCACAACCCGTGATGTTAGAAAATTAATCGATTCCTTAAAAACTTACGATAAGGTAAATGCAATCGTAATGGATTTACGTGGAAACGGTGGAGGTTCATTAGTCGAAGCCATTTCATTAACGGGTCTATTTATCGATAAAGGGCCTGTAGTTCAGGTAAAAGATTTACGTGGTAAAATTGAAGTAGATGAAGATGAAAACAGCGGTGTAGCTTGGGATGGCCCTTTTGGTGTGATGGTAGACCGTTTAAGTGCGTCAGCATCTGAAATCTTTGCCGGAGCAATACAAGATTATGGACGTGGGATTATTATGGGTAGCCAAACTTATGGTAAAGGTACCGTTCAGTCTTCTATCGATTTAAATAAACTGGTAAACCCAAGTATGTTGCAAAGGGTTGCGGGGTTAATTTCTAAAGATAAAACCGTTGGCACATCGCCAGCTGGGGCAAGCCCTGCTGATATCAACTTAGGTCAGATTAACCTAACAATGGCTAAATTTTACCGTGTTGCAGGTAGCAGTACCCAACATAAAGGCGTAATTCCTGATGTTGTTTTCCCTTCTGTTTATCCAATGGATAAAATTGGAGAGGATACAGAACCTTCTGCTTTACCATGGGATGTTATTCCAAGCTCTATCTTTAAAGCAGTTGCAAATCTGGCCCCTGTTAAAGCACAATTGATTAAAAATAGCGAGCAGCGAATCGCAAACTCATCGGATTTTAAATACCTGAAACAAGATATTGCCGATCTTAAAAAACGTGATAATGAAGTTTCTGTAACCTTAAACGAAGCAAAACTTAAAGCTGAGCGCGATGCGCAAGAAGCTAAAATACTTGCCAGACAGAATGAATTAAGGGCATTAAGAGGATTGCCTGCCATTAAAAAAGGAGATAAAATTACCAAGCAAGATGCTTTCGATTTTATTGAAGATGAATCGTTAAAAGTAATGGGCGATTTCATGCAACAATCTGGCAACTATGTGATGAACTTAGGCGTGATGCCAAAGAATAACTAAGAAGAAATATATTTCAATGGAAAGGCCGCTTTAGCAAAAAACTAAAGCGGCCTTCGTTTTAAAAGACCTTTGAGGTTTGATAGACAAGGTGTCTATCAAACCTCAAAGGTCTAAAATATTTATTTCTTCACCGTTGGCTCAGTCTGTTTATTCAACTGCATGGCCATCATTTCTTTCATTGTTTTGTTCATACCTTCACTGCTTCCATCAAGGAAAATAACGTTTCCATCTCCGTTCTCAGCAAAATGTTTAATCGATTCAGTCCACATGGTAAATAAGATTACCGAAATATCCAGATTGGCCTGCTCCATTTCCTGAGCGGCTTTACTCATACCATGCGCAACCTCTGCGCGGAATAAAGCGATACCCTGCCCGCGTAACTGTGCTGCTTCACGCTCGGCAGTAGCTGCAATTTTGATCGCATTACCATCCGCTTCAGCAGCTTTGGTTTTGGTAATCAATAATGCCTGTCCTTCATTCTCAGCCGCTGCTTTTAAGTTGTTTGAAGCTACTACACGACTCATTGAACGCATAATTTCCTCATCAAAGGTAATATCATTCAATTGAAGATCCTGAAGATGGTAACCCCAGCCATCTAAAACCTGATCTATCTGTTCCTTAACATGAAGTACAATTTCGTTACGCTGCGCCAATACATTAGCCTGCTTTTGTGTAGCCACATATGCCCTAATAGATCCTTCAATGGTTCTGATTAATGCCTGCATTAAGTTAGTAGCATCTACAAACTTAAAAGCTACATTTTTGATCGTTTCTTCATCCTGGTTCACAACAGAATACAGCAGCATTGCCTTAAAGTATACATTGGCCTGATCTTGTGTTACCGCTTGAAACGATAACTCTACAGAGCGGTTTTGTATGGAAATGCGAGAATAAATCTGCTCTATTAATGGAATTTTAAAATTTAAACCTGGCCTTAACTGGCGGCGGTACTTACCGAAAACCGTTACCACCGCAATGGTCCCCTGTTTAACGGTAACGAATGAGCTGAGTAGGATAATGAATGCTACAACGGCTACAATGTAAATGGTGTATTGCATAATTAGATTTTTTTATGAAGTTATAAAAAAATTCATACAAACTACATCAGCCATTTTGTAGCTTTAAGCTTTTCTAACTAACTTATATACAATGAAACCATCATGATTTTTCAAACCACGCAGTGGGATGAATAAATCTGATCGCTTCATCACTTTTAAAAACAAATGATAAACAGATGAAAATTAAATTATTTCTTCCGGCGGCCAGCGTATTGCTTTTTGCTGCTTGCCAGAATAAGAGCCATCAAGATGCTGATGTGGCAAATGCACGCACCCAATTTTTCGATAAAGCAGGCATGGATACTACCGTAAAACCTGGCGATAACTTTTTCCTGTATGCCAATGGAAAATGGATGAAAAACACCGAAATTCCAAAAACCGAAACAGGTTGGGGTTCTTTTTATACTTTATATAACGATAACCTGAAAAATCTGAACAGCATTCTAGAAAACGCTTCAAAGGCTAATGCAAGCAAAGGAAGTACCGAACAAAAAGTTGGCGATTTCTATACCAGTGGAATGGATACCCTTACCATCGAAAAATTGGGCATTGAACCTATAAAACCACTCTTGAGTAAAATAGAAGGGATTAAAAACGACAAGGATTTAATCAGCTTTGTTGCCGACGGCTATAAAAATGGCGAAGGAGATTTATTGGGCTTTGGTGTAGAACCAGATGATAAATTAAGCACTAAAAATGCTTTATCATTTTCTCAGGCAGGCCTTACCTTGCCAGATCGCAGTTATTATTTAGAACAAGACGATAAAGCAAAAAAAATCAGAACCGAGTACCTTAAATACATCACAAAAATTTTTAGCCTGACGGGCGATTCTGCGAATGCGGCTAAATATGCCGACAATATTTTAAAACTGGAAACAGCGATTGCCCAGTCGCATTCAACTCCTGTTCAACTGCGCGATCCACAGAAAAATTATAACAAAATGACGGTGGCTGATTTTCAAAAACAGACTCCAAATATTGAGTGGAAATCTGTCTTAAATAAATTAGGGGCGAGTACAGATACCGTTATTGTTAGGCAGCCAAAATATTATCAAACCTTATCAGCCTTAGTTAAAAGCCAGCCTATCGAAATCTGGAAAGAAAAGTTAAAGTTTGATGCTTTAAACAGATCGGCCAATGCCTTTACCAAAAAATTCAGAGATGCTAAATTCGATTTTTTCTCTAAAACACTATATGGTCAACAAGCACCAACAGAAAGATGGAAAGCTATTGTAAATGCCACCGATCGTAATTTGGGCGAGCTTTTAGGTCAATTATACGCCGAAAAGTATTTCAAGCCAGAGGCTAAAGAGCGTATGTTAACCTTGGTAAACAATTTACAAAAAGTATATGCAGAAAGAATCCAGAAGGTAGATTGGATGACACCAGAAACCAAAAAGAAAGCTTTAGAAAAATTAAACGCATTCATCAAAAAAATCGGTTATCCTGATAAATGGAAAAAGTATGATGATGTTGAGGTTTCGAAAAATACTTATTATGCCAATCTTCAGTCGGCAAGTAAACATGCCTACAAAGAAATGATGGATAAACTGGGCAAAAATGTAGATAAAACAGAGTGGGGAATGACTCCACCAACCGTTAATGCCTATTACAATCCATCTTTCAACGAAATTGTTTTCCCAGCCGGAATTTTACAGTTTCCATTCTTTGACTTTGCTGCAGATGATGCCATTAACTATGGTGCAATAGGCGCTGTAATTGGTCATGAAATGACTCATGGCTTTGACGATCAAGGTCGCCAGTACGATGCCGTTGGCAATTTAAAAGAATGGTGGACGAAAGCCGATGCTGATAAATTTAAAGCCAAAGCGGGTAAAGTAGAAACATTTTACAACAACTTCTCGTTATTGGATAATCAACATGTAAATGGTTCATTAACATTGGGCGAAAACCTTGCCGATATCGGAGGCTTAAACATTGCCTATGATGCCTTTAAATTAACCGAGCAAGGAAAGGGCGATAAAAAAGTTGACGGTTTTACACCAGACCAGCGTTTCTTCTTAAGTTTTGCCCAGGTTTGGAGAATTAAAGACAGAGACGAAAGTATGCGTGTAAGATTAAAGACAGATCCACACAGTCCGGAAATGTTCCGTGTAAACGGCCCTGTTTATAATATGGAAGCATTTTACAAAGCATTCAATATCCCTACAACGGCAAAAATGTATGTTGCGCCTGCAAACAGGCTAGGTGTTTGGTAAGTTATCCTTTTATCTATTAAAAGATGCCCATTTCAGCTAATGAGATGGGCTTTTTTGTTTCCTTAAAACAAAAAGGATGATATTTTGTATTTATCTTATTAAATAATAACCATATGAATGTAAAACGCACTTTTGGAACAATATTAACCGTACTTGGAATAATTGGATTGATCTACGCTGGCTATGGCTTTGTAAGCCACAGCGAAAATACAAGGGGATTAATGGTTTATGGCATTATCGGACTTATATTCTTTGTATCGGGAATTGGCTTGGTAAAGAACACAAAGGACGAAAGCTAAACTAGGCTTTTCTCCTAAGTTTAGATAGCAAAAAGTACAAAGCAGCTGCGAGGTTAGCCCAAAAATAGATCCCAGATTTAAATCAGCAGCCTTTGTAGCCTGTTGCAATTGTACTTATTGCTTCTTTTTATGTTTGATGATCTGGTACTGGCTAAAAGCAACTAAACAACCTGCCAAGATAATAATTCCAGCAGACAATAAGTTCTTAGGGTTTTGGTTGATGTAGTATGCTGCTGCCAGCACTAAAATTGCGGCCGCTATACCTATGATATAATGAAGTATTAATTCTTTTTTCATCCGTATATAATTATTAATTTATTGCTCATTGTTTTCAATGGCATTAATGAGCTCGCAAAAGCCCGGTTTGTTTTTAAAGGTGATGAAGCGACCAGATTTTTAACCCATGTAGATGTTTTTAACGGCGTTCAAGAAGGCTTGAGCCGTTTATTCATCCCACTGTGGTTTGAAAAATCATGATGGTTTCATACGACAAATATTCTGAAATAAATTGAGATTGACGTCGCAGAAGATTAATCTTTTAAACTGATTCTGTTATCACCGAATTTCAGCTGATGGCCAATGAAATCAATATCTGTCAATTCTTTAATTCTTTTAAAGGCACCATGATTATCATCTAAGGTTAAACGGTTAATCTTATCCTGTTTAATGGATACAACATCGGCATATAGAAAATCGCCTTTCGAATTTATTTTTAGCTGAAGCAATGGAGCAATGCCGTTATTGCCTTTTAAGCTAAACATGCCATAGGTACAAAAATTACCCAAACTATAGGCGATGAATTTGTTCTTGTAAACTTCAACTGCACGGGTTACATGTGGTCCATGCCCCAATACCACATCGGCACCGGCATCAATAACAGCATGTGCAAATGCATAAACGTTGCCTCTGTTCTCTTTATAAAAGATCTCGTTTTTACGGGGAATGTGCTCAAACCTTGCGCCTTCACCACCACCGTGAAAAGAAACAATCACAATATCGGCCATCAATTTTAGGCGGGCAACTAAAGCCTTGGCACTGTCGATTTTATTAATCGATACCGTATTCTCGTTTGGTGCAAAGGCACAGAACGCGTACTTTACACTATCCTTTTCAAAAACTTCAAAAGGTTTGTTTACCTGTCCTGCATAATGGATCTGCAAAGAATCTAAAATCCGCGCGGTATTCTTTCTTCCCTTGGCATCAAAATCGCCAACATGGTTGTTGGCGATACTCAATACATTAAATCCTGCACCCTTGTATATCCCGGCATAGCGCTCTGGCATTCTAAAAGCATAACAGTTATTCGGGTTAATGCCATTGCATTTGTTCGAATTGCCCGAGTTAAGGAAACAACCTTCCAGGTTACCAAAAACAATATCTCCTTTTAGTAAACGATCAACCGCTTGAAAGCTATTTACAGCATCATCGGGAGGGAGGTTTGTTTTGGATGGAAAAGCAGAGCCGAGCATAATATCGCCTACAGCAGTAATGGATATTGTATCCTTTATTTTTCTGATTACCGTATCTTGTTTGGCTACAGGCGTAGTAATCTGCGCATTATTACTGGTGCAGCTAATTAAAACAATTAGGATAATAGGTAAGATTAAAGTTGTATTAATAAGCTTCATTCGATGTTCTGCAGGTTGTTTGGCTTCTTCTTAACAGCTATAAAGATCCTGATCCCGAAGTTTCGGGACAGGATGACGATCGCTTGAGAGAAAAGCTAGTTCAATAAAAAATCCTCCAAAATTTCTTCAGGAGGATTGTATATGTTTTTTCTGTTAACTGAAAAATGTTAACTTATTTATTCTACTGTAAATTCTTTCTTAAACGATTCTAAAACGCGACCGCCCTTGTAAAAATAACGGCTGTAATAAGGTTCGTTAAGGTTGCTGATGACTACACCACGAGAGCTAGATGCATGTGCAAATCTATTATCGCCCAGGTAAATACCAACATGTGAAATACTTCTGCTTTTAATCTTGAAGAAAACCAAATCGCCTTCTTTTAAGTCTTCTTTAGATAGTGGATCTACCATGCTAAAAATATCGCGCGAATTTCTTCTGATGGTAGTGTTGAAAACTTTATCGTAAATCGCTTTAGTGAAAGCCGAACAATCGATACCTCTTTTGGTGTTTCCACCATAACTATAAGGAGTTCCGATCCATTCGTAAATAAACTTGTACAGTTTTAAATTCGAAGTTGCATCTACCGCAACACCCATAACCTGCGAAAAATATTGGGATGCAAGGTTGTCGGGATCATTTAATTCTTTACCAGATTCTTTTGTTTTTGTTTGCGCAAATGCGGCAGAGAGCGTGCAAATAGCTATTAGAGTAGAAAACAAAAATTTTTTAATCATGTTATACAGTTATGTTTGGGTATTCACTTACACATTAACGTACACCACATGGGCTTATTGTTGGTTACCAAAAGTATTAATTATACAAATGTTATCCAAATGTTAGACGTTAAAAAACGAAAGTTATTAACATTTTTATTTTTTAGTCATCATTTTTGTTTATAAACTTCTCCTGAAATTGATCTTTTTTTTAAAAAATAATCTACTTCAATATTCTAAACAGGAATAAATCGATTTTATTTTAAATTATGAGAATAAGCGCATATACAGAATTAAATTTCAGAATAAATTGATTCCATATTATGATAAAGGGTGTTGATTTAATTATAAGAAATCACTGTTAAATCTATATCGACACCCAGAGTTTATATTTAATTGTAAAACAACTGTTAAATCTGATTATAACCCTAATACTATGATGTTTTTACACTAAAAAGTGCCAAAAATTACAATAAAAAAATTAGATTTGCTGTCGCAAAAAACAAATATCCTAAAATGAGTGCAGTAGAAATAAATAAAGATACCTGGTTAAAGTGGTTTGAGTCGATGTTGCTGATGCGCAAATTCGAAGAAAAAACTGGCCAGTTATACGGACAACAAAAAATACGTGGCTTTTGTCATTTATACATTGGACAAGAAGCTGTAGTTGCAGGTGCAATATCTGCTATGCAAAAAGGTGATTCAATGATTACAACCTACCGTGATCATGCTCATGCCTTAGCTTTAGGAGTTAGTGCTGATAGTATTATGGCAGAAATGTATGGTAAAGCTACAGGTTGCTCTAAAGGTAAAGGTGGTTCAATGCACATGTTCAGTAAAGAGCATAACTTCTACGGTGGTCATGCAATTGTTGGCGGTCAGATTCCATTAGGTGCTGGCGTTGCTTTTGCAGAAAAATACAAAGGAACTGATAATGTTAACATTTGTTATATGGGCGATGGTGCTGTGCGCCAGGGTGCATTAAACGAAACGTTTAACATGGCCATGCTCTGGAAATTGCCTGTTATTTTTGTTTGCGAAAACAATGGTTATGCAATGGGTACCTCAGTACAACGTACAACCAACATGACCGATATTTATAAAATAGGTTTAGGTTTTGATATGCCATGTGCGCCAGTTGATGGTATGGATCCGGTTGCTGTTCACAATGCAATGGACGAAGCAATCCAACGCGCACGTAAGGGTGAAGGACCTACTTTCTTAGAAATGAGAACTTACCGTTACCGTGGTCACTCAATGTCAGATCCGGCAAAATACCGTACCAAAGAAGAATTAGAAGATTATAAAGCAAAAGATCCGGTTGAGCACGCAAGAGAAACTATCCTTAAAGAAAAGTATGCAGATCAAGCCTGGATTGAAGAAGTAGAAGCTAAAATAAAAGCAATTGTAGATCAAGCAGTAAAATTTGCTGAAGAATCTCCTTGGCCTGATGCATCTGAATTATACAAAGATGTATATATGCAACAGGACTACCCTTACGTAATGGACTAATATTAATAAGATTTCAATTAATTAGATATAATGGCTGATGTAATTAAAATGCCCAAAATGAGCGACACCATGACCGAAGGGGTTTTGGCGAAGTGGCATAAAAAAGTGGGCGATAAAGTGAAAAGCGGCGATGTTTTAGCAGAAGTAGAAACTGATAAAGCAACAATGGACATGGAATCTTATTGGGATGGTACGATTTTATACATAGGTGTAGAAGAAGGATCAGCTGTTCCTGTTGATGCGATCATGGCCGTTATTGGTAAAGAAGGCGAAGATTATAAGGCAGCATTAGAGGCTGAAAAAGGCGCAGAAGCCCCAAAAGCAGAAAGCACCGAAGCCCCAAAAGCTGAAGAGAAAAAAGAAGAAGCTGCACCTGCTCAAGGCGGTGGCTTAAGCGAAGAAGAATTAGCAGCAAAAGGTGTTACGGTTATCCGCATGCCTTTGTTAAGCGATACCATGACTGAAGGCGTGATTGCCGAATGGCATAAAAAAGTTGGCGACAAAGTAAAAGATGATGATGTTCTTGCTGATGTAGAAACCGATAAGGCAACTATGGAAGTAATGGGCTACGCAACCGGAACGTTATTACACATTGGTGTAGAGAAAGGTGCTGCCGCTAAAGTAAATGGAATTATCGCAATCGTTGGTCCTGAAGGAACTGATGTGAGCGGGATTTTAGCTGGAGGAGCTCAAAGTGCAAAGGCTAAAGACCAAAGCGAAGAGAAAGCAGAGGCCCCTAAAGAAGAAAAACAAGCTACAAGCACTGATACGAGTGCATCTGCTCCAGTTGCAGAAAGCTCATCAGATAGCCGTGTTAAAGCATCTCCTTTGGCTAAGAAAATTGCTAAAGATAAAGGGATCGATTTAGCACAGGTTGCAGGTAGTGCAGAAGGTGGTCGTATCATTAAAAAAGATATCGAAAACTTTAAACCAACAGCAGCGCCAGCAAAATCAGAATCTGCATCAGCTCCAGCTGGAGAGAAAGCTGCTGCACCAGCGCCAGTTATCCCTCAATATGTTGGCGAAGTTAAATTTACAGAAGCTCCGGTTTCGCAGATGCGTAAAGTAATTGCAAAACGTTTAGCAGAAAGTTTATTTACTGCTCCACACTTCTACTTAACCATCAGCATTGATATGGACAATGCAATGGCTGCCCGTACGGCAATCAACGCTGTTGCTCCGGTTAAGGTTTCTTTCAACGATATTGTAATTAAAGCGGTTGCTGTTGCATTGAAAAAACACCCAGCTGTTAACTCATCATGGGGTGGCGATAAAATCAGATTTAACGAACACACTAACATTGGTGTAGCCATGGCTGTTGAAGATGGTTTATTGGTACCGGTAGTGCGTTTCGCTGATGGCAAATCTTTATCACACATCTCCGCAGAAGTAAAAGATTTTGGTGGTAAAGCAAAAGCTAAAAAATTACAACCGGCAGATTGGGAAGGTTCTACTTTCACCGTATCTAACTTAGGTATGTTTGGTATTGATGAGTTTACTTCAATTATCAACTCTCCTGATGGTGCAATTTTATCAGTAGGTGCTATACAACAGGTTCCCGTTGTTAAAAACGGCGCTGTTGTTCCTGGTAACGTAATGAAATTGACTTTAGGTTGCGATCACCGTGTGGTTGATGGTGCAACCGGAGCACAATTCTTACAAACATTAAAAGGTTTATTAGAAGAGCCGATCAGGTTATTAGCTTAATCAGTTAACAATTCGCAATTTTCAGTTTAATACTGATTATATATTAAAGCCATCCTAAAAGGGATGGCTTTTTTGCGTTAAGGTGAACACTAGTAAATGGCTAATAATTTGTTATTTTTGATTAGAACCTTAACCAAAAATAAATGAAAAAGATATTTCTTTTTGCAGCATGCATTACAGCGCTTGTTGCCTGCAAGCAAAAAAGCAGTTCGGATAACAATACCGAAAACAAAGCTTTTGCAGCCCTATGCGAACAATATTATCAGGATGGATTAAAACTGAACCCCATAAATGCCACTTATATTGGCGACGAGCGCTATAATGATCTTTTAGCCAATGATGGGTCGCAAGCTTATATAAAAGAATTTAAAAGCTATAACGAACGTTATTTAGATAGCTTGGGCAAATACGATAGAGAAAACTTAAGTGCAAACGACAAATTATCTTTCGATTATTTAAAAGATCAGTTGGATATTAATATGGAAGGGTTTAAGTATCATTTCGAATATCTTCCGTTTAACCAGATGTTTGCTTTGCCTTTAACCATTGGCCAGTTTGGTTCGGGAACGGGCATCCAGCCTTTTAAAACCGTAAAAAATTATGAAGATTGGTTAAAACGTGTTGATGCATTTTCGGTATGGGCCGATACAGCTATTGGGAATTTTAAAAAAGGTGCTGCCGCGGGTATTGTATTGCCAAAAGCATTGGTCATTAAAATGATTCCTCAGATGCAGAGTATGGTTGTGGCTACGCCCGAACAAAGTTTATTTTATGGGCCAATCAAATTAATGCCTGCAAGTTTTTCTGCAGCAGATAAGCAGAAGTTAACAGAAGCGTACCGCAATTCGATCACTAAGGTAATTATCCCTACCTATAAAAAATTGGGCGATTATTTACAGAACGAATACCTGCCAAAAACTAGAACCACATCTGGTTATTCTGCTATACCAGGTGGCTTGGCCTGGTATACTTATCTGGTTAAACAACAAACTACCACCAACAAAACGCCAGAAGAGATTTATCAAACAGGTTTAAAAGAGGTTGCCCGCATTAAAGGCCAAATGGATAGCATCAAAAATCTGGTGGGCTTTAAGGGCGATTTGAAGGCCTTTTTCGAATACATGAAAACGGATAAAAAATTCATGCCTTATAAAACACCAAAAGAAGTTTTAGCTGCCTTTGAGAATATCCATCAGCGCATGAAGCCCAATTTAAAAAAGATGTTTGATGTTGAGCCTAAAACACCTTTCGAAATCCGCCAAACAGAAGCTTTCAGAGCAGCATCTGCCAGCGCAGAGTATAATCAAGGTTCGGCAGATGGATCACGTCCAGGGATCTTTTATGTGCCAATTTTAGATGCTAAAACATTTAACACCACCTCTGGAATGGAATCTCTTTTCTTGCACGAAGCTATACCTGGTCACCATTATCAGATTTCTTTAACGCAAGAAAATAAGTTGCTTCCTAATTTCCGCCGTTTCGGTGGGCATAATGCTTATGTAGAAGGTTGGGCTTTATACTGCGAATCGCTGGGTAAAGAACTAGGCTTATATCAAGATCCTTACCAGCACATGGGCGCATTGGGCGATGAAATGCACAGAGCCATCCGCTTAGTGGTTGATGTGGCCATCCACACCAAAAACATGAGCAGGGAACAGGCTATAAAATACATGACAGACAATGAAGCCATTAGCACAGAAGGTGCAACAGCAGAAATTGAACGTTATATGGGCATACCTGCACAAGCTCTTGGCTATAAAACCGGAGCAATGAAAATAAGAGAATTGAGAGCCAAATATGAAAAAGAATTAGGCGCGAAATTTAAGCTGGCAGCTTTTCATACTGCGGTTTTAAAAGATGGGTCGTTCCCCTTATCGGTTTTTGAAGCGAAGATGGATACCTGGGCCGAAAGCCAGAAGTAGACAAAACCCGAGGCTCTTTGTCATTCTGAATGCAATGAAGAATCTTTTCCTATAAAACACAGTCTTAACCACTGCCATCAATTTATGGGATGCTTTCATTAAACATGTTGCTAATCACTTGCAGATTCTTCGCTGCGCTCAGAATGACAAGTTCATAATAAATGTTGTCATTTCGAGCGAAGTGCAACGCAGCCGAGAAATCTGTCTAGATAGATCTCTCCGCTCCGCCATGCTCCGGTCGAGATGACGATCATTCTATAAATCTGCGGGAGAAAAACCTGATAACGCTAAACCCTTTTCCTATTACTTTGTTAAATACTAAAACACCCAAGTCATGGACAAAGAAAAATTGATACAAGAAGCTTACTTAGTTGCGCATAAAATAGAGGAGAATGGCAATTTTCCGAATAATCCGAATTTGCCGCTAATGATTTATAAAGGCACATTCAGGTTGCACCCTGATGATACCGAAGAAGTAATCAAGAAAGTTTTCGCACAGAACGGGTATACCAATGCCTGGGTAGATGGTATTTTCGATTACCACCATTACCATAGCAATACACACGAGGTAATGGGAGTATTTTGTGGCAAGGCAGACGTACAGTTTGGGGGCGATCATGGTGTTTGTATCGAACTGGATAAAGGTGATGTTATTATTATCCCTGCAGGTGTAGCGCATAAAAAACTGAACTCAAGCGAGGACTTCACTGTTGTTGGTGCCTATCCAAATGGTTCTGATTACGACATGAAATATGGCAAAGCTGATGAGCGGCCTGAAGCAGATGAAACCATAGCCAAAGTGAAAAATCCAGACAGCGACCCTGTTTATGGAAGTAAAGGTCACCTATTTGAGTGCTGGTACAACCAGAATTGCGAAAATGTGTAAAACTCTTTCGTTTTAACCGTCTAAAATTCTTTAATTTTCGGGTTTTAAATACACTATCCTTAATATAAATGAATTTTCGATATATATGTTCAGCATTAGCCCTCTCTGTAACTTTACTAACCGCATGTTCAAGCAAAAAATCTGAAGAGAAAAAGGCCGCTGAAAAAAAGATCCGCACAAAAGACGACGACAAAGCAGATAGCCTCTTACTGGTTTATAATCCACAAAAAGGCGATAAATGGATTGCTGATTTTGTAGATAACCTGCACCGGAAATTCAATTTTAACGGAAATATGCTGGTAGCTAAAGATGGAAAAATTCTTTACGAAAAAGCTGTTGGATGGGCCGATTACCTGCACCGCGATAGTTTAACCATCAATTCAGAATTCGAGCTGGCTTCGATTACCAAAACCTTTACTGGTACAGCGATTATGCAACTGGTAGAAGCCGGCAAACTTTCGTTGAACGATAACGTAAAAAAATTCTATCCAAACTTCCCATACGAAGGCATATCGGTGAAATTATTACTTTCTCACCGCAGCGGCATGATGAATTATGTTTACTTCATTGACGATATCTGGCGTAAGGAAAAACGCAACATGAAAAAAGGCGTAACCAATCAGGAAGTAATGAATGTTATTGCTGAGCGAAAACCAAACCCATATACTAAACCAGATAACCGTTTTCACTATAACAATTCAAATTTTATGGTTTTGGGGGCCATTATAGAAAAAGTAACCGGACAACGTTACTCGCAGTATATGATGGAACATGTGTTTAAACCTGCTGGATTAAAACATACGCATGTGTATAGCACTACTGAGTATGAAAAAATTCCGGTTGATGTGGTTGGCCACGACCGCAATAGTTTTAGATATTCTGTTGCGCAGAATTTCTTAGACGGTCCTGTTGGTGATAAAGGTATTTATAGCACGGTACACGATCTGGTATTATTTGATAAATATTTGAAAAACGGAAGATTGCTGACCAAAAATAGCCTTGATTCGGCATATTTGGGCCGCAATAAACCTATTAATGGTCATTTTAACTATGGTTATGGCTGGAGGATGTTCGATGGCGAGAAGATGGACAAAGTAGTTTACCACACAGGTTGGTGGCATGGTTTTCGCCATATTTATGTAAGAGATTTAAACAAAAACATTGTAATTATATTTTTAGGCAACCTTACCAACGGAAGTTTAATGCATCTTGATGAGCTGTATAAACACTTTAATATGCCGGTTATCCGTAAAGGTGCATACCATGGCAACGGAAGTTTGCCGGGGTCAGATGAAGATTAATTTTTATGGCAAAAACTAAATGGATTATTGAGCCGAGTACGTTAACCATCTATCCTAAAAGAAATTTAAGGATAATTGGCCTTATTTTTTTCATACTCATTGCCGGGTTTATTTTTTTTCTATCCAGGTCGCTGCAAGGTTATTCATCAGGCTTTACTTTCGGGTATTATGGCTTCCTATTATTAATTCCTTTGCTTTTAATTTTTATTGCCGAAACCAAGATTATTTTTGATGGCAATAGCAGAAAATTGTACAAAAAGATAGGGTTTTTACCTACAGGTTCGATCCCATTTGATGATATTGCTTCGGTGCAAGCTTATGAAATACTGGGAAGCGGTTATAATTATCGCCTGTTTAAAAAGAGCAACAGGCACGGAAAGGGCTTAATTGTTTCATCTGGTTATAGCAAGGCTACTAATCTCAATCTCATTCAGTTTCAGCAGGAAGTATTGCCAAAAATTGATGAACTTGTGTTTGCCAATGCACCCATTTTACCAAAACAAACCATTTACGATTTTCAGTTTTTTAAAGAAGAAGGCGGCGTATACCTGTTACGCGATAACAAGATAGGCAGTTTAATCATTGGATTGATTTTGATAGGTGTTACCATTGCGATATTATTCAATCCAGATTTTTTAACAAACGAAGGCTCTTTCCAAAAAATACTCCTTACCTATTTTCCTGCAGTTATTGGTTTGGCCTTTCTCTTTGCGGCAACTTCAAGTATACGTTTTGATAAAGCTCAACGGAAAATAGTCCGATCTACATTTTTTGGCCGCGTGATAAGAGCGTATCCTTTTGATGATTTAATCCGTTTTCAGATTATCCGTAAAACGACAAATTTTATTTACGCTGGTACCGAAGTTAGGGCAGAAATAGATTTACCTGCCAAAAACAAAGCAACCACATTAATCCTTAAGAACTTTACAGGCACTAAAAAAATAGACCGATTTATTGATGAGGCGAATACGATTTTAGGCAGAATTTAGTTTTATTATAAAAACACATCTATTATGTTCGATAAATTATTTGCGGCACAACAAAAAGCCGAAGAAATTAAAAAACGCCTGGATACCATTTCGGTATTTGGTGAAGTTGAAAATGGTGCAATTAAAATCACCGCTACAGCTAACAAAGCTATCACCGGAATTTCCATTGATGAGGAGTTTTTGAAAAACGCCGACAAGGAAGAATTAGAAGAACTTTTGTTAACAGCCATTAATAAAGCTATGGCAAGCGCCGAACAGGTAAGTGCCGCCGAAATGCAGGCATCAGCACAAGATATGCTTGGAGGCTTAGGCGGTATGTTTGGCCAATAAAACCATTAGGCTCCGAAACTGTTTATTTTAGGAAATCCAACCTCGATACTTGATAATAAAATCTTGGAGCTACCATTACAATCTTGAAACTAAAGCTATGAAATATACCTATTACGGCCAATCTTGCTTCCTGTTAGAGGCAGCCGGCAAAAAATTACTATTCGATCCGTTTATATCGCACAATCCATTAGCTAAAAATATAGATATTAAAGCCATTGAGGCCGACTATATATTAGTTAGCCATGGTCATGGCGATCATGTGGCCGATCTGGTAGCGCTAGCAAATCAAACGCAAGCAACAGTTATTGCCATGCCAGAGGTAATAGATTGGGTGACTAAACAAGGCGTAGAAAAAGTACATGGAATGAATTTTGGTAAATTTACTTTTGATTGGGGAGCTGTACGCATGGTACCGGCCACACACTCATCAGGCTTGCCAGATGGAAGTTATGGCGGAAATCCTGCTGGCTTTGTACTTGAAGTAGATGGCAAACAGATTTACTTTGCAGGCGATACGGGTTTAACCATCGAGATGAAAGTTTTGGCTGATATTTACAACCTGGATTATGCTATCTTACCAATTGGTGGAAATTACACTATGGACGTTGATGATGCTTTGGTGGCAACAAAATATTTCGATTGCGACAATGTAATCGGGGTACACTATAATACTTTTCCGGTAATTGAAATTGATACCCAAGCGGCTTTGGATAAATTTAAGCGCGAAAATAAAACCTTATTGTTACCAGAAATTGGTGAAACGATAAGTTTATAGTTTAATTCTCCGTCATCTCGAGCGGAGTGCAACGCAGTCGAGAGATCTACCTAGCAGATCTCTCCATTCCACTACGTTCCAGTCGAGATGACGGCCATTATTAGAAATGCCTCGTTCGAACAAGTGGCGTAAAAACAAAAAAGGGCCTCCGATTTTCATTGGAGACCCTTCAAATTATAAACCTGAACCTAATTCTTTTTAGCGGCAGCTTTGTTTGCTTTATAACGCATATCAGCTGTTCCGTCTTTTTTAGTTGGGCCAGCAACTTTAGTTACCGCTTTTGCTTTATTTTCTTTAAAACGCATATCTGGCGTGCCATCTGCTTTTACTTTAGCAGCTGTGGTAGTTGTTTTAGTTTCTACTTTTTTAGCCTCTTGTTTTACGCCTGCTTTAACAGGTGCTGTTGTTGTTTTTACTTCTTTTTTTACAACTGTTTTAGCTTTAGCTGCAGGAGCCGTAGCAGGTGTTTGAGCAAATGCTGTTGTTAAACCAAATGCTGCGATTGCGATTAAACTCAATAACTTTTTCATAATTCTTTGATTTGTTTTTTAGTTTTTATGAAGCTTCTTCGTTTTACTCCAAAGTTTCATAATTTTTATTTTACTCGTTAATGTCTTGATGTAAAATTCATTAATTGAAATGAAGTTTTAATGAAGATAACGAATATTTTTATTTTTAATGCGCAGCCAACCAATTATCTCCCTCTCCGATTTCTACAACGATAGGCACCGTTAATTTAATAGCATTGGCCATTTTATCCTGAATAATTGCTTTCATTACTTCCTTTTCCGATCTCACTACATCAAACACCAACTCATCATGCACCTGCATGGTCATGGTTGATTGTAAGTTCTGCGCTTTCATTTCTTTATGGATATTGATCATGGCTATCTTGATCATATCTGCTGCAGAGCCTTGAATAGGCGCGTTGATGGCATTTCGTTCTGCAAAACCACGCACCGTTTGGTTGGCAGAGTTGATGTCCCTTAAATAGCGCCTTCTGCCCATTATGGTTTCTACAAATCCATTCTCGTGGGCAAAGTTCATGGTATCGCTCATGTAGCGTTTAATACCTGGGTATTGTGCAAAATATTGTTCTATAATTTCAGCAGCTTCTTTACGTGGAATACCTAAGTTTTGCGATAAACCAAAAGCAGACTGGCCATAGATAATCCCAAAATTAACCGCTTTGGCATTTCTTCGCTGTGTTCCATCTACCTCTTCGATGCTTACACCATATACTTTTGCTGCTGTTGCCGTATGGATATCGATCCCTTTGTTAAAAGCATCAAGCATATTCTCTTCTTTACTGATTTCGGCAATAATGCGCAATTCTATCTGCGAATAATCGGCTGATAACAAGATGTGATTTTCATCCCTGGCAATAAAGGCTTTACGCACTTCTCTGCCACGTTCAGTACGGATCGGGATATTCTGTAAATTCGGATTGTTGGAGCTTAACCTGCCTGTAGCAGCAACAGCCTGGTTATAGGAGGTATGCACCCTTCCGGTTTTTGGGTTAACCATTAGTGGCAACGCATCAACATAGGTTGATTTAAGTTTCTGTAACTGCCGGAAATCTAAAATATCCTGTACAATATCACTTTTGCTGGCTAAGGCCATTAAAACGTCTTCTCCAGTTTGGTACTGGCCTGTTTTAGTCTTTTTGGCTTTCGGATCTAACTGAAGTTTATCAAATAAAACCTCTCCCAATTGTTTTGGTGAGGCCAGGTTAAATTTAACTCCTGCTTTGTCGTAAACATTTTGTTCGAACTTGATGATTTCGATTTCAAGCTCTTTAGAATAAGCCTGTAAGGTTTCGATATCAATGCGAACGCCTTCTTTTTCTATATCGGCCAATACATAAACCAAAGGGTTTTCAATTTCTTCGGCGAGTTTGGCTGCATTTAACTCTTTTAATTTTGGTTCAAAGATATGCGCTAACTGCAAAGTTACATCGGCATCTTCTGCTGCATAGTCTACCACATCAATTACAGGGACATCACGCATGGTGCCCTGATTTTTACCTTTTGCACCAATTAGTTTGGTAATAGAGATCGGCGAATAACCTAGGTAGTTCTCAGATAATACATCCATACCATGGCGGGTATCCGGATCGATTAAATAGTGGGCAAGCATGGTATCAAAAAGTTTACCCTTCACCTGAACACCATACCATTTCAGCACTAAAATATCGTATTTGGTATTCTGACCAATTTTCTCAATATCTTCATTTTCCAATACCACCCTAAATTCGTCAACAATAACCTGAGCCTCTTCCCTTACCGCCGAAACCGGGATATAATAACCTGTTCCAGGTTTTATGGAGAACGATAAACCAACTAAATCGGCCATGTTTGCATCAGTGCCCGTGGTTTCGGTATCAAATGAGATCCGTTTTTCGGCAAGTAATAATTTGATCAAATCAGCACGTTGCTCAGCCGTATCAACTAGTTGATAATCGTGTTCGGTATTTTCTATGGTTTTAGCCGGAAGTTTTTCTGCCGGCTCTTCTTCAAGCGTATTTGTATATTGAATGGCTTCGCCGGCTTGGTTACCGAATAAATCGGTTTGGGTGCCTTCTTGGAAACGTGCGGTGGTGACCGAAAATTCATCACCAAACACCCTGCGGCCTAAAGTCCTGAATTCTAATTCGGTAAATAATGGTTCTAATAAATCGCGGCTCGGATCGCAGAGTTCTAAACTAGCTTCGTCTAATTCAACCGGAACATCCAATAAAATGGTAGCCAGTTTTTTAGATATTAAACCTTGTTCTGCAAAATTTTCTACGTTTTCGCGTTGTTTTCCTTTTAACTCGTGAGAGTTTGCAATAATATTCTCCATAGAGCCATATTGCTTAATTAAAAGTTTAGCCGTTTTCTCGCCTATGCCGGGAATGCCTGGAATATTATCTACAGCATCGCCCCATAGGCCTAAAATATCAATTACTTGAAGTACATTTTCGATTTCCCATTTCGCTAATATTTCTTTTACGCCCAATATTTCCATATCGTTACCCATACGGGCAGGTTTGTAAATGAAAATATTTTCAGAAACCAATTGGGCAAAATCCTTATCAGGGGTCATACAATACACCTGATACCCTTTTTGTTCTGCTTTTTTGGCCAGTGTACCAATAATATCATCGGCCTCATAACCATCAGAAGTGATTACAGGAATATTAAAACCAGTAATTAATTTTATGACGTAAGGCATTGCTGCAGCCAGATCTTCGGGCATGGCCTGGCGATGTGCTTTATAGGCTTCGAAAGAAGTATGCCTTTCTGTTGGTGCCTCAGTATCGAAAACAACAGCAATGTGTGTTGGTTTTTCTTTCTTCAAAACATCTAACAAAGTATTAGTGAAGCCCATTACTGCCGATGTATTGATGCCCGTTGAAGTAAAACGAGGGTTTTTACTTAGTGCAAAATGTGCCCTGTACATCAGCGCCATACCATCTAGGAGAAAGAGTTTTTTATTCATGTGATTACACCGATTTAATGATTACACCGACAAATAGATTTACCGGATGATAAAAGTAACCAAAGTTAATAATCTATAGAACTATAACATTAAATTTTATGAACTGTATCTCAAAACCACCAAAATTTCGTTATTTTAAAAAATCAATTGATATGAAAAAAGCCATAGCCCTAATTATACTGATTTTTACATCTATGTATTCAATCTATGCCCAAGATTTTATTGTTAAAAACAACGATGACGTAATCCGCGGAACGATAAAGGGTACCGATTATTTTTCGGTTTTTATCAGTGCTAACGATGAAGCCGATGTGATTTTACCTGCAAAGGATGTTAAAAATTTCTTCTGGAACGGAAATAGTTTTGTGAGTAAGGGTTTTGCGAACGGCCGTAATTTCGAATATCGTTTTGTTAAGGTAATCGAAATGGGAACGGTTAATCTTTATTCTTTTGGAGGAGGTACCTTAGTTCCTGAAGTAAAGGAGAAAAAAGTAAAGTTCAGACCATCAATTGGTATTGGCACCGGAACCGGTGGTTATGGTGGTATGGGAATGGGCGGCGGAATCAGTATTGGCGGAGGACGTAATTCGGCACCCGAACGACTAGCAGGAGCCCCTGCGGTTCGCTACTTTATCGAAAAACCAGGCGCTGGTCCTTTACAGGAAGTGCCGATGAAAGCGATAACCGAAGACACCAAAAAAGCTGAAGTTAAAAATATTTTATTACAAAAAATGGGCGACCAACCTGCCCTAAAAGCTAAAGTTGAGGCAGGCACCGATTTTAATAGCAGAGATGTAATTGAATGGGTTAAGGAGTATAACGCGACAAAGAAATAAAGCTAGGATTAATAATAGATTTTAGGGTTGTAAGATCGTTTAAATCATATCATTCACATTCGTTTTTAGCTTGGCATAAATCTCCAAACTGATAAACCTATCATATTTAATTTCGTAATTCTTCATCGTTTTCTGATAATCAAACCCAATTTTTTTCAGCACCTTTTTGCTATTTTCATTTTCTGTTTCAACCATAGCCTCAATTTTTATTAGGTCTAATTTCTCAAAGGCATAACTACAAACAGGATCTGCCACTTCTTTAACAATGCCTTTTCCCCAATATTCGGGCAATAACCAAAAACCAATTTCTGCCTTTTTATCGATTTTACTTAAATCATTAAACCCTATGGCTCCATAGAATTTATAGTTCCCTTTATCGCAGATTGCCCACCATATATCTGTTTCATTTTTTTGGAGGTCATTAAACCAGGTTAGTTGGTTGAGGGTTTCCTCCAGGTTAGAATAACTTACTCCATAATAGCGTATTACATCTGGATGCGACAACCCATTAAATATGGATGCCAGATCATTATGATGAAATTGTCTCAATAAAAATCTGTCTGTATGGAGTGTAGCTGAAGCAAACATTATCTTGCACAGCAGGTTAATAAATGATCGTTAACCATTCCGGTTGCCTGCATATGTGCGTAACAGATCGTGGTGCCGAAAAATTTAAAGCCACGTTTTTTCAGGTCTTTGCTAATCTGGTCAGAGCGTTCAGTTCTTGGTGGAACATCACCCATTTTTTCGATGTGGTTTAAAATAGGTTTACCACCTGGAACAAAGCTCCACATGTATTTAGAGAAACTGCCAAATTCTTTCTGGATTTCGATGAACAGTTTGGCATTGGTGATGGCACCGTTCACTTTCAAACGGTTACGGATAATGCCCTCATCGTTCATTAAACGTTCTACATCTTTTTCGTTAAAAGCAGCAACCTTATTAACATCGAAATTGGCAAATGCTTTACGGTAATTTTCTCGTCTTCTAAGGATAGTGATCCAGCTTAAACCTGCCTGTGCTCCTTCCAGTATTAAAAACTCGAATAAAATTTTATCATCATAAACGGGTTTTCCCCATTCTTCATCGTGGTATTTGATGTAGAGCGGATCGGAACCTGCCCAGGTGCAGCGTATTGTTGAGTTTGGAGCTTGGTGTTGGGAGTTTTGAGTTGGCATAGGGCTAAGATTGGAGCTTGGAATCATCCAAAGCAACGCATTAAGACAGTTTGATTAAGAACTTTTCTGGCTTATTCATCATGTATACCAATAACTTTGCAACTTCCTCTGCTTGATCATTTAACATATTAAATTCATCCTCAGAAATGTAACTACAGGCCAGAGCGAATTCTAGCCAAGTTTGAGTTTCACCGTTTTCAGTATCAGCATCAGAAAGCTTACTAACAAAATGGTTTGGATATTTCCTTTTTCTATAAGCCTCTGCCAAGTTCGCGCAAACACTTCTTGAGCATCTTCTGATCTGATCTGTTAAACTATATTTTTCTTCTGATGGAAACCTTTTAGAGATATGGAATATTTCCATTGAAAGTTTAAATCCTTTCTGATAAGCCAATAAATCCTTAATTGTTCCCATAACTAAATATAAGAACATTCAATTGCATTATTTAGTCAATTTTTAGAATTCCCACGCTGAAAACTCACAGCTCCGGTCTGGGACATGCAAGGAAGCTCCCAACTCTAAACTCCCGCCTCCAAACTTAACTCATCCCAATACTCCACAGCTCTCCTATAATGCGGAATTACAATGCTACCACCTACAAGGTTAGCGATCATGAAAATTTCGTTCATTTCGTCGCTGTTTACGCCTGCATCAAAACATTTGCCTAAGTGGTATTTAATGCAATCATCACAGCGTAAAACCATCGAGGCTACCAGGCCCAGCATTTCTTTCGTTTTAACATCTAAGGCTCCATCTGCATAAGAAGTGGTATCAAGCGCGAAAAACCGTTTGATGTTTGTATTCGCCGTTTCCATAATCCTATCGTTCATTTTTTCACGATAGCCATTAAATTCTTCTACTAACTTTCCCATGTTTATTTATTGAGTGAATGATTTTTGAATGAGAGAATGATGTTAATTCTTAAAACTATAAAATTAATCAAGGTTTATTTCTTCCAAAGGATTCCAGAATACCTTTTTAAAGTTAACAACCTTATCGTTCTTTACTTCAACCCCTTCTTTCTTTAATAACTCTTCCATTAATTCTGGTGGCTTGAAATGAAACTTTCCGGTAAGTAAACCGCTACTGTTTACCACGCGGTGTGCTGGAACATTCGGGTGAGCCGTTCCGGCATAAAGCATGGCATGCCCCACCATTCTTGATGATTTTGCTGCACCTAAAGTTTTCGCGATAGCTCCATAAGAGGTAACCCTTCCTTTCGGGATTAACCGGGCAATCTCATAAACCTGTTCGTAAAAGTTGGTATCCATTATTCAAAAGAAAATTGAATATAATTAATATTTTTATCGTGTAGCAAGTATTTTTTCTCGTAATAGGTTTTGATCGACAATACCTCATCAACCAGATCAGAAGTATACAAATGATCTGTATTTTTATGTACAGGTAATCCTAATTCTGCCACCTTTTCGCAAGTATAAGCATACAATTGATCATTGTCGGTTTTCAGATTAACGTTACCACCTGGTTTTAAAACAAGTTTATAACGGTTCAGGAATGCTGGAAAAGTCAACCGTTTTTTCTCACGGCTATCCTGTGGCTGCGGATCAGGGAAAGTGATCCAGATTTCATCAATTTCTCCTTCATTAAAATAATCCAGTAAGTTTTCAATCTGGATTCTTAAAAAAGCAACGTTGTTAATCCCATCTTCGATTGCTGTTTTGGCACCACGCCAAATGCGGTTACCTTTATAATCAATCCCGATAAAATTCTTTTCAGGGAACAACCGGGCTAAATTTACCGAATATTCGCCTTTTCCACATGCCAGCTCGAGCACGATAGGGTTTGCATTTTTAAAATGTGCTGAAGCCCAGTTTCCCTTTAAGACTTTTCCTTCTTCTAATTGATATACGTTTGCAAATGTTTCGATCTCTGCAAAACGCCTAAGTTTATCTTTACCCAAAAGTTTTTTTCTGCAAAAATACAATTAAATCAATAATCGAAGTTTCTTTTGCCAGAAAGATTAATGCCTTTCTTATTAAGGAATCGTATTTTTGTAACCTATAAAAAATACCGTGGAAAAAAACGCTAAAATATATGTTGCAGGCCATCGTGGCATGGTGGGTTCGGCCATTTACCGCAAACTGCAAAAAGAGGGTTACGAGCATATTATAACTAAAACTTCGAGCGAATTAGATTTACGCAACCAACAGGCCGTTACAGATTTCTTTGCTGAAGAAAAACCAGATTATGTATTTCTTGCTGCGGCAAAAGTAGGAGGCATTGTGGCCAATAATACTTACCGGGCCGATTTCCTTTACGAGAATTTAGCCATACAAAATAATGTGATCCACAATGCTTATGCAAATGGCGTTAAGAAACTGATGTTTTTGGGCTCGAGTTGCATTTACCCTAAAATGGCTCCACAGCCTTTGAAAGAAGATTACCTTTTAACCGGAACTTTAGAGCACACCAACGAGCCTTATGCCATTGCAAAAATTGCGGGGATCAAAATGTGCGATGCTTACCGCGATCAGTATGGTTGTAATTTTATTTCAGTAATGCCTACCAATTTGTATGGTTTTAACGATAATTACCATCCTCAAAACTCACATGTTTTGCCTGCTTTGATCCGTAAAGTGCACGAAGCAAAAGCGAATAACGAAAAAGAGATTGTGGTTTGGGGATCAGGATCACCCATGCGCGAATTTTTGTTTGCAGATGATTTAGCCGATGCCTGTTATTTCTTGATGCAAAACTACAACGAGCCACATTTGATCAACGTGGGTACCGGACACGATTTAACCATTAAAGATTTAGCCTTATTAATTAAAGACGTATTGGGATTTGAAGGCAAATTGGTATTCGATGCCAGCAAACCCGATGGAACACCACGTAAATTGATGGATGTAAGCAAACTCCATAATATGGGATGGAAACATCACATAGAACTTCGCGAAGGTATTGCATTGGCTTATCAGGATTTCGAAAGCAGATACTAGATGATTGAATGAGAGAAGGATTGAATGACAGAATGCTTTAGTAAACTTTCATTCAATCACTCATTAATTTTCTCATTCAATAATTTTATATAGTTAGAATTTATATATTTGAAAATATAAATCAATTTTACCTATATGACTTTAGTCCAGCTAGAATATATCGTTGCTGTAGATACTTACAGAAGTTTTGTTACTGCCGCAGATAAATGTTTTGTAACGCAACCTACCTTAAGTATGCAAGTGCAAAAACTCGAGGAACTAATTAGCGTTAAAATTTTCGACAGGAGCAAACAACCTGTAAGCCCGACTGAAATTGGCACCCAGATTATTGCCCAGGCCAGAATTATTTTACAGGAAAGCGGAAAAATAAAAGAACTGATCAGCAGTCAGCAGCAGGATGTTCTAGGCGAGCTAAGAATAGGCGTAATCCCAACTGTTGCACCATACCTGCTCCCCGAAGTAATCTCTGCCATGCTGGATAGATATCCTGAATTAAAGCTTTTAATCTGGGAATATACCACCGAAGATATTATTCACCACCTAAAAACAGGTGTACTGGATTGCGGTATTCTAGCCACACCACTTACCGACCCGAACATTACAGAAACCCCATTATATTACGAAAACTTTGTAAGTTACATCAGCAAAAACAGCAAACTTTACAAAAAGAAGGCGGTTGATGCTGAAGATCTAAACGACGAAAACATTTGGCTTTTAAACGAAGGCCACTGTATGCGAAACCAGGTTTTGAATATTTGCAGATCAACAAAAAATAACAGGTTACAAGGCTTAGAGTACAATACAGGCAGTGTAGAAACCTTGGTTAGGATGGTCGATTTAAATGGTGGAGCGACATTATTGCCTGAATTGGCCATAGCCGAATTAAACGCAAAACAAACCAGCAAAATCCGTCACTTTAAATCTCCAGAGCCGGTGCGCGAGATCAGCCTGGTAACACACAAAAACTTTATTAAAAAACGGATGCTTAATGCTTTAAAAGATGAGATTTTAGAAATTATCCCAAAAGCAATGAAGCAAAAAAAGAAAAAAGATATTGTTGGGATATAATTTGCAGCTTGCTTCTCGATCGTCATTTCGAGCGGAGTGCAACGTAGTCGAGAAATCTATCTCGAGAGCACTTTTGATTAGATCTCTCCATTGCGCTGCGCTTCAGTCGAGATGACGACTTTTCTATAAAATTTATTATTTCACAGCCTCGGAAACTAATCCCTTGTTTTTATCTACATGATCAGCCAGCTTATAGCCTGATACGGCAGGATTTTTATCTTCTAAAAAGATCAAAATAATTAATGAAATAATGGGGATTAAAAAGGAAATTAAAAACCAGAACCAAAAATTCCGGCCTGTTCGCTTTGCCAAAAAACCTGCAAGTAACTGTGGCGACAATAGTAGTCCGAGTACAATAGTGCCCACGATTATCTCTGGCATTTGTTATTGATTTAATCGATTACAAAACCGCTAGCTCGCTTAATAAAATATTACTGATTTTGTTTTTGTACAGGGGGTGCAGATAGCAATCCTTTAATATCGCTCTCAACTTCTTCTTCCTCGCCTTTTTTCTTCTTCTTGTTTTTTGCTTTTAAGCCTTTACCACTTAAGCGTTCTTCAATGATTTTATCATATTCGGTTTGTTGCTCTGGTCTTAAAACATTCCGGATATTTTTTGAGGTTTCGTTCTGCAGTTTATAGAATTTGTCTACATCTTCCTCACGGGAGTTGCCAGCTTGTTGCCTTTTAATTAAATCTGCCTGTTCTTTAGCCTGGCTAAAAGTAAAACTATAGATTACGCTTTTTTGCGTGCCATTCAGTTTTAATCGCTTGTCCAGATCTTCTACATTCTTTTGCGCAATTTCTGAAGGGGTGGGTACTTTATTTTGCTGTGCACGCACCAATCCATTTACACCAACAATAACTAAAAATAAAATTACAAGCCTTTTCATTTTGAACATTTTAGGTCTGCGAAGTTACTTAATTATCTTAAAACAAGAAAGTCCCGATTTACACCGAGACTTTCTAAAATTTTATTGGATGTTTAGCTTACAAAGCTTTTTTGTAAAGTTCAGCAACTGCATCCCAATTCACTACATTCCAAATTGCCGCTAAATAATCAGGGCGTTTGTTCTGGTATTTTAAGTAATATGCATGCTCCCAAACGTCGATACCTAAAATTGGTGTTCCTTTAACTTCAGCAACATCCATTAAAGGGTTATCTTGGTTTGGCGTAGAAGAAACCTGAAGTTTTTTATCAGCACCTACTGATAACCAAGCCCAACCAGAACCAAAACGTGTAGCACCAGCTTCTTGTAGTTTAGTTTTAAGGTCAGCAAACGAACCAAAAGTTTCGTTAATTGCTTTAGCTAAATCGCCAGTTGGCTCACCACCTTTATTTGGGCCTAAAATGTTCCAGAATAAAGAGTGATTATAATGGCCACCACCATTGTTTCTAACAGCAGCAGGGAATTTTGAAATGTGTTTTACAATTTCTTCGATGCTCGAAGTCGCCTCTGGCTTACCTTCTAATGCTTTATTTAAGTTGGTAACGTAAGCCTGATGGTGTTTATCATGGTGGATTTCCATGGTAGTTTTATCAATATGCGGTTCTAATGCATCGGTTGCGTAGTGTAACGCAGGTAATTCAAAAGCCATAATGTTTTATGTTTAAAGATTTAAAAATGTTTCTGTAGCAAATATAACATTAGAACGTTAAGATTTGTTCATGTTATTATCATCAAATCGTTTTCTACGCATTGTTGTAAAGTTAAACTGGTTTAAAAGCTGTAAGGTTCAGTGCGATAGGTGGGATAACTTTGTGAAAAAATTGGTTGATGGTCAATGCGCCTTACCTCTTCTTCGCAAAGAAATTTTTCATCAGCGCCGCACATTCCTCTGCCATTATGCCTCCTTTTAATACCGTTTTAGGATGGAGCAGATTCGCATTTTTGGAAATAAATCCTCTTTTTTCTTCGCGGGCTCCATAAACAATGCGACCAATTTGTGTCCAATAACTTGCACCAGCACACATTACACAAGGTTCGATGGTTACATATAAGGTACAATCCCTTAAATATTTTCCGCCAATAGTTTGCGCCGCAGAGGTAAAAGCCTGCATTTCTGCATGTGCGGTAACATCATTAAAACGCTCAGTTAAATTGTAGCCACGACCAATAATCCTATTCTTGCTAACCACTATAGCACCGATTGGAATTTCATCATCTGCCAAAGCTTTTTTTGCTTCTTCCAAAGCCAATTTCATATAATGGATATCTTCTTCTTCAGGATCGGTATTTTCGAAATTGTAAAAACTCATGGAGCAAATATAGCGTAAGACATCCGAAGTTTCCAAGGGCAATGGGCTGGTAACACTTCGGATTTCTCTAAAGCCGATCGTGGAATGTTCTTTCTTTTTGTTTGAAGCGCAATGTTAGTGCTAATCGGCTGCTGCAGTCCTGCTTTTCATTCCTGCCGATGAAAAATCGGCATCCACTTCAATCAGGGCTATTGAACAAAGTCTGTGCTAATGGTGAACAAATAACGCGTAGACTTCCGATTTTCCAAAGGCAAGGGGCAGGCAAAACTTCGGAGGTCTACACGAGTTTACTGCCATTAGGCACTTTGCTTTGAACTGCTGCTAATACGATATCACCATTTTCATCGGCAAAGCCGGTAACTAAAAATTCGGACATGAACTTGCCGATCTGCTTTTTCGGAAAATTGATCACCCCAACAATCTGTTTTCCGGGTAATTCTTCTAATGTATAATGTTTGGTAATCTGTGCACTGCTCATTTTAATACCGAACTCACCAAAATCTACCTTTACTTTATAGGCTGGTTTTCTGGCTTCAGGAAATTCGATAGCCTCTAAAATGGTACCCACCCTCAATTCTACCTTTTCGAAATCATTCCAGGTAATCTCTTCCATAGTTTATTTTAATATATAGCTGGCAAAAATATAAATTATTAAATAATTCGATTGTAGTTAAATTAGAGTGAGAATTCAATTCAAACGGTTGCATTAAATTAAACAGATTTTATAAAAAATTTGCGTTTTATATTTTTCCAACTATCTTTATGCAACCGTTTGCATAACCGAATATTAAAATAGCTTAAAACCATGTATTTATTAGGGATTGATTTAGGAACCTCGTCTATAAAAGTTGCAGTTGTTGACGTGGCTACACAGAAAAACATTGCTACAGCACAATATCCGGAAGAGGAAACAGTTATCAAATCTTTGCAATCGGGCTGGGCAGAACAATCGCCTAATGATTGGTGGCAAAATGTTCAGCAGGCAATCCTCAAATTAAATTCAACAGGCTTATTTGATCCCAAAGAAATTAAAGCGATTGGTATTGCCTACCAAATGCACGGATTGGTTGTTGTAGATAAAAACCAACAGATACTGCGCGATAGTATTATTTGGTGCGATAGCAGAGCAGTCGAGCTAGGCAATAGTGCTTTTGATGCAATTGGAAAAGAAAAATCGTTAAAACATTTATTAAACTCTCCCGGCAACTTTACTGCATCAAAACTGGCTTGGGTAAAAGCAAACGAGCCAGACGTGTATAGCCACATCGATAAAATGATGCTGCCAGGCGATTTCATCGCCATGAAATTAACTGGAGCAATTACAACAAGTATTTCGGCACTATCTGAAGGCATTTTTTGGGATTTTGAAAATCATGAAATCTCTAAAGATGTAATGGATTATTATGGCATTTCGGGCAACCTTATCCCAACCATGAAACCTTTATTTTCGGAACATGGATATTTAAAAGCTGATATTGCCTATTCTTTAGGTCTACCAAGCGGCATTCCTGTTGCCTATAAATCTGGCGATCAGCCCAACAATGCGCTTTCTTTAAATGTATTAAAACCTGGAGAGGTTGCCGCAACAGCCGGAACATCAGGGGTGATTTATGGGGTGAGTGATGGCCTTACTTACGATAAACAATCGAGAGTAAACACCTTTGCGCATGTTACCTACTCAGAAGAGAAAAAACATACCGGCGTTTTACTTTGCATCAATGGCACCGGTAGCATGTACCGTTGGGCAAAACATAATTTCGCACCTAAAGCTACTTACGCAGAACTCAACAACCTGGCATCAAAAGCACCAATAGGTAGTAATGGCTTAAAAGTGCTTCCCTTCGGAAACGGTGCCGAGCGGATGTTAAACAACAAATATACCGGAGCCCAATTGTTGGGTATCGACTTAAATCTCCACGATCAATCAGCTATTTTTAGGGCAGTACAAGAAGGAATTGCCTTTTCTTTCCGCTATGGACTAGATATTATGAGAGAAAACGGCATGAAACCTAAAGTAATCCGTGCTGGAAGGGCCAACCTATTTTTAAGCGATGTATTCGCGCAAACTTTTGTTGACGTTACGGGCATTCCGGTAGAACTTTATGAAAACGACGGCAGTGTTGGCGCGGCCTTAGGTGCCGGGATAGGTGCTGGGATTTTTAAAAGTGCAGAAGAAGCTTTTAGCAACCACCAAGTAATTAAAACTTTAATACCGCAACATTCGGCAGTATATGAACCAATTTATCAGGATTGGAAAAAAATATTAATCAAATCATTATAAAATAAGAACCACAAAATAATTATCATGACAAAAGTAGTAACAGGAGCAAAGGAATTTTTCAAAGGCATTGAGCAAATCAAGTTTGAAGGCCTGGAAAGCGATAATCCATTAGCATTTAGATGGTATGACGCCAACAAAGTTGTAGCGGGCAAAACCATGAACGAACACTTTAAATTTGCCTGTGCCTATTGGCATTCGTTCAATGGCAATGGTGCCGATCCCTTTGGAGGCGCAACACACATTTTCCCTTGGGATGAAAAGAAAGATGCAGTAGAAAGGGCAAAAGATAAAATGGACGCAGCCTTTGAATTTATCACCAAAATGCAGATCCCATATTATTGTTTCCATGATGTGGATGTGGTAGATTATGGCGACGATATTGCCGAAAACGAACGCAGGTTACAGGCCCTAGTTGAATATGCCAAGCAAAAACAAGCAGATAGCGGCGTAAAACTGTTATGGGGAACAGCCAATTTATTCAGCCATAAGCGCTACATGAATGGTGCATCTACCAATCCCGATTTCCATGTGTTGGCACACGGAGCTGCGCAGGTTAAAGCAGCTTTGGATGCAACCATTGCCCTTGGTGGCGAAAATTATGTTTTCTGGGGAGGAAGAGAAGGCTACATGAGCTTATTGAACACCAATATGAAACGCGAGCAGGAGCACCTGGCAAAATTCTTACATACCGCTAAAGATTATGCACGTAAACAGGGTTTCAAGGGAACATTCTTCATTGAACCGAAGCCATGCGAACCCTCTAAACACCAATATGATTACGATGCCGCTACAGTAAAAGGATTTTTACAACAATACGATCTGTTGGCCGATTTCAAATTAAATTTAGAAGTTAACCATGCGACCTTAGCTGGACATACTTTCCAGCACGAGTTACAGGTTGCTGTAGATAATGGCTTATTAGGTTCTATTGATGCAAACCGTGGCGATTACCAAAATGGCTGGGATACCGATCAGTTCCCGAACGATATTAATGAACTAACAGAAATCATGTTAATCATTTTAGAAGGTGGTGGTTTGCAAGGTGGAGGTGTAAACTTCGATGCGAAAATCCGCCGTAACTCTACTGACCCGAAAGACTTATTCTATGCGCATGTAGGCGGCATGGACATCTTCGCAAGGGCATTAATTACTGCAGATGCCATTCTTCAAAAATCTGATTACAAAAAAGTGAGGACAGACCGTTACGCTTCATTTGATAACGGAAAGGGCGCCGAATTTGAACAAGGTAAACTAAGTTTAGAAGATTTAAGAAACTATGCAGCAGAAAACGGCGAACCAGAGGTACGCAGTGGGAAGCAAGAATATTTAGAAAATTTGATCAATAGGTATATTTAAATCTATTTTTATAAAATGTAATTCTCCCTGGCCTGTGTCCTCACAGGCTACTAGCATTTGATTTAATTAAAATGGTCTGTGGAGATACAGACCATTGATGATACGGCGCTTAATTTTCTACAAGTTTAAAAGATTTCTCCGCTGCTTTGCAGTCGAAATGACGATAAACTTAGTTAGTCTTAGCTCAACAACCTTCAATTTGAAGGGAGGCCAAATTAATAAACGTCACTTTAACACTTTTTAATTCAAAAAAAAGCGAAGATTAATTTATGATTTTACTACATTTAGATTTCTAAACCAAATAACCGCTATTATATTAATGAAAAACAACTTATTGGACACGAAGGATTACATTGTATTTGCAATCTACTTCGTTATTGTGGCTGCTTACGGTCTGTACATCTACAATAAGAAAAAATCCGCATCCACAGGCTCAAAAGATTATTTCTTAGCTGAAGGTTCACTTACCTGGTGGGCAATTGGTGCATCTTTAATTGCATCTAATATTTCTGCAGAGCAGTTTATCGGCATGAGCGGATCGGGCTTTAAGATGGGACTGGCAATTGCAACTTACGAGTGGATGGCTGCCCTTACGCTGGTTATTGTTGCTGTTTTTTTTATTCCGGTTTACCTGAAGAACAAAATTGCTACAATGCCTCAGTTCTTGCACCAACGCTACAATGGAACAGTGGCCATGATTATGGCTGTATTCTGGTTGTTATTGTACGTAGTGGTAAACTTAACTTCAATCCTTTATTTAGGTGCTTTAGCTGTTAGCAGTATCTCTGGATTCGATTTAACTTTCTGTATGTATGCCATTGCAGCTTTTGCCATTGTAATTACACTAGGTGGAATGAAAGTAATTGGTTATACCGATGTTATTCAGGTATTTTTCTTAATTCTGGGTGGTTTGGCCACAACATACCTGGCATTAAACCTGGTTTCTACCCATTACGGAACCTCAGGTATCTTAGAAGGTTATAGCCTGATGACTTCCAAAGCATCAGAACACTTCCATATGATTTTAAAACCGGAGAATGAGAATTACATTGATTTACCAGGATTAAGCGTATTAGTAGGTGGTATGTGGATTGTAAACCTTAACTATTGGGGCTGTAACCAATACATCACCCAACGCGCTTTAGGCGCAGATTTAAAAACTGCCCGTGGCGGTATTTTGTTTGCTGCATTCTTAAAGTTATTAATGCCAATTATTGTGGTATTGCCAGGTATTGCTGCTTACGTATTATATAAAGATGGTGCTTTCCAATCGGAGATGTTGCAGGATGGATCTGTTAATCCAGACCGTGCCTACCCGGTATTGTTAAACTTATTACCCGCCGGATTAAAAGGTTTATCATTTGCAGCGCTAACCGCAGCAGTTGTAGCCTCATTAGCCGGTAAAGCAAACAGTATTGCAACCATTTTTACGTTAGATATTTATAAAAAAGTATTAAAAACCGATGCTTCTGAAAAGAACCTCGTTTTTACAGGTAAAATTGCCGTAGTTGTTGCCATGGTATTGGGTGTTATCATTGCACCATACTTAGGTATCGATAAAAAAGGTGGTTTCCAATATATCCAAGAATATACAGGTTTTGTATCTCCAGGTATTTTTGCCATGTTCATTCTTGGTTTCTTCTGGAAAAGAGCAACCTCAAATGCAGCACTTTTCGCAACAATTGGTGGTTTCGGATTATCGTTATTATTAAAGGTTCTTCCAACATGGACCGATCTTTCCTGGATGTCGGGAGTGGGCTTCTCGGTTAAAAATGCAGTGGGTATTTACGAAATCCCTTTCTTAGATAGAATGGGTATTGTATTCGTATTCTGTATTATCGGTATGGTAATTATCAGCTTGTTCGAAAACAAAAATGGTGTTAATCCAAAAGGTCTGGAAATCGATTCAAAAATGTTCAAAACCACAACAGGCTTTGCTGTTGGTTCGTTAATTATTATCGGTTTATTGGTAGCCCTTTACAGCATATACTGGTAGGAGATATCTTTTTATTATAATTTCAAAAGCTTTTCTGGAAACGGGAAAGCTTTTTTGTTTTAACCAAATCCGGAATATAGTAATGCTATTTTTTTGGGGAAAGCAGATACAGCAACATTAGGGAATGATAGTCCTGCTCTCCGTTACTTCCGATGCTAATTTAGTGCCGATTTATCGGTAAAGGATCAGAACCACTCCGATCAGGTTTAGGTGGCTTGGAGTGCTACTATTTGTGGTTATAACCGAGAAAAGAAACTTTTTGGATGATGCAGTTTACCTTGAATAGTAGCAAAGGCATTTCTAAATTAGCCCTGATTGAAGTGAAAGCCCGCATCCCGATTTTTCATCGGGAGAGGACTTAAAACGAAAACAGGACAGCTGTAATCGACTAGTACTGCAATTGCGCTTCAAGAAAAAAATATTTTAAAACGCTAGGCTTTCAATCTAACAATCGTATAAGCTATTTATCTATACCATTGGTTTAGTTCGTGGAGACACAAACCAAGGCGTTTAAGCTTTTCTGGAAACGGGAAAGCTTTTTTGTTTTAACAGAACCCGGAATATAATAATGCTATTTTTTTGGAAAGCAAGTGCAGTAACTTTAGGTGAGGTTAGTCCTGCTCTCCTTTACTTCCGATGCTAATTTAGTGCCGATTTATCGGTAAAGGATCAGAACCACTCCGATCAGGTTTAGGTGGCTTGGACAGTGCTACTATTTGTGGTTATAACCGGAGAAAAGAAACTTTTTGGATGATGCTGTTTTACTTTCAATAGTAGTAAAGCACGTTATAAACTAGCCCTGATTGACGTGAAAAGCACGCATCCCGATTTTTCATCGGGAGAGGACTTGAAACGAAATGAGCCGGACTGCTGTAATCGACTAGTACTGCAATTGCGCTTCAAGAAAAAACTATTTAAAACGCTAGGCTTTCAATCTAACAATCGTATAAGCTATTTATCTATACCATTGGTTTAGTTCGTGGAGACACGAACCAAGGCGTTTGCTAAATATGTTCTTGAACGGTTACTGCGAACAAGGTCCGTCAGGAATTTCTTTGCTTATTTTAAGTACTTTCATGACCACTAAGGTAGAATCGAAATCAGGGGAAACTGTTGCGGTATCAGATTTCGCAAAATAACCTTCTAATTCTACATATACTGGCTCATAAGGCTTTTCGAAGCCTAGGTTGCTATAAGAGAGTTCTAAGTTTTTTACACTGTCTGTAACCCAATACTCGCGCCCATCTTCACATAAGGTAAAAGACTTCATTTCAGGGCCAAAACTATACAAACCTTTAACCGTTTTCAGATTACTCTTTTCTCCCTCGGCTTTATCGTTCCTATTACAAGCTGTAACAGCTACGCCAAGGAGCACAACAAATACAATTGCTTGTTTAAATAACTTCATTTTATATGGTTTGATTAATTTGATCTATCTTTTTAACACTTAAATTGGATGACAAAGCAGATGCCAAAAATGAGAAGATACCTACTGTAACAAAAACTAAAACAAAATCTTTCCATTTTAATCCGATTGGATAAGAACTTACCAGCGTTTTGTTTACTTCATCGCCCATTTTGATAAAACCATACGTGTGCTGAAAATAATAAAATATGAGACCAATGATTAAGCCCAACACACAGCCAGACATGGTGATCATCATGCCCTCAAATAAAAATATACGTTTGATTAATTTCTTGCCTGCGCCTAAACTGCTCAGAATGGCTACATCCTTTACCTTATCGATTACTAACATGGTTAACGACCCTATGATATTAAATATAGCAATAATCAGGATAAAAGTAAGAATAATATATACGGCCCATTTTTCGGTATTTAAAATGTGGTAGAGTGATTTATTTTGCTCAGCCTGATTTCTGACTTCGTAATCTTTACCTGCTTTTTCAATTACTTCTTTCTGAAAATCATCTACATCAATACCTGGCTGGAGATTGATCTCTATTGCAGACACTTTTTTATCTTCGCCCAAAAGTTCGCGGGCAAAACTCAATGGTACAATAATACCGTTGTCGAAATCTTGTTGTACTTCAAAAACACCGCTTACCCGAATGTTCTTCACCACAAAATCGTCAGCCGGATTTAAGCTATTCGCAGAAATATCTTTCTTTGGCGAATAAATTTCTAACTCCGTAAAGGGATCAACCGTGTTTACGGCTAAATAACTTTGTAAGGCAGAACCGATTACCGCATTATCACCGCTTCTGTTGTGCAGTATAAAACGCCCCTCTTTTATGGTACTATCAAGTTTAGTGTTTTTCAAATAATCTAAACTTACCCCCTTAACCATTCCAACAGCTTGTTTGTTGTTATATTTTAGTAGGGCATTTTCTTGCAGCACCTCAGTAAAAGCTGCAACATCTTTATTTTTTCTGAGCGCATTAAAATAGCTTGTGTTTGGATCAAAGGTTTTTCCTTTAGCCGGGGTAATGGCAATCTGCGGGGTAATGGTATCGAACATATTTAGCACCACTGTTTCTAAACCGTTAAATACCGAAAGGATAATAATCAATGCTGCGCTACCAACCATTACACCTACCATCGATATGCCCGATATCAGGTTAATGGCATTGGTAGATTTTTTGGCGAAAAGATACCTTTTGGCAATATAAAACGATGTATTCACAGCGGCAAAGATAGTTAAAATGTAAGATGGAATACCACCATCATCCCTTTTACATCATCCATCTTACCTTAAAAAAATGGGTTATGTTGTTTTTCAAAACCAATACTTGTGGCTGGTCCATGGCCAGGATAAACTTTGGTTTCATCAGGTAAGACAAACAGTTTATCGGAAATGTTTTGGATTAACTGCTGATGATTACCTCCTGGCAGGTCAGTACGACCAATACTTCCATAAAAAAGTACATCACCACCTACTAAAATATGATCGGCCGCGCTGTAAAAACACAGGTGCGCTGGCGAATGCCCAGGCGCAAAAATTAAGGTAAGTGTGCTATTGCCAAAAGAAATAGTCCCTGTTTCGGGCAAAAAGGTATCAGGCAAGGGAGATATATCATAACGGGTAAAACCCATTGATGGAGCATAACCAGGAACCGCATTTAAAATGGGTAATTCACCCTCATGAAACTGTGGTTTTAAGCCATAGGTTTCGAACACAAATTTATTGCCGAAAACATGATCGAGATGACAATGTGTATTGAGCAATAAGACCGGTTTTAAGCGTTCATTTTTAATGAAAGCTGCCAATTCATTTTGTTCAAAACCCTCGTACATGCCCGGATCGATAATGATACATTCTTTGGTTTCATCGTAAAGCACATAGGTATTTTCGCTGTAAGCGTTAAAAGTGAAGGTTTTTATTGTAATCATAAGTTTTAGAAAAATCCTGTTTCAGGAGTAGGCTGACAAATAATAAATTAATTTTTCCACCTAAAGGTAGAAATCAAGGTATCGATATCCTTTTTAATAAATTTAACAACGGGTTCAATAGAATCGTATTGTGGGCGTTCATTAAAATATAAAGCTCCTCTAAAATAATGTTTAGCGCTATCGGTTAAAAAAAACTGAACAGAAGAAGCCGTATTCCCTTCAATGGCGTAATAAATGCCATAAACTTTGTGATCAGGGTAATTAATCAGCTTTTGATCAATTGCGCTTGCTTTTATCGTATGTTTAAAGGCAAGTTTTCGGGCATCTTCTACCATTTCATCATATTCACCTTTACCCGAAACATCGTAATAAGTTAAATGCAAAAAGCCATTAAACTGTTTAAAGTGTAAATTGTACCAGTTTTTTTGGGCATCGCGGCTTTGATCTTGTTCTACCACAGCATAAGTAGGATATTTGAAAGTAAAAGGAACAGGCTTGGTAAATGTTATGTAGTCTTTTTTAGGAAATACAATCCTGAAATAAGCTTTTGGCTTTGGACTATAATCGTGGTTCTGGCAAGCTGTTATGAACAAAAGCAGTACAAAGGGTAAAAGAAGAATCAATTGTTTTAATTTCATAACATTCTATCAAAGATTGCCTGCCTGCTGCAGGCGGGCTTCGTCGTTCCTCCTCGCAATGACGATAAGTTAAATTATTTATTCCAGATTGCCCAAGCTTTTTCTGCTTGTTTGTACAGCATTTCCAAACCGTTTTTAATCGCCGGACCACGTTCTGCAGCCTTAGCTAAAAATGCAGTCTCAAGCGGGTTGTACACTAAATCGTAAGCTAAATAACCCGGCCCAAGCAAACTGTAATCAATTTCTGGGAAAGTATCTACACTTGGCGACATGCCCAAGGGCGTGGTGTTGATCAACAACTGGTGTGAGGCTAAAATCTCTGGTGTAACTTCTGAATATAAAATAGCGCCGGGAACAGCCGTTCGTACTACAACCTGATATTGAATATTTAATTTTTCTAAAACATACTTTACCGCTTTTGCCGCACCACCATCGCCAAAAACAAGCGCTTTTGTATGTTGCGGTCCTAACAATGGTTTTAGGGATTCTTCAAAGCCATACGCATCGGTATTATAGCCTTTTAAATAGTTTTTACCTTCAAAATTTTTGATCGAAATACAATTTACAGCACCAATTTTTTCTGCAGCTTCATCCACTTCATTTAAATAGCAAAGTACGTTAACTTTATGCGGAATAGTTACATTAAGTCCACACAGTGAAGGGTTTTCACTCAGCAGATCGGGCAGTGATTTAATATCGGAAATAGGAAAAAGCTCATACTGATGATCGGTTATGCCCTCATTTTGAAATTTTTCTGTGAAATATTTTTTCGAGAAAGAATGAGAAAGTGGATATCCGATTAAGCCGTATGTTTTCATTTTCATATAAAAAGCAAACCTTACAGGTTTTTGAAACCTGTAAGGTTTATTTAACTATGCGCGTCGCAATAGCGAGTTGAGTTATTTTGTTTGGTTCAGGAAATAGTCAAAAGTATCTCCACGTAGTCCTAAGCGAATGGTTTCTAATGGAATTACTTCTGCCGGAGCAATATTACCCAAGTTTACATTGCTACCAATTAATTTAATAAACCAAACTTGCTGTTCTTTTTGAGGTGCTTCCCAAATAATGGTTTCTTCAGGAATCTGAGTTAAAATTTCATCAACCAATCCTTCACGTACTTCGCCGCTTCCACGGTAAATACCTACATTACCACCTTCGCGTGCTTCGGCAATTACTTTCCATGAACCCGCCTCAATTTCTGCCTGCATTAATTTAATCCATTTGTATGGGGCAAATATTTTTGCAGCATCTTTACTGCCGACCTCAGAAATAACCGTTACCTGTTTGGCAAGTTCGCGGATAAACTCACATTTTTTATCGTGCTCAATCTCGATAGAACCATCAGAAACTTCTGCATATTCCATTCCGTATTGATCTAAAATACGTTGATAATCTGAAAACTGATTACGGATGATAAAGGCTTCAAATAATGTTCCACCGAAATAGGTAGGAATGCCTGCACTTTTATATAAAGCTAATTTTTCTTTAAGGTTTGGTGTTACATGTGATGTTGCCCAACCTAATTTCACGATATCTGTATGTAAGCCGGCAACTTCAATAAAATCTTCAACCTGGCGAAGGCTTAATCCCTTATCCATAACCATCGTTAAGCCGTTTTGGCGTGGTTTAGCTGGACGTTCGGGAACGTTTAATAATGGATAATTCATATGCGTACAAAAGTGAAAAAAAATTTGAGATTTATTTGTTAAATTTTTCTCACAAGGTCATTACCTAATATATCTGTTTATAACGTTTAAAATGGCACTATTATCCTGCAATTGGGGCAAATATTCAAATAAAATATAATGTTTATCAGGGTCAGTTGTTAAAGCCGTTTCCAAATAGCCCAGCGCATCGCTATGATTTCCTAAGGCAAAAAGATAAGCCACCATTCGGTAGTACAGTTCTGCAGCTTCCGGATTATTCTTGATTGCCTCGGCCATCGTTTCTGACGCTTCGAGCAACTTTCCTTGTTCGTAAAGCACCGTACTAAAATCTAACCAAGCTTCAATATCTAAAGGATTAAACTCCAATACTTTTTCATAAGCTTCGATCGATTCATCAATCTGGCCTAATTTATAATAAGCATCGGCCATGGCGAACCAGAAATCAGGATTCTCGGCTTCTAAATCGATTGCTTTTTTATAAAAATGCAACGATTCGAAATAACGCTCTTCAAAATTCAGTGTAACCCCAATCCCAAACCAGGCATCTGCCATTTTAGGATCCATTTTTACCGATTTTTTATAATAAGAACGGGCTTCGTCCATTTTTTCCAGTTTCTCGTAACATTCGCCAATGGCACAATAAGTATCGGCATTAGGCTGTTCATATTCGAAAGTCTGTTTATAAACATCTATCGCCTCTTCATATTTATCGAGCTGAACCAGGGCATTGCCCTTATTGAAATATGCTGAACTAAAATCTTCCTTAATGAGGATCGCGTAATCATAAGCGTCGATCGCTTTTTCGAAAAGGTTCAACTTGTGGAAACTGTTGCCCAAATTGTACCAGGCCGCGTAAGAATACGGATCAGTATCGATGTATTGCTGATAAAACTTAATACTTTCTTCTTGTTTATCTAAAACATCGTAACAGAAAGCCAACTCATATAACCCATCCTGGTTCTCCATATTCTGCTCTAAACTGAGCTTAATATAGGTAATGGCGCTTTCATAATCGCTCATGCTCTGGTAAACATAAGCCATCTGCAATAAAATCTCATCGGTACTTTCGGCCAGCCCCAAAGCTTTTTCATAATTTTCCAAAGCCTCATCAAAACGTTCGGTATTTTGAAAAATATTACCGCGAAGCAAATAAATATCCGGTTCAGATGGTTCTAAAAGCTCGGCCTTTTGCAAAGCAATAAAAGCCTTTTCGTGGTTATTGGTTAAAATGTAAAGGTGCGCTTGTTTAATTAAAAACACTGTTGCATAAGGGTGTTGACTGATTGCAAAATCAACTACCTGCAAAGCTTTGACCGGATCATTTTTCTCAATGTAGAAATCCACAATGTATTCGAATGCCCCTGCATCGAAGAAATATTGATCCTGGTTCCGGAGCATTTCTTCGTAACGTTCTACCGAGCGTTGTGCATCTTCGTTGGATTCAAAAAAGAATTCTTCTTCCATATATTATACTATTAAAGAACCGTGCCAATTAGCAGAAAAATACATTATAAGTTTACAAGTTTTAATTATCCGTTTTCAAAATAATTATTAACATCAATCGGCCAAAACAGCGTAAATAGCTGACTATAAAGCGTATTGACTGTGATTAAGATGTGTGGATAATCGATAGATTTTTTGCAACATCGCGGTTCCTTTTCCCTTCTTTGACAAAAATACTATAAATTTATGGTATATACGTAATCAAGAAGTCATGAAAGGATTAGTCATTTTTGCCCTGTTTTTACTTTGTTTTACAACAAATGGCTTTGCACAAAGCGATGAAGAAAGTGCCGTCAAAAAAACCATTAACAACCTTTTCACCGGTATGAAAGATGGAGACAGCACTTTAACCAAAACCGCCTTTGCACCAGCAGCAATAATGCAAACCATAGCAAACAAAGAAGGTAAGGTGAGTATACGCACCGAATCGGTTAACGATTTTATTAAATTTATCGGCACTCCACACCAGGAAAAATACGATGAGCGTATTGTTTTTACCAAAATATTAATTGATGGTCCTTTGGCCTCCGTTTGGACGGACTATAAATTTTATCTGGGCGAAAAATTTAGTCATTGTGGGGTTAATTCCTTTCAGTTGGTAAAAGGAGATAAGGGTTGGCAAATTGTTTACATTATTGATACAAGGAGAAAGGATAAGTGCAACTAGTGATTTTTATGGATAAGTTATTATTGTTTTTTGGAAAGCAAAGCCTTTAGCTTGATTATTGTTAGTCGGGCTTTCCATTATAGTCCCGATTTTAATAAAAAATCTGGAGCTGCCACTGCAATCCCGTTTAGTTACGAAGGTTCGTGCTGCTATTTGGGGCTGCATAGGCCAAGATGCACCGCCCTCAGTTTATAAACCTGATAGAACGAAAAGCCCGGAGCGAAGCATGAGTGAGGACTTGGAGGGATAGCAGGGCTACTGGCTGCCATAGGCACAGAACTGTTCATTTCCAAAACCTCTAAATAGCGCTTTCCCCATGTAAATCGGTTTTCAATTCTATATTTCATGTTTATTTTTTCGGAAAGCAAAGTCTGTGTCTTAGTTTAATGTTGGTCGGACTTTTCGTTATAGTCCCGATTTTCAATCGTGAGCTGCCATTTCATCCGATAGCTATCGGATCCCGTTTATATACAACTGTTCCTGCTACTATTTGGGGTTGCTAGCGGTACAAATCATTCCGTCAGCCGGAGCATAGTCGAAGACCATTGCCACTTAAAAATCAAAAAAGATTGTCCTTCAACTACCTTTTATAGATTGTAAAAGAACGATCGTCATTCCCACGCAGGTGGGAATCTTAAAGCTCATTGCATTAGGATTCCCAACTAAGTTGAGAATGACGAACCGCCATATGACCGTGTTAAATTTTATTCCTTTTCCAGATCTGCTGCGCCTTTTTTAAATAATTCGGCCTGTTTGCTCAGCTTTGCTTTAGCCTCTCCGCTCACTGCGGCAGCTTGTTGTGTTTTAGCCTGCGAAGCTGCAGTATAGGCTCCTGAAAGTTGCTTGTTTAAATAAGATTGTAATTTTAATCTTTCAATGGCAGCGCTAATGTTCATTATACCTTTTTCGGTAACTGCAGGATTATTGTTGGCCCTCAGATACTGAAAATATTGACCAACTACTGCAAAAACCTTATTTCTGTCACCTGTAAGCATAATATTATCATAAAAGGCCTGATATTCATCTTTCGGCTCCTTGATGTATAACGTTGCGATAGAAGGTGCAATATGTCCTTTCGTATCCTCATCTAACGATGCTAAAGCAGCAATGCTCTCTTGTGGTGCCAGTTTGGCCAAACCATCAACACCAGCAGCAATTACCTTGTACGATCTATCTTTTAAACTGGCTAAAACTAAAGTTTTGTAAGCCTGATCGCCAGTTTCAGCTAATTTCAAAATTGCAACAGATCTTACCTCGGTATTTTTATCGGTTTTAGCAATCTGAAGTAAAATCGGTAAAGCTGCTGCTTTAATCTGGGCATCTTCTAAGTTAATGCCATCGATGCTTAAAGCGCGTAAATCTGCCGATTTATCCTTTAAACCCTCTAGCAATACCAGCTGGCCACTTCTGGCTTTGCTCTGCATAATAAATTGCAAGGCTTCAATTCTATTGGCATAACTCGGGGCATTTTTGTATTGGAAATAATAGTTTTCAGCAGTTTTATTGTCGTTGGTTTCGCCAACTAAAATTTTATCTACATCAAAATCGATTAAATCGGGTTTAGCACTCACCTCGAAACTAAAACTCTGCTCACGGCTATTGATCAGGATTTCCTTTCTGATTTTTTTCCCACCGGCATAAATATCAATTTTAATTGGTAATGTAAAGGTCTGCACGCTCGAATCTTGCGTTTGTTTAACCTTAATTGTTGCTTTGCCGTTTTCGTAACCATAATCGATGCTTAAAACCGGGTGACCACCATTGTAATACCACTGATTAAAGTAAGGGCTCCAATCTTTTCCAGTAACCTCTTCCATAGCCAAACGCAGTTGGTGCGTTTCGCCATTTTTAAAGGCATTGGTAGTGAGGTAGCGGTTAAGCGACTTGTAGAAAGCGGCATCGCCCATTTGATTTTTTAAGGCATATAAAATAATCGATCCTTTAGCGTAGCTGATGTTATCGAACATATCTTCTTTGTCGCCATAGTAAAAACGTGCCAAAACAGGGCTTTCACCTTTTTTTGTCGATCCTAAATAAGACTGCAATTTACTGTAACGCGATTTATCTTCCGCATCTTGCCCTTCATCATGCCCATGCCAGATAACTTCGCCAAAAGTGGCAAAAGATTCGTTCATGGTTAAGTTAGACCACGACTCTGCGGTTACATAATCGCCAAACCATTGGTGAAAAAGCTCGTGTGCAATGGTTCCTTCCTCATTTTCATCCAACAATTCACGATCTGTTTTTTGTACTTGCTCGCCATGTAAAGTAGCCGTAGTATTTTCCATTGCGCCCGAAACGTAATCTCTGGCCACCACCTGCGCATATTTGTTCCATGGGTAATCTAACCCTAACAAATTGCTGTAAAACTGGATCATATCAGGTGTTTTCCCGAAAATCTGCTTTGCATAAGGCGCAAATTTTGGCTCCAGGTAGTAACTTACTTCCTTACCTTTATAGGTATCTTTTGTGATTTTGAATTCACCCACAGCCATCATGAACAAATATGGCGAGTGGGGAAGGTCCATTTTCCAGGTATCGGTTCTGGTTCCATCTGTATTGGCTTTCTGACTCACTAATTTCCCGTTAGAAAGCGTTGTGTATTTCGATTTTACCGTCATCGAAATCTCTTCAGTAGTTTTCTGATCAGGCTTATCGATAGTAGGGAACCATGCCGAAGACGATTCCGTTTCGCCCTGTGTCCAGATCTGTGTTGGCTTATTTTTATCTGTACCATCCGGGTTGATAAAATATAAACCTTTAGCATCGGTTATGGCCGCACTCCCCTTCACTTTCAATTCATCGGGTTTTGCGGTGTAAGCAATATACACCGTGTACTTTTCGGTATTGGTGTACTTTTTATTGAGTGCGATATACAGCTTATTATCATTGTAAACATACTTAAGCGGAATATTTCCTTTAGCGCCAACCAAAGCAACGGTTTTAATATCCATGCCCTGCGCATCGAGGGTTAAAGAATCTGTAGCGTAAAAGTGAGGTTTTAAAGTAACCCACTCTTTACCGTATAAATATCGTTTTGCATAATCAAAAGATACATCGAGTTTGGTATGCACCAGATCGTTCACTTTAGTTGCAGTTACACGGTAAGTATTTAAGTTGTTCGATTTTTCTACAGGCTGTTCCTGTGCAGAAAGTGGGTTAACCATAAAGGCTGAAACCAACATTACACCACAGGCAATAATTTTTTTATTCATTTTTATGTCTTTACAAATTAGTTTTACTTTAAATATTGGTATTTGTGCTAAAGTAAAACGCAAATGTAGCTCCCTTTCTTTTGTTTTTTTTAATCTAACAGAAATATTTAATTGGTTGCTACAGGCTTCAAAATGTAACCCTTAAGCTGCAGCCCTTTTATCAGGCCTTCGGCACCTACTAAATGACCCGCGCCAACCGCTATAAACAGCGACTGGTTTTGCATCAGGGCAGGCAATTGATCTAACCATCGATTATTCCGGTTTTTTAAGAGCTCGGTTATAAATTCTTTGTTTTCTTCATCCTGAATTTTAAAGAGATCGGTTAATTTATCTATGTTCTGAGTAAGATAATAGGTTTTTAATTCTTGCATTTTTTGTTTGCTTTTATCTATTTCTCTGACAGATTTTAAGAGTGCTTTTTTTTGCTTCTGTAAATCACCATCAAATAAAAGTGCACCCTGATATTCGGCTGTCTCTAATCCATATAAAGATTTCGCATTCTTTTTGGCATAGGCCTGGAAACTATTATCTATTCCTTCTCCTACATCTTTTAACATATCCGGATTATCAAAAAGCATAATCATTAGTGATACCATTGCAGGTTTAAAGTTATTTAGCTCCTTTAATTCAAAACCGGGTTGCTTGGTTTTGAAATAATCTTCTACCTCTTTAAATTCTGCTTGTGTTAATAAACTATCAAGGGTATTGTTCTTCATGATTAAAAACGGCGCCATTTTCTTTTGTATGGTACTGTCCATTACAATTTCACCAACCACAGCATCGGCTGATTTTAATTTCTCTTGCAAAACCTTCATCGTATCGGCAAATTTTGAAGCTATTAAATGGTGCGTACCAAATAGATAAGATGGCTTTTTTAACCCATTACCAGAAATTTCCCACAAGAGTGAGTTACTTGTCTTTTTTGTTTGCGCGCAAAGGGTAACGCTGAACCCTAAAAAGGCAATAAGCAATAATTTTATTTTCATCATTCTATTTTAGATCGAGCAGGATTTAAATTGGCATCATTATTCTTCTGGAAAACTACACTATTTATATTGCAAAGCAAAAAATGCATAATCATAGCCCTATTCTACACCTGGTTAGCTTTAAAGTATGATAATGATCATGGGAATAATTAAAGACCCGAATGTGACCTCCTTTCTGTTATTTTTTTGTTTTTTTGTGTAAATCGTTAGCTATATGAATACAGATATTCAATCCATTTTAAACAAACTGGGCATTAATGCAAACAATGCCGCCTATAGTACTGGCAGCAATTGGGGTGGAGAACTTAATGTAAACACCTTGGAAAGTTTTTCTCCCGTTGATGGTAAACTGATTGCTTCGGCCAAGGTTGCAAGTGCCACTGATTATGATGATGTTGTACTTAAAGCGCAGGAAGCATTTACAGCTTGGCGTACAGTTCCGGCTCCAAAAAGAGGGGAAATTGTGCGCCAGTTTGGTGATGCACTACGTGAAAATAAAGACGCGTTAGGCACCTTGGTTTCTTACGAAATGGGGAAAAGTTTACAGGAAGGCTTTGGCGAAGTACAGGAAATGATCGATATCTGTGATTTTGCAGTGGGTTTATCAAGGCAGCTTTATGGCTTAACCATGCACAGCGAACGCCCTAGCCACCGCATGTACGAACAATGGCATCCATTGGGAATTGTGGGCATTATTTCTGCATTTAATTTTCCTGTAGCAGTATGGAGCTGGAATACCGCCCTGGCATTGATTTGCGGTAACGTTTGCATCTGGAAACCATCAGAAAAAACACCTTTAACCGCTATTGCCTGTCAACATATTATTGCAAAGGTTTTTAAAGATAACGATATAGCCGAAGGGGTTTGTAATCTCGTTTTAGGTGATAGGGAAGTTGGCGAACTCATGACAAATGATGGACGTATTCCTTTAATTTCTGCCACCGGATCGACACGCATGGGTAAGGCAGTTGGCGCTGCAGTTGGTGCGCGGTTAGGAAAAAGCTTGCTGGAACTTGGTGGCAATAATGCCATTATCATTTCAGAACATGCTGATTTAGACATGAGTTTAATTGGTGCTGTATTTGGTGCTGTTGGTACTGCAGGCCAGCGTTGCACTTCTACCAGAAGGCTAATTATCCACGAAAGCGTATATGATGCTTTTACAGCTAAACTGGTTAAAGCTTACGGACAATTACGCATTGGCGATCCCTTAGATCAAAATAACCATGTGGGTCCACTGATTGATACCGATGCGGTTGCAGCCTACTTAGATTCTATAGCAAAATGTAAGGCTGAAGGCGGCAATTTTGTGGTAGAAGGTGGCGTTTTATCTGGCGATGCCTATACAAGCGGGTGTTATGTAAAGCCATGCATTGCAGCGGTTCAGAATGATTTTAAGATTGTTCAACATGAAACGTTTGCACCGATTTTATACCTGATTAAATACAAAACACTAGATGAGGCCATTGCCTTGCAAAACGCTGTTCCGCAAGGATTATCATCGGCCATTATGACTTTGAATTTAAGAGAGGCAGAACAGTTCTTATCGGCCAATGGATCTGACTGTGGTATAGCAAATGTGAATATTGGCACTTCAGGTGCAGAAATTGGCGGTGCTTTTGGCGGCGAAAAAGAAACAGGTGGTGGCAGGGAAAGCGGATCGGATGCCTGGAGAGCTTATATGCGCAGACAAACCAATACCATCAATTATTCGAACACGCTGCCTTTAGCACAGGGTATAAAATTTGATTTGTAAAAGAATCGTCATCCGATAGCTATCGGATGCGAGGAGGTACGACGAAGCCCGCCTGTAGCAGGCAGGCAATCTTTTTTGATTATGAGCGATCGTTGTAAGATTGCTTCGTCGGCTGAAAAAGCCTTCTCGCAATGACGACAGTTGCAAAAAAAGGCGCTGAACTTAAATTCAGCGCCTTTATGGTAAAATATATGATAGAGGATTAGAATAGTTTTTCTAATAAATCTACTTGCAAATCATCGTAGCGCGATTTATTGTTGCCTGCTATAGCAGATTTAGCAACCCATTTAATATTACTATCCTGAGCAGTAAATTTGCTGGTTTCGATTTTAGAAGCTATGCCGCTTACAGATAAGTGTGTTTCTGTTGAACCTTCAAGCTTTAACGATGCTGAATCTTTTACGTCTGTAGTTAGGTTAACAGCATTAACATTAATATCGGCCGAGGCATTATCACCCAAAACAACATTTAAGTTTAACAGATTAAAGTTTCCTGCAGTACTTACCGTTGCGGTGTTTGATGCCTCAATGGCGGTTAAATTATTTACGTGTGCAATTACAGTTAAGGTATTTTTATCAAAAGAACTGATTCGAAGCTCTTCTCCTTGTTGTTGTACCAAAGCATTTTTGGTATAATATTGATCGTAAACTTCAACACTTTCTTTAACATCCTGAACCAGGATCAATTTAACATTTCCGGTTACTACAATTTTACCAACATTTTTAACCTGGGTTATCGCGGTATAATTTGTATTGTTTTCTGTAGCATTTGCTACTACTGTTGCGCTACTCAAAGTAACCATTACTAATGCAGCTGCGAATAAATTTTTAATAGAAGTTCTCATGACTTTAATATTTTTATATTGTGATAAATACTTTGTTTTAAATCCCTAATTATTAGGTGGTTTTTTAATTAAGACTGCGAGCTATCAAAAACGTTTCAGCCAATTATTAACTATTATACCATGAGCTTGTATTTATAGACGAACGCCTAATTAACCTATACGAAAAACGATTGATTGTAAAACCTGAAAGATTAAAAAGAATTGATTACGAGGCAATAATGTTAAAAAAGGTTAAATCATTACAAACAACTAATATATTAGTTTTATATTCGGCAAACAAAACCAAATCCTATCTATGAAACGTCTGTTACTCTCACTGTGCCTTTTTGCTCTTATTACTACCTTTTCAAAAGCACAGAGCCTCCACACCATTAAAGGCCGAACGATTGATACCGCATCGACAACGCTTTTATCAGGAACATCTATTGCCGTTTTAAATGCAAAAGATTCTACCCTTGTAAAATTTACAAGGGCCGCAGAAAATGGTTCATTCGAGCTTAGCGGAATTAAAAACGGGAAGTTTATCCTATTGGTTTCTTATCCTAAGTATGCAGATTTTGTAGATCATTTTATGCTCGATTCTACCACCCAGGTTAAAGATTATGGAAAGATTAATCTCACCGGGATGGCCAAAATTCTTGCCGATGTAATTATTAAAGGAAACAGAACAGCTATAAAAATTAAAGGCGATACCACAGAGTTTGATCCCAAAGCATATAATATCGAACCAAACTCAAAGGTTGAAGATCTGATTAAACAGTTTCCAGGCTTTCAGGTAGATAAGGATGGGAAAATTACAGCTCAAGGCAAAACTGTTCCGAAGGTATTGGTAGATGGTGAAGAATTTTTTGGCGACGACCCAACGCTGGTAACTAAAAATCTTCGGGCTGATATGGTAGAATCTGTTCAGCTTTACGATAAGGCTAGCGATCAGGCTAGTTTTACAGGCATTGATGATGGCGAAAAAACCAAGACACTTAACATTAAACTCAAAGAAGATAAAAAGAACGGCTATTTCGGTAAAGTACAAGGCGGTTATGGCACCAAAGATTTTTATCAGGGGCAGGCCATGTTTAATAAATTTTGGGGCAAAAAGAAGTTCTCTGCCTATGGTATTCTGGGCAATAACGGAACGGTAGGCTTGGGCTGGGATGACAGGGACAAGTATAGTGGTTCTAGCGGATTAACCATGAGTGATGACGGAGGAATGTATTTTAGCAGTGGTGGAGATGATTTTGATAGTTATGATGGGCGATATAATGGTGAGGGCTTACCCGTAGCGAGAACTGGCGGCTTGCATTTTGATAACAAATGGAATAAGGATAAAGAATCGTTAAATACGAATTATAAAATTGGATCGATCAGAGTCTCAGGCACGAAAAATTCAATAAGTCAGAACAATTTAGAATCGGGAGTACAAAACAACACATCTGATGAATCATTCGACAAAGACATGTTCAGACAGAAATTGGATGCGATGTATGAAATGAAGATCGACACCACCTTAACGATGAAAGTTAATGTTGATGGCGAATTGAAAAAAAGTAATACCTCAAACCATTTTATAACCAAAACTTATGGTGAAAATGATAAATTCCTAAATTCATCTGACAGAACGCTAACCAACGAGGTAGATGATCAAAGTTTTAACATGAACGTTTTATTCACTAAAAGATTAAAGAAAAAAGGACGTACATTATCATTAAACTTAAATCAATCGATTAATAAAAGTAATAGTGAAGGGTACTTAAAATCGCTTAACAAACGGGCAAATGAGACTGGAACAGGAATAATAGATAGTCTTACCAATCAATTAAAGGTTAATGATATTACAAATAATGCCTTTAAGTTAAACGCTGCTTATACTGAGCCTCTTTCAAAAAATTTAACCGTGATTATTAACTATGGCCTAACTTTAATGAATGGAAAGTCGGATCGGCTATCCTTTAATCAATCTGGAAGTGGCAGATATGATATATTAGATACCCTTTACAGTAACAACTTTGAACTGAACCAGACCATTAATCAGGCTGGTGCAATTTTCAACTATAAAAAAGGTAAAACCGTTATCAATTTCGGATCGAAGTTTAGTGGTGTAAATTTTAAGCAAGATGACATTTACCACAATAAAATCTATGTAAGAAACTTTATTAATTACATGCCGCAAGCATCTTATCAATATCGTTTTTCTCAGCAAAAATCATTACGGATCAACTATAATGGTAATACCAACCAGCCCTCACTTGATCAACTTCAGCCAGTTAGGATAAATAATGATCCATTTAATGTTGTGGAAGGAAATCAAGATTTAAGACCATCGTTTAGGAGCAATGTCAGCGCTAGTTATAACTCTTACAAAGTATTAACCAACCAATCGGTTTGGTTAAGCGGCTCTTACAGCTTTACTGCAAATCCAATCATTAGTGATGTAACTACTAATGGTGTTGGTAAAAGCACCTACCGCTACATCAATTATAATGATAAAATGCAAACAAATTTTTATTTATATGGGCAGATAAGTAGGAAAATAAACACGCTTGGCGAAATAAACGTAGGTTTAAACGTAGACGCAAATGGAAGCTCTTCTTACAACTTTATTACCACTGATTTAGGCAGGACCTTAAATAACACTAAAAACTATAGCTACGGCGGGGGTATCAATATCTCGAAATATAAAGAAAAAAGTTATAGCTTTTATACACGCTTTGGCCCTTCATATAATATGGCAAGAGCAAGTATTGGTAGGAATAGTGATGGGTGGGGATGGACTGGTTATGCTTCGGGTAATGTGCAATTACCAGGTAAGTTTGAAATATCTACAGATGCAGAATACCAGTACAACGGAAAAACACAAGTGCTAACCGAAAGCTTTGAGCGTCTTATCTGGAATGCATCAATAAGCAAAAAATTCTTCAAATCAGAAAACTTAAGATTCTCAGCAACTGTAAATGATATTTTAAACCAAAATATCGGCTTTAACCGTTCAGCAAACAATACAACCATAAGCCAAAGCAGTTATACCACTATAAGGCGGTATTTAATGTTTTCGGTATCATGGGATTTTAGCAAAATGGGCGGCGGCATTAAAACACAAAAATAATAATCATGAAAACTACACTAAAATATATCATCCTATTTGCTGTTATTTTCACCAGCAATGATCTTTTTGCGCAAAATGTACATTTCGTTCAAAATGGCGTGATCGAATTTGAGAAAAGATCCAATATGTATGCCATCATCAAAAAGAAAATCAATAAGAACAATGAAACCTACATGAACGATGCTTTTGATCAGTATAAAAAGAATAGCCCTCAGTTTAAAGCTGCCAAAAGCACGCTGAGTTTTACCAAGGATAAAAGTTTATATAAATGGCCAACCGTAGAAGAAACAATGAACAATAACTGGCTATCTACTGATGTATTAGCTGATTTAAAAAATACTGTCGCCACAAATTTCGAACTGCAAAGCAGTATTACACAAAAGAATGTTTACGAGGATACTTATCTGGTAAAAGACAGTTTGCGTAAAATCAACTGGAAAATTACTGACGAGACAAGAGAAATTGCGGGTTACGAATGCCGCAGGGCAAATGCCATCATTATGGACTCAGTTTATGTTGTGGCTTATTATTCGGATCAGATTGCAGTTTCAGGCGGCCCAGAATCTTTTACCGGATTACCCGGTATGATTTTAGGTTTAGCCTTACCCCACGAAAATATAACCTGGTTTGCAACTAAAGTAACAGAGGTAACCATTCCTGAAAAAGATTTAACAGCCCCAACAAAAGGAAAACCTACTGATAACAAAGCTTTAAAAGCAATATTACTTGGCGCGATGAAAAACTGGGGTGAATATGCGCATCCCATATATAAGGCTTTTTCGCTTTAAGCTATTGATTTCGTTTTTATAATTATACCTATTTTAGCTAATCAATAGTATAGCAATGGGTAGCGCACTTTATAAGCACATTAATAAATTTATAGATTTGAGTAACGATGAGCAGGAAATTCTTGCCCGGTTTCTCAAATCTTTTTCCGTTAAAAAGAAGGCTTTTTTATTAGAGGAAGGACAAACCTGCAGGGCGAATTATTTTGTGGCAAAAGGCTGCTTGAGGCTTTATTTCATCGACATAAAGGGTGCTGAGCAGACCACTCAGTTTGCCATAGAAAACTGGTGGATTACCGATCTAACCAGCTTTCTGTTTCAGGAGCAATCTGAATTTTATATCCAGGCAGCAGAAACCACTGAGGTGATTGCCATCGAACATCATCATTATGATGAAATGTTCCATAAACTCCCTAAGCTGGAACGGTATTTTAGATTGATCCTGCAAAAAAACCATCAGGCAACGCAAAGAAGGATAAAATTTCTATACAGCCAAACAGCTGAAGAAAGATACCGCCATTTTAATAGTTTATTTCCTGAATTTGTACAGCGGGTGCCTCAGTATATGCTGGCTTCTTACTTGGGCTTTACCCCAGAATTTTTAAGTAAAATCAGGGCTAAAAAATAATTCTTCATTATTTCGACTTTAGCACTAATACAGTCCTTTAGGTTTATTGAAAAAGATGATTGACGGTAAACAACCAGGTGCCTAAAACATGAAATGTTCCGTAGGACCTTTGGTGATTAATCCTTTAATATCCCCACATTCCGGGCCACCTAAACCCGATTGTCGGGAAGAGCTTCCGATCCTTCATCGGAACTCGTACCAAAAGCGGGACAGGATTTGCCAAAAGCTCAGAACCAATCATTTCCGAATAATTATTAAATATTTTTTCTTTTTAGGAAATAAAAGGCAGTGTTTCATGGGTACCGTAGCCCCGCCATCCGCTTTATCCCGATGAAAAATCGGGATGTTCGCTACTGTCAGGTTAGTTAACCGCGGTTTGTTTTCAAAGCACTAACCCAGGCCACCTAAACCCGATTGCCGGAAAGAGCTTCCGATCCTTCATCGGAACTCGTACCAAAAGCGGGACTAAAAAGGCCAAGCACACAGAAACGCTCATTTCCTAATCAGAAAAAAAGAAATGGCAAATGGAACTAAATCAATTACCTCTCAATTTTTTAAGTAACAAATCAACATTTCATTTCTTAAACTACATTAAGTTTTTTGACTGTTAGGTTGCAGATATTTACATCGTAATCAAAAAACAAATAAAATGGAAAGTAGAATTGATATCCCAAAAGTAGAACCTGCAGCTTACCAAGCCATGTACGGTTTAGAGAAATATTTATCAACCAGCAAACTAGATCCAATTCTTTTAGAACTGATTAAAATGCGTGCATCGCAAATTAACGGCTGTGCATTTTGCTTAAATATGCACTCAACTGATGCCCGTAAAATCGGCGAAACCGAGCAACGTTTGTACTTATTAAATGCCTGGAGAGAAACAACCTTATTTACGGCACAAGAAGAAGCTGTTTTAGCCTTAACAGAAGAAGTAACCTTAATTAGCCACCATGTTTCTGATGCAACTTATCAAAAAGCTGCAAGCTTTTTTAACGAGCAGGAATTAGCACAGCTTATTATGGCGATAGTTACCATTAATGCATGGAACAGGCTGGCCATTACCGCTAAAGTAATGGTTGGATAAAAGATTCTTATTCAGCTTACCATAAAGACACCATAACACCTGGTTAACATTCAAAAATAACTTGGCGCTGGTGTCTTTGTGGTTTAAAATCGACTGGTAAGGAGTACGTTTATAGCACCCTTAACAACAATCCTTTTAAGTATTCTCCTTCCGGAAAAGAAATCCGAACCGGATGATCTTCTGGTTGGCAGAATTGTTTAATAATTTGAACTTCTTTGCCTGCATCAAGTGCTGCCCAGGCGATAATCTGTTTAAAGGTTTCGATATCAACCGCTCCTGAACAAGAGAAAGTAGCCAATAAGCCCCCTTTTTCAAGTAACAACATACCTAAACGGTTTAAGTCTTTATAGGCTCTTGCAGCGCGGTCTAATGCCGAACGCGATGGTGCATATTTAGGTGGATCGAGCACAATCACATCAAATAATTCTCCTGATTCTTTGAAAGCCCTGAGTTGTTTGTTTACATCTGATTGAATAGGAGTTACTTTGTTTACATCGAATTTATTCAATGCTACATTTTGTTTTAGCGTTTCTACCGCTAGTCCAGAACTATCGACACTGGTAATGCTTGCTGCTCCGTTGGCTAAACTGTTTAAGCTAAAACCGCCACTGTAACTGAAACAGTCTAAAACTTTTTTACCTTTTGTATAACTGGCTAAGATATGTCTGTTATCGCGCTGATCGCAGTAAAACCCCGATTTTTGTCCTTCAGCAATATTGATGTTGTAGGTAATTCCATTCTCTTTTACGGCTAAAAACTCTGGCGGATTTTCGCCCCAAAGTAATCCATTTTCAATAGGCAAACCTTCGTGGGTACGCGCCGTTGCATCACTTTTATCGAATATTCCTTTCGGTTTTAATTCTGCTTTTAGTATTTCTACAATCTCTGTTTTAACCTTTTCAATTCCAGAACTTAAAATCTGCAACGATAGGAAATCGGCATATTGATCAACAATTAAACCTGGCAGGAAATCAGCTTCGCTAAAAACCAGTCGACAGGTATTGGTCTGTTCACTTAAAATAAACTGACGTGAAGCAATGGCTTGTTTTAACCGGTTTAGATACCAGCTGTTATCAATGGTTTGCGCTTCATCCCATTCTAAAAGGCGAACGGCAACACGCGAGTTGCTATTGTAATAACCATAGGCCAGAAATTCATTATCAAAAGCAAAAACTTTTACTACATCACCATCTTCAGGTTTTCCCTTAACTTTTTCTAATGCTCCGGAAAATACCCAGGGATGTCTTTGTAATGCAGCTTTTTCTTTGCCCTTTTTTAATGTGATTTCTACCATGTAGCAAAGGTAATAATTTGTGAGGAGTTTGGCGTAGAGCGTTTGGCGCTAAGCGATGGATGATAAGTTGGGCGTTTAGAGTGCCATGCATTAGCCGCATACCGCTAAACGCCTTGCACAAATCGCCAACCGCTTGGCGCTCACCGCTTCTTCACCAGTTCCGTATCCAAAACCTTAGTTTCGAATTCTGTTACGGGCCTTTTGGCTTCTATCATAGAGATTAACAGTTCGGTGGCTACCTGTCCCATTTCGAATGCCGGTTGCTTAACTGAGGTTAAGGATGGTGAAAATAATTCGACCAGATTTGAATTGGTAAAACCTGCAATTGCAATTTTATGTGCCACCTCCGGGTTTGTTTTTTTCAGTGCCATAATACAGCCCGTTGTTAAGCGGTCGCTCGAAATAAAAATTCCGTCCGGTTTTAGTGGTAAAAGTTCTTTAACCGCCTGTTCCAGTTCTGCGCTGTGCATACCGCCATGCTGGCAATATTTAACCAGTTCGGGTCTAAATTCGATATGATATTTAACCAAAGCCGCTTTATAACCTTCTAACCTTTCTTTCGTTATCGAAAGATTTTCGGAATTTGTTAAATGGGCAATAGTTCTTTTTCCTGACAAAATAAGATGTTCTGTGGCATCAAAAGAACCCTTAAAGTTATTTGCGATTACCTTATGGGTTTCAAAATCTTCGGGCACACGATCAAAAAACACAATTGGTAAACCCTTAGCATATAGATCTCTTAAATAATCGATATCCTGTGTTTCTGAAGAAAGCGCAATTAATAAACCATCAATAGAGCGCGATGCTAAATGATCTACGTTTAGTTTTTCCTGCTTGTAAGATTCGTGACTTTGAGAAATAATAACATGATAATCTTTATCGTAGGCTATTGATTCAATGCCATTTATAACCTGTGAAAAAAAGTTGTTGGCAATTTCACTTACAATAATCCCGATAGAATAGCTACGGCGCTCCTTTAAACTTCTGGCGATTGGATTAGCGCGGTAATTCACCTTTTCGGCATAGGCTAAAACAAGCTTTTTTGTTTCCTCGCTAATTTCGTAACGGTCTCTTAAGGCCCTGGAAACTGTAGAGGTAGACAGTCCTAATGCTTTAGCAATATCTTTTATGGTAGATGTTTCAAATCTCATGTTGTGTATTGCGTACAAGTTACAAAAAATATCTCTTTAAGGGGATTTGATCTCAATATTAATAAACGTTGATTTAACGTTTTTGGGAACGTTTGCACAGTTTTTTAGTTAAAATTGGTTTCAATCGGTTTTTAGTTTGTAAAATTGTTACATCAACGTAACCAAATATAAACAAACAATAACATCCCGAAATAGAATTATATTCTACATGCAAGCGATTGCAGTATCTTAAAAAACCAAATCATTTCAAATAAACAATAATTATGAGCAGAGTTCTACTCTTTTTAGCATTTTTCTCTTTTTTTGGATTATCTGTCTCACAGGCACAAAACAGGCAGCTAACCGGAACTGTAAAGGATAAATCTGATGGGCAGCCATTAATAGGCGTGAGTGTATCGATAAAGGATTCGAAAAATGGAGCGAGTACTGATGCGAATGGAGTTTACAAAATTACCGTTCCGGACAAAGGCGCCACCCTAATTTTTACTTATGTAGGTTATAAAACAAAAAATGTTGCTGTAGGTGAGCAAAATAAAATAGATGTAACACTTGAAGAAGATGCTAACACTTTACAAGAGGTTACTGTAAACATCGGTTACGGATCTGTGCGTAAAGAAGCCTTAACGGGTTCAGTGTCTTCCATTACAGGAAAAGATATTGATCAGTTCCCCGTAAGCACCGCAGCGCAGGCTTTGGCGGGTAAACTCGCAGGTGTATCGGTTACCACAACCGAGGGAAGCCCAGGTGCCGAAGTAGTAATTAAAGTTCGGGGTGGCAGTTCGCTTACCGGAGATAATTCGCCACTTTATATTGTGGATGGAATACAGGTAGAAAATGCATTGTCTATTTTATCACCCAACGAGATTCAATCTATTGACGTTTTAAAAGACGTGGCATCAACATCAATTTATGGTAGTAGAGGTGCTAATGGAGTAGTGATTATTACCACAAAAAGCGGAAAGAAAGGAAGGCCAGTTGTTTCATTTGATGCTTATGCAGGCGCAAGACAAATTGTAAATAAGCTGGATGTAATGAATCCTTACGAGTTTATTAAATATCAATATGAGCTCTATAACAACAATACGAATCAAGACGTTAAAGATACTTTTTTAAAAAAATATGGCACTTTCGAAGATTTAGATATTTATAAAAACATTCCGAACATCGATTGGCAGGATAAAGTATTTGGCCGCCAGGCCTGGAGCAATACCCAGGTTGTAAATTTATCAGGCGGAACTACTAAAACCACATACAATGTTTCGGTAAACAATACACAGGAAGACGGTATTATGCTTAACTCTGGCTATAGAAGAACCTTTGCCTCTATGCGTTTAGATCACAAATTTTCTGATAAATTTAAAGTAGGCTTAAATGCCCGCTATAGCCGTCAGCGTATAGATGGAGTTGGTACAACCGCTACAGGTTCGCAGGGTACAAACCGTTTAAGAAATTCTGTACGTTACCAGCCTTATTCGGGTGGCGGCGATTCTGGCGATTTATTCGACGCTGATTATTTAACTACTGGACTAACCAATCCAATAACTTTAGCCAACCAAGAATTGAAATACGATTATCGGAACGATTTAATCAGCAGTGGTTATGTGCAATATTCGATTCTTAAAAACTTAACGATTAAAAGTACAGTTGGGTATAATAGAACCAATAGGCACATCAATACCTTTAATGGCCCGGTAAGTAACGTGGCCAGAAACAATGCCGGTTTACCTGCTATCCAGCTAGATACAGTATCGCAAAAATCATTTATCAACACCAATACCATTAACTACAAGCCTAACCTGGGCAAAGACCATAGTTTAGATTTATTGGTTGGTCAGGAAATTAACATGGTTGATATTGATTCGAGAAGTACAGTGCTTAAATTTTTACCGGTCGATATTTCGGCCGAGGATGCTTTTGTAAGTAGCGCACCAGCAAATACCATTCAGGATAGACCAACATCATTAATTTCTGGCACCAGGCAGTTTTCGGTTTTTAGTAGGGCCTCTTACGGGTTTAAAAATAAATACCTCGCCACAGTAAATTTTAGAACAGATGCTTCTTCATTATTTGCCGCAGGCAAGCAATGGGGTTATTTCCCATCGGCACAAGTTGCCTGGAGGGTAACGGAAGAGAAATTTGTAAAAGACATGAACCTCGATTGGTTAGATAACTTTAAAGTTAGATTTAGTTATGGTGCAGCGGGGAACAACCGCATCGGTCAGGATTTATTTAGAACATTATTTTATCTAAGTTCTACTACTGGCGGTTATGCAGATACAGATGGCTCAGTATCTACTGGTTTAATTTCGGGTACAGCTACTGGAAATATTTTATCTAACCCAAACATTACCTGGGAAACCAATATCTCTAAAAACCTGGGTATCGATATCGATTTATTTAAAAACAAGTTATCGCTTAATTTAGATTATTACGATAACAGAACAAAAAATCTGCTTTTAAATGCAAATGTACCCCAAACTACAGGATATGCTACACAACAGCAAAATGTGGGTAAAACTCAAAACACAGGTTTCGAGCTGCAATTGAATTATCAGGCCGTTAAATCCAAAAACTTTAGCTACAATACCAGTTTCAATATTTCATTCAACAAGAACAAAATTGTCGAACTGCAAAACGGTGTAAATTCTTACATCACACAATCAGGCTGGGTAAACAGTTTGGGCGATTTTAAAGTCGAAGTGGGTCAGCCTGTTGGTCAGTTCTACGGTTTCGTTTCGGATGGGCGATATACTGTTGATGATTTTACCTCTGTACAAAACACAACTACTGGTGCTTATACCTATACACTTAAACCAACTGTTGCAAACAGCCGGGTATTATTGGGTAACCGTGACCCTCAGCCAGGCGACATGAAAGTTCAAAAACTATCCTCTTCGTCAAGTATGATGATCGGGGATGACGACAGAACAGTTTTAGGTACAGCACAGCCGAAATTCACCGGCGGTTTTAACAATCAGTTTGCCTATAAAAACTTTGATTTAACGGTATTTGTAAATTTTAGCTACGGAAGCAAGGTGTACAACGCCAACAAGATAGAGTTTACCTCACAGTACAATGTTAAAGACAACAATTTACTAGCGGTAATGAACGATCGCTGGCAGAACTTTGATGCCAATGGCGTAAAGGTAACAGATCCGGCATTATTAACTGCCATGAATGCCAATACCTCCCTATGGACACCAACAGGAGGAAATTATGCCTTAACCTCTTACGCTATTGAAAGTGGCTCTTTTTTAAGGATCAGCAATGTAACATTGGGTTATACCTTGCCACAAGGTTTAATTAAAAAAACGGGTTTCATTTCAAAATTAAGGGTTTACGGAACAGTTAATAATTTATATACGATAACTGGCTACACCGGCTACGATCCTGAAGCAAACACCCGCCGATCGAATCCACTTACGCCGGGTATAGATTACGCTGCTTATCCACGCAGCAGATATATCCTTGCTGGTATTAACATGGTATTTTAACCTCAACATTAAAGAAAATGAACAATAAATTTATAAAATCGGCTTTAATGGTAATTGCTGTCGGAGCATTGAGCATAACTACTTCTTGTAAAAAATATTTAGATGTACAATCGCCATCAACTTCCAGTCCGGATGTTGTTTTTGAAAGTACAGCAAACACCAATGCGGCAATTATTGCCGTTTACAACCGACTTTGCGGAGACAATGGTTACGGAAGCCGGATATCTACGCTATTTGGTTTAACCGCCGATGATTTTAAAACTTCAGGAAGTTACAGCTCTTCTGATCGCAGGGGAATTAGCATGTACGGTGCAAGTTCTGATAATACCGATTTGATCAACCCGTTTTTGCAATTGTATGCTGGGGTAGAACGTGCAAACATCTGTATTAAATTTATTCCGGCCTCAAAGCTTTATGCCAATGGTTCTGAGGCTGACAAAACTATCATGAAACGCTATTATGGGGAAGCTTTAACCTTAAGGGCTCAGTTTCTTTACGAATTGATTCGCAATTGGGGTGATGTTCCTGCATCTTTTGTTCCTTCTGCAGATGCAGAAACATTATACGGGCCAAATGTAGACCGTAATAAAACCTACGACCAGATGATTGCTGATTTAAAAATAGCCGAAGACCTGGTGCCATGGAGAAGTGGAATCACAGAATATGGCAGTTTCCGTTATACCAAAGGTGCAATTAAAGGTTTAAGGGCCCGTATTGCCTTAGCCAGGGGTGGTTATTCGCTAAGATCGGCCAACCATACTATGGAACGCAGTGCTGATTATTTAACTTATTATAAAATTGCTTTTGATGAGTGTTTGGATATTATGAACCACCGTTCAGAGCATAGCTTGAATCCTGTTTATGAAAATGTATTCAAGACATTACATACCACAACCCGCTACGATGATGCCCACGAGCTAATGTTTGAGGTGGCTGCTTTTGGTGGCAACGCTTCTACTGATAGTAAATTAGGTTATTATAATGGTATCCGTTTTAACTCAGCCTCTACTTTTGGTTCTGGTGGTGGTGGGATGAATGCCATTCCTACTTATTTTTACGAATTTGATGTAACGAAAGACTGTCGCAGGGATGTAACTATCGGTGTTTTCGAAATCACCGCAACATCGAAGAAAATTATCAATACTCTGTTTAACATGACTGATGGAAAATTCCGCAAATCATGGACAACTTTTAACAACTCTTCTGCTGCTCAAACTTTCGGGGTAAACTGGCCAATGTTACGTTTTGCCGATATATTATTAATGTATGCAGAAGCTGATAATGAAATTAACGGAGCGCCATCCGCGACTGCTGTTAATGCCTTGCAAGAAGTTCAGAAACGTGCCTATGCTGGCTTTGAAGGTCAGATTCCGGTAACGCCGATGGATAAAAATGGCTTTTTCAATGCGATTGTGAAAGAACGGTTATTGGAATTTGGAGGAGAGGGCATCCGTAAATATGATTTAATTCGCTGGAATTTGTTAGGCAGCAAATTTGAAGAAACACGTACTAAAATACGTGCTTTGATTGCAGGAACCGGCGATTATATTAATGTACCGAATTATATTTATGCAAAAGAGGGGAATTACCTGTTGGGAACAAGCGTAAACGAGGTGGCCACGCTCGATCTCTATGGTGGCGTACCAAATAATGTGTTCGCCTCACCAGGATTAAATACTTCAACAGCACCAAGCGGTTATACCACTAAAAACTGGAGAAAGGCTGTTACAGAAGAAAATTCCATCACCAGCACCTCTACGGGAATTGCTTTTTACTTCGAAGCAAATAAAAAGGAACTCTTTCCATACCCTAAAACAACATTAATCGAAAATCCGAGTATGGCTCAAAACTTTGGTTATTAAAAGATATTAATTATGAAAACATTTATAAATCAATTGGAGGTTAAATTCGCCGTTTTATTATTGATGGTTGCAGCATTTTCTTCTTGTAAAAAGGAAGAAAATACCCCAGAACCAGCCCGGATATTTAAGCCAAGTGATGTAAAAATTAATGCAAGTGAAACTTCTGCGAAATTAACGTGGACAGTTCCTTTAATGTCGACTGGAAAAACCTTTAAATACAGTATTGATTTCTCTACTGATTCATTGTTTTCGACTGTAAATTATACCACTACAGCTGATACTGCTGGGGTAACTGTAACTGAAGAAAATTTAGCCGTAAGAACCAAATATTACGCAAGGGTTAAAGCCAACGCAACCGAAAGCCAGCCCGAATCGAAATATATCAGAAGCAGTGCTTTTCAGTTAACGGGAATTCAACTGTTTGCGGCCATCAGAGATAACGAAATTAAAGAAAATAACATCACACTGCGCTATACCCCAACCGTTGGTTTAACATCAATTGTTTTAACCCCTGCAACCGGCACGGCAACCACTATAACCTTGAGCACTACTGATGCCTCGGCAGGATTAAAAGCTATAGCGGGATTAACCGCGGGAATAAAATACACAGCCGAACTATTTGCAGGAACGAAAAGTAAAGGGATAACCACTTTTACTACCCTTGCACCAACTACCTATACGGTAAAATTAAATCCGGGCGATGACCTGGCTGCTGCGATTGCCAGTGCGGCAAATGGTGCTATTATTGGTTTAAATCCAGGCACTTATAACATAACGGCTGTATCAACATTTATTACACAAAAAACCATCACTATAAAATCTACCTCAGGCAACCCAACCGATACTAAGGTAAATTACAAGGAGATTGATTTAGAAGGCACAGGAGCAGGTGTAACGCTTTCGGGTATTGAGTTTGATGGAACAGCTGGTGCATCACTTTATTTCATTAATTTTATTGGCTCACCAACTTTGGGTGCAGCAGCAACCTTTACCAATGTGGTGGTAGATAACTGTATTGCACACGGCTCTACAACGTCGTTTTTAAGAGGCGATAGAGGTACAGCCCCCCGCGATTTTAAAATCACAGGCATTACAGTTAATAATTCGATTGTTTATGACATGGGCTTAAATGGTTCATCTGCATATTATACTTTTCACCTTAATAAAATGCAGTTCAATACCCTTACCATATCTAAATCTACTTTTTACAATGCAGGCCCTGGTCTGGTTACAGCGAGCACCACTTATACAGGGGATGTTACTCCAACCGTTGCTGTCACTAATTCTACCTTTAACGGTTTTGGCGGCAATGCCAAGTACGCCCTATTAGACGCAAATGCTAACCCGATCAACTTTAGCATTTTAAACAGCATTTTTGCCAATACACCAAAATCTGGAACAGTTAACGCTGCTGCAATTAGAGGTACAGGTGCAGGAAGTACATTGAAGATTTCGAACAGTAATTATTTCAATCTATTTACGGCCTTAACAAATGGCACGGCTTTAACTTTTGGACCAGCAACTTTGGCCAGCAATCAAAGCATAAATACAGGCTGGACAGCCACGACAACTGATTTTACCTTAGCTGTTGGTTCGCCTTTAAGAAGTGCGGGAAGCACAGGTGGACCAATCGGCGACCCAAGGTGGACATACTAACAAAAATTATAGGGCAGGTTTTAATCTGCCCTTTTTTAATGAACTTTATACAGCACTTTGATTTGTCACGTTGAGCCTGTCGAAACGCTTTCCAATCAAAGTAAGTCCTTCGACAAGCTCAGGATGACAAACTTATTGCTATTCTACTTCTTCTTTTTATGAGATTTAGCGACAAATTTTAACGAACAAATATGACAAGAATATCCTATTTTAAGTTTATCTCGATACTCATCTTAAATGCCTTTTCCTTTCTTTATCTCTATGCCCAAGAACCCAAATATCCTTCAACGATAACTGTTGCCCAAGATGGTAGCGGAAATTACAAAACCATCCAGGAAGCTGTAAATTCGGTAAGAGATTTAGGCGAAAAAGAAGTTAAAATTCACGTTAAAAATGGCACCTATAAGGAAAAACTGATTATTCCCTCATGGAAGATTAAGATTTCGATTATTGGAGAAGATGCCGAAAAAACCATTATTACTTGTGGAGATTATTCAGGGAAACCAAACCCGATGAGTAATGATGCTTTTGGCAATCCCAATTTCAGTACCTATACCTCATTCACGGTGCTGGTTAAAGGCAATGATATCCATCTCGAAAATTTAACCATCATTAATTCATCGGGCCGGGTTGGGCAAGCTGTTGCCTTACATATAGAAGGCGATCGCTTTATAGCAAAAAACTGTAAGTTTCTGGGCAATCAGGATACGCTTTATGCTGCGATAGAAAATAGCCGTCAATACTTTCAGGACTGTTATATAGAAGGCACAACCGATTTTATTTTCGGCAAGGCTACAGTAGTGTTTCAAAATTGTACCATCAAAAGTTTAAGCGATTCTTACGTTACCGCAGCCTCTACTTCAGCACAGCAAAAATTTGGATTTGTTTTTATAAATTGTAAACTTATTGCAGATCCAGCTGTCGCGAAAGCTTATCTCGGCAGACCATGGAGGCCTTATGCAAAAACGGTATTCATTACCTGCGATCTGGGGAAACACATTTTGCCCGAAGGTTGGAATCCATGGAAAGGCGATCTCATGTTCCCAAATAAGGAATTGACCGTTTTTTATGCAGAATATAAAAATAAGGGCGATGGTGCCTCGCCTAAAACAAGGTTGCCCTGGGCAAAACAATTAACAGATAAAGAGGCAAAAAACTATACTTTAAAAAATATACTTGGCGGAGTGGATCAATGGAATCCGCTACATTTATAGATCAATAGCAAATATGAAAACGAATTTCTTTAAAATTTTAGCTGCTGGAACTTTAGCTGTTTTACTGTCTTTTACCTTCATCCAAAAGAAAACTAAACTATATATCATTGGCGATTCTACTGCCGCCAACAAAGAAGAAAAGGCTTTTCCGGAAACGGGCTGGGGAATGGCACTACAGGCTTATTTTAAAACGGATGTTATGGTTGATAACCGGGCCTTAAATGGCAAGAGTACAAAATCGTTCAGGGCCGAAAAACGTTGGGACCCGATATTGGCTCAGTTAAACCCTGGCGATTATGTTTTTATCGAATTTGGGCACAACGACGAGAAAGTTGATAAACCAACTGTTGGTGTATCGTTAGCCGATTTCAAAATCAATCTGGTTAATTATGTAAAAGAAACCAGAAACAAAAAAGCCTTTCCTGTTTTACTTACACCAATTTCGCGCAGAAGCTTTAAAAATGGGGTATTAATGGATACGCATGGCGATTATCCTCGAATTACCCGCCAGGTAGCTGATTCTTTAGGTGTTCCTTTGATTGATATGCTGGTGAAAACGGAAAGTTTATTAAACCGACTAGGTGAAGAATCATCCATCAAATTATTCAACCATGTTGATTCGGGAAATGTGAATTATCCAAATGGGAAGAAAGACAATACGCATTTAAGCCCAGAAGGAGCTAAACAGATTGCAGGTTTGGTGATAAAAGGCATTAAGGAGTTAAAACTGAGTTTGGTGAAAGGTTTGAAGTAAAAGCCCAAAATCATGCGTCATTCCCAACTTGATTGGGAATCATAATGCATAGCCCGTTAAGATTCCCGCCTGCGCGAGAATGACGACTGACCTTTATTATTATCCTCTTGACCTATAGTGGAAAGGAGATCTGCTAGATATAGATTTCTCGACTGCGTTGCACTCCGCTCGAAATGACGACCCGTATACAAAACAAAAAGCCGCAAATTCAGAGATTTCAATCTGCGAATCTGCGGCTTGGTTTTTATAATCTAATTAAAAAATATACTTTGTACTTAAAAAGTTCGAATCATCGCCTTTAACAATTTCGTTCAATAACCTTTTGTTATCGTCTGTAAATTTGGTTGCTACCAAAGAACGGATCGAGAACGAGCGCAATGCATCCACTACAGAAAGTGTGCCTTCCGCACTGTCTTTACGGCCTGTAAAAGGGAAAGCATCTGGTCCACGTTGGCATTGGCAGTTGATATTTACACGGCTCACCTGGTTAACCAAAGGATCGATCAATGAAGAAATTACTGCTGCATTATTACTAAAAATACTCACCTGTTGGCCATGTGGCGAACCGATTAAATACTCGATTGGCTCTTCCAGATCATCAAATGGAACAACTGGAACAATTGGACCAAACTGCTCTTCGCGGTATAGTTTCATATTGCTGTTTACCGGATACATAATGGCTGGATAAACAAAAGTTTCTAAGGTTTGTCCACCATTTTTATTGATCACTTTAGCGCCGTGCGAAACTGCATCATCAATACATTCCTTTAAGTATTCGGGTTTGTTCAGTTCAGGCAGCGGTGTAAGGTTTACGCCTTTCTCCCAAGGCATGCCAAACTTCAGTTTCTCAACTTCGGCAGATAAACGTTTTAAAAACTCTTGCGCTAAACTGCGGTGAACATAAACGATTTTAATGGCTGTACAACGTTGTCCGTTAAAGGAAAGCGAGCCCAGAACAGTTTCTGAAACTGCCAAATCCAGATTGGCATCTTTAGTAATGATTGCCGCATTTTTAGCATCCAAACCTAAAATTGCCCTTAAACGATTTACTTTAGGGTGTAGCTTTTTCAGTTCGTTGGCTACTTTACTCGATCCGATTAAAGTAAGTACATTAATTTTTCCCGATTTCATTAAGCCTGGAACGATGGTATTGCCACGGCCATAAATGGTATTTACAACACCTTTAGGGAAACTAGAACGGAAAGCCTCTAATAAAGGATAGTGCAATAAAGTACCGTGTTTAGGTGGTTTGAATAAAAGCGTATTGCCCATAATCAGGGCTGGGATAAGCGTCGTAAAAGTCTCGTTTAAAGGGTAATTGAACGGGCCCATACAAAGTACCACACCTAGTGGAGAACGGCGCACCTGAGCCACAATACCCTGCTCAATTTCGAAACGTGATGACTGTCTGTCAATATCTTTCAGTGCATCGATAGTTGCATAAATGTATTCAACCGTACGGTCGAATTCTTTAACCGAATCGGCATACGATTTACCAATCTCCCACATAATTAATTTCGCAACAATTTCCTTTTGCTCAATCATTTTACGGGTGAAGTTTTCTACACAGCTAATCCGATCGGCAACGCTCATAGTTGGCCATTGCCCGCGACCATTATCATAAGCGGCTACGGCTGCATCTAAAGCTTCTGTCGACTCTTTTTCCGTGCAAACAGGGAAACTACCGATGCGCTTTCGTTTTAAGCCTTCAGGGGTTTTTACGCATACCGGAGAAAACACTTCATTAAATGGTCCATTCCATGGTTTCATTTCTCCATTAGAAAGAAACTCCTTTTGATTGATTTCTTCCCTGAGCCTAAATTCATCTGGAATCTGGCTCTCTTCAACGAAAATACTTTCGAGGTTTAGCGATGTACTCAATTTGGGTTGTTTGTTAGGGTTAAATTAATGTTAAGTCTATAGTTTAAGTATAGATTTATTGTTGTAAAAAGGCCAAGGATCAGGATTGCTTTTGCACCTTTAACCTCAGCCTCTAAATTATTTTAGTTCGATAACTTTATATTTTGGCACCAAGGTTTTCATTACAGTCCAGCCGATGAGGTAACATACTGCACAGATCGAGAAAATGATAAAATAACCTGCTTCTTCGCCCTTAAAACCCATAAAAACAATCTCGTTTTTGCCAGTGTAATCAAACAATAAGCCAGAGCCTTTATTGATAATGAAAGCGCCGATACCACCTGCCATACCACCAATACCGGTAATGGTTGCGATGGCCTTTTTAGGGAACATATCGCCAACGGTAGAAAATATATTTGCTGACCATGCCTGGTGAGCCGCGCCCGCAATACCGATAATGATTACTGGAATCCAGTAGGTAATGTGCCCCAGAGGCTGTGCAGCTAAGGCTAATAGCGGAAAAAATGCAAAGATCAGCATCGCTCTCATTCTACCTTCATACGGGTTCATGCCTTTTTTTTCAACGAAATAGGTTGGCAACCATCCACCAATAATAGATAGTAAGGTAATCATGTAAAGCACAAATAAGGGAAGGGCACTTTGCGTAGAATCCATTCCATAAACCGATTTTAAATAGGCAGGGGTCCAGAATAAAAAGAACCACCACACACCATCAGTCATAAATTTACCAAAAGCAAAAGCCCAGGTTTGTTTATATTTAAAACAGTCGATAAACGAAACTTTTTCTTTGGTCTCTTCTACATAATCAGCCAATTTACGATCGTTGATCACATCCTGCTGAATATAAGCCAATTCCTCAGGGCTAACTCTTTTATGCAACTCTGGTTTGTTATACACAAACACCCATAATCCCATCCATACAAAACCCAGTGCGCCGATGATAATGAAAGCCATTTCCCATCCATAAGCTTTTGCAATAAAAGGAATGGTAATGGGTGCAGCTAGTGCGCCAACAGTGGCTCCTGCATTGAAAATACTGGTTGCAAATGCCCTGTCTTTTTTAGGGAAGTATTCGGCAGTAGCTTTAATCGCAGCCGGAAAATTTCCTGCCTCACCAACAGCCAATACAAAACGGGCAAAAATAAATAAGGTAACACTTACTGAAACTACAAGTCCCGTGTCGTTAACGCGGGCAATTACTTCTTTGGCACCCTCAAATCCTACAAACCAGTTTCCATTGATGATCCCTGCAGTTGCAATACCGCAAAAAGCATGTAAACAGGCCCCAACAGACCAAACACCTATCGCCCATAAAAAGCCTTTTTTGGTGTCGAGTTTATCAACCAAACGACCAGCAAAAAGCATAGAGATTGCATAGAAAATAGAGAACAGGGCCGTAATATTTCCATAATCGTTATTATCCCAATGAAATTCTGGTTTAATAAAATCTGTCCAGGTTAAAGAAAGTACCTGTCTATCTAAATAATTTATGGTCGTAGCTAGAAATAACAGCAAACATATGGTCCATCTGTATTTGCTTGTTTTGGGTTGGTTCATTTGGTTAGGGGTGTTAAATTTTTATTTGCTCTGCTGAATGAGGTCAAGCGCTAATTTTGTATTGTCGAACAACTCTTCGTAAAGACCTTTGCTCATCACATCTTTACTGATTAATTTGCTGCCCATACCTACGGCACAAACGCCAGATTTAAACCATGTTTTTAGGTTATCTGCATTAATTTCTACACCACCAGTTGGCATAAACAGCTGTCCGGCGAAAAGATCTTTAATCGATGAAATAAATTCAGGACCTAAAATATTGGCAGGGAAAATTTTGATCAACATGGCTTTGTGTTCTTGTGCAACGCTGATTTCAGTCGGTGTCATACAGCCGGGGATCCAAAGCATACCGATTTTGTTGGCAATTTCGGCAACTGCTGGGTTTACGATCGGTGCCACAATAAAATCTGTTCCGGCCTCGATAAAAGCATTTGCATCTGCAGGGGTTTTAATCGTTCCAATACCTAAATAAAGGTCAGGCATTTCTGCATCGCGGATTTCCTTTAACTTTTTAAAGTTGGGCAGGGCCGATTTACCACGGTTGGTATATTCGAAAACACGAACGCCAGCTTTATACAAGGTGCGTAATATTTCTACACTACCCGATTCGCTATCCTGGTAAAAAAGGGGTAACATGCCTTGCTCTAAAATGGCATCTAAAATTTTGTGCTTGTTGCTAATCATTGCGTATTATTCTTTTTTCTATATCGGCTACCGTACTGGTTGTAGCATCACTTGGAATGTATAATTTATCGTATGCTGCTGCGGTGGCAAAGTTTAAGGTTTCTTTCGCCGAAAATTGGTTGTAAAAGCCATAAATCAGACCAGCCATAAAACAATCGCCACTACCCACTTTATCTAAAATTTCTTCAGAAACATATTCTTCAGAAACTGTTAATTCATCAGCAGTATAAATTGCCGTATAATACCTGATGCCTTTGCCATGATCGAACCTGAAGGTATTGGCAACTGCCTTGCAAACCGGAAACAAACTTAATATTTCCTTAGAAGTATCGGTTGCCTGTTGCAGTAACGTTTCCTTTGCATAACCCTCGGTTGGTGTTAAATCTTCGTGAAGTGCAGTACCCAACATTTTATTGGCCGCCCAAACATTGCCCATAATCAGCGTGCAATATTGAGCCAGTTCAGGCAAAACATCAATAGGATCTTTGCCATATTTCCAAAGCTTAGCCCTATAGTTTAGATCTAAAGAGATGGTAATATTTTTTGCACTCGCCACTTTTAAAGCTTCCAGGCAAACATCGGCAATAGACTGATTGATTGCCGGGCATATGGCACTAAAATGAAACCAGCTCACACCTTCAAAAACCTCATCCCAGTTAATCTGTCCAACCTTTAAATCGGCATAGGCCGAATTTGCACGATCGTAAATCACTCCCGCATTTTTAAGGTCTTTTCCTTTCGGAAGGTAGTATAAACCCAAACGCTCGCCATGATAAACCATTGGCGTAGTATCAATATTCCGTGCATCAAGATAATCTACAATTTCACGTGTTACCGAATTATCAGGCACAGCCGATAAGTAAGTTGATGGTACATTCCAAAGTGCCAGCGCGGTTGCTACATTCAGCTCGGCACCACCAACATAAAATGGTAGTTTATTTTCTTTTAACCACTGGCCATCCATATCAGGACAGATGCGTAAAAGTATTTCACCAAAGCTTAAAACTTTTTCTCCTTTTTTTGATGAAGCGAATATTTGGGTGCTCATTTTTGTATCTAATCGGCGTATTTCATGCTGTTTTCTGCAACGGTATGAAAATGGAAGGAAAACGATTGAAATGATTTGTTTCCAACGAAATACCTTCCTAAAGCCTGATTTTGGTTAAAATTTAAAGTAATTTTTTGCGTTAAAGTACGAAATATCCTGCACAATTTTACCAACCCACTCCAAGTCGTTAGGCAATTCGCCATTCTCAATATCTTCTCCAAACAGGTTACAAACAATTCGTCTGAAATATTCGTGACGAGGGAAAGAAAGAAAACTGCGCGAATCGGTAAGCATCCCCACCAAACGGCTTAAAAGCCCCATGTTTGATAATGCATTTAATTGTTTGATCATACCATCTTTTTGGTCTAAGAACCACCAGGCAGAACCAAACTGTACCTTACCGGCAACAGAACCATCGTTAAAGTTCCCGATCATAGTTGCAATTAACTCGTTATCGGCAGGGTTAAGGTTATAAATAATGGTTTTAGCCAGTTTATCCTGATTATCTAAGCGGTTTAAGAATTTAGAAAGCATTCTGGCCTGACTAAAATCGCCAATCGAATCCCAACCGGTATCAGGGCCTAATTGTCTTAACATCCTGGCATTGTTGTTACGCAATGCGCCTAAATGATATTGTTGTACCCAGCCTTTTTCATGATCCCACTCTGCAAAATAAACCAGCATAGCCGATTTAAATTTTAGGTTTTCCTCGTAAGAAATATGTTGTTTGCTTCTGATTTTATCAAAAATTGATGAAATTTCGGCTTCTGTATAATCTTCAGCATAAATTTGCTCTAAACCATGATCTGAAACCGAACAGCCATTTGCAGCAAAGTAATCGTGACGGCTTTTTAAAGCATTGATATAATCCTGAAAGCTGGTGATTGTTTTATCAGCAACACTTTCTAATTTGTTGATATATTCGTTTAAACCTTCAATATCATCACTGTTCATCGCTTTATCCGGACGGAAAGCAGGCAACATTTTAAGGTTAGCGCCTTCTCTTGCCAATTGTTGGTGGAAGTTTAAACTATCCAAAGGATCATCCGTAGTACAAACGGCTTCTACATTCATTTTGGCCAACAAACCACGAACCGAATATTCAGGTGTTTGCAGTTTTGCAGAACATTCGTCGAAAATTTTCTGCGCCGTTTTGCCAGAAAGTAAATCAGTTATACCAAAATAGCGTTGAAGTTCCAGATGTGTCCAGTGGTATAAAGGATTGCGCAGGGTGTAAGGAACAGTTTCTGCCCATTTCTCAAATTTCTCATAATCAGATCCTACACCAGTGATGTATTTTTCATCAACACCATTGGCGCGCATGGCTCTCCATTTATAATGATCGCCAGCAAGCCAAACCTGACTGATATTGGCAAACTGCGTGTTGTTGGCAATCTGCTCTGGGATAAGGTGATTATGATAATCGATTATCGGCAGTGATTTTGCAAAATTGTGATAAAGCTTTTCAGCAGTTTTACTTTGCAAAAGAAAATTTTCGTCTAAAAAAGGTTTCATGCTATGTGATTTGAGACATTAGATAATAAATTTGAGATGATCAAACCGCCTATCTATTAATTTTTTATTTATGTAATCATATATCCCCGGTCTGTGTCCTCACAGACCGGAACTAAGTTTATTTATTAGTGGTTTGTGGGGACACAGACCACGGCGGTTAGGATTTAGCTTTTGCACCCAAGACTTCGGACTCATGACTATGGACTTTTCTATGCGCCCCAGACTCCTATCTCACGACTAAAGGCTAACTCCCCTTTTCCATGGAATAAAATCATCCTGATTAAGCAAAACCGCCTTAGGAATGACTTCGCCACTGGCAGCTTTAATGCAGTATTCCAAAATATCTTCTCCCATTTGTTCGATGGTTTTTTCACCTTCGATTACCGGTCCGCAGTTGATATCGATAATATCGCCCATGCGTTTGGTTAATGCATTATTGGTTGAAACCTTAATGGTTGGGCAAACCGGGTTACCGGTAGGCGTGCCTAAGCCTGTGGTAAACAAAATCAGGGTTGCACCAGAAGCTGCTTTTCCGGTAGTGGCCTCAACATCATTTCCAGGAGTACAAACTAAATTTAATCCTGGTTTTGTAGCTGGCTCGGTATAATCTAAAACATCTTCTACGGGTGATGTTCCACCTTTTTTAGCTGCCCCGGTACTCTTAATGGCATCGGTAATTAAACCATCTTTAATATTTCCAGGTGACGGATTCATGAAAAAACCAGAACCTACATTTTCTGCAGACTGATTGTAAGCGGTCATCAATTGAATAAACTTACGCGCTGCGGTTTCGTCTTTCGTACGGTCGATTAATTGTTGTTCGGCACCGCAAAGCTCAGGGAACTCGGCAAGGAGCACGGTGCCGCCTAAAGCCACCAATAAATCGGAGGTATAACCTACTGCCGGATTTGCGCTGATTCCACTAAAACCATCACTACCGCCGCATTTAACACCTAAAACCAATTTGCTTAAGGGCGCTGGCTGACGTTCAATTTTATTAATTTCGGTTAACCCGATAAAGGTTTTCCTGATGGCTTCTTTAACCAATTGTTCTTCGCTCTGCGATTGTTGCTGCTCAAAAACGAATAAAGGTTTATCGAAGTTTGGACTACGGTGTTTTAAATCGTCCATAAAATCTTTAACCTGTAAGTTCTGGCAGCCTAAACTTAATACGGTTACACCCGCAACATTAGGATGATCGGCATATGCGGCCAATAATTTACTCAGCACAGCTGCATCCTGACGGGTACCGCCACAACCACCTTGATGATTTAAGAATTTAATGCCATCTACGTTTTTAAAAACACGGTTCGCCGATGGGTTCGCCAATCCGATAGAACTTGGATCGGCTTCTGCTAAAATTTCACCGTTTTTATACGCCTCAACCAATTGGTGAGCGTAAGATTTGTATTTATCAGTTACCGCATAACCCAATTCATTGTGCAAAGCCTCACGGATGACATCAAGGTTGCGGTTTTCGCAAAATACAGTCGGAATAAACAACCAATAATTTGCAGTACCTACGCGGCCATCACTACGGATATAACCATTAAAGGTTCGGCCTTCAAATTTAGAAACATCTGGAGCATGCCATTCGTAATGGTATGGACGGAACTCATATGGATCAGAAGCATGTTTAGTATTTTCGGTATCCATTAAACCACCTTTTAGGATGAAATGCTGCGATTTCCCAACCAGTACACCATACATAATGATATGATCGCCTGCATTCATATCCTGCATAAAAAATTTATGCTTAGCCTGGATATCATCCTGTAAAATATATTCCTGCCCATCGTAAATAACAGTTTCGCCTTTTGCCAGATTTTGAAGGGCAACAAGTACGTTATCGTTAGGATGGATTTTTAAAATTCTAGTAACCATTTTAAATTGTTCTTTCTGAATGCAAGTTACTTAAAGTTTCTTTCGCACCCTTGTTCTGTAATAATTCAACGTAAGATTTTACGGCCGCGTTAAAGCCTGGGTAATTATTAAGGTTTTTATCCCAAAGACGTCTGTCGCCAAGGGTATTATCTACAACCGTTTCAGGGTTCTTCCAATATTCGTATAAAATTTCTGCAAATTCATCCTGTACCGGATAAGTCTTTCCGTTTGCGCTGGCCGTGTAAGTATCGCCATCTTTGTTTACATTCATGAAAAGAATATAAGCCGCAAAACCTAAAGCAGTTAGTTGAGGAACTTCATTTTTTAAAGCATAATATCTTCTAATTAGGGGTATGTTACGCATCTGCATTTTTGAGGTGAAATTAAGCGTAATGGCCTGCCATTGATGTTCTAATGATGGATTGCTGAAACGGTCGACCACACTTTCTGCAAAAGCAATCGCTTCATTATAGGTAATATCTTCATTTACCACAACAGGCGCAATTTCGTCTTTCATCAGTTTTAAAACGTTAGCTGAGAAATCTTCATTTGCCATAGCATCTTTTACCGTATTAAAACCTGCCAAGATTGCTAATCCACAACTGATGGTGTGTGTGCCATTAAGCAAACGAAGTTTTAACTCTTTAAATTTATCTATCGATGGGACAATAAAAATACCTTTGTCAGCCTTTGCGAAAGATAAAATTTCTTTCACTTTTTCACTTGATGATTCGATAGCCCAAAGCCTGAAGGGTTCGGCCATAATCATCAATTCATCTTCATAACCCAGTTGGCTTTCAATCGCTTTTTGCGCTGCCTCTAGAAGTTTCCCTGGAACAATCCGATCAACCAAAGTTTTGCAGAAATGATTGGCTGTTTTTAACCAGTTTTCGAAATCCCAGCCCAATTTGTTCTGAATGGCAAGATCTAGTAAAATTTCTTTCAATTTATCAGCATTATCGCTGATTAATTCGGTTGGCACAATTACCATTCCGCTTTCGGCCGAACCATTAAATGCAGTGTATCTTTCGTGCAAAAATGCCAATAATTTTCCCGGATAAGATTGTGGTGGATTATCGGTTATTTTATCTTCACTTTTAACAATCCCAACCTCAGTTGTATTCGAAATTACAACCTGCATTTCGGGCTGGTGAGCGGCTTTTAAAATTTCTGCCCAGTCTTGTGAAGCTGATAGAACACGGCTGATTGAAGAGTTGATTGAATTTTCTTCGACATTAACACCATCTTCGATACCTTTTACACAAAGCGTGTATAAATTATCCTGTTTCGAAAATGCATCAGCACCACCTTTTGCTGTAGATTTAACCACTAAAACACGACCGTTAAAAATCCCTTTCTGGTTGGCTTTATCAATAAAATAATCAGGTAAACCACGTAATAAAACACCTGTTCCAAATTGGATTACTTTTTCAGGTAATGCCAAAATTTCGGCGCTTGGTTTTGTAACCTTGTCGCCGTTAATATTTTTTAAATTTTCTTTGTTTAAAATCATTGGTAATGTTCTTTAGCCACCAGGGCACCAAGTGTGAATTATAATTTATTTTCCGTTTATGGTTAACCACTTCGGGTATTCTTTTTCAATTAATTTTTGCCCCCAGTTACCGTACCAAGCATAGCCGTTTCGCCGCTCAGGGCTTAACTCTTCTAATTTTGTTTTAATCGTATTGTCACGATCGCCAAAAATTGGAGTGTTTTTCTCCATATCGTAGAATCGTGCCCAAGTCATACTGCTATTATCAGCAACCAAAGCTGAAATATTTTTGTTCCGATCGAAACGGTAGCCAGCAATTTTATAAGCATCAAACCATTTTACCGCTCCTGCAACTGCATTTTTGACTTCTGGCGATGGGTTTTTAAGCCTCATCAGGAAACGGACAATACCTGCCGATTCACTTGTGCTTAATGAAGCTGGCTCAAATGCTCTTGCTTTTGCAGGTAACATCGAGTCTTTATCGTATTGTGCAGCCCAGATGGTTAAAATTCCATTCTGTTTTACTTGTGTTTTGATAATACAATCAACGCCTTTCGCAATGGCTGTTTCTGCCTTCTTGATGTAAGCTGGATTCACGACCTCAAAATCATTTTTCTGTGTGACAATATCCTGTAAGATATTCAGCACATTAATCATTGCATCATCATTGTAGGTAATTTCTGAACGGTACGAAGATTTATCAGGATAATACTGCGGCCAGCCGCCATTGGCATACTGAGCGGCTAGAATATAATCCAATCCTTTTTCAGCAGCTGCTAGATAAGCCTTATTCTGTGTTTTTTTATAAGTCTGTACGAGGTAGACCACTTCTCTACTGGTGGCTTTGTTATCGAATGTGGCATGCAAATCTTTTGTTGCCTTTATCCTGGCCAAAAGCTCGGGTGTTAAGGTTGCGCCATAGTTAACCACACTTTTATCTTCCAATTGTTTAGGCCAACCGCCATTGCCCAATTGGTAAACCAGCATTTTATCTGCCGTAGAATCAGTAGGCTGCTGCGCATAACACGATAGCATTAAGCAGGTACAGATCAGGGTTAACCATATTTTTATTTTCATCATTGTTGTTTGTTAGTTTTTTGCCACGGAAGCACGGATTAACACGGAGGATTTTTCTCTTCCATTTGCCGTGGTCTGTGTCCCCACAGACCACCACTTAATTCTTTTTCTGTGCCACTGCGTTTCCGTGGCTAATATTTATCTGTGGTTACTTTTTACTCGGAACCTGTTTAATCAACCAGTTTACCAGATCGTTCGTTGCCTTAAAGTTTTCAAAATCTGCGGGCAATTTCCTGCCATCGATATATTCATTGTAAAACCAGGGATCACCCACCGCGAAAACAGTTCCTTTACCATATTTCGCTGTTGCGATAAGCAAATCTCCGTTATCTGTCAAAGCAGAAACCGCAGGGCTTTTAGCTACAATAGTTGAGATCTCTTTGATATAAACTTTCTTGGCCGTTTTAAAAATTGAATTTCCGGCAGGGATTTTTACAGCGCCCTGTTCAAAATTCGAACCTTGAACCTTGTTGCGGCTATCTTCGTTAAAATGAATTCCAAAGGTTTCTGGCAATACGTTAAATTTTGAAATTTCGCAATTACCAGCATCATTTAACAAAAGCACCAAAACACCCCCAGCTTTAACCCACTCTCTAATTTGCTTGGCATGTGCAGCATTCATGAAATTAGGATTTGCCGTTTCTTTCTCCGTATCAGGGTCTACAATAATATAAATATTACTTCCTTTTAAGTTTGAAGTGGTTGGTGCTGTTTTAAGGGTAGCGGTTTTAACGCCTGCATCATTAAATACTTTACCGAATAACGAAAAACCGTTATTATCATCTTCTTCCCACACATAATGGAAAGGGATTTTATCTCCGGTTGGGCCAGCCATGTACTCATTGTTGAAGAAATTATCAACAGTAACAGTTAAACCTTTGCCTGTTTTAGGTAGCGCGGCAATTTCCATTTCTGAAGCGGCGCAGATAAATGAACCTACACCTTTCGGATCGTTGGTGATTACTTTTTCGCTGATGTAATAATCGAAACTTCCATCGCGGTATTTAGGTTTCCCACCCAATCCCGATACCGAAACGGTTTTGGTGAGGTTAATTCTTTCTGCTCCTGCCTGCTCAACAAATTCTTTCTTTAAGCCTGCGTAACCTTTATTTGCAGCAGCCATAAATGATGGTGCCAACCAACCTTTACGCACCCCTTTGGCCAAGCCATATACAAACATGCTCGAAGCTGAACTCTCGAGGTAATTTCCTTTTCTGGTCGGCATATCTAAAATATCGAACCAAACACCTGATTTTGGATCCTGGTACTTCACAGTAGCAGTTGCCGTACGGTTTAAAATGGCGATTAATTCTTTTCGCTGCGGATGATTAGCTGGAAAATTATCAAGCACATCTACCAAGGCCATAATGTACCAGCCCATTGCCCTTCCCCAAAAGTTCGGTGAGCGCCCTGTTTTTTTATCTGCCCATTTTTCTGCCCTGCTTTCATCAAAACCATGATAAAGCAACCCTGTTTTAACATCGCGGGCATTTTTCTCCATCAGGATAAACTGCTTGGCAATATCGTCGAAAGCAGCATCTTTTTTCATCAACTTGGCATACTCTGCATAGAAAGGTTCGCCCATGTACAATCCATCCAACCACATTTGATTAGGATAAATTTTCTTGTGCCAAAAACCACCCTCTTGAGTACGCGGCTGTTTTTGAAGCTGATCGTATAATTTAGTTGCCGCTAACAAATATTTCTGTTGCCCGGTAACTTTGTACAATAGCAACAGCGAACGGCCATTTTTAATGTTATCTATATTAAAATCATCAGGTTTATAGGTTGTAATATTCCCTTCCTTATCCAGGTAGGCATCCATTGAGCTTTGGATATATTTAAAATATTTTCCATCACCAGTATTCCGCCAAACAGCTGCAGCACCTTCCAATACAACGCCCATGTCGTAAGTCCACTTAGGCCCTTTTGCACCTTTCAGCAGTGTTGTATCCTGAAACAGTTTTTCCATCGCAGTTAAGGTTAACTGTTCTGATAATTTCTTTTGGGCAAATCCACTTAGCGATAAAATAGAAAAACCAATGAGTGCAGCTGCTGTATATAGAATTGATCTCTTCATGTTTATTATTTTGAAATTTCCAGTGCTTTTTTATCTACTTCGGTACCTAAAAGTGAAGCCATTTTAGCTTTAGAAACATCTGTTCCACTAATTTTTACGCCTTTTGTTTTTTCGCCGGTAACATCAAATAAAACCTTGCTGTTATCGGGGTATTTTAAGTTGCTGATGTTGATGTTCGAACTGTTCTGGATCATTACAACCGGACTGGTATCTTCGGTAATTACGTTTACATTTTTAAGGAAAATTCCAGCTGCTTCAATAATTTCAATCCCTTTTTTCGCTTTTATGGTTACGTTTTCCAGGTGGATATCTTTGATGTTCATTTCTGGCAATCCCCTAAAAAATATGGCTTTCTCAGCACCATTGGCTACCACGTTTTTGATGTAAAAATTCCTGAACTGTGGAGTAGCTTCAGTAACCGGAACGGTTACGGTTTTAATGGCTTCGCGTTTTTCGCCCGCCAAAGGAACCGGATCAACCGCAGCATAATACATGTCGAATAGAATGGCTTCGCCAGGAATATCGATCATGTTGATGTTATTGATATAAATATTTTCTACCACACCACCACGGCCGCGCGTAGTTTTAAAACGTAGACCAATGTCGGTACCGATAAAAGAACAATCGTACACCCAAATATTTTTCGCACCACCACTCATTTCGCTTCCGATTACGAATCCGCCATGGGCATGGTAAACCACATTGTTTCTAATAATTACATTTTCTGTAGGTACACCGCGTTTACGGCCAGCTTCATCTCTTCCCGATTTAATGCAGATCCCATCGTCACCCACATCGAAAGTGCTGCCTTCAATCAATACGTTTTTGCACGATTCTACATCAACACCATCACCATTCTGTGCAAACCAAGGATTTTTTACCTGTAGGTTTCTTAAAGTTAAATCCTCACAAAGTAAAGGGTGGAGATTCCATGCTGGTGAATTTTGAAAGGTAACACCCTCCAAAAGAATTTTTTTACAGCCCGTTAATACCAATAAATTTGGACGAAGGAAATCTTTGATATCTTCATAATCTGCTGCTGTTTTACCAGCCTCTATTATGCCTGCATTTTTAGTGTTCGAACCTTTAACTGTTTTCTCGGATGGGTACCACATTTTTCCATCAGCCCTCACTACACCACCAGAGGCGACTAAAGTTTTCCACTGTGTTTCGGTCAATTTATCTTTTTTAACCATGCGCCAGGCGCCACCGTTTCCGTCGATAATCCCTGTTCCGGTAATGGCTATGTTTTCGAGGTTAACGCCAGAAATTGGGCTTTGATTTCTCCAGGCTGGCTGACCTTCCCAATTGCCCTGTACCAATTTGTATTGGTTAAAATCGTCGGTAAACTGAAGAATGGCGTCGCGTTTTAAGTACAGGTTTACATTGCTTTTTAATTCAATAGGACCAGTTAACCACAAGCCAGAAGGAATTAACACCACACCGCCACCTTTTTGACTCACACCTGCTATGGTTTTATTAATACTTTGTGTATTTAAAGTAATACCATCGCCTTTTGCCCCGAAGCTAACAATGCTCGTGGTATCTTTTTTAAATTTAACCTGCTGAATAACGGGTAAGGTTTGCTTTTGTTGCGCGATAGCAGAACTTGCAGAAGATAAAATTAAGCATGCCAGAGCTACCTTAATACGGCATAAACTACCTGAAATATGTTTCATTATTTGCGCTGTTAAATTATACTTGGTTATTGTAATAACAAGTGTACGTTGTTTGCACTTAAAATAGAAGAGAAATCTATGCAATCGTTACCGGAAAACAAGGCAAAAATGTGCTTTTAATGAGGCCCTTAACAACTGTATATCAATTATTTACCACACTCATTTCACCTCTGGATTCCATCCACGGAAAACGTTTTCAAAAATGTAGGCCTTATATGCCTCATCGGTTAATTGGTGTGACCAATTTACCCTCTTCTTCGGATCGGCTCCTTTTCCTTTACTTTTATATTCAGCATAATAGGCAGTTTTTTCATTGCTCTCTTTTCCCCAGTTATTCCAGCCTTCGGGGCGGATAAGATCTGGCAGTTCGCAATTGAGAAAGGCAACTTTTGCATAAGGCCTCCATGGCCTACCCAAATAGAAACTATTTGCTGGTGCAGCTCCCTTGATTTTGCATTTGTTGAATACATAACCAAATTTTGTGGTATCGGCGGTTGAAGCCGCAGTGATATAACCAGCTTTCTTACAGAAAATAGTACAGCTTTCGAACCAGGCTGTAGAAGCCCCGAAAATAAAATCGACCGTTCCTTCGATATAACAGTTTTTATAATATTGACGGTTGTTACCACCATAGGTATAAAGTGTATCCTGAAAGCCTAAAAACCTGCAATTGATAAAAATCAGCTTATCGCCCCCTGCCCAAACGGCAACGGCCTGCCCTATCGGACCTGATGAATTTTCGAAGGTGATGTTCTCAGCAGAAAAGCCTTCACCATAAATGTAAAAGCTGGAAGAGCCCGAAGTGCCTTTTTCTTCGCCAAAAGCATTTTTCTTCTGGGCATAGTCATCATATGTTAAAATGGTTTCATCTAGGCTCTCCCCAATAAATTTTACGTTCTTTTTTGAAGCCGCCAAGATTAGCTTTTCTTTATAAATGCCTTTTTTGATAAAGATTACAGTTGTTTTGTTCCTGAAATCGGGTACCGCATGGATGGCTTCCTGTACGGTTTTAAAGTTTCCGCTTCCATCGGCAGCAACAACAAAATCTGGCTTTGTATCAAGCGCATTTGCGACCAGTGAAATCGCTAAGAGAAAGAATAAAATGATTGCTTTCATATCAATTTGGTTAGGCTTAAATTAAAATCGGCCACGTAAAAGTATAAACTTTGTAACGCAGCCGTGTTTTTAAAATATATGATGAACAATTTTAAACATTAATATCCAGCAGAAAGAAGTTTTTTCGAGATTAAACATTGCAAACGATGTCGGGAACGATTGCACAATAACAACTTGCCTAAAAATAAAAAAAGGCTTAACCTTGTTGGTAAGCTAATTTGATAAAATACACGCATCGTCATTCCCAACTTGATTGGGAATCTTAATGCCAATCACAAGTCGCATTAAGATTCCCGCGTGCGCGGAAATGACATAGCGCCAAATAAATAACTGACCAAATATTATAAAAACATTACTGTAAATGAAATATCTATTTAGTTCAATCCTCGTTGTAAGCCTTAGCATAAATGCCTTTGCCCAACTCGCTCCAAACAGTAGGTATATATCTAAAGTTTGGGTTGCTGACTTAGGTAACGGAACCTATAAAAATCCGGTTATCAATGCCGATTATTCTGATCCTGATGCTATCCGTGTGGGAGATGATTTTTATATGATCGCCTCCAGTTTCGATGCCATACCTGGATTACCGATTCTGCATTCGAAAGATCTGGTGAATTGGAAAATAATCGGCCATGCTTTAAAACGCCAGCCTCCTTTTGAGCATTTCGAAAAAACACAACATGGTAATGGCGTTTGGGCGCCTTCTATCCGTTATCGCAATGGCGAATTTTATATCTATTATCCAGATCCTGACTTTGGGATTTATTTAACCAAGGCCAAAAACATAACAGGAGTGTGGTCTGCACCAAAACTGGTCGCAGCTGGTAAAGGATTGATTGATCCATGCCCATTTTGGGATGAAGATGGCAAAGCGTACCTGGCTTATGCTTATGCGGGAAGCCGCGCAGGGATAAAAAGTGTATTAGCGATTATGCCGCTAACTAACGACGGCTCACAAGCAACAGAAACTGGCAGAATTGTGTACGATGGGCACGAGCTCGACCCAACCATTGAAGGGCCAAAATTTTATAAACGTAATGGCTATTACTATCTGTTCGCCCCAGCGGGTGGTGTTTCTACAGGCTGGCAATTAATTTTAAGAAGTAAAAACATCTATGGTCCCTACGAAAGAAAGATAGCGATGGATCAGGGGAAATCTGCTGTTAATGGCCCACATCAAGGTGCCTGGGTAAATACTCAAACGGGTGAAGATTGGTTCCTACATTTTCAGGATAAAGATGCTTATGGCCGCGTGATTCATCTGCAACCTATGAAATGGATTAATAACTGGCCTGTTATCGGGCTTGATGCAGATGGTGATGGAAAAGGTGAACCCGTTATCACCTATAAAAAGCCAAATGTGGGTAAGGTATATCCAGTTGAAACACCTGAAGAAAGTGATGAATTTGGCACGCCAAAATTAGGTTTGCAATGGCAATGGCAGGCTAATCCGCAGCCTACCTGGTTATTTACTGATGCAGGTAAGGGTTTGTTAAAGCTCTACACATCGAAAACCCCTGATGAAGCCAAAAACCTATGGGATGTACCGAACCTGTTAATGCAGAAATTTCCCACCGATGAATTTATGGTAACAAGCAAGCTTTTGTTTAAACCTAATCCAAAATTGGAAAATGAAAAAACGGGTTTGGTGGTGATGGGGAGAAGTTATGCTCAAATCAGTATTAAAAGTAAAAAAGATGGATTATACCTCATGTATGGTGTTTGCCCAAGTGCCGACAAGGGAAAAACGGAAAATGAAAAGGAAATTGCCAAACTAAAATCAGGATCGGTGTATTTCAGGGTTAAAGTTACCGCTGGTGCAAAATGCCAGTTTAGTTACAGTGAAGATGGAACTCGTTTTACTAATGTAGGTGATGAGTTTCAGGCAACAGCAGGACAATGGATCGGCGCAAAAATGGGAATCTTTGCCCTGCGGGATACCCAAACCAATGATTCAGGAATTGCCGAATACGATTGGTTCCATATACAAGCATTAAAATAAAGATGAAAAAACACAAATACCTTATCGCGGCCCTTGGCGCAGCTTTATTAATGTCTTTCATTATTAAACCCAAACCTGTTAAAATTTATTTAATCGGCGATTCTACCGTTGCAGATTATACACTAGATGAAGGTTATCTGCAGAAAAAGTATCCCATTACAGGCTGGGGGCAGGTTTTTCAGCAATTCTTAAAAAAAGACAGTTTAAAAAAATTAAACAGACTGATTAAAAGCGATAGCGCTTTGGTTATTGATAAAGCAAAAGGGGGAAGAAGTACCAGAACTTTTTTTGAAGAGGGAAGGTGGAAGGAAGTTTTATCAACCTTGCAAAAGAACGACCTGGTGTTGATCCAGTTTGGGCACAACGATGCGGCAAAAGATAAACCTGAACGTTATGTTGATATTCCGGGCTATAAAGATTTTTTAAGGATGTACGTGAAAGAAACAAGGGCGAAAGGAGCTTTACCGATCCTGATCACACCGGTTACCCGCAATTATCCCTGGAAAGATGGCAAATTGGGCAGTGCACATGGCGAATATCCACAAGCGGTAAAAGATGTGGCTGCGGCGTTAAATGTACCGGTTATAGACCTTACTTCACTTTCGGCAAGCTTTTTCACTACAAAAGGAAATGAATTTGTAAGTAAACATTACTTTATGAATTTAGACTCGGCAAAATATGAGGCTTATCCAAAAGGGCAAAGAGATAATACCCACTTCCAACCAGAAGGCGCCAAAGAAGTTGCTCATTTGGTTTATAATGAATTAAAAAACATCAACCAAAAGGCGAATTAGGAAAGGATAAGTATTTACGCAGAATAAATTACAATTGCTCCGAATTTTCTGGCATGTGATCATACTCACCTTTCCACGCATAAAAGCCAAATATCATTAATCCCAAACTAATTGGAAAGAAAATAAACAGGATAATTGCCCATTGCAGAATGGTATTGGTACGTTCGATATCTGTATGGGTCAAGCCCACTTTATCTATCGCCTGGATAAACAAAAAAGTCATTGTTAATGGCCCTAAAACCATCCAAACCAATCCTAAAAATTTCTTTAACGTATTCATCTTCTTCGTATTTAGTCGTTAATATTTTCGTCTCTTTTATTCGATAAATAAATTGTGCCAATAACTAAGCTCAATGCCGCTATACCTATCGGGTACCAAAGGCCAGATAATGGTGTAGAGCCTGAAAAGCTTGCAATTAATGTGGCTATAAATGGTACAAGCCCACCAAAAACACCGTTACCGATATGATAAGGCAGAGACATAGAGGTGTACCGGATTTTAGTCGGGAATAACTCAACCAGGAAAGCCGCAATTGGCCCATACACCATGGTTACCAATAAAATCTGGAAGAAGATTAAGCCAACAAATTTCCAGAACACTGGTGTAGGCAAAACTTTATCTTTTACTACTTCTTTACCCAAAAGAATCCCTTTTGTTGCAGAAACCGTATCGATTTGCACCTTGTTAAAGGAAGCACCGTTTCTAAGCATTACTTTAGTAGAAACTGTTCGTAAACTGTCAGTTGAGTTTGCAATTAAAATGGAAGTTACCGGAGCGGGGGTAACAGATAAAATGTCGGTCTGTTCAATTTTTGTATAATCGGTATCATCCAAAAACATTTGATAAATGGGGCGATAAAAAAGAATCCCCAACAACATTCCAGTTAGCATAATCCATTTTCGGCCAACTTTATCACTCCAGGCACCGAACACCACAAAAAATGGCGTGGCAAAGGCGATTCCCCATAGTAAAATGTATCTCGAATCGTTAAAGTCTAACTTACAGGTATTCTCTAAAAACGATTGTGCATAAAACTGCCCTGTATACCAGATTACCCCTTGCCCCATGGTAGCACCAAATAAGGCCAGGAGCACCATTTTAAAATTCGCTTTATTATTGAAACTCTCTTTCAGTGGATTTTTTGATACATTTCCCTCAGCCTTCAATTTAGAAAACATGGGCGATTCGTGCATTTTCATGCGGATATAAATCGAAACTACAACCAATACAATCGATAACAGAAAAGGGATTCTCCAGCCCCAATCGCCAAAAGTTTCAGCACCTAAAATATTCTTGGTGATTACAATGATCCCCAGCGAAAGGAATAAACCCAATGTTGCGGTAGTTTGGATCCAGCTGGTAAAAAAGCCACGTTTGTTTTTTGGTGCATGTTCTGCTACATAGGTTGCTGCACCACCATATTCTCCACCCAAAGCCAGGCCTTGGATTAACCTTAATATTAAAACCAATATTGGCGCCGCATAACCAATGCTTTTATATGAGGGGATTAAACCAATAAAAAATGTCGATCCACCCATCAGTACCAAAGTGAGCAAGAAAGTATATTTTCGGCCGATTAAATCGCCAAGCCTGCCAAAAACCAATGCACCAAACGGACGAACAATAAAACCTGCTGCAAAAATAGCCAAGGTATTAATTAAGGCCGATGCGCCTGCATCTTCTGGGAATAACTGATGACCAATGATAACCGCAAGGCTACCAAAAATGTAAAAATCATACCATTCAATCAGCGTGCCTAACGATGATGCACCGATTACTTTAAAGATATTGTTCTTGGGTAAAGTGTCGCTCATAAGAGATAAGAGTATTTGGTTTCCCAAGATAAACATTTGTATGACAATCGGCAACCTGTACTGTCTGTCATTTAATTTGTTACATTACCAAACATTTTGGCTTTAGTTTTGTATTTTCATCCGTAACGAATTTATTTTCCATTCAGATTTATGCTTTTAATACAAAACATCAGGTTAAGTAGAATTTTAAGAAATACATGGCACGTTGATCTGATCATGATTGTCTCTTGTACCGCGGCTTACTTTGTTCGCGAATATTTAATTGCGCATCATTTCTCCATTCCATCCATTATTCCAACAGTTTTGGGTACTGCCATTGCATTTTTTATTGGTTTTAATAATAACCAGGCCTACGATAGATGGTGGGAAGCCCGAAAAATATGGGGCGCTTTGGTAAACGATTCGCGCTCTTTTACAAGGGCATTGATCAATTATGTTGACGAAGACGAAGAAAGTGTAAAACGAATGGTTTACAGGCACATTGCCTTTTTGTATGCGTTAAAAGCCAATTTAAGAGGCACGGTTGATGAAATTTATACAAAATATTTGTCTGATGCAGATTTATTAGAAATAGGAAGGCATAACAATAAGCATAATGCACTTTTGAATATCCAATCCAGAGATCTACAGAAACTTTCTAAATCTGGTGCTATTGATGGTTTCAGGTTTATCGAAATTAATGAAATGCTTACTCGCTTCTCTGATTCCATGGGAATGAACGAAAGGATTAAAAATACCATTTTTCCAACCACCTACAGTTATTTAACCAAGGTGTTTATCTGGCTATTTGTGGTAACGTTTACCCTTGTAATTAGTCAGGATGCAGGACCTGCAGCCATATTTTTGGGCTGGTTAATCGGTTTCGTATTTGTATCTACACAAATTAATGGAATGAGCCTGGTTAATCCCTTCGAAAACAATTCAGCAGGGGTTCCACTCAACCAGATCACCAGAACGATAGAAATCAATCTTTTGCAAATGTTAGAAGAGGAAGAGATTCCTGAGCCCGTTAAGCCGATAAATGACGAATATGTTCTTTAAGTTTTTATTGTTTTCTTAGCTATAAATATGAACAAAAGAGATAAAAGCCAGAAGATAAACAGGATCACAACTGCATTCTGAATGGCTTTTGGATAACCCAGCTGTACCACATCAATAAATGGGTAGGGGTATTTATTAATCAGATAACCCCTAACCACAATAAATACCACATAAAGCAAAGGATAAGCCAACCAGGTGATGGCCTGTTTGTATTGTAGCGTTGATTTTTTAACAAAGAAAGCCCAGAAAAATAAAAAGATCAAAGGGCTTATCACATGCAAAAGTTCATCGGCCAACCTCGCCCAACCTACAGGCGATGCCAAACCACGCAGGGTGATATTGTAAATTAGACCTACTACCACAATATAAACTGTTATGGCTGTTAAAGTAGATGCCTGAGTAAATAAACTCCTTGATTCACCGCGTTTAACAAAAGATAAGCTGGTAAAGCAAATGGCTACGATAATATTGGTTATAACCGTAAAATAAGATAAAAACGCTTTAATTGTTACAGGATAATCATTATTCAAGAGTTGTAAACTTACACGGAATTGGAGTGCCAGGGAAAACCATACAACAATAGCGGCACAAATAACAAAAGGCCTGAAATTTTCTTTTAAATCCATAAGCGCTGAATTGAGTGTGATAGAAAAGTAGGGAATTAATATGAACGAATGAAATTTAAGTAGTCTTTTTCGTTTTCAAAAATTGCTAATTACCCGTTAATGCACTTTTTAATTTCTCCTCAAAAAGTATCGATTTTGCTTTGAACTGAGGATCGGAAAAGGAAATATTGGCTGTGGCATAAATAATCTTTCCATCTTTTCCAACCAATACATTCGATGGGAAACCGTGATTAATATTCAGTTTCCTGATCTCATCTTTGCTCAGCGATACAATTTCGTATTTATATCCGTTTCGTTTTTGAAAGCGTTTGGTACTAGCGGGATTATCATGAGTAATACCGATAAACCTTACAGCCTTTTTGCCATATTTAGTTACCAAACTATTTAATTCGGGCATTTCGGCTATACAAGGCGGGCATTTTTCGAACCAAAAGTTAATAACCATTACCTGATTTTTTAAATTGGTATTGGAGATTTGTTTTTTATTGATGGTTAAACCGTTAAAAACAGGTAGATCTTTACCTATTAATTCTTCGAAGAAAGTTTCCTGTGTAGCCCATTTAACCGGGGCATCTTGTGCCAATGCTGAGAAAGAAAAAACAGACAGCAGAATAATAAGGTAAATTTTCATCAGCGCCAAATATAAAAAAAGTCCTACCAATTTGGCAGGACTTAAGAGGGGTTAATGCGTTTGCCTATTTAATCTTTTTATTTAGGTAATCAATTGCAGTATTCAGGGTTGCATCCTTATTGGCCATAAAATCTTTTATAGTTGGAATTATTTCGATATCAGGTTTTACACCATTACCTACAAACTCACGCCAATCGGGATAAGTATCCTTTTTCGTACATACCCTTGCACTTCCTCCACCGGGAAGATCAAATAAGTAAGGTTGTCCCGTACTTCCGAAAGAATTTCTGCCGATTTTTGTCATGTGTTTTTGGTTATCAGCATAAATCAAAAAGTCTTCAGCTGCCGAAGCAGTATTGTGGCCAATTAACAGTACCGTTGGAACTACAATGCGCTTTGCCGAAAGCTTATTTTTCAGTGGATAGTAATCTAAATTGTAAAAATAATTATCCTGATAGGTTAGAAGTGCCTTTTTATTCCATTCGCTGTTTACTGTATCCTTGGGAGAAGTATATTTTCCCCAGGCCTTAAAAGCCGAGGTTAGTTGTCGGGTAGAATAACGAGATCCATAAAGTAAGCTATCATTAGTTAAGTATTTCAATATGTAGCTTCCAATCCCAGTATTCCCCCCTCCGTTATTCCTTAAATCAACTATTATTGCTTTTGCTTGATATAATTCAGGGAGCTTAGCGATAAAAAGACTATCTATTTTTTCTTCTCCAAATGAGTTGAGTGCAACATATGCTACCTTATTAGGGTACCATTTAAAGTTTAGTAGTGATGATTCTGCCGGGAATGCGGGGAAAACTTCTTTTTCTTCAGTACGCTGATGGGTTAATTTTAAGGTTATAATCTGTCCCTTTGGTTTTTTGATTTTGATTTCGAACTGGCTTCCTTCAAGTCCCTGAAGCAATTTACTTATACTCCAGTCCTGTAAAACATAACCGGTAGAGGAAGAAATGTAAGGTGAAACATTTTCAGCTATGTATTTAGCCGTAGGTTTTCCATTCACCTCTATAACCTCACTTCCAACAGGAATTTCATCCTTTTTGCTTAGATTAACACGTGTAATGATCGCTTTATTCTCTACGTTTTCGATAAAGAGGCGATAATTCCCAAACATGGTATTCATAGGCTCAAAATCTTTGCCGCTTGGCATAAAAATATTGGTATGCCCATCTTTAAGCATTGCACAAAAGCGCTGCATTTCTTGATAGTACTCGTAATCAGTTTTGGTTTCGGGAATCGAAGTAATCAATGCTTTATAGGTGCTATCCCATTTAACACGATCTACTTTGTTTAAATAAACGAAGTTATAATTTACTTCCTGCCAAAATTTTGATAACCCGTAAATTTTGTCCGCTTTTGTTAATTTGTTTGACTGTGCAAAAACAGCTATGGGGATGAGCATTAATAAAAGAATCTTCTTCATGTCATTTGTTTTATTTAAAAGAATTTGCTTCAATTTTTATACCAGTTGAAAAATCCTCCTCGACATTAAAATTATGGCCTTTTGAAAAAACAGGGTGTTCATAAACGGTCATCACATATCCGATATCGGACAAAAAAAGTCCTACCAATTTGGCAGGACTTCAAAGTTTGTTTGGTTTAGAAAATCTTATTTAAAAGTAACTGAACCGTATTCGGTTTTAATGGATACGTTTGCAGCACCACCGCTACCTATTTTGCCAGCATATTTTTTAGTTTCATCGTCCTTACTTACCAGGCTTGATGTTACGTTTGAACCATATTTAAAGCCTGCATACGAAGTAGAAACATTGAAATTGGCATTGTAACGGTCTGCAAAGCCCAATCCGATGCTTACATATTCACCACCAAAAGTGAAGTTTTTACAAGCCGGGGTAATTTCGCTCACATTTAAACGATTGTAATCCATATTGATGTTTGCATCTCCATTAAGCGAGCCTAAAGTAACATTCGAATATTCTGCATTAACCGCAATTTTACCTGCCGATGCAATATTTAAATCGCCATAAGCTTGTTTAACCACCGTATTGCCTTTAACCGTATTGATATTTACTTTGGCATATTCGGCATTTAAAAGCAAGTTGCCACCAATAGTGCCAATTGTTAAGCCTTTGCCATATTCCACTTTAATATCGGCTGATCTTCTGATGGTATTAATGTTTACGGCAACATATTCGGCAACAAGTTCTAAAGTACCCACCGAACCAATAGTTACAGGTCCGTTATATTCGTGTTTTACCACGGCAGCATTCAAATCCTGAATATCGCATTTGCCATACTGAACATTAATGTAGTTGTTGGCATTACTTAAGTTACCCGCTACAAGGTTGCCATATTCTACTTTTAACGAGGTTGGCCCTGCAAAATTACCCATTTCTACATTTCCATACTCCTGTAAAACGGTTAAGGGGTTAACCGCTGGCATAAACACGGTATAGTTTACTTTCACCTCTCTTCTCCAAGTGGTTACACCATTTTTCATCCCGCGGCCATAACGTCCGTTTCTGTCGCCCATGTTGGTTTTGAAAGAAACCACATCACCATTTTTAGCGGCATCTATATTCACCCCATCTATCAGTTTCTGAACATCGCTGTCTGAGTTGCTGTAAGCTTTAATATCTACATCAACACGCACTTCTTTTTTATCCCAGGTTTTAATTACAATAGATCCATATTGGTTATTTAAGTTAACCTTATCGTTATTATCTACATTAAAACTCTTGCTAAAAGATTTTGAACGTTCGGCATCACTGCCTGTTTGCCTATGCTTCGAAGTGTTAACCATCGCCAATGTTGATGATTTCTCTACATTTTCTATAACTACCTTCTCTGATGGGCTATTTACTACCCCTTCTTGCGCATTAGTTTTTACGGCAATTAAAGCCATAAAGGCTAAAAATATTTTTATTGTTTTCATGTTGTTAATTGTTAAACACCTATGCGCTTAAAACCTGCCGGCTGGCAATAAGCGGTTCGATGTGGTGAGCGTTCCCTAATTAGTATCAAGTATGTTGAATCAGGTATCAAGACTGATTGACAACTATTTATTGCGCTTTCTACTTTAGGCGTTAATTTCTCTTAAATTAAATCTGGTTAACTCTTTTGTAATCGTCAACCTGGTTAATAATCAATAATTGTTGTTTTAATAACTGCAATTGTATTTCACGGTTTTTAACCATGGCCTTTACCACAAAAGTTTGGTTGGGCGAGCTTGGTAACTCCGTTTTTAATCTTTCGTAATCTTCATCAAGCTTTTTTAAATCAGCCGTAAATTTTTTATACAACTCTGGATTTGCAGCGGCAAAAATGGCCAGGCTGTCTCTTTTTTCGGTAATTAAACCAGCGAAATGAACGTCCTTTTTAGCATAGGAAGCACTAACGTCGGCTATTTCTAAATCTTTGTTTTGTAATTTTCCTACGTATAACCAGGCTAAACCAAAAACGACCACAATAGCCGCTGCTGCACTCATCCATAAATACAGCTTTACAGGTTTTTTTTTCTTCTTATTGTCTAACTCCTGTTCAATCTTTGCCCAAAGTCCTGCCGATGGCTCCATTACGTCGAAAGCTTTACGGTTTTCCTTTACAAAGGTTTCTAATCTATTATTCATCTCTCATCCCTTTCTGTTCTAAAATACTTTTTAACTTCTTTTTAGCCCTCATATACTGTGTGCGGCTGGTATTTTCACTAATTTTTAAAATGTGTGCAATCTCTTCATGGTCGTAACCCTCTAACAGGTACAAACTCAATACCACCCTATAGCCATCTGGCAATTGGGTTATAGCTGTTCTTATTTCCTCAGCCTGTAACTGCACTTCATAGTCATCAAAACTATCTTCATCCGGCACTTCCGATATTTCATCGGTACTTACAAATTCCATTTTACGTTTACGTAAATAATTGATGGATTTGTTGATCACGATCTGCTTTAGCCAAAGCCCGAAAGTGGTTTCTTGCCTAAAATCTACAATTCTGGTAAACGCATCCAAAAATGCTTCCTGTAAAACATCTTCTGCCTCTTCCTCATAATTTAAAATGCGCAGTGCCACATTATACATGGCCTTTGCATACAGCTTGTACAATTCAAACTGTGCTGCGCGGCTTCCCTGCATGCATTTTTTTACGAGTTCTAGGTTTTTATCGATGTATACGGCTTCCAAAATTTCGAATATTCTGATTATAAGACATAAGGGATTTTAAAACGTTGCATCAAGGTAGAAAAAAAATTAAAAATATGTTAACACAGTTTTAATGTCAGATCAAAAGATTATTGCAAAAGCGCTAAATGAGTTTTTTCAGCAACAGGCTATGTTAACTAAACCCGACAGCAGCGAACACGCAGTGTAACGAAGTAAAGCGAATGGCGGGGCTACAGCACCTATGAAATGCTGACCTTTCATTTCCAAATAGAAAAAATATTTAATAATTATTAGGAAATGGTTGGTTCCGTGCTTTTGGCAAATTCAGTCCTGCTTTCCCTCCAGCCAATTTGAAGGAAATTGGCGTCCGTTCAATCAGGTTTATTTAACGTAGATCGATGCAGGAAGCTCAAATCTTTCATCCGCCAATAATAAAAATGGGGTTGTTTAGAACAAGCTTTTGTTAGCTAAACCCGACAGGAGCGAACACGCAGTGTAACGGAGTAAAGCGGATGGCGGGGCTACAGCACCTATGAAATGCTGCCCTTTCATTTCCTAAAAAGAAAAAATATTTAATAATTATTAGAAAATGGTTGGTTCCGTGCTTTTGGCAAATTCTGTCCCGCTTTTGGTACGAGTTCCGATGAAGGATCGGAAGCTCTTCCCGACAATCAGGTTTATTAACTTAGGCCGGTGCTTTGAAAACAAACCACTGTTAACTAAACCCGACAGCAGCGAACACGCAGTGTAACGAAGTAAAGCGAATGGCGGGGCTACAGCACCTATGAAATGCTGCCCTTTCATTTTCAAAACATAAAGGCCTTTTATAATCTTAAGAAATGATTGGTTCTGTGCCTTTGGTATTGTGGAAAATCATTTATAGAATCATCATAAATTTGAAAACCCTGATGCAAACAATTAACTTCATGCCATGGAAACCGATTTAATCATTTCAGCAATAAGCGAGATACACAAAAAAGCAGATCAGGCTTTAGAAAGCAAAGATCTAACGGCCTATACCGCCATGTTTGATGATACTTTAAGTTATACCCCTGCAAAAGGAGCGGCTTTAAACAAACGTGATTATACGCTTGATCTAAAAAAATACTTCGGCAACCTTAAAGAAATTCACACTAGTTATTATCGCATTAAATCGTCTTTTGAGGAGGAGGTTTTTACAGAAAAAATCGCCAGAAAATCGATTATCCTAAAGCCTAATTTGCTTATTTTTTCCAAAAAACAGACCATCCAAACCGAAGAAATTTACCATTGGAAAAAGGTTAAAGGCGAATGGAAAGTAATCGCTATTGAAATTACTTTAGAAGAAAAGTATTAGTCCTTGTTTAAATGATCAGATTATTAAGTTTATACAGCGTAATACTTGCATTGTTCTTGTCGGGATGCGGTGCTAAGTCGTCTTCAACAAAAATTACATTGTTAGATACCGTTTCATTCGAAGAACTTTCAAAAATTTCATGCGCATATCTTAAAAAACAGCAAGCCTATTGCCAAGACAAATATAAAATTGGAAAATATGAACGATGGGATTATGACCAACTAACAGGTAAACTCATATTTAGCGATAAGGGAGTACAGAAAGTTATTATTGACTATGAGGAAGTGGATCTGTTTCGTTAAAGTCAAATACATGGTTGTGGGCTTGGGGTAACTCCTCCATAGAAGAAAATGTAAAAAAAGAAATAACAACGATTAGAACTTATGGTATTAAGAGAGGATTTGAAAGTCTCTTTAAAGCCAAATGGTCTGCTGACATAGTTGATGGTTGGGATATGGCTGCAATTTAAGCATATATTTTGAAAGCTAAAGGTGTTTATCGTGTTCCAAGTCATGATAATAAGTTGTTTTCATTTATGCTTTTCAAAAAGATTACTGTTGTAGATTCTTTACCCAAAAAGAAACAGCAGTTTTAGGTGTTTTCATTTGATAGAAAAAACATAAAATCTTCTACTCTAAACTTTAAAACAAAATCGGTATTTTTGCCGCTCAATTTAGATTACAATATATGTTAAGAACAGTAACTTGTGGTGCATTAAACCTAAATAACTTAGGCGAAAGTGTTACGCTATGTGGTTGGGTACAAAAATCAAGAGATTTAGGCGGTATGACTTTTATAGACATCCGCGATCGTTATGGCATTACTCAATTGGTTTTTAACATGGACGATAATCGTGAGCTTTGCGAAACTGCACGTTCTTTAGGCCGCGAGTTTGTAATTAAAGCGATTGGTACCGTTGTAGAAAGAAGCAACAAAAACCCAAAAATGGCAACCGGAGATGTGGAGATTAAAATTTCTGCTTTGGAAATTTTAAATGCTGCAAAATTACCTCCTTTCATGATCGATGATGAAACTGATGGAGGTGATGAATTGCGTATGAAATACCGCTATTTGGATTTACGCCGTAATCCGGTTCGCAATAACCTGGTTTTACGTCATAAAATGGCGCAATCGGTTCGCCGTTATTTAGATGCTTTAGATTTTATCGAAGTGGAAACACCTGTGTTGATTAAATCTACACCAGAAGGTGCAAGAGATTTCGTGGTGCCTAGCCGCATGAACGAAGGTGAGTTTTATGCTTTGCCTCAATCGCCGCAAACCTTCAAACAATTGTTGATGGTTTCTGGTTTCGACCGTTATTTCCAGATTGTAAAATGTTTTAGAGATGAAGATTTAAGAGCCGACCGTCAGCCTGAGTTTACCCAGATCGACTGCGAAATGTCTTTCATCGAACAAGAAGATATATTAAACACTTTCGAAGGTCTAATTCGTACTTTATTTAAAGAAGTGCGTAATTACGATTTACCAGAAGTACCGCGCATGCAATATGCAGATGCGATGCGTTTGTATGGATCTGATAAACCAGATACTCGTTTTGCGATGCAGTTTGTTGAGCTTAACCACCTGGTAAAAGGCAAAGGCTTTCCGGTTTTCGATAATGCAGAATTGGTAGTGGGTATCAATGCAAAAGGCGCAGCAAGTTATACCCGTAAGCAATTAGACGAATTAACAGATTTTATCAAACGACCGCAAATTGGCGCTACAGGTTTGATTTATGCCCGTCATAATGAAGATGGAACCATTAAATCATCAGTAGATAAATTTTTCAACGAAGAAGACCTTAAACAATGGAGTGAGGCTTTTGAAACCGAAAAAGGCGATTTGTTATTAATTTTAGCGGGTTCAACAGATAAAGTACGTAAACAGTTAAATGAGCTTCGTTTAGAAATGGGTAACCGTTTAGGCTTGCGTGATAAAAATACATTCTCGGCGCTTTGGGTATTGGATTTCCCGCTTTTAGAATGGGATGAGGAAACAGAACGTTACCATGCCATGCACCACCCGTTCACTTCTCCAAAACCTGAGGATATTGGTTTATTAGATACCGATCCTAAAAACGTACGTGCCAATGCATACGATATGGTAATCAACGGAACTGAAGTTGGTGGCGGCTCCATCCGTATTCATGATAGAACATTACAGGCTTTAATGTTTAAACATTTAGGTTTCAGTGCAGAAGAAGCACAAAAACAATTCGGTTTCTTAATGGATGCTTTTGAGTTTGGCGCACCTCCACATGGCGGTATTGCCTTTGGTTTTGATCGTTTAACCTCAATTTTTGCAGGTTTAGATTCAATCCGTGATGTGATTGCTTTCCCTAAAAATAACTCAGGAAGAGATGTAATGATTGATAGTCCAAGTACTATTGATGATAAACAGTTGAAAGAATTGAAAATTAAAACGGATTTATAGATGTCCGCCATGCTGATCCGATAGCTATCGGATCAGGGGGTGATGAAACTCATAACAAAGCCTCAGAATTTAAAATTCTGAGGCTTTGTTATTTAAAATCATTTGGCACGTTGCTCACTAATAACTAATGGCCAATGAACTATTTAACTAATACGTTTCACTATCAGGCGGAATACCATAGTCTACAAATTTCTTTCCTTTTATCTCTTTCTTTTTACCCAACCAACTCTTAACAGAATTAAAAATTGCTGATAAATGTTCAGCATCGAGCGATTTACCAATTTTTCCTGAAACCAGACCTACAGCCGCTTTGGTTAAAAAACCAGCACCTCTAAATATGGTTTTATTCATAAACATTGGCAAAAGCAACGACATAGCCGTTCCGCTAATATTTAATTTTTCGTCGGCTTTAAACAGGTTACTTGGTGTCGCATACCTTTTTATCAATGCACCCAAAGTAAATTGTTTAAAATACACTTTCGTATCCGATTTAAGCATGTTTTGCTTAAGCGTGTACTCAACCTTAAGTGCTAACTTTTTAGTCTGCAGGTCTTCTAGGTTACGGATATCTTTATACCTTTTCATCTTCCTCCTTATCTGCAAGTTTATCAAAATATCTCCTAATGGCTACATTAATAATTGCCTTCTCTATATATTTATTCTTAGTTAGATAAACGATTATTGCCAGTAGAATATAAAATAAGGAAACGCAGCCAAAGCCTCCGGCATAGCTACCTAAAAGGTCAGACAGATAAAGTGCCAAAGTTACCGAGCCAAATAAAAAGGCGAGTATAAAACAAACAATAACTGCCGTACTGGTTACTAGATCAGCAAATACTTTAGAAACTTTTTCTACTAGGTAAAGTCTTGTATATTCAACCCTGGCCTCTAAAAAGCCTTTAGCATCGTCTACAAGATCTTCAATACTTTTATCTTTATTTTCCTGCATAATTCAGATGATATTTAACCGAGCAAAATGCCCGGCTATGCAATATTTATTTTTACGCGTGCTCCACGTCGTCGCTGTATTCTTCTTCTACGCTTCTTAATTTTGTTTTGATCGAGCTTACAACTTTATCCTTTAAGCTGGCAAGATGGTTAATTTCATCAGCAGCTTTATCTTTGATAGAATCGCCTAAATCTTTTAGCGATTGACTTAATCTATCGCGGGTTTCATCACCTTTATCTGGTGCGAACAAAATTCCGAGGGCCGCACCGGCAGCTAATCCTGCTAAAAGCGCAACTACAACTTTTGAGTTATCATTCATAATTAATGTATTTTAAGGGTTTAACAATTATGTACAATATAAAACTACTACATTATTTATTGTTAAGCTATATTTATAACTCAGTATGCTCATTATTTGTTTTAATTCTTTCCAATCTTTCTGATGCAAGCGTACTGGTTTCGTAAATCTTAACAAGCAATATAAAATAAGATAACAGTAGCGGACCAAAAACAAGGCCCAATATTCCAAATAAAGGGATACCAATAATTACGCCAATTACTGTAATTATGGGGTGAATATTACCAACTTTTTTTGCAATGATAAACCTTAGCACATTGTCGATATTGATAATGACTACAAAACCAAAAATAAGCATGGCCCAGCCAGCAAAATTATTACCGTTCGCAATCTGCAAAATAGCAGCTGGGACAAAAATAACCGGTGGCCCCAAAACAGGCACAAAAGAAATAAATGCTGTAATAACTCCCCAGAAAATGGGGTCTTTATAACCCAGAACATAAAAAGAAAGGCTCAAAAGCGAACCTTGAACGAGGCAGATCAGCCCTTGTCCCAATACATTTGCATAAGTTGTATTTCGCATTTCATCGCCAAAACGAAGTGCATTCTGTTCTCTGAAAGGTGCATATTTAATCAATGAAAATTCGAATTTTTTCCGTTCAATTAACATAAAGTAGAGTAAAAAGTACATCACCAATAAACTTAATATAATATTTACTGCACTCGATATTAAGGACGGAAAAAGCTGAGTGGCCCAATTCCCTAAGCGGTTTAATCCTTCTTGAATAAGATCCTGATTAATTTTAACCGGAATAAGGTGCTGTAATTTAACCAATAGATTTTTAAAAAAAACTTCATTGTTCCTCAATTCCGAAATTTTACTGATAACCATACTACTTAACGCATAAAAAGGCATCACAATTAGTATGATGGAGATGGTGATAAGAAAGATTGCTGTTACTCTTTTATTCCACCCCTTATTTTCTGCTAAATGGATATATGCTGGCCTCATTATCGTGTAAAGCACCAGAGTACTTAAAATGGCACTAAAAATACTTTGCAAAGAATAGGCAATTAACACCCCAAGTGCAATAATAATGACCAGGTTAATGTTATTGCGTTGCTTATAAGAGAATACTGACATATTTTGATAATGAGGGTATTCTTTAAATGCTAAAAGGGCCTGTTTTGTTTTCTTGATTTAAAATTATATTCCATCATCAAGCCCAATAAATTTGATTTTATTGTAAAGTGTTTTTCTGTCGATATTTAAGATTTTTGCCGCCTTGGTTTTATTGAAATTAACTGCTTTTAGAACTTCTAAAATGGTAGTATACTCGGCTTCTTTGGCAGCATTTCGTAAATTAAGTGATTTATCATTATTTAATTTGGGCGATAAAAGAAGTGCTTTTTTTTCGTGCTGTGTCTTACGATAATCAATCGTTCCAAGCTCCAATTGTAAAACATGAGTTTCTATCCAATCTCCATCGGTTAGTAAAGCAATCCGCCTAATTACATTCTTCAACTCGCGTACATTACCTGGCCAATTGTATGCTAATAAACATTTCATCGCTTCATCAGAAAAGCCTTCAATCTTTTTATTCAATTCTTTGTTTGCTATGGCCAGAAAGCGCTCAGCAAAGATAATGATATCATTGCCCCGGTGTTTCAATGATGGAACGTATATAGAAAATTCATTAAAGCGGTGATATAAATCTTCCCTAAATGTTCCTTTTTGAATCCCTTCCACTAAATTTTCATTTGTAGCTACAATAAGTCGCACATCCAGATCAATCTCCTTTGTACTCCCAATCCGCTTTATTTTCCGCTCTTGAACAGCCCTGAGTAAAGTTGCCTGAATCTCATATGATAAATTACTGATCTCATCAAGAAATAATGTACCACCATTAGCCTGCTCAAAGTGACCAATTTTAGTGAAGGCTGCTCCAGTAAATGCCCCTTTCTCGTGTCCGAAAAATTCACTGGCGGCTAAATCTTTTGTTAAAGAACCACAATCCATGGCTACAAAAGGTTCTTTGGCACGTGAACTATTTAGGTGAATGGTTTTAGCAACACATTCTTTCCCTGTTCCACTTTTCCCCGTTAAGATGATCGTGTATCCTGTTCTTGCTATGAGTTGGATTTGTTTCAGTAAAAGTGCTGAAGCATCGCTCTTACCAATTATATATTCCGGACAATTTAGAAAATCGGAAATACCGCCACCACCAGTACGCCCAGAATTTTCAGGTGATTTTAAAGCCTCTTGCGTTTCAAGGGATTTATTTATGGTATTTAAAATTTCATCTGGATAAAGTGGCTTCACAATATAATCGTAAGCCCCCAGTTTTATTAATTCTACAGCAAGCTTAATATCCGAATAACCCGTAATAATAATTACACTAGTAGCTGGATAGTTTTCCTTAATGTGGATTAAAATCTCTTTCCCATCTGTACCATCCAAACGATAGTCACATAATACCAAATCGAATCTCTTCTTTTCAAGAATTTGTAAAACAGTTCTACCTGTTGTTACATTTGAAACTTCAAATCCATTTTTAGTTAAAAAGTTGGAGAGCAATAAACCGATGCTAATTTCATCGTCAATAATGAGTATCTTCTTTTTCATGAGTAGCGTTGTTATTCTACTAACCCATATAAGCGATAAGAGCCTTAGGGATAGTAATTAGATAACACATAATTACTCAAAAAAAATTGCATTGAAAAATTTTTGCAACATTTTTGCTATACAACAATCAAATTAATACTACACGCGTACTACTTTCCAGAAAAATTTGCTTTTCTCTTTTCAACAAATGCAGTTACGCCTTCCTTAAAATCGGCAGTTTCAAAACATTTGCCAAATTCTTCAATTTCGGTAGCGAAGCCTTCGCTGTTATTTACCGATGCAATTACAGATTTTATTGCAGCCGAAATAGCCAACGGTGCGCGTTGCTTAATAACATTCAACATTTCTTCAGCTTTGCTAATTAGATCTGGCTGTGGAACAACATAATTTACAAGGCCTATTTTTTCTGCATCTGAAGCTGTAATCATATTTGCGGTGGTAATCATTTCAATTGCTTTACCTTTTCCAACCAATTGTGTAAGGCGCTGGGTACCACCATAACCGGGAATTAAACCTAAAGTAACTTCAGGCAGTCCTAATTTCGCATTATCTGATGCAATACGGATGTGGCATGCCATAGCCAACTCCAGTCCTCCGCCTAAAGCAAATCCATTAATTGCGGCAATAAATGGCTTTGAAGAATTTTCAATGGCATTAAAAACCAGATCATGACCCCGTTTTGCTAATTCTTCTCCTTGTTTACCACTATAATCAGAAAACTCTTTAATATCGGCTCCAGCAACAAAGGCCTTTTCACCTGCTCCGGTTAAAATAACGCCTCTTACTTCGTCGGTTTTATTTGCAAATGCAATTAAATCCGCCAGTTCGGCCAAAGTATCTTTATTTAAAGCATTCAGTGCTTTTTCGCGGTTGATGGTAACGTATAAAATATTTTCTTTTATTTCTGAGATTAAATTTTGGTATGCCATAGCTTAAAAATTTCTGTTTTCTGTAACCCAATTCTGAATATATTCTACAATACTTGCCATTGTTGTACCCGGAGGAAATAGTTCGCCAACACCCATACCTGCCAGCTTCAATCGATCTGCCTCAGGGATAATCCCTCCGCCGGTTAACAACACATCATCTAACTGTTTTTCTTTCATAAAGTGAATAATCTTTGGAAAAACCGTCATGTGTGCCCCCGATAAGATAGAAATCCCAATGGCATCAACATCCTCTTGAAGCGCTGTGTTTACCACCATTTCTGGTGTTTGGCGCAGGCCGGTATAAATTACTTCCATGCCTGCATCTCTTAAGGAAGTTGCGATTACTTTGGCACCTCTGTCGTGGCCATCTAATCCAACTTTAGCTACTAAAACGCGGATAGGCCGATTTAATACTTTGCTCATCATTCATATTAAGTTGACGTAAATGTATAGAATTTATTAAGTAATGTAGATAATAGTTGATGGAACATGTAATGAGCCTGCCTTCGCTAATAAGCGTAAATTATTGATATTAGCCATGGTTATTTTTACTGAATGAGCCAATTCTTCCATTCAATAATTCAGTCATTCTACTATTCAATCGTTGTTTATCTGCATTTAAATCGTAAGTAATGCACACTTAAGCTATCAGCCATCAACTATGGGCTAATAAACCTATAATCATTGTATAAATCCGCTCAATCTTTTTACATTTGCATTCCTAATTTACAGGTTTTTATGAGTGAAGAGAAGTCATTGAACTTTATTGAAGAAATTGTTGAGAACGACTTAAATAGTGGTAAGTATGAAACTTTGGTTACGCGTTTCCCGCCGGAACCTAATGGTTATTTACACATCGGCCACGCGAAAGCAATATGCTTAAATTTCGGACTAACACAAAAATACGGCGGCTATACCAACCTGCGTTTTGACGACACCAATCCGGTAACTGAAAAAACAGAATATGTAAACAGTCAGCAAGAAGATATTAGATGGTTGGGTTTTAACTGGAAAAATGAATTATATGCCTCAGATTATTTTGATGAGCTGTATGGTTTTGCCATTAAACTGATCGAAACAGGTTTGGCCTATGTTGATGAAAGTTCTGCAGATGAAATTGCAGCTTTAAAAGGCACGCCAACAGAACCCGGACAGGATAGCCCATACCGTAACCGCAGCACTGAAGAGAATTTAGACATTTTCACGAAAATGAAAAATGGCGAATTTGCCGATGGCGCTTATATTTTGAGAGCAAAAATCGACATGGCCAGTCCAAATATGTTAATGCGCGATCCGATTATTTATCGTATTAAACATGCCGAACATCACCGTACAGGCAACAAATGGTGCATTTATCCAATGTACGATTTTGCTCATGGACAAAGTGATAGTATCGAAAACATCACGCACTCTATCTGTACTTTGGAATATGTTTCGCACCGCGAACTATATGACTGGTTTATCGAAAAATTAGAAATTTTCCCTTCAAAACAATATGAATTTGCCCGTTTAAACCTTACCAGCACGGTAATGAGTAAACGGAAGCTGCTTCAACTGGTTAACGAAAACTTAGTAAACGGATGGGATGATCCGCGCATGCCTACCATTAGTGGTTTGCGTAGGAGAGGTTTTACACCGAAAAGTGTACGCGAGTTTTGCGAACGTATCGGCATTGCCAAACGCGAAAATTTAATTGAGCTGAGTCTGTTAGAATTTTGTATTCGTGAAGATTTAAATAAAACGGCTAACCGTGTAATGGCGGTTTTAGATCCGATTAAATTGGTGATTACGAATTACGAAAAAGGAACAGAAGATTTAATCGGCGAAAACAATCCAGAGGCTGAAGATGGCGGAGGTACGCGGGTGATTCCTTTTAGTAATGAACTTTGGATCGAGCGTGAAGATTTTATGGAAGTACCGGCAAAAAAATGGTTCCGTTTGGCACCCGGTGCAATGGTACGCTTAAAATTTGCCTACATTGTTAAGTGCGAAGATTTTGTCAAAGATGAAAATGGAAACGTTACAGAGATCCGTTGTACTTACATTCCAGAATCGAAAAGCGGGAATGATACCAGCGGGATAAATGTTAAAGGGACTATCCATTGGGTAAGTGCTCCACATGCCAAAACTGCTGAAATCCGTTTGTACGACCGTTTGTTTACCTCTGAAACACCAGATGCTGAGGAAGGAGATTTTAAAGATTATTTAAATCCTGAAAGCTTAACGGTTTTACCGCACGTTTATATCGAACCAGCGTTAGCAGATGCAGATTTGGAAAGTCGTTATCAGTTTATCCGTAAAGGTTATTTCTGTTTAGATAGAGATTCTAATAGTGATAAATTGGTTTTTAACCGTACAGTTACCTTAAAAGATACGTTTAAGAAGCCGAATTAAAAGCATTTTAAACCACAGATAAACACGGATGAACACAGATTTATCCGTGTTTTTTTTTGCGTCATCAACTTCGGACTAATTTCACTTTTAAAGATCCTGACCTGTAGCGAAGCGAAAAGCTACCGTAAAACAAGTTACCAATGGCAGAATCCATAGATAGGTCGTCATCCGATAGCTATCGGATGCGAGGTACGAAGCAATCTTAAAGCGCACGCTAATAGTGATCGTTGTAAGATTGCTCGTCGGCTGAAAAAGCCTTCTCGCAGCCTATTACTGCAGAAAAAAACCTCTGTAATCTATATTGATTTTTATAGCACGCAATGAGTTTAATTTACGCTAATCGCCAAACGCCTCCCGCTTAATACTTCGTATAAACATTATACAATACCAAAACATCCACAGGGGTTAAAGTCGGTGTAATATCACTCTGGATAAAATGGATTTTAAAAGCAGTGATTGCTGCAGGAAGATTACTGGTATCATAACCAATATATTTTAAGGCCATTTCGGCGTTAAAATCTACAGGTGGGTTTTTCAGCACATCATCATACCAATAGCCAAAGCCTTTATCGGCCAGTTTTTTCCAGGGGAAATTTTTTGGATCATTTTTACGTTTAGGCGCAATATCTGCATGGCCAATAAAATTCGCCGTCGGGATTCCATAGGTTTTCTTTAAAGTTGCCAACAGCTTTAGCAAGCTATTCATCTGTGCATCAGGCCATGGGTCTGTTAAGCCATTATTATCCAGTTCAATTCCTATCGATGAGGAGTTTAAGTCGGTATCTTTTCCCCATTTACTCACACCAGCATGGTTTGCACGTAAATAATCATTCACCATGTGTACAACTTTACCATCACGGCTAATAACATAATGTGCGCTGGTACCTGCTTTAGTTGAGAAAAAAGTCTTTATAGTTTGCGCCAAACTATCTTGCGCGGTATGATGGATCACCACAAAATTTGGTTTACGTATCCCAAAATTTACAGAACCAATCCATTCCTGGTTTGTTCCTCCTAATGAATCGTAAAGTTGACCAACAGGTGGCGTAGTGTTAATTATTTTCGAAAAATCTTTTGCCTTTTCCTTATAGATTTTTTCTGTTGCGGCATATTTGCTGCTTCCGCAGGCAGATAAAATAAGTACAAGAGAAAAAGCAGAAATAGATAATGATTTTGATGGCTTGGAAAATAACATGGTATGAATTGTTAGCACGTTGAAGTTACAAAGTTATGTTAAACTTCACCCAATGCATCAAACTTTATACAAAGCTTTCAAAATTTACTAATTTAGCAGCCATATACTTTAATATGAAGAATTTATACAAATCAACACTATTTTTATCGGCAGTGGCTATTTCAGTAGGCGCCTTATCGTCTTGTAATGGCAATAATAAATCTGAAGATGAAAAGGCTGTGGTGGTACAAAAAGATAGCCTTACCAATTATGTTGCTCAACGGTTACCCATTTACGAAAGGGTAAAATTAACCACCAATATCAACGAATTAAGTGTTAACGACCGTAAAATTTTGCCTTTGTTAATTCAGGCAGCAGAAATTATGGATCAACTATACTGGAAACAAGCCTACCCACAAAGAGATAGCTTGCTGGCAACGATTAAAGATGAAAAAACACGCGATTTTGTTAATATCAATTATGGTCCCTGGGATAGATTAAATAACGATAAACCTTTTGTTGAAGGTGTTGGTGCAAAACCAGAAGGGGCATCCTTTTATCCATACGGAATTACAAAAGAAGCTATAGAGAAATCGGACCTTGCCGATAAATTTGGTGCATATTCTATTGTTCAAAAAGACAGTACAGGCAAATTATCAACCGTACCATATCATGTATTATTTGCTTCAGAATTACAAAAAGCAAGTTCGTTATTAAAACAAGCAGCGCTAATTGCTGAAGATGCAGGTTTAAAAAAATATTTAAACTTAAGGGCCGATGCTTTAGTAACAGATAATTTTACCGCAAGTGATTATGCCTGGTTAGATATGAAAACCAATGGGTTAGATATCATTATCGGCCCAATTGAAAATTACGAGGATAAACTGTTTAATGCCCGTACCAGTTACGAAGCTTATGTTTTAATCAAAGATAAAGAATGGAGCAAGCGTTTAGCCAAGTATGTAAAAATGCTTCCTGAATTACAGAAAAACCTGCCTGTTGCAGCAAAATACAAAACCGAAACACCTGGAACCGACTCTGAGTTAAACGCTTACGATGTGGTTTATTATGCAGGAGACTGTAATGCAGGATCGAAAACCATTGCCGTTAATCTTCCGAACGACGAAAAAATTCAACAGGAAAAAGGTACACGCCGCTCGCAATTGAAAAATGCAATGCAGGCGAAATTTGATAAGATCCTGGTACCGATTTCAAAAGAATTAATTGAAACCGACCAGCAGCAGTACATTAAGTTTGATGCTTTTTTTGCAAACGTAATGTTTCACGAAGTAGCGCATGGTTTAGGCATTAAAAAAACCATTACCGGAAAAGGTTTTGTACGTGCAGCATTAAAAGAACAGTACAGCTGGTTAGAAGAAGGCAAAGCCGATATTTTAGGCTTGTATATGGTAACAGGCTTGCTTAAAAAAGGTGAGTTAAAAGGCGATATAAAAGATTATTATACCACATTTATGGCTGGCATTTTACGTTCAGTTCGTTTTGGTGTTTCTGAAGCACACGGAAAAGCCAATATGCAGTGCTTTAATTATTTTCAGGAAAAAGGTGCTTTTGAGCGTACGGCTAAAGGTACTTACAAAGTAAACTTCGAAAAATTTGCAACCGCAATGAATGATTTAAGCGCATTCATTCTTATGCTTCAAGGTAATGGCGATAAAGTTGCGGTAGAAAAAGCACAAAAAGAAAAAGCGGTTATCCATACAGAACTTCAAACAGATCTAGACCGATTGACCAAAAAGAATATTCCCGTTGATGTTGTTTTCGAACAAGGTGTTGATGTACTTGGGGTAAAATAAAGATTTCTTTTACCCAGAATTTAAGGCCATAGATATGCAGGCGTAAGCTTGTTTGTCTGTGGCTTTTTGGTTTTGATTCACTTGTTCATTAATCATTGGGTTCATTTGTGAGCAGGGGTTAATTTTTTAAACTGTTTAATCGGTTAACTGACAGAGCCCATTAAAAAGTCCTTTGCCAATAGCAGATTGCAAAGAACGGTAGTCATTCTCGCACAGGCGGGAATCTTAATGCAACCTAAAACCCTACCACGGCATTAAGATTCCCAATCGAGTTGGGAATGAAGATATCCCGTATCCAGCCATCACAATTTGATTGTTTTTTAAAAACTGAGCGCTCAGCATAACGACCGCATTGGAGTTACACGGTAATTTCCTCTGGACTTAAGATTCCCAACTTTTTCAAAATCCTTGTAACCTTTTTAAAAAACGGTCGTCTTACTTATAACTAAACACCGGAAACCTTTCGTTTCTGGGCTAAACTTTAAAATAAGCAAGCAATTAAATGGTAAGCGTGCATGTACGCTATGGAAATCTTTTTGCCCAGTTTTTTAAAATTTTAAAACATACCAATGAAAAATTTATACAAAATATCACTTATCATTTGTCTCTTTATAGCCGCTACAACCGTTTTTGCACAAACAAATCCTAAACCAAACATTAGTGGGGTAATTTTAGATGAAACCAAAAAACCTGCAGATTATGTTACTATTGTGCTATTTAAAGCATCTGATTCTAGCGTAGTTAAAACGGCATTTACCGATCCAAATGGAGCATTTAATTTTAATATTTCAGGCAAGGGTAGCTACTATTATAAAGCCAGCAACATGGGCTATAAAACGCTTAAAAGCAAAACCATCGTTTTAACAGAGGATAATCAAAAAGCAGATTTCGGAACGGCACAACTCACGGCAAGTACACAAAACCTAAAAGATGTAAACGTAGCTGTTACTAAACCATTAATCGAAAGAAAAATGGATAAGATAGTGATGAATGTTTCGAATAGTTCGATTATGACAGGTTCTACTGCGCTAGAAGTTTTGCAAAAAGCACCAGGAGTAACGGTAGATCAGAATGATAAAATTTCGATGATGGGTAAACAAGGCGTGTTAATTCAACTGGATGGAAAACAAACCTATATGAGCAGTGCCGATGTAGCGAATCTGCTCCGTAATATGCAAAGCTCTGAAATCGAGAGTATCGAACTGATTACCAATCCCTCTTCGAAATATGATGCTTCAGGTAACTCAGGAATTATTAACATCAAAACCAAAAAGAATAAAAACGGCGGAACGAATGGTAGCGTAAATGGTTCACTGGGTTATGGTAAAAACCTGAGGGCAAATGCGGGCTTAAACCTGAATCACCGTACTCAGAAACTGAATCTTTTTGGCAATTACAATTATGGCAAATTTGAAAGAGACAACCTGATTGCGATCGATCGTATTTCGAACGGAACGCCCGATACTTATTTTATGCAGGTTGGCGAGAGCAATAGGAAGCAATATAACAATAACTTTAAGGCCGGTATAGATTATTTTATTGATAAAAAGAATACGATTGGTTTATTGGTAAACGGTTACTTTAACCATGGAAATGAAACTGCGGGAAACAATACTTTAATTGGTCCATCTTTTAACCAGGTAGATTCGAGCCTGATAACCAATTCATTACAAGCAAACAAATACAATAATGTTTCTTATAACTTAAATTATAAATCTGTTTTAGATACCGCGGGTTCAGAAATCTCGGCAGATGTAGATTATTCCAAATACAAAGGCAACGATGGTTCTAATTATGAAAACGATTATCGGTTCCAAAATGGAGACAGAATCCGTCCGATTAAGTATACCCGGAATAACACCCCATCAATAATTGATATCAAAGCATTTAAAATCGATTATAACGTTTCGCTAAACAAAACGGTTAAACTAGAAGCTGGGGTTAAAAGCAGTTGGGTTAAAACCGACAATGACTTACAGGCAGAAGAGTTAGTAAGCAATGCCTGGCAGAACGATGTTAAACGAAGCAATCAATTTGTATACGATGAAAATGTAAATGCGGCTTATACCAATTTAAACAAACAGTTCAAAAATACCAGCGTACAGATTGGCCTAAGGGTTGAGCAAACCAATTCGAAAGGAAATCTGATTACCAAAAACACTGTTGTCGAACGAAATTACTGGGATTTCTTTCCAACGTTGTTTGTTCAACATACGCTTTCAAAAAACAATCAGTTAGGTTTTTCTTATAGCAGAAGGATAGACCGCCCAAGTTACGATGCTTTAAATCCCTTTATTTACTACTTAGATGAATTTACCTATAGCAAAGGAAATCCCTTTTTAAACCCACAGTATACACACAATTTTGAGCTCAGTTATACGCTATTGCAAAAATATATGCTCTCGATAGGCTATAGCAGGATTAACGATGTAATTGCAGAGGTAATTTTGCCCGACGCAGCGAATCAATCGTTATATCAAACCAATGCAAATATTGCCACAAACATTAGCTACAATGCCAATTTAAATGTGCCTGTTCAGATTACGAAATGGTGGCAGACCAATAACAACTTAAATGTTTTTTACCTCAGTTTCGAAGCGCCAGATTTGGCCGGGAGTGCTTTAAAAACCGGAAAAACATCTTTTCAGTTTAAATCGCAGCAAACGTTCACCATCATGGATGGTTTTACAGCAGAGATAAATGGAAGTTATGAATCGCCGCTTGATTACGGTACCTTAAGTTTAAAAGCCCGTTATTATGTTGATGCAGGTTTAAGCAAATCACTGTTCAACAAAAAGGCAAGTTTGAAACTGGCCTTATCAGATGTATTTAACATTTCTGAAAATAACTTATCAAGCGCATATCCGGGTTTAACCTATACTGTACATCAAAAAAATGAAACCCGCATTGGCAGGATCAGTTTTACTTATCGTTTTGGTAAAAATGAAATTAAACCTGCCCGTCGCCGCTCAACAGGTACCGAAGCAGAACAGGGCCGTATGAAGAATTAGTCATAAAAAAGGAGATCATACTATCAGTTAAGATCTGTCATGTTGTCCAAAGGACTCCTACGGAGAGCCTGTCGAAACACTCTATAATATTTAGGTTGGTCCTTCGACAGGCTACCATTGACGTTATTTTACAAATTATTATTAATCAGCATTTTAACTATTTTTGCATTCCATCCAGCCATGCCATAGCACGGTATCCCCGTTCTACTTAAATCCGGCCTAACAAATTTTTCGGGCTGCACTGTTATGGCAGTACAACTGGCTTGAAAAGAAAAATTTTCAGTCGGCATTTTTTGTTTTTTCATGTGTCTTTATGTTTTCAATGGCATTCAAGCTAGCTTCGCTGGTCTTTTTGATGCCAAAAAGAAAGAGCCCTTCGGCGGCGGCGAGCCGAGGCAAGACCGTGGTGTATGGCAAAAGAAATCAATTACACATCATTCATATTGATTTTATAAAATAAATTATCCCCTCAGGATGACAAACTTTTAAGAGGCTTACATCCCGAGCACTACGTCCTGCTGAACTTGTTTCAGCATCTATCTTGCTATAAGATCCTGAAACAAGTTTAGGAAGACGATTCTTTGGTCGCGTATACCTTAGTCTGTGTCTTTGCGAACTAATAATTATAAATATCTAAAACTTATATTCCATTACATAATCATCCATAAAGTAACCCTCACCTATATCAAGCTTTACCGATTCTTTAACTGTAAAACCTCCTTTTAGGTAAAAATCTTTGGCTTTATTATGTTTGTTCACATTCAATTGTAAAGCACTTCCCCCGGCATCTTTTACCTGGTTAAAAACCTCGTTAATTAAGATTTTTCCAACACCTTTGCCATGCGCAGATGGTAGAACATAAAGCTTGTGTAGCTTGTAAATACGTTCTTCGTGTCCAACAATAGAGTAACCTGCAAAGCCATATTGGTTTTCGCCATCTTCTGCAATCAGGAAGATATGCCCTTCCATAAATTGCTTCAATAGTTCCCCTTTGTTGTACATTTTATCCAACATGTAATCAATCTGTGCCTGCCCAATAATATCGAGATAGGTTGATGGCCAGGTTACCGCAGCAATATCCCTGATGATTTCTATATCTTCTTCTTTTGCTTTTCTAAGGGTAATCATATTGGTTCGCTAATAAAAATTGGTTGTCCTGAAAAGGTAAATTCTACAAAACCATCTTTAACTACGGTAAAAATTTCATCTTCATTCTGCGCGAGGTTAGTTACTTCCATATATCGGTTGCCATGAATCAGAAATTCACTTCCGGCAGGTTTCCAAACCGAAAACCCCGATTTGATTGGATAATGCTTTGCCCTTTCGGTAAACACCACCAGATTGATCTTGTCCTCAAATCCGGCAAATTTCTCCAGATCGAATTTTTTAGTAATTACATTTACCGCAGGATATTTCTCTTCAAATAGATAATTGATAGCTACCATTAAAGCATCAACAGGGCCTTGAATAACTTTTGTATCCTCTTGCGTTTCTTGTCCATTGCCATTTACCAGAACATCTACCTTTAAGCCTAAAGAAAAAATTTTATCGTAATTTTCTCCATTAACCAAAAGCGTAGGGCTCCATTCGAGCAGCTGGCCCAAAAGCTCTTCGTTAAAATTCCCAAGCTCATCTATATATAAAGCTGGCTCTTGTTTTTCTTTTACAATATGGTGTGAAGACATAGTGCGAATATAGAAATTTCGCCCTAAGTACCATACATCAAGAATCAGATCTGGGTAAAATGATTACCGGTTGTATGGATATTCACTTACCCAATGGAAGCCTCTGTTAATGAGCCTAAAATCTTTCATGTCTTTCTTTTTAAAGCTTACCGATATAGAATCTTTATCGCTCAGACCAGAAATCACCAGCTTATCTTTTCCAATAACATCGTACTTTAACATATATTTCAATGAATCTTTACTGGTAGATTTTAATATCAGTTCTTTCTTTTTCTGATCAAAAACAGTAGTGAAATTAGCGGTACTATCGTTCATCTTTTTTACCCTTGCATAACCGGTGTAACTGATAATCATCTGTTTCCAGCGGGTGCTGTCGGTAGTTAACGGTGGCAAAATTTTACCTTTAAGCATCATGTTTTCTACATTATAAATGCCATACAAAAATGGCTTGGGTGCCGCACTGCCATAAATTTTTGTTTGTCCGATGAACGTATACAGTAAGGAAACAATAGAGGCGGTGATGTACAAATATTTTAAACTATAGGCCGAAATGTAAAGCCATCGCTTTTTAAAGGTAGGACGGTACATTTTCTCCAGCTGCTGACTTTCATATTTGACAAGGAAGCAGTATAGTTTTAAGAGATGAGGGGCTAAGATAAATATACTCATCACCACAAGGGCTGTGGAGAGCAGTTTTACCGGTACATCGAAGAAATAATTCATCGACATTACGTGCGCAGTTGCAGCAAGGGATAATAAGGCACCAAGAACTACTGTTCTCCGGAATAAGAGTAAAATGGCAGAAACTTCTATGATACCCATAAAAATGTTGTAACCTTTAGAAAAACCAAGGAAAGTCCATGCCAGGCCCATTGGCGATGCATCACCAAAAGGTTGAAGCAATCTGGTTAACGAAGGATCTGGAAACTGGAGCTTGATTACTTTTATTAAACCGTATAATATGAGGGTAAAGGCCAGGTAAAACCTTACCAGTACCACAAGCCAATAATAGGCAGCGTTGTAGCTTTTGCGTTTACGGTCTAAAACCGACCAAATGATACAGCCTACTACTGAAACGAAAAATATAAAAAGCAATAATACCCAATCGTAAGAAGTATCTCCACTACCATTAGTATAAATTGTAAAATCGTAATTGTAATGGATAATATGTTTAGAAAACCATGGAATAAAACGATGCAGGACCAAACCTGGCAATTGCAGTAACCCCGACAAAAAAGTGAAAGCACCATTATTATTCAGGATGATAAAAAGAGGCAACAGTAGGGAAAAGAACCTGAAGGAGATTTTTTTATAAATATTCCAGGGAGCATTGGTTTGAAGAGCGTTTTCTGACATATTGGTTTAGGTTTATCCCAAAACTAAAAATTATCCTACAGGCTTCAAATTATAAAATGTTAATTAACAGCAGTTTCTTTAACTAAAGTGTAAAAATCTTGATAGGCCTCTATAAAGTCATCGGCAAAATTAATGGCTCCAGAAACGGCTATGCCATAAACACCAGTTTGCATTAAAGCTTCTACATCGTAGGTTTTTATCCCACCTACGGCCAAAATTGGAATACTGATGGCCTGAGCTTTCAGCCCTTTTACTACCTGTTGATACCCCTCAATACCCAAGAGGTTATAATTGTTGGGTTTGGTTTCGGTTACCGCAAATGGACCATAACCAGCATAATCGGCACCTTCTTTTGCAAGCCTGATTAAATTTTCTACTGTATTTGCCGATCCTCCAAGGGTAATATCATGGCCAACAAGCTTGCGCAAGGCGATAAAGTCGGCATCCATATCTTCCATATGAAAACCCTGGATATCAGCCTTTCCGTTTAAATGAACATGATTGGTAACGATTAAGGTGGTACCCCAATCATCGCAGATTTCTGCAATAGCATTAATATCCTGCAAGAGCTCTTCATCACTTTTGCTCAGGCAACGGTACTGGATCCATTTTGCACCAGCCTCGCAAGCAAGTTGCACCTGCTCGATATGGCTTAGGTGTGGAATATCGTGCGTGATGTAATGAAGTTTCTCTATGTATTTCATGCTGGGTGTGGTAGGATTATTAGGAGTAACGGGTTTTAAGATCAGGATGCCAATATAAAACAAAATCGCCATTGGGAGTTTATCTTCCAATAACGATTTCACTGTTTTTCAGCTTTATTCTTTGAGCTTTCTTAAAACTTAACGTTCAAACTTAGCAAAAAGTTGGTTCCAGCTTGTGGATAAAAAAAGTTTTCGGTTACCCTGCTTCCACCTGATTGGTAGCCATAGGTATAACCATTGCTTTCATATTTCTTATCGAAAATATTGTTTACCAATAAACCCAGGTTTACATTTTTAACCCCTGCAAATTTAAAGTCGTAACCCAAACGTGCATTGCTTACCCAGTAACCGTTAATGGTCCTATCGTTGTTCTGCGTATTATCCAGGTATTGTTTGCTTACATACTTGCTCTGTAAGGCTACAGCAAAACCACTAACAGGTCTATAAACCAGCTCCCCAAAAAGAACAGCATCTGGAGAATAGGAAATGTCGGTTAATTTATAGTTGTTTACCACCTGTCCACCGTTATCATAGTCATCATAATATTCGGTAAAGTTCTTGATTTTGTTTCTGCTCAGTGCGGCATTTGCATTTAATACAAATTGAGAACTAATGGTGTACGAACCATCAACCTCAATCCCTAAACGGTAACTTCTATCTACATTTTGACGAAAGTTTCCGCCAACATCGTTTATTTTTCCCGTAACCACCAATTGGTTTTTGTAGAACATGCCATAAGCATTTGCACCCAGGTTAAATTTATCGTTTTTAAAACGGTATCCTAATTCTACATCATTCAAGCGCTCAGGTTTTGGAGAAACACCTACAGCAGCATCTGTATAGTCATCACGGTTAGGTTCTTTATTGGCTACACTAAATGAGGCGTAAACATTACTTTGTGGATTAATAAAATAGGTTGCCCCAAATTTAGGATTAAAGAAATTTAAGGTTTCGTTAACGGCTAAGGTATTTAGTTTATTTTCCGTACCGGCAATATCGAAATATACCCTGCGGTATTGCAGATCGACAAATAGGCTTAACGATTCTACAGGGCTGTAGTTTACTTTACCATAAACGTTAAAATCGGTCTTGAAACCATCATTATCATAATAATGCCTGTCTATATCTCCGTTTGATGCATATTGCGCCCAGATAATCTGTCCGAAGTGTGCACCCTTATATTCGTTATATGCACCACCCAAAGTAAAATTTAAATTCTTTTGAGGCACATAATTGAAGGCATAAGTAACACCGTAAAAATCGTTATCCAACCAACGGCGGCGAATTAAATCGGTTTCGGTAATGGGTATTCCTCCTGGAATAACAACAGGGCTTAAACCATAATTTTTTAACTTATCCTGTACCCTGTATTCTTCATAATAACCTTCGCCTTTAGTATAATGTAAAGCGCCGTTGAAAGAAAACTGATCAGAAAGCTGTCTGGCATAAATTAACTGATAATGGTTCTGCGTATAATTATCTGTTTGGTTATTGTACAAGAAACTATTGTAAGTTCTGCCTGAATTTAAAAGATTTGCAGCATCTTCTGCGCTCAATCCGTTTCTGGCGATATAGGCGTTCATTCCAGCTACATCATTTTCTAAACGTGATTGCGGAATACCGTTCCACGATTGATAGGTTTTCTCATTTCCTGAAAAAACATTTAGGCGCAACAGGTCTTTATTTCCATGGTAGGCACCAGATAGAAAATATGATTTAAGCAACGATGAACCGCGGTCTACATAACCATCAGAACTGATTCTCGATAAACGGCCATCAAAACTAAAGCGGTTATTAATTAAGCCTGTTCCTACCTTTACTGTATTTTTCCAGGTGTTGAAACTGCCATAAGTGCTGTTTACTTCTGCATAGGGCTCGGTTTCGCTGGCAGTGGTTTGGATATTTAAACTTGCACCGAATGCACCTGCACCATTGGTTGAGGTACCTACTCCACGCTGAATCTGTATGTTATCTACAGATGAAGCAAAATCGGGCATGTTTACATAAAACGTTCCTTGACTTTCGCTATCGTTTATCGGAATGCCGTTAACCGTTACGTTGATCCTGCTATTATCGCTACCGCGGATACGGATACCTGTGTAACCTACTCCAGCACCGGCATCGGAGTTAACCACAACACCTGGAGTGTTTTGAAGGATGAAAGGAAGATCCTGCCCGAAGTTATTCTGCTGGATTTCTTCCTTGCTAATATTCTTGTAGGTAGTTGCCGATTTTTCGGTAGCCCGCGTTGCACGAACAATCACTTCATCGGCTAAGAAATTTTGTGGAGAGAGACTAAAATCTAGCGTAGTATTCAGTTTAAGTTCAACCGCTTTTTCAATTGTTTTATAGCCTACATAACTGATCACGATAGTGTATTTTCCGCTAACTAGATTTGTGATGCTGTAATTTCCCGAGGCATCGCTTACAACTGCTGTTTTTTGATTTCTCAATTTAACCGTAGCACCCGGAAGAGGCTGCTGATTTTGGTCTGTTACCTTACCTGTAACAGAAATTTGTGCCGATACAAAGAAGGGCAACATTGCAACAAGTGCTGCAAAAAGTAAATTTTTCAATTTTATTGTTTTTAGTTAAACTCATCGGAAAAGGGGCATTGCCGATTTTCAGTTAAACTTCCATAACTCCAATCCCTACGCCGGCATTACCCGGATCAGGTGCATTTATAAGGTTAATGGCTTGGAGGGTTAGGGCTTAGGGTTTTACCCTCCACCTTCTGCCTTTTACCTTTCACCTATAAAATGGGTATGATCTCAGCCTGTTTTTGTGTTATTTAAACAAGGCACCCCTAATGATGCTGCAAATGTAGAAAATTTTAAGCAATTCGAGTTTTTTTTGATGTATTGTGGGTTAATTGGGTAAAAATTGACAGTACAATAGAAAGACCTGTTATTTTTAGATTAGGAAAATGAGTGGTTCTGTGTGCTTGGCTTTTTCAGCCCCGCTTTTTGGTACGAGTTCCGATGAAGGATCGGAAGCTCTTCCCGACAATCAGGTTTATTTAACAAAGTTGGTGCTCTGATGCAAACCCTTGTTATCTAAACCCGACAGGAGCGAGCATCCCGATTTAAGCACCATTTTTTGCTTTTTTTGGTGTGCTTGCTTGTTTCACAGGTTTCATCGGGATAAAGCGGATGGCGGGACTACAGTACCTATGAAATACTACCCTTTCATTTTCTAAAAAGAAAAAACATTTTATTATTAATTGGAAATGAGCGGCTCTGAGCTTTTGGCAATTTCAGCCCCGCTTTCCCTTCTGCCAATTTGAAGGAAATTGGCATCCATTCCAATCGGGTTTAGATACAAAGTTTGGTGCTCTGAAGCAAACCCTTGTTATCTAAACCCGACAGGAGCGAGCATCCCGATTTAAGCACCATTTTTTGCTTTTTTTGGTGTGCTTGCTTGTTTCACAGGTTTCATCGGGATAAAGCGGATGGCGGGACTACAGTACTATGAAATACTACCCTTTCATTTCCTAAAAAGAAAAAACATTTTGTTATTAATTGGAAATGAGCGGCCCTGAGCTTTTGGCAATTTCAAAACAAAGTCATCAATTAATATAAGAAACATCTATTTTACACCAAGAAAATCGTTTATTGCATTAATGGCATTTGCGACCCTTTCATCACCCAATCCACCAACTACTTTGTAATTGGCATTGAGCGCTTGCAGCTCTTTATGCCATACCTGCATAAAATATTCACGTTTCTCCGGAAAATCGCGTAGCGGATCGTCTTGCCATGGCAAATCAATGTCCATTAAAAGATAAAGGTCATATGGTCTTTTGGGCAGTGCATCCAAAACCACCTGAGGCGTTTCACCAAGCACTTCATCGCTCCAGATCTTTACGGTAATAAAAGTGGTATCACAAATGATAAAGTCGCTTTCGGTAGTTACTAAAATGGCATCCTCTAAAGCTACCTGCCCGTAGTACATGTTCACTTCATCTTGCAGGGTATAATCGGCAACCAGGTTTTCGCAGTAATAACGGGCATACTCGGGTACCCACGAAACTTTATAATATTTTGCCAGCAATTGAGATATAGTAGATTTTCCCGTACTTTCCGGGCCAACAATAGCGATCTTTTTAATGTTTTTATTCACGATAAGTTTTCTGAATACGGTCAAATGTAAAAGAAAAAGCTTTAAAAGAAAAAATCCGGTTGAGGAGGGCTCCTCTAACCGGATAATAAACCAAACAAACTATTTATGAAGAAATCCTCATGGCGGGTAACTAATCCGCGGAGGAAGCTTTAGATCATTGTCTAAAGTATATACAAAACGTATATATGTTGTGCTTATTACAACATTATTGCCAATATTTCGATCATCACAACTTCGTGACTTAATTCTGACGTGTAGCGCCACTTTTAAGAAATTCTTTTAACACTAATTAACATTTAAAACAAAACTGTACATTTGATTTTGACACTCGTGTATAATTTATAGTACATTCCGTAAATTAGTGTTCATTATTTAAAACTATTCGTACTAAAAGGTGTTATTTATTTAAGACATACTCAACTAAAACGTTATATCATGAAAAAGTTATGTGTTGTATTATCACTTCTTATTGTATTTGCTTTAGGTTCAATTGCCTTTACAAATATTAAATTGGGTGGAATAATAGGAAAAATTACGCCAGGTGATGCAGCTTCTGCGGTTTCGCTTGTAGCGGCGACAGACACGCTAAAAGCGCAAATTAATCAAGGCGTTTTTACTTTTACTAACCTCAAAGAAGGCGTTTATACCGTTGTAGTAAAAGCCAATGCGCCATATAAAGATGCTGTAATAGAAAAGGTTGCCGTAAAAGATAGCGCCACTACAGATTTAGGCGAAATTAAATTACAGCAGTAGTTCATTTCGCAAAAGAAAAATTTAAAAAGAGCGCTTAAATAGTGCTCTTTTTTATTTTAAAAAAATCAGCTTAAAATCCTTCTAAAGATGTATCTTTGCATCCCGACAGAACAGTTGGGATTTTTCTTCTTACAAGCACAAAATCTCGTTGCTTTCAAGGTTCAAAAAAGAACCAACACTTTAGAATTTTAATTATTGTTTAAGCTTTATCATGCCTAAAGACACTTCCATTCGCTCAGTACTGATTATCGGATCTGGACCAATTATTATTGGCCAAGCCTGTGAATTTGATTACTCGGGTTCGCAAGCGGCTCTTTCTTTAAAAGAAGAAGGGATTACCGTTTCCATTATCAACTCCAATCCGGCTACTATTATGACGGATAAGGTTATCGGCGACCATGTTTACCTGCGCCCGTTAACTGTTGATTCAATAGAGGTTATTTTACAAGAGCATATCGACTCTGCAGATTTACCTAGAATTGATGCGGTACTTCCTACCATGGGAGGCCAAACTGCATTAAACCTTTGTAAAGAAGCTGAAGAACGCGGTGTTTGGGAAAAATATGGCGTAAAGGTAGTTGGTGTAGATGTTGCTGCGATCGAAAAAACAGAGAATCGTGAAGCTTTCCGCCAATTAATGGTTGACATTGGTGTAGGTGTTGCAGAATCGAAAATTGCCAACTCATTTTTAGAAGGTAAAGAAGCTGCACAAGAAATCGGTTACCCATTGGTAATCCGTCCATCATACACCTTAGGTGGTTCTGGTGGTGGTTTCGTACACAAAAAAGAAGAATTTGATGCCGCTTTAAAACGTGGTTTAGAAGCTTCTCCAACGCACGAAGTACTCGTAGAGAAAGCAGTTTTAGGCTGGAAAGAATACGAGTTAGAGTTGTTAAGGGATAGCAACGATAACGTAATCATTATCTGTTCGATCGAAAACTTCGATCCGATGGGTATCCACACAGGAGATTCGATCACTGTTGCTCCGGCAATGACTTTATCTGATCGTTGTTACCAGGAAATGCGTAACCAGGCGATTAAAATGATGCGTGCAATTGGCAACTTCGCTGGTGGCTGTAACGTTCAGTTTTCGGTTAACCCGGCAAATGACGAAATTATCGCCATCGAAATTAACCCACGTGTATCGCGTTCATCAGCCTTGGCAAGCAAGGCAACTGGTTATCCAATTGCAAAAATTGCGGCAAAACTGGCAATCGGTTACAACCTTGATGAAATTGAAAACCAGATTACCAAAACCACTTCAGCATATTTCGAACCTACTTTAGATTACGTAATTGTTAAAGTACCTCGTTGGAACTTCGATAAATTTAAAGGCGCTAACAAAGAACTTGGCTTACAGATGAAATCGGTTGGTGAGGTAATGGCAATTGGCCGTACCTTTATCGAAGCACTACAAAAAGCTTGTCAGAGTTTAGAGATCAATCGCGCTGGTTTAGGTGCAGACGGCAGACAGGTGCGCAATATTGAAGAGATTATGGACGGTTTGGAGCATGCTTCATGGAACCGTTTGTTCTTAATAAAAGATGCCATGGTAATGGGTGTGCCTTTGGAGTCGATCCGTAAGGTAACCAAAATTGATAAATGGTTCTTAAACCAGATTCAGGAGCTTGTATTACTGGAAACTGAATTAAAAAGATATTCATTAAACAATATCCCTCAAGATTTCTTCGTAACGCTTAAACAAAAAGGTTTCTCTGATATTCAGATCGCCTGGTTGTTAGGTAATGTTACCGAAGATGAAGTTTACGATCGCCGTAAAGCTTTAGGTATAAACAGGGTTTATAAAATGGTAGATACCTGTGCTGCGGAATTCCCGGCCAAAACACCATACTATTACTCTACTTTCGAAGAGGAAAACGAATCTGTTCCATCTGATAAGAAAAAGGTAATTGTATTGGGTTCAGGTCCTAACCGTATCGGTCAGGGTATAGAATTCGATTACTCTTGTGTACACGGACTATTAGCGGCAAAAGAATCGGGTATCGAAGCGATCATGATTAACTGTAACCCTGAAACGGTTTCTACAGACTTTAACATGGCCGATAAATTATATTTCGAGCCAGTATTCTGGGAACATGTTCGCGAAATTATCGAGCTGGAAAATCCAATCGGCGTAATTGTTCAATTGGGAGGACAAACAGCTTTGAAAATGGCTGAGAAGTTAACTAAAAAAGGCATCAAGATTATCGGAACATCTTTCGAGAATATGGATATCGCTGAAGATCGCGGCCGTTTCTCTGACCTGTTGAAAGAATTAGATATTCCTTATCCAAAATATGGTGTTGCAGAGAATGCTGAAGAAGCAATCGTTGTAGCAAATGAAGTGGGTTATCCGGTATTGGTTCGTCCGAGTTATGTACTGGGCGGACAGGGCATGAGTATCGTAATTAACGATGAAGACCTGGAAAAAGCAGTAGTAAAATTATTGGGCGATTTGCCGGGCAACCGTGTATTGATCGATCACTTCTTAGATCGTGCAGAAGAAGCCGAATCTGATTCGATCTCTGATGGTGATGATGTTCACATTGTAGGGATGATGGAACACATCGAGCCTGCAGGTATCCACTCAGGAGATTCGTTCGCGGTATTGCCAACCTTTAGCTTACCAGAAAAGGTAACCAAAGCAATGGAAGAATACTCGATCAAAATCGCAAAAGCTTTAAACGTAATCGGATTATTAAACATCCAGTTTGCGATTAAAGATGAGAAGGTTTATGTAATCGAAGCGAACCCTAGGGCATCGCGTACGGTTCCATTCATCGCAAAAGCTTACGATGTTCCATACATCAACATTGCGGCTAAAATTATGTTAGGCGTAGCAAAACTGAAAGATTTTACGATTGTTCGTAAGCTTGAAGGTTATGCCATTAAAGAACCGGTTTTCTCTTACGAGAAATTCCCTGAGGTGGCGAAAGAATTAGGTCCTGAAATGAAATCTACAGGTGAGGCAATCCGTTTCATCAAAGATTTAGAAGATCCTTACTTCCGCAAGCTTTACAAAGACAAATCGATGTATTTGAGTAAGTAATCTGCTTACGAAGTTTCAAAAAATAGCAATGGCCAGTGAAAAATCACTGGCCATTTTTTATTGTAGTTTTATTGGGCGGCTCGTCATTCCCAACTTGATTGGGAATCTTAAAGCCTACTGCATTACGATTCCCGCCTGCGCGGGAATGACGACCGTTTTTATAACTGCCTCTATTATTGCTTCAACTTCGGAATCCTCGTTGGGGTATCCGTTCCGTTTACAATGGTAGTTGCGCTCTTTGCAATCGCTTTAATGGTAGAAAGTATATTTTCTACATCTAGAGAACTGTATTCATCCTTCACACTGTGGTACAATTTATCGATATCGATTTTATCGGTACTGATGGTATGGGCCGGAACGCCTAAGGCAGCTAAAGTTGCGTTATCACTTCTATAAAATAAGTTTTGATCTGGATAAGGGTCTGGGTGAAAAGTAAATTCAGTTCCCGCTAAGTTTTTCTGCAAAATCTTTCCAAAATCAGATCTTTCGTAACCTGTAATAAACGCCGTATTCTTGCCAAATTTCGAATCCTTACCAATCATCTCAATGTTGAACATGGCTACTACATCATCAGGATTTAACTTTTCTGAGAAATATTTTGCACCGAAACCACCGATTTCTTCAGCGGTAAAGGCCACAAAGATTAAAGTACGCTCATTGTTTTTCTGTGCTTTGTAATACTTCGCAAGGGCAATCATAGCCGTTGTACCTGAGGCATCATCATCTGCGCCATTGGCAATACTATCGCCATCTACACTTTTTAAAAAGCCTAAATGATCATAATGACCCGAGAAAACCACAATTTCTTTCGCTTTTGATTTACCTGGAATTACCCCGGCTACATTAAATAAAGGCATTTTATCTACCTTGCTTTTAAAAGTTGCCGAAAAATCGGTTGCTGCATCTTTACCTAAAACAAAAACCTGCACAGCGCTTGTGGTGGCTTTAACATCTTTCTCATCAACAGTAGCCGGTTTACCAAAATAACTTCTATAACGGTTAAACAGATCGGCAAATTTACTGTCAACCAGAACGATCTGATTTTTTTCAGCAGTCATCATTGCCCTTAGCTGGGGCACAAATGCTTTTTCGGGATCTAATTTAACAACCGTGGTATTCGACTTATCGAGTGTAACACTTTCTGAAGTTACGCCTGAGACGATTAAATTTTCTGGCGCAACTTCATGTCCATCTATTTTAACACTTGTACTTTGATTGGTAACCTGATATTTGTTAAAGGTTTGACGGAAAGTTTTCTCGCCAGTTAAAGGCTTTAAACCGATCTTTTTAAATTCAGATTCGATAAAAGTGGCCGCTTTATCAATACCTGGCGTAAAGGTTGCACGCCCTTGCATATCATCGGCACTTAAGGTTTTAATGAGGTGATCGGTGTATTCGCGAGTGATAATTTTATCTATGTTTTGCGCTTTAAGCTGCAAACTTGCCATCCCGACAAGGCTAAAAAAGAATATTTTCTTCATACAATAAGTTATAATGGGTTCAATTTAGGATTTTTGGCTGATAGTTCAGCAGTTTTTTGGTTGATAGCCTATTGGCCCATAGCTATTGGTAATGTGTTTGTCGCTTTGGTCATGATCTATGAACACTCGCTCCATCATCCCTATTCCGTTATCCATCTTACATCATCACCCCTCACTATCCCAATCGTGTTTTTCGAGATCGCGGTAAGCTTTTCCTTTTATAATTTCTTTCTTTTTAGACGATTCGGAATCGACCCTTGTTTCATGAATATTATCGGCTACCTCAAAATGGAAATCCTTATCCTTTTTAGAATGATAAATCGATACTTCATCCCCATCCGCTATAGCATAGTCATAAGGTCCTCGTGCACTCATCAGTTTTACAAAAACGGGTAAACATTCAAAAAAGATAAACAGTAGCCCGATAAAAGTAACGGCAATTGCGGTATTGTTATCCCGCGTGCCATCAACATTAAATTTAAGTTGCCCAAGTGCCCAGTTACGATCGGCAAAACCAGCAATATCCGATAAACTGTCTAACTGTTTTTCAGTATACAGCTTCTCGGTAAACAGGCCATCAAATTCTTTGCGTTTATCCACAAATACTTCCGATTTATTGATGGTGGCTTTTAGCGAATCTAATTCTGAGGTACGCTGCGCAATTTCGGCTTCCTTACGTTTAGCATAAGGTCCATAACCCATTACACCCGATGTTTCGGTGGTTTTGTTGCCAAAAATCTCGAAATTAAGCTTTTGCCGATCCGCTTTAATGCCTTTTTCGAGCGAATCTCTCGTAGCTTTCTGTTGGTTTAACCTGCCAAATTCTACCTGATATTTTTTCTCAAAGGCTTTATTTAAGGTATCAATTTTAGAACGCTGACCATTTAAGTAACTTACTTTTAGGCGTTCTTTAATTTCTTTATCGAAAATTTTAAGCTCTATGGGTCTCGAAATTACCATACCGATCATAATGGCTAATAGAATACGCGGTGTAGCCTGTAGCAATTGTTTATTGGTACTCGCACTTTTGTTAATGCTCGATACGATATAGCGGTCCATATTAAAGATGGCTGCACCCCATAAAAAGCCGAAAACAATAGCAAAAATTACAGCCAGATCATCACCCTTAAACACAAAATACATGGCATAGCCCCCCGAAAGGGCTGCAAATAAGCCTGTAAAAAAGATGGTGGCACCAATGCCAGTATATTTATTTTGTTCTGAAGGATACTTTTCTAGTGTCGGGATATGAGCGCCAGAGCAAAACCAAAAGAAACGGTTCAGTTTGTCCATTTGTAACTATTTATAATTAAACGCCTAAGGGTTAAAGTTGTTACAGTTTCGAACAAAATTTTATGGCATTTTTTTGATGGGGAGCGTAAAGTTGATTTTCCTATATTTGCATAAATACATTTAATAAAATGAAAGAAATATCGGTACAAGAACTAAAAGAGAAAATCGATAACAAAGAAGATTTTCAATTGATTGATGTTCGTGAAACATTCGAATACGAAGTTTCCAATCTTGAAGGAGAGAATATCCCTTTGGGTGGAATTTTAATTGAGGCTGATAAGGTAGCGAAAGATAAGCCGGTAATAATTCAGTGCCGCAGTGGAAAAAGAAGCGCAGCAGCAGTAATGCAATTAGAGCAACAATACGGATTTGATAATCTTTATAACTTAAAAGGCGGTATTTTAGCTTGGCAAGAAGCTTTCGATCCGAGCATGCCCGTATATTAACAATAACCAATAAACAAATTCCAATTATCAAACTGCAACCGTTGAATTGAATCGTAAGTATTTCTTTTCGACACAGGGGTTTGATAATTGGTTATTGCAATTTGGTCATTAATTCGTTCATTCTATTACTAGATAAATTTCCTCATTGTGGGTAAAAAATTTGCTTTAAATATCTTCTATAACTTAGCTATTATCCTTTCTATTTTCGGATTGGTATGGTGTTATAATAATGCTAAATATCTTCCAGCTGGCTTTTTGGTAGGCACAACGGCTTGTTTGTTCTACTTTAAGTATCAACTTACTAAAGACATCAGAAAAGGCTTTAAAGAAAAAGATCAGAAGTAACCCCTTCTAGCCCTAAACCTGGTAGGTTTTTTAAAATATACTTCCCATCTTCGAAAGCAGGATCAGTAAAAGGGTTATTCTTGGTTAGCCATGGTCCATCCAAATCGGCCCAATTACATAGTGGTGCCAAAGCAGCCGCAGCTAAGGTGGCACAACTGGTTTCGCTCATACAGCCAATCAGCACTTTCATACCAAAAGACCGAGCTTTCAAAATCATTTGATGCCCTTCGTACATGCCACAGCTTTTCATCAGTTTTACATTAATACCATGATAAGCACCTTTCAGTTTGTCCATATCAGCCAAGCGCTGTACGGCTTCGTCAGCCAATAAAGGGATCGGGCTACGCTCGGTTAACCAGGCATTACCATCGAGGTTATTTTTATCCATCGGCTGCTCAATCAACACCACACCTTCGTTATGTAGCCAGTAAATTAAATCAATTGCCTTAATCTTATCTGCCCAGCCCTGGTTGGCATCAACATATAATGGCACATTGGTCATGCTCCTGATGGTCTTGATAATTTCTTGATCGTTATCCCTCCCCAGTTTAACCTTGATCACTTTAAAAGCTTCGGCATCTTTCAGTTTTTCGCGGATTACCTCAGGGGTATCAATCCCGATGGTATACGAAGTTACCGGCATTTTAGCAGGATCTGCGCCGTAAATTTCATAACAGGGCTTATTTAATAACTTCCCTTGAATATCGTTAAGGGCAATATCGATAGCCGCTTTAATGGCCGGCTGGCCGGGAGCAAGGCTGTCCAGATAGGCGATAATTTCTTTGAAATCGAATGGATATTGGATTTTATCCCAATCTACAAGGCTAAGAAAAGCGGCTGCGCTTTCGTAGCTCTCGCCCATGTATGGTACCATAGAGGCCTCACCATAACCTGTTACACCCTCATGTTCGATCTTTAACAACATTAAAGGGGTACTGGTACGGGTAAATTTCGAGATCGAAAAAGGATGTTTTAATTCTAACTCAAATTGCTTGCAACTAATCTTCATTATCAATCGTCATCTAAATAAATAGGGTAATTATCGCTTTACAAATTATCTTTGTTTATTAACGCAACTACCACTGCCATGAAAAACATTTCAAGATTACGGTATTTTATTTATTTATCCTTAATAATTATTGGAGGATGTACCACAGGAAAAAAAGCCTTACAAAAGGGTGATTATGATGCTTCGGTTGCTAAAGCAGTGAGCAGGCTGCAAAACTCGCCAAAAAACAGTGAGGCTATGGAAGTGCTCAAAACAGCATACGATTTAGCGCTGCAGGACCATTTGCGAAAAATAGAAGAAGCTAAAATGTCTAACGATTTATTCAGGTGGGAATCGGTGATGTACGATTATCAAAAAATTAATCAATTGGCCGATGATATTAACAGTTGCCCAGCTTGCTTAACCATAGTTCCAAGTCCTTCAAAATATATTAACGAACTTGCTGATAGTAAATATAATGCTGCAGGAGCAAGATATAATTCGGGCTTAGGATATTTAAGAGAAAATAACCGCCAATCGGCAAAAAAAGCTTATTACGAGTTCGAGAAAACCCAAAATCTTCAACCCAATTATAAAGACACTAAGGCTAAAATGGACGATGCCTACTGGGCCGCGGTAACCAGGGTTGTGGTACAGCCCATTATCGTAAACAGCGGCATGTACAAATTAAGCGCCGATTATTTTCAGCAGCAGATCGATCAGTTTATTGGAAATTACTCGAGAAATAAGTTTGTGATTTTTTATGGCGAGGCACAGGCTACCGACCAAAAAATCGTTCCCGATCAGGTATTGAGCTTAAACTTTGATGATTTTGTAGTGGGCCAAACCTACGTAAAAGAAAGGGTTGAACGATTAAAACGCGACAGTGTAGTCATAGGCGAAACGCATGAGAAAAAACCTATTTATGGTACAGTAAAAGCTACCTTAAGTATTTTCGAAAAGAACATATCCTCATCAGGCTTATTGGACATGAGCATTATCGACTGGAACACTAAAAAGCTGGTGCGCCAGCAGAAATTCCCTGGAACTTATGTATGGAGAGATAGTTGGGCAAGCTATAAAGGCGATGATAGGGCGCTGAGTAGCCAACAATTGGCCATTACCAGAAGGAGGGAGCAATTGCCACCACCACCAAGTGCTTTGTTTTTAGAATTTACCAAACCAATTTACACCCAACTGGTTGATGATATTGGGTACTATTATAATAACTTGTAGCGCTAACCACCCTGTTTATGGATGTGATAGAGTAATGTCTTTCGTTGAGGTAGTATCGTAAGGTGATTCACTTCAGATGCGGTCATGTTGAGCCTGTCGAAACACCTTAAAGCGTATTTAAGCAGGTCCTTCGACAAGCTACTATAGACAGAATCCATCAGTAGGCCGTCATTCCCGCGCAGGCGGGAATCTTAAAGCGCTTGCATTACGATTCCCAATCAAGTTGGGAATGACGATTCCTCGCAGCTATGATTCGCTAAAAAATCTATCATTAATATTGATTTTATACAATAAATTAACACTCAGGATAACAAATCTATATTTATGCTACTCACTCTGCAGGGGTAGTGGGTAAAGCAAGTCCTTAAATAGGGTGAGGTGGTTGTAATCCCTGCGTTAAAATAAATTATCAGTACAAAGCGCTAAAAATATAATGGCTAATATTGCAGTAATGAATACCGGCTTATACAATCCTTTCCAAAACTTCGATTTTTTATATAAAACCTGCTTTTTAAGTGGCAAAACCTTTCATTCGCCTGTTGTTCAGGTGCCGTTAATTCCAAAATGGTTGTTGGAACAGGCAGGTTTGAGCGGAGAAGAGCAGATCCAGTTTTTGGATGAGAGTATTCGTTCGTACAATACGCTGGTTATTCCTGTAAATAGCGAAGTAAACGAGCAATTTTTAACTCCTCTTGAACATAAGATCGAAGCCGCGTTTGCAACCGGTTATGATGCCGTTTCTGCATTGCCAGAACTCGATCTTTTTAACTGGATCGGCAAGTTTCTATATGGCTTTGTATATATCGAAATGCATTCGGCCTTACGTAAAGAAATGACTGCCGATGGTTTAAACATGTCGCAATCGTTAATGATGAAATTTGCCAATCTGAATTTCATGATGCAGAACCTGTATACCAGCCTGGAGTTTGAAGATTTTTCGCCATGGTCTATCACTGTAGTGAAATTGGAAAATGGAGAAACACCATTCAGTTTCCGTGATGAGATTAATACTTTAACCTTCTCGTTAAAAATGAAAGATTTTGGTATCATCGCCTGTTTACAGGATAATGGCACCAATAAACGTTACCATCAGGATATCATCAACGAAATAAAAGGAAAAACTTTAACCGCCGAACAGTTTGAAGAGCTGAGTGCCCGTTTTTATTATTCTGCCTATTTGTTTAACCGTTTACCCGAGTATACTTTTATGCCCGTAGAAGGTACCACCTACATCGAAGCCATGCCTTTACGCGGAAACATGACTAAACCGCTTTTTGATGTTTGGCAAAATAAAGTATACGCTCAGGTATTGGAAAACTTTTGGAAGCCCTGGGGTTATGTGGTATTCGAGATTATTAAAAATCCTGATGAACCGATGAGTTTCTTCGAGAAGCCCTATCTGCCTACGGCGGGATAGTTTTTGCGTATCGTCATTCCCAGAGGTCAGTTTTTTTTGCAAAAACAGAGGAGTTTAAATCACAGATTTTTCTAAGAAGGTCGTCATTGCGAAGCCGATTTTTCATTGGCTGAAGCAATCTTTATCGCAAGTTGGAAAGATTGCTTCGTCGTTCCTCCTCGCAATGACGCCCGATTTTTTGGAATCCGTTATTCTTAACTTGATTGGGAATCTTAAACCGAAAAATGTTATTGTATATTGCATTAGGATTCCCGTTTTCACGGGAATGACGATTTGTCTTGATAGATACTATCTCCCTCCCGTTAACATCGCAATAAAGTTCTGCAAAATCCCGGGAACGAAAATGATTGTAAAAATCAACCCGGTTAAGGCCCCGAAAAAGTGTGCATCGTGATTGATGTGATCTCTTGAATTGCGGGAAGCATAAGCACAATAAACTAAATACAAAATCCCAAAAACTACAGCAGGAATCCCGATCGGGATAAACATGATGTAAATTTTAGACATTGGATTAAACAAAATATAGCTAAAAAGCACCGCACTTATTGCTCCTGAAGCTCCAAGGCTATTGTAGTTAAAATGATCTTTATGTTTAATAACAGTGGGTAGATCACTCAGCACCAACCCTAGGAAATAAAGTAAGCCAAACTGCCAACTCCCCATTAATCTTTCCAGTGTAAAGGCAAAAGCATAAAAGGTAAACATGTTAAAAAACAAGTGCATCCAATCTGCATGTACAAGCCCGCTGGTAATCAAGGTGTATACATTCTGTCCTTTCGAAACACTGTAAGGATGCAGCATAAACTTTCCATAAATCGAATGATCGTAGAAAGCATATAGGCTGGTAATAATGGTAAAAACAAAAATTACGGAGGCAACTGGTGCAATATTGAAGTATTCCATTAGGGTTATTTTAAATCAAGTTTTACGTCTGTAACCAAACGGGCTACGGGATATCTATTGTGTGTTTTTTCGTAATAATCAGAATTTTTATACACAAAATCAAGTTGTGCAGCTGCATTCTTCGCAAATTCGGCGTCTGAAGCTTTTTTCGCCTCCAGTTTGCTTTTTAGTTCTGGATTATTTTTTAGTATTTCTGTTGCTGTATCTTCAAAAACATAAGCCGAATAGTGTTCTTTCATATCCAGAATAGAATCGAAAAAATTCCAGTTGAAATAAGAATCAGTAGCCTGAGGTTCTAACGTTTCTACGATATACCGGTTGCCCGGCTGGTTAACATAAACTACAAAATCGCCGGCATAATACTGCAGTTTTTGCTTAACCGGGTTTACCTTTACAGCCGAGTGCAGGTAATGTCCCTCATAAGGTCTTGTTCCGGTTTTAAAATCGCCGATATAATAACTCTCTACTGCAATTTTCTGATCAGCCTTAAGTTCCCTGAGTTTAACATTGTTCAGTTTAAGCAAGGCAATTACACGGTCCCAGGCTTGTGGAATAATGTAGGCAACTGGCTTTTGAATAGACAGTGCAGGTTCGAACTTGTTCCATTCTTTAATGGTTTTGGTGTAAGGTTTACTGCGGTCGTAGTATAAACGGTCGGCACCACTTACAGTACTGGGTTTCTGCCCGGCCTCAAAGCCTTTAAAAGTCAAGTCGTTTACTTCGGTTTTATTTAGTTTCCATTCTAACGGAAATTCCTTTTGGGCAGCCACAAATTCATCTGCCTTTCGCTTATTCTCTCCGATAATCCTGGCATCACGCTCTACTAGCTCAATGTAGGTTAGCAAAAGCTTGTAAGTAGCATTCACACGCAAATCGTACGATTTTAACATATGCGTTTCTGGCATAAAACCTATGGTATTGTGCAGTGTGGTATATCCGGTAGAATAACGTGGAGGATCAATAAAACCTGTTATTCCGCTTTCCGGTGTTTCGCCTATCGAGTTTACATAAGGAATCATCGGGTAACCCATTTTCTCCATTCCTTTATAAAGGCCCGGCACCAATGTTTTAGTTAAATAATCAGAAAGGATCGGGTTCAGCTTATCCTTTTGTGTAGGGATAAGTGTCATCACATATTGATAATCTGCACCGTTACTGGTGTGCGTATCTACAAATATTTCGGGCTGCCAGGTATTAAATATCAGTTGAAATGCCGCCGAATTTTTCGAATCGGTTTTAATGAAATCACGGTTCAGATCGAGGTTTTTGCTATTGCCTCTAAAACCATAAGCAACTGGTCCGTTCTGGTTGGCTCTTGAGGTTCCGCTACGGTTAAAACTACCATCTATATTGTACAGGGGAATGATGCAGATCACTACATCTTTTGGCAGTTTACTCGCTTTAAGCAGATCGCGGGCAAGCATCATCGATGCATCTATGCCCTCTGGTTCGCCCGGGTGAATGCCATTATTGATCAATAAAATCCTTTTGTTATGCTTTCTAATCTCCGAAGGGTCGAAAACCCGATCGCGCGATAAAACCAGCACATGTAAAGGTTTGCCAAAATCTGTACTTCCATAGGTAAACAATTTGGCTTCCGGATAGGCTTTTGCAAGGTTTTCATAATAGGTTATAGCAGCAGTGTAAGTAGAGGTTTCAATTTTACCACTCAACTCAAAAGGTGTTTTTTGTGCCGCAGCTTTTAACCTCATGGATAGCAAACAAAACACAAAGAATTTTCTCATGCCTTAAATCTAAGAAATGAAATGCGGTTATTAAAGCGTTTTACGATAAGATTTGATCCTGCCCAACATGTATTTAAAGCCAATGGTATAAGCGTTGTAAACATCGGGCGAGTAGTTTTTAAATTTAGTACTCGGATCATTATAACCATCCAAACCTTCGCCGAAAGTAAAGTTCGATTGCGCATTGATATTGATGATATACCGCATATAACCATAGCCATCGTTAATGTAATAGTTAAAGCCGAAGTTTAAGGGCACCAAAAGGTTAACGGTTTTATCTTGCCCAGGAAAAGGTCCATAGCCAGGATCGTATGCTGCCCAGCTTGGCTTATACCTTACAATGTCGGTAATGTTATTGTTAACAACCCCTATGCCCGTCCCCACATACAAACCTCTGATGTTGTATAAAAACTCACTTTTATTGTAGTCTACCACTTCGCCAAGCATTAACTTTATATTGGCTGTAATGGCGGTATATTGGTTTACAAACTGACGGTTGTGTAGGTCGGTTTCAATATCCCCACCTTGAACCATGCCATACTGCCCCTCTAAACCTAAGGTTACAAACGGCGTGATATGATAATCGAATACGCCATAGGCTGTGTAACCATAAGTGCCTTTGTACACGTCGGTATAAGATTTGTTTATTCCTCCACCAAAACCGTACGACATTTTAAAATAGTTGGATTGGGCAAAAGAAAAACTTCCTATAAAAACAAGCAGAAGGGTTATGTAAGTAGCTCTCAGCAAATTAAAAATCATATCGTTTTTTTACAAAAATAATATGTTTATCGAATATCTATAACTTTTACCTTTGAATTATGAGCACATACACCAACTTTAACAAATCTTTAGAACAAAGATTTATAAAATATGCCAAGATTGATACCCAATCTGATCCAAATTCTCCTACTTGTCCATCAACCCTAAAACAAAAGAACTTAGGTAAAGTATTGGTTCAAGAATTATTAGAAATTGGCATTTCTGATGCCGAAATGGACGATAACGGCTATGTGTACGGTACGATCCCTTCAAATACAAACAAGCAGTTACCCGTAATTTTCTTCTGTTCGCACATGGATACCTCGCCTGATTGTAGCGGTGAAAACGTTAAACCGATTATTCATGACAATTATCAAGGACAGGACTTAATTCTGCCTGATGATCACAATATTGTAATTAAGCTGTCTGAGCACAAAGACCTAAAATACCAGATTGGTAACGATATTATCACGGCGAGTGGAACTACATTATTAGGTGCTGATAATAAAGCAGGATTAGCAGAAATTATGGAAGCAGCGGCCTTTTTAATGAAAAATCCTGAGGTAAAACACGGCACCATAAAACTTCTTTTTACCCCGGATGAAGAAATAGGCCGTGGCGTAGATAAAGCTGATTTAAAGAAACTGGGTGCCGATTTTGGTTATACCATAGACGGAGAAACACTAGGCTCTATTGAAGATGAAACCTTCTCAGCCGATGGTGCTACCCTTAAAATTTATGGCGTAAGTACACACCCAGGCTTTGCAAAAGGAAAAATGGAAAGTGCCATTAAGATCCTTGCTGAGATTTTGGATGCACTGCCAAAGGATATACTCACACCAGAGGCTACACACCAAAAAGAAGGTTTTATCCACCCGGTAAGTATGCACGGACAGGTAGAAGAGACAGAAGCACAGTTTATTATCAGAGATTTTACTGATGAAAAATTGGCCGAGCATGGAGCTTTTCTAGAAGAAACTATAAAAAAAGTGATGGCGAAATATCCAAAATCTACCTATAAGCTTAATATTAAAGCACAGTACCGCAATATGAAACAGGTTTTGGATCAACATCCAAAAATTGTGCAATACGGAATTGAAGCCATCGAAAGAGCTGGCGTGGTGGCCAAACAACAAAGTATCCGTGGGGGAACTGATGGCTCACGACTTTCTTACATGGGTTTACCTTGCCCCAATATTTTTGCCGGAGAACATGCCTTTCATAGCAAACAAGAATGGGTAAGTGTACAGGATATGGAAAAAGCTGTACAAACCATTATTAATATCGCCTGTATCTGGGAAGAGAAAGGGTAGTTGGAACAGTTCAGAGTTGGCAGTTTTGAGTTCGGAGTCGTATCTACCTCAAAACGCCCAGCTCCAGGCTCCAAACTCAATAAGAGGCTTGTCCAATATCCAACCTCGCTATTTTTCCTTCTTTGTTCAGCTGAAATTTAAAACAGGTTTTAAAATCGCCCCATTGGTCGGAGTGGAAATGGCCATACACCTCCAATCCGTTGTTTTCAACTTTATCTATACTGGTAAAACGCTCATGTCCCAGCGCTTTCTTAAAGAAATTATTAAATTTCATCTGGTTCCCGTCGTCGTAAAAGGAAACATCAGCATCAAATAAAGGAAACCATGTTTTTTCGTCGCCTTTTTGCAAAGCGGTAATAGCAGCCTTTACTTTTGCATTTGATAATTTTGTTAAATCAATCGCCATAGGTTTCTGATTTTGTTTTTGAGCGAAAGTAAATGCGCGGGTAATAGAATAAACAGTGCATTAAGCTTTTCATTAGCTTAAGCTTTAAGTAGTGATCAAAATTAATAAAAAAGATATTTTTAAAGCACATCTTTTTGCTACTTTTAGCTTGTAATGATAACTCTCGAGAACGACTATATAAAAGTTAGCCTGGCAGCTAAAGGGGCAGAACTTCAAGGCTTATTTAGTAAAGAAACCAAGCTAGAATATTTATGGAATGCCAATCCTAAATATTGGGCAAAACACAGCCCGGTTTTATTTCCTATTGTTGGCTCATTAAAAAATAACAGTTTTACTTACCAAGGTAAAAACTACGAACTACCACGCCATGGTTTCGCCCGCGATCATGTTTTTAATTTCGAAAAAATAACTGAAACCGAAGCCGTTTTTACATTAATCCAAAACAAAGATACCTTAAAAGTATATCCTTTTTATTTCGAGTTGAAACTGAGGTATCAATTAATAGATAGAAAGCTGAACTTAACCTACGAGGTAAAAAACACAGGTACTGCCGAGCTTTTATTCTCAGTTGGCGCACACCCGGCATTTGCGGTGCCCAATACACCCAATACCGTTTACGAAGATTACTACCTGGCCTTTAATAGCGATGAAAAATTAACTTTCTGGAAACTCGAAGATGGCTTAGTGGCCGATGAAACCCAACTCATTGAACTGGGTGGCCACAGGTTAAACCTTAAACATAACCTGTTTTATAACGATGCACTGGTTTTTAAAACCCTGCAAAGCAATTGCATTAGTTTGCTCAACACCAAAAACGATTATGGCCTGCATTTCCATTTCGAAGAATTTCCTTTCTTTGGTATATGGGCCGCTACTGATGCACCCTTTGTTTGTTTAGAGCCTTGGTGCGGGGTTGCCGATGGCGTTAACCACGATCAGGAATTAACACGCAAAGAGGGGATAGTAAAGCTTGATGCAGGCGAAAACTGGTCGCGGTTTTGGGAAGTAGAGTGTTTCTAGATGGGTTACCGGCCTAAGGAAAAATAGCACAACAGCCTTCATTTCTTAATCTAGATTAAGAAAGTTGCGATACATAGGCACTAAATTGCAGCACATTGAATACAAAATGCTGTTAACAAGATGAAAAATACGCCACACTTTGCACAATTATTTCTTCGGCTCGCTTTGGCCATCGGTTTTATTCTACCCGTTATGGACCGCTTTGGTTGGCTGGGCACACCGGGTTCGCCAACAGTTGGATGGGGCAATTGGTCGGTATTTTTAGATTATACCAACGCTTTAATGCCTTTTTTAGCAAGGCCTGTAGCCAATGTAATGGCTATTCTTGCCACCGCCGGCGAGTTGGTTTTTGCGGTATTGCTTATCGTTGGATACAAGATTAAGTTGGCTGCTATCGGTAGTTTTTTGCTAACACTTGCCTTTGCAATCTCTATGTTCATCTTTGCAAATTACAGGGCCCCTTTTAATTATTCTGTTTTCGTAGTAAGCGCCTCCAGCTTGTTGCTGGCAACGCTGCCCAATTATAAATGGAGTATAGCAGCAGGCAAATAATTATCCACATTAAATTTATTATCACGGTGTAGTGAAAACCACTACCCATAAAGGGGTATTTTTACCTTTTAATTTGATGTTAACATGTTGATAACTATATTTATAATGTTAAAATTAAATCAACGGGACGATTTAGATTAAAACACGAAGCCTTTCAGCAATGAAAGGCTTTTTTTGTAAAAAAAACACGTCCCCAAAAGAGGACGTGTTCACTCAAATCTGAAAGTATTTTGGGACGATTGAGCATTATTTCAATAAATGTTTAATACCCTGATGCAAATATGAAAAAGATAAAGGATTTATTCCCGTTCAGTTTTATTCATCTGTAAAGTAGCAACTTACCCAAAAATCCGCTAAGAATGAATAAAACTTCTTTTACCTAAAACAATTCTTTTTCTAATAGATTAGCTGCGTTATGGCCACAACAATAAAGCCCGAACCATAGAAATCACATTAATTTTCCAATGTCGAAAACGCCCTTACATTTGTCTCAAGCACACCCATTTTATCATTGCTAAGCGCTGTATCTTAGTCGTAAACAAAATAAATAAGATTATGGCAACCATGCATCCTTACTTAAACTTCGACGGCAAGGCCGAAGAAGCTTTTAATTTTTATAAATCGGTTTTTGGTGGAGAATTTACCTTCTTTGCAAAAATGGGCAATACACCAGAATCGGACAAATTAACCAAGGAGGAAAAAAATCGTGTAATGCATGTAGCCCTTCCCATTAATGAGCACACAACTTTAATGGCGTCTGATTGTGTGCCTTCTGCAGGACATGTACTTAAAGAAGGGAACAATATGTACATTAATCTGAATGTCGATAGCCGTGAAGATGCCGATCGCTTTTTCAATGGCCTTTCAGCAGGCGGCACCATCGAAATGCCCATGGACGATATGTTCTGGGGCGATTACTTCGGTAGCTTTAAAGACAGGTTCGGGATCCAATGGATGGTTAATTTTAGCAATGCTCAATAATTGGGCAACTGCTTAGACTTTATAGGTGCATCGTCATTGCGAAGCCGATTTTTCATCGGATGAAGCAATCTTATCGTAGGCAGGAAAGATTGCTTCCCCGAAAAGTCGGGGCAGGCTGTCGTTCCTCCTCGCAATGACGCCCGATGTTTGATTATCCGGGACGATTAGATTAGTAATTCAAGCCCCGATTTCATCAGGGCTAATTTTGTGTTTAAATATTAGCCAACGCTTTAACCAAATCCTGAAAACCAGGTCTGTTTAATGGCGATGCAACTAAACAGGCATCTCTTAGGGCACTCAAAGCATTCAAACATGCGCTGCTTACCGCTTCGTTTTTTAAAGAAAGTAAATCATCGAGCAGGTAACCATAAGCACTCACTTCTATCCGCTCCAAAGCAGGGGCCAGTGCAGCATCAGCCTGATCGTAAAAACTTGCAGCACCGAAATCGCCGAACAACGTACTACCCTCATCATCAATCAGGGTATTGTGTGCATATAAATCGCCATGCATAATCCCTGCCTCGTGCAATTGAGCAGCTAACGATGCGATGGTTTTGGCAATGCTTAACAACTGTTTTTCTGACAGCTGCATACCTTCAGGGAAAACATCCCTGGTGCAGCTTTCTAAACTCGGCGGATTACCCAGATTATAAAAATGATGAGGAATGAGGTCCATCACCAGTCCTTTTTTATCTTCAGGGTGCAGGGCAATCTGCCCGATTAAATTAACCAAACCAGGGTGATAACCTGCAGCAATATAGGCCGTCATTTCATCTTCTGGCAAACCATCACTGGTTACATTACCCTTAAATATTTTAACGGCTACCTCTTGAGTTTCATCACCAATAGTCCGGTTTGCTTTTGAAATAATACCCGAAGCACCTTCACCCAATAAATGATTAATCTCTAAATCATGCCAATTAATTAACGAAAGTGTTTCTACAGCAGGCGTTTTACTAAAGTTGTTCCCCGAAAATGCAATCCACGAAAGTTTAGGCATAGTGGCAATCCACTCTGGTAACTCATGCAATTTATTAGCGGCTATCCGCAATAACGATAAATTTTGGCAGCGGCTTAATTCATCGGGCAATTGCGCCAAACGGTTACCCGATAACATCAGCTTTTGCATGCGCATACACTGTCCAATTTCTTTTGGTAATTCGGTAATATTGTTGTTTGTTAAAATCAGCCAGCGAAGATTAGGATTGAGCGATTTTGCAGGCACCGTTTTAATCTGGTTGGATTTAAAACCTACAATATCCAACAAAGGGCAATCGGCTAGTACCTCAGGCATAACCGTGAAAAGGTTTTCGGAACAGAAGAAAATCTTCAATTTCTTTAACCGGCCAAAATCTTCCGGCAGGGCACTAAGCTTATTAAAAGAAAGATCCAATACTTCCAGCGTATCGGCCAGATCGAATATTTCTTCAGGAAAAGAGCGAAGATCTTCTGATAGCTTCAACGATACCGCTCCTTTAAGTTTTCCGCTTTGTAATGCTAACAGGCTTTGCATGTATTAAGGTTCTAGTTTATTGGTAGCGAAGATAGGGGTTTTTCTTAAGTCGGGAGTTCGGAGTAGATCAACCTTTGAAGCGCTTTTAGGTTTTGGAAATGAATGTCAGTATTCCATGGGATGAAGTGGTCCCGCTATCCGTTTCAGCCGATGAAGAATCGGCATCCACTGCCATCAGGTTTATAATGAAAGGTTAGTGCCAATAATATAATCCCCACGCCATCCTGCTCTAGCACCAATTTAAACAATTAACCAGATCCCTCTATATCATAAACATAAATACATAGATTTTATCTATATCTATCCTTTCTCCACAACTCAAATACCAATAAGCAGTAACAATAAACCCCAGCATATCTTTCTTTCATAAAAACCTTCTTTCATTTTTTTATTTGCAATAGAAATTTAATCCTATATATTTACAAAAACTTTAGGGGTGCCTACGTGCTGAGAAATACCCTTTGAACCTGATGCAGTTAGTACTGCCGAAGGGAAAAGTGAAAGCAATAAATTGCTGTCTTTTCGACCCCATTGCGGGGCAATCTCTATAGTTTTTCCAATTTTTTTTAAATATGGAAGTAACTATAAACAATCAAAATTATTTGCTTAACGAAGCCTGCTCTATCGAACAGATGCTTGCTCTTGTGCTCTTTTCAGAAACGGATGGCCTTGCTATAGCCGTAAACCAAACCATCATTTCAAAATCTGATTGGGATAGGCATGTGCTAAATCCTGGCGATCAGATTATACTCATTAAAGCCACTCAAGGCGGATAAATAACCTACCAATGAAACAAGAAAAAACTCCAAACCAAGAAGTGATTAGCCGCAGCCCTTTCCCGGCCTCGCGCAAGATATTTGTACCTGGAAAAATCCACGATATCCAGGTGGCCATGCGTGAAATCCATTTATCGGAAACCAAAATCCATAACGGCTTTGGCTTAACCGAGCCTAATCCGCCTGTAACCGTTTACGATACCAGTGGCCCATATACCGATCCTAATGCCGTTATCGATGTAAAAAAAGGCTTACCACGGCTTAGGGAGCAATGGATAAAAGACAGGCTCGATGTGGTAGAATTGCCCCAACTATCTTCTGCCTATGGCCAACAGCGCCTGGCCGACGAGAAGCTTGATGCCTTACGCTTTAACTTCATCAACAAACCTTACAAAGCGCAGGCTGGCGCCAACGTATCGCAAATGCACTATGCCAAAAAAGGGATCATTACAGCCGAAATGGAATATATCGCCATCAGGGAAAACCAACAGATTGAACTGCTGAATGCGCAATTAGGCGAGCAGCACGATGTAATGAACCACCAGCACCAGGGCAATAGCTTTGGCGCAAATACCCCTAAAGGCTACATCACACCCGAATTTGTAAGGGCAGAGGTAGCGGCCGGCAGGGCGGTAATCCCCTGCAATATCAATCACCCCGAACTAGAGCCCATGATTATTGGCCGAAACTTTCTGGTGAAAATTAACGCCAATATCGGTAACTCGGCCGTAACCTCTACTATCGAAGAAGAAGTAGAAAAAGCTGTTTGGGCCTGCCGCTGGGGAGCCGATACCATTATGGATTTATCAACAGGGAAAAACATCCACGAAACCCGCGAATGGATTATCCGCAATTCGCCTGTGCCTATCGGTACCGTTCCTATTTACCAGGCTTTAGAAAAAGTAAATGGAAAAGCCGAAGACCTTACCTGGGAAATCTTCCGCGATACTTTAATTGAGCAGGCCGAACAAGGAGTAGATTATTTTACCATCCATGCCGGTGTACTGCTTCGTTATGTGCCTTTAACCGCTAAAAGGATTACAGGTATTGTTTCACGAGGCGGATCAATTATGGCCAAATGGTGCCTGGCCCATCACAAAGAAAACTTCCTGTATACCCATTTTGAGGAGATCTGCGAAATTATGAAAGCTTATGATGTAGCCTTTTCGTTAGGCGATGGCTTAAGGCCTGGTTGCATTGCCGATGCGAATGATGCCGCACAGTTTTCGGAGCTTGAAACGCTTGGCGAACTCACCAAAATAGCCTGGAAACATGATGTACAAACCATTATAGAGGGGCCTGGGCACGTACCCATGCACCTGATTAAAGCCAATATGGAAAAACAGCTCGAACATTGTGGCGAAGCTCCTTTTTACACTTTAGGCCCTTTAACTATCGATATTGCTCCGGGTTACGACCACATTACCTCGGCCATTGGTGCAGCCATGATCGGCTGGTTTGGAACAGCGATGCTCTGTTATGTAACCCCGAAAGAACACTTAGGCTTACCCAACAAAAAGGATGTTAAAGATGGGGTAGTCACCTATAAAATTGCTGCCCATGCGGCCGATTTAGCCAAAGGCCACCCAGGTGCGCAATACCGTGATAATGCTTTGAGTAAGGCCAGGTTCGAATTTAGGTGGGAAGATCAGTTTAACCTCTCGCTCGATCCCGATACCGCAAAAGAGTTTCATGATGAAACTTTACCTGCAGAAGGCGCCAAAATTGCTCACTTCTGTTCGATGTGCGGCCCGAATTTCTGCTCTATGAAAATTACTCAGGATGTAAGGGAGTATGCCGCAAAACAGGGCGTAGCAGCAGAAGATGCTTTGGCGCAGGGCATGCAGGAAAAATCGAAAGAGTTTACCCAAAAAGGAAGCGAAATTTATTCTTAACTGCCAATGGAACTGATTGTAATTGCCAAGCCAACCCTTTTTAAGGAAGAGTGCCATCTTGTAAACCAGCTTTTCGAAGCCGGCTTACAGGTTTTCCATTTGCGGAAGGAAAATGCCGGTGAGGCCGATTACCGTAAAATTGTGGAAGGAATTTTACCCGAATATCATCCACGCATTGCTTTACACCATTTCCATACACTGGCTACCGATTATAACATTACAAGAATCCACCATACCGAAAGTTTCAGAAAAAGAATTACACCCAATACCCTGACTCAAAAGCATATATGGAGCACTTCTATCCATCAGTTATCAGATATAGATCGCATCACGCCATACCATTACAGCTTTTATGGCCCGGTATTTAATAGCCTTTCCAAACCAGGCTACATGGGGATTATTCCTCCTGGTTTTCATTTAAACAAGCATAACAGCAAAACAAAACTGATTGCGCTAGGCGGCATCGGTTTAAACCAGATCGATCAGGTAAAGGAAATGAATTTCGATGGTATTGCCCTATTGGGTACTATCTGGAACGATCCGACACAAGCCTTAAGCAATTTTAAAAAAGCGAAGCGCCATTGCCTGGCGCACCATCAAACCCTTTAAAAACATCAAAATGATTCACCCATTACAATATATTTCGCAAGCACCCCGAACAGGCACCCATTTAGATGCCATTGAAACCGTACTTCAAGCTGGCGGAAAATGGATTCAGCTCCGCATTAAAAACCAACCTGAAGCCGAAGTATTGCCTTTTGCAAAAGCAGCGCAAGCCTTATGCGAAAAGTATGGCGCCAAACTTATCGTAAACGATTTTCCTCACCTGGCTAAAGCTGTGGGCAGTTATGGCGTACACCTGGGTTTGCAGGATATGCCCATTGCCGAAGCCAGAAAAATTATCGGCGCTACACAGCTCATTGGCGGCACAGCCAATACCTTCGAACACATTTTACAACGAGTGGCCGAAGGGGCCGATTACATTGGTCTTGGCCCTTTCAGGTTTACGCGGACAAAAGAAAACCTGAGCCCGATAGTTGGCTTAGCAGGTTACCATAAATTGATGGAAAAAGTAAGAAGGGTCGGAATCAATACTCCGATTATTGCCATAGGCGGTATCGAAGCAGCAGATATTCCAGCTATACTCGAAACCGGAATTTATGGTGTTGCAGTATCGGCAGCGCTTACCAACCAAATCCAAACTTCGGCTGTGCTACACGAAATTAACAGCAAATTCACCATGCACTCGCTTTAAAACCATAGATATGTTAACAATTGCAGATCAAACCTTCAGTTCGCGCCTCTTTACCGGAACAGGAAAATTTAGTTCGGCCAGGGAAATGGAAAGCGCATTAATTGCCTCGGCCTCCGAACTGGTTACCGTAGCCCTTAAACGTGTCGATTTAAAAGGCAAGGATGATGATATCCTCCATCACCTCAAACACCCACACATTAACTTATTGCCCAATACTTCTGGTGTGCGTAATGCCAAAGAGGCTGTTTTTGCCGCACAGCTGGCACGCGAAGCCTTAGAAACCAATTGGATCAAGTTAGAAATCCATCCCGACCCCAAATACCTGATGCCCGACCCGATTGAAACCCTGAAAGCGACGGAAGAACTGGTTAAACTCGGTTTTGTAGTGCTGCCTTATATACATGCCGACCCGGTTTTATGTAAACGTTTAGAAGATGTGGGTACCGCGGCGGTGATGCCATTAGGCTCGCCCATCGGCAGTAATAAAGGATTAAGAACCATCGATTTTTTGGAGATTATCATCAGCCAAAGCAGGGTTCCGGTAATTATCGATGCCGGTATAGGTGCACCGTCTGATGCGGCAAAAGCTATGGAAATTGGTGCCGATGCCGTTTTGGTGAATACCGCAATTGCCATAGCCAAAAACCCAACCAACATGGCCACTGCATTTAAACTGGCCGTGGAAGCCGGCAGAATGGCCTTCGAATCTAAACTGGGTGGCCAGCAACATCACGCTACAGCCAGTAGCCCACTAACCGCATTTCTTGATGAACAGTTTTAACGAGGTATTCGAATCTTACAGCTGGGACGATACCAAAGCCAGTATTTACGATAAGACCGCAGCCGATGTAGAAAGGGCGCTCCACAATACACAGCGCAGCCTCGAAGATTTTAAGGCGCTCATTTCGCCTGCGGCTTTGCCCTATCTCGAAGATATGGCGCAAATTAGCCAGCGTTTAACCTTAGATCGTTTTGGAAGGGTAATCCAGATGTACATCCCCCTCTACCTCTCCAACGAGTGTAACAACATTTGTACCTATTGTGGTTTCAGTTACGACAATAAGGTACGGCGTAGAACCCTTAATCCGATGGAAATTATGCAAGAAGTTGCGGTAATTAAAGGGATGGGTTACGACCATGTTTTACTCGTTACGGGCGAAGCCAACCAAAGTGTACATACCGATTATTTTAAAAAAGTATTAGACCTCATCAGTCCACATTTTGCCCATATATCCATGGAGGTACAGCCTTTGGATGTAGCCGACTATGAAACCCTTATTCCGCACGGGCTAAATACGGTATTGGTTTACCAGGAAACCTACCACCAGGACGATTACCGCAAACACCACCCTAAAGGCAAAAAATCTAACTTTTTATACCGCTTAGAAACCCCCGACCGATTGGGGCAGGCAGGCATCCATAAAATGGGCCTGGGTGTTTTAATCGGACTGGAAGACTGGCGAACAGATTCTTTTTTTACGGCCCTACATCTATCTTACCTCGAAAAACAGTATTGGCAAAGTAAATTCAGCATCTCGTTCCCCAGGTTACGGCCTTTTAGCGGTGGTTTAGAGCCTAAAGTGGTTATGAACGATAAGGAATTGGTGCAACTGATCTGCGCTTACCGTTTATTTAATAGTGAAGTAGAACTCTCTATCTCTACCCGCGAAACCATGGCTTTCAGAAACCAGGTAATTAAGTTGGGTATTACCGCCATTAGTGCCGGTTCTAAAACCAATCCGGGTGGCTACCAGGTAGAACCGCAATCGTTAGAGCAGTTCGAAATATCTGATGAACGCTCGGCACAGGAAATTGCAGCCATGATCAGAAAACAGGGTTACGAGCCCATTTGGAAAGATTGGGATATGAGTTTGATCAGCAAATCATGTTAGTAAAAGAAGAACTAAACCGCTACATCAGGCAAATGATCTTGCCCGAGCTAGGCTTAGCAGGGCAAGAAAAACTAAAAGCCGCCAAAGTACTGGTAATAGGCGCCGGTGGCTTGGGCTGCCCTATGCTGCAATACCTGGCAGCGGCTGGGGTGGGCGAAATTGGCATTATCGATGATGATGTAGTGGAGCTAAGCAATTTACACCGGCAGATTTTATATAACCACACCGATATTGGTCAGCCGAAGGCACAGGTGGCGGCAGCGAAACTGGCCATGCTTAACCCGCATATTCGACTGACCGCTTACCATGAGCGCTTTACGGCTGAACGGGCTGGACATATCTGTCAGGATTATGATCTGGTGATCGATTGTTCGGATAATTTTACCACCCGTTACTTAGTGAACGATACCTGCGTGGCTTTGGGCAAAACACTTATTTTCGGGTCTATTTTACAGTTTGAAGGACAAGTGGCCGTATTTAACCACCAGGGCAGCGCAAACTATAGAGACCTCTATCCGGCACCACCAACTGAAAATATTAACTGTGTAGAAGGAGGGGTAATTGGCATTTTACCTGGCCTAATTGGTTTGTACATGGCCAACGAAGCCATAAAATTAATCTGCGGCATTGGCGAAACACTTTCGGGCAAACTGATGACCGTTAATGCATTGAACAATGCGGTATTGATATTTAAAATTGCCTCAAAAAAACCAACTGATACCGCAAAACCAGCGCCCGCCAAAACCGATAAAGCCATATCAGAAATCGATAAAACAACATTGGATAACTGGCTGGAAACCAATGCTGACGAAGTTTTTTTAATCGATGTACGCGAAAGCTACGAACATGAAGACGACAGTATTGGAGGCATCAACCTTCCGTTATACGAGTTAACAGCATCGCTTACCGCTATCCCAAAAAACAAAAAAGTAGTGTGTTATTGCCAAACCGGGCAAAGAAGCAAAATGGCTGTACAGTTGTTGAGCGGGATTTATCAAGGTGAGGTGTATAGTTTAAAAGGAGGTATCTTTGGTTAATTGTTTAAATCGGTAATTGATACCAAACTCCAACTAAGATTCCATGTGGTCTGTCCTTCCGTGGCAAAAAATCTCTCACAGATTACGCTGACCGGCGCGGCGTTTGTTCATCCTCAAAGATCCTTCGACTCTGCTCAGGATGACGATCGCGAGGGAGTATTTGTTAATAGATGCCAAACTCCAACTAAGATTCTGTGTATTCTGTGGCAAAAAATCTTAAGCTGATCGGCGTAGCGTTAGTACAACCCTTAAAATCCTCAAATCGACTCCATACTTCAACTAACCGCCTAACCTATGGCAATACAAAACTAAGACTATAATGTGCGGTTTTACCTGTTTTACTGATCGTAGAAATTGCTTTTTGATCGACTAAAACCGATGACAACTGTTTATCTTTCGAATCGACAATAAACTGCACCTTTTGCCCGGATTTAAGCACTATATTCTTTTCCCAGTCACCAGAAATCTTTTCCAAAATCTTCTGGCTTCCGCTCTCATCGGTATAAGAGATGCTGGCATTATTACTCGCCAACACATTATAGGTTACATTGTAGCTCGGTTTTGTTTCTATATTAAGAAGACCTTTGTTCAGCTCGTATGTACCATAAGAGCAGGCACTTAAAAGTATAATCAGAGCGATAAAAATTATATATTTCTGCATGATATTTTAATTTGTTTATAATGATGTAGCGCTCTAAGTGTTTACTTATAACCGAAATATTGAAAAATACTTAAAACTTTAATATCTTCTTTAAACAGGTAAGCTAACCCCGTAACGATTATAACAATTAGCATAAAGCCAGAACCAAAACGTACAATCCCCTTTGGCTTCTTGTTAAGGATATGCCTGATCTCCGGGCTCATTTTATCTAATATTTCCATGTTATTTTATTTTCTCGAGTTGATTATTGATTAAATTAAAGTAGGCTCCTTTATTTTTCATTAGCGTTTCATGGTTTCCCGATTCCAGTATCCTGCCATATTCCATCACAAATATCTGGTCGGCATTTTTAATCGTGCTTAACCTATGGGCAACAATAACTACGGTTCTGTTATCAAAAAAATCTCTGAGGTTGTTCATAATGGTTTGTTCGTTGTTAGAATCGAGCGCATTTGTGGCCTCATCAAACAGCAAAAGTTCAGGATTTTTATACACTGCCCGAGCGATTAACAAACGTTGCCGTTGCCCCTGCGATATTCCGTTCGCACCAATTCCGATTTCAGTTTCTACTCCCTTTGGTAAGTTGTAAACGAAATCGCCTATGTTGGCCATTTTAATAGCATCATGGAGCCGGCCTTCATGTATCTCTTCAAAACCCAGTGCAATGTTCTTGGCAATGGTATCAGAGAAAATAAATCCATCCTGTAAAACCGTACCACAAAGGCTTCGCCACTGTTTAACATCAATATGATCCAACTGCTCGGTTCCAATATGGATTGTTCCACCGGTTGGTTCATATAATTTCAGTAAAAGCTTTAGCAGAGTCGTTTTACCGCTTCCGCTCAACCCAACAATCGCTGTAATTTTCCCTTTTGGGATCACCAGATCCAGGCTCTTAAAAACAGCTTTATTTTCAAATCCCGGATAGCTAAACTGCAGGTTTTGTATCGAAATGTCTCCAATTAAATGATCTATCTGTACGCGCTGAGCGGTTTCTGTCTGCTCATCCGGAATATCATGGATTTCATTTAACCGCTCTAAGCTCATTTTGGTATCCTGATAGGACTGTAAAAAGAAAATTAACGATTCGATAGGGGCAATTAACTGACCAACAATAAACTGGATGGCGAAAAGACTCCCCAAGCTGATTTCGCCCCGCAAGGTCATAAAAGCAGCTACAAATGTAATCCCGATATTACGCATTTCAGTAATCACCAGTGAGCCTGCCTGTTGGTATTGATTATAGGTAAGCCCTTTTACCCTTACCTTAAATTCTTTTACAATAAGCGATTCCCATTCCCATCTTTTCTGATCGGCAGAGTTACTGATCTTGATGTCCTGAAAACCCTCAATGAGCTGTACAATTTTGCTCTGAACAGAAGAGTTTACCTCAAATCTTTTCTGATCTATCTGTCTGCGTTTATTAAAGAATAAAAATACCCAGCCCACATACAAGATGCTGCTCCCGGCAAAAATCAAAAACAATATACTGCTAAAATGGAAGAGGATTATACTGAGCACACAGATATTGAAACAAGAAAATACAGTGGTTAGGGTGTTACTGGTGAGAAAATTCTCTATCCGGGTATGGTCGTTAACCCGTTGCATTACATCGCCCTGTTTACGCGTTTCGAAAAAGGAAAGGGGCAAGTTTAACAGTTTAATAAAAAAACTGACTAAAATATTCAGATTCACCCGTACACTAACAAACAACAAAATCCACGACCGTACAAATTCGATAAAAGATTTGGATGCGAATACTACAACCTGACCCAAAAGCACCAGATAAATAATATTTACCTCTTTAAGTTTAATTCCTTTATCAATAAGGAGCTTACTAAAAAAAGGCAGGCTCAGTTCTAAAATAGAACTTGCAACCAGGCCCAACAATAATTGAGAAATAAGTGTTTTGTGTTTCTTTAAATAACCCAACAGTTTCCAGAAACTCACATTTGTTTGTGCTTGCTGCTCATCCTGGCTCAGTTGTTCCAAATCTGCATCTGGCTCTAAAATAAGTGCATATCCTTTTTGTTCCACCGCATTCCAGTGCTCCAGAAATTCGGCACGGCCGAGTTTTATTTTCCCTTGAGCCGGATCTATAATTACAGCCTCGTCTTTGCTAAGCTTTTTTAATACCACAAAGTGATTGGCTTTCCAGTGAATAATTGCAGGCCAAATGTCGTCATTGATCAGATCATCATAATGCAGTTTTACACATATGGCATTCATGCCAAACTTTTCTGCTGCGATTTTAAGTCCCAAAAAGGTGCTTCCGTCACGGTTTACCCTGCAGGCCTGCCTAATGGTATTTAAAGTATACGATTTTCCGTAATAACGTAAAACCATGAGCAGGCAGGTTGGTCCGCAATCTTTTGTTTCCAATTGCCGGTATATGGGGATCGATGGTCGGTAGTTTAGTTTAAGCATGGGTAGATTTTTTAATTAAGCCACTAACTGTTGTTTATTTTTCATTCCAAAAACCTCGCTGATCCAGGCCATACTTTCCCTTCTGTCGTCAGGGTCGCGGGCTATATCGAAGAATATGACCTCGTCTGCATCATACTGCTCCGCATAGGCAGACATCTTATCGAACAGTTCCTGAGGTTCGCAGCATAGTCTGGTTGCAGGTTCTACGAAATCGAATTCTGCTTCAGAAAGTGCCACAACCTCCTTTCTTTTGGCTTTACTAGGGCTTGTAAAACCAGCCAAAGCAATATTAACCTCTGGTAAACGGCCGTATTGTTTGTAAAAATCTTCACGGTAGGCTTTTAGGTTATCCAGCCCTTTTTCTAAGTTTACACCTTTATGAAAAAGCGTTCTAGAGCAGTTTAACTGGTTGGCTAAACTGGCTTGATAGCTATTTGGTGAGCCCCCCAAATTCCAAAGGGAAGGAATAGCCCCTTTGTACGGAGATAAGATTATTCCATTTTTTACATGCTCCTCTTCGTTATACAATAAACTGCTTATGGCTGCAACCTGGTTCTGGATGTGCTGCATACCTTCTTCGAAACTGTTAATTTTTGGCTGGCTAAAGTATGGCAAAAAATTACCGCCTGGCGTACCCTTTGCAAAACCCACATCAATGCGGTTATTGAATAAATTATTTAACATTTTATAGCCCGATGCCGTTCTGATAGGAGCGGTATAACCTACCAATACACCTGCTACACCAACACGTATGCTATTGGTATTTCCACATATCAGGGGCAAAAGCATATCTGGGCTGAACCAGGGCGAATTGGCCGAAGTGATAAAATGCTCTCCATACCACAGCCGGTAAAAACCCAGTTTTTCTGCAAGTACTGCATCATCAATAATGCTTTCGATAATGGATAGGCTATCCATTGTTTTGGATCTTGTACCAAAATCCATCAACCCAATTTTTTTAATACTCATAACCTTTAATATTTAAGATAAAAGAAACATATCGGTCCAGTTTACAGCGATATCATCATGTTCGGCTGCTGCCAGCGCAAACATTGCCCCACTAACCCCTTCGAGCAAACCGAGCGAAGTTGGCCTGTTCATAAAATCAGGGTTATTCAAATCTTTTTCCAAATGATCGAGCGTACTTTCCAACCATACGGCTGCTGCCTGCTGATAAATTTTAAGCCTCGTAAAATGATAAAGCCGATTTAGAAATAGCGCTACACCCGAGGTGCCGTGGCAGAAATGAGAATTGATTTTTATGCCCGATGCTGGTAACAACATCAGCTGCGCAGCCATAACTTTGCCAATTTCATCTGCCATATCTGCATAGGTACTTTGTTTAAAAGATACGCTGCTTTGATATAACAACCATACCGCAGCCAGATCTCCATAACACCAGCTGTAATTATCTGCATAGAAATCACCGTTAATCAGTTCCTGTGTGGTTTGTTTTTCATCAACCAATAAGGGAAAGGCCGATAATGGAACCCCCTCTTTTCTGGGCTGATAATAGCTGATAAAATAATTAAGCCCCTGCTTTATGGCAGCACCAAGCTTTTCTTGCTCAATACCCGCATCATAAATGTTTAATAACACCAGTAATATACCTGTATTTCCATGCGATAGGCTCATATTGGTATTGTCGGTATTTTGAAACAGCTTTACAGTACTGTTAGGGAAGCGCAGCCCCTTTTCGTCTATTACGGCCAATTTAAGTAGTTCATCTATAAGTAGACCTAAGTATTTTGCCCTGTTCGGATCTGCCTTACTGCTCAACAGGTATAACATCTGGCCACTGGCCCCATGTAAAAAATCAGTGTTTTCTTCAGCGAGTAATTTTAGCGTATCCTTAAAGATAAGCTCGTTAATGGGCAGTACCTCTTCCAAAAACATTTCATCAAGATATCCCTGATCTACCAATTTTTGTATTAGGAAATAAAATCCTGATAAGCCGCTACAAAAAGTCATGTATTTGCTCGCTGTATTATCTTGTGCGTTGTAAGATTCGATAAGTTTTTCTAAAGCTATATAAGCCTCACTTTCCCCATCAGGAAAAGCCTTTAACAAGCTGAAATAATAATATACAATACCTGCGTAACCATTAAACAGGTTGCCGTTCTGTACAAATTCAGCTTGATTTTCCTGATCGTGAAGCAAATGTTTAATTTGCGCCAATACCACTTTAAACCGTGTATTTATCACTTTTTCTGTTTGGATAGTGCTCATATTTTTATTTTTTGACGGTGAAAGGTTGATTTATAGTACATTAATAAAAAATCATAAACTACGAGTTCGTGTACACGCTGTTTGGTTTTAAATAAACGGTTCATACTCATGTGGATGTAACTGGTTAAAAATCCGTTTAAGTCCTGATTGATCAGCCCCTGTGCTATTTTCTTTTTTAAGGCTTGTGCTAGTGGGATAATTTCATAACTTCTATACTGGAGCAGATCTGAACCCGAAAAATCATTTCCAGCATCTAAATGCGTCTCTATAAGTGCTTTGCTAAACCTGTATTTGTGAGATAACTGTTTAATCAATAAAGCATCAGAATTAAATTCCTGGTGAAAGGACGCTGATAGACGCTCCATTACCTTCATTTTTTCTGCGAGGGACAGTTCGAAATCATTTAAAAGGCTATCGATAGCCTTAATGCCCCATAACCAGCGCAGCTGCTCAAAGTTTTCTACCATTTCCCTGCGCGATAAGAAACTGGCCACAGCTAAACTATCGTGATAAAACAATTGCTCACTTAGTGTAATACCTGCGGCACTATAGCGCTCTATTTCGCGTTCGTAGGTATCAAACTGGATTTTCCAAACCAAACCTGTTTCAGAAAGTGCTTCAAAAGCCTTATTAATTTCGCGCATTACCGTACCCAGTCCATCCATGGCCTTTACGTGCACCCTAAAGCGCAAATGCGGTTCGGGATCTGCATACCTGATAAAAAACCACTGATCGATCAAACCGGCACCTACCAGTTTCTTGGTCAGCTCCAAAAGTTCATTTCCAATCAGCTGATCTGCTGTTTTTACTCCACAGTAAATTTTTGCATAAAGCCATTCCTCTCCGGGAAAGTACTGCCTTTTTACTATGGGTTCATTTTTATGGTTTGGGTTAAACACTGGCACTTGTCTTTTTTTATCGTCTTTTCTTGCTAATAGCGCTACAAACTGGTTGTTTACCGCTTTTGAATCTTTGTCTTTTAAAATTGAATTGCTAACCGGTAAATATTCTTTAAGTACAATCTGACTGCGTTTTTTACAGGCCGATAGCCAGGCCAATATTTCTATCCGGTTTTCCTGATGTACCAAAAGTTCATTGTCTTCATCGGCATAAATAAATGCGGGAGGGAGTTCCCATTTTTTAAAAAACTGTTGCAAGCGTTTTTCGTGGTCAGCGGCGTTGATATCCAGAATTTCTTTTATATCATCTGCCTGCAGGTACCATGAAGCCAGCGATAGGATTACCCCTTTATATTTTATTCTTGGAATTTTAAAAACACCCATCTTCGGTAAAACCTCCAAGTTTAATCCCAGCCAGTATTTATGGTCGGTACCCTGTAGATCACCTAAAAAATGATATACCGGCAGGGCATTCATGCCGTAATTATGGGCATTGCTGAGCCTGGGTATTACCGCCTTGTTTAAACGTTTGCTCCTTAGGTAAAGCTGGCCGTTACGTACCGAAACCATTAAATCGCTCAGGCTAATTTCACTTTCATCGGTAACGCTGCCCGCCAGTATCGGGATCTGGTAATCTCTAAATTTAGGCCGCGAAGCAATGTTGCCGTAACGGTCTTCGGGCAGGTGGGCCACTTCTGCTACCACAGCATCTTCATAATATGCGTTTTCAACTCCATTTATATCTTGGAGCATCTGCTCAAATTTCTGATCTCCATGACCAAATCTGCCAATCATACAGGCAGCAGTGGGCCATCCGCAATGCTCAAGGTAAACCTGATCTTCAACCCCGCCGTTTAACCTGAAAATGATGGAGAAACTTGGTGGCAGTTCTGAAGGATTAATATGAAGCTGGCTCAGATCGTGCTGATCCAGGTTAATTTCGCCGCCTGCGGTATTGCTTGTTAAATGGCCAATAAGCCATTTGCTAACGTCGGTGTATTGTGTTTCTCTAATTTCGCTGGCTGTACCGGATGAAAAAACCATTCTGTGCACCAGTGGAGCCTCGCCTGCCAGATGTGTATTTGCCGCATAGCCAATCCCCGATTCTGGATCGAGCGCCTGCAATAAAGGTATTTCCTGCTCATCATAACGCTCAGCAAAGCGATTTTTAAAAGATTGCAGCTCTTTGTTGTTATGCTTTGGTGTAACCTGGTTTAAAAACTGAACGGCCTCCATAAGCCTATCTGCATAAGTGTTGCTAAGTGTTTGCGCGGTGCCATCTTTATAAAGGTCGATCTGGAACATGCTATCGCCATTAAATTCAATATTCAGCGACTGTAATATCTCAGTAATTTCTTCTTTTTTATCGATGGTGTTTCCTTCACTCAACAAAATCACCTTAACCGCCCTAAAAGCAGATAAGTATGTATGGGCGTCATTATTGGTGCCATCTGCAGATAAAACACTTTCTAAACTACTAATTATCTGATCCAGAAAATCGGGACCGCTCACCCTTGGTTCGAGTTCGCTTAATAGTATCTGTCCATCAATCAGCTCATCCAAAAAGGCAACAGCTTCTGCGGTATCCACTTCAAAAGAACTGGCAATAAATGCCGCAATAGCAGCATAAGATTGTGCGGTGGTACAGAAATCAATAATTTCTTCCAGATACCCTGAACCACTTACTGATGATACTGTATATTTCCGATAGCCCAGGGTTTTATAGTCAACCATTCTGTAATTTCCATCCATATCGTACAGGGTTTTGTTAACGCTGTACTTTAAAGATTTTTTAATGTGCTCGTTTTTCAATACATAGCGAAAAATGGTACACAACAGCCCCATATCCAAACGGGTATGTTTAACAGTAGCTCCAAGGGCTAATGCCGTATTTTCTCCCCAACTTATGGGCGCACAGCCTGCAAAAAGGCCAAAAGGAGTAGCCCTGGTTTTGGTTCTGTTGATGTATTTAGATAAGGCCACTTCTATTTTTTCGAGCTTTTTAGGGTCGGTAATCGAATCAATCCTACGCACAGCCTCATAAAGGTCTTTTGAAGCAATCCACAGCGCCTCCATAAAAAAATCATCTTCCATAAACTGATAGATCAATTCTTTGCTCATTTGCCCTTCGTTGTGGTAAGACGGAAATCGGAGCATTAAATCTGGTAAAAAACCATATTGCTCGTTAAGTGTGTCCCTTTTCATAGTATCCTGTTTAAAAACCAATTGGGTTAGTACTTCCTTCTTTGGTATCGTTATCTTTAATATTGGTTCTGCTCTTTTTATTTACCTTATTGTTACCAAACTGATAACTAAAGCCAAAGGTTAGGCCCCTGCCATAAACGGTTTGAATGTTCTGGTTGGTTAAGCCGCCGTTTACATTCAGCATATCGTACTCAATCTTATTGTTTAGCGGATTAATTACCCCAACACTCAGGTTTACCCGATCTTTCATAAGCGATTTATTTACCCCGATTGAAGAAGTATTGGGCAATGCTGTTCTGCTCTGGAAAAAATAATTGTTCGAATACAGGTAGTATTCTGCCTGCAGGTTATAGCCACCTTTAAAATTGTAGGTGCCGATAAAGCTGGCATTAAAGTTTAATTTCTCATTATAGGTTGCATTAAATGCCGCATCGTTGGTCGAAATCAGATTTAATGTGCCGCCCACGGTTAAGCTCAACGATTTTGTAACCGTAAGGTTTAAATTGGCAGATGTACCAAACTGCCTGTACGAACCAATGTTTTTGTACGAAATCTGGTTAACGTTATTTACAAACTGGTTAACCCGCAAAATATAGTCAGACCAAAAGTCAGCGCTCGCATCAACATATAAATAGGCCTTGCCTGCATTATGAGAAAAAGCCAGGCTCAATCCATTTTTATGTTCGGGCAAAAGATCGGGGTTACCCTGGGCTACTGTATTGGCATTTACAAAATTTTGGAAGGGATTAAGAAAAGAGATTCCCGGTCTGGAAATTTTGTAACTATACGTTAGGCTAATCATTCCTTTTTTAAGGTTCTTACCTATTACATAGGTTGGCAAAAAACTATTAAAGCCTTGGTTAACGCTGCTATTGGTTGATATAAATTTGGCATCGTTCTGTGTCCTTTCATAACGCAGCCCACCAATCATTGTCCATTTTTTTGGCAAAATCACCTGAAACTGTCCAAAAGCGGCATAAATACCCTGATCGTAGGCATACTCATCATTGCTAGCTGTAGCCATTACCGATTGGTTGCTGATTGCATTTTGATACTGTGAATCAAAGTGCCTGTTCGTAACTTTAATACCAGCCTGTAGTTTATGTTTACCTACTGGCAGCTTATAGTCTGATTGTAGAATAATCGTACGGACCGTACTGTTGTTGCTGCTTAATTCCTGTAAAACGGGCGTGGCCGCTCCAGATACATAATTGTTGATGCTATTGTTTAAATTATCCTGTTTGCCCGCTGTGAAAAGTGCACCAACGGTAAATTCTTTACCTGGTTTGTTCAGTTTAACCTTGTAATCTAAATTGGCCGATAAACTTTGCGATTTTACCGAGTTATCAGAAAAGCGGTTAAACACATTAGAAACACCCTGATCGTTAATACTCGTCTGTAAACCTTGGTTAAAGGTATATGGCGAGTTAGAAACGGTTAAGCCTGCATTTAATGATTGGCTTTTGTTAATTTCATAAAACAGTCCGCTGTTTATATAAACGGGGTTTCCTTCGTAACCTAAGTTGCCACTCTGCGTTTGTAAAAAATTGTTTCTGGCGTAAAGCTGGTTGCTAAACCCAAGTGTTTTAAAATTGGTATAACTGCCGTTAAGCGAAAAGTTAAGCTTGCCCACGCCATAGGTAAAATTTAAAGTTGGCTTAGTGGTATAGCTCTTTCCTATTGTAGATTCTACACCCACGGTAAGGTTGCCCCCTAAAGCGAGTTTGTTTTTTGTTATAATGTTAATGATACCTGCCAAACTCTCGCCATCGCTGGCTGCGCCCGGATTGGTAATCACTTCTATGCTTTCTACATTAGCCGTTGGGATCATTTTAAGTGCCTGATCTACAGGGATGGCATAATCGGTAACCGAGCGGCCATTAACCTGTACCTGTACTTTTTCACTTCCTTTTAAAGATGGAACACCCTTAAAATCGACCGTAACCAACGGAACTTTTTTGATTACTTCGCTAAGCGATTTGTTTTTAGCCATCGGATCGCGATCCACATGGTACACAATCTTTTCTGCCGTGTTTTCTATAATTTTACGTTTAGCGTAAACCGAAACCTCATTTAGCAATGCTGTTTTAACTTTTACACTAAAAACCTGATTCAATACATGATCAGAATGAGCGGGTATAACCAAATTAAAAACCTGATTTTCATTACCCATATAAAATACCTTAACCTGGTAAGTTCCTTCCTTTATGCTTAGTTCGAACTGCCCCAAGGTATCGGTAAGCACCTGCATAACCAATTTTTGCCCACTGCCATTGCTTATGGCAACCTGCGCGTAGATAAGTGGTTCTTTACTAGCAGAATCGATTACTTTACCAGTAAATTTTAGGCTTAAGCTATCTATGTTGTTGCCTACAGCCTGGGTAGAAGCAGCAACACTGGCAGTAGTTAAAAAAACGAATATTAATATCAGGTATGTTTTCATAGCTTTTGGTATTGTGTAGCAAACCCCAAAAAAAGGACTGTTACGGTTAAAAAGCATTGCCGGCGTATTTACCGGCAATGCGGATTGTTTAGCAACTACATTTACATGTACTTGTTGCCGGACAGGTTCTTGAAGCAATAATAGATTGTTTGCCACAACTGTCTCCTTCAGCCTCTGCAGCAGAAAGAATTGGAATATCGATTACAATAGTAGAGCCTTCAGCAGCCTGACCGCCAGCTACCAGTTCCATTTGTTCTTCATTTAACTTTGCAACAGTTTCTTTGTTAAGAGATAGTTTGGTTTTGAATTGCTTTTTCATGTGATAGTTTTTATATGGTTAGTGATTGATTATTTACAGCTACACTCGCAGGTGCTTGTTGCCGGACAGGTTCTTGAAGCGATAATAGATTGTTTACCACAGCTATCGCCATCAGCTGCTGATGCTTCAAGGCTAAGGCCGATTACAATAGTTGAACCTTCTGCTGCGGCCTGGCCACCAGCTACTAATTCCATTTGCTCTTCGTTAAGCTTTGCTACTGTTTCTTTGTTCAGTGAAAGTTTGGTTTTGAATTGTTTTTTCATGTTTTTAATGGTTTTTGTATATAAATTGATTTAATTGTTAGCAACTACATTTACATGTACTGGTTGCCGGACAGGTTTTTGAAGCAATAATAGATTGCTGCCCACAGCTACCGCCTTCGCCAGCAGCTTCTTCAAGGCTAAGGCCGATTACAATAGTAGAACCGTCTGCTGCGGCCTGGCCACCAGCTACCAGTTCCATTTGCTCTTCATTAAGCTTGGCCACGGTTTCCTTGTCTAGCTTAAGTTTGGTTTTGAATTGTTTTTTCATAGGTTTTGTTGTTATAATGATTAAAATAGTTTATCCACAAGGGCAGTTTACAGTGCCTGCAACAGGGCAGGTTTCCTTATTCAGAGAAAGTTTAGTTTTGAATTGTTTTTTCATGTCGATATGAGTTGAATTGATTATTCACATACACATAAGCATGAACTGGTTGCCGGGCATGTTTTTGAAATCTGAACAGTACGTGGTCCACAGCTGGGGCCTACATCTCCGGCTACATCAAGTTCAACGATTATGGTGGTCGATTCGGCTGTTAGGCCCTGGCCACCTGATACGAGTTCCATCTGCTCTTCATTTAATCTGGCAATGGTTTCTTTGGCTAAGGAAAGTTTCATTTTGAGTTGTTTTTTCATGATGATTGGTTTAAATGGGATGAATAATAAACCGCCAAGGGGGAAGATAAAAGGCTTAGAGGATGGTAGATGACCACCCCCTAAGTCACCTTAATTAGAGCCTTTTCGAGCGCTTTTCATAGGTAAAATTTGCTTTTAGGCTTAATGTATCTATTTATACAGCAGTGTATTTTTCTAATCACGCCAATATTGGCTTTAAATAGAGATTTATAACAAACTGTCTTCCTGACTTACACGTTTATGGTACTGGTTTCGTTGGGCAACATGCATTAAAGCATAACCCGACATCTGCCCTTCAAAAGGAAGGTTCAGGTTGAAACGGATATCATCTTCTGATTGGCCGCCGCCGATCATATCACTTAGCTCATCCGATAGCTCTGTTGCAGTGCTACCAAGTCCTAGTTTCTTTAATAATGTTATTTTCATAATTAAATACCTGTTAGTGTTGATGTTACAACTGTTTCTGTTGGAAAATCGTTGCCACGTTGATTAAAAACCATTGTTTTTGCAGACATACTGCGATTAAGAATCTGAATTTGTTTAACTTCGATTTGTGGTAAAGAAACTTTAACTTGATTTTTCATAGCTTTATGGTTTGTTGTTGATATAAATGTGATGTTTGTTAAAAAACTTACAAAATAATTTGTACCAATGAGCGGTTTTGGATGACGAATGAGTAGCTATAAAAGGACAAGTGAATATTCCATTTCGGAGGCAGATACACCTAAATTTAAATGAGTAGAAAAAATATCGGTATGCACATCATATTATGGGTGGCATATATCCTGTACGAAATCCTGATCAGTTATTTTGCCGGGCTAGACCTCCGCCCGGTATATACCCTGCTATCTTTTATCATCAATGCCAGTGTGTTTTATGCTGCCTGGTTAAGTTTTACTTTTATCAAACAGCGCAGCAGGTCGCTGCTATTTATGGTAATTGGTCTTGCTGTAAGCACCCTCTTAATCCTATCCATTTCATCGGCCTTTAAGATTTTAATAGAAACCGTAGGCTACCATAAAGATCTTGCGCTTTACTTAACCCGGTATCAGATTACGGCTTTACTGATGCGTTCACTGTATTTTTACCTGATCGGGATTGGCTTTAGTTTTGCGCAGGTGGTTGCAAAGAGAGACAAGGAGGCTTATGAATACAACTTGGAAAAAATGAGCATGCTGCAGGAGCAGGAACGCTTAAAAAATAATGCCATCCAGGCCGAACTTAACCTGGTTAAATCGCAGATCAATCCTCACTTTGTATTCAACACACTAGGTTTTCTACATGCCAAAACATACAAAGCCCTACCTGATGTGGCTAAATCGATATTAATGCTATCTAATGTGATGCGCCACGCCTTAACCGGCAGCGAAGATGGTTATAGTACCTTAGAAAGTGAACTGAATTATATCCATGATTTTATCAGGATACATGATGAAAGAAACGAATCGCTTTCCATGCAGTACAAGCTCGAGACCAACACTGGTAATAAAAAGGTAATTTCGCTCATTCTCATTACATTGGTAGAGAATATTTTTAAACATGGTGTAATAAAAGATCCGGCAAAGGCAGCAATTTTAAATATCGAAGTAATAGATCATAACCTTCATTTTTATTCTTTTAACTATAAAAACAACAATAAAAAAGTACACTCTAATAAAATAGGAATCGAATATGTAAAACAAAGGCTAAACGAGTTATATCCCAACAATCATCTGCTTACCATTTCTGAAACGGAAGAAACCTACGAATGTAAATTAAACTTTCCCCTAAAAACGCCATGAAACAACTTAACTGTATCATTATTGATGATGAACCCTACGCGCACAACATTTTAAAAGATTATGTAAATAAGGTTCCGTTCCTCAGTTTGGTAGGTGTGTTTACCAATCCGATAGAGGCTTTGGTAGAAATAAGAAGCAACAACATCGATCTGCTCTTTTTGGATATCAATATGCCCGAGTTATCAGGTATTGATCTGATCAAGATGCTGCCTTCTGGTATTGAGGTGATTATTACATCGGCATACAGTGAGTTTGCCGTTGCCGGTTTCGAAAACAATGTATTAGATTACCTGCTTAAACCTTATTCGTTTGACCGTTTTTTGAGTGCTACGCAAAAGGTATTGGATAAATTAATGCTGCACTCCTTAAAAAAGGATCAGGATACCAAACAAAATACAGCAAAGGCTGATGCCTTTTATTTAAAAACCGACCGCGGTAAAATTGTAAGGATAAATTTCGAAGATATTCTCTACATAGAAGGCCTTAAAAATTACTGTTCGGTATTTACAGATACGCAGCGACACGTATCGTTGGTGAGCATGAAATCGCTTTCTGATGGTTTGCCCGAAGGCGAGTTTATCAGAACCCACAAATCGTATATTATTGCCATAAAAAAAATCAAATCCATTGATGGAAACCTGATCTTATTCGAAAACATAGCCGAAAAAGTGCCTATCGGTGTAACCTATCGCGATAGTTTCTTCTACATGCTGAACAAAACGCTGTACAAATAGTTATTTGGCTACCCTGGCCAAACCAGATTTTAGGTGTTTAACCATTAAGCCATACAGCAGGCATTCGTGCAGCCGTTGCTGGCTAACAAAATACCGGTTTAACAGCATGTGGATTAAGCCAGCCAAAAAACTATCGTTCCAATCTACCTGCTGCGCTTTAAGCAGCGTATCTACCGCCACGCGCCTATCATTAAGCAAGGCCTCATAATCGTTCGCCAAAATAGGTAAGATCGTGCTGTACTTTCTAAACAGTTGGTCGATCTGAATTTTAACCACCTTGCTGTCCATTTCCTTTAAAAAAAGCGCTAACTGCGCTTCAGCAAATTTTAACTGCACAGCAGCATCAGTGCTTTTAAGTATCAAATAATCTTTCATTACCCAGAAAATAATTAGCCAGCCCTGCTCTGTGTAATCGTTATTTTCGAAAAGCTTAAAAATATAAGCGCAAAACCTGCTGTCGATATCAAACAGGCTTTCTGCCACCTCTATCTGCCCGGCGCCATAACGCTCCAGCTCACGTTCGTAGGTATCTAACTGGATATTGCTGATCTGTTGGTGAACGATAAAAGGATCGAGTGTATGCTTAACCAAAAAATAAGCCTGCTGAAAATCGGCTGCACTGTGCAGCAATATCCGCAGGCGTATGTGATGGCCATGTTCGTAATAGCGGATAAAAAACCATTTTTTATAACCGAAAGTACCCTCATTGTTATCAAGCAGTTTAAAAAGCGTAATCAGCACTTGCTGCGCTGTATTTTCGTTCAAAAATATTTTAACGTAAAGCCATTCGCTACCCGGAAAAAAGTGCCGCGTTACCGTACTTTCATCAGGTTGGTAACTTGTCTTTTTGGCTTCGCCAAGGGCAAAAAGTGGTGCAACAAACTGGTGTGCATACCGGTTTCCAGCTTCATCCTGTAGTGCAGGCTCCATATCGCTATGCAAACATTCTTTCAGTATCAGCTCACTCATGGTTTTCGAGGCCTCTTTTAAAAAAATATCGATCGATAAGGCAATATCAGTATCTATTAACAGTTCGTTATCCCCATTTACCACAAAAAACTTATCCGGTATTTTCCATTCCTGCCTAAACTGTTCAAAAGCCGCCAGTCGCAGCTTATCGCTACTTTGTTTTTGGGTAATACCGCGCAGGTTTGCCAAAGTAAATTTCCAGGTGGCACGATGTAAAATAAGGCCAAAAGCAGTATCTACCCTTGGGAAAAACACAAAATCTTTTGCCAGCCTGCCCCAGCTAAAAGTTAGTCCGTTTGGCCCTGTTTGGTGCTGTATATCGCACAAGAAAGTATATATGGGGTGCTGCGAGCGGTTATAATTATAGGCACTGCTCAGTTTCGGAACAATCTCCTGCTGTTTCGTTTTCGAAAACAGTTTAAACATGCCATTTTGTAAGCTTACCTCAATTTCGGCAAGGTTAATTACCTGCGTGCCACTGGCATGGTCAACATACTGCAACTCGTGCGACCAAAACTGTGGGTGCGACATTACGTTGGCTGAGCGTTCTTCAGGCAGGTGGATAATTTCGGCATAAATGATATCGGGGTTGGCCAGCATTTCTTCAGCAGCCATGGCCGTGGCCAACTGTTTAATTTCTGCACTGGCATCGGCAAACCTTGCCAAAAGGCCTAAACTACCTGTACCCGGAACCAGCTCGAGGTAAACCCGTTCTTCATCAAAAAGCTGAAAAACTGCCGCCATATTATGAGGCAGACCTGTTAGCGGTTTCTCCTGCACAAAATCTTCGGGCAGGGTGAAGGTATAATCGCCACATACATTGGCCAGGGTTAACACCTTTAACAGTTTTAGGCTGGTTTCGGTATAGGGTGCCTGCTCTACCTGTTTGTTTAAATTGGCATTTAAACCTTCAGTAAGTAAGGTCTCTTTATTGTGCCAATGTCCGTATTCTATACCACTATCCGGATCGAAAGCTTCTAACAAGGGTATACTACGACCCTGGTAACGTTGCAGAAACTGCGCTTTAAACTGCTTAAGCCTTTTATGGGGTTCAAAATCACTTAAATTGTTCAACAGCTTTATTCCCCGTAACAGTTTAGCCTGCAAACTGCTCTGAAGGCTTGCTGCCGCTAAAGTGTTTACCCGCGTAACGTGGAAACAACTGTTCGGGATATCGCCCATCAACATTTTAAGGTTTTCTTCTGCCTGATGGTAATCATCTATTACCGCGATGCTTGCGCCATCTACCTCACCCATTTTGGCTAAAGCCGATGCGATAGACTGTAGTGCTTCTTGCATATCTGTTGGCCAGGGCTGCGGTAAATAATCAGGAAATTGAACGTCGATGCCAGGTTTGCCGGTATAGGTTAAAAACTGAACCCGAATCAGCTGATCAATAAAAGCAGCAGCTTCATCAGCATCAAAATCGCCAAGAAGCTGTACAATTGCTGTCCGCGTTTTTGCCTCTTTTTGTAGTGTACTTACCAGGTAGGCGATAACTTCGTTGTGTGCCAAACCTACAATTCCATACTCGCGTTCACCATTAACTACCTCGTAAGTAATAAATTTGTATTGCCTGCCCTGTAGGTAAATGGTGTTGTTAAGCCTGTAGGTAGCCTGTGGATGATTTACTTCGCCCAGGCTGGCCAGCTGCCCATTAACAGCGGCATCTAACGTAATACTTCTTTTAAAACTGTTGCCCAGCACCAAACTTTGCCCATCGCCCCATTGCAGTGCACCGCAGCCTGCAAACAAGCCAAAAGGGGTAGAACGGTTACTCATCCTCGCCAGGTATTTATAAAAACTTTTTATTAATCCGTCTTTTTTTAAATCGTTTATTTCGCCGGTATTGCTAAATAGTTTATCAAGATCGTTAAAGAGCGACCTGCTGGCCAAATAAATGCTTTCGCGTATAAAAGGCTGTTGCCACATTTGCAACAGCGCTTCCATTTGCAAATTGCTATGTACGGGCAAAGCCGCAGACCTAACAATTAAATGTTGGTAAAATGAGTATTTCACGAGATGGCGTAATAAATAGATTTAGAATGGAATTACTGTTTAGCTCAGATTGTTATTGTACTCACAATCAACCACTAATATAACGAAAGAAAAAATCCATTCCATCATTCTTTTTACATTTTTTAACCACAAAGGCAGGAGAAGAAAAAGCAAATAGAGCAGAGTGTGTAATTGCACTATATCGGTGATCCTACATCCTAAAATACCCTTCGACTACACACAGGGTAATGATGCGCGGAGAATGACACATTAGTTGAATCATGACTTCAGGCTCCCGACTTAGGACTAAAAATCCCATATTTCCTTAGCAAAGGCACAAATTGTCTTGGCAATTTTATATCTTGCTTTCTAAATTAACACAATACTCGGAGGTGATGCTTGACCTTTTTTTAATCGATCTTATCCAAACCGGACAGGTAACAGTGCCCAATCAAATTGTAGATTTTGATGCTGCCACCTCAGATCAAGCTATTGTATTACTGGAAGCGTATTACCAGGCAGACGCGTTAACCATGCCTCACAATGCCCCGAATTTTGATCCCGAAGCAGCGCTATGGGCTGCGAAATATATTTTCAGCACTTTACAATTGGTTTTGCTCAGAGATATCGGCGAAGAAAAATTAAATCAATTACTAACTGACTACAAAGGCGCTTATACGTCCGAAGCTGTATATTCAGCAGATTTGATGTTGCGTTTCCTGCCCGACATTTTCAGGTTTGCAAGTGGCTTATCGCCAGAAGACCCTTTAATTTACAAGTTAAAAACAACAGCCCGGCTTTGGCCCTTTTCAAGCATAGGGATAGCTGGCATAAACGTAACTGTAGGAGACAAAATACTTGATCACCCTTCACTCAGAGTGGCTTACATCGATCGGATTATGTTGAAAAAGGACATTAACAGGATCAATGGCGAACATGAATTAAAATTAATGAAAGAAGCATTAGGCGCATACCAGACAAAACTATGGCCTGGTTTAAACCTGGTCCTTAACAAAGAAACGATATGAACGAAATCCAATTAGCCACACATTTAACCATTGATAAGCTGAAGCAGGTATTACAGCATTTAAAAAAGGTTTTTGTTGGTAAAGATGAAATCATCGACCTCATGGGCATTTGCCTCGTAGGTAGAGAAAATCTTTTCATTTTAGGCCCTCCAGGAACCGCAAAAAGTGCAACCGTACGCGAACTATCCAAATTGATAGATGGACAGACCTTCGAGTATCTGCTTACCCGTTTTACAGAGCCAAACGAACTTTTCGGCCCTTTTGATATCCGCAAGCTCAGAGAAGGAGATCTGGTAACCAACACCGATGGCATGCTTCCGGAAGCATCGCTCATTTTTTTAGACGAACTTTTAAATGCGAACAGTGCCATATTAAATAGTTTGTTAATGGTGCTCAACGAGCGGATTTTTAGACGTGGAAGAGAAACGCGTAAGCTACCCGCGCTGATGGTAATTGGCGCCAGTAACCACCTGCCCGAAGACGAAGCCCTGCAAGCCCTTTTCGACCGCTTCCTCATCCGTGTAAAATCAGACAATGTTGACCCACAGGAGCTCAATGCCGTATTAAACGCAGGCTGGGTACTCGAACAACAGGAAGGAAATGATAAACCTGCTATCTCGGTAGCCGAAATTGCCAGTTTACAAGAACTTACCGCGAAGGTAGACCTTCAGGAAGTTAGGCCCGCCTATATTGAATTGATCCATAAAATGCGAAATGCCGGATTACAGGTTTCCGATCGCCGGGCCGTAAAACTGCAACGGATGATTGCCGCAAGCGCATTGATTTGCAAACGAAATAAAGCCGTGCCCTCTGATCTTTGGATATTAAAGCACATTTGGGATACAGAAGAACAGCGCGAAATTATCGCCAATATTGTTAATGTGATCATCACGACCGATATTTCTGATAACCAGCATCCCAGGGCGAAAGAAAACGCCAAACCCGATGCAGAAGAAATTTATAAAGAGGTACAGCATTTAACCGAGCAATGGGCATTGCCCGAAATTGCAATGGCCGAAAGATCATTAATTAAAGACCGATTGGTACACCTGAACAACCGCTGCGAATGGATCGGAAACGAAGCACAACGCAAATATGTACAGGAACCGATTGATCAGCTTTGGAAACAGATTATGCAAACCGCATGAACATAAGGGTACTGGTTGTAGAAGTTAAATACCAAGATCAGATTGGTCATATCAGGGCGGTTGAGGGCTGGAGTGCCTGCAGGCGGGATGAGCTGATCTGGCTGAAGGGACCTTTGGATAATAAACACAACCAGGTATTGATCGATTCTCTCCCTATTTTAGCGAGCTATAAACTCAACGGGCAAAATCGTCTTTTCCCAGATGGAAAATTAACCCCAGTTGCCCTACTCAATGCCATGGAGTGGAAAACACTGCCTGAATTTATGCCGCTAGAAATGCCTGTATCGGCAATTCCGGCGCAGCAAACGCCGCTAATGCCTGTAAACTTAGTGCGCAACCAAAACCCGCAGCCCGCATATGCCCTGCAAACCAATTTTATGGCATGGAAAAAGTATGTAGACGGAGCGCCACAGATCCGTTTGCAGCACCTAAAGTTTGTCGTATCAACAGCACAAGAAGTGTTTATTATTGGCGATCCGCTGCCTCCAATACCTGGTAAAAGTTTTTGGCTAAATGGAAGTCTGCTTGTTTCGGCCGGATATAACTTCGATCCGCCATTTTTAGCCAGCCTGCTTAACCAAAAGCTTAAACCAATTACACCATCATATATCCTTTTTAACAAAAACGGCAAGCAAAACAGCATCGCGATTGATCTTTTTAAACCCGCTGATCGGGCAGTTGTCAGGCAGGTTTCATTTTAACATATGGCTTACTCCTCACAAAATACCGTCGATTATTTTAAGGCCTATCAAAATTATTTTTGGAGGTGGGCGGAGCATGGGCAGGTCATCGAATTTGCCAACCAAAAAACCATCTGCTACCGCAAAGACCTATCCAATATTTTAAAAGAACTTCCTAACACCACCTCGCTTTCTTTAGGCACTATTCTTTTGATTTTATGTGCCTGTAAAGACGATTGGGAAACCGGCTATAATGCCAAACAAACTTTGTTGGATATTAGCTACAGCCTCATGGATGCCAGTAGCACCATTGACGATCCAGACCACGAACTAAAAATACAGGCTTACCAGTTTTTATGCATCGTTAACCAATTGCCCTACCAGTACCGCTCCGAAATGAACAGGGTGTTACTACTCCAGTCTATTTTTGATGCACTAAGCGTTAAAGGATACCACATGGGTCTATTGCCCCTATTGAAGGAATTTAACAGTGGCGAAATGGACGAAGATATTTTTGGCGAACAGGCAATACTTAAACAGATAAACGTTGTACAGGATCTCGCACCATTGGCGGCCGCCCTCTCCGTTTTCAAAGATGTAGAAAGCTTAGTGCTTAAACAGCGTACCGGACTTACAGCGCTACCCATTCCCATTAATATTCCTCAGCCTGAACCTGTTGGAAAAGACCTTTTGGCCGAACTGGAAAACGATAAAAAAACGAATACGGTTAGCCAGCTGGCCAGAAAGATTATGGCTGCTTTAAGTATCCCGATGTACCTGAACAGCAATAATGAACAAAGTTTGGGCGGGATTTCTGATATCGCCAACAAAGGCACCTACGATAAGCTGTTGCTGAGCGAACTCGCGCAAGACGACCTCTTGCTCTCCGCCCGGTTAGCCAATAATGAAGCGCTTTTTCTAAAACGCGAAACAGCACCTAACCATCAGGTGCAGCAATTGGGTATCATTATCGATTCTACACTGAAAATGTGGGGATCGGCACGGATATTCGCTGTTGCAGCCGCCCTGGCTTTTAGAGAAAGCAAAGAAAAAAACCAACAGTTAAAAGTATGGTCGTTGGGCGGGAAGCACCTCAGCATAGCAGAACTCGAAACCAAAAAAGATACTGAAACCCTACTCGAAAAGATGGATCCTGCCCTGCACTGTGGCGAAACGCTGGTTAAGGCTTTCGCAACGCATGCCGAAAAAAATGGCAGGTATATATTAATCACCTCTGCCCATTTTTTAAAAGATGCTGCTCCTGCGCCCTATTTTTTAAAAATCAGAGATCAGTTAAATTATCTCATCACCATATCTGCTAGTGGACACCTACAGATGATCCGGTTCAGCAAAAATCAATCAAAACTGATCAGAGAGGCGCATATCGATTTATCCGATCTTGTTGCCCACACCCATCAGAAAAAGATTAAACAAATTAACCAGGCCGATCTGCCCGCGGTACTGTACGAACCTGAATTTCCACTTTATTACCCCACTTCAAAAATCAGGCTGAACTTCGGTAATGTGTGCATGTTAGCAAACAGCACGGCAATTGGCATTTCAATCGATTCGCGCCTGCTTTTTTGGCCTGATAAAAACCTGGGCGCAAAAGAACTGGCCGTGCAGTTAACACGTGGCCAATATTGTTTCGGTGAGATGGAAAATACCATTTTTATCATGCTCATTCCCGAAAACAATAAAGCAATAGAAATATATAGGATCGACGCCAAGACACTTTCACATAGCGTAACAGAAATAACCATTCCGCACAAAGCAGCAACCGATCTTCAGTTTATCAGGCCCTATTTTTATTTCAAAAGTAAAACACAGCTAAGCATTATCGATCCGCGTAACGGAGCAGTTATCACTTCCAACAACAGCATTAATGAGCTGATCTCGCGCCAAGAGAGCGTTTCGCGGGTTTTTCAAAGCCAGTTAAAAAGGCACCTCAATAATGGCTATAGCACTATTAATTCTGTTAAAAACATCCATGTAAATACCGCCGGAATAATTTTTTCTGATAAGAAAGAATTTCTACTGGTTAATGATAAATTTTATTGGAAAGATAATCAAAAGTCCACGGTTAACTGGTTAGCTTCTCCCTCGCAATACATTTTAAAGGTAGATCATTTGCCCTTTATCAGGTTTACCAAATTTACCTGGAAAAATGGAAGCACAGCCACTATGGACTCGAGAGGGATATTACACCTAAAAAGCAGTAATCCGCATATTCCAGAAATTGGCATCATCATGATCGTTAATCAGCCCACGGCCTGTTGGAGCGCCGATGGACAGGTTAGTGGATCAACCTATTTTACAGGGAGTGCCAGTGCCGGGAAATTAAAACCCAGCGCATTTTATGAAAAATATATCCAGGCTTTTATAGATGGACTAAAATAATATGGAACTTCAACTCCGCTATCAGGCAAAATCTTCCCTTCCCATCTGGGGCGCTTATTTACCAGGCAGCCCAGCCAATTGGTTTGCAGAAATGGCCAACTGGTCTGTAGATTTTTTATCCATCAGGGCCTATCTCGTGCCCGAAAGTAAGGCACAGAACAACTGTGTAGGGTTGTTTGTGGTTTTTGGAGCCGCTATTCCGAAAAGCGATCAGATCAGATATCCTTATGCCCGGGTAACCGAGGGCTTTTTCATTCCTTTACATGCCAAACTTTTTCCCGAACTGCTCCATACCGAATTAAGCGCCTCAAAACTTTGGGATACGCAGTTTTTTCATCCCAATATAGGCCTCGTAGGCTTCGAACAACAGGATAGCTACGCATTGGCAGACCTGATTGAAACACCAGAAACAGTAGAAAACAGCTGGCTCCATAATTTACCTTTGGCACCTAATCTGCCTCAACTCCATTCGGTGATGATCGAACCATTGATGCCTACCGATGCCATTGATGATTTAAAAGCGTTGATTAATACACAGCCGTTATCCGATATCCCTAAAACAGAAGAAGATAAACAGCCTAACAATAAGTGGAGCAGCATTTTAAAACCTTTAAGCACCTTCGGGCTTTGGGTATTGTTAGGCTTTGCTTTTATCGGTAAATTTCTGCTCCAAATCATTGCCTTTCTATTTCCTAAACAGGCGGCTTCCATAGCAAATGCACAAGCCCCCAGCTTTCTACAACAATTAGATACCTGGATCAATCAAAAAATGGCCTCCATCGAAAAACAGCGAGATAGCGAACTCAATAGATTGGTAAAGCTATTTGATAAAGATAAAGATGCCGCTTTACAGTATGCCATCCCGTTAAATAGTGCGTACTTAAACCGCGGCACTGCGGCACCATCGGGCAAATTGAGCAGGAGAAGCCTGAACCTGAATTTTAAGAACTTTGGCAACGGAATAGCTGCCGATGTTTGGGATTTAGGCAGCTACAGGTGGGAACTTCAGCAACGTTATGAAAAAACGGCTACACAGGCCATACTAGCTGGCGATTTTAAAAAGGCAGCCTATGTTTATGCCCACCTCCTGGGCGATCTTGGCAGGGCAGCAAGAACCTTACATGAAGGCAAACATTATCGCGAAGCTGCGGCAATTTATAAAGACCACCTGAATAATAAAAATCTGGCTGCCGATTGTCTAGAAAAAGGTGGACTTTTAAACGAAGCCATAGATTTATATGTAGACTTGGCCAACTACGAGAAAGTTGGCGATCTATATAGGCAAATGGGGCAACAGCAACAGGCGTTAAAATATTTTGAAGATGTAGTGCAGCAGGCCTTGGGCGCCAGAGATTACTTAAAGGCTGCAAGTATGATCGAACTTAAAATTGGCGATCTAAAAAGAGGTGAAGAAATGTTACTTAGCGGCTGGCACAACAACAATCAGGCAGAACAATGTTTAAAACGTTATTTCGAAATTACCGTACAAAACGGAATGTCTTTAAATAAAACGGTCGGCATTTTTTACACCGAGCAACTAAGCAGGGGCAAAGATACTGGTTTTTTAAGGGTACTTGCCGATATTGCCGAACACAATGAAGATGAAAGCCTTAAGGAAACAGCTCTAAACATTTGTTACGAAATTGTAAGCCGGCAAACTGCAGCTGGCGATTTTAGTGCTTTAAAAATGATGGATCGGTTTATCAGCCAGGATCCAATGATTGTGCAGGATATAAACCGTTATGCGATTAACCATTATAAAGAGATTAAACAGCAGCAGGCAGGTTATTATATTCAACTGGACCGTGAAATAAAGTGGGTTGATTTCTGTAGTTTCCACGATCAGTTGATCGGCATTGGTATCAAAAATGAAACCATGCAGTTGCTCCGCATGAAGTGGGAAGATTGTATGGATTATTTATACCTATTTAAAGCCGATATTGGCGAACATTATACTTTAACAGCCGACTCAGGCATATCAAGCCGCATTTTAATCAGTGGAGATGCTGTTCCAAATCAATACCGCAAATTGCCGGAAACCCACGATTTCGAAAGGGAAATAGATCTTCATCAAGTAAGTTGGCTGGGGCCGAACAAGATTGGAGCCATTGAGCCGACAGATCAAAAAAAAATATCTGTTCTTTTAACACATGGCGAAGACATTCGGTTAAACAGCTATACGGTATTAGGGGAGCCCCTAACTTCTGTTATTTGTACCTGGGATAAATCGTCGATTGATGCCTATCAGATTTTTTCAAACAAAAACAAGATGTACTGGCGCAAAGATCACCTCTACTTCACCGGAAGTGATATGTTGCTGCGTACAGCTGATACCGGAATGCTCGAAATGTTATTTGTCGAATCGCCCGTTATCAACTTTTCGGTAAGCAGTGTGCATACTGCACTAAAAATAGCAGTATTAACAAACGATGGCTGCCTGGTTGTTAGCCCTACGCTAAAAGAAATGCCTATCAGTATCCCGATTTTCGCGGCAGACTTAAGCGCGCATTGTATACAGATACTTCCCGACAATCACCTTGTTGTAGCCAATAACGTAAAAGCACAGGTATACGATATCAGCGGCAAAAAAGCCCAGTTATTATTCGAGGTGATCACAGATCATGATATTGTCCGCATTTTTAATGTTCCTAAACGGCATCATTTTGGTTTACTAGAGGCCGATAACCGCATTTCGGTACACATTATCGATAAAGAAGAATAATGGAAAAGGGCGTAATTTTAGGCCAAATGCCTTGGCTGTTTCAATCATCCGCGTTCTTTTTAACCACAAAGGGCACAAAGTGAAGGCACAAAGGTCGCAGAGAGCAGGGCACAAAGGTCATAGAGCTGCGTTGCGCATTACATGAAAGTTCCATATAGAACGATCGTCATCTCGACCCTAGTGGAGAGATCTTTGTACTAAACAGACTGGTTCATTCATTTACTGCCCATACCATATCAGAAATGTAAGAAAATATAAAACCCTTGAGCTTATATGATCGTTCTATGTTTTATATGGTTCAATAGAATATCCCTTAACTACACTCAGGATAATGAACGTTTGAAATGACGCGTTAATCGACTAACTACTAAAACCCCATCATCCATCTTACATCCTCCATCATCAAATACCTTTCAATGACCCTCTGCATGACCACCACGCGCGTATGCATTAATCGACTCACGACTTTGAACTCCCGACTCCCGACTCAAAAACTCGGCTCAATCTTTGCTCCTCCCCAAGCTTAAATTTTATAAAGACACCCCATTTAGATCATGAACAAATTACAAGCCCTATCCCCAAAACCATTAACCGCTATTTTAATCTTGCTTAGTCTTTTCCTCTCAGCCTGTTCCGAAACACCAGAACGTTTCTTCGATATTGCCATTCTCAACACCAATATGATTAACGATTTTGCCAGCGCCGATCTGGCCCGCCATCTAAACGATGAAACCAAAGAATATCCCGATATCCCATCCAGTAAAAAGAAAGGCAACGAAGCCACCACCAACCTCAATAATAAAATTTTATACCTCGAGCAATCGCTCGAAAAGGTGAAAAAACTCTCTGCTTCTGGCGATAAAGAAAAAGAAATTAAAGCCCTTTCGCAGCAATTATACGAACTGGTAATCCCCGTATATAAAAACGAATACCTGGCTTATGCCAAACTGTGCGATAGCAAGGGCAGCCAAAGCGCCAAAGATGAAATTATTAACAGCATCGACCAGAAATATGGCGCCCGTTTTGAACAAAATTTTAATGCGCTAATGGAAAAAGGCAAGGCCTACGCCCATCAAAACAATATCCAGGTAAACTGGGGCAAATAAAAATAAAACAAGGAATGGTTTAACTCAGGTGTAATACATTTGGGTTAAACCTCTAATAGACGCCAAATACACTTTATAGGGCAATAATAAGTTAAACTTATTGCTGGGCTAATTCGCCTTTAGAAAAATCGGCAATATGATCATCAGTCTTTTACTCCAGCACGCTAACTTTTCTCTTCATCCTACTTACCCCATAACCGCAAAGGCTTACAAAAATAGCGGCATATAAAAACCATACTAAACGTGTAAGTATATACCTGTAATTAGAAGTATGCCTAGCTAAAATCATGTTTGAAAGAGGCTTTAACGTTCTGGCAGTATCTGTAGGGTATACACCATTCAAGGTAAAATACTCATGGTTGCTTCCATAACCTTTATACCATACTTTGCCTAAGGAGTATTTCGTAAGTGTATCGGGTATAGTAATTTTTCTTTGTTGTTGTAACGTTTTAATATCTAAAGGTATGATGGTCACACCAGCCTTTTGTTCGCCTTCTTTTATTGGTTCATAATGGTCGCCATTCCAATACATGTGTTTCTCCCCTGCTTTAGGCATCCTAACTGCTGTAGACCAATTTTCCCAGACAATAAAAGAAATGCTGCCGATAGAGAGTAAAAGAATACATGAAATGACAATATAGGTATTGGGAAATAGTCTAGTTGTAGATTGACTGGTCTTAGGGCCTATCGTTTTATCTCCACCAGTTTTTTTAGTTATTTTCTTTTTCTTAGCTGCATCCTCAAAGACACGTTCTTTTTCTTGATCGCTAAGTTCCTGCCATTCTTCATTTGGAGGAAAATCTATTAACCAGGCAAAAAGCTTAACAAGTTTATCATCTCTAATATTTCTTCCTTCTTTCGTTAAAAAACTTATTAAAGGTCTAAACCTATCTAAGTCAAACTTTTCAATATTTCTCATTTGATCCTCATCTGTATCCGCAGGGCCAAATACAGATCGCATCAGATCTTTATCATTTTGTGCATTATTTTTTTGAAACATATCAATGCAGGCGGTTCTTAACCTTTCTCGTCCGAGAGGGGCTAAATTATCAGGAAGATTGCGGTTAATTTTCTTTATCCGGTAGAATTTTAATAGGTTTTTTTTATACTCCTCAAACATCTCTTTAAAATTTTAGCGTAAAAATAAGGCGGAATAAGTGGAATATTTACGGTTTTCCGGAATCTAAGCGGAAACAAGGGAAACATCGGAATGTATTGATAACTAATCTTTTGACTCACCCCATATTTGTATCGTTGATCAGCACAGGCGGCGATTCATTATCAAAGCTAATTTAAAAAACTGATTAATAAAAGAGTAGAAATCGCGGTAGTTAGTAGCCGGTTTGGGAAGCAGTTATTGGCTCCTGCGACAGACACTCACCACTTCCCAAAAATTTTCAGAAGGCCTTCTGATTTACAGTTGTAGCATCCCCCACGAAAGGTCGCGGGGAACTATTGAGTTAATCATTTCTAAAATTTTTGAATCATGTTTATTCCATTATTTATTGCTATCCTATTGGGATTGGCAACGCCTACAAATACAAACCATTCTGCATCTTGTGGCGGAACAACAACAGTAAACACTGCTGATACTGATCCTACCGATCCAGGCGACACCCCTCCGGGCGACGATACTGGTGGTGAAGGTGGCCAGATCAAAATACCAAAATAATAACAGCATAATAAGGCGGCACATTGCCGCCTTATTTTTTATTTTAATATGCTAAAATATTCAGCCAATTGGCGCTTAATAATTTTAAAAACAGCGCAATAGGTGCTTTCCAAAGTAAATTTCTTTAATTTAGATTAAAATCTAAAAAGTGAAGCGCCTCAATATTACCATCATCTCCATTCTGCTCCTGTTCTCTTGCTCGGAGAAAAGCCCTAAGGTGAAAGTCGAAACAAAAGAAAATAACCCGATTTACGATAAGGCATTTCAATACTCAGAGGAGCTGAAAACCGATAGTGCCTTCTTCTATTTCGATAAAGCGAAAGACCTCTTTCTTCAGCAGAAAGATAGTTTGGGTGTTGCCAAATGCCTTTTAAATATGGCCATGATCTCAACCAATAATGGCGATTATTTTGGTGGACAAGAGTTATCAGTCAATGCCTCCCCATATTTTGACAAAAGGATATCAAAGCAGCACATCTTTATCAAGGCGAACCTCAATAACCTCGGCCTTGCTTCCGAAAATTTAAAAGACTACGGTCAGGCCATTGTATTTTATACGGAAGCTTTAAATTACACTACAGGTGTTAATGCAGAAGCCGTTCTCAAAAATAATATCGCCAATATCTACAGAAAAAGAAAAGCTTATCAAAAAGCAATAGCCATCTATCAAAGCATCTTAAACCAATCAATCGACAGTGAAACATTTGCAAGGATATTATCCAACCTTGCTCTAACAAAATGGCTTCAAAACCCAAATTACAAAGCCGCCTCTGAGTTATTAAAAGCATTAGAATTAAGAAAAAAAAATAATCGCCTGCTAGAGCTTAATGCTAGTTATGCCCATCTTGCCGATTATTATACCAATAGCAAACCCGATTCCGCTTTATTCTATGCAAATAAGAGATATCAGGTTGCTCAGGTGATCAACCGGGTTGACGACCGATTGGAGGGCTTGCAAAAACTGATCAGGATTAGTCCGCCTTCTGCAACCAAACAATATTTTCAAAGCTATCAAAATCTTAGCGATAGCATACAAACTGTACGTAGCGCTGCCAAGAATCAATTTGCAGTGATCCGTTATAATTCAGAAAAGAACAAAGCCGATTTTCTAAAAGCCCAGGCAGAGAATATTGAAAAACAAAAAGATATACTGGTAAGAAATATTGGAATCTCTACTTTGATCCTGTGTTTGCTATTGGGTTATTTCCTATATCGGAAACGGAAAAAAAGCCTGCAACAGGAAAAGGAGATAGAAGTTAAACAAACAGAGCTCAAATACGTGAAAAAAATTCACGACCGTGTGGCCAATCGGGTATACCAGGTGATGTCGGAAGTAGAGAACACAACCGAAATAGATAAGAACGATCTGGCCGACAAACTTGATGTGATCTATAAAATATCGAGAGATCTTTCTTACGACAATAAAGAGATCAATAACGAAGAAAGCTTTTCGATTGAACTGTCGAAAATGTTATACGCTTACGCCTCCGCGAAAACTAATATAGCGGTTGAAGGTGGTGGCGAAAAACTTTGGGAAGCTATTAAAGATGATACTAAAGCTGAAGTGTTTTGCATTTTGCAGGAACTGATGACCAATATGAAAAAACATAGTGGGGCAGATATTGTTACCTTAAATTTTAAACGCGAAAATGATAGAATAACTGTTTTATATGTAGATAATGGAAAGGGAATGGAGGTTTTAACACCTAAAAATGGATTACGGAATACGGAAACCCGTATAGAAAGTATTTCGGGCCATATTACTTTTGATACCAAGCCTGATGAAGGGCTTTGTGTTGAATTTTCATTTCCAACCTTATAAAAATATAAATATGTTCAAAAACGTACTCATCGCCGAAGATCATGAAATTGTTAGTAAATCGCTCCGTAGTGCGCTTACAGATCTTGGCATCACCATAGCCGATAAAGATTATGTATTTTATTGTGATGATGCATTTACACGGGTACAAAAAGCACTGCGCGATGGCGACCCTTATGAACTGATCATTACCGACCTTTCTTTTGACGAAGACTACCCTAAACAAAAAATAGCAGGAGGCAGAGAACTGATCAAAGCTTTAAAAGAAATACAGCCCGATCTAAAAGTGCTGGTATTTTCAATAGAAAACAGGGCCTTAATTGCCAATACACTATTTAAAGAATTAAATATCGATGCTTACGTACCTAAAGCCCGCCATGATGCAAAAGATCTTAAACTGGCTTTAGAAAGCATTTATAAAAACAAAAAATACCATTCGCCCAACCTGAGGCAAAAAGAAGAATACCTGCACGATTTTACGCCTTATGATAAAACAATTGTTTCGCTCATTTTAGATGGAAAAACCCAAAAAGAAATGTCGGGCATTTTAAAACAAAAAAAGATGGAACCATCCGGCTTGAGCAGCATCGAAAAACGCATAAATTATATTAAAACAGCGCTAAATATTTCAAATAATGGTCAGTTAATTGCTTATTGCATCGCAAATAAGGTGATTTAGCTGAACGGTAAGTCCTAAGCCTTCAGTCCATAGTCGGGAGTCGATTGAGCTAGGTTGTCCTCCCCTAAATTCGTCATTCTGAACTTGTTTCAGAATCTTCAATCTGTTCTTCTTGCGTTGCTGCATTCTCCTTGTTTTTGTCGCTGCGAACCTTATGTTTTAAAAAGCTAGCGTTTGACGTGGATAATTGCTACGATTACCAACCAAATGAACTAATGACCAATGAACTAATCTCGCTACGGTTTCCCGTAAGGATCAACCAAATTCCTCCCATACTTTTGAGCAGCTAAAAAATAACTATGGGAAAATTTATCATTACCAAAAGAACAAACGGCCAGTACCAGTTTAACCTCGAAGCCGCAAACGGAAAGGTTATCCTCACCAGCGAAGGCTATACCACAAAAGCAGGCTGTATAAAAGGTATTGAATCGGTAAAAACCAATGCATCAATTGATGCCAGGTACGACAGAAAAGTTGCCAAAAACGGAGCCTACTATTTTAATTTAAAAGCTGCCAATGGCGAAATTATCGGTACCAGCCAAATGTATACAACTGCTGATGCTAGAGACAACGGAATTGAATCTGTTAAAGTAAACGCACCTCATGCAACAGTAAAAGATGAAACCATTTAATGTAAAAAAGACATGGATCTTAAACTTAAGTTAGAACAACTTCATCAGCGCGTGGTCGGATTAAAAGATCAGATCAATACCGAAGAGGCTACAAAAAATGCATTCGTAATGCCCTTTATTCAAATTCTCGGTTACGATATTTTTAATCCTACCGAAGTGATCCCTGAACACATTTGCGATATTGGCACCAAAAAAGGCGAAAAGGTAGATTATGTGATCCGTAAAAATAACGAACCTATCCTCATTTTCGAATGTAAACACTGGAAAGAAAGTGCCGATGCGCATAACTCCCAGCTGCACCGCTACTACCATGTTTCTAAAGCACGTTTTGGCGTATTAACCAATGGTACCGTTTACAACTTTTACGCCGATTTAGAAAAGCCAAATATTATGGATGAGAAACCCTTCTTAACCATCGATATCGAAGACCTGAAAGATAACGCCATTAAAATCCTCGAAAGCTTTACCAAAACCGAATACAATTTAGAAAACATCCTCGATTCGGCCGAAGGTTTAAAATACATCAAAGCCATCAGAAAGGAATTTGAAAAAGAAATCGACAGTCCATCAGATGAAATGGTGAAATTATTAGTTAACCGTTTTTTTGATAAACCTTTAACGGCAAACCGGATGATCGCTTTTAAAGAATATACCAAAAAAGCCCTTACCATTTCCATCAACGAGTCCATCAGCGACCGCTTAAAATCGGCATTGAATATTAACGAGAAAATTGAGAAGAAGGATGAAGGTAAAGTGATGCCCATTAATGAAGATCCTGATGCTTCTAAAATCGTAACTACTGAAGAAGAGTTAGAAGCCTTCCAGATTGTAAAGGCCATTCTGCGTGAAAAGATTCCTTCCGCGCGGATTGCAGCCCGCGATACCCAATCTTATTTTGGTGTGCTGCTGGATGACAATAACCGTAAACCAATTTGCAGATTCCATTTTAATACCGTTAACAAGTACATCGAAACTTTCGAGAAAGGGAAAGATGCTGGCGAGAAAAAACAGTTATTCAATCTTGATGAGCTTTACGATTACAGAAGCCAGCTGCATCAAACCATAGCGAATTATTAATTATCCGCTCATCTCTCAAAAAAATGTAGGGGTTGCTTCATGGCCTGTTTTGGAAGCAGACAGGGCAGCCTCTCATTTTAAATACGCAAACGCTCAGCGATTTGTCATCCTGAGGGATAATTTATTGTATAAAAATCGATATAAATGACGTATTCAGTTGATTATTTTCTGCCAATGCACAGTCTTGCCTCGGCTCGCCGCCGCCGAAGGGCTCTTTCTTTTTGGCATCAAAAAGAAACAAAAAATGCCGGCTGAAAATTTTTCTTTCAAAGCCAGTAGGATGGCAGGGGCAGTGGAGCCCGAAAAATTTGTTAGGCCGGATTTAAGTAGAACGGAGATGTGGTGCTTTGGCCTAACTGGACGGGAAATGCATAGTTTCTCAAATTGCTCATTAATAAACAATTACAAAATAACGTCAATGATAGCAGAGTCGAAGCATCTTTTATATGGGAATGAATTATAGCCATTTAATACCCTCTGTGTTCTCCGTGTCTTATCTCTGTGGTTAAAAAAGCGCTTCTCATCCTGAGCGGAGCCGAAGGATTACCCTAAGGTTAGCCGTAATGAATCCGTTTTTAGCCTAAATACCTTAGCGCTATGAAAAACCTTATGATACTGCTGTTACTCACATCCGCGATAGCAACCGCCCATGCACAGAAAATTTTAACCTATCAGTTAATGGAACCCGGTTTTAACACCAAAGTAATTAAAGGAAGCATTAGCGAGGTATACACCACCAAACGTTACGGAAAAACCTTCTGGTGGGTGCGCATTGGTACCGATACCATTATCCACGTATGGCCAAGGCACCTCGATACTGCAACCATGAAACCTGGTGTAAACCGCGCTTTCCATTCCATTAAACGCCTTGATAATAGCTGGTGGAAAAAAGAAAAATCAAAGGATTATGTAAAGCTGAAGGAATAATTTATTTCGTAAAAATCCATATAAACGATTGGCAATTTTGAGTGGGGCTACAGGTCTCGCGAGATCGTCATTTCGATAGTAATGGAGAAATCTGATAAAAAGAAACTTATAAATTTTGCTTTACGGTTTTCCTTTAGGAAAAGATTTCTTGTCGCTATAGGTTTATAGTCTAAAATAATTTAAGATGAAAAAGTATTATGTAAACAAAAATGCCCAAAGTAAAGGCGATCATGAAGTTCATGATGAAAAGTGTACTTACTTACCTTCCAGTGATAACAGAAAGTATTTGGGCGAATTTTCTTCATGTAAAGGCGCTGTAACAGAAGCAAAAAAAACTTACAGCAAATCAAACGGTTGCAGAACATGTTCTATAGACTGCCACACAACGTAAAACTGATATAGCTTTTAAGTGCTTAAAAATTGAAGGATCGTTTCATGTTCGTTTAAGAAGATGGGGCAATCCTTCTTTAGTGTTTATATTCTCCGCAAAAACATATAATCAACTGGAAATCAAGATGTAACTTTTCTTAAATACTTTGTTTTTTTACGGTTTCCCGTAAGGTATGGCGGCTAGGCTTGTATACTTTTGATCAACAAACAAATTAATAAACTAAACATGGAAACACAATTACAAAATGAAGTAACATTTTATCAAGACGTAAATGTTACGGTTACCCAATCGAGATATGTTACCAACTCAAAAACATATGCAATGAGGAACATATCCTCAGTTCATATTTTTGAAATTGTAAAAAGTAAAACCCTACCCATTGTAATGGTCATACTCGGCGGCCTGATGCTTCTTTCTGATGCATCAAGGGTTCTAGGTTTTATTATTCTGGCTATTGGTATCTTAATTTTAGTCCTTATTAAAAACGAATTCACAGTTAGAATCAGTACGAATGCCGGAGAAGTGAACAGTATTGTTTCGAAAGACAGATCGTATGTTCAGAATATTATAAATGCACTTAATGATGCAATTGTATTCAGAGGTTAAAACATTCAATTCGCACTAATTATGAAAGTCTTTCTTGTTATCTGCGCGCTCTGCTGTTTCGCAGCAATATGTAAAATGCCAATCGAATATTATACCTTTCTGAGAACAATAGTTTCACTGGGCGCCTTGCTGCTTATTTATGTTTGGACAAAACAAAAAAACTATGCTTTAACAGTTGTTTTTATACTCGTACTTATTCTTTTTAACCCCCTGTTACCCATTTATCTGCACAGAAAAAGCATTTGGATTCCAATTGATATAATAACAGGCTTACTCTTTTTACTGATCGCCTTTTATAACAAAAAACAACCCGCAAAAAAAGAAGAAAAAGCTACTGAGGTGTTACCTGTTCAACAAACATACGCCAGAGACCGGATTGTTTCGGCGAAGCGAGAAATATAATCATGAATTAATAAATCAAACTCAAAACTTAACGTTATGATTGCCCAAATAGAAGAATTTTTTAACCCAAAAACAGCTGAAGCACCTCAAGATGAAAATGTGGAGATCAAAGAACCCGTTACAGAAGAAGCAGAGGAAGTAAGAAAAAGAACTTACCACGAAGCAGGCTTTAGAGATGGGTCGCGAAACAGTGGCAGCCCTCTGGCGCTTTCGATATGTCTGAATGCCATTTATGCCAAGTTCCAAAACGAAGAAAAAGAATTGGTAGATAAACAGCAATTGGCTAAAGAGCCCTATATCAACGAGCAGAAAACAAAGGAAACGGAAGTCAAAACCCTTGCCATCAGTGAAGAAAGCAAAAAACAGCAAATCACCCAGGTTGAAATCAATATCAGAAAGGTAAAAGACAATATCGAAGAGTTAAAATTCGAAATTAATGAGCTGGCCAGGGATCCCGAAAAATACCACATCAGTGCTTCAAAAGGTGCCTCAACAAAATTCTGGATTGGTCTGATCATCCTGATGCCTTTAAGCTTGTATTTATTTACCTTTTATATTTCCACCTCTTACTCAGCCTTCTTTAAACCTTTTGACGCAACTAGCACCATTATCATGAATGTGCTCGATTCAAAGGCTTTTTCAAAGGCCTGGCAGGATGGATCGCTAGAAGGTGCTTTCGTAACCTTTATTCCGTTCGTTTTTTTAGGCTTAGGCTATTTAATCCATATGTTTGGCGAAGTTAAAAGTGTGGTAAACTACATTAAAATCGGTCTTCTTTTACTTACCACCTTTGTGTTCGATGCCATTCTGGCCTATCAGATCGAAGAAAAGATTTATGAATTAACCAAAACCTTCGACACTCCTGCATTTAATCTACCTATTGCCTTCGGCAAAATCCAGTTCTGGGGAATCATATTCGCGGGTTTTGTGGTCTACCTCATCTGGGGGGTAGTGTTCGATTTTATCATGAAAGAACACCGCGAAAAAGACAAAATCAAACATGAGCAGCTCCGCATAAAAAAGGACATTCAGATCCATCAAGATAGGATAACGGATATCGAAATCCAAAAAGAAAAGCTGATCGCCGAACTCAGCGATATAAAAAAACTTTCGCTTGAAGCCCAAGGGCGTATCGTTACCCTGCAAAGAATCATCGATGCCGTAATTATTCCTACCAAAGAATACGTGCTGTATGCCTCTGAGTACATGCAGGGCTGGATTACATTTGTTAACGAAAAACTCCGCATTTCACAGCACGAAAAATTTGATCTTCAAAATGAATGTAGGGCCTGTTATGATGAAAACCTTAAAAGTGTAGGCGCCAGTGAAGATTCTCAAAATTCAGTTTATTTATCTACATTATAAAACCAGCACTATGAAACCGAAATTATTAACCTTATTACTAATCCCATTAATTGTTGGCGTTATTGTAAAAGAAAGTAAAGCCCAAACGCAGAACCTAAACATCAGCTTTTTGCTGGATTTATCTGATCGGATAGCTCCAAAAAAGAACCCCGATTTTTATCAGAGAGATCTGGGATACATAAAATCTGTAGAAACAGCTTTTGTCAATCATGTAAAAGGAAAAAAGATAATGCTTTTAAACGATCAGATGCAGGTTTTTTTTGATCCGATTCCTAAAATTCCAAATATCAATGAGCTGAGTCAACAATTGAAAGTAAGTTTCAATCCAAAAACAGATAAAAAAGCTATTCTACGTATTGATAACATTTACACGCAAGTTTCTTCAAAAATCTATACACATACCATTAAAGACAATCATTATGTTGGTTCCGATATCTGGAAGTTCTTCAAAAATAACGTTGAGAATTATTGTATTAAAGACAAACAACGAAATATATTGGTGATATTAACCGATGGTTATATGTACCATGAAGACAGTAAGTTTTTAGATAAAGGTAAAAGCGCTTACATCACCCCAGCATTTATCCAGTCAAAAAAGCTCATCTCTTCCGATTATAGGGCAATCATGAAAAAGAATAATCTGGGTTTTATTTCTTTTCCTTATAATTTAAAAGACCTCGAAATTATTGTTTTAGGCATTAATCCATCAAAACAAAACCCATACGAAGAAGATGTGATTAAGCAATATTGGACTGACTGGTTTACTGCTATGAACGTGAAAAAATTCCACTTAATCACAACCGATCTGTCCGCCAATTTAGCACCTGTACTTCAAAAAATTATTTCAGGAAAATAAGAGGATATATTCGTTAATTTAAAACTAGTAATAATCTTCTATAACACAGCTTGTTAATTAACCATTTTCAACAATACCATCCCTCAATCATGAAAACGCTCTCTCTACTCCTTTTTTTCTTTACCAACATTACTTGTAAAGAAAACACAACGGTGTACATTTGCAACAGCGGCAACGCCAAAAAATACCATTATATATCCAGTTGCCGTGGTTTAAGCAATTGCACGTATAAAATTGTACAAAGCACGATAGATAAAGCAAAAAAAGAAGGAAAAACATTATGCGGTTGGGAAAAGTAAGTTTGTTGGTTTTATTATTAACACTCCAAGCCTGTTTCATTCAGCCAAGCGAAAGCAAATCTTTAAACTACAGTCACCTTGTTTTTACCGCCAAAGTGATCCGCATTATGGATGGCGACACCATGGAGGTATTATACCAAAACCAGCCTATTAAAATCCGTTTGGCGCATATCGATTGCCCGGAGAAACGTGGCTCACAACCTTTTGGCAAGAATGCTAAAAAAGCATTATCCGATTTATGTTCCGGACAAATGGTTAGCATACAAGGCCAAAAATACGACCGCTATAAAAGGTTAATTGCCGTAGTGATTAACAGCAAAAAACAGGTGCTTAACCAGGAAATGATTAAACAGGGTATGGCCTGGCATTTTAAAAAATACTCTAACGATTTGCTTTATGCGCAGTTGGAAATAACCGCCAGGAAAAACAAAATAGGTTTATGGCAGGAGGCCGATGCAGTAGCGCCTTGGGAATGGCGGGAAACTAAGCATACCTTGGCAAAGTAAGTGTGTAAAACCCAATAAATTTAAAAAATGAGCTAGGGCAAAAGACCAACACTACTTGTATGGGGAAGCAAGGTTCGAAACATCAGTTAATATTTCAAAAAAGATTTGTAATGCATATATATTCAACATCAATCCGACGATCTACGAACACATTGCGCTCAAGTAAACCAAGTTCTCAATGAGCTGAGTACCTTTTATCGAGAATAAGATTCTATTTATCCGCAGCCAAATCAATGCTATTTGCATATATTTTGGCTGTGGATATTTTTTTATCCGCAGCCAAAATAATATATTTGAAGAGCATTTTGGCTGCGGATAAAATTATTTTCATCATTAACCATTAAAAAGGAGAAAAATGGAATTGCTCATTGGAAGAATAGCAGAGAAAAAAATACTATCAGAGGCGCTTGCCTCGCCTTCGTCAGAACTTTTAGCGGTCTTTGGCAGGCGGAGGGTCGGAAAAACTTTCCTGATCCGCTCGGTCTTCCAGAAACAGCTTATCTTTGAACTTTCGGGAGTTCACGATGCGAATGCTGCCGAGCAGCTGCTCACTTTCAGCAAGGCCATCGCAGATGCGCTAGGTTCCCAATTAACTCCTGCAGCTCCTAAGAACTGGACGGAAGCCTTCTGGCAACTCAGAGAATTTGCAGCCCCTATACTTAAAAAAAGAAAAGCTGTAATTTTCTTTGACGAGTTCCCTTGGCTAAGCTCGCATAAATCAGGCTTTCTTTCTGCATTTGAATATTTTTGGAACCAATGGGCCTCACAACAGCCGAATCTGATTGTTGCGATCTGTGGATCTGCTGCCACTTGGATGATCAAAAAAGTTATCAACAGCAAAGGAGGCCTCCACAATCGGTTAACGCGTAAAATACGCCTGTTACCTTTCACATTGCACGAGACAGAACAGTACCTAAAAAGCAATAATATCCATATTGACCGTTACCAGGTGCTAACCATTTTTATGGCAATGGGCGGTGTGCCGCATTATCTAAAAGAACTCAAAAAAGGGGAAAGTGCTACTCAGGCCATTGACAGGCTTTGCTTCACTAAGGATGGCCTCCTTTCATCAGAATTCGCAAACCTATACCGCTCCCTGTTCGAAAACGCAGACAGGCACATTTCCGTAGTCAAAGCACTCGCGGATAAACCATCGGGATTGACAAGAAACGAAATCATTGCTGCATGTAACCTACAGAGCGGGGGAACTACCAGTCTTTTACTTGAGGAACTTGTGGGGTCTGGCTTCATTACTCCGCACCTGCCTTTCCAGAAGAATGCCAATCAGAGCATTTACAAACTCAGCGACGAATACAGTCTTTTCTATCTTAAATTTATCGAAAATTCCCGGGCCACCGGTGTTGGCACATGGATAAAAAAATCATCGACATCTTCCTGGAGGAGTTGGAGTGGCTATGCCTTTGAAGGGATCTGCATGAAACATACAGATAATATTAAGCAGGCGCTGGGCATTTCTGGAGTGTTTACTGAAACATCAGCCTGGCGACATGCTCCAAAAGATGGAAACGGCGCACAGGTCGATCTGTTGCTAGACAGACAGGATAATGTGATCAGCGTATGTGAAATGAAGTTTTCAAATGCTGAGTTCGTAATAGATAAAACCTATGGTGCCGAATTACAGTACAAACTTGATATATTCCGTCGGGAGAGCAAAACTAAAAAAGCATTGTTTTTAGCCATGGTTACAACCTATGGTATTAAAAACAACGTGTATTCTATTGGCCTGGTACAGAACCAAGTTACCATGGATGATTTGTTTTTGCCTTAGTATAGTATATAAGAAGAATGCAAGGCTCTGTTCTATCGGTTCGGTTACGCCAGCCAAATGCGTACAATAGTCGAAAACGAGTTTTAACGTGTTATAAAAAACAAAACAAAGCCTTGAAAATCAATGATTTGCGCGACAATGTTCTGGTTTGAATCTAAGGAAGTGGTCCCGACGAAGCCAGAACAAGCTTTATTTAAACAACCTCCTGACTAACAATTACTTGCAAAACACAATTACGACTCACTAACGATCCAAAATGACTGTTATTGGGCTCAAATGTTATCACTCAAATTTACGAAATGAATTCGTTTAACACAAGAAAAATCATCTAAATACAACTAGCTACAAAATATCAAGAAAATTAATAAATGATTTTCGCAAACATTTCAGTAAAAACTACACATAAATTTACCCTAATTCTATTACAATTATCAATTATATTTACCCTAATTCTGTGACAGAAAAGTTATTAATTAACCCTAATTCTGTGACGAAATGTTCATTAATTAACCCTAATTTTGTAACAACAAGTAGTTTTGGAATTAAAGTTTGTCAAATGTTCGATAGGATAATATTTACAGAGTTAGAAAAATGGCTTACCAAATCAAATCGTAAGCCATTAGTGATACGAGGCGCTAGACAGGTAGGTAAGACGACCGTTGTTGGGCAATTTTCAAAAAAATTTAAGCAGTACATCTATCTCAATCTCGAGCTTGCTGTTGACAGAAAGCCTTTTGAAGAGTTCACAACGATCGAACTACTCGTGCAGTCTTTGTTTTTTATTAAAAATCAATCACTTACCCAAAGAAACGATACACTTTTGTTTATCGATGAAATACAGGAAGTGCCTGAGGCCTTAAACATTCTACGTTATTTTTATGAAGACCAACCAGGGATTGCGGTAATAGCCGCTGGTAGTATGCTCGAAACGTTATTTGATAAAAACATTAGCTTTCCGGTCGGAAGAGTGGAATATATGGTTTTAAGACCTGTTTCTTTTCCAGAATTTTTGAGTGCTATGGATGAGCGGGAAGCGATAAATTATTTACAACAGGTACCCGCACCATCCTTTACACATGATAAACTCATGCAGCTATTTCATACCTATGCACTTATAGGGGGAATGCCAGAAGTTATTGCAGCGTATAGTAAAAACAAAGATCTACTGGAATTGTCATCAATCTTCGATTCGTTGATTACGGCATATATGGACGATGTTGAGAAATATGCCGGTACAAATGCACAGGCCTTACATATAGGTCATGCGATAAGGGCATCATTTGGACAGGCCGGTCAGCGTATTAAGTTTGAAGGTTTCGGAAATTCGCCCTACCGGTCCAGGGATATGGGAGAAGCATTAAGAACGCTGGAAAAGGCGCTGTTAATTGAGCTCATTTACCCGTCAAGTGACGTAAAATTGCCTTTGCTGCCAAACTATCGGAAATCTCCAAGGCTCCAGGTGCTGGATACTGGAATGCTTAATTATTTTGCTGGTATACAAACAGAGATTTTAGGAACTGATGATTTAAATAAAGTTTACCAAGGGACCTTAATTGAGCACTTGGTTGGTCAGGAGTTATTGGCCACACAGTTTAAATCCTTAAGTGCACTCCATTTTTGGGTACGGGAGAAAACTACTTCAAGTGCGGAGGTAGACTACGTTGTACCTTTTGAAGGGCAACTAATTCCGGTAGAAGTGAAATCAGGAGCTGAAGGTAAATTAAAATCTTTGCATATGTTTATAGATCTGTCCCCACATAATATGGCCATCCGATTTTATGCAGGCTCGCTGCACATTACCGACGCCGTTACCCCCGGCGGAAAGAATTACAAACTATTGAATCTCCCTTATTATCTGGTATCTCAAATCGAGAATTACCTAACCTGGTTCAAAACACAAATTTAGATTAGCAAGTTTACACGAATTTTCTCAAAAGAATTGAAATAGATTAGTGCATAGCATTTATTATCAAATCTTAGGATCTATAACGATTCCTATTTGTTATCCGATTGATTAATAGTTGATAGGGGGTGAAATACCCATTTTTAGGTATTGCAGTGACGGGAATTCTCATTAACTTTATTTAATAAACAAACTACCGCCACACGCGTTCAATAAACCATTTGTGAAAATAGCCCGAGGTTATTTACGGGGTGTCTGTTACCCAATGGTGAATAGGCGAATTTCTGGAGTGGGATAAAAAAAGGATGGATAAGGGCTAATTTGCAGCGCTGGTGACCTTCGCTCAGCCAGTACTGCGGTAGCTAAAAGGAAACTTAAGTTTCCGTAAACGATTATATTACCACTCGGAACTATGGGGGGGGCAGTTGATAGCTTCTGCGAAAAATAAACATATCTAAATTAACAATGATAAGCTCATGGAAAGTTTCCTAACCACTATTTTGTTTCTGTACTCCATCAATCTACTGTACAGCCAAGTCATAACCTTTAATAAAAATGTAGATGCCACTTGGAATTCGGGCAGTGTGGGAAGTTCTAGGTATTGAAAGTGATGTCAAAAAGTTCCTATTCAGCCAGTACAGGGCTATTTACCTGGGCACCGCTACTGCCCAAGATTTTAGGGATAGACTTTAAGTTCAGGGCAATAACACCAGAAGTTAAATGGGAAAACTAAAATCTATTAGTAAAAAATACTTAAGCTCCGGAAATGAAAAAATTAAAGTCACCTCTGGAAACGAACCTATAGCCAAGCAATTGGAGTGATGGAATGCGACGAATTTAGTGATACGGCTAAAAAAAGGCTGAGAACCTCGTCTGTGCTTTAACCGAACTAGAATTTAGTATTTATAGTCTTTAGTTGTAAATCATAATAATCCAAAGAAATAAAAACTTAAATAAACAATTAAATGAAGATTCGTTTCACCCTAATTATGCTACTGGCTACCTATGTGTTTCATGGTTGCATACAAGATCAAAAATCACCATCGGCACGTGCAGATGAATGGTATGTATTATTGGATAAGAAAGCCCAAGCATATCCTTTTTGTATCGTACATAAAGGTACTATTATAGTTCCAGCAACGAGATACAAGATATTAGACGGGCCATACGCAACAAAAGTGGAGGCGGAAAAAGCAGAGAAGAAATGCAAGGAATGTAAAGACCCTGACGCAAAGTGAAAACCAGAATTATAACATCACTTAAGTTATAGTAAACATGAAATTATGAAAAACCCGATATCTGAAGATCAGTCGAGGAGGGACTTTTTAAAAATGATCTCTTTAGCTCCCTTTGCCCTTATTCCTACAATAAATGCTATGGCAGAAATTTTAGGTATTAGTCGTCAGTACGTGGCGGATTTTTTCTCAGATGACTTTCATTATTTTGACAACAACCTCACCAGTCTGCACTTTTATTTTATAAACGCAAAGGTGGGGGGCAATGTACTTAAAAAAGTTGATCCGAAACTATCCGCTTACATGGTAGTAAAAATCCCGCAACAGCATATTTCAGAAGAAGTAATTAAAGAAGACGAATTTCTGAAGAAATATGCAGGAAACAAACAGCGGGCTAAGTCAAAGATTTCTGGTTTCTCATATCTCTCTTTTTTATTATTCCCCGAGAAAATCAAAAATGTAACAGGCAAACCTATCATCACTACAAAAACACAATTAAATCTTAATCCACCAGATAAACTGCTCAATTTCGCGGATGCCAATTATTTTGAACTAATCATCCCCAAAAAAGATGACATTAAATCGTTTAATGGAATAGAATGGAAGGATTTCAAAAACAGTAACAATGTTAAAATAGATGATAGTAACAATAAACCGATAAAAGGGTATATCAGTGAGCTTTATAAGGATATCTGCACAAAAATATTTAAAGACGGATCAAGTCACCCAATAACTGTACTAGAAATACCGGAAGGATTATTGGTTACTCCTTACAGCCAAGACGGGGCTAGGCCCCTTGTAGACACCTATCGGATCGAAAAGCAACGTTTCATTATTAATCAGGGCAATAAGCGGATTCTTCGCACAGTTGAGGAAATCTGGTCTGCACAAATGTTTTTCGATTCAGCAAATGGAAAAACTGATCCGGCTTTAAGGGCAGTTGGATACCTGCCTAGAAAAGACGTTGAACAAACCAGAGGTGACAATGAATGCCCAACTGGTGAATTTACTTTTTTGCCCACATTGCTGGATAAAAAGGAGCTTGTTTACCTTACGAGCCTAGGAAGGGCCGGTAGCGAGAGCAAAGATTGGAATATAGAAACCAAAGGTTTAACTTTTACCGGATTGGGTGCAATTGCTAAATTTCATTATAAGAATATGAGTCCACCCAAAGACACTGATTTAGCTGAATATGAACATCATATTAGTTTAGGGAGAGATGAATATATCAAGGTAGCCAGATTAGGAGTAATCTCTGTGACAGGCCAAAGGGCAATGCATGTAAAAATAGGGCAACGAAAAGTAATAAAAGGGGAATCTTACATGGATTTTAAGGAATACATTGAGATTGTCCAAAAAGAAATCCTCTACTTTGATAATCGCTTGTTTATGGGTAATGAACAAGGTAAAGACATCAAAGAACCTCAAAACTATCTCCAGGCCAGAACTTACCCTCCAACAGCCAACCGTCCGGACAAGGTAATTCACAGCATAGATAATTCAGCAAACGAAACGGACAACACGTATCGAGACAGTGTGCTGTGGAACCTGCCAGGATATTTACCTGGCCACCCATATGCTTCAGCTCAAAGTGAGCTGAACTGGCATACCCATTACCGCCGCTGGCCGTTTAAAAAAGTAGAGTCGGTTAATTTAGTTAGCCAGCCAATTGAAACAGCTTTAGCAAAAAAACCAACTGCCATGACATATGAGCATCCAGGGTGTGATTGCGCAAGCGTATTTTGGCCGGTATTGGAAGTACAGGTAAATAATAAAGACAAGGATTGTTATCTTGAATTTATCGGCTATGACTGGAATAATCAGCCTATCAAATTTTCAAGTACATTTCTGTTTATCAGGAAGAGGATTATAGAGTGCAACAACAATCTCGCTCAGCTTCACAAAGAAATTTACAATAACCGTTTTATCAATCAGCTGCCCGAGAGGAGGAGTATTCATTTTGTTAATCAAACTATTGCACTAACCCCCGATTTCACTCCAGGAACATCCTCGGAGAATAAGTCAAATTTAGCAAAAGTAGATTTTCTTGAATACTATTTTAGTCTTTGTGCAGAACCTGTAAAAATAATCCCGGATACGGTGGGTAAAGGAACATATGTGCCAGAAAGTTCCATCTTTAATGAACGCTTCTTTCCATTGTATCCCCAACTAAAACAAGCACAGGTATATTTGGAAAATATTCAAAGCTATTCACCGGAACCACTAGTATCTATTATTGAATATAATGATGATTTTATAAACTTTGGTTATGAAGGCAAAAAAGCATTTATAGATAAAGGAAAGCAACTATCGACTACTTACAATAAAGGAAAGCTGATATTTAATCATACCGCAGACTTCATAAGTGGTAAAGATCAAGGTTTAGGCTTCAAAGACGGCCTATTAGTGAAAAAAACTGAGCTTGTTCAGGGCTACCAGAAAATCAGACAAGCCTTTAGCGGAGCCGGAGATGCAATAGGCGCCCTGGTAAATCCTGATTTCGATATTCAGTCTATTGGACTAATCAAGCAAAGTATTTCGGTTGGGAAAGAAATTAATAAAAAATATGAACAGCTGACTAGCGTAACAGAGCTGGAGAAATTTAATCCATCGGATTTATTAAGACAAGCACCTGAGATATTTAATGGCATTAGCTTATTGGACATCCTTCAAGAGGTTTTCCCTGATTACGAAGCACCGGTCAATGAAATTAAAAATGTCGCGGCCAAACTGGAGAAGTTTAAAGATGAAATTGTCAATAATCCGATTTATGTTAAGTTGAAGAAAGAACTGGAAACGGTTAACAAAAGTATTTTAGATTTCATCACAAGCATAGAGGCAGCGCAGGCGGGCATAGAATCTCTCAAGAAAAAGCTCAACGATTATAAGAATCAACTAAACTTGGAAGCTCAATTTGCGGATCTTGAGAACTTGGTGGAGAAGAAAATCACTCAATATAAGGTGCCCTTTCTAAAATATGAAAATGATATTGTCAATATCGCAAGTGCCGTTGATGTTATTGTCGAGGAAATCACCACTGATTTATTGACTAAAACTGAGATAGCATACGGGCTTTATCAGCAATTGACCGATGCCAGAAATAGTTTGCTGCTTTTAAAAGACTTCAAAATAAATGCAAATGAATTTTCACCAGATGTAAAAGCAATTATTCAGGACTTCATCTCCAATCATTATTTTAATGCTACGAAATATATAATTATTGATCTGAGTGTTAATCGAGCAGAAGGTTGTTTAAGGCCCCTGCCATTAATAAAAGCCGAATTAAGCACAATATTCGGACCTTATGTTGCAAAATATAATGAATTCACTGCTGCCGTATCCAATGAATTGAAAGCCAGAGAAGCTTATGTCAATAAGCAAACTGATACCATGTTACTCTCCAATTATCAAAAGGCAGCACAGCGTTTGGAAGATGCGACAAAGGCAATTAAGCTGCTGGAACAAAAACTTGATTTCAGAGAGTTAACAAAAGAGATTGATGAAAAAATAAAAAAAACCGGGAATAATGTTGACAAAGAGCTTATCGAGTTTCAGAGATCAAAATTTGAAATAGTACAGGCTGCAGCAAAAAGTGGTATAGATTTTATTAATTCCTTCAATTTACCGTTCTATATTGAACAATATAAAAAAGCTGCCAAAGATTTCGAGACCATTAAAAGCAAACTTAAATACGGTCCGGCACTTTTAAACACTATTATTAAAAATGTCGATCTTAAGAGTAAACTCAAGCAACAAATTGATAATGCTAGAAAAAAACTAACAGCTCATTATGCTGCCAACTATACATTATTTAAAGATGATGTAAATAAGCTGGTATTAGAAAGCAACCAGGTTATCGGCGCATACAAATACATTTGCGAATCGATGATATGGGATGGCCTGGATCCGAATATTCCAGAACAGAAGGCGATTAAAGCATTACTGGGAATAACTGATGACCTTACGAAAGATATTCTTTCTATTAAGGATTTAAATTTTTCAAAAATAAATGGGTTAGATATAAACCAGGTTCGCTCTGATATAGAAAGAATTGTAAAAAAGGATCTTAAAGATCTTGAACAGAAGCTTCGTGATACCGTTAAGGATTATGAACTGTTACTAAGAAAGCAAGTAGAACAAGCAGCTAATGGAATCGTAGGGAAGTTAACAAATGAAATCCAACAAATAAAACAGCAGATTCTCGAGGATCCTGACAATCAGGAACTGGCCGATAATTTTATCAAACTGAACGAACTTTACAATCTACTCACAGCCGTTAGTAAAAAGGAAGTCAACTACGATTGGCAAACAAGTTCGTTTAAGAATGCCGATTTCGGCATCGTATCATTTATAGCTTCTTCAAATCCGAAAACAACGTTAAAAGTAAGTGTAAAAAGCGCCATTAATTTTGAGCCGCTAAAATTTCCTGCAATTGTAAGTAGTATCGAATCCTCTGCTGAAAACAGGTTAAACAACTTTGGTATCAGTTTATTGAAGGCCATCATTATTAATTTTAATGAGGTAAGTTTTATTGCGGGTACAAACCAAAAGTCCAAGTTTGAAGTTAAGATAAGGGATGTACAGTTTGCCGGGGCATTTTCTTTTGTGCAAGCCTTAGAAAGTATTTTTAGCAAGTTGCTGGGTGATAATTTTTCTGTAAAAATACAGCCACTAAGCATCGAGATTCAATATCTATTGCCAATTGCTTATCTAGGAGCGCCCTCTTTCGGCTTTAAAGATATCTTGTTTAAAATATTGTATACCCTTCACTTTGACAAAAGACCGATGGAATTAGGTGTCGGAATAGGCACACCAGAGAATAGAACAAAACTATCAGTGGGTGTTTATACCGGGTTGTTCTATTTTATTGTCATTGGGAATCCAAAAGATGGGATCACCGTCATTGAAGTAAGCATAGAATTTGGTGGGTACTTTGGTTTAAATCTAGGCCCACTTAGAGGGGAGGTCAAACTAGTAGTCGGTTTATACTACAGAAAAGACCCGACAGGCGTAATCATTGAAGGCTACTTCTTGTGCGAAGGCAGGGTTAAACTCTGGTTTGTTATGGTTACAGCCAGGTTCTATATGGGCATAAGAAGCCGGGGCAGTTATGTAGAAGGTCGATGCACAGTGTCCTATGAAATTAGGATAAGCCGCTTCTTCAAACGATCATTCGATGCTACCTATTACAAAAAACTTGCAGGTGCTTCGCCAGGCAACAATCAATCAGGTGCTTCACAAAGGCTTTTAGCAAAATATATGGCCATCAACGCAGGTGCATTGGATAAGAGTGTTAATGCGGATTCATTTGAAAACAGTGAGGAAAGAAAAACAAGGCCACTTACTCAAAAAGAATGGGAAAAATTCATTAACTCTTACATCGATTAACATGGCAACTCCTATTAAAAATATTCTTACCAGCATTTTGCCCTATGGCTATAATCAAAGTACTAAGTCATATCGCTTCTCTTTATGTATAGATTTAAATCCAAATTATGATGCCCCTCAAGGTGGGACTGATACAAATGTTCTTAGGGATTTCCTGATCAACTTTGCTGGGAAAAGTGATTCTATTTTTTCTATGATAGTGAAGACTCCTGGACTCAAAATAGCTCAACTCAACAAAGCAGATACTGTCCTTGATCCTAAAGGTTTAAAAGTGTGTTTTCCGGAGGTGATCAAGAATGTGGATGCCGTTTGGAGTAGCCTGCCAATTAATACATTTGATGCTGCTAGTCCCAAGAACTTTGGTTTCAGTAGAACATTGGATATTTCATTTAACAAAGCAACCACCATGTTTAAGGGATCTGTTCCGGACGCACAAAGGATGAGGAAATCGATGATGGCGGAACTAAGTTCTACTAAAATGGAAAAAAAAGCACTGACCCCACTTAAAAGCTCGTTACGTTCAGAATTAGTTTCGATTAACGATGAAGTAGAAAACTTTGCCAGTTTATTAGATGGTATTTCCTCGTTTTCAGAACAAGTTAATGCGATACAGCTAAAATCGATGCTGCAAGAAGCCAAATCTTTAAAATATAGCTCTATCTATGACAGTACCGCTAGTATATTGGAGTTTTGGTCTTTTATTGATTCAAATACTGTTCTTCAACGGTTAATGGGGCAAATAATTGATTTCGAAGTAAGTGAAGACATTTTTTCCAGTTTCAACGACGGCCACGAATTCGAGTTGTCTTTTTTTTCTTCAAGTGAACTGGAAGCAAATGTTAAATCTTTAGCTGGCGTAACCTGGGAGCATTTGAGTACGCCATGTAAAATTTATACAACACATAAAGCAGTCATTGTTCGCGAAGCACCATTGGTCGATTCCGTCCCGATCCAAATCGAAGCTTTTAATTATGATGTTGGTGGTAAATTAATTAGTTTGAAATCCGTTAAAGAGAAATATGAAAAATATCTCGACATTTTAGATGATCCCAGCGTAAGTGAATATGAAAAATACCTGATCAGAAAACAGCTCTTGGCACTTGATACGGCTGCAATGACTATTGGAGTAAATACTTATAACATGTCTTTAGAGGAAATTCAGCGTGCAGAAAGAAATGTGCAGGAACAAGCAGATAGCACTAACACCTTGTTGCCAAACTATCTTTACAGAATAAGAAGTGGATATAGGTTTTCGGTAAAAAGCATTGAAAGTGAAGGCCTTACCTCTATTGGCCTCCGAAGTGTGAGTTTAAAAGGAACACTAGGTAGTAAGATTGCTTTACCCAAGGAATTAACGGTTCAAAATGTAGGAATAAATACTGATTCTGGCACTCATGCTTTTTTAAAGGGTGAAACTGGAAATATGGAGGCCAAAGTGGTTGCCGATCCGGCCATGCACAATTGGAATGGGGAAAACATTGGTATGCCGAGTGTTTTTTCAAACCAGGAAGACGAGAAGAATTTCGAATCATCAATAGATGAAGGTTCTATTAGTGAATCTGTACAGTTTGTGACAGAACAGTTGAGCAAGTTTTTTATAGAAGATTACGAAATCAAAGGAGTAGAATACAAAAGGAAATCAACAGGGAAATTCTCAAGGCTTCATACAAACATCAGCGATCTGCCCATTCAGCTGATTTATTCTGCAGAAAAGATCACAAATAAGAAATTGATATTTGGACGGGAAATCCAGTTATTTCTAACTCCCGAATACAAAAACAAATATGCCATTCCAAATTCCTTGCTCCTCAAATTTCATGAAGAGCAGGATAGTAGAAAGAGGGAGAAGTCGCACTGCTTAGTCACACAAAAATTTATTTTCAAAAGAAACGAACCTGTTAAACCAATTGAGTTTAGGCTATTTCACCAACTTCTAAATGACGATGGTACACCTGTCCAGTATAGAGAAGGAGAAAGTGTAAACAACCTGGTGATCAGAAATTTTAGTGATGTTGATGATGACAAAATTTACAAAACCACCCAAACCAGCATACGTCACATACTTCCACCAGCAATTTCGTTTCAGCAGGCAATGTGGCATAACAAGCTTTTCAACGACAATGAGGAGGGAATGACGATAGCACAGTCCTATCAATGGTATCTCAAGCATCATTATCCCGCTAATGAGGGTGAAATTAAAATGGACTGGGACAATAAGGGGGACTGGTCCCCAGTGTTATCAGCTGACGGGACTCCCCGCAGGTATACAAAGAATGATGCGTTCCTAAAATCAACCCGGATGAAAGATTTTTATCCGGGTACCTGTGAAATCAACTATCTCCCCGATCCTCTTACCAATGGATTTAGACTTGAATTTTTTAAAGATAAAGATAGATTGATAAAAGCGACAGCATATAAAGAATATGAAAAAGCAGAATTCTATTTTACAGGGAAGTATCCTAAAATTAATGCCTGGAAAATTTCTGTTGGTGATTATATACAAGATTCAGATCTTGTTTCCATTAGTAAGAGCAACGAAACCATTACTGTGCGTCTAAAAAAAGGAAGTGAAATATTTGTAACCGCGCGCACCATTTTGGTTGATGATTTTGCAGATAAAATGGAAACTTTTGGCAACACCAACCAGTTTACGAAATTTGGCGGTAACGATTTGTTGACCCCACCTTTTGAATTTTCTCTAGTGCATGCGGTTCAAAGGCCTTTGGTAAGACCGAAGTTTAATAATCTTTTAAAATGCCAAAAAGAACAAAACCAGACCAATGTAGAACTTATCACAACTGCAAATCTTGAACAATTATACTCCTATCGAGACATCGGGGGAATAACACGCTATGTTAGAAACACCAAACCTACAGGAAATATAGAAGTATATGCAAAATGGGAAGAGTATATTGATGACCCTAAACATATTACCACGCCTACCGAAGACTGGACTCCATTAATGCCCGTCAACAAAATAAATTTCCGTCAGTTTAATACTAACGCTAAAAATGGAGAATCGCCTGCCGTTTTCGAATACAGCATTGAGGTGACTCCGCAACTGGAAAACATGGAACGGACCTTGAATAAAGTCAATACTGACCATAATGAATTTAAAAATTATGCAGTTGATTTAAAGGTGAGTTATAATATCAGAGAAACCAAGTACATGGAGAAATGGGTTTGGATTAAGAATAAGTCACAGTTTACAGGTTATTATCCTAAAGAGTGGGGCACAAAAGATGAATCTGTGGGAGGAGAATCTAGGAAGTCAAGGGATTTTTTTAACAGACTGTCCCAAGAGCCATTTTTAATTAAAATATTAAATAATAAAAAACCCCAGCCCCCTAAAATTTCAGATCAAAAAAGAATAAAGCTGCTTTCGGTAACTGAAGAATGGAAAGAAGGTAATACGCTTAAAAAAGCTGTAACGATGAATCGGTTAAGAATCTTCTTCGAAAGGGGAAGGTTAACCTCTGGCAACGGCGAAAGAATAGGATTTATTGTAAACGAACCTAAAGCCTTGTATAATAACCAAATGGTTAAAAATAATTGCATATCTATTGTTGGAAAAGATATTGTCTCAGATACAGTAAAACCATATGATGGCTTAAATGCAAATTCGGACGTATTGTTAACAAAAGCCAATTTCGTAATTCGTGATCCCCAGAATATTTATGATGTAAATTCGGTTCATAAAGATGATCATGAGAGCTTTAGCCCTAAATATATTGAAGATTTGGGAATCATTACCTACTTGCCAAAATTCGATAGACAACATAATCTTTGGTACCTGGACATCGAACTGGCTGTCAATGACGAAAAAGGAAAAGAATTACATAATCCATTTTTAAAATTTTCACTGGTTCACTTTCAGGAAAACTCTTTTAACTACAATGCGGGAACGACAAAAGATCTAAGCAAGGATTGTAGGATATCCGATGTGTACCATTCCGGATATGCTTATATCATGGGCAAAAGACTTCTAACGGTAAGTTATGGTTATAGTTATGTCAAACCTGCTATTGAATTTGACCTTACCTCTATAAAAGGTACCCCTGAAGAAAATTTAACCAGTTTCTTCGCTGTAGTTAGGGAAAAGCCAACTGGAGGATTTGTTTGGAAAGCAGCGGCTAAGAAAGGTGGGGGTGAGGCATTCATTCAACTCCCCAACACAAGTAATAGCGATGGAATTCAGATAGATTATGTAGCCAGCAGCAATAAAGAATTTCAACTCGTGGTCATAGAAACTGAAAATTGGGAAGGTGCTAACCCTGCATCACTTGATGAACTTATTGAAAACAGAAATAATAGAATTGTATTGGTCAGCACATTTGAAATTACACCGTAAATAAACTAAAAGATAAAAATTATGAGACGCATATTCTTTTACATGGTTTCCATCAGCATCTGTATTTTCTTCGCAAGCTGCGCAAAGAGAAAAACATTAAAAATGGAAGTGGACATCACTGATTCTCTATCTTCTGTTAAGAAAATGAAAACGGCAATAGAAGTAAATTACTATGAGTCCGATAGATCAACAGTTAAATATAAAAATCCTGCAGCAATTGCCTATGCGAAAAAATACGCAGCGCTTAGTGATAACGTATGTGGTATATACAATAATAATCCTTCGGCTAACTTAAGCGATTGTGCCCATTTTATAGCTCACTGCTTAAAAAGCGGTGGAATAGAAATCAAAGCACAACAACCTAACCTGAAGATATGTACGGAAGGATTATGTTATAGGGTGCAGGAACTTACATCTGCACTAAAGAAGCTTTCTCAACAATATTCAAATGTTAGCGAAATTGAGATCGAAGATGCAATTATTGGGGATTATGGCTTTTTTAAAATTCCTATAGTCAGACCAACCCACGCATTTATGATTTGCCAGCCAGCGGCAAACACTGACGATATAAAAATTTATGCACATACCGCAAACAGATCCTGTACAACCCCTGAGCCGAAATGGTATCAGTTTTTTGACGTGGCTTATAGAATTACAGATGGCAATTAATTATACCATAATGAGAAAATTATCATGAACCTTTGTTTCCCTTCTGATGTTGAGCTTACAAATAATATATGGATAAAGTAATATAATTGTAAACCCGAAAATTAGCACAGTCACAGTAAAAAAAATCATAAATTCCGAGTTGTTAATCCAAATTGAATTAGAGTTCTTAACAATACTACCGTTACCTCAAATCCGGTAATTAACTGCAAATTGACAACAAAACATCGCCACCATTTTCTCAGTTCAGTTCGGCCGATATTGTCAAAGTTAAACTTCTCAAGAGTGGTATGAAACCGTCGAACTTTTGACGCCAGCGTGTCCAGATAATCATTAAGTTCCCGGATATCCTCGCGCAGGCCAGTGCCTTTTCCTTTAAGCGCCGACCAGAAGCTGGGAATAATTTCTCTGCCAACAGAGTATTCCGAATGTTTTCCTTTCACGGTAATCCGTAAATAGATGGGCATCATCTCGCCCTTGATAAAATTTTTTGGTCTTTTCAGATAGTGGCTTTCGCTAAATTTCAAAAAGATAAAAATGTGCCTATATTTTGAAGGAGGTAACTGGTAAAGCACTGGTCATAAATAAATATGTTAGCATTTAAAATGCTCCCCGATTTATATAAAAATGAGGTAAATGTCAATGAAAATTATGGGTAGATTAGGTGTTATTTTTCCGGACTTACCGAAGAGCAAAGGACATAATGTACTACCTACCATATTCATCCGCATGGTAATCCAGGTCATGTATTGAAATAACCATCCATCCCTTCTGTGTCTTTGATCTGCGCTATTAACCGTAAGTTGTTTTAAGGCTCTATCTATCATTACACCTGTAGAAGGAGTAGGGGTATTGTGTTTTGCAGCCAATATTTCGGCAACGTGGCGATGTTTGCCTAATATGAGATGCCCAATATGTTGAGCAAGCAAATCGATGTCTTTCACAAATATTTCCGTTTCATTCAGTAATGGATTGTGATCTGTTGAAGTATGGGTAAATGGCATTGGAGCGTTGATTTTTTGGTTGAATAATATTTGGTTTGGTAAATCTTACCCTTTAATTCAGATGGTCGAATGAATGGTATGAAATGAACTCGTACGATTATCAAACCGCAGATGAAGCATGGAGTAGGTAATACATATTGAGATCGTTTCACCAAATATAATAATATTGTTTGATCTGGTGGACTGGGAATTAGCGGGAAAATGCTTTGAGAGTGTAATTTAAAAATTTGGCATAATTTTTAAATCGAATGTTGATTAGTGAGGAGTTATGCGATTTATAGTTGCCTTCGATATTCCGTGCGAAATCCTATTCTGTTATTCAACTTTCTTTAGGCTCATATTCTCGAGTTTTAGTTCCATCATGCCCAATACTGAATAACTGTAGGGAAACTTTTGCCCAGGGATGATTTCCAGGTCTGGCATTTTGTTATTGATAGCTTGTCTTTCCGTATTTGAATATCCAAAAGTCTGTCCCCCGGTAGTATAATCAATCAATTGCTTCGATATGGTTTCGGTAGTCTGAAAGCACCCCGCAAGATGGCTACATATTCCTTTCTCATTGTTTTCCCTCACCGGTAGTACCACATTATACAATTGCCCTTCCGTGGTCAGTTTTTTATTAGGAATATGTGTGGAATTATACATAATACCATCGACCAGTTCGTTATTATTTCTTACCCATTGCAAAAGCAGTTGAGGTATAATGTATTCAGATTTAAAGGCATCGTCATAGTTGGAGACCTTAATAGAACAGGCAGCTATAATTGGCCAGGTCATTAGATATTTATAGGGTGTTCTGTGATAGGAATTGCTGCCCCATTCTTCACCAGTTAGACTTAATAGTTTCAATGGTTTGGTCGCCTGAAGCCGCACAACCTGAAACTCGTCAAGATTCGGACGCTTCAATTCTTCCCAGGCGACATAGATGGTCTTTCCTAAATATAGACATGGAAATCCCGGGATGCTATAACGCTGAGTAGAGATTTTCCCGCGTAATTCGAAGGGAATGTGAAACATTTCTTTTGCTGTCAGTGGAAAATTCTCTTTTTTCACGCGTAAGCGGTAAAAGCTTTCACCTTCATCAAGGTTTTTGATGTTAAGTAGTTTTTTATATTTACCTGTTCTGTCATTAATCATTTTCTCAAATCTGGCGTATGCCTTGGATGGCGAACCCCCATAATATAGATCCAAGGACTCCAGTATACCATTGACCACATCTGTTTGTGTTTTGAGTGTACTGGCAAAGTTGATGGGAGCGGATAGGCCTTGAATTTTCACTTTTTTCGGGGAAATAGAAGAAAGTAAGTCGAGGTATTTATCAAATATTTCTTCCAAAAATGAACGATACGATTTGCTTACAGGTACAGCTTTTGGTAGTAAAAGATGTTGCTGCTCTAGAATTTGCTCAAATGTCATATTTTGTATATTAATTTTAATATAAATGATGTTATTTTACCGGTCAGCCTGAATCTTGGTTTTTTCAAAATAGTTCCCTAAAATCCTTATCATTTGATCCTGATGTAATTCTGCTTGAACATCGTTCCAAATTTCATGTTCTGAGTAGATCAGGTCTGATTTTAGCGACTCCAGGCAATTACGATCTCCTTTATCTTTTTTATTCTGGAATTTACTTCGTTTGACGGGATAAGACCAGTCGCTATATTCTGAATTGATCCCTCTGGATACAAGCACGAGATTGCCAAAGGCATCCAGCGACTCATCGCAAACCTTATCCCTGATATCTCTCGGATGTTGGGGTGCGATGTGTTCAATTGAGTTTCTTGCCGTCAGCTTGTAATCGTCCCAAAGCTTATTTTTTGGAAAAATCGACCGCTCATGCCATAGTACGAATTCTAGCTTATAAAACCAGTAATGTGGAAACCCGGTTCCTTTTTTAGTCCTTAATATCTTAAGGTCGGCTACGAAGTCAGGTATTGTATCCATGCATTTTAGTGACCGGATGATCAGATCGTCTTCTATTGAAGAGTTTGAAAACATCGCATTATCAAGATATTTCAGTTGCTGGTAGGCATCTTCGAGAGTAGGCTGTTTTAATAAGCGATACAAAAATGGGGTCAACCAGTATTGGGTAGTGTTTTGTTGGGAGTGGTAAAGCATACTTTGCAATAGGGCTAGTCCATTGGTTTCGTTACTTTTTTTGCGCCTCAGGTAAAATCTTTTACCTCTTTTAATTTTATTTTCTTTACTTAATATCTTGATTTGATGGATTTCTTCATTTTTCTCCTCTTCTACCCACTTAATGATGTATTTGTCAAAAACTTCTCTTACCCTCAACAAAACATCTATAAATTTTCGACTTTCTTTTTCGTTAAGGTCTTTATAGAGGTAGTTAGAGAAGGTGAGTAGCAATTCCTTTTCATTGATTCTATTTAAATCAGGAGATTTCTTTTCAAACAGGTAAATTCTTAGCGTGTGCAAAAGTAACTGAGGGAAACTGAGAATGCTTCTAACCTTTTCGAATTCATCATCGCTGGTCTTAGGATGAAAAAAATCTTCATTGGGTTGTCCATCAGCATTGTTATTGAAAGGTTCAAAATCCTTGGCTAAAATGTCACTGAGATTCAAGATCTTATTCTCGGCTACTCTCTTGTGCTTAAGAGTATCAACTAAATATTTCCAATCATGGCGATAGCTCCACTTATTATAACTGTCCGCAATATCTCTGCTATTGCCAATTTCATATGCAAACGAGCGTTCCAAATAATTAGTCATATCACTGCAAGCATTCCATATGATCGCATAACGATGTCGCTCTTGTTTATTCGGAAGAAACGATAGCAGTTTTGCTTTTAAGATTTCATGTTGCGAAAGTTGTATTCCTCGATTATTCAGTGTCTCAAAAAGTTTGTTTAGGTCCATTGATTCCGGAACTTGAGTATAAACCATTTTTACATTCTTTAAAATGTAATCGACAAAGGCTGTTTTATCATGAAAATCATTGAGATTGGAATCAATAAAGTTCTCAATGGTTTTTCTGCCTTTTGAAATCCTGACTAAATCATCAAATGCTTCAGTATTTGAATCCAATTCTTCATTAGAAAGAAAATTGAAATATTGTTCTACGTTTTTCCGAATGGAAAATTTTAAGCGCAACTCACCTTTAGATTTCACGAACGCTTTTAAGGCTCCTCCCAGGTGATTTGCCATTAACCAAATTGTCGTGAAGCGTTGCTGCCCATCGACCAGATCGTATATATCTAATGACTTATTGCGTACTATGATAATACCCCCGATGTAATAAGCTTCTTTTTTCGCCTTGTATGCAGTATAGATGTCTGTAAATAACGTTTTTACCTGTTCTTCTTCCCATACGTAAAGCCGTTGGTATCGCGGTACATTGAAACGTAAGTCTCTTTCAATGATCTTCTTTAAATCAATCAATTCTGATTTTATTGTATCCATGAGGCGCGATTATGCAATTTTGTTTCGGTTTTTTGGTAATACAATAACACCCTTTGTTTATACTGGGCCCTGACGCCATCATTGCCTTCCAATGATTCATTCTTATAACTTTCCATTACTTTATTTTGGGCGGTAATGAAATCGAAGATTTCATCTGGGAGGTAAGCGTTACTGATTATATCCAATAAATTATGATCGATATCTTTTGTCAAACTATTTTTTACAGCTTCCTCCCTGACATAATATTTATCAATTCGGATGCTTCCTATGAAATAATCAAAATATTGTACAGCCTTGTAAAGCTGATCATCAGAGAACCTATCATAATAGGTGACTAAAAGGAGTTGCATATAATGACGCAGAAAAACCGACATATTTTTGTCATAGACATCATCATAGAACTTCCGCATTTTATGAACTTCGTGTTGATCAGATTTATTTCTTAAAAGTTCCAGATATATTTCGTGGTACTTATCAACATATTGAAAAAAATGATAGCCTTTATATATCGGCTGCCTGATGGCAAAGGGCAGTGTTGTTTTTGCTAAGTTGTTTTCCTGGTACTCGACTAATGGTTCCGACTGGTCGAGATCAATCTCTTTATATCTCAGGTTCTGACTACTCGCGAAGAGTGGGAAAACATTGGGTTTTAGCGATTTCTTTGTCTGTTTTTGAAAGGTTTCCAGTACTAGGGGTTTAGAAGGTTGTCTCGTATCTTTTCCCCTCCAGCTCCTTGAGCGATAAAGTATATTGTAGAAAAGGTGTATCAGGCCTGTTTCTGCATCATTTATACGTTGTGCGTTGAATGTTTTTCGCTCCCACTCCTCTGCAAGATCTTCCTGTAGGTATTCTGAGGAAACTGCACGCAAATGGTATGCTTTAAGGTAGTCATCTGCACTCAGACTTACGCCCCTGTTGTTGTTGCTCTCAAAAAACGCGAATGCGTTATCCTCATTGTCGCTAACTACAATGGTTAAACAAAGTCTTTTCAGGAAATTGTGTTCCTGTAATTTCAGCAGTAATTCTTTCCTTCCCTCAAAATAAGTTCTTATTTTTTTAATATTGAGAAATGATGTGTGGCTATTGTATTTCAACTGTTTTTCGGGCATTAGATGACCGGTCAAGGCAACTTCCAGTAAAATTAAGGTTGTCAGTCGCTGTTGACCATCAATGACCTCATAAACATCAGATTCGACATTCTTAAAGAAAAGGATACTACCCATATAATACTCTTGTGCTTTATTCTGATCATTCAGGAAGAACTCATTGAAGTCATTCAGAAGGTCGGTCGCTTTCTGCTCATCCCAGCGATAGGGCCGTTGGTATTCCGGAATACCAATTCGCGGATAACGTTGAAAAAGATCAGAATATGGACAGGTAGATACTTTAGCCATCTATTAAGAAAAAATTTTATTTAGTTTTTATTTAGTTTTGGTATAAGCTATCACGGGAAGAGGTGATGAGTCGTCGGTTGACCTTCAACATCTTCATCCTTATATGATATAGGTCTAGGAACGAAATCCCAAAACTTTCAATTTGAGAAAAAGCACTGTAAACATCCATGAGCGTATATTTAACCAAATATAGGTATTCCCTAAATCCCAATAAATTTTAATAACAATTAAACCTTTGTTTTATATACTACCTTATGGTCTTCTGTCAGTTTCAAATAATCTGTACAGTTTTGTGTAAGGTGAACATCTATACCTTTTTCCTTGAAGCAGCCAATGATATATGGGTGTGGTCTCCTGACTTTACCATCTTGTTCCATTTCACCTTTTGCCGAGGCAAAGGCAATTTTTGGGCTGGTGAGTTCAATTAGTGCTTTTGAAAAATTATATTGCGCGGCGTGATGCGGCACGGTAAGGTAAAATAAGTTTTTGAGCTTGTTTTGATAGTCTAGTATGGATTCGAAGGACTCGATGCCAGCGTCACCTGTAAAAAGATATTTCTTACCATCTTCTTCGTAAGAGATGATGATGCTGACCATGTTAACGCTACTCACTTTCGGAATTGATTTCTTGCCAAGTTTGTCGCATACTGATATCTGTTCATTGTTCTCTAGCAAGTCTTCGGTAATCAGGGTTTCGTCGATGGTTATATATTCTTTAATCAGTTGAACCAGCTTGTTAGATTCTTTGGAATGTTTAAAGAAACTTTTGTAGAAATCTTCAGTTGGCCCAATGACCTTAAATTCTGGAAATCCATCCAGATGAATATTGTTTTCCGCAAATGGCTGAATAATTCTATGAGGTCCGAGTTTTTGAGTAAACCGCTTCATCTGGGTGTAAGATTCAATGATGACTTCCACCTCAGCACGAAAATCCGGATCAGCTAAATTTGAGGATAAGGGTATCGTTTCAGATTTCATGCCCTGCTTGAAACTTTCATAATGGCTTTTCGCTTCGCTTAGTAGGCCGACATATTTACCGTATTCCTGATCTGGTGTATGCACCCAGCACTTTTTGATCTTATCCCCATATGTGTCTAAAACGGCGATCAAACCCCAAATGTGGTCCTGGTCATAATGGGTGCAAACCAGTAAATCGGGCGCTTCGCGCTTAGCTTCTTTTAATGTCTCGGCGAGTACTTGGAGTACACGTTTCTCATTTCCCTGATCTCCACCATCAATCATGATAACGCGGGTTTCCTGTTCCTTTTTTAGTGTAATGATCAGGCAATCACCGTCACCTACATTCACAGCTTTTATATTAATACTCATATTACTATTTTTTATGGCTTTTTGATTCTATGTTTTGGTATTATTTATTTAAGAGGCTCGAGAAGATTTTAGGTGTGATACCCAATCCAAATCCCCACCAACGCTGCTTATTGTAAATCCAATTTTTACCCAGGGTAGTCGTACCATAATCAAAGGCTATAGGGGTAAAGACAAAGGATAGGTCATTAAAAGAGTAAGAGAAGGTTAATGCAGTAGAAACAAAAAGTTGCTTAGAAGTGCCCTCTGTCAGGAAGTTGTTAGTGGTTGCGGGGGATAGTTCCTCAACGGAAGGAGCTGCCCAGAATCCGATACTAAATTTATGGGCTGTTTTTTTCGCATTAGAGAAGTAGTGATCCCTCTGGTATTTAAAGATGTCAACGTTAAACCCAACGTTGGTAATACCTGTACTGGCAACACTATTTATTTCATTGGTCTTGTTTTCAGAACTGTTAACGACTATAGCTGGCCGGATTTTAAATGGGATAGTGGTAAGTGAAATGGGTATGGAAGAAAGATTTTTCCCTTTAAAAAAGCTCCATTCGCTCAATACGAAGGCCTCATTTTTTTTAAGTGCTATGTTTCTTTTGACATAAACCGAGGAGGTGTAACCATTTTCAGTGATGTCCTGAAACCCCGAAACAGTTAGTACGTTTTCTGCTGATTCTACTTTCACTACGCTTGTTAACTTTACATTGGGCACTGCATTTATATCAAAATACCGTGTCTGGGTGTAGGTTAATGTACCTGGTTGAAGGGATATGTTGATGGTCGATATTTCGATACTGCCATCCAAAATTCTTAGGGTAAGATTTTTATCCGTTTTTAGGTCAACTGCTTTTGCGATTCTAAGATAAAATAGACTGGGTGCTTTAACCGATTCAGCTGATTTTATTGAAAGAATTTGATTATTGTTGATGATAGTTGTATTCGAAAAATCATTTGGTACTAATCTAGAAATTTGCTCAGGGGCATTATTGTCTATCATGATTTGTATGGTCGCTTGTATGGGGTTTGGTGAAGCGTTTACAAAATCAATTTCCAAAGGAACGAGTAACTCCTGATCCTGAACTTTTTTGAGTACTAAGTTTTGATTTTTTGGGTTGGCCAGTATGCCAGTTTGCGCAATGCTCTTATGTGTTAACAAAAGCATGCATGAAAGTGCCAATAAGATGTTTGTTTTCATTACAATGTTAGTTTATGTCATATGTTAATATCTATATCAAATGGTAACATCCTGCCAAAAGCTATTAGGACGTGTATAGTTAGGGCAAGAATGTTTGATTGAGTAAAAGCGTTTATGGTTTATTAAAATTATAAATAAGCATCTACTTAAACAATACCTATTATTTGGTAAAGAGCTCAAAATTTGAGCCCTTTAATCTCACTTTTCAAAGCAGGTACGATTAAAGCATTCTGCATAATATACTGCCACCATTCCCAAAATGCATAGTGCCGGATAGGAAAGGTGAGGTAAAACTATATGTTTTTATTTCGGAATTCTGCTGGTATAGCGTTCCCAGCGCTTCGTAAATACTTTGAAATCCAGTACTTTTTCAGAGCTTTTAGTAAAGCTGAAGCTATTATCTTTGTTTCATTAACGGTATTCCAGTAACAGAAAGAAATGAAGAGGCTGGGGTGCAGATCATGAATATGAGTAATTGGTTGCTAGGGGAGTATATATCGGAGATTTCACTGAAATAAGATGAACTACAAAATTCATCAATTGGTTTTTTATTATCCATTAATTATAGAACACTATTCTTGTATGGGTTACTAATTTTTTATATTGTCAATTCTTATAAACTTGTAATTATGTCAAAATTATTCATATCATATAGCCATATCGATAATCGTGTGTTGGAGCAACTACATAAACACATGGCGATTTTAAGGGAAGAGGGTAAAGTTTCTGCTTGGTTTGATAGGGAAATCTTGGCCGGTGGCAATTTGAACGCAGACATCAAAGAGAAGCTCGATGAGGCAGAAATTTTCATCGCTATTGTGAGCCCCGATTATTTATATTCAAACTATTGTTATCAGATCGAGTTCAAGCATGCACTAAAACGTAAAGAAAACGGGGATTTGATTATCGTTCCCGTGATTGCACAGCCATGTGATTGGCATGCATCACCGTTCGGCGAAATGAAAGCAATACCTACCGATGGTAAACCTATTTCTGATTGGGTAAATGAGAATACAGCATATTTGAATATCGTTCAGGAGTTAAGGCGATTACTTAACTCTGAAAAAGTTTTGAAGAAAGTAGATCCTAATGGCGGTTCTAGCCTTATTGCAGAAAAAACTAAAAAGGCTTACAAGGTAAAACAGGATTTTACAGAAGTTGATATAATAGATTTTAGGGAAAATACCTTTGAAATAATCAGAAGATATTTTGAGGAATCATTATCAGAAATCAATACCCTCGAAGATATTCAGGCTAGAATCCTGCACAATGATAAAAAATCTTTTACCTGTCTTATAACTAATAGGAGGAAGGTGGATAGCAAAGGTTATATGACAGTGCAGATTCCAAGTGAAAGCCACTTCCGCCGTTCAGGTCTCAATTACTCTTTTTCGGAAAAAGTTTCTCAAAACGTGATTCAGTTGGAAAATGTTTTTAATATTGAAAAAACCGATTATGAACTTGTGTGGACTCAGCGCAGCATGTTTGGCTCTTCAGATGCAAGGGTATTAGGCGCAAAAGAAATAGCCGAAGAGTTATGGGAAAAATTTATTGATCAGGTTGGGATTAGTTATTAATAGCATTTCAAAAAAAAGCTGCCCAAACAGACAGCTCTAATTGATCTTAAAGAAGTTTCTATTTTGCTAAAACCATTGCATTCTGCTCCGCTTCCATGATCGCCTCAGAAGCATATGATTCTGATTTAAGACTGGCAAAGTCAGCTAACTTTACATTTTTCATGTTGCTTGCGATCATTGTACTTTGATCAGCGGTACCGTTTAATTTTAACACCGCATCATCCTTAACGATAGTATATAAACTGCCTGCTGTAGTTTTGATCTTAGCTGTAGCACTTTGTCCTAAAAATAACTGTAGGTATTTTACATCGAAATTATTGCTGGTAACCACAACCGATTGACCATAAGCTTCAATTCTTTCCAAATCTTTTACGGTAATATTAAGTGTTACCTGACTTGTTTCCAAAGAATTGATAAATAAGGTTTTTCCATCAGTTGATACTGAGGTTTTTGCAGCATCATAGTTGCTCGCACCCTCTATATTTTGTTTGTCACCTTGGGTTAAGATGACTTTAACGTTCCCGCTTACCCAGATCCTGTTGAATTTTGATAATGAAGAAGTTTTTGTTTCTGCTTTAATTGGCTCAGCGGCAAAAGTTGCCACCATTGATGAAGTTAATACTACTGCTGTTAATGCTGCTGCGAATATTGTTTTTGCTAAGGTTTTCATATATTTTAGGTTTTTGCTATTGTTTGTTATTAAGACGCAGCCATACATCAAACGTTGCAGGCAAAAACCCTGTATTATACCAGCACTAATAACCACTAGACCAACGCCTGTAATTTCTAGACGAACCGTTACGAATTCAATAGCCAGATTTGAATAAATCGAGCGTTTGTATCTATACCTATGTTTTGGCTTTTAAAAAATGTGGTAATGTTCATTTTATTAGTCTGTTCACGTATCATGAACAGCTTGATTTCTTGAACACATTATACTATACCCTATAGGGTATAAGCAACACTTCAATGCGCCAATTTATACCCTATAAGGTATATTAGTTTTTTTAGCGCGTTTTATATTCATAATGGTATAAATATGTTAGAACTAAACCAAATTGACCCCAATTTCGCCAAACTTATTTTTTCGAATAAATATTATTCTCATTGTTGTAAGTGTTTGGTGAAAAACTGCCAAATAAACTGGATTGTGCATATTTTAGCATATCAGCGATGACTCCTCTTTTTCAAGTAATGGAAAACATAGTCAATAGCCATAAATGATTGTGCCACACTTGGCTTATTTTGCTTAGTATTTTGTGCATATTTGTTATAAACGCACAGAATATTAAGCATGAAATCTAAAAAACCAGCATTATTTCCAAAACATAAAAAAATCATGGAGATTCTTGGAGAAAACATTAAGCTTGCTCGAAAGCGCAGGGGTCTTACCATTTTGCAGATGGCAGAAAGGGCTAACGTAAATCGCAATACCATAACAAGTATTGAAAAGGGAAGTCCTAATGTTTCAATCGGTGCTTATTTTAATGTGCTCCGCACAATGAACCTACAAGATGATTTTCTCAAGCTGGCTGAGGATGATGAATTTGGGAGAAAACTTCAGGACATAAAACTCTTAGTCGGTTTAAAAGGCACAAGTAAATTAAAAACCAAGTAGTTCATTAAATATCTTGCTAAGGCAAGAATAAATCATCCATTGTGACTTGGCTTTGTACCATGCTCTTAGAACAAGCTCCTCTCTGTCCATTTAATAGGGTGAAATGTTAAACTAATAAGCAATGTTCTGGTCTGAATCTGAAGTGGTCATAAATCCAGTCAAATAAGAAAACATAGAAAAAGTACGCGAGGAACGGCAGAAAGTGGAAAAAGTTAACATTTCCGAATCCCAGTCAAATAAGAAATATAGATGCAATAGGAAGAAACAGCAGGAACGGTAACAGTGGATATTCCGCTCTATAGTTTGCCGCTGTTCCCCTAGAAATATTAACACCTATTCTTCCGTCGTCATATAAAGAGGTTCATATTCGTGCAACAAGGATATTCGCGATTCGCGAATTAAAAATATCTTAGACTAAAGACACCATATATGATATCTACAATGATTAACATCAAGATGGGCGACAAAATCCATCCTTGATCGCTTAATAAGAAACCATGGTTCCTCAAATGATCATCAGTATTGGATATACATATATTGAAAACTATACTTCTCCAGAGTTGCTCTAGATCCTATTGAGGATTAGCACCGTGACGATTGATGAATTGAATTCTTCAAGATCGAGATAACTGATGCCGCTGGCGTGGTCTACTCCATCTTGCTGTCCCAATAATGTCATGCTGAAGCAAAATTTATCCCAAAAAGCATATTATCCATCGGTTATTGGACTAAACTCTTTACTGATTAAAATAAATCGTCATCAGCATCTTCCTCAGAATTTTCATCATCTGGAAGTTGATTAGCCAATGCTAGTGCTATTTCTACCTTTAGTTCCTCCTGGTAATCATGCTCGTAAATTATAGAACTGATTATAGCATACAACAATTCCTTTGAAATAAAATTTGCGGCGACATATACCGCATAGTTTTCCATTTCCCTTATAAATTTGGTTATACAATAATCTAGGCCGTTAATTTCCAAGAAATAACTAGTTAGCACAATAGAGGAACGTTTATTTCCATCAACAAAAGCATGATTTTTTATGATTGAAAAACACAGATAAACCGCTTTATCATGAATTTCCGGATAATAAATATCATTGGTCATATGTTCCAAGACACTATCCATCAAGCCCAAATCTTTATAACCATGCCTACCACCACTTTTTTCAATGATAAAATCGTGTTCCTTAACAGCATGGCTAAGATCAAAGTAAAATAACCCCATGTCTATTTGTCTTTTAAACGAATAAATACATCCATATTTTCTGTTAGCCTTTCTTCTAGCGACTTACTTTTTTCGCCTAAAAATTTCTCAAAATCCTCCGGACTGACTGCTGATATGTATTCATTCAATTGCTCATGAAGTGCATCTCTAAAAGCCATATCTCTACTAGCCATCAAACTTCTAGCCTTTTCCTTTAATGGTTGAAAAGCCATATCTGTTGTGCTTTCAAAGTCCTTAAATAATTTGTTCGCCTCGGAAAGTCTTAACTTTTCACCTTTTTTTTCAAATTCCTTTCTTAACAAGTCTGCAAATCCATTTTCATAAGCTGAAATCAAATCAAGAACCTCAGAATACATTGTTGAACGGACACTTTCACTATTACTTAGTTTCAGGATTTGTCGATACTCTTTTGCATTTTCTTTGAAAATACACAAGTAAATTTTATCGGTTAATTGTGAATATTTGAATGTATAATCACCTATGTAATTGTCTAAAGCATTTGTAAATTCCTGCCTATAGTTAAACTCACGGAGTGCAGCGGGAACGTATGATTCCTCCCGTTGATTTACAAATTTGGTTGTACCACCTAATTTTTTGTTAAGGACATCAATTACAATATCCAGAATCGCACCACGAACCTGCTTTGCCTTTTCAGATCCCTGTAGTAGCATTGCGACATTCAAAAATGCTTTGAATGTAAAAACGTTCAAACTAGTTGCACGAGCCCCAACTAACTCATTTTCTTCATCATCCATCAACTGAGGGACATTGATGTCCTTCAGTTGTGAAACTAAATCTTTGAATTGTTTCAGCCTTACACCAGCAAATACCTCTTGTCCGCTTTGTTCCAGCTCCATTCTGTTTACTTCCAATAACCTGTTGATTGTACGAATATCAACATGGAAATAATTAGCTATCTGCTGCTTGGTATAACGGTACTTCTGCTCGAAAAGCACGCCTTCAAAATCCAGGCTACCGTATAATTCTCTAAGAGCAGCGCTATTATTCAAAATATTCTTCCTGTCTACAACTGAATTGGGTAAATCTTTCATAGGATAAAGTTAGTTTTATTTTAGGGGATTACTGATATAGCATATCCTTTTATGATAAGGGAATTACCATTAATTAGGCTCAATATTTAAGTCTAATTAATGTTTAAAATATATATGTTTTTATTTTTTTCATAACTTAAACATATACGTTTATATAAGTATTAGTTACATAAGCCCATATACAAACTAAGCTAGCCTTAAATAATACAAGAAAAGCGAGCTAACCTTAAATTACTATCCATTTTAAGATTATCTCACTCTTTGACCTTAAATATATTACAACGATCCAACTTATTATTATGTGGCGAAATCAGTGGAAAAGCTCTTCATAAAACAGCAAATGTGTGTATTAACTAATATCAATTTACCTAAATAGTTTCATAACTTTCATATCACCAGCATCCTCTTCTTCTTCCTTATTGCGCTCCAAGAGTTTTTCCTGTAATGCAGACATCTCAGTACTAACTTTCGTATCGATAACCTTCGCATAATGCTGAGTTGTTTTCAAGCTATTGTGCCCAAGCATTTGGGATACGGTCTCAATTGGAACACCATTGGAAAGCGTAATAGTGGTTGCAAAAGTATGCCTGGCAAGATGATAAGTAAGCACTTTAGTGATGGTACAAAGATCTGCGATCTCTTTCAGGTACCCATTCATCCTCTGGTTGGTGAGCACTGGCAACGCCACTTTTCTCCATCGGCATATCCTATGATTTTTATACCGATCAAGAATTACTTTCGCCTCATCCAACAGAGGGATGTGACAGGGTATTTCCGTTTTCTGCCGTTTGATGAATATCCATAAATTACCGTCATCACCTTTTGTAATCTGATCCAACCGAAGCTGCTTCACATCAATATAAGAAAGGCCTGTGTAACAACTGAAAATAAAAATGTCTCGAACAATGTTTAAGCGCTCAAGAGGAAATTCCCTGTTTTTGATCCTATCCAACTCTTCCATATTTAGAAAAGTCCTTAGCTTTAGCAGTATTGCGATAATTTAAAAACGGATTCCCGACTATCCACCCGGCACCCAAGCAATACAGCATGATTTTTTTCAGGTGAACAATATATTTCCGAGCAGACATTGCATTATTTCCTCGCTCTATCCTAAGGAATAATTCATAATCGGTGATAAATTTAAAATCCACCTTTTTGATGTTAATATCCTGAACCTCATATTTGAGCTGAATAAATTATTTAACATGTCTGATGGAACTTTGATAGGTTTGAAATGTACTATAACTGTATCCTTTACCAATCAGTTTTTCCATATTATCATTGTGCTTCTGATAAACTCTCAGCAGGCTATGGTTAGACGAATTCTTTCCGGTAAGATGATCCCTTAAGATCACCGCGGTCACCTCATCATCCTTTTCCACAAGAGTGGCATGAAACCGTCGAACTTTTGAGGCTAACGTATCCAGATAATCATTAAGTTCCCGGATCTCCTCGCGCAAGCCGGTGCCCTTCCCTTTAAGTGCCGACCAGAAGCTGGGAATAATTTCTCTGCCGACAGAATATTCCGAATGCTTTCCCTTCACAGTAATCCGTAAATAGATGGGCATCATCTCGCCCTTGATAAAATTTTTTGGTCTTTTCAAATAGAATAAAAGATGAAAATTGTAACTCATAATGATACATTTAAAATTAAACAAATGTACATTTGAGCCAGTGAGTCATCAAGATGTTCGTTAGTCGAACGAGCTGTAAATCAATATCTTACAAAATAATCCAGCACCCGAACATTTAGGAATAATTCTGGTTTTGATATTTAAATCAATACACTGATCTACAGGGCTTTACAAAAAATAGTCAGTTTTCGACTCACTAAAATTAACCATTCAGAATGGTCGAAAACGAGTCTTAATGTGTTATAAAAACCAAAACAAAGTCTTGAAAATCAACGATTTGCGCGACAATGTTCTGGTTTGAATCTAATGAAGTGGTCCCGACGAGAATCGAACTCATATCTAAAGTTTAGGAAACTTCTATTCTATCCGTTGAACTACGGGACCATTTGTTGCGCAAATATAACAAAAGTTTTCTCGCAAGAGAATTCATTTTAACAAGCATTTATATAAAGGAAATTGCCTTTAAAAACATCAAAAATTAGTTATAACAGATGCTCATTAGGTTTGTTGCATCGGGATATGTAAAAAAAGCCATTTGAAAAATTAATCAAATGGCTTTGTATTTTAATGCAGGTAAACACTATCTAATTACACTACCCTCTTGGAACTTTTCTACAGGTGCCACAAAAGTGAGTTTACCTTCGGCATTTTCGGCCATTAAAATCATGCCTTGCGATAAAATCCCTTTAATTTCTCTAGGTGCCAGGTTAACAATCATACTTACCTGTTTGCCTACAATATCTTCGGGTTTATAATATTCGGCAATACCAGAAACCACAGTTCTTTCATCAATACCTGTATTTACCGTTAACTTTAACAGTTTTTTGGTTTTCTCTACCTTTTCTGCGGCTACAATAGTGGCTACGCGGATATCCATTGCCGAGAAATCGTCAAACTGGATATTTTCTTTTGCCGGAACAGCAACTACATTATTTGCCGCATTACTGGCCTTGCTTTGGTTGAGTTTCTCGATCTGGAAGTCGATCTCGGCATCTTCAATTTTATCAAACAATAACACAGCTTCTCCAATATCGTGACCACGTTTTAACAGGTTCACCGTACCCGCATCATCCCAATCATGACCGCCATTTTTGAGCATCTTCATTAACTTTTCGGCTGTAAATGGCAAGAAAGGTTCGATCAGGATCTGGATATTGGCCGCTATTTGAAGTGCAATATGCAAGATTGTTCTTACGCGGTCTTCGTCGGTTTTAATCAGTTTCCAGGGCTCGGTTTCGGCCAGGTATTTATTCCCTAAACGGGCAACGTTCATTACTTCTGATAGCGCCTCTCTAAAGCGGTAATTTTCTATAGATGCAGAGATTTTAGCTGGGTAACCCGCCAATTCATCAATCACAGCTTGATCTACCTCAGCAATTTCCATACAGGTTGGTACCGAACCACCAAAGTATTTATGCGTAAGCACTACTACGCGGTTTACAAAATTCCCGAGTATAGCTACCAGTTCGTTGTTGTTTCTTGCCTGAAAATCTTTCCAGGTAAAATCGTTATCCTTAGTCTCAGGGGCTGTTGCTGTTAATACATAGCGCAATACATCTTGTTTCCCTTCAAACTCTCTTAAATACTCGTTTAACCAAACTGCCCAATTTTTAGAAGTCGATATTTTTTGTCCTTCTAAGTTTAAGAATTCGTTTGCCGGCACATTATCAGCCAAGGTATATTCGCCATGTGCCATTAACATTGCAGGAAAAATAATGCAATGGAAAACGATGTTATCTTTACCGATAAAATGAACCAGTTTGGTTTCGTCGCTTTTCCAGTATTCTTCCCAACCACATTTATCATTTTCGAAACTGCTGATGTAATATTCTTCGGCTTTAGGATTCCACACATCGAGTTTAGCATAGTTACAGAGCTCTTTGGTTGCAGAAATATATCCGATAGGGGCATCGAACCACACATAAAGCACTTTACCTTCAGCATCGCGAAGCGGAACACGCACACCCCAATCTAAATCTCTGGTCATTGCCCTTGGCTGTAAGCCAGCATTTAACCAACTTTGGCATTGGCCGTAAACATTGGGGCGCCATTCTTTATGGCTTTCGATATAAGTCCTTAAACGGTCTTCATATTTATCAAGAGGCAGGAACCAGTTTTTAGTTTCCTTTAAAATTGGTTTATCGCCTGATAGGGTCGATTTTGGATTGATTAAATCGGTTGCATTAAGTGTAGAACCGCAGTTTTCGCACTGATCGCCATAAGCATTTTCGTTACCGCATTTAGGGCAGGTACCGGTAATGTAACGATCGGCTAAAAATTGTTTTGCAGTGGCATCGTAATATTGTTCGGTAACCTCTTCTGTAAAAACACCTTTATCGTAAAGGGTTTCGAAGAAATCGGCAGCCGTTTGGTGATGGGTAAGCGATGAGGTACGGTGATAGATATCGAAAGATACACCAAACTCTTTAAAGGAATCGCCAATAATCTTATGGTACTTATCAACCACCTCTTGAGGGGTAATTCCTTCTCTTTTGGCTTTTAAAGTAATGGGCACACCATTTTCGTCAGATCCACAGATGAACTTTACATCGCGTTTATTCGACCTTAAATAACGGGCATAAATATCTGCAGGGATGTAAACACCAGCCAGGTGCCCAATATGAACCGGTCCATTGGTATATGGAAGCGCTGCAGTTACGGTATATCTTTTTATTTTACTATTATCCAAAACAATTTTTATTAATTTGGCAAAGATAAGTGTTTTGAAGATGATTAAGCAGCCCCCGTATTTAAAAAAAGGAGATAAGATTGCCCTGGTATGTCCGGCAAAGAAATTACCCAAACCTATAGACCATGCCATAGCACGATTGGAAAGCTGGGGTTTGGAGGTTATTATTGGCGAAAGTGTATACGCCAGTCACCACCAGTTTGCAGGAACCGATGCTTTAAGAACTAAAGACATTCAGCGTTTTTTAGATGATCCATCCATAAAAGCGATTATTTCGGGTCGTGGTGGTTATGGTACCATCAGGATTATTGATGACCTGAACTTTACGGAATTTAACAAGAACCCTAAATGGTTTGTAGGTTTCAGCGATATTACCGTTCTGCTCTCGCACCTTATTGCACAATGTAATACACAGTGCATGCACGCACAAATGCCCTATACATTTGATGAATCTACAGCAGATGCTTTACTTTCTTTACAGAAGGCTTTATTTGGCGAAAAACAGACCTATTCTTATCAAAGCGCGTTTAAAAATCGGGCAGGAGAGTCGACCGGGGTTTTGATTGGTGGCAATTTAAGTTTGCTTACCATGGTACAGGGCTCGGTTTCGGAAATGGATTTTACAGATAAAATTCTCTTTTTGGAAGACGTTGGCGAGCAAGAATACGGCATAGACCGCATGTTGCGTATGCTGAAAAGGGCGGGTAAGCTAAAAGCCTTAAAGGGTCTAATTATCGGTGCTTTTAATGAAATTGAAGAAGAAAAGATTTCTTTCGGGCAAACGGCTGATGAAGTAATTTGGGATATTGTTAAGGACTATGATTTTCCGGTCTGCTTTAATTTCCCAACGGGACATATTGATAATAACCTCAGTATGGTTTTAGGTGCTGAGGTGAACTTAAAAGTAGAAACAAACAATGTTCAATTTAAATATTTATAAGATGGCGATTTTAGATAATTTAGGAAAATACCGCAATACAGGCTTGTTGCTGCTACGTATTGGTTTAGGCGCAATGTTTATTATTCATGGTTTCCCGAAACTTGCGGGCGGCCCAACCGGCTGGACTGGTTTAGGAGGAAGTATGAAAGTAATAGGCATAGACTTTTTACCTATATTTTGGGGCTTTATGGCCGCCGCTACCGAAACCTTTGGTGGTTTCCTTTTAATTGTGGGATTGTTTTTCCGTCCGGCGCTAATCTTATTAATCTTTACGATGATTATAGCGGCACTGGTTCATTTTGGCAAAGGAGATGGATTACAAGGTGCCAGCCATGCGATTGAATTGGGCATTGTTTTTTTCGGATTGATTTTTATTGGCCCGGGGAAATATAGTGTGGATAAGAAATAAGCTTAAATTCCTTCAGTTTAAAAAGAAAGGCCTGGAAAATTTCCAAGCCTTTCTTTTTAACAAATTATCCGGTAATGTTAATGGTAAAAAAGCGTTTTACTGTCTGTCCATTACCAAGGGTGGCCGTAACGGTTAAAACAACTGCCCCACTTGTACCAGAGGTTGGGAGTGGAGCATCAGCCGCACCACGTAAATCTTTTACCAGTTTAGTAAAGGTGTAAGAACCACCACTTACTGTAGCCGTGCCCAGATTGTTAACCACTGTACCTGTTGGCGTAGTAAACAAAAGTGTTTTTACATCTCCACTATAAGTAATTACAATTTTTACAGTCCCCGTTCCTTTTATCAGAGGGGGTGTAGTACTAACATAACTTGAATATGTGCCCGATACCGTATTTAAGTTACCATCAAAAGTAATGGTAGCGGCTGTATCAACTGTTTCAGGTTGCTTTGGATCTTTTTTGCATGAGGCCAAGCCTAAAATTGATGCAAATAATATGATTAAAATTCTTTTCATAGTTATAATTATTTATCCCAAAATACAGATTTTACAAATACTGAAGGTCGGGCCGGTGTGTTAGGATTGTAACTTCTTTCGTTAAATGAGTACGGTAATATACGCGGAATGGCTGTTGCAGGAGACACTGGTGAGAGTGAAGGAAAACCTGTTCTTCTCCAATCGGTCCATGGTTCTATAGCCACCCCAAAGTTAGATACAAATTTTTCTTCAATAATTTTTTGGAGTGCATTACCTGTAATTACGGTTCCATTGGCTGAAGCCAGATAAGTAGCTAAACCGCTATTTACTGCTGTAGCTTCTGCAGCATCCGAAAATTCCACGGCAGAAGCAAACGAGGCGGTTATACCTGCTTTATAATAAGTATCTGCGGTAACCAAATCGCTTCCGCCATTGGTTCTGGCATAATATTCTGCTAATATTTGATTTTGCTCAGCAAAAGTTAACATTCTTATAGGCGCCTCACCAGAATATGCGCCTGCAGCTAGCTTTCCTCTTATATAAGTGCTCATTCGGGAGAACGCAGTACTTACCACTACATCACCATTGCCATTTGTGGCACCCACATAAACTCCACCTTGTAAAGTGAAAAATGAATTTCTTCTGCTATCGCTCTTTGCATTCATGATATCCACCAATGTTTTACTTGGAAAAAACTGGTTTGGCCTTGATCCTTCGAATTGGTGAATAGGGTTGGTCTGATTGGCTGAAGTTAAAAACCGCATTTGAAAATTATCAGCATTTGTTCTTAACAACTTGTTGGCAGCAAGAATAGCTAATATTCCTGTTTTGGCCTTAGTTGCATCAGCAGCTGTAGCATTTGTAGAGAAATAATGAATATACATCCGCAATTTCAATGCATTACCAAAACGCTCCCATTTATCCATATCGCCACCATAAAATAAATCATCGGTGGTTGGTGTCAACAAAGATGCTTTTTTAATATCAGCAATACCTTCGTCAATTAAGCCAAACAAATTATCATAAATGGTAGAAGAGCCATCGAATTTGGGTTTTAAGTTTGTTTCGTAACCAATGGCTTCTGAATATGGAAGATCTCCATAAGCATCAACATGCGTTTGATAAACATAGGCTTTTACCAGCTCGGCAACACCAGCATATTTAGGGCTTGTTGCTTTGGTTTTTTCGATCACTTTCTGCAAATCTGCCAATGTTCCTGCAAAAGTAGCACCCCAGGTATTATTGATATCGCTTTCACCTACTGCATATTTATCATATTGAGTAGGTTGGGCGGCGCCACCACCCTGTGCAGCAAATTGTTGCACCCATAAAGAGGTAAACCGATGAATATCAGACCCCATTGTAAAGCCCACTCTACCTTGTGCTGCAGGTAAAACCAAACTTGCGTCTGGATCTTTTAATCGTGTAGGATCATCATTAATGTCTACAAATTTCTTGCACGAGCTCAGTCCTATCATGGCTAACGCCAATCCAAAAACTATTTCTTTTATATTAATTTTCATATTTAAACTCTCCTAATACTAAAATGATAATTTTAAAAATCCACCATACGTTCTAGTTTGAGGCTGGCCATTATACTCTATACCTTGTCCATTACCAACACCTAAAAGGTTATTCTCTGGATCTAAGTGAGGAAAATTAGGCGCATACATCAAAAGATTTCTTCCCGTTAGCCCAACATTAATTCCTTTTATAAATTTAAGTTTGGTTAACAATTTGCCAGGGATACGATAAGATAACGTGGCTTCACGTAATCTGATCCAAGAACCATCAAAAACGGCATATTCTTGCGCTGCTGCTGAATATAAATCGCCATAATACTGCTCCGCTGTAATTAAGGTATTGTTCGGTGTGCCATCTGCGTAAACGCCATTATGTACATATAAACGATCTCTGTTGCCGGTTTCGGCCGCAACACCGTATCTTCTTAAATCGGTAATTGTTCTAGAGTAAATATCGCCGCCATAACGAATATCTGCAAATAAGCTTAACGATAAGCCTTTATAAGAGAATGTTGTATTTACACCACCAGTCCATTTTGGATTTGGATCGCCTATTGGCTGTAATTCTGTTGTGTTGATCTGGCCAGAGCTTAATCTACCATTTGCATCAACAACATCTTTACCGTTAAGTTTCTTAAATACCTGCCCAAACAGGGTACCATATTGATATCCGGTAACGATACGGCCTTGTGGATTTGTAAAACCACCATTACCGATAAAAGGTACACCTGGCGCTAACTCTACAACCTCATTTCTTCCTTTAGTAAAGTTTACGGATAGATCCCAGTTAAAATTTGTAGATCTTATCGGCGTTCCACTAATCAACAATTCAATTCCATGAGCTTTTAAGGTTCCTGCATTTAGCAATGTGCTTCCAAAGCCTGAAGATGGTGCGCTTGGAACAGAAAATATAATGTCGGTACTTTTTGTACTATAGTAGGCAATATCAATGCTTAATCTATCTTTTAAGAACTTAGCTTCTAAACCAATTTCTTTTGACGCAGTAAATTCGGGTTTGATATTAATGTTACCCGCTGCATCCGAATAGGTTTGCCCATTTACGCCATTAAATGGGAAAATTAAATTTGGCCCAAAACCATCAGAAGGGCCTGCAGTACCAAAATAGGTGCCGGTACTGTAAACTGGTGCTTCTCTACCTACTTTCGCATAGTTAGCCCTGATTTTCAAATAAGTTAAAATATCATTTTTCTTTAACTCAGGGAAAGCCTCGGTAGCAATGAAACTGGCATCAACCTTAGGATAAAAATAACTTCTTTTATCTGGAGCAAATGTTGAGGAAACATCTCTACGTCCTGTAAACGACAGGTATGCAAAAGATTTATAATCTAAACTAATATCGGCATATACCCCAACAAGACTTTGTTCTGTTATCGCTTGAAACGGAACATAAGTTAAGGTATTAGAGATATTGTAATTATGGGCAGCCTGTATACCATTACCAGTAACCTGAAGCTGATCTAATCTTCTGTAGTTAATCTCGTTACCCAATAAAAATCTGGCGCCAAAATCTTTTAAGAATCTTTTATTGGCTACTAAATTGAAGTATGAACTTACTTCACGTCTGTTTGTTGTATTATCTATAATAGAACCAGCCCTACTCGCTGATTGGTTATTATTAGATGATTTCTCATTAATTGTTTTCGATACATTGGTGTATTGATCTATACCAATTTTATAATTAGCACTTAACCAGTCTGTTATTTTATAATCAAGGCCAGCATTACCGATTACACGGTCTATTTTTTGTTTAAACAGGATATATTTGATAGACCATAACGGATTATCTGTTCCTAAAATATTGTAATAAGTATAGCCTGCATTGGGAACACGGCTTGTAGGTATGTTATTTAAACCAGCAGGGGTTTCGAAAGGATAATTTGCTAGATTATATGTTCTAGGTAATGTAGCACCATCAAACAAAGGGTTCGATCTTGCATTTCCTGTAGGTGTACCTACAGAATTATTACGAATATATTGTACAGAAGCACTAACGGTAAGCCTTTTAGTTAATTCTGTATTGGCATTAACAGTAAAGTTGTTCTTTGCTAAAGTATTGTTGTCTATATATCCGTTTTCTTTAAAGTTTCCGTAGTTAAAGTAATAAGCTGTTTTATCGGTTCCACCAGAAAACGTCACGTTATTCTGCAAGTTATAACCTCCTTTAAATATATCCTTAACATTATCTGGATAAGCGGTAAGGGTTTCAGGGTTACCGAGGTAATTGGTCACTGTTTGCCCGGTTATCTTAGCTCCCCACGACATTTGAGAAAAAGAATCGTATAGACCATTGGTTCCTTGCGAGTATTCGTTCTGATAATCTGGCAAACGATTAACTTCTATGTAGTTGTAGTTACTGCTTAACTCCACTCGCCCAGTTTGGCCTTTGTTTCCTTTTTTAGTGGTTACAATAACAGCTCCAGCAACGGCTCTTGAACCATACAGTACTGCAGCAGCAGGTCCTTTTAAAATGGTTACAGATTCGATGTCATCCTGATTTAGATCAATACCTCTGTTTGAGTTTGTACTACCAGTATTAACACCTTGCGCACCCCCACCATTATCTATAGGAATGCCATCCAGTACCCATAACGGTTGGTTCGATCCCGTAAAGGTTGTGGCTTGCCTGATATTAATGTTTGATGATGCACCAGTTGCACCACCTGTTGATAGGATTTTTACACCAGCAACTTTACCGGCGAGTGCGTTAACCACATTGGTTGAACGACCAGCTGTTAAATCGCTGTTCTTAACTGTAGTAGTCGCATAACCTAATGATTTGGTTTCGCGTTTTTGCCCTAATGCAGTAACAATTACTTCAGATAAAGATTTGGAATCTGTTTCTAAAGATGCGTTTACTACGCTACCTCTAATGGCAACTTCTTGTGTAGAATAACCTACAGAAGAAAAAATTAACGCTTTGGCATCGGCACTTACCTTAATAGAAAATTTACCTGCCGCATTTGTAGAGACACCAGAGTTGGATGCGTCTTTAATTCTTACACTTACGCCAGGGAGGGGTAATCCATCTTCCTGAGCCGTAACTGTTCCAGTGATTGTTCGATCTTGCGCTATTGCTGAGGTGGCAATAAATAGCAATATGAACAAACTTTGTAGAAGTTTTTTCATAAAAAATAATTTAGTTTAGTTAATAATAATCCAAGATATGATTTAGTATTCTGTAATGCAAATTTTACAAGCTTTAAATCTTTAGCCATTGACAATGTCAAAGTACTTATAACAAATAGGTTACCTTTATAAGTTAGAGTCTAGTTTTAAAGAAATGATTGCTATTATTTAGATGGGTATAAAAAGATACCAGCCAGGTAAAGAATTAGAGGCATTGTTTTTTTTTTAGATTGATTTTTATTGATCCGGGTAGATATAGTGTGGATAAGAAATAAACGATTATTAGATAAAATAAGAAAGCCCGCCGAAGAAGTTCGACGGGCTTTCTTATCAAGGCATAAAATTAATTCTGAACAATTAATTTATTGTTTTGAACTTCATTAGCCGATATTGGCCAAACATAACCTGCAGTATTAAATGGAATTGCAGGAGCAGTACCTTGAGATCCACTTTTTGCAACGAAGCCCGCTCCTAATCGCATTACGTCTGGAGATCTTAATCCCTCGCCTAATAACTCTATTCTTCTTTCGGTAAGAATAGTATTTTTAAGATTCGCAGGTAATAAATCTGCTGCAGGAAAAACATACCCAGGATTAGCACGTTGCCTAACCGCAGTTAGCAATGCGATAGATCTTACAGGATCGGTTACCACCGTAGCTTCTGCTAAGTTTAATAAAACCTCAGCATATCTAATTACAGGAACATAATCTGTATATGGAGATGGTCTCTTAAACTTGGTTAAATAGGTATTAGCGCCCGAAACTGTTGTTAAACTTTTTCTAGCATCAGTTGAAGCGGCTGCAAAAGCTGCATTACTAAAAATCCCGGTAGGGTTTAAGAAAAACTCTTCATTACCACCTGCTCCATTCGGAGTAACATTATAGTAATATGCCAATTGATTTTGTGTGCCAGGAGCATCAAGATCGGCCATAGGCAAAGTTAATGCAACTTCAGTAGCCGTTGCATTACCAGTATAAGTTCCGCCAAAAAGCGTAGAAACATTACTTTCTAACTTCAAAGGAGCACCCGTTGTAGCTTGAAATGGAGCTGTTGCACTCACAATCTTATTTGCTTCAGTTACTACAGCGGGCAAATTGCCCATTGAGAGGTATACCCGGGTTTTAAATGCAATTGCGGTATTTCTTGATGCCCTAGTTGCAGTTAAAGTTAAAGCTAAATCGGGCTCGGCCTCGTTTAAGTCTTTTAAAATTTGGGTATAAACTTCTGCTACTGTACTTCTTTTTAAATCGTTACCTGTTAAATCCTTTTCGCCTCTAAGTCTCAGCGGCACGCCCAAACTAGCACCGGCATCGGTTATATAAGGTTTAGCATATAACTGCAATAGGCTATAATAGCATAGGGCACGCAAAAATTTGGCTTCAGCAACATATTGTTTTGCTAATGCAGGGGTAAGTAAAGATGAATTGGCATTTACGCCTTCGAGAACCAGGTTAGCCCTGTTTATCGCAGCATAAACTGCACCCCATAAATTAACAACCTCATTGGTGTTCGAAGTTAAATTGAACCTCCAGGTATCTAAACCTGTTACCCCGTTTGGTTTGTTTACAATAAAGTCCTCTCCGCGGATATCGTTATAGATTAAGTATCTTCCTCCGTAAAATTGACCATTTTTTACTCCTGCATAAATACCATTAACCTGAGATAAAATTCTTGAAGGATTTGAAAAGGCATCTTCAATAGGCAAGGATGTATCGGGTGCGGCATTTAAGAAATCCTTTTTACATGATGTTGCAAAGAAAAACGGTGCGACAAGAAAAAGGTATTTTACTTTATTATTTATTTTAATTTTCATGATCTCTAATTTTTAAAATCCAACATTAATACCAAAAGTAAATGTTCTGCCTGATGGCACAGAGTTTCTATCTACACCAGGAGCAAGGTTACCACTATTTCCAGTTGCTGTAGAGTTTCCGTTTACAGAAACCTCTGGATCTGGTCCTGGATAATCTGATATAATCCAAAGGTTGCTAGATTGAGCATATACTCTAATGTTCGAAACGCCATATTTACTTAAAAGTGTTTTTGGCAGTGTATAACCCAAAGCTAAGTTTCTAACTTTTAAGAAATTACCAGAGAAAACATTTTGAGATTGTGCAAAAGCTGATCCATTTGAAGTATTATCTCCATAAACCAAACGAGGAATATCCGTTACCTGTCCAGGGGTAGTCCACCTGTTCAACACACCTGCTTCATTGTTCCAAAAACGTTGATCGCGCAGCCCTGCTAATGATCCATAATAAATTTTATTACCGCCAGAGAAAGTTAAGCCCAAGGTAAGGTCGAAGTTTTTATAACGGAAGTTATTGTCAAGACCGCCAAACCATTTCGGAATTGAAGGTCCGTCAATTACAGCATCAAGCGCGGCATCAATTGCAGGTGCATTTTGACCTGCCTTAGGCCCATCAAGGTATTGATAACGGGCAGCTGTTGCTCTTTGGAAACTGAATCTCAATTTTTCACCATTTCTATTGATAAAAATTCTTTCTCCGGTTGCGGGATCAACTCCAGCTGTTTGTACGGTATAAATTGATCCGATTGGATAACCTACACGAGTAATGTTTGCTGTTTCTAAAGAGGTGGCACCAAAAAGATCTGCATTGTTATTACCTAAGGCAGTAACTTCATTTTTTAGTGTACTAAATGTAAAAGTGCTCGACCATGTGAAATCATCAGTATCGATGTTCCTCGAATTTACAGTGAATTCAAGTCCTTTATTATACATTTTCCCAACGTTTGTTGTGATGGCATTACCTGGAACACCTTTTGAAGGTGCCTGAGGAGCATTTTGAACCAGATTATCGATATTATTATGATAATAATCAACCTCCAAAGAGAACCTACCGTCTAAAAACTCTAAATTAACACCAACATCCGCCTTTTTACTGGTTTCCCATTGAAGATCAGGATTACCCGCCTGAGCGAATGATAACGCTGCATCAGATCCGTATAAACCTGGATTATACAAAAATAGAGAAGGATAATTACCAATATTAATGTTACCAACCTCGCCATAACTACCACGCAATTTAATACGGGTCAATACTTTGCTTAAGCCTGAGTTTTTATAAAAACCTTCCTCAGAGATTGCCCAACCTGCTGAAGCACCTCCAAAGTTACCATACTTATTACCTGCTGATAAGCCAGAATAACCATCTCTTCTGAATGAACCAGATAAGTAATATTTTTTCTTATAGTCGTAGCTTAAACTTCCGAAATAAGACCGGAATGAATTATCGCCTTGTACTAATCCCGATGGGGTAATAATACCAAAGGCGCCTTGATATACTTTAATGAAAGGATCAATTACGTTTTGTCTGGTAGCGCCATAACCATCCGATTTTGTTTGTTGATCTTCAGCACCAATTAAAGCGCCTAAGCTATGATCGCCAAAGGTGTTTGCATAGTTTAGGGTATTAGACCAGTTCCACCTTGCATTCTTAACAAAACTACTGGTAGCACCACCATTATAAGCAACACCATCGCCCTGTAAACGGTTCACAAAAGCGTTATTATCGATCTTTAAATTATCTAATCCGTAAGTCGTTTTAAAACTCAATCCTTTAACCAATTGAATAGAGGCATAAACATTAGCAATAATCCGATCACTTTCTGATGTATTTTTATCCTCATTTACCAGAACTGCAGCATTTGGATAATTCGAAGCAATTGTATTTGCGCCTAAACCAACAGCATTTCCATTCATGTTATAAGATCCATCTTCATTATAAGCGGCAACGTTAGGGGGCAATACAATAGCTAACCTACCCAAACCTACAGTTGAAAAGGTTTGCCCAGGAAGCGAGCCCGTGTTTGGAGCACGGTTCATGGTATTACTATAAGAAAAATTAGTTCCGATAGTTACATTCTTAAATAACTTATGATCTAAATTTACCCTGCCATTTTTTCTTTCGAACGAATTCCCCAAAATAAAGCCTTCTTGATTGCTATAACCAAGCGAAACATAATATGATGTTTTTTCGTTTGCTCCAGAAAAGTTTAAGGCATGGTTTTGAGATGTCGCCGTTCTATAGGCATAATCATACCAATTGGTTTCTACCTGAGATCCATCTGATTTTGTTTGTAGAAAAAACGCTGGGGCCTGGCCGATATTAGTTCTAGACTCATTTTTGATCTGAACATATTCTGCCGCATTTAATAAAGGAGTTAAGTTTTGAGCCTTTGTAGAACCCACCCATCCTTCATAGTTAATTTTAGTACTGCCTTGCTTTCCTTTTTTTGTGGTAATTACGACAACACCGTTGGCTGCTCTAGAACCATAGATTGCAGATGATGCCGCATCTTTTAAGATATCGATTGATTCGATATCAGCAGGGTTGATGTCTCCCAATGCATTACCTGCTGCACTGTTGGCCGATTGATCGCCTGTAAATACAGGAATACCATCAACAATGATTAAGGGATAAGAACTTAAAGAGATAGAGTTAAAACCACGCACCCTAAAAACAGGAGGATTGTTCAGTACGCCGTTTGGCTGAATGATGTTTACACCTGCCGCTTTACCTGCTAATGCTTGTTCAAAACTCTGAACAGGTAAGTTTTTAAGTTTTTCACCACTTACACTCGCTATTGACCCGGTAACATCTCTTTTTGATTGTGTGGTATAACCGGTTACGACTACATCAGATAATGTTTTAGAATCGCTTTTTAACTGTACGTTAACCACATTACTACCGCCAATAGCTTTTGTTTGGCTTAAGAAACCTATATAAGAGAATTCTAGTGCGGTTGCTTGGTTGTTCACTTTAAGTGAATACCTACCATCTGCACCTGAAGTGGTTCCGCCAGTTGCACCTTTGATTTTTACACTTACGCCAGGGAGTGGTAATCCATCTTCCTGAGCCGTAACTGTTCCAGTGATTGTTCGATCTTGCGCTATTGCTGAGGTGGCAATAAATAGCAATATGAACAAACTTTGTAGAAGTTTTTTCATAAAAAATAATTTAGTTTAGTTAATAATAATCCAATATATGATTTAGCATTGTGTAATGCAAATTTTACAATTTTAAATTTGCATTATTCAACCGAAATCAAAGCTTGTAAAGAGCAGATTAGCTTCATTTAGCCAAAAAACCTGCTTTTTTGTTAAAATTAAAGGAAATAATATTTGTTAATTGAGTAAATAAAATCGCAATCTACAATTGTGGTGGTTCTGCCAATTGTAATTTGACTTTAACGATTATGCCGGAAAAGAAGGATAGATAATCCCTTCTCACAGGGATTTTAGCAACAATTCGATCGTATGTTATTGCTAAGGCTGCAATAAACGGCCATACAGGCGAACTCCGTAGAGGTTTTTTCATAAAAAATTTTAGTTTAGTTAATAATAGCTCAATATATAACTAAATATAACCCTATGCAAACTTTGCAACATAAAATATTTAATGTTTTTTCATAGAAAAGAGAAAAAAAATCAATTATTACAAAACACAAAGCTTAAATAGGCAAAATATTGAAAGAAATGAATAATCCAACGAAATTCGCACCTGTTTTAAAACAAATACAATTACATTTAATAGAGTGTGAATACTTGTAAAGTATCCTTAATTAATAACCCCTGATACAATAAATCAGTAGAGTTTTACTCTTAAGTATTTCGTGTTGGGCTATATATAACTCGTTGAGATGGAGCTGTAAGCATTTTGTAATAGATGCATAAAAGATCCATTAATATCTATTTTAAGGCACTGATGGTTAATTGGTCTACATACAATAACCTATTTCAAAAAAAAGGAGGCTATTTAGGCCTCCTTCAAAATTTAATTATTTTTTTTATTATGGATTTTGTGGTCCAATATTTGGGTTGGCGTTTAATTCCGCACGTGGTATAAGGAATAAGAATCTTGGATCACCAGCAGGAATTTCCATAACGTTAGCCACAGAAGTAGCAACATAATTTGGAACAACAGTCCTATTTAATCCCTGATTTAAACGTTTCAAATCTAAATATCTAAAACCTTCTCCCCAAAGTTCAGTTCTGCGGTTAACCATAATTTCATTGATTAATGCTGCACCAGTTTGAGTAGATTTAACTGCGCTTAAATCTCTTTTAGAGACAAAAGTGAATAAAGCCGTCTGAGCCAATGCATCTTGAGTATTTCTAGCATAAGCTTCCGCTAAAATTAAATGCATTTCAGCACTTCTCATCCAAGGCACATCGCCTAAAGATGGATCTCCAATTGCTTTAACAGAGAATTTTCTAGTCATGTATGGTCTTCTAGTAAATGTAGTAAGAGGCAGTGGAAAGTTAGTTGCATTTGGCGCAGGTTCCCACATTTTCTTTCTTACATCTGTAGCAGAAATCAGATCGTACAACGCAGAGTTTATCATCTTCGGCGTGCCACGCTGATAACTTGAATTTGCATTATAAGCAATCTGCGCATAAAAAGATCCGAAAGTATCACCTTGCTCTGTTGTTGGGTTTGAACCCCACATATATTCTGATAAGGCAATATTATTGAAACCGGTTTGGTAATCTGCTTGACTCATTAAGGGAAATAAATTACCGTCAATTACTTCTTTTGCATATTTGATTGCAGTTGGATAATCTTGCATAGTTAAGGCCACCCTGGCTCTTAAACCTTTAGATACCCATACTCCAGCATGTGTTTTGTTAGGAACAGTTGTTACGTTTAATGCAATAGCAGCATCTAAATCAGCAACAATAGCTGCATAAACAGCTTCTACACTTACCCTCGGCATTCTTGTATCGGTAGATTTCAACGGAAGTGGAACTGCTAGCTGATTATTTGGCTTTGCAGCTGCATTATACCTAGTTCCGTAAAATTGCACCAAATAAGAATAAGAATAAGCTCTAAGAGTTAAAGCTTCCGCTTTTATTCTTGCTTTTTCTGCCGGTGTACCTTCTGCAGCGTCGATATTATCGATGATGTAATTGGCATTACCGATCATTCTAAAAAATGTTCTGTAATAATATTCGTTACTTCCAGCGTTATCTGTACGAGCTGCCAGATAATTCCCCTCACCTGTTGAGGTAAACCATGTAGCTGCAGCTTGGTGTAAATCTTCACCCATAAAGTCGATTCCTAACAGGATACCGGCAACACCTGGTTTACCTTGAACATTACTGGTTGTTGCAGTCGTTCTTTCGAACATATAACGATAAATACCATTCAATGCAACACTTGCGTTAGCAGTACTTGAAAATATAGCCGTGTTATCTACTCTATCAGTTGGTTGAGTTTGAAGATATTCTTTTTTACAGCCTGATCCGGCTAAAATGGTAGCGGCTAAAATTGCTGAATAAATTATCTTTTTCATATCTATTTTGATATTAATATTTAAAACTTAAAAAGAAGCATTTAAACCTACACTTAGGATTCTTGCTTGTGGGTACACATTAGCATTTGTTCCATCGAAAGATTCTGAAGGATTTAACCCTTTTCTTTTTGAGAATAAATGTAAATTTTCGCCCGTAACGAACAATCTCGCATTGGAAACATCAATTTTCTTCAACCAGTTTTGAGGTAAGCTGTAAGATAAATTAACGTTACGAATTGCCAAGTACGATGCATCAATTAGCCATCGTGTTGATGTTGCATTGATGTTAACAGAGTTACCAAAATCAGCTCTTGGAATGCTACTTGTAGTGTTCGTTTGTGTCCAAGCACCAAGTAAATCTTTATGCAAAGCAGATCCATAAGAACCTGTACTCATTAAGCCTTGATAGTTACCATCGTAAAATTTACCACCAATCTGATAGTTAACTAAAACAGATAATGATAAGTTTTTATAAGAGAATGTGTTTGTAAATGATCCCATTAAATCTGGAATAGCAGATCCAGAACGATCAAAAACTGCATTTGACTGATTAATAGTGTACTCCACACCATTTACAGTTCTTTTATTTGCTGCTGCGATTGTCTGCGTTGGATCAGGAATATAAAGTGCGGCACCATCTTTAGGGTCAACACCAGCATATTGTCTCAACCAAAACTGATAGTAATCATATCCAACCTCTCTTCTTTTTGTTCCACTAACAAGAGTTGGTGTTTCAGCTGGCAATTTGGTTACTTTATTTTTAAGGAAAGTCCAGTTAGTAACTAAATTCCATTTAAAGTCTTTTGATCTTACGATATCAGCACCTAATAAAATCTCCACACCTGAATTATACATTGAACCAACATTTTGGTTAATTGATGTAACTGGATCAGAAATTGGTTGAGGAACACTAAATAATAAGTCATTTACTGTTTTCTTGAAAAACTCTACCTCACCATAAATTCTTCTTTTAAACAAAGAGAAATTAACGCCCGTATTAAATGTATTTTGAGATTCCCACTTCAAATTTGGATTTGCAGTAGATGCTAAAAGTGCTCCTGGCTCTGAACCGTTGTTCCATCCTAGATCATAAAATGCTCTATCTAAATAGTAACCATCTAACAGGTTATTACCAACTTGACCATAAGATGCTTTTAATCTTAAATCATCGATCCAATTAACATTGGTCAAGAAGTCTTTGTTTATCGACCATGATCCACCTACTGAGAAGAAATTTCCCCATCTTGTGTTAGAACCTAATCTAGAAGAACCATCACGTCTTAAAGACGCATCAAAGAAATATTTTTCTTTGTAGTTGTAGCTGGCTTTTGAAAAATAAGATTCAATTTTATCGTTATCAGCTTGGCCACCTGAACTATTTGCAGTTACAAAGTTTGGAAATTCTGTGTTACCTTGTAAAATTAAACCTGTTCTACTTGCATTAAATGTACGGTAGTTATAATCATAGTTTTCGTGTCCAATTAATGCGGAGATTGTGTGATCACCAATTGTTTTATTGTAGTTTACGATTTGGTTGAAAGTATATGATCTAATGGTGTTGTTACTTTGAGATTTGTATCCATTCTGAGTAACACCATCTCCAACAATCGGATTCCAGTAAGTATCTCCATTGTTATTTCTTAGATCGATACTGAATGTAGGCATGAAAGTGAAGTCTTTTAAAAATTTAACTTCGACGAAAGTTCTTGCACTTATTTGATTTCTTCTTGTTAAATACTCATTCAACATAGTTTCGTAAACTACATGCCTACCAGGTGAAGCACCTTGAGGACGAATGATCGCACCTGGGTGGTTACCATAATCATACAATTGCTCACCCGTTAAATTATTGATGATTGGTTTTCCTGTAGCATCGAAAGCGTGAACGGGATAAATTGGACCAATACCTCTAGTGAAGGAAAATGCGTTTATGAAACTAGCTCCACTACCAGTAAAAGAGTCGTTAGCCGTGTTGGCCGTAGTCATCGATCCTGAAATATTTAAACCTGTTCTTAGCCACGGCTTGATTTGAGAATTTACGTTGATACGAGCATTGAAACGTTGAAAATCAGATTTGATATTAAAACCTTGATCATTTAAATAGCCCATTGAAACGAAAAAGTCCGATTTTTCTGTTTTACCAGAAAAACTTAAATTAGCATCGGTTCTTTTTCCTTGTCTTGCCATTGCGTCATACCAATCAAAATCATCATATAATAATGATGCATTAGGATTAAGTTTGCCATCAGCACCCACAACTTGGTTACCTGGTACATTAAATGGGTTGTAAAATAAGTTAGTAAACACATCTGTTGAAGCTTTTGTAGAAGCAGCAGCTTCAGAAAGCGCAGGAGATGCATTATACATTAGGTTATTTTTAATACCCTGCCATACTAACGGATAGTACTCGTATGCATTAACACGCTCGTATTCTGGAATTCCTCTTTCTGAAAAGCCCTGAACAATACTTGCGTTAACCGTTGGCTGTAAAGATTTACCTCTTTTAGTAGTAATGATAATTACACCATTCGCACCTCTTGAACCATATAAAGCAGATGATGACGCATCTTTTAATACAGAGATACTTTCGATATCATTTTGGTTAATATCGCCAATACTTCCATCGTAAACAGATCCATCTAATACATAAAGCGGTGTGTTTGATGCAGAAAATGAGCCAAAGCCACGAATTCTGATTCCGGCAGAGCTTCCTGGCTGACCATTAGAAGCACCTACACTAATACCCGGAGCCGATCCTTGTAGGGCAGCTGTAACATTGGTTACTGTTCTGCTTTCTAAATCTTTAGAATTAATGGTAGAAACCGAACCTGTAATAGATTCTTTTTTCTGAGTACCATAAGCCACAACAACCACATCAGCAAGACTCTTCGAATCAGAAGCTAATCCCACGTTCAGGGTGTTGGATGAAGGAACATTGACTGTTTTACTTGTAAAGCCGATATAAGAAAATTGGATTGCTGTAACCGCAGAGCCGATTCGCAGGGAGTATTTTCCGTCAGCGCCTGTTACTGCTACTGCTTGCGAGCCAATGGCCCTAACACTTACACCTGGAAGAGGGATGTTATCCTCAGCAGATGTTACTGTTCCGGTAATTGTTCGTTCTTGAGCTATTGCATTAAATGCAAAAAACAAAAGCACAAACAAACTTTGTAGAAGTTTTTTCATGAAATTTAAGTTAGTTAATGATATAGTTATTTGAAGCGCTAAATATAACGCAGATAACCAACAATTTAACAAAGTTTAACAAACCAAACTTGAATGATGACTTTATTTTGACAATATTATTGTCTGATTAAAAAGGCGGAATTGGGGAAATTTTCTACAAATGCAGGATATTTATAAACGCTTATAATCATATTTTATCCTAAAATGGCCGAAAATTGCTATTTAAGAGCTATAAACAAGACAACGATAGCTTAAAAAAACTGTGCCAAAAAAATCATTTTTATGTAACACTTTACACATTAAGCAAGTGTTAAATAAAGAATCTTCTATCGCAGACATCTCTTCGCTAAAAATAGTATATAGTGTACTGAGTATTTTTTATCATTATATAAATCATATAACTTAATACTCCAGCAAAAATTAAAATAAAAAAGCGATATCATGGGTTAGCATGATATCGCTTAATCTTAATTATAGGTTGTTATTTAGTAACCTGCATTTTGTTGGCCTTGTAAGCCAGAATTGTTATCAATCTCTCTTTGAGGAATTGGCAAAATAGTTTTAGCACCACCAAATGCTGCTGCTGCATTTCCTGCTCTTAACGGTTGTCTGTTACGAAGCAAGTCCATTCTACTATGTCCCTCAAAAGCCAATTCTTTACGTCTTTCAATTAGTAAAGCATCTACAAGCGCCTGTTGAGTAGCTACAGCTTTAGGAAGTAATCCTGCTCTATTTCTAATTCTGGTATTCAAAATGGTAACTGCCTCAGCATTTGGTATTGCGTTTTGGCGAGCCAATGCTTCTGCAAGATTTAAATACACTTCTGTTGTACGGATAACAGGAGAGTTATCAGAATTGTTTACCGCATCAGGAAACTTAGAAGTAAATAAGTGAGGTAAGCCATCAGCTGCGTTTCCAGAAATTTTAAGTGCAAAACGCTTATCTGTAGGCTCAGTGTTATAAGCATTAATTAGGTCTTGAGAGAAAGGTGCATCACCACGACCAGCTAAAGCTGCCGGATTGTAGTATGAAGCCCAACCACCAGAACCCGTTCTACCGTTATCAATAGCACTGTTTTGGATAGTAAATACATCTTCACTAGTATTACCACTATAGAAAGCATAATTTGGTGCTGTATCATAAATACCTTGCGCCAAAGTGCTTCTAGCTGCGCTTTCCGCTTTAGCCCATTCTTCTCTGTATAAATATAATCTTGACAAAAGTGCAAAAGCAGCTCCTTTAGTTGCGCGGCCACGGGTTTCAGCAGCATCAGTATATGATGGAGGTAAGGCCGCTGCTGCTTCAGTTAAATCTTGAATAATCTGTGCATGGACTTGATTTAAGGTACTTCTTGATGGATACTTAATAGTTCCGTCAAAGTATTCTAAAACTAAAGGCACAGCAAGATTCGTTCCCGAGTTTACCTGATAAGGCTGAGCAAAGAAATTAGCCAATTGGAAATAAGCCAATGCGCGTAAAAACTTAGCTTCAGCTGCATATTGTGATTTTTCTGCTGCTGATAGACCAGGCACATCATTTATCTTAAAGATAACTGTATTTGCACGGGTAATCACCTGATAGTGAATCTGCCACATAGTTTGCACATTTAAATTGGTGGATACACTTGAGAAAGTATTAAGCTCTTGCAAGGTTGGAAATGTACCTACAAAATCAACGTTATTCCCCATGTAGTCACCCATCACCTGTGGTAAACTTCCATAAAAATCAAAAGTTTGAGCCGTACTGTACACGCCTCTTAAAGCTCCTAGAGCCGTTGCTGGAGAATTAAAAACAAGTTGATCAGACAAATCTTGTTGTGGTAATTTCTCCAATTCTTTCTTACACCCAAATAACGATAATACCAGGGCTGAGGTTATGATATAATATTTTAATTTCATCTTTTCAATTTTTAAAGGCCAATATTTACACCGAAAGTAAAGGTTTTTGCCTGTGGTAAAGCAAAGAAACTCTGACCAAGAACCTGGTTAGAAGCACCATTCGCAGAAATCTCAGGATCACCTCTGAAGTCTTTATCCTTAATGGTCCAGATATTTTGTCCCTGGAAATAAAGTCTAACGCTAGAGAAAAGTTTTGATCTTTGTAAAAACTCTTTAGGAAAACTATAACCGACAGATAACGTTTTCAAACGCATGTATGAACCATTCAATAATTGTTTCGTAGACACCTGCTGGAAAGTTGTTCTGGTTGAACTATTTAACGCTGGCGCAAAAGCATTATCTCCTGGCTGTTTCCAATAATTTAATAATTTAACGCTTTTGTTATAAGAGCCCGTCCCAAAGTTATCTGAAAATTGTAAACCATCTAAATAAACATCGTTACCATAACTAAAGTTGAAGAATGCCGATAAATCGAAGTTTTTATAGGTAAAAGTATTGGTAATACCTCCTGAGAAATCAGGATCACCTTTTCCTACAATTACGCGGTCAGACGCAAGCGGTGAAGTAGTTACTGAACCATCTTTTTTCAACCACTCTGCATTACCAGTTTGAGGATTAATTCCGTTATAACGAATTAAGTAAAAAGAGTTTTTAGAGTAACCGGTAATTGCACGTTGTGCCGTACCACCTGATACAAAATTACGACCATCTTCATCAGGGTTAGCTGGCAACTCTAATACGGTATTTTTATTGAAACCAATGTTGAATGAAGTTCTCCAAGAGAAATCACGACCAACAATATTATCCGAGTTGATCGTAACCTCATAACCTCTGTTTCTCATTTTACCTACGTTCTGTGATGCAGATGCATAACCAGTAGTATATGGGAACGGAACGTTTAACAATAAACCAGTGGTCTTTTTGTCGTAAAAGTTAAACTGAACATCAATGGCCTTGAATAATCTGGCAGAAAGACCAATGTCTAACTGTGCAGTTTCTTCCCAGCTCAAGTTAGGATTAGGAACCACATTTGGTGTTAATCCAGCCTCACCCAAGTAGTTTGATCCAGCTGAGAATGTTCCATAATATTGATAGAAACCAATATTATCATTACCCGCAGTACCATAACTTGCTGTTAACTTTAGATTTTGAGCAATTTTATTGTCTTTATTAAAGAATGCTTCGTTAGAGATCAACCATCCTCCAGATAAAGCATAAAATGTACCGTATTTTTTGTTCTGACCAAATCTTGAAGAACCATCTCTTCTTAATGATGCTTCAAATAGGTATTTTTTATCAAAATCATAGTTAAAACGTCCGAATACTGACTGAAGTGCCCAATCAAATACTTCTTCAGAAGCTGTGATTGGCGTTGAAGCAGAACCTACGTTTGGAAGATCATCACTCACAAAACCCGAACCTTCAACCATCATTTTAGTCAATGTAGCCGTTTCAAAGCTATAACCAGCTAGTGCACCAATAGTATGCTTACCGAAGGTCTTGTCGTAATTTAATGTATTACTATTTACCCATTTATTATCAGTATAGTGGGTTCTATACGCATAACCTCCAGGAGTTAACAGATCTGTTTCTCTGTATTTTTCATCAATGCCGTAGTTATCAATACCCCAGTCTGTTTTGAATTTTAATCCAGGTAAAATCTTCCATTCTAAAAATGCATTTCCTGTACTTCTATCAGAATAGTTTTTATTGATACCGGTTTCAGCAATAGCAATGACGTTGGCAACGAAACCTGTATTTTGGAATTGACCATCTGGTCCGTAAGGCGTAACGTAAGGTAACTGCAAATAACCAGCTGTAATGGGCGCATAAGTATTATTTTCAGAACCAATACGATCCATATCTACATGAGAAAGATTATAGTTTAATCCAACGGTAAACTTATCTGATAATTTATGGTTCAGGTTTAGTCTTCCTGATAAACGTTTCAAGTTATTTCCGATGGTGTAACCACTTTCGTCTGAATAAGTTCCCCCTAAGTAGAATTGTGTTTTCTCATCACCACCAGTTGCATTTACGTTTACTGTATTTGATTTACCTGTGCGTACAATCGCATCAAGCCAATCGAAACTTGTAGTTGGATAAGCAGGCACAGCTGTATTGTTTGCTTTAAGATAATCTGTTCTGAACTGACGGAACTGATCTGCAGTCATCATTTCATCCAAGGAAGTTGGAGAAGAAAATCCATTTTGGTAATCTGCTGTGATTCTCGTTTTACCAGCAGCTCCTTTTTTAGTTGTGATTAAGATTACCCCATTTGCACCACGTGATCCATAAATCGCAACTGCAGAAGCATCCTTTAAAACCGTCATGCTTTCGATATCATTCGGGCTGATATTGATCAAAGGATTTAATCCTGAAGAACCACCCTGAGTTTGAGTATACTCGCCACCAGCCGAGTTTAATGGAACACCATCTACAACATACAATGGTCTACCTCCAGCAGCAATTGATGAACCACCACGTATAGTGATTTGAGCCTCAGAGCCTAAAACACCTGAAGAGTTAATCATATTAACACCTGCAGCCTGTCCTTGTAAAGCTTGCTGAGGTGTTTGAATTGGCATATTTTTAAAAGACTCAGCTTTTACTGTGGTTGTAGTTTGGGTACTAAGCGCTTTGCTCTGTTGACCATACCCCACTACAACTACATCTGAAAGCGTTTTAGAGTCAGATACTAAAGCCACGTTGATTGTGTTTGACGCGGTTAATGCCAGGTTTTTAACCAGATAACCGATAAAAGAAAAATCTAAGGTTTTCGAACCCGAGGGAACTTTAACGGAGTATTTACCATTAGCGTCTGTAACGGTTCCGATTTGTGTCCCTGTTACCCTTACGCTTACTCCAGGAATCGGCAGCTTGTCGTCTGAAGACGTTACCGTACCAGTAATTGTTCTGTCTTGAGCTATTGCGGTAGATGCAAAAAACAAAAGTATGAACAAACTTTGTAGAAGTTTTTTCATGAATTTAAGTTAGTTAATGATTATTATTTATTTAAAGCGCTAAATATAAGGGAGACAAGTAACAATTTAACAAAATTTAACTAAAATACTAATTATAATGACGTTTAATTGACACGACCAATGCCTGATTATCGTCACATTTTTGATATACTTTTGCCTACACTTTAGAGGTAGAACCCATACGAACAAAACTAATCAGCATGTATTTTGCGTTTGTAGTAATATAAAAGTTTAGCCTATTAGCACTCTCCACAGTAGAAAACTACGGTAAAAGCGAGGATGAATTGGCAGTTGCTGGTATTTTAATATCCACAAAAAATTATATTCCCGAATAAGGTTTTTCCACCCTCCCAGAAGTTTCTAAACAGCGGGTCGTTAGCCAAATAAACGACTTGGCCACGGCCGAAATCTTGCACACCAATTAAAAGCCCGGTTTTAAGTTCTTCCCTAGCTTTTTTACCCACTACACCGGCCATTAAGCTTTTTTCGTTAATTAGGCCCACATTCCAACCTTTAACAAAAGGCTCATAAATCTTACGGTCTGTTTTTAAGCTGTAGTAGGTTTTACCCAGACCATATGAAAAGGGGTGACTGGCATCTAGATTGATCCTATAAATTGCACCAGGTATGGTCGTTTCGAAATCATCTCTGTTCTTATCCTTGAAAAGAAGTTTGTTTGCCTCCGGCTTTTCATCCTTTTTTACAGCAGCTTCCTTCTTTTTAATATCAAATCCCTTTTTCTCGAATACACTTTCTATAGCATCTTCCATTAAAATCAATCTTCCTCCTTTATTTAGCCATGCGGTTAAACCATCGCCTATAAAAGCGCTGTAACTACCATCGGGCAAAATCAAGGTATTTACCTTATTAATATCGAGGTTATTCAGATCTTTAGCATTAATAATGCTTGGAGAAAGATTCAGATCGTGTTCAAGAAAAAACCAAGCTTCGCCAAAAGCGAGAGAAGAAACCTCCATACCTGATACAATGGCAATTTTAGGTTGTTTTAGCAATGGATAAACGTTGGAGCCAAAATCTTTCCCTTTTTCTACAAAACCGCTGCTAATGGCATGAATTGGCCTATTTAATGTTTTTGTGATCGATGCAACCCTATCTTTCACCCCTTTTATCTGTCTTTCGTTTTCTGCCCTTAACACAATTAGGGTTCCGGCAGGATAGTCTTTACCATTTACAGAAAATGGCTGATCGGCCTGTCTAACTTTTATATTTTCCTTTTGCAGCGCCGTTAAAACCTGAACATCTTCGCTTGATCCCCAGCTAAACAACCAGGCTAGGGGCTTCTCCAGCTCATTATTGATTATCTTGGGCTCTTCAATTGCTGAATATTTTCCTTTAATACTTTCTTTACTGGCATAACCTTTTAATCCGTACACATAAGGTAGGGCCCATGCTGTAATATCATAAGTATTAGAATCGGTTACGAGGGTTTGGGGCTCTAATAAAACGTTAGCCAAAACTGCTCTCGGCTGCTGAATATTAACAATTAAATCGTTACGGGCAATGCTAAAATTTTCTTCCTTTTGAGTATCATAGTCATAACCTCTTCCTGTTTTATCGCCACCAAAAGTATATTCGATTTTATTTTTGGTTAGCAATTCAGCCAGTTTTTTTAAACGGGACAGATTAGTCGCTTTTATAATATAACTTTTATAAATGCCTGGACTATTGGCCAATTCTTGCTGGAAATATTTTTTATACTCCACTAATAATTTATTATGGTTTAAAGAGGTTACTTCAAGTGTCGACATCCCTGTTGTAAAATGGTGCGCTATGCGGTCTTTTAATGTTAATGTATCGCCATCATTCGTCACCACAGATAATCCAGCCCTAATTCCGCCCTGCTCATAGGTCATACCAATTGAACCATTATATAAAGGGTAAGTATCTCCATAAGAAGGATATAACAAATCGAACCGTTCCTTAGTGAAGTATTGCCAACCTTCGGCATCAAAATACTTGGCATTGTTTTTACCTACCACCACTTGGAAACTTTTTTGCCAAGGCGTAACGTCCTGGTGAACAGGCTCTGCTGCTGGTGCAAAATAGTAAGGTTCATTATAGCTTTGCTCATGAAAATCGACATGTACCTGCGGCATCCATTGGTTGTACAATGCTAACCTTTGCTGACTTTCAATTTGTGTTTGCCAAGCCCAATCGCGGTTTAAATCGAAATAATAATGATTTGGCCTGCCTCCTGGCCATGGCTCTATGTGTTCTCTTGATAATGGATCAGCATTGGGTGTTTTACCCACTACGCTATTAAAATAATTCACATATCGATCTCTTCCATCGGGGTTTAAACATGGGTCGATCACCACAACAGTATTTTTTAGCCATTCTGTAGCTGGTTTATTTATGCCCGACGCAAGCGTATAAAGCATTTTCATTGAAGTTTCAGTAGAATTTGCCTCATTGCCATGTACGTTATAACTTAACCAAAGTATAGCAGGCTGATTTGTTAAATCGACACTATTAGAGGTCCCTGTTGCTAAAACTAAATTGTTATTCCTGATCTGTTCCAGTCTTTCTATATTTTCTGCTGAAGAAACAACTGCCACCATCAACGGTCTGCCTTCATTCGTTTTGCCATACGATATCAGCTTCATATTTTTAGGGGAAGCTGCAGCGGTTTGCCTAAAATAATCAGCTACTTTATGGTGAGGGGTGAAGTGCGAGCCTAACTCATATCCTAAAAAATCATCAGGAGATTTTAGCTGTGCTTGCACAAACAGAACAGAACTAAGGGAAATTAGGCAGAACATTAAGCGTCTTTTCATAGGGAAATAATTTTACCTAATGTACTAATTTTGTTTTTTGTTGATGCGAAAGCTTAATTTTGCATCATATTTTTTACCATAGGCATGATTACAACCGAAAGATTATACGATTACTACCAAGAAAACCCAGTAATTTCTACCGATACAAGAAACATTAGCCCAGGTTGTATCTTTTTTGCGCTTAAGGGAGATCTTTTTAATGCTAACGAATTTGCTGCGCAAGCTATTGAAAAGGGCGCCGCTTATGCAATTGTAGATGAAGAAAAGTATGCCACAAACAGTCAATGCCTATTGGTTGAAGACGTATTAAACACTTTGCAGGATCTGGCACGCCATCACCGCAAAAAACTTAACATTCCCGTTATTGGCTTAACAGGTAGTAATGGTAAAACAACCAGTAAAGAATTGGTAAATGCTGTTCTGGCTGAGCGATATAAAACCTTTGCCACCTTTGGCAACTTAAACAATCATATCGGGGTTCCATTATCTATATTATCCATTACTGATGATATTCAGATTGCGGTAATCGAAATGGGGGCAAACCACCAAAAAGAAATAGAACTGCTTTGCAGCATTGCCCAGCCCACCCATGGCATTATTACCAATGTTGGAATGGCCCATTTAGATGGCTTCGGTGGATTTGAAGGCGTAAAAAAAGGGAAAGCAGAACTTTATACCTACTTAAAAGAAACCCATGGTTACACTTTTATTAATAGAGACAATCCTTACTTAATAGAAATGAGTGCGGTTGCTGGTTTAAATAAACTGATTTATTATGGAACTGAAAATGGCAACACCATTAAAGGCACACTAAAAAGCAGCGATCCTTTTATTGAAATCGATTGGACCAACCATGATGTTTCTTCTTCAGTAAAAACAAACCTAACGGGCAGTTATAATTTCGAAAACATTCTGGCAGCAATCTGTATAGGAGATTTTTTCGACATGAGCCCTGAAGAAATTAATACTGGCTTATCGAACTATGAACCGAAAAACAACCGCTCACAGCTAACGAAAACAGAAAAAAACACGGTTATCTGCGATTTTTATAATGCCAACCCAAGCAGTATGACAGCAGCATTGAAGAATATTGCCGTACTGTCGGCCGATAAAAAAACCGCTATTTTGGGAGACATGTTCGAACTGGGTCCTGAATCCCTTGGTCAGCATGAACTGATTGTCAAACAGGCAAGTGAAAGCGGCTTGGATCAGTTAATTTTTATTGGGAAAGATTTTTATGCCTATAAAGACACTGTTAAAGGCATATTTTTCGAAACTCCTGCAGAGGCTGCTCAGTACTTGCAAGAAAATCATGTTCAAGATCATTTAGTATTACTGAAAGGCTCGCGAGGAATGAAATTGGAAAGTTTATTGCAGTATTTATAGATCTTTTAGAACCTCACACACCTCGGAAAAGCTAAGAGGGTAAGGAATTATTTTTTGGCTATAATAGAAAAAGCATCAAATATTAATATCTGATGCTTTTTCTATTTTCAAATCTCGTTAGAAGGTGCAAGCAACCTTACCATAAACATAGCGACCGCTAAAGCCAAACTGGCTAACGGCTCTTGGATATAGGAATCTACCATTTGATGTATTATCTAATCCTCCTGAATAATTGCTGGTAGCCACTCCGCTTAAATTATTTGCATTATTACGTGGATCGATATACAATTTATCAGGATAAACATCAAAAATATTATTGGCTCCTACCGTAACAGACCAGGTTTTATTTGCTGCATAACTTACAGAGAAATCGGTTACCCATTTCGGAGCAAAAGTCTGATCCAACTGTGTTGGCAAACCATTGGCAGCAATATTAGGATCGATAGCATTTAAATAGGTAACCTCGCCAAAACGAACTGTTCTTGCCACAAAAGATAGTTTATTAACATTATAAGTTGCCGTGATATTCAATTTATTCTTCGGCACAGAGCTTTCGAAACGGGAGCGTTCTAAGCGATCGAAAAGTTTGGCCTTCAATGTTGGGTCGCTTTCAATTTTATCAGAACCTTGGATACTTCTAACTACGGTTTTATTCACATTACCTGCAACACTTAAAATTAGACTGCTTTTTGCACCTAAATTAAACCTATTGGTTAAAACTACATCAATCCCAGCGGTATTTGTAGTAATGGCATTAGTAAAAAACTGTACACTATTAATCTGGGCTGAAGGATCTACTGTATTTAAAATTTGGTTCACCACACCTGTTGGCACTAAAACTCCGCCAGAACGTTCGCGGGCATATTGGCTTGAGAAAACAATCCGATCGCTAATATCAATGTTATAGGCATCGATAGTGAAAGTAAAAGTTTTTGCAATCTTACCTGCCAAGCCTAAACTCCCTGATCTAGATATCTCTGGCTTTAGTGGGCCAACACCAAACTGGGCAACAATTGGATTGGCATTATTTACTGTTAACACCTGAGTTGCATTTGTTCCCACAAACTGCGTACTCTCATTATTAAAATATTGTTGGTGTAAAGACGGTGCTCTAAATCCTGTGGCATAAGCCCCACGTAAAGAAATATCTCCAAAAAGCTTAACCTTACCTGTAAATTTATAAGAGAAGTTTGAACCGAAATCACTGTAGTTTTCATAACGGCCTGCTGCTTCTAATGTTACTCTTGGCCCAAATTCAGCTTCGAAATCTGCATATGCACCGATGTTGTGTCTCGATTTATCGAGTGCATTACTTGGTTTAAACCCTGGAAATACCTGCGCACCTGATGCTGTTGGCGCTGTACCGATCAGTCGTCCACCGTTAGAGTAAGATAACAATTCACCTTCTTTAATCTGATAATTGTCTATTCTAAATTCTGCACCAAATGCTGTGTTCAGTGAAGTTAGAAATCCACTGTCAAAAGTGTGCTTTTTGCTTAAATCAAGATTACTGGTGTTTTGTCTAAATAGTAGCTCTCCGGCATAAAATGAAGTAGGACTTGTACCTGTTGGTAAAGAGGCATTTACTGTGTTGTCAATATTAAACTCAATGGTATTCTCTCCACTTGTATTACTTAGGTCGTAATCCCAAGTACCTATTTTCCCCCTCAATCCGGCTGAGAATGAATAATCATTAATCTTGGTATCGATGAAAGGCAAAAATCCATTAGGATAAATTGATAAATCAATCTGTGTTGTTTGTGTTGGCAGGCGATAAAAACCCGCAGCACTTCCCGTTTTATGGGTAAAACCCGCTGCGTAGTACAATTGAGTCGTTTTACCAAAATTAAACTGTCCGTTTAAGAAACCACCACCGTTTTTAGAATCGGAGTTACCCACACGCATGTTGTTTCTATCCAAACCATTTGCTGCTGCCCTTGCATCATCTGCAGCCTTTATACTTGCAAAACGGGCTTGAAAATCAGCTTCGGTTTCTGTTGAACCTTTAGTTGGACTCGCAGAATATAATAACGGACGGGTATCTAAACCTCCTCTATTGGTATAGCCCCTTTGGAGGTACTGTGCAGCAAAATTGATAAAACCTTTATCGTTTTTAAAGGCCCAACCTTTGCTAAAATCGACCTGAAAAGTTCTGCCGTCGCTAAAATCTCGACCTAAAGCATTTGAAGAAGATTGACCGAAAGAGGTGGAGAAACTATAAGGAGTAACTTTTTTTAATACAATGTTAATTACTCCTGCAATGGCATCTGAACCATATTGTGCTGCAGCACCATCACGCAAAACCTCGATCCGTTCAATTGCCGAAACGGGAATGGAGTTTAAATCTGTTCCAACAGAACCCCGTCCGAAGGTACCGTTAATATTTACCAGTGCTGTAGTATGCCTACGTTTTCCGTTTACCAAAACCAAAACCTGATCTGGCCCCAAACCACGTAAAGAAGCAGGATCGATGTGATCGGTACCATCAGAAACCGTTTGCCGGTTAGAGCTAAATGATGGCGCCACGAAGTTTAAAATCTGTGTTAAATCCGTTTGGGCAAATACTTTAACATCTTTAGTTGAAATCAGATCGACGGGAACAACACTCTCAATATTTGTTCTCGGCGTTGATCTTGATCCGATCACCACTACATCGCTTAACAGTTCTTTCGCATCTTGCAATGCAAAATCCATCGTTTTTACCGTGTTATCGATCTGAACAGCGACTTCGGCCGTTTGATAGCCCGTAAAGGAAATCCGGATTTTATAAGCACCGGCTGCCGGGAATTTTAAGGCGTAAAGTCCGTTTCCGTCAGAAGATGTTCCAACTTTTGAGCCAACTACCTGAACGGTAGCACCTGGGATAGCTAAGCCGGCAGAATCAGTAACTTTACCCTTTAAGCCTTGTGCAAATAGTTGGGTTGAAATCAAAAGGAGGAGAATGGGTAGGGAGTTTTTGAGTAATATTCTTATCATAGTTCATAGGTTTATAAACAATAATAACAATTTTATTACGAAGATTAACGCATAAAGCTAATATTTCCGAATAAAATTTCGGAAAACACCATTAGCGACAAATAATCAAAGCCTATTAATTAAGGAAAATTAGATGAAATACTTTTCAATAAAGATTTAATTGAAAAAACAGAATTTATTTAGCCAAATCAATCAAAACGCCAACATCACTCACTTCCAAAAGCGGATTATCGCGCATATTCTGCTCAATTTCGATATCAAACTTGCCGTTTCTTGGAAAACGATAATTGGTTAGCATGGGCAAATTATAACTGAATACATTTCCAGAGCCGCTGCCCAGCCATTCGCCATCATTTTTAGCCAATTGATATTGATAACGTTTGGTTATCATTTTTTTGCCGTCCTTAAAGTGAACTAGAATAAATATATTGGCGTATTTATAATTAGCAGTATGCCTTAGCTTAAAGTAAATATTATAGGCTTTGGTATTATCCTTAATTTCAAATGTTGTAGAAATATGGTTACGGTAAGTCCACCTGCGATCGGCAATTTCTACATTGCTATCGATTACGCTGGCTGTACAGCCCACAAGTAGTGTAACCATTAATAAAAAGCCAAGCAAAATTATTTGCCTTTTATTCAGCAGCAGGTTTATTTTCTGAGCCATTGTTATTATTTCGGCGGTTATTGTTCTTCCTACGGTTATTTCTGCTCTTGTTTTTGCTTTGCTCTGGTTTAACCCCATCTGCAGCCACATCTCCTTCTGCTTTCGCTATGGGTTTTGGTCCTTGAGGTGGTTTTGGCTTGTTGCCTTGAGGCTTTGGTCCATTAACATGCTGTGGTTTGGGTACTGCCTGTTGCTGTGGTTTCTGTCCACCATTTTGTTGCGACTTTGGTCCGTTAGGCTGTTTTTCACCTTGTTGGTTCTTTTGACCACCTTGTTGGGGCTGCTGTTGCTTATTGCTCGGTACAGCATTCTTCTCTCCAACAGGCACTCTTTCTCTTCTATTTTGGTTACTGTTGCGGTTATTTTTCTGGTTGTTGTTTTTATTCTGGTTGTTTTTACCACGCGAACGTTCATCTAAGCGGGTTAAACTATCCTGACCAACCACATTTTCATAATCGAAAGATTTTTCTACCACCACAGGGGTAGCAATCTGAACCGCTTCTTCTTTTAGATTTGGTGCTTTGTTGCCTGCCTTGTTCATGGCCATGATTTCTTTTACTCTGGCAGCTTTAACCGGAATCCAGTTTTCATCGCCTTGGTAACTAAACCACATGATTTTCTTGAAAATATCTGTTTTTTGATGACGGGCGTAACCCGCTTCTGTATCCAGATTTTCAATTCTATCCGGAATATCTTTTAAAGCATCTAAATAAGTATCTAACTCATAGTTCAAACAACATTTCAATTTGCCACACTGACCGGCAAGCTTTAATGTATTTAAAGATAAGTTTTGATAACGCGCCGCAGCTGTAGAAACCGTTTTGAAATTGGTTAACCAGGTAGAACAGCATAATTCTCTACCACAAGAGCCAATCCCACCTAAACGGCCGGCTTCCTGGCGCATCCCAATCTGACGCATTTCAATCCTGATGCGGAAACTTTCAGCCATTTTTTTAATCAGCTCGCGAAAATCGACACGGCCATCAGCAGTATAAAAGAAAGTAGCTTTTGTTTTATCGGCCTGATAATCTACATCGCTGATTTTCATCTGTAAACGAAGATCCAGGGCTAGCTTACGGGCTTTGTGCATGGTTTCCCACTCCATTCCTTTAGCAGCATTCCATTTCTCCACATCAGCCTCTGTAGCCTTACGGTAGATTTTTTTGGTTACCTGATCCATCGCAGTTTTGCGGCGTTTCATTTGGATGCGCACCAATTCGCCTGTTAGCGAAACGTGCCCAACATCAAAACCTCCGGTTGGTCCTTCAACAGCAACAAGCTCTCCAATTTCGAGATAAATGTTATCGTTGTTAAGGAAAAACTCTTTACGTGAGCCTTTAAATTTGATTTCGGTAACCTGAAAAGGTTTATAATTAGCCGGCATATCTAAATTAGATAGCCAATCGTGAACTTCCATTGTTTGGCAACCACCGGTGCCACATGAGCCATTACTTTTGCATCCATTAGGGGTGCAACCACCACCTGTTGAACAACTTCCACATCCCATATTAATTGTATATATATTGAGTCCCCGCAGGGAGCGTTTTAAACTTGATAATTTTTACCAATTGTAAAGATACATCTAAAAACAGAATTTTCGGATTTGCGTTTCTTTCAATGTGGTAATGGGCCTTCTCCAGTTCGCCAATTATGGCTTCTGCCATAGGCAAGGTAAGTACATGTGTGCTGAGTTTTTTTGCGGTTTCGAATGTTAGGGGGGGTAATTTCACTAATTCTTCAGCTCCGCTTAAAATTAAACAGCATTCGCGTAAATAATTTACGCCATATTTTAAAAAATTCTTCTGGTTTTCTCTTCCCCACTTCGCTGCCTCGTCGGTAAACTCGATCAGATCGGGAACTTTATTACTAAAACCCATCCTCAACCAGGCCGTAAATGTACCCGAACTATCACTTTGCGTATCTGCTGCCAATGCCTTTGCTTCAATTAAATTTCCATCAGCTAAAAATGAATAATCAATAGCCTGGTGCTCGCTTAATCCACTCGCATTTAATAAATATCCAGTTACCTCTTCTGACGAAAGTTTCGGAATCTTCACAATTTGTGTTCTGGATAAAATGGTGGTTAAAATCTGATCCTGACTTTGTGCGATTAAAATAAATAAAGTATTTGCAGGTGGCTCTTCAATTAATTTCAACAAAGCATTTCCAGCTTTATCCAGATATTCGGGCAACCACATAATTAAAACCTTTGTTTCGGCTTCGAAAGCTTTATAACTTAGTTTTTTAATAATATCGTGGCATTCGGCAATGTTAATATTGGCCTGTTTATTGGCCGCATCGAGTTTAGAACGCCAGATATCCATATCGAAATAAGGATCCTGCATTACCATGCCCCGCCATTCTTCCAACACATCTACAGCGGTTTTTACACTTGCCGAGGCAAAGAAAGGATAGGAGAAATGTAGGTCGGGATGAATTAAACGCTCGTATTTTCTACAGCTCGAACATTCGCCACAACTATCATTTTCGCCTTTGTTAAGGCAATTGATGTATTGTGCATAGGCAATAGCCAGCGGTACAGCGCCAGAACCAGCAGGCGACAAAAACAGTTGCGCATGGCTAATGCGGTTTTCTTTAACCGTTTGCACCAATTGTTGCTTCACTCTTTCCTGTCCTATGATTACTTTAAACTGCATTTGGTGCAAAATAAGAAATAGATATGATATTCACACATTCGTCATCATGATCTTACTTTTGAAACACAGATTTGATATTAAAGAAACCTGTGGAAGTTAACTTATGTGTTCATATTATTTTGAAAAGCAAAGTCACTTGCGTTTCGGTTCCGAAAGTCCTGCTATCGCTTCAAGTCCTCGCTACGCTGTGGGCTTTACGCTTTATCAGGTTTATTTAACGTTTTCCTGTAATTCTAACGGAAATTGACCTTTAAAACTTAAATATCTGGCTATAGTGCACACTGTAGCTCCACCCAATCTATATCGGCCTGCGTTAATTAAACCTGATGGAAGCGGCAGCCCCGAAGCATGAGGGCTATAGCATACAGCAGGACCCGACATACCCAAGTACTACAAGCTTTGCTTTCCAAAAAATGAAACAAATCAATTTTTTAGCGATAAATACAAATAACACGCACGTTACCAACGCATGACTTCTGAGGTTTACCGATTATTTCAAAAACCTTACCTTTGGGCTTTTTAAAATTTAAAGATGGGCCAACGCTTTACGCTAAGCGCCCAGCGCTTAACTTATGGCACGGATCCTCGCATTTGATTATGGAACAAAACGCATCGGCATTGCGGTAACCGATCCTTTGCAGATTATTGCAACAGGGCTGGATACTGTTCATCCCAAAGATGTGATCGAATATGTTAAAAAATATATGCTTACCGAGCAGGTGGAGGCTTTTGTACTGGGCGATCCTAAACAAATGGATGGTTCGCCATCCGATTCAGCACAACATGTAAAGGGTTTTGCTACGTTACTAAAAAAATCATTCCCTGATATCCCGAGACATTGGGTTGACGAGCGCTTTACCTCCAAACTTGCTCACCAGGCCATTATGCAAAGTGGTTTAAAAAAAATGGACAGAAGAGACAAAGACAGGGTTGATACTATTGCCGCAACCATCATTTTACAATATTTTATGGAAAGTAACCGTTTATAACCAACAAATGAGCCTAATAAACGACGATTTACAGGATTTACTAATAGCCTATTGCGAACCAGAAAGTGAATTGCTTCAACAGATAGACCGCGAAACCAATCTTAAAGTTTTAATGCCCCGTATGCTATCTGGCCACTATCAGGGCCGGGTTTTGAGTATGCTCAGCAAAATGATTTCTCCTAAAAGGATTTTAGAAATTGGCACTTTTACCGGTTATGCTACTTTATGCCTTGCTGAGGGCTTAACCAAAGATGGCCTGCTGTATACGCTGGATATTAATGAGGAATTGGAAGATATGGTTCGCCGTAACTTTGTCCGATCCGCTTTTAACGATCAGATCAACTACATCCTTGGCGATGCCACCACTACAATAGCGGGTTTAGACGAAGTTTTCGATATTGTTTTTATCGATGCAGATAAGAAAAACAATGGCACGTACTATGATCTCATTTTTGATCGCGTTCGTCCAGGCGGGATTATCATTGTGGATAATGTGCTATGGAGTGGAAAAGTACTTCAGGAGAAACAGGATAAAGACACCAGAAATATTACTAGTTTTAATGATAAAATAACTGCAGATAAACGGGTTGAGAAATTGATTTTACCTGTTCGGGATGGTTTGTTTGTGATTAGGAAGTTGGGTTAATTGTATAAACTGTTTAAATCGGTTAATTGATTTATCAACGCCGGTTAATCAATTAAACGATTAACCGATTAACCAAAAATGAAATGAAGAAAATCTTTACTTTTTGTCTGCTCCTTTTAACAGGGATTGTTGCCAGAGCGCAAGATACAGACGAATATATTGCGGAGCATGTAGAATATGCGCAAGATTTAATGCGTGATCATAAAATCCCAGCCAGCATTATCCTCGCTGTTGCCATCCACGAATCGGCTGCAGGAAACAGTAAAATTGCACAGCACCTTAACAATCATTTTGGGGTAAAAGGTCCAAATAATAATACCCAAATCCGTTCATCCTATCGCGATTATTTAAATGCAGATGAATCTTACAGTCATTTTGTAGAAATTATGGAAACCCGCGAGCCTTTTAATAATCTTTTTGAAAAATACGATCAATACGATTACAAAGGTTGGGCTTATGGAATCCGCCGTTGCGGTTATGCCAGCAGTAGAAGTTGGGCCAGCCAGGTAATAGGGTTAATTAAAAAATACGAACTCTATCAATACGATGATAGGCCAGAAGGATATGAAGAACCCGTTTATGCAACACCAGTTCGCCACCACACCAAAAGCAGAAGAACAACAAAAACTTATACCGTAAAATCTGGAGATAACCTGAGTATAATTGCCAAAAAGAAAGGTACTACCGTTAAAGCCCTCATGCAGAAAAACGGCATTAAAAAAGTGAACTTAAAACCCGGACAGAAGATTAGACTTTGAGTCGTTAGTCCCTAGTCTTGAGTCCTAAGTCGATAAATCTACAATTAACCAGTTAACCGATTTAAACAATTAACCATATACCCACCAATGCGTTCATCCTATCATTACATTCTAATCGCGGCAATCCTTGTTTTATTTAGTTCTTGCGGTTCGCGGAAATTTTCTAAAAACAACAAACAGATAGAAAAAGCAGCCAACAAAGCAAATAACAATTCGTACAAAAGTTACAATACCTTAAGTTATATTGATGAGTTTAAAGGAGTAGCGGTAGAAGAAATGAATGCAAACGGTATCCCTGCGAGTATCACCTTAGCACAGGGGATTTTAGAATCGGGTAGTGGAAATAGCGATTTAGCTAAATATGCAAACAACCACTTCGGCATTAAATGTACATCAGATTGGAAGGGAAAAAACTATTTCCGCGATGATGACCAAAAAAACGATTGTTTTAGGGTATATAAAGATGCCCGCGAATCTTTTAGAGATCATTCTGAATTTTTAAAACGCAAGCGTTATAGTTTTCTTTTCCAATTGGATAAGAATGATTACAAAAGCTGGGCACAGGGATTAAAAACAGCGGGTTATGCAACCAATCCAAAATATCCGGATCTGTTAATCAACACCATCGAAAAATACCAGCTTTACCAATACGATCAACCTGAAAGCGAAAAGCAAAAGATTGCCCGGGAGGATCGTGTTTTTTCAGAAATCAACCAAAATATCCCTCAGGAAAAGGCTAAATTTACGCCAGTGGAAACCCCACCTGCTGGCGCTAAACCTATTCTTGCCGATGGCACTTATACCGTTGTCAAAGGAGATACGCTCTACAATATTGCAAAACGGTTTAATTTAACGGTTGATCAGTTAAAAATGCTGAACGAAATGAGTACCGATGCCATTAAACTAGGTCAAATACTTAAGGTTAAATAATGTTAAGTACAAACATAGCCTCCCAGATATTTGTACTTTTGTAGCTTAATGAAATTTTTTATTCCCCTTATACTTGCTTTCGGCTTCTCTACGTTGCTTCATGCACAAAATAAACCTGTGCAGGGAATTGTTATTGATAAAGAAACCAAGCAGCGTTTGGCCAAGGTTTATATTTATAATATCCGTACAGGTGATGGTTTATATAACAATACGAAAGGCGAGTTTAGCACCTTTGCTTTACCAGGCGATACCTTAGTTGCGGCTTTATCGGGCTATGGGGTAGATACTATTGTTTTTAAGGGCCAAACTGCTACGTATTTTCAACTCAGATCGCTAGGGATAAGACTACGCGATGTGGTTATTCAACAAAAAAGATTAAGTCCGCAGCAGCAATACGAAAAAAATGTTCAGGAATATCGTTACCAAACCATGAAAGGAAGTAGTAAAGATTTATTGAATTTAGGCAATGGCGGTGTTGGTTTAGGTATCGATGCGATTTATAATCTGTTAAACAAACAAGGAAGAAATGCACGTCATCTTCAAAAAATCCTCGAAAAAGATTATCGTGAAGACTTGATCGATTATCGTTTCAGCGCCAATCTGGTTAGCCAGGTATTAGGTATAAAGGATGCTGAACTCACTGATTTTATGCAGCAGTATCGTCCTACCTATCAATTTGTATTAGATGCAACAGATTATGCCTTTAATCTTTTTATCCGGAACGCGTATAAAAGCTACAGGTTAAATCCTAAAGCATTACAATTGCCTGCATTGCCCAAAATAACGATCGATAAGTTGTGAAAGCGCCAATTCTGATTATTAAAAAACTCCCAGCAGCGGGCATGGCAATCTTTCCATTTATCCTGTTAAAATCACCGCAGTTTAAAAACGATCCTGTCATTATTAACCACGAAAAAATACACTTACGCCAGCAATTAGAATTGCTTATTTTTCCCTTTTATCTATTATATCTGGCTAATTACCTGGTTAATCTTGTTAAATGCCGGAACCATGATTTAGCCTACCGCAACATCGTTTTTGAAAAGGAAGCCTATGCGCACGAAAATGATCTAAACTACCTAAAAAAGGGTAATTGGTACGGCTGGTTTAAAAAGATCTGAAACATCGGTTATCACCTCTAACTCAATTGTCAATCTGACAATCATTTTGTTAAATGCTTTTTATCTCTAAAATTTTTCTTTTTCTTTGTAGGTAATGAAGAACTGTTTAGCTGCCATAATCCTGATTCTAAGTTTCTGCTCTACAAAATTATATGCACAGGAAATTGATACTATTCCTATCAGTACAAAAGACCTGAACATTAAATTGAAACGCAGTCCACTGCCAAGCAGGCAAGGCCCATTAAACTTTGAGCCCGTAAAAATTAAGCCACTGGTTGTAAATGCCAAGATTAATTACTGGAAAACCAGAACCAACATCGGCATCAATGTTAACCAGGCCCAATTCAGTAATAACTGGAAAGGTGGGGGTACCAACTCTGTAGCGGTTGGTGGCTTATTGAACTGGAAAGCAGAGTATAATAAAGATAGCTACAGTTATGTAAGTGAACTTGTTTTACAGTACGGCAAAATAAAAAATAAAGATCAGCTGCAAAAGAAAACCAACGACCGTATTTTTTGGGATAATAAAGCCTCTTTCCAGCTCTCTAAAAGCTGGTTTTTCTTCGGATCCATAAGTTTTGAATCTCAGTTTGATAAAGGCTTCAGATACTTTAGAGATGGTAATGGAGATGAACAACAGGTTTTGATTTCACAGTTTATGGCACCAGGGTACCTAACGGAATCAATAGGTTTTGAGTATAAACCTGTTAAATATTTTTCTACCCGAATTGGTACAGGTACTGCAAGACAAACTTTTGTTCTCGATACAGCTGTATACGATAATAAAAATGAAGTTTATGCTGTTGAAAAAGGCAAAAAATTTAAAAATGAACTGGCTTTTCAGATTGTGAGTGCTTTTGATAAAGATATTTTCACCAATACAAATCTTAAAGCACGATATGCCATGTTCATTCCATACAAAGATTTTCAGTCAAAAAAGATCGACCACAGGTTAGATATTGCTTTAACGGCAAAAATTAATCGTTTTATGAACACCAGTTTAACAGGCGTACTATTATTTGATGATGATACAGGCACAAACAAAATACAGGCGAACCAAACTTTAGCGCTAGGCTTTGGCTTTACCTTTCCTAGATAGGTTTACGCGCCACCAACTTTACCAATTTCCCAATATGGCATCGTAATAATCTGCCTAAAGCTTACTCCCCTTTGCTTGAGGTATCTTTTAAAATACTGTATAGACTTTGCTCTTCCAGTGAGATAAAAAGTAGCATTTTGCCACATTTCCCAGCACATTGGGTGCATATTTTCCATCCAGTTGATGGCGTTTTTAGCCGGAGTATTCCTATCAGAAGGCACTACATCGATCAACAAATTTAGTTGTTCAATAGCGCAAAGGTTTTCTTCCTGTAGCTCTAAAATGCCAAAATATTCTACATCTTCATCTATCACTTTTTTCCCAAGCGATTCATACAAACCCAGGCTGGTTTCATCACCAAAAAAGAAATGCTGGTTAGATTCTTCCTTGTATTTAATCCGCGCACGGTCTAGAATAAGTTTTAAGGAATCTCCTTTTTGAATATTCACTGCTAGGCTGTGCCCAGGCCCTTGTCTGTTTAAATAAAAGATAACTTCGCAGGTTCCTTGCATTTTATCAAAGGCAGATAAGGTATAATGTCGGTACTCGTTGGCATTAACCCTAAACAGCACTTCCATTCCTGGAATAAATTTGGCATCTAAAAAATCGCCATTAAAGGTAACACACTTTAAGTTGTTGCTTAACATTTTAGTTTCTACAACTTCTACCTGATATATTTTGCTGATCACTTTTTCCATTGTATCGGCCAGCCATGATGGTAATTTTGGCATCGTATTCTTTTGTTTAGTAACTTTGACCAAAAGTAATTGTCAAACAACATTATCTTTTTATATCAAAGGGATTAAAGTTTATATCAAAAGGATTTTATGGCCTTAAACATTTACGATGGTGACGATAAATACTATATTGTTGGAAACAAGTTCGACAATACCGAATTTAATCAGGCGCTGGTAACCGAAAGAAGAGACAAATACAGCTTTCCCTTTGGCGATGCAGAAATCGTGCAGATATCTTTTTCCGGAATTTATATTGTTTATGGCGATATGCTCATGAAGCAGAACCGTTTGCGCATTAAAACTTTCGACGAGCCTGAATTGGTAGAATTACACTTTTCGCTTACAGGCGGTGGAATAATGGAAAATTACTTAACCAATAAGCGCCTCGATATTAAAGCAAACCAGCATAACATTATCTACAGCCCTGATTTTGATGGGATGGCAGAATTCCCTACAAATGGTCCGCATAAATTTTTCGAAGTAAATTTTGAAAGGGCCCGCTTTATTGATTTAACCAGTGAGAGCAGCACTTTGTTAAAAAAATTTGCCGAAAAAATCATGAACAACCGTTCGGTAGAGCTTTCATCAGAAAACCTGCCCATCAGTTTAGCGATGCACAGTTGTATAAATGATATTATGAACTGCCAGTTTACCGGTGGATTAAAGCTCTTGTTCCTGCAATCTAAATGCCTCGAACTTTTGGCATTGCAAGCCCAGGCTTTTGAACTTGCAGCAAAAAAAACCGACACCCTTACCATTAAATCGGCTTACGATAAAGACCGCATTTATTATGCCCGCGAATATTTGTTAGCCAATGCCATCCATCCCCCATGTCTAACCGAATTGGCAAAGGTTGCAGGCATAAACGAGTTTAAACTGAAGCATGGCTTTAAAGAAGTTTTCAAAAACACCGTTTTTGGCTATTTAAGCGATTATAAATTGATGCGGGCCAAAGAACTCCTAGCCGATAGCAGCAAAAATATCAAGAATATTTCCGACGAATTGGGCTATTCTTCGGTACAGCATTTCAGCAGTGCTTTTAGTAAAAAATTCGGCATCAGCCCTGGGAAAGCAAGGTAGTTTAGTTTGGAGTTGAGAGTCCTATTTCTTTAGTCTTTAGTCTTAAAACGCTCCCAACAGCCTACGGTTTTAAGCTTTCTTCCTTTTCTTCTTTAAATCTAGATAATCAACATAGTACAATACCTTCACCGAAAGGCTGTTATTCTGCGGGGCATTTAAAATCCCGCTTAGATTTTTGTTGTAACGCTGTGTGTAAAAGGTATCATAAGTTTCGGCTGCATCCTTATACGAAACAGAAAGGGTACTACCCGGCGCAAATTGCCAGGTATAAATTAAGTCAATATTAAACACATTATAGTTCCTATCCATTCCGGTTAACGGCGCCCCTTGATATTCTGTTAAATGACCATCAGGTTTAAGCAGGTAAAATTCTTTATTTCTTCTATCACTCCAATAATGCCTCAATACCACTGTTAGGCCCATTAGGTTGGTAAAAGTATATTTAGCATCAAATGAGTTTTCTACCGTTCTGCGGTCGTATTTAGAGAAAATAGCTTGATCACCATGTGCGGTTACCCAGTTTACATAATTATAATTTGGGTTAAAATTCAAATCTAAACCAAATGCAATTTTATCATTTAACCTCAAGTTCTGGAAAAAGTAAAAGTTATACTGTTTGCCGCCGAAAAGTTGCTGTTCAAAATAGCGAACATTTCCACCAAAATTATAGGCTTTCGCGCGGTTGGGATTTATATACAGACTAATGCCGTAGTTTTCAGGTGCACGGTATAGCTGTCCGTTTCGTGCCTCATAAAAATCGTTACTTTTTCTATCCCAGCTTAAGTCTAATTCTGCCGACCATTGATTTTTAAATTGAACCCAATACCCTGCATTAGTACCGATTTTTTGATAAGCACTTGGTATCGCCCTGCGAGAATAGGTTATATTAAGCCAACTTTCAAATTGATTATACCATTTACTTGGCTTGTATACGTTGTAACCGATGCCTATCCGCTGATCTAAAAAGTTGTTATTGGTAAAGAAACCCATATCTGATGGATCAAATTTATCATCAGCGTATACCTGATTGTAACTCCATGTAAAATTGCCGCTCTGTTTTCCAAACCGCAGCGTATAACTATAACCCGTACTTGATTCTTCGCCCCGTAAATAGCTCATTTTGCCACCGCCATTTACGAAATATTTATTGCCTTTATTGTTTAAATTGAAAAGCAAGGCACTTACATTGGCATCGTAAGCTGAACCTTGCCTAAGCACGTTTGTGTTGATAAATGTAGCCGAACTGTTGTTTTTTAACGACTGATCGAAAACCAAAATATTATAATTGGTAAGTGGTTGCGTTTCTACCATACGAAGGTTACCTTGAGCATCTTCTACCTCGGTTTCCATGCTATTGGTAATGGCGTTAAAAATACCAATACCCAGGCCTTTGGCTGTTCGCCCAGAAATTTTTGTGGCATTTAATACCTTGGCCTCAGTTTGATCTTTTACAATTTTATCTCCACTGCTTACCTCACTGTAATTATAATAAGATGGTATAGAGCCGATCCGTTTGGAATAAAATATGTCGCCTTTGTTAAATAGTTCTGTTCCTTCTGTAAAAAACTGCCGGTTTTCATTAAACTTCACTTCAAAAGGAGTGAGGTTTAATATCCGGTTATCAGATTGTACCTGCCCAAAATCGGGCACTAAGGTCATATCGAGCGTAAAACTGTTATTGATTCCATATTTAACATCCATCCCTCCGTTAAACCGCGAGCTTGTATTTTTTACCCCGGGCAAATTAACCGGATATTGATTTACATAGGCCGAAATATATGGTGAAAAGGATAGTCTTAACGGAGGTTTAACATCTTTTATTCCCATCCACAATCCTTCCTGATTGATAAAGCCGTTTACTTTAGGATCTACAAAATTCCAAAAGGTCTGTGTGTTGCTCCGCTGTATCCTGCGGCTAAAGTTTAAACCCCAGTTCTGAACATCCTTACCAGAGAAACGCAGGGCCGAATAAGGGATTTTCATTTCGCAGGTCCAGCCTTTATCATCAATTTTAACAGCACTTTCCCACACCGCGTTCCAGTTTGCATCTTCGTCACCCACCTGCGAGTATTTGGCATCAAACTGAACACCGGCAGCAGTAACGAAAAAGCCGTTTCCGTTCATCTTATCATAAAAGGGATCGACAATAATTGAAATGAAATCGGCGTTGCCAATATTATCCCTCGAAACCAACTCGTGTGAAACACTGTCAGGGTGATCGTACATCCGGGCATAAACATAAATCGCAACATCATTGTAAAGCACCTTCATTTCTGTGCGCCGATTTTGAGTTTCTATCTTTCCCGGATTTGGCCTGATCTGAATAAAATCAGTAGCAATTGGAACATTATTCCAACACTCATCATCTAAAACACCATCTATTTTAGGGCTTAACAACGTTCTTTTTGCTTCCAGTTGCCGCTGTTTCGAAATATCCTGAGCTTGAGAAAAAGCACAAATAAATATAAAAAAAAGGAGGATGCAGCGTTTCATTCGTTTAGGTTAGTTAGGTATAAGACCATGCCTAAAACAAAATGTTGCACCAAAAGAAAATTTAATACTCATCTTCCTAAAGTTTTGACTTTGAGTTGCAAAGATTTACAAGCAAAATTTGATACATTTGCCTTTTATTAAAAACAAGTAGCTTTTTGCCCTTCGGCATGAAGCCTTTAGCTTAAAAAAAGATGTTTGATAATTTACAGGACAAGCTAGACAGAGCATTTAAAGTATTAAAAGGACAAGGCAGCATTACGGAAATTAACGTGGCAGAAACCATGAAAGAGATCCGTAAAGCATTATTAGATGCCGATGTTAACTATAAAACAGCAAAAGCATTTACCGATGATGTGAGGCAAAAAGCTTTGGGGCAAAACGTGCTTACCGCCGTTTCTCCAGGTCAATTGCTTACCAAAATAATGAACGATGAACTTGCGGCCTTAATGGGTGGCGAAGTTACAGAGTTAGATACTAAAACAAACCCTACCATTATTTTAATTGCAGGCTTAAACGGTGCGGGTAAAACTACTTTCGCAGGTAAACTGGCTTTACATTTAAAAAGCAAGGGTAAAAAACCTTTATTGGTTGCCGGCGATATGTACCGCCCGGCGGCTGTAGATCAATTGGAGGTTTTAGGAACCTCGGTTGGTGTTTCAGTGTATGCTAACCGTGCATCAAACGATCCTGTTGGCATTGCTTTGGAAGGTATTGAACACGGTAAACAAAATGGAAATAACGTAATCATTATCGATACCGCTGGTCGTTTAGCGATCGACGAATCTTTAATGAACGAAATATCGGAAGTTAAGGCTAAAACTCAACCCCACGAGATTTTATTCGTTGTAGATTCGATGACTGGTCAGGATGCAGTAAATACAGCCAAAATATTTAACGACAGGTTGGATTTTACAGGCGTTGTTTTAACCAAATTAGATGGCGATACCCGTGGTGGTGCGGCTCTTTCCATTAAATCGGTAGTAAACAAGCCAATTAAATTTATCGGTACCGGCGAGAAAATGGAAGCACTTGATGTTTTCTATCCAGACCGTATGGCATCGCGTATTTTGGGTATGGGTGATGTGGTTTCGCTTGTTGAACGTGCACAAATGCAGTTCGACGAGAAAGAGGCAGCAGAACTTCAGAAAAAAATCCGCAAGAATAAATTCGATTTCAACGATTTCTACAACCAGATTCAGCAGATCAAGAAAATGGGTAACATGAAAGATCTGATGGGCATGATACCAGGTGTGGGTAAAATGATGAAGAATGTAGATATCCAGGACGATGCTTTCAAATCAATCGAAGCAATTATCAATTCGATGACCCCATTTGAGAAAGAAAACCCAGATAGCATCCAACAAAGCCGCCGTTTACGTATTGCAAAAGGTTCGGGCAGTAAAGTAGAAGAAGTAACCAAGCTGATTAAACAGTTTGAAGATATGCGCAAAATGATGAAGCAGTTTTCGAACCCGGCAGCCGCAGCAGCAATGATGAAAGGTATGCCTAAAATGCCATTTGGCAGATAGTAGAAAGGTTTAGGGCGTAAGGTCTTATTTCCTTGTGAAAATATAAATCCCGATCGCAACCTACAGCGTCATGCTGAACTTGTTTCAGCATCTTTTAAGAGAATACAAATCCCGATCAGCAATGGTCGGGATTTTTGTTTTATATAGGTTTTGGAAATGAGTATCGGTGTCCTATAGGGGAGTGCAGTCCTGCTTTCCCTGCTGCCGATAGAAGGAATCGGCATTCGTACAATCAGGTTTATTAACAGTGGTTGGTGAATCTAACTCGCTAATAGATACTAAAACTTGATCTTTATTTAAACAATCTGTATATTAGAATCAATATTCATCCCGAATATTTTACATCCCAATTTATTTTAATTAAAATTAATGCTTGTAAAAACATACGGGAGTGCTGTTTATGGAGTAAATGCACTAACCATAACAATCGAAGTGAATATTAGCGCGGGTACCAAATACTATATGGTAGGCCTGCCCGATAATGCTGTAAAAGAAAGTTTGCAAAGGGTGGCTAGTGCCATTAACGTTTCAGGTTTTCGCATGCCCAAGCAGAAAATCGTAGTCAATTTAGCCCCTGCAGATATCAAAAAAGAAGGCTCATCTTACGATCTACCTATTGCAATTGGCATTTTAGCTGCATCAGGGCAAATTCCTGCCGACGAATTGGAAGATTATTTCATCATGGGCGAACTTTCTTTAGATGGAAGTATACAGCCGATAAAAGGAGCTTTACCAATTGCGATACAGGCACAACAGGAAAGTTTTAAAGGATTTATTTTACCCAAGCAAAACGTTCGCGAAGCAGCCATTGTAAACGATTTAGTTGCCTATGGTGTAGAAAACCTTGCTCAGGTAATTGCTTTCTTTAATAAGAGTGAAACGCTGGAACAGGTTAAAATAAACACCAAAGAAGAATTTTTAAAAAACATCAATAATTACGAACACGATTTTGCCGATGTTAAAGGCCAAGAAAATATTAAAAGAGCATTGGAAATTGCTGCCGCAGGTGGTCACAATGTTATTTTAATCGGTCCGCCAGGGGCAGGCAAAACCATGCTAGCCAAGCGCCTGCCAACCATTTTACCGCCCTTAAATTTATACGAAGCTTTAGAAACCACAAAAATCCATTCTGTTGCTGGAAAACTCTCTGCAGCCGATGCTTTAATGACGATCCGTCCTTATCGCTCCCCACATCATACCATTAGCGATGTTGCATTAGTGGGCGGGGGAATGAATCCCCAGCCTGGAGAAATATCGCTGGCCCATAATGGGGTACTTTTTTTAGATGAACTACCTGAGTTTAAGCGCACTGTTTTAGAGGTAATGCGCCAACCTTTAGAAGATCGTAAAGTGGCCATTGCAAGAGCAAGGTTTTCGGTAGAATATCCTGCAAGCTTTATGTTGGTGGCCTCGATGAATCCCTGCCCATGTGGTTTTTATAACCACCCGGAGAAAGATTGTGTTTGCGCTCCTGGAGTGGTGCAGAAATACCTAAGTAAAATATCTGGACCGCTGTTAGATCGGATTGATCTCCATGTAGAAGTAACCCCGGTTAATTTTACAGAATTAGCCTCCACAGCAGAAACAGAAAGGAGCAATCTCATTAGGGAACGCGTAATTAAAGCCCGGGAAATTCAGGATAAACGTTTTGCTGATAAAGAAGAATTGCATTGCAACGCCCAAATGAGTCCGAAAATGGTGCGTAAAGTATGCCAGGTTAGTGAGGCAGGGACCATCCTCCTCAAAACAGCTATGGAAAAGTTAGGATTATCTGCCCGTGCTTATGATAGGATTTTAAAGGTGGCCCGAACCATTGCCGATTTAGCCGGAAGTGAAAATGTAGAGCTCGAGCATTTAGCAGAATCGATTAATTATAGGAGTTTGGATAGAGATGGCTGGGCAGGGTAAAACGATTTGCAGAAAATCAATTTTTAAATACATGTAATAATCCGTTTTGCCTTTAACTATCTTTAAGAGATAAATAATTACTACCGTTTAATCCATGAAGACTAAAAAAATCATAAAATTGTTAATTTATGCCTCCTTATTGGGCATCATTGTAGTATTGGGCATAAATTTATTGGTAAAATCTCAAACTGATCCGGTAATTTTTTCAAAAGAAAAAGACACACCAGGAACTAAAGTGGCCATTATTTTCGGAGCAGGCATTAACAATAATAAACCTAGCAAATACTTAAAAGATAGGCTCGATGCTGGTATCGAACTTTATAAAAACAATAAAATTGATAAAATTTTGCTGTCAGGAGATAACGGTAGTGATGCACACGATGAATTAACTGTAATGAAACTTTATTGTTATGAACATGGTGTTGATACCAATAAGATCTATCTTGATTATGCTGGCTTTGATAGCTACTCTACCTTGTATAGATCTAAATATATCTTTAAAGTTGATACCGCCATTCTGGTTTCACAAAAATATCATTTAAACCGGTGTATCAATATCGGGAATAAATTGGGCGTTAAATCATACGGCTTTGCTGCCGATCAAGGAACGTATCAGGGTTACAAATATGCTTCTTTTAGAGAATATTTTGCAGTTGTAAAATCCACAATTGATATTTTAATTGGTAGAAAACCACACTTTTTAGGAAAAACAGTAAACATTAACGGCCCTTCAAATTATACCAAAGAATAACGTGAAATATATCGCTTTTTGATTACTTTGAGTGGTAAAAAATTTCTTTTTTCTTCAAATATCGGTCTATATCAATTTCAATAAACTCTCAAGTTCTTCTAAACTGAACAGTTTTATTTGTTTTTGAGCGCTAGCAGCTGTAAAAAATCTGTATGGGCAGAAGGAGTGAAAAAAACGACCAACCACATCCATAAAACCCTATTAAACAGTATTTTAAACGCACATTCTTTTGCTGTTTTTATTTTGTTATCTCCCCATTTTTTAGGTATCAAGGATTCGTTTGGCATAGTCATTGTCATAGCCATGTTACATTTATTACCTATTTAAAATAAAAAAGTGAAAGAGATGAAAAAGACAATTCAAATTTTCAGCATGCTTTTAATAGCATTAACCGTAATGGTATCATGTAAAAAAGATACCGATCCTGCCGATCGGGATTTCTTTGTTGGTACTTATTCTGGAACCATTACTTATAACGATGGCTCAAAAGACATTAGCGATGATGATGGCAAGGTAAGGGTAGTTAAAACCGGCGATACCTATAACTTTATTTTTGGCACCGGTATCCCTGATATTACAGGCGTAAAATTCCAGGGTTCGGGTGATACTTACACAAGTATTGGCGACGGATTAACTGGTATAAGCGTTAACGCAAGTACATTAAAAATCTTGGTAACTAATTCTAAAGGTACCTGGACAGCAAATTGTACCCGATAATTCTTAATAAAAATAAAAGCGCCAATTGGCGCTTTTATTTTATACCTAATAATTCAGATTAGCTAAATTTATAGCATGAGTTTTGAATTAAAAGCACACCTCGAAGAAATCATCCCGCTTACCGATCAAGAATTTGAACCTATAATTGCCCATTTCAGGCTTAAAAAGCTCAAAAAACACCAATATTTGATCCAGGAAAATGAACCTGTAAAAAATATCTATTTCGTAATTAAAGGGCTTTTAAAAGCCACTTTCACCGATGCCAACGGCAAGGAATACATTATACAGTTTGCCATGGAAAACTGGTGGATCTCTGATTTCAGGGCTTTTTACAGCAATGTAAACTCAATTACTAACATCAGCTGTTTAGAAGATGTAGAATTATTGGCCATTACCAAAGAGAACTTAGACAAAGTATGCGCTGAACACCATAAAATGGAGCATTTTTTCAGAGTGAAAAATAGTTTTGGTTATATAGCCTTACAACAACGGATTTTATCCCTGCTTAGCACAAGTCCTAGAGAACGCTTTGAGCAATTATCGCAACAATATCCACAACTTACACAAAGGGTTTCTAAAACTATTATTGCAGCATACTTAGGCATTTCAAGGGAAACGTTAAGCAGGCTTACCGCAAAAGTGTGATTTAGCGCACACCAAATATGTGACTCTAATCCTTTGTCATTGAAAAATAGCACCATAATTTTGTTTTATAAATACATAAAAAGATATGAACAAGAAAGTTTTATTCGTGCTTACAAGCCACGACGAATTGGGAAATACAGGTTTAAAAACAGGTTTTTGGTCAGAAGAGCTAGCTGCTCCCTATTATGCCTTAAGCGATAAGGGCATAGAAATTACATTGGCATCGTCAAAAGGTGGTCAACCACCCATTGACCCTAAAAGCGAAGATCCCATATTTCAAACCGATACCACGCGGAGAATGGATAAGGATGCTGTTCTATTGGATAAATTAAAAAACACCATTAAATTGGAAGATGTAAAAATGAGTGATTACGATGCGGTTTTTTATCCTGGTGGCCATGGACCACTTTGGGATTTAGCAGAAAGCACAACCTCACAACAACTCATAACCGAATTTTATACCGCCAATAAGCCAGTTGCTTTCGTTTGTCATGCGCCAGGGGTGCTTAAAGATGTAAAAGTGAATGGCGAATACCTGGTGAAAGACAAAAATGTAACCGGATTTACCAATACTGAAGAAGAGGCCGTACAATTAACAAAAGTAGTGCCTTTCCTTGTTGAGGATATGTTGGTAAAAAACGGCGGGCATTACAGCAAAATCGCTGATTGGAATCCTTATGCTGTGGTTGACGGCTTATTGATAACCGGACAAAATCCGGCCTCATCGGAAAAAGTAGCCGAAGAGTTGCTGAAACTGATTTAATTATTTTTTATACAGGTTGAGAATATCAACCTGTATAAATATTGCAGGAAAGCTATAATTCTTCTTCCTCATCATCCTCTTCAGGAACATATTTTTCAATGGCCTGTCCAATTGCATTCACTTCCTCGTCTTCTTCAAAAATCGGAAGTTCAGTTTTATAATCCATTTTTAACCAGATAGATGAGGTGTCTTTCTGAATTTGGATATATTCTCTTCCATCTTTAAAAATAGTATAAGAATCATTTCCTTCAGGGAAAACTGAATAATTAATTGGTCCGATTTCAATGTCGAAAGGTTCTTGCATGGCTAATATTTCTTGCAAAGATAAAAAATCTTTTTGTTGAGCTTAAGTCGGGCTGAATATATAAGACATTCTTATCTTTAATTATAATTTTAACATGAACATGAGTTTTTCTAAAGCAGACAATAAAGTTGCCAGAAAGTTATTCGAGGTAGCTTTACAACGGGAACTAAAAAAAGAAATGGAGGTATTCTCCGAAATTTTAAACCAATGGAAAAAACAACAGCCTGAAGATAATAGAGATGATTATTATAAAATTTTTACCGCTGTAACGGATTTCGACAAACACATCGCCAGAAGATATGACGGGCTTAGGAATTCATGGTTTTTAGATACTGTAATTGCTATGCTTGTAGATAAAATCATTACAACAGCTGATTTAGAAGATTTTTCGGAAGAGGCAAAAAGTGAAATATCGAGGGGACTCAAATTTAGGGAAGAAAATGAACTATAAATAAGCCCAAATTCAGGAGAGATGAGTTCTGAATTTACATGATAAAAGAATTGCCATTAATTCTGTGTTGCTCTGTGAGCTTTCTAGGTGAACGCTGTGGTTAAACAATAATTAAAAAATTACGCTTGATTGTTTAAAAATCCCTTCAATTATATTACTTTACGGCTAAAGAACTTACGCGATAGATAAGAAGATGAAGTTAACGTTTTGGGGCGCAGCACAACAGGTAACAGGGAGTATGCACCTGCTAGAAGTTGGACATTATAAAATACTGATAGATTGTGGATTAGATTATGAGAAGGAAACCTACCAGGAAGAAAACCAGCAATTCCCTTTCGATCCGGCAAGCATAAACCTGGTTATTTTAACTCACGCCCATATTGATCACTCTGGTAATTTACCTACACTGGTTCGATTGGGTTTTGATGGCCAAGTACTCTGTACACCACCAACAGCCGACCTTACATCGATACTATTATTCGATTCTGTAGAACTTTTTTTAAGAAAAGCTAGCCGGAAACCTCGCACCAAACGCGGTAACTTTAGCGGTCCAAAACCTTTGTACCTGCACAAACATGTGATGGATACGATCGATCGTTTTGTAACCATTGCCTTTAACAAACCTTTTAAGATTAATGGCGATATCAGCCTAAGCTTTGTACCCGTGGGTCATTTACTTGGCGCCGCCGCAGCTATTTTAACCATAAACGATAATGGTATAGAGAAGAAAATTGCTTTTACAGGCGATATCGGCAGAGAGAACTACCCCGTTTTGGTTAATCCTGATCCGTTGCCAGAGGTTGACTACCTGGTAAGCGAAGCAACTTATGGCGGCAGAATGCACACCAAAAATCAGACCTTAGAGGAAAGATTAGTTCAGGAAATTACCGAAGCCTGTATTAAAAGTCCGGGTCGATTGATTATTCCAGCGTTTAGTATTGGCCGCACACAATCGTTGGTATTTGCCTTAAACCAGATTTTCACCAAAAAACTGTTGCCACCCATTCAGATTTTTGTAGATAGCCCTATGGCCATCCAAGCTACCGAGGTTTACCGCAAACACCATAACCTGGTTAATCAGGAAGCGAAAGATTTTTACCAAACCATGGGCGATGAATTTGAATTTGAGCATCTGGCTTACGTTCAAACCATGAAAGAAAGTAAAGATGTTTCTAATTATTTCGATCCTTGTATTATCATTTCATCTGCTGGAATGCTAGAAGGAGGGCGGATTCAAGATCATTTATACTACAATATTCAGAATTATTACTGTACCATTCTTTTTATCGGTTACTGTGCAAAAGGAACACTCGGCTATAAATTGTTAAGCGGCGCACCAATTGTGCGGATTAAGGACCGCGAAATGATGGTTTACGCAACAATACACCAAACCGACCTGCTCAGTGGTCACGGCGATCATAATGACTTGATAAAAACAATTAAACAAACCGGTCAACCCAAAAAAGTTTTCTTGGTGCATGGTGAAGATAAAAGTCTGCAAAGTCTTTCTTTAGCTTTACAAGAAGATGGTTTTAATGTTGCCGTACCTGACAGGGGAGAGGTGTTTGAGTTATAGTTCAATTGTTCATTAGTGATGATGATTTTTCTTGACAGTCTATGGTCTTTTGGCTCGTAGTTGATGGCCATTGCGGCTAATAAACCATGATCTATTAACATCAACCAAAAAGAGATTCTTCATTGCATTCAGAATGACAATAAATCTATCAGCCCCTCACTTGCCCATCACCTCTAACCACCCACTTATAACTGGTTAACTCTTCCAAGCCCATTGGTCCGCGGGCATGAAGTTTTTGTGTGCTGATACCAATTTCGGCACCCAGACCAAACTGTGCACCATCAGTAAATCCGGTAGAAGCATTGGCATAAACCGCAGCGGCATCTACTTCATTTAAAAATTGGGCAATATTAGTAGCATCTTCAGAAATAATGGCTTCGCTATGTTTAGAACTGTAATCGGCAATGTGGTTCAATGCTTCAGCTAAATCAGCTACTACTTTAACGGCTAATTTTAACGATAAAAACTCCGTTCCAAAATGCTCCGGTGCAGCTTGGTTTAAAAGTTGGGCTGGGTAAAAAGCCTTTAATACTTCATAACTCTTTTCATCAGCATATAACTCAACATTTCCTTCTGCCAAAGGAGATAGAAGCGCTGGAAGATCGCTAAGCCTTTTTTGATTAACCAATACACAATCCAGAGAATTACAAACGCTCACTCTCCTGGTTTTGGCGTTAAAAATAATCGCTTTTCCTTTCTCTAAATCTCCAGATTCATCAAAATAAGTGTGTACAATTCCGGCACCCGTTTCAATAACCGGGATTTTACTGTTTTCGCGTACGTAATTAATTAAGGATTGACTTCCCCTCGGGATCAGCACATCAACAAAACCTCTTGCATTTAATAAAGCTTCGGTTGCGGCTCTTTCTGCCGGCAATAGCGTTAAAACATCACGGTTGATTTTATAGGTATCTAGTACAGCATGAATTACTTTGGCGATAGCCAAATTTGAAAACTCAGCATCACTGCCTCCTTTGAGCACAGCAACGTTTCCAGTTTTAAAACAAAGTGAGAATACATCGGCAGTAACATTTGGCCGGGCTTCATAAATTACGCCAACCACACCTAATGGCACACTAACCTTTTGGATATGTAGCTGGTTATCCATTATTCTATCAGAAAGGATTTTACCCAACGGGATGTTTAAGCCTGCAACATTTTTAAGATCATTTGCAATATCGGCAATACGTGCTGCGCTTAATTTTAACCTGTCGTATTTAGGATCTTCGATGGGCATTTTTGCTAAATCTTTTACATTTTCAGCAAGAATTAATTCAGTATCGGCTACTAACGCAGCAGACAGATCTGTTAAAACGGCATCTGTTGTTTCCTTACTTAAGCTAATCATGGTACGACTAGCCTGCCTGGCTTTTTCGAAGTATTGTTTGTAATCCATTTTTTTATTAAGATCCGTCATGCTGAATTCATTTCAGCATCTATTAATTAAGATCCTGAAACGAGTTCAAGATGACGAATGATTCTACTAAATAGCCGAGTAAAAATAATCGTAATGCACCAGTGCTTTTTGTTTCTTTTGTCCGACTCTTTCCCTCGCTTTGTCTGATCCGTATTCAGCGATTCCAAGGCCAATTAGGTTATTTTTTTCGTCTACAATTTTAATAATGTCGCCTTTTAAAAAGTCTGTTTGGATTTCGATTATCCCAACTGGCAACAAACTGGTTGCCTTGCCAGAGGTTAATACCGTTTTTGCACCATCATTCAACTTTACAATGCCTGTTGCAGCGGTTTCAGAATGGGCAATCCATTTTTTCTTGCCCGATTTGCTTTTTTCGGGCACAAAGCGCGTATGTACCAGTTCTTTGTTTAACAAAGAAGTAAGCACATTATCTTGGGTTCCGTTGGCAATATGGACCGTTATCCCCAATTTAGCAACTTTTTGCGCCATAGTCGATTTGGTAATCATTCCGCCTCGGCCAAATTGCGATTTACCAGTTTGGATAAAGGACGCCAGGTTAGCAACCGAACCATTAATTTCTTCAATAACAGCCGATCCTTCCATTTTTGGATCACCATTATAAATGCCATTTACATTCGATAGGATAATCAAGGCATCAGCATTTAACATCGAAGCAATTAAGCCCGCCAGCTCGTCGTTATCAGTAAACATCAGTTCAGTAACCGAAACCACATCATTTTCATTTACGACAGGGATTACCTCGTTTTGAAGCAGAATCTGCAGGCAGTTTTTCATGTTTAAATAATGTGCTCGATCGCGGAAATCTTCTTTCGTAACCAAAACCTGTGCACACTGAATTTCATGTGCCGCAAAGAAATTAGCATAAGTATTAATCAACTTTACCTGACCAATGGCTGCTAATAGTTGTCTTGTGGTTACGGCATCTTGTTTTTCAGAAACCTTGATCAAACTTCTGCCTGATGCTACCGCACCGGAAGAAACCAAAATAACCTCAATGCCCTGCTTTTTAATGTCGGCCAGTTGATTTACAAGGTGTTTAATCCTAGCTTCATCAGGCAAACCATTCGCTTGTGTAATTACATTCGAACCAACTTTAACAACTATTTTTTTGTACTCTAATTTCATTATTATTTTCAAGCAATTTGATGTGGCAATTTACCATCAATTTTTCTAATTCAGATGATTATCTATAGGCATAATGGATTTTTGTTAAAATGGTAATTAGTTTGGGGTTGGGAGTTTGGAGCTTTGAGTCGATTAACCGATTTAAACAGCTTATACAATTAGCCATCTCGCCACTAATGAACCAATGACCATTGAACTAATAAACTATTTATTTAAATTGCATTCAACCTAAATTCAAACCGCTATGAAACGTATCTTACCCAGCCTAATCATACTGAGTGCAATTATGGCTTGCAATAACCCTCAAAAGAAAGAAATGAAAGCGATTAAGTGGCCAGATGCCAAAGCTCCTGTAGCAGAAATTATTCCGCACCAACGAATTATACATGGCGATACCGTGGTAGATAACTATTATTGGATGATCGATTATTTTAAAAAAGGCCCTGATAGCACAAAAGTTGTGGATTATCTAAAAGCCGAAAATACTTACCTGAATACGATGATGAAAAGTACAGATCAATTTCAGGCTGATCTGTTTAAAGAAATGAAAGCTAGGATTAAAGAAAAAGACGAGTCTGTTCCTGTTTTCAAAAATGGTTATTTCTATTATACCAGAACCGAAGATGGGCAACAATATTTTAAGTACTGCCGTAAAAAAGGGAGCTTATCAGCCACCGAGGAAATACTCTTAGACGTAGATAAGCTGGCAAAAGGCCATGCCTATTATAGTGCAACCGGATTTAGTGTTAGTCCCGACAATAAACTTTTGGCCTTTGGTGTAGATCAGGTTTCACGCCGTCAATACACCATCAATGTTAAAAATTTAGAAACCGGTGAAATCCTAAAGGATGCCATTACCAATACTGAAGGCGGGGTAGCATGGGCGAATGATAATAAAACACTTTTTTATACCTCAAAAAATCCGGTTACGCTGTTAAGCGAAAAAATTAAAAAACATACCCTTGGTACCGATGCTAAAACAGATGCGGTAGTTTATGATGAAAAAGACAACAGCAACTATATCGGTGTGATGAAATCGAAGAATGGCCGTTTTATTTTCATTGCGTCGCAGGGAACACTAACTACTGAATATAGAATGATTGATGCCGACCATCCAGAGGCAGCCTTTAAAGTATTTTCGCCCCGCTCAAAAGATGTTTTATATGATATTTTAACTGTTGATGATAAGTTTTACATCATAACCAACTGGAACGCTAAAAATTTTCGTTTAATGGAGTGCCCTCTGGATAAAACGGAAAAAGAAAACTGGAAAGAGGTTATTCCTAACCGAAAAGATGTTTTACTCGAATATGGTGAAGAATTTAAAGATCACCTGGTATTATCAGAACGTAAAAATGGCTTGACCGAGCTGCACGTACTGAAGAAGGATGGTAGAGATTATTACATCAAGTTTGATGAACCTGTTTACGCTGCTGGTGTAGGTGCAAACCCTGAGTACAACAGTAAAACACTACGTTACTCCTATACTTCTTTAACTACGCCAAATTCTGTTTACGATTATGACCTGGAGAAGAAGGATAAAAAACTAATGAAACAGCAGGAAGTTGTTGGTGGCTACAATCCTAAAGATTATGCAACAGAGCGTGTTTTCGCTACAGCAAAAGATGGCACAAAAATACCGATTGCACTCGTTTACAAAAAAGGCTTCGAAAAAAATGGGAATGCCCCTTTACTGCTCTATGCGTATGGATCTTATGGATCGAGTACAGATGCAAATTTCTCTTCGCCTAGATTAAGCTTGTTAAACCGTGGCTTTGTTTTCGCCATCGCCAATATCCGTGGCGGACAGGAAATGGGCCGACAATGGTATGAAGATGGAAAGCTGATGAAAAAGAAAAATACTTTTACCGATTTTATTTCTGCAGGAGAGTATCTTGTTGACCATAAATATACTTCAAAAGGCCATTTGTATGCACATGGAGGTAGCGCAGGCGGTTTATTGATGGGCGCTGTGGCCAACATAGCCCCCGATTTATGGAATGGTATTATTGCTGATGTTCCTTTTGTAGATGTAATTAATACCATGCTGGATGAAAGCATTCCACTAACCACCAATGAATTTGATGAATGGGGCAATCCAAAACAAAAAGCAGCTTACGATTATATGAAAAGCTATTCTCCCTATGAAAATGTAGAGAAAAAAGCTTACCCAAATATGTTAGTCACTACAGGCTTACACGATAGCCAGGTACAGTATTTCGAACCTGCCAAATGGGTAGCCAAATTAAGGGCTACAAAAACCGATAAAAATGTGTTACTACTTAAAACCAACATGGAATTTGGTCATGGTGGCGCATCTGGCCGTTTCGATTATTTAAAAGATGTTTCGTTACGCTGGGCATTTTTATTCTCATTGGAGGGAATAACGAAATAATCTTTTACTCGGTTCGTCATTCCCAACTTGACTGGGAATCTTAATGCAACCAGCTTTAAGATTCCCGCCTGCGCGGGAATGACGACCATGCTTTTTAAAATTTAAATCAAGCTAAAATCCACAATGAACACCAAACTAAAAACACTTCAAATTATCCATCTTGCTTTATGCACTGGCGTTTTCCTATTTGCCCTGGTAACCATATTTCTTAACCGCGAAATCATGTTTTTTGATGCAAACCCTAAAACCACTTCGCCTTTTAATCCAATATTTCCGATTATGGGATTAATCACGATCTCGGCCAGTATCTTTTTTTACAGAAACTTAATCGCAAAAATTGATAAAGCTGCGTCTGCTGATATAAAAATCAATATGTACCAAAGTGCATTTATCATTAGTTCGGCTTTGCTGGAAGGAGGCGCACTTTTCAATATTGTTGGTTTTTTTATGACACATAATTCATTCTTTTTAATATTTGGTGCCGCTAATTTTATTTTTTTGATACTCAAGAGGCCAACTAAAGATAAATTGATTTCCGCTTTACAATTGCAATACCCAGATACCGAGTCTTTGTAAGCAATTAGCCTTATCTTTGCCCCTCAATGGAATACAATGTTCACACTTTGCCAAACGGCATACGCTTATTGCATGTGCCCTCGGCCTCTGCCATCTCTCACGCTTGCATCATCGTCAACACAGGATCGCGCGATGAGCCTGAAAACAAAGCGGGTTTAGCACACTTTATTGAGCATTTGATTTTTAAGCGTACCGAAAAACGGAGCACCAACCAGATTTTAAATCGTTTGGAAAGTGTTGGGGCAGATTTAAATGCCTATACTACAAAAGAATATACCTGCGTGCACGCTTCTTTTTTAAATCCATATTTAGATAGAACCTTAGATCTTTTCAACGATATCCTGTTCCACTCTACTTTCCCCGAAGAGGAAATGGATAAAGAAAAAAGTGTAATTCTGGATGAGATTTCTTCTTACCTCGATCAACCAGAAGAGGCCATTAATGATGATTTTGAGGATATGCTTTTCGCCGGGCATGCATTAGGCAACAATATTTTGGGCACGACCGAATCCGTGCAGCATTTTACCCGCGAGGATGTAATCAATTTCAGAAAGGCCAATTACCGCACCAATGAAATTGTAGTTGCCGTTTTAGGGAATTATACTTTAAACAGCGTTGTAAATAAAGGAAGCAAACATTTTGCAGATGTAGCAGAGAATAACCCACACAAAGAAAGGGTTAAACCAGGTATGCTTCCACAAAGCAATACAACTATTTACAAACCAATTATGCAGGCACACTGTATTTTGGGTACACAGGCCTATTCTACACATCAATCGCAAAAAGTAGCTTTAATGCTGCTAAACAATTACTTTGGCGGTAATGGAATGAGCTCCGTGTTAAATCTGCAAATCAGAGAGAAATATGGAATTGCTTATACTATCGAATCCAATTTTTCTCCATTAAGCGATACTGGGATTTTTTCCATTTACTTCGGAACTGATAAAGAAAAACAGACCAAAGCACTCTCCTTAATCTTTAAGGAGATCAAAAAGTTAAGAGAGCATCCTTTAAATGAGCTACAGCTACAAAAAGCCAAAAACAAATTTATCGGACAGATTGCTTTGGGAGAAGAAAACAGGATTGGTTTAATCATTTCAATGGCCAAAAGCCTGATTGACCATAACAAAATCGATTCTTTGGAAACTATTTTTGAGAAAATAAATGCGGTTACCACGAAGCAAATGGCAGATGTTACTAACGAGATTTTAGATATTGAGCAACTGAATATCTTTACCTTCTGCCCAATAGAGGAATAATTCTTATTTTTGCAAGTCAATATGTTTCGCTTTGTCATCCTGAGCCTGTTGAAGGGCGTAACTATAGGTCTTCGACAGGCTTCAGGATGACAGCGTTTTGCAATGATTAACAAGCTCAGATTTAGGTCTGAAAAAAATATAAAACAATGAAATTACCAATAGTAGCTTACGGCGATCCTGTTTTAAAAAAGATAGGAACCGATATCGATAAAGATTATCCAGAATTAAAACAATTAATCAGCGACATGTTCGACACCATGTATTATGCAAATGGTGTGGGCTTAGCTGCTCCTCAAATCGGCTTGCCGATCCGTTTATTTATTGTAGATACCGGCGAAGATGACGATGGCAAACCAGGTTATAAAAAAGTATTTATCAATGCAGAAATTTTGGAAGAGACAGGAGAGGCCTGGAGTTTTAATGAAGGCTGCTTAAGTATTCCTGATATCCGTGAAAACATTATGCGCAAACCGAACATTAAAATTACTTATTTCGATGAAAATTGGGTAGAACATACAGATGATGTAGACGGAATGCCTGCACGTGTAATTCAACATGAATACGATCATATCGAAGGAAAACTATTTACCGATAAAGTAAGTGTTCTCCGCAAAACAATGCTCAAAAGCAAACTGGATGCGATTTCGAAAGGAAATATCACAACAGATTACAAAATGAAGTTTCCGAATAAGAGCAAAAAAAGATAAAGTTTTAATGTAAGATGTTAAAGGGAAAATGGAAACGTTTTCCCTTTTTTTATTCCTGCAATTACCGCGGTCGTCATTTCGAGCGGAGTGCAACGTAGTCGAGAAATCTAATAGATAGATCTCTCCATTTCGCTTCAGTCGAGATGACGGCCCCATGAAACTAATTCGTTTCCAGAAAGAGACGGTTCTCCGCCCAAGGCTAGAGACTCCGAACTCAAAACTCCCGACTAGTTAGTCCGACTCTTGTCTCCGTCGAAGATCTGCTGCATCAACTTGCCCCAGGCAAAAGGATTTAGCAGCGGATTGGTTTGCACCATATTTTTGTTAACCATCCTATCGAAATTATAGCGATAATTCTGACTTCCGATTTCCTGTCCGTCACGCGGCAACGTTTGGATTAAACCATCAATTGATGAACGCGAAAGGTTCTTTTTGGCTATGGCCATATCATCATCCGCTAGTTTCATCGATAAAAACTCGCGGGTAAATTCTTCTGTTGTTGCCCAAGGAAAAACACGTACCGATGGTAAATCGATCACATTGGCTTTCAGTTTAACCATAATGGTATACTTGCTATCCGGTGTACTTTCAGGAATTACAGTAGAAAACTTTTTGTAACCAATGGCGGTGAACAAGATGGTATCACCAGGATTAACAATAAAAGTAAAATACCCTCTATAATCGGCACCAACCCTTTTACTCTTCGCAGAAAGATTGGTGATGGTAACGTAAGGAATCACGTTTGAGCTATCGATATCGGTAATAATCCCAGAAAATTGGATGAGTTTATCCTGTGCCGGTTTTTGTTGTGCAAAAGCGGTTACAGAAAAAATTAGACAAATTAGGGCAACACAATATCTCATTAAGACAAAAGTAATTTTATTAATAAAACTTCCTTGTTAAATAGTGTTAAAGCTTATTCTTGCTCGGCCATGTTAACGGCAACTACTGAAGTGATCTGAGGAACGGCTTTCATAATTGCCTGTTCGATACCAGATTTCATAGTCATGAAACTCATCGGGCAAGAACCGCAGTTGCCTAAAAGTTTAAGCTTTACTGTTCCTTCAGATGTAATTTCTTCAACAGAAACATCACCTCCGTCAGCCTTTAAGTATGGCCTGATAGTTTCTAATGCCTGTTCTACTTGTTCTGTTAAATTCATTATATATTTTTTAATTTATAAAAATAGTAATTTTTTAGCAATTCACCATTTGCGCATTGTTGATGGATATTTGTTGTGCAATTTTACTTGCGATATCTCCAAATATAACATCCAGCAAAGGATTTTGGTTCAATGCCACTGGCTTCCCTTTATCTCCAGCCTCCGAAATACTCTGGATAATCGGAATTTCGCCTAGAAAAGGCACATCAAAGCGTGCTGCAAGTTCGGTGCCACCACCTTTTCCGAATATATAATATTTATTCTCCGGCAATTCTGCTGGTGTAAAATACGACATGTTTTCTATAACACCTAAAATCGGGATATTAATCCCTGGCATCCTGAACATGGCCAAACCTTTATGCGTATCGGCCAGGGCAACTTGCTGAGGCGTAGTAACCACAACAGCACCCGAAATTGGGAAACTCTGGGTAATGGTGATGTGGATATCGCCTGTTCCCGGTGGAAGATCTACGATCAGATAGTCTAGTTCTCCCCAGTTGGTATCGTTAAACAATTGTTTTACTGCATTCGAAGCCATTGGTCCACGCCAAGGCACTGGCTGTCCCGGATCTGCAAAAAACCCCAAGGACAATAACTTGATCCCGTATTTTTCGATTGGTAAAATTTTCGTTTTGCCATCAGCTGTTTCTTCAGCGCCTGGTTTTGCATCAACCAGATCGAACATGGTTGGTACCGATGGCCCATAAATATCAGCATCGATAAGGCCAACTTTAGCGCCATCTTTAGCCAGTACAACGGCCAGATTACTCGCTACAGTAGATTTACCAACTCCTCCTTTACCAGATGAAACCAAAATGATGTTTTTGATGTTATCTAACGATGATGAATTGCTTGGTTGGGTAACCCTCGAAGTTACATTGATTACTACTTCTGCCGTTGGCGATACAAAATGCTTGATGGCATTTGTACAGGCATTTTTTAGCATTTCCTTCATCGGACATGCCGGCGTAGTAAGCTCTAATGTAAAATTGACCTGGTTATCTGTAATCTGTAAATCTTTAATCATGTTTAAAGTAACCAGATCTTTTTTAAGATCGGGATCTTCGACATTTTTAAGTGCATCTAAAACTTGTTGCGGGCTAATCTGCATGGTATTAATTTAAATTCAAAATTAACAAAACATAGCCACAAATACTTTTATTTAGGCTTTTTAACTGTAATTTTAACACGAAATAAACATTTAATTGTTACGTTTAAGCAATTAACCATTTTAACGACTATATGCGAATACCAAAAATTAAGATCCCCAAAAAATATTTAAAAATCGGAGCCTGGGTTTTAGGTGTTTTTTTAGTTGTTTGTATTGCTTTAGGTGCAGTAGCCTATAGCAAAAGGGAAGCACTTCTTAAAAAAATGGTGGCCAAAGCAATTGCTAAAGCTGATAAAGATTATGGTTTGGAGGTTAAAATCGGATCGGCTGGTTTTACCGGGCTTAGCACCGTAAAAATGACCAACATTTCTGTTGTTCCTAAAGATAGAGATACACTTTCGAACATTGGTGAACTCAGTGTGGGTGTAAAACTTTTGCCGCTTATTTTTGGTAAAGTAAAACTCTCAGAAGTAAAACTGAACAATGGATTTGTAAGTGTAGTACTGAAAGATTCGACCACAAACATCGATTTTATCTTAAAAAGAAAGAAAAAAGACAGCGCTCAAACCAATGCAAAAGCCAACTTAGCAGAAATAGCCAGTAACATCTTAAATCAGGTTTTATATAAAATTCCTGACGATATGGATGTGAAGAACATGGTTTTTAAATTAAATGATCACGATACTGCCAAATTGAGTTTTGCAACTACTGCTATAATTGATGGCGGCGATTTAAAATCGACCATTGATGTGAATAACAACGAATCTACCTGGCATGTAGATGGTTATGTAAACCCTGGCAGCAAAGAATTGAGCTTCACCGCTTATGCCGATGGAAAAAAACTGGAATTACCTTACCTGAACAATAAGCTCCACGCAAAAATCAGCTTCGATACCTTGCAAACCGAACTTAAAAATGCAAAATACAGTGGCGACGATTATAAGATATCAGGCTCTTGGTCGGTAAAAAACATGTTAATTAATCAACCACGCATTGCATCAAAAGATATCATTGTACAAAGTGCAAAATTGGATGCAGATGTTTTAGTTGGCCCCAATTATATTGCTTTAGACAGTACCTCAACAGCTTACCTAAAAAATGCACAGATCCATCCCTTTGTTAAATATACTTTAGGCAAGAACAAAATATATGAGTTAAAGCTAAATGCCGAAGAACAGGATGCTCAAGGGGTTTTAGATGCTTTTCCACAAGGCTTGTTCGAATCGCTGGAAGGATTAAAAGTACAGGGTAAGGTTAAATACAACCTTAATTTTTATTTAGACACTAAAATACCGGATAGTGTTCGCTTTAGCTCTACGTTAACACCGGTTGATTTCAAAATTGTGCAGTGGGGTAAAACCAATCTGCAAAAAATTAACAGTCCATTTGTTTACACACCTTATGAGTATGGTAAACCGATGCGCGATATTACCATAGGCCCATCAAACTCAAATTTTACGCCTTTATCTTCGATATCTAAAAACTTTATTAATGCGGTTTTAACAGCAGAAGATCCTTCATTTTTTACACATAATGGTTTTGTTGAAGAATCGATCCGTAAATCTATCGCCGTAAACTTTAAAGAAAAGAAATTTAAACGCGGCGGTAGCACGATTAGCATGCAGCTGGTTAAAAACGTTTATTTAAGCCGTCAAAAAACATTGGCCCGTAAAGCTGAAGAAATTTTAATTGTTTGGCTTATCGAACATAATCACCTGGTAAGCAAACAACGGATGCTCGAGGTATATTTCAACATTATGGAATTAGGCCAGAATATTTATGGAATAGGTGAAGCTTCGCGCTATTATTTCGGAAAACAACCTGCCGATTTAACCATTGGTGATGGTTTGTTTCTGGCGAGTATTGTACCGAAACCAAAAGCATCTATGTACAAATTTATGGCCGATGGAAGCTTGAAATCTTACATGTTCAACTACTTTAGGTTTATGGGAAATATCATGGCAAGGAGAGGCCTGGTAGCAAGCGATACTTCTGGTTATGGTTTTTATAATGTACGTTTAAGAGAAGGTTTACGCCAGTATTTAGCACCTGATACTGCCGTTATCGACACAACAGTATTTGACGATGATGAAGATGGTTTACCACCTGTAATTGTGCAGGATAAAAACAAAAGTTTATTCGATCGTATTTTTGGCGGAGGGTCTAAAAAAGATACTTCGAGCAAACAGATAACTAACCCTGCTGATACTGGTAAAACCAAAAAACAGTTGAGGCAAGAACGCAGGGAAGAACGTAGGAAACAAAAGGAATTGGAAAAGACGCAGAAGTAATCAGTTTTCAGTTGCCAATTGGCAGTTTTCAGTTCGCAGTTGACAGTTAACCAGTTTATCCTATTGACCCTAGCAATCCAACAATAAAACAATTAACAATAACCTTTCAACAGCAGCATGCATAAAATAAAAGTAGAGGATAAAGAGTTCGAGATATTTTTAGAGAATGACACCCTAAACAAAAGGATACGTTTGCTGGGCATCCAGATTAATGTTGACTATGAGGGCAAATGCCCATTGTTTATCGGCGTGCTAAACGGCAGTTTCCTGTTTATGGCCGATTTGATCAAAGAAATTAACGTACCCTGCGAAGTTGCTTTTATGCGTGTAGCCTCATATGAAGGAACAGCAAGTTCGGGAAATGTAAAAGAATTAATCGGACTGCCGGATAACATCGAAGGCAGAGATATTATCATTGTGGAAGATATTGTTGATACGGGCTTAACCTTAACGCATATTTTAAAAACGATAAAAGAAAAAAATCCTGCTTCAATTAAAGTAGCTTCTCTTTTACTTAAGCCAAGTGCTTTAAAATATGAAATTGAAGAACTAGAATACATTGGTTTTGAAATACCTAATGAGTTTGTGGTGGGTTACGGATTAGATTATAATGGCCTTGGTAGAAACTTGACTGATATTTACAGAGCAACAGAGGCATAATTTTTAGATTGGATTAATTTATTTTTCGCACCTTTGCCCAATAATTTCTAAAACAATGACCATACATAAAGAAGGCTACACCACCATTGCCTTAAGCATATTGTTTATCTTCGTAATCAACGCCGTAGTCGATTATAAATATCACGACATAACCTGGTTGCGCTGGTTCATTTATATCTTTTCAGCCGCATTATTTATCATTGTGTTGCAGTTTTTCCGAAACCCAAGCCGCAGCTTTTCTTCGGGAGAAAACTTGGTTATCTGCCCTGCAGATGGTAAAGTTGTAGTAATTGAAGAAACAGAAGAAGGTGAATATTTTAAAGATAAACGACTACAAGTTTCGATTTTTATGTCGCCAGTAAATGTTCACATTAACCGTAATCCAATTTCTGGAGTGGTGAAATTCTTTAAATACCACCCGGGAAAATACCTTGCTGCGTGGAATCCAAAATCATCAACAGAGAACGAACGTACTACAACTGTTGTGGAGCATAAAAACGGCACACCAGTATTGTTCCGTCAAATTGCCGGTGCTTTAGCCCGTAGAATTGTATGGTATGTAAAAGAAGGCGATCAGGTGGTACAAACCGAGCAATTTGGTTTCATTAAATTCGGATCCAGGGTTGATGTATTTTTACCTGTAGGCACAAAAGTGAACGTAGAGCTTAATCAGGTAGTAAAAGGTGGAATAACTACACTAGCTACTTTGAGTTAAGCGCCACATAACAGAATATAAGAGAAGCCGTCCCGATGTAAAATCGGGACGGCTTTTTTATTTTTAGCTACTTGGATATCTGTGAGGACACAGACCACGGAAGTTGAAAGATTTTGAAACACAAAAAGCTGCCACTTAAACCTGATCGAAGCGGGATGCCGATATTTCAATCGGCAGAAGCGTGAGCAGGAACAAACTTCAATAGTTCCACTGCCCTTGCTTTCCAAAAAGAAAAAGAATTATACATTCCTATTATCCGTAAGACACCAATGTTATTAAATTAAACTCTCACTCGTTGTCAGTCTGAGCTTGTCGAAGACCTTAAATGCGAAAAACCTAAAAAAGATTGTCCTTCGACAAGCTCAGGATGACATCTTTTTTGTTTTTCTACTAAATAATAGCATTTAGTTACACAGACCACGGAATCTGTCACTATTTAATCCATAGTATCATTACCTACCTCTTCATTATGACCTGCCGGAGCCGGTCTATCGCTAATTAAGCGCTGTGTAGGATAAGCAAAATCTGATTTATTCCGGATAACGATATCCATAATTTCAAGATTGATTTCTTGCCTGATTTTAAGGAATTCGGCATATTCGAGTACAGTTACGAAATAGTTAACTTCTACATTCAACCCAGAATCGCCAAAGCTTTTAAAAGAAGCATTACCATCATCGCTGGTACCTTGATGATCGTTGATGTAACTTTCTATTTCGCTAATGATTTTTCTTAGCGATGCTGAATTGGTTTCGTAAGTAAGTCCAATAATAAAAGATACTTTCCGCGAATCCCTCAGCGATAGATTTTCTAAAACACCATCAATCATCCCTCTATTGGGTATAGTAGCCATGGTTTTTTCGGAAGTCCTTATTCTGGTACTCCTAAACCCTACTTTTTCAACCGTTCCCTCCACACCATCAACTTTTACCAGATCGCCCACGGTAAATGGTTTATCTAAAAAGATGGTGAATGAACCTATTAAGTTCTCTAAGCTCTCTTTAGCGGCCAAAGCAATGGCAATACCACCAATACCCAATCCTGTAATCAGCGTTAATACATTAACCTCGAAAACAAAACCCAGAAGGGTGAAGAAACCGATAAAGATTACGATCGTTTTAAACAGTTCTTTTAAAAAGGGCACCAATTGATCGTCAGCCTTATTGTTAGTAAGCGATGCTTTATATAGCAAAACGTGGGTAATGAAATCGATTATCCTTAAAATAATCCAAAAAATAGACAGGATGATCCCAAACAAAAATATCCGGTCAATACAATCGCCAATCGTTACAGGTATCAACTCTTTAACCTTGCCAATTAATTTGCTATAATGGAACACAGCCACCTCTAACGGGTGTTTTAATTGGTTAATGGAAAGATAAAGTGTTGTTAACAGAATAAAAACCTCAATGGGTTTTACCAATAAGGCAACGAAAGCATCGTTATGCGATTGGTTTGAAAAGTTTCTGAAAAGCTTAAACAGTAATCTGCTTAACAGCTTAGAAACAATATTCTTAAAAACTAAGCCTAAAAAAAGTATCCCTCCGAAAAGGAAATAGGCTTTTATGGTGTTGCCCCAAAAAACTTGGTCGAAAAAAGCAGAATCTAACATTTTACAAAGGTACAAACAAAAAAACCTCCACGAAATTAATCGTGAAGGCTATATCTTATAATAAAGAATATTATTTTCTCAAAGATTTGATACGGGCAGCTTTACCAGTTAAAGCACGTAAATAGAACAATTTCGCTCTACGAACTTTACCATAGCTATTCACTTCTACCTTCTCAATGTTTGGAGAATTAATAGGGAAAATACGCTCAACCCCAATACTGTTACTCATTTTACGAACTGTGAAAGTTTCGTTAGCACCAGCACTGTTACGTTGTATTACAACACCTTGGTAAATTTGGATACGTTCCTTATTACCTTCGCGAATTTTATAGTGTACGCTCACTGTATCGCCAGACTTGAACGCAGGAAAATCTTTTTTCGCGATGGCCTGCTCTTCAACAAATTTTACTAAATCCATGATTTTAAGCTATTAAATCGATATTTCATCCCGTGAAAATCGGATTGCAATATTAGGGATTATTTTTGATAAAAAAAAACCTAATTTAATTTTTTCCACAATCTTTATGAATTCCACATTCGATTGTGTTAAATGCTTCTATTCCAAAAGGTCAGCAGGGCACTTATTGCGAAATTTAGTATTCAATATTCTGAGGTAAATTATTTACCTACGCTTTATCTTAAGTGTGTATAGTGCAGTTGGGCAATGTTTCTTCCGCTTTAATAATTTTTTCCAAAATAGCATCCCAACTTTCTTCTACCCCCTCCTCGTGAGGTGATATATGCAGCTCTTTTAGGTTTTTTAAATCTTTTAAAACCGATATATCTTCTAACCTGATTTTAGTTTTCCAAATATCGAGGTATTCCAAATCGGTCAGTTTGTTCAGATAGGGCAAACACGCTTTAGTAATATTTTCATGCTTCATGAGCGTTAAATGTTTAAGCTGCTTAATATTACTGATCAATTTCACGCCCTCATCGGTTACCCTTGTTTCTTTCAAATAAACGCTCTCCATAACAGAAACTTTTGCAAAAAGCATGGCTAAATACTCATCATCAACCAACGAATCAATGCTGGTAAAACCAGGCAGTTCCGTAGGGATGTTTTTAGCTTCGGTAATATGCCCAAAATGCCACCAGAATTGTTTTTCTAATCCTTTAAGTCTCATTTTATTAAAGGGTGTATTGCTTTTATTAAGCTAAAGTACATGAAAGTTACTCTGGCAGAAATACCCTTTAAAGGGTATATTTAAAGCTACTGAACCTACGAAAACGGATAAAGGTTAATGATGGGATGGGATATTGATCTGAATAATAGTGCCTTCTTTTTTAACACTACTGATTTCGAAATTACCCTTGTAGTAATTTACTCTTTTTTCAATGTTTTCGAGTCCAAAGCCTTTGCTTGTTTTCTGCAGATCGAAGCCGAGCCCATCATCAGTAAACTGAAAATGGTAGTTTTTGGCATATTTATAAAGTTCGATGGTAATTAACGCTGCATTACCATGTTTAATAGCATTGTTTATAACCTCAAGTGTGATAAGGTATAAATCATAAATCCATTTTTCATCAATTTTATCAGGAAAATCATAAAAGAAAAGCTCAATTTTTACATCTGTTAAAACTGCGTTTAGACTGGAAATCTGGCTTTGCAGACTGGATATTAAGGCTCCTTCATCAAGTGCTTTTGGCAGTATTTTATGTGATATTTCTCTAATGTCCTCAGCCAGTTCGTTTATTGTTTGTTTGGCAAGTTTGGCATTCTTCATGTCAAAAAGATGAATAATATGGGCAATCTTACTCCCTACATTGTCATGAATGATATTAGCGATATTTCTCCGCTCACGTAACTGAACTTCACTAATGGCTCTTAGCGAGCTTTCCTTTTCAAAAATAACCTCTTGCATCAGCTCGTTGTTCTTCAAAAAAATATCGATATAATTTCTTGATAAAACATAACCGAACAAAAACACCTCATAAAGACTGATAAATAACATCCAATTATCGCCCAATGATTGGGGAATAACTTCAAAGGTCTTTAAAATTAAACAAGCGCCCCATACAAGTTGTGGAACAAAGGCAAGAAGTGCATACACCGCCTGGGTTTTTTCAATTTTTAGATGTGTTAATGCCGCCCAAAAAAGGATGAATATTGAAGCCAGGAATATGATATAGCCCAACACAAAGAAGTATCGAAATTCAAAGTCATTATAAAACACCAATAACGAAATCGAAATTAAAATTAGCAAAAAATTTATGCTACCAAGAACTATAATTAACTTATGCTTAACGGGCTGATTTTCTTTCAGCTTTAAAAAATATCCAAGAAAAATACTGAGGGCAATATACCAAAGTGCTCCAGTGTAAACCCGTCCCTCGCTAAAAAATCTAAACTGCGGAAATAGAACATGCTTGGCAAAGTTGGTTGTAATTGCCGTGTAAAATGCGGTTAGTATAGAATAGCCAATATAATAAACATACAATCTGTCCTTGGTCATCAAGAATAATATTCCATTGATCATGAGCAGCAAAAAGACGATACCGATAAAAAAGGAAGTCAGTGCTGTTTTTCTTGATGACTTAGCTTCCAGGCGATCCTGATCTTCAAGGTTATAAGAAAAATCTAAAAAGGAAGTCTCTTTTTTAACCCTAACCCAGAGTAACTTTTCTTCGCTTGGTTGCAGGTTAAGTTCAAATGCCAGTGTTTCGATAAAAGGGCTTCTGCCAACCGTTCTATCGCCAATGGTTTTAATTACTTTACCATCATAAAGGGTAAGGCTATCAATATGGTTATTGTTAAAACATAGCCACGTTTTCATGCTTTGTGAAGCGCTTAGATTTTTTACAATAAATCTGCACCATACTGCCGCATCTTTGTTGTAGCCAATGTTAACTTTGCTATTTTGCTGAAGTGAGTGAAATTTTTGTTGTTGGAAAATGCCTCTCGTCCATGATGAGTTTTGGTCTACAGCATAGCTGGATACAACCGATATTGATTTGTTTATGGTTTGTGCCCAAGAGAATAGCGGGAATAGCAGAAAGCTAATCAAGTAGGTTATTCTCATGAGCAAATTTAATGAGCGAACTGCTATTATTGATTTCCAGCTTCCGGTGGATGTTCTTCCGATGGGTAGTTACTGTTGTGATGCTGATAAACAATACTTCAGCAATTTCTTTACTGGTTAATCCTTTGATGATTAATTTAATGATCTCTTTCTCCTGCCTAGAGATCCGGAATTTATTGACAATTGAACCATCAATCGCGCTATACACGCTCTCTCCTTTTTTATAGCTCTTATTGGTATAAAACTCCCTATTTTTGTTTGATTCGATAATACTGATAAGCTCCTCGGCAGGTGTTTCTTTTTTCAGGAAAGCATTTACACCCAGTTTCCTTGCCTTTTGAATCAGAAAATCTTCGTAATAAGCGGTGAGGACAATTACTTTGGTGTTTTTCAGCTGAGATTTGAGTTCTTCAATCAATACAAACCCATCAAAGTGGTTAATATTTAAATCGCAGATGAAAACATCAGCAACATTTTGCATTAAATGGTTTCTGCAAGAATGCGCATCACTAAATTTAAAAATGTCATAGTTGTTCCCGGTATTTTTAAGCAATTCGGAAATGCCATTTAAAAAAAGTAAATGGTCATCACAAATAACAATCTGTTTGGGCATATTATCGGGACTAGAAGCGTTTCTCCTAAAATAGAATTTACCTTTATTATTTACAAGGAAATTTTATTCTAAAAGATCAGGCCGGCGTGTTTTAGTTCGCTCCAAGGCTTGTTCATGCCTCCATTCATTCACTCTAGCTTCGTGGCCGCTTAATAAAACATCAGGCACTTTATGTCCACGCCAATCTGCCGGTCGGGTGTAAACTGGTGCATCAAGCAGTTCTCCCTGAAAACTATCAGATAGGGCAGAAGTTTCATCATTTAAAACACCTGGGATTAAACGCACAACAGCATCTACCACAATTGCAGCAGGCAGCTCTCCTCCACTCAAAACATAATCCCCAACCGATATCTCCCTTGTTACAAAGATATCCCGTATACGCTGATCTATGCCCTTATAATGGCCACACAAAATAATGATGTTCTGTTTAATGGAAAGTTCGTTTGCGGTACTTTGATTTAAAGTAACACCATCTGGACTCATAAAAATAATTTCATCGTATTCGCGCTCAGCCTGTAATTTCTCAATGCAAGCCGCAAAAGGCTCAATACTCATTACCATGCCGCTACCACCACCATACTGATAATCGTCTACACTCTTTTGTTTGTTGGTTGCATAATCCCGTAGGTTATGAACTACAATTTCGGCAATGCCCTTTTTTTGTGCGCGCTGCAAAATAGAATGAGCAAACGGACTTTCTAATAAAGCGGGCAAAACTGTTATAATATCGAAACGCATGGTGCAAAGGTAAGTCTTTAGTCTGAAGTCTTTAGTCCAAAGTCGAATTTTGCTATGCTCAGTATCAATTTTAACCCTTATCGATTTTCCTTTAAAAAACATGATCTGTTAATCGCCATCCTCCAGCTCAAATATTTCCTCAACAGGTTTATCAAAAACCCTGGCCATTTTCAGCGCCAATACTGTTGATGGAACATACTTTCCTGATTCGATAGTATTAATAGTCTGCCTTGAAACCTGAATTAAATCAGCAAGTTCGGCCTGGGTGATATTTTTTATGGCGCGTTGTACGCGAATATTATTTTTCATCAGAGAACCCTTCTTTTCTTAATCGGTGCAAACTATAATTAAATTTGGCTAAAAAAACTATGGGTATTGTCCATATATTATACACCAAAATCATCAAAAATGAAAGCCCGTAAAAACAAAAATTTATGGCTAACAGTAGAACGTAACTGACCAAAACGGCCCACTGCAAACTCTTTAGCCTAAGTACAGCAATATATTCGTCCTCAATTCTTTCTTTAGAAAACATTACCATCAGTAATCCTATGGTAATACCTAAAATTGCAAACTCATTGGTTAAATTATAATCAGCGAAATTAATTGGTGAGTGTTCATTTATATACTTTAATGAATAAATTTGAAAACCAGGGATTCTAAATTCCTTAGTTAAACAGAAGAATCCCAAGATGCAAAAGACTAAAAAAATCACCCAACCAATTACCTTGTACTTGTTTGGGATTAAAAGCGAATTTTTCATATATCAAATATTTTTTACTAAATGTAAAGTATTTTTGATATAAATGTCAAGTATTTTTTACTAAAAGATTATTTTATTTTACAAAATAGGCTTAACAGTAGCAAAAAACACGAAAATATTTTTGATTTTTTTAGCTTTCCAGATAAACATCCAGCAAACCTTCAGGTAAATCGAGGGTTAATGTTTTTTCATCCTCGTCGTATTCTACAATAAAATCTTCATTTAGCGGGAACAGAATTTCGGTTTCTTTATACATCACTGTAGCCACAAATTGTTGCGGATATTCGTTTACTTCCAAAATTTCGCCCAATTCACCCAAAGTTTCATCTATTGCCAAATAGCCTTTAAAATCGGTATACAAAAATTCTCCTTCTTCGCGTTCGGGCATCTGCGATAGGGGCAGGTATAATTTCTTTTTTAATAGTGGCTGTACTTTATCGATATGATCAGCATCATCAAAGTTAAAATAGCCTGTTTTATTGGCTTGTAGTTTTGCTGAAGCCACGAAATACGGAACGAGCTTACCATTCATATCAGCAAATACCACATCAAATTCGAGTTGTTCGTATTCATCAAATTCGAAAAATACCTGAACTTCTCCCTTTAAACCCCGCGTTTTGGTAACGTAACCTATATAAAATGCTTCTTCGTGTTTCATATTTCAAATTCAATCGTCACCCTGCTCCGATAGCCATCGGATTTAGTTTAAGGTCTTTCAAGAGAGATGCTGAAACAAGTTCAGCATGACGAACTGTGATAATATCTTTTAAATAAAAATAGCGTTCCGAATATCCGGAACGCTATTTTATGAGACAAAATAATTAAAATTATTCTGCTCCTTCTTCTTTTTTAGTAGCTTCTGCTGCAGGAGCTTCTTCAGTTGCTTCAGCTTCAACAGCTGGTGCTTCTTCAGTAACTTCTTCTTCAACAACCTCTTCTGCAACTGGTGCATTTTTAGCTGCGATAGCTGCTGCTTTATCTTCTTTTTTCTTAGCTTCTGCTGCTAATGCTGCTTTACGCACATCTGCTTTAGAAGTAGCTAAACCTTCTGTTTTACCAGAAATTTTACCAGCTTTAGCATCTAACCAAGCCGCAAATTTCTCATCTGCCTGTTCTTGAGTTAAAGCTCCTTTTTTAACACCGCCTTCTAAGTGTTTTTTGTATAAAACACCTTTGTAAGAAAGGATAGCACGAGCTGTATCAGTTGGTTGTGCACCACTGTTTACCCAAGCTAAAGTTTTTTCGAAGTTAATTTCGATGGTTGCAGGATTGGTGTTTGGGTTGTAAGAACCTAAACGCTCAATAAATTTACCATCACGTGGAGAGCGAGAATCTGCTACCACAACGTGGAAAAAAGGTTTTCCTTTTTTACCGAATCTTTGCAATCTGATTTTAGTTGCCATTTCTTTTTGTATTTATGTATTCAACATAGTTCCCGGAGCTTCATGCTGCGGGGCTGCAAAGATAACTAAAATACTGTAAATTAAAAACATAGTTTAATTTCTTTGTTTTCAGGATATTTGCGCCAAAATATTTGCAGATACAAAATGGAAAGAATTGCGATTGATATGGACGAGGTGATTGCCGATGCCCTTGGAAAATTTATTAAACTGTATAACCGAGACTTTAACGTTCCATTAGATTTAAAAATTGATGCCGGAAACGAAATCTATCACCATGTTCCGCAAGATGTTAACCAGAAATGGTTCGAATATATAAATGAGCCCGGTTTTTTTCGCGATCTCGAAGTTATTGCAGATAGCCAGCGGGTAATTAAAGCTTTACAAGAGAAATATGATGTTTACATTGTTTCGGCGGCGATGGAGTTCCGTAATTCATTGATTGATAAGTACGACTGGATGGCCGAACATTTTCCTTTCATCGATTGGCAGCACATTATGTTCTGCGGAAATAAAATTGTGAATGTTGATATTATTATCGACGACCGCGCTAAAAATTTTGTAAATTTTACTGGTCGCCCTTTATTATTTACCTCGCCCCATAATTTGCTCCTAACAGAATACGAACGCGTAAACACCTGGGAGGAAGTAGCTGGTTTATTGCTTTAACTATTTCCTTAAAGAAGCGTAATAACAAGAATCCCATCAGGTATTTCCATTTAGATTGTTTACACTCCCACTTATTCCTGTGCTTCTATTCTAAACGACAATTTTAGAATAACTTAGAGTTGTCAACTTTAATAGCCAACCCGCTAGAAAGTTGACAACTCTTAAATCTGTGCAATCATTTTATCCGTGTAATCACATTTCTAAAAATTAAATTCTCCAACTAGGTTACCACCACTTCTCCCCGCTGCCATCGGCAGTACAATAACTTTTCTTTGTTGTTTGCCTGTTGCATATCGGGTATAAATCTCAGCGGTTACGGTTGTTGGCCCGCTAATGTTAATCTGCCTATCGCCGTAATAGTTAACTTCGATTTTATATTTTCCCTTTATTGCTTTTTTGATCATAAATTGTTCGGGGCCATAACCTGAAGTAAAATCGTTGCTGATCCTGCCGCCTATTTTTGTTCTCGAGTTTCCATAAAATCCTTTTTCGCCTGTTGGGTCGGTTAACCACAAGTCTATATCAGTATCATTTTTATTCCAGTTCAGCACCACGCGTACATCTACAGGCAAGGATTGAATTAACCTTTTATCAATTCCTTTGGCACTTACGTTATTGCCCTGTTTCGCAATCAGGTTATTTATTTCGGATATCACAATCTCCTCAATTCCTTGGTCTCGGTCAGCAATCTGAGCATTATAACTTTGGGTAAGCACCTTGTATAAATTATCTAACGCCGCTTGGTATTGCCCATTATCGGCTAAGGCCAAAGCATAATCGCGGTAACTTTGAGCATCCATTGGCCGCCATTGCAAAATCTTCTGTGTGATAAAAATCTCGTCTTTATAATTTCCGGTCTGTTTTAATTTATAGGCTAAAGTTTTATATAAATCGGCATTTTCGAGATCCAGATCAGCAATATTACTTAAAATGGTCAGTGCCCTAACGCTATCTTTCTGTTGATAAAACCAATTGGCCACATCAAAATAAAACATAGGCGTACTGATGTAAGTTGAACGCATTTTTAAATAAATCTGGTAAGCACTATCTGGCTTTCCAACCAGGTTTTTCATATAATCCTTATCGCTTTTAAACTCTGGGATAATGATAGCCAGTTGTTGAGGAGCCGGTGTGGTTTTTGCCACTTGAACCCCTGCAACTTTGCCCTCAAGAAAACCACTTGAAGCAGTCCCCCTAATGGTTGTGACCGATCCGGTAACGGCACTTTTTCGTTGAGCTGAATAGCCGACAACCACCACTTCATTAAGAGCTTTATCTTCATTATTGGTTAATGCTTGTTTCGCAACTGGCGCTGGCATTCTCACCTGACTTGCAGACTCGGCCCTATTTCTAGCACGCGCTTGATCGGCAGCAACTTCTCTTCTTCGGCTCTCTCTAGCAGGTTCAGCCATTACAATATTAGCACTTGGATCTCCATGTACATCTCTTTGCCCAGGATCAGGGTATCTCTCTTTCTTCTTTTCTGACTCTTTATAGTAAAAATCGGTATTCCACCATGTTTTCAGTTCTTTAGTCATGGTTACCGCCGCATTGATTAAATCTTGCTTACGTTCTAAAATAGCAGCTCTACGTTGCTTCAAAACCGTATTATAAGCCTGTTGCAATTCAACCGGAGGTACAATATCATAACGCAAATAATCATCAAGGTTTTCTAAAACGATAAGGCTCGTATTGCGGGTAACAATACCAAACTGTTTACTTAAAACACTAATGTCATCCTTATTATCTTCATATTGAATGTCCATTTCAGCAATTTTCTTCTGCGCCCAAACACGACTAACATCAATACTGCTTAGAGCATGCTCCGTAGCATTTAAGCGAACGACTTGTTCTGAAACAACCGTATTTCCAAAACCGAACTGCAACGTAAATTCGGTATTAAACTCATTCATAATACCGGCCAAAGAGAAGTGTCCATTTACATTTACTTTCATTGACGGATAAGTCTGCCTTACATCTGCTCCGTTTTTAATCCCTAAAAACTGAAGGTTTTGCTGGTTCAATTGTTTAAAAGCCTCAGTAACTGAAGTGGAATTGAGGTTTACAAATTGTCCTCCCGTTTTCATACTGATAAATTTCAATGTGCTATAATCAGCTTTAAGGGCTGTATTGATACAATGAACGGGTTTATTTAAGCTAACAGTATTTTTCCCGAATGTAGATAACCCATCTGTAAATAAAATATACTCGTCGGCCTGCAGACTTCTAGTATTGATTGCACTGAAATTTGTACCACCATCATATACAAGGTTCTTCAGTTTATCTTTTAATTGTGTCCAATTACCATTCGAGATCACAAAAGTACCTGCATTCTTAAAGCCATTGTTAACTAAGCCTAACTGAATGGTTAAATTTTGTTTTTGTTTAATAATTAAATCCAACAGTTCAATTTCCTTCTCGGTATTGCGTTGAAGACCACTTAAAGAAACATCCCAGATTAAACCTATTTGATTACTCCACTGTTTTCTGCGGCTTTCGGTTTTAGGAAAAACATTAACCAGAAAATAATAACCTGTTGATGCTTTTTGCATTTGCACTTCGGTCAGATCATTTCGTTTTGGCAGATTAATAGTCAGACCATTTTTAGGCTGATAGTTGGTTTTATTGATCTCTCCAACATAAGTATTCCCGTTAGCCTTTAAATCAAAGCTGCCATCGGGCTGTTCGCCAAGCTCTGGCTTGATGATGCTTTCGAAAACAGTGGTTTTTAGTGTAAAGCTTTCGATGGCCTGGTTATAATCGAGCGGCAAATGATACTTTAAAACATTATTACTGTTAAATCCCAGCTCTTCTTCATAACCAACGATTATGGTTCTGCTCCCATTGGCTGGTAATGGATAAATCCTGGTGCGGAAATTATTTCCTTCTACTTTCTCCAGCAAACCCGGATCAACTCTTCTCCGCTCAATACTTTCAAAAACCTCAGTTGCTTTTGCTTTTTCTACCGGAACAGCTTCTCGCATTTTTCCATTAATATCTAAAGCGTAACGGCTAATGCTTACCCCTTCGGGCATCGGGAATGTTAATTCACCCTCTAAAATGCGGTTACTGCTATTATGGAATGTCATCGTCATTACCGTGGTGGCCACATTTCCGGTAATCTGTACATCGATATTTAACTTTTTAAGTTTAACAGCATCTTTTTGTTCGCTGGTTTCGGCCTGTTGCACCTTTAACACAGGCATTTGCGCCTGAACAAAAAATGTGGCCAATAATAAAGGAAGAATGAGTAAGGTTTTAGATGGTCTCATAACGGTAATTTTAAATAGTGATGCAAAAGCATTAGCGATTACATAAATTTATTTTCAGAACCTCATCTTCTTCATTGATTTTAGAAGCCCAAAATCGCTGCAGAAAACCTAAAACAGGCTTTTCTAAAAAAATGTAACATTTCGAAAAAATTTGGTTCTAATTATTAAAACTGAAACTATGTTAGTAACCACAACGCCCACGGTTGAGGGCAGAAAAATTGTAAAATATATTGGTCTGGTAACTGGAGAAACTATCATTGGGGCAAACATTTTTAAAGATTTATTTGCCGGAATAACAGATATAGTAGGGGGTAGATCGAGTTCTTACGAACGCGTTTTAAGGGAGGGGAAAGATACTGCAGTTAACGAAATGCAGCAATATGCCGCCGCCCTTGGTGCAAATGCTATTGTTGGTGTTGATTTAGATTACGAAACCGTAGGAAGCGGTGGAAGCATGCTTATGGTAAGTGCCAATGGCACAGCTGTAATTTTAGAAGATTAAGAAATTTGCTTATTGCGAAACTAAGCAAAAACAAGAAAGTCTTTCCGGTGCGGGAAAGACTTTTCTTTTATATGTTGTTTTCGTTTAAAACGAAAGAATGTCGATTAGTTTTAACCACTTAGAACTCACCATCTCAGCATTGATGTGCTTTATGGCATGATCAAAAGGGGTAAAAACGATTTCTCGGTTAATTTGACCAGCCATTACGCCACTTTCGCCATTAATTAAACCTTCTACCGCCGCAACGCCAAGTCGGCTGGCCAGCACACGGTCCATACAGGTTGGTTTGCCGCCACGTTGAATGTGACCCAGAACCGAAACTTTTGTATCGTAATGTGGATATTTTTCCTGCAAAATTTCGCCAACTTTAAATGCACCACCAGTATCATCACCTTCGGCAACGATAATAATTTTTGATGCCTTATCTTTACGGCTATGCTCCAATTTGTGCAAGATATCGTTTGCATTCATATTTGCTTCAGGAATCATGATCGCTTCGGCACCAACACCAATTCCACTTCTCAAAGCAATTAACCCAGAGTCGCGGCCCATTACCTCCACAATAAAAAGCCTATCATGCGATTCGGCTGTATCTCTGATTTTATCTACTGCATCGATAACCGTATTAATCGCCGAATCGTATCCTATGGTAAAATCGGTACCTGCTAAATCGTTATCAATGGTACCTGGCAAGCCCACAATCGGAAAATCGAATTCTTTAGAAAAAATATTGGCACCCGTAAATGTTCCATCACCACCAATTACAACCAAGGCATCAATTCCATTAGCTTTTAAGCTTGCGTAAGCTGTTTTTCTGCCTTCTACAGTTTTGAATGCTTCACTACGGGCTGTTTTTAAAATAGTACCTCCGCGTTGGATAATATTCGCTACAGATTTGCGGTCCATGGGGATAAAATCATTGTTGATCAACCCCTCGTACCCACGGATAAACCCGGTTACTTCAATATCATAATAAATAGAGCCCCTAACTACGGCTCTTATTGCAGCGTTCATGCCTGGCGAATCTCCGCCAGAGGTTAAAACACCAATATTCTTAATCTTATTCATTTGTTTGTTTCTTAGCAAATTCTGATAATCCATTATCCAGATATTGCAAATATTTATCTATATTAAATTCTACTCCAATAGGAGGCGAAACTAATTCTTTTTCATCAGTACCCAAAAGTACATAATATGGTTGCGAAATGGTATTAAATCTTTCAGCCTGCAAATGTTTAAATTTTTTACCAACCGTATTCACTTTTGTGCCTAAAATTTTAGATTCGAACTGCTCAGCTGCTGGCAAATCAGTTTTGTCATCAGTATAAAGCGATACAACAATATAATCTTCCTTTAACTTTTTAAGCACCCTCGGATCAGACCAAACTCTTGCTTCCATTTCACGGCAATTTACACAGCCATGGCCTGTAAAATCAAGAAATAACGGTTTTTTTACCTCCTTTGCGTAAGCCAAAGCTTCCTGATAATCAAAAAATCCATCAATATTATGCGGAATGTGCAAGAATTCAGAATATTTACGCTTCGCATGGCTAGGTGTTGATACTTGATTAGAACCACCACCATCTTGTCCAATTACAAAATCTTGCGTGGATAATGGAGGTACCAATGCACTTACTGCTTTTAAAGGAGCACCCCATAAGCCTGGGATTAAATATATCGCAAATACGAAAGTTGCTGTTGCAATAAATAACCTTGGTACAGAAACATAAGGAAGATCGCTATCATGAGAAAATTTAATTTTTCCCAGTAAATAAACACCTAAGATTAAAGCGAGTACTATCCAGATTGCCAAGAAAATTTCACGGTCTAATATCCCCCAATGATATGCCAAGTCGGCTGTTGAAAGAAATTTTAACGATAATCCTAACTCTAAGAAACCAAGGAAAACTTTAATTGAATTTAACCACCCGCCAGATTTTGGCAACCCCGTCATTAAACTTGGGAAAATGGCAAACATGGTAAAAATTACCGCTAGAGATAATGAAAAACCAAACATCACCACAACTGGTGTTAGCAGATCGGTATTAATGGCAACCAATGAGGTTCCGATCAGTGGGCCGGTGCAAGAGAAGGAAACAACCGCTAAAGTTGCTGCCATGAAAAATATACCGCTCAAACCTTTCGAATCTGATTTTGCGTCGAGCTTATTAACAAATGAACTGGGCAGCGTGATTTCGAAAGCACCTAAAAAAGATACCCCAAAAACGATCAGTATGATAAAGATGAAAATATTAAAAAATCCATCAGTAGAAATTTCGTTAAGCGCACTTGCACCCCAGATTAAGGTGATAATTACACCTAAACCTACATAAATTACAATGATCGATAGTCCATAAATAATGGCACTCCGGATTCCCTTAGCTTTACTTTCTGCTCTTTTAGTAAAAAAGCCAACTGTAAGCGGAACCATGGGAAAAATACATGGAAGGAAGAAAGCGGCTATACCAGCTAAAAGACCTAAGCCAAAAGTTATCCAAAGGGATTGCTTTGGAGCTGCGCTTTTAGAAACGGCAGCCGGCTTTTCAACTTTAACGCTGTCTTTTTTTACCGAATCCTTAACCGCGCCATTCGCAGCACTATCTTGTGCAGAACCAACTTCGGTAAAAACAATATCATCGGGAGGAGCGGTTGCCGTGGTATCTTGAGTTACAATGGCGTAACTCTTAACAGCAGGCAATGCAATAAACATTGTTGCTATTAATAACAATAATAAAACCTTTTTCATTTGTGTGTTTTGTGTGTATTTTGAAGCCGTGAAATTAAGAATAATTTTAGAAACGATTTCTTTTAAACCACTACAACACGTAGATTTTACTTTAAAAAGAAACAGTCCCGAAAATTCGGGACTGCTTGTAAATATTTTGATGTCAACTATTTAACCGGAATGCTAAACTCAACTTCTTCTGGTGGAAGGCATTGTTTATCGTTACAAACCATAAACTCTACCACCCCTTTAACTACTGTAGTTGCTTTATTTAGCTTAATTTTTTGTTGAAAAATTACCGCTTTTTCGAAATAACTGACGTTCATTTTAAAAGTGCTTTCATATTTAACAATTGCTTTGGGTTCAATTGTTTTGCCTACAAGGCTAATATCTTTAGAAGGTGTAAAAGTAAAAGTGGTTTTTACCGGCCCTCCGTCTTTTACATTCTGAGAATAAATATGCCATCTATCATCAATAGTAGCTTTTAAATAGATAACAGCCTCTGTTTTACTTACTTTTTTTGCAGAATAAGCCCAGGTAACCGGCTTTTCGATTTGAGCTAATGCACCAGCGATGGTAAAAAGTACCATCGAAAGCACCAAGGTGATTTTTTTCATTATGTGTTTATTTTGTGTGTGTAAATTCTATTTCTTTAAAGTTAAAGACTTTTAAACCGTTTTTTGTATCAACAGTTAACCTACCGCCATCTTCAACTCCTTTTATAGTACCTTCAAAAATCTCTCCATTTTGCATATATAACCCTAGAATGTTAAAGTTGTAAAGCCTTGAAAGGTAATCATTTTGTAAAATACTATATTTTCCAGCCCTCAAAATTAAGTAGTATTTTTCCATAAATATGAATATTTTATCCATAATATCCATTAAAGGCACATCTCTTTGTAAAATTTGAATGACGGAAGTAGCGCGTTGGTTAATATTATCCGAAAATTCAGATTGATTTATATTTAAACCAATGCCAATTACTGATGATTTAATAGAATTGCCTGTCAGTGTGTTTTCGATTAATATTCCGCCTAATTTCTTATTTTGGTAATACATATCATTAGGCCATTTTATTTTTATCCCTTCAGGAACAAAACAAGATAAAGCATCACTAACGGCTAAACTAACTGCTATATTTAAATAAAACTGCTTATTAAGAGGCAAAAAAGAAGGTTTTAAATAAATGCTTGTGCTTATATTTTTTCCTGCTTGGGTTTGCCAAACGCTTTCCTGCTGTCCTCTTCCGGCAAACTGATTATCTGCCATAATTACAGTCCCTTCGGCTAATGGCTCGGATTTTGACACCAAATCTTTTAAAAAGTTATTAGTAGAATCAACTTCTTTTAATTTGATTAAATTTTGACCAACAAATAGTGTCGAAAAAGTGTTATTTTGCAAGTGTTGAATTTATAATATTGTAATTCCAAAATTAAAGCATTTTAATGGTAAAAAAGAAAATAGTAGCCCTTTCTACATACCTTTCTGAGTTAGCCGTTCACGGCATCCAGGAAAAAAAAGGAGAAGATATAGTGCGGTTAGATCTTAGAAATATTCATACCTCAGTGGCTGATTACTTTATTATTGCGAGTGCCAACTCCGGTACTCAGGTAAAGGCTATTGCCGATAGTGTAGAAAAAGAAATATATAAAGCCACTCAGGCCGATCCAAGACATAAAGAAGGATTCGAATCTGCAGATTGGATTATTCTCGATTATTTCGATGTGGTTGTGCACATTTTTAAAACCGAAAAGCGCCACTTTTATGGCATAGAAGAACTTTGGGGGGATGCTGAAAGCACAAATTATCAAAGCGCATAACCTACTACAACCATTTTGACAAAGACAAATGAACGACAATCAAAATACCAACGAAAAACAAGGGAAAAGAATTCCAAACATCCCTAAAAAACCACAAAAAGGATCAAAATTTAATATTTTCTGGGTTTATGCGGCCATTATCATTGCAATTATAGCAGCACAGTTTTTATTTACTACCGATGGCGGTAAAGAGGTTACCTACCAAAAATTTGAACAACAGATGTTACTTAAAGGTGATGTTCAGAAAGTTGTTGCTTATAAAGCAGATGATTTAGTTCGGGTAGAGGTTTACATCAAAAAAGATAGTTTAGACAAGAAGAAGCTTTATGATGCTTATAAAAGTAATAGCACTTTTAATGTAAACAGTAACAATGCTAGTCCTGTTGTATATTTCAATGCCGGCACAATGGATGGCCTTGATAAACAACTTACCGATTCGCAAAAAGATCTTCCTGCTAACCAACCAAGGGTATTGGCAGAAAAAACTAGCCGTAGCAATCCATTAGCAAGCTGGTTCTTAAGCATCATTTTACCTGTATTGCTTTTAATCGGTTTCTGGATCTTTATGATGCGCAGAATGGGCGGTGGCGCTGGCGGTGGCGGTCAGATTTTCAGTATTGGGAAATCAAAAGCTACTTTATTCGACAAAGAAAGTCAGGTAAACATTACGTTTAACGATGTTGCTGGTTTAGAAGAAGCAAAAACGGAGGTAATGGAAATTGTTGATTTCCTTAAAAACCCTAAAAAATATACTGATCTAGGCGGAAAAATCCCTAAAGGTGCTTTACTTGTAGGTTCGCCAGGTACTGGTAAAACCTTATTGGCTAAAGCTGTTGCAGGTGAGGCTCAGGTTCCCTTTTTCTCTTTATCAGGATCTGATTTCGTTGAGATGTTTGTTGGGGTAGGCGCTTCACGTGTTCGCGACTTATTTAAACAAGCAAAAGATAAATCGCCTTGTATCATCTTTATAGATGAGATTGATGCTATTGGCCGTGCGCGTGGTAAAAACGGTGTAATGGGTGGAAATGATGAACGCGAAAACACCTTAAACCAACTTTTAGTTGAAATGGATGGTTTCGGCACCAATACACATGTTATTATCTTAGCTGCCACTAACCGTGCTGATGTTTTAGATAAGGCATTATTAAGAGCTGGTAGGTTCGACAGACAGATTTATGTTGATTTACCGGATGTTATAGAGCGTAAACAAATTTTCGAAGTTCACATCACTCCACTTAAAAAATCAGAAGAGCTTGATACCGAATTTTTAGCAAAACAAACCCCAGGATTTTCTGGAGCAGATATTGCAAATGTTTGTAACGAAGCAGCATTAATTGCAGCCCGTAAAAATAAATCAGCAGTTGATAAGCAAGATTTCTTAGATGCTGTAGATCGGATTGTTGGCGGTTTAGAAAAGAAAAACAAAATCATTACGCCAAGTGAAAAACGTGCTATTGCTATTCACGAGGCTGGTCACGCCACAGTAAGCTGGTTGTTAGAACATGCGGCGCCTTTAGTTAAGGTTACTATTGTTCCACGCGGACAGAGCTTAGGTGCTGCCTGGTATTTGCCAGAAGAACGCTTAATTGTTCGTCCTCACCAAATGCTTGATGAAATGTGTGCAACTATGGGCGGTAGGGCAGCTGAAAAAGTAATGTTCGATACCATCTCTACTGGCGCACTTAGCGATTTAGAAAAAGTAAATAAACAAGCCAGAGCAATGGTTACCATTTATGGTTTGAACGATAAATTAGGAAACATTACTTATTACGATTCATCGGGTCAGAACGAGTATAATTTCTCTAAACCATATTCAGAGGATACCGCTTTAACTATCGACAAAGAAATTTCTGCATTAATTGAAGGTCAATACCAAAGAGCAATTAGTTTATTAGAAGAAAATAAAGATAAATTGATTCAATTGGCTGATATTTTAATCGAAAAAGAAGTTTTATTTAAAGATGATTTAGAAGTGATTTTTGGAAAACGTTTATTCGAAAATCAGGGAGAAAGCGGAACTCCCGGACATATTACTCCGGTAGAAGCATAAATAAATAATTTCTATTATTACATTTGCTACCCTAGTTTAGTTATTAGGGTAGCTTTTTTTTATAATGAAGGATAATACGACAGCGAAGGAACAAATACTAAAAAAGATAAGGAAGGCACTATTAGAAAAGCGCGAAAACCCCTATCCTAATTTAGAAGAAAGTCAATTGTATAAAAAAAATACGGATGAGCTAGAGGTATTATTTGCCGAACAGCTTACCGCTATATCTGGCAACTTTATCTTCTGCGAGGACGGGATCGATTTTTTTGAAAACATGCTGCAGCTGGCCGATAAGTTTAAATGGCGAAAAATATACTGCTGGGAACCAGAACTTCAGCAATTTTTAAGCAAATACGAATTTCCTTTTTACCAAACCGATAAAGATTTTGAACAGGCCGAGGTAGGTATTACCCTTTGCGAAGCCTTAATTGCCCGCAATGGTAGTGTAATGGTAACCAATCAAGGCGCTGCAGGAAGAAGGCTCAGCATCTTCCCGCATCACCATATTGTGATCGCCAGAACCAGTCAGTTGGTTTTAGATCTTAAAGATGCTTTTCTGTTACTGAAGAATAAGTATGGTAATCAGATCCCATCAATGATCAGCAACATTACAGGCCCAAGCAGAACTGCCGATATCGAAAAAACATTGGTTTTAGGTGCGCACGGACCTAAGGAGCTTTTTGTATTTTTGATTGATGATTTTAGTTAAATTCGTCATTTCTATAACCATTCCTGGTCGTATAGATTAAAATTTGAAGATCAAATGGCAAGAACAATGTATTTACTCCTGCCATTAATCGTATTATTCGTTAATAATTACTTCTTGGGTACTAAAATAAGTACTGGTGGTTAAATACTACTACCTATCTGCTTTTAGTATTTTCTTAACCACCATTTCCCTGTTGACATTAAGGCAATACACATCTTCATCATAATTGATATATACACGAGAGAGAAAAGGTTCGAGACCTGGATCTCCCATTTTACGCCCACCGACATAAATGGATATGCTTACAAATCGGCCCGCATCTTTATCCAGTTTTATACTTTTCTTGGTTTTTAGGTTGTAAATTTCAACATTTTCGTAGCCTGTATAATTGTTTCCATAAGAGCGCCATTCCGGAAGGGTTGGGCTTTTACACACTACAAAATAATCATCCGCAAGGTGAAAAATGGTACTAATGGTATTGTCGTTAAAATACCTTTTACCTTTAAGGTCTACTATATCGGCAACATTCTGATCCCTTCCATTTGATATTTTATTGGTTTCCTTCAAAAGCACTATACCAATGTTCTTCGGAAAATTATTCTTGTTTTCGCGCCACACAGCGTAGGTTTCTAAATAGTCGTTACTCTTTAACACCGTATCTTTATTCTCGTTTAAAAAGAAATTTGTCCGACTATTATGGGTAAACATTCCCATTCCCCAACCTGCATATAGCTCTATATCTTTAGCTAATTTAACCGGCCCCTTCTTTACAGACGGTTCAGTTTTTTTGTTCTCAGTTGCAGTTGTTTTGGGCATAGTGACATGCACTTCGGTTACTTTATTTCTAGCTGTAACTTCAGCCTGCTTCTTTTTAAAGGCAATAGCATTCTCTGCTTTAAGTTTTTCGTTTTTTATTTTATTTAGATCGGAAGCTGCTTTATCATCAGCTATTTTCTTTTTCCTGGCATCCTCATTTTCCTTTGCACAAGCAGGACACATCAACTTTCCCTCTGCATTATTAGAACCTTTAGGTGCGAACCTACAATTATAGCGGGCGTACTCACTTTTCGCAACATGCGATTGGGCATTTGCTACCTGCACCATAAACAGCAGCAAAACAATAGTCAAGAAATTTTTCATTTTTAAGTTCGTTTAATTTGATGTAAAAGTAATCCACAACCAAAGTGATCTATATACCCTATACTCGGTATATTTAGTGCTTATTTTATATCCTATATTTATGAAATATTGATTGGTAGTTTAAAGCATGCCACTAATTCTCTCAAAACAATGAATAAAGTTTTCCTGCTATTCTTATTTTTCCTACATCCATTTCAGGTGTGCGTTGCTCAACAGGGCAGTCCAATTTTGATCGACACGGCCACAAAATTTAACATTAGCAAACATGGGTATTTCTATGAAGACAAAAATTTAAACCTGAGCATCGATTCTATTATAAAATATAAAGAGGCTCACAAACTCACCCCGTTAACAGCAGGGAAAGTTTTTAGTAAAGGTTATACCCAATCTTATTACTGGGTTGCTTTTGATATAGAAAACACCTTGAATCAATCTGTTCACCTGATGTTTAAGGAGCAGAGCTCAAGCATTAACCAGCTTCAGCTGTTTAAAGTAGATGAGCATGGAAAGATTTACCCCTTAGGCCTAACAGGCGATCATTTCCCTTTTAAACAACGTCCGTATCGCAACAGAAGCTTTATTTACCCAATGGTTCTTTCGCCACATGAAAAGGCCACTTTTTATTTGTGGGCCGATAAACGCGGACAGAACATGTACATGCCAATATCTATCGGCCGCGATGTTGATATTATTCAGGCAGAGATTCCACAACATACCTTATTTGGGTTTTATACAGGCATTTTTGTTTTTGCGGTGATATTTAACCTGTTGTTATTTGCCTCTGTTAGAGATAACATCCACCTATATTATGCGATTTACATTTTTTGCACGCTAATTTTTATTCTGGAAGAAGAGGGGCTGGCCTTTCAATGGTTCTACCCAAATTTACCTGGTCTCCAAGATTATATGCGGTTAATTATGGCATCACTGAGCTGCGGCCTGTTAATCCAGGTGATGCAACTATTTGTTAATCAAAATAGCGCCAATAGTCGACTATATCGCTTTACAAACTATTATAAAAGATTCTGTTGGGCCATGTCGATTATCCCAGTGTTTATGCTGTTAAAATCGTTTATCATCTTTGAAAAAACGGTTTTTTACATCAACAATTTCCTGGCACTGCTCACAGTAATCGTGATTATTATTTGTGTAGTAGAAAGGATCAGGGCAGGGTATAAACTGGGCTGGTATTATTTTATCGCCACAGTGATGTTGTTATTTGGCGTTTTCAACTATGTTTTTAATACGCTAGGCCTAACCAATTTCAACCTGCTAAAACCAAATGGCTTAGTGGTGGGTTTAACGGCCGAGATTATATTCCTTTCATTTGCCTTAACACAGCGCTATAATTTTCTAAAAAAAGAAAAAGAAATCCTGCTGGAAGAAAAAAGCAAACATCAGGTAGACCTCGCCGATGGCATTTTTAACGCACAGGAAGATGAGCGAACGCGTTTGGCCCGCGATCTTCATGATGACCTCGGCGGCACACTTTCCATTATAAAACTAAATATCACCACTTTTCAGCACAAAGTTTTAAAACTTACTGAAAACGACCGCGTATTTTACAATCAAACCATTGGCATGATCGAAAAGGCATGTGCCGATTTAAGGGAAATATCGCACAATTTAATGCCAAAAAACTTTGAGCAGTTAGGTTTAATTGAAACATTAAATGAGCATTTTACAACCCTGAACCATTCAGGTAAAATTGCATTCGAATTTGTTTTTCAGGTTAAACACCCTATTGAAAGCGGAGTGGAGATTACCATATACCGGATTGTTAACGAACTGGTAAATAATATTATCCGGCATTCTTTTGCCTCAAAGGCAACTATACAGATTTTATCTTTCGATGAAAGAATTAGCATTATGGCCGAAGATAACGGCATTGGTTTTAATCCCGATAAAGATAAAAAGGGTTTAGGTATCCAAAATATTCTATCGAGGGTAAATTACCTTAATGGTAAAATTCAGGTCGACAGTAATCAAAACGGTACAACAACAACCATTGATATTCCGCTAAAATAATGGACACGATTCAACAGAAATCCACCACGTTGATGATCGCTGATGATCATAAACTATTTGCCGAAGGATTATCGGCCATTCTCGCTGAACAGCCCAATTTTAAAATAATCGGTATGGCTTCGAACGGAAAAGAGGTTCTGCACCTCTTGAACAACCAGGTGCCTGATATTTTGATTCTCGACCTGAACATGCCCGTTTTAGACGGCGAAATTGCCGCAGAAAAAATCAGGCAATTATTCCCTTCAGTTAAAATAATGGTCTTATCCATGTATTATACCGAAAAGTTAGCGATAAAACTCGAAGGTATTGGCGTAATGGCCTTTGTTCAAAAAGATACCAATGCAGAAACACTATTTAAAATTATAACGGGCATACAACAGGGAGAAAAATATTTCCAAAAAATAAAATCTGATACGCAGGCATCATCGGCATTTAACGATGGCGATCACTTCCAAAAAAGCCACAATTTAACTGCACGTGAAATGGAAATCCTGAAATTGATCAGCGAAGACTATTCTTCACAGCAAATTGCCCAAAAATTATTTATAGCTTTAAACACTGTAGATACCCACCGTAAAAATATGGTACAAAAGCTAAACGTAACGGGAAAAGCAGGATTATTAAAATTTGCCCTTGAAAATAAGTTTCGCTAAAAATAAATTTATTTTCGATTACCGAATATAATTGATATTTTTATACTACATACCGTTTTAGTATGCGGTATTATAATTATGAGCAAAGCAATAAATACGGTAATTACCGGCACTGGAAGTTATATCCCACAGAATATTATTTCAGGTAGTGAATTCTTAAACTCGACGTTTTTTGAGAATGGTAACCGATTGGAAAAAGAGAATTCAGAGATCATTGATAAATTCTCTGAGATTACGGAGATCGTAGAAAGACGCTACGCCTGCCCGGAGCAGTTAAGCAATCATATTGGCGCAAAGGCTGCAGAAAAAGCCATTGAAAATGCAGGTATCGATAAAGAAACCTTAGACTATATTATATTTTGTCATAATTTTGGTGATATCCCTTTGGGTAGCAACCGAATTGACATTTTGCCATCCTTGGCCTCAAAGGTAAAACAACAACTAGGCATTGAAAATCCAGACTGTGTTGCCTACGACATCATTTTTGGTTGCCCGGGATGGGTTCAGGGTGCAATACAGGCAGATTACTATATTAAAAGCGGAGATGCGAAACGTGTTATGGTTATAGGCGCAGAAACCTTAAGCCGCATTATCGATCCACATGACCGTGATAGCATGATCTTTTCGGATGGTGCCGGAGCTGTAATTTTCGAAGCTGAAGAATCAGAAGAAAAAAGGGGAATATTAGCACATAAAACAGAAACACACGCTGTTAATCACGGTAATTTACTTACCATGGGCAAGGGATCTCATCCTGATGAAAACAATGGAAACCTTTATTTGAAAATGAATGGACGTAAACTGTACGAGTTTGCGGTAATCCAAGTACCCCAAGTAATTAAAAAAGCTATTGACAAAGCAGGCTTAAGTATTGAAGATGTAAATATTGTATTTGTTCACCAGGCCAATGGCAAAATGGATACTGCGATTATGAAACGTTTGTTTAAGCTTTATGGTAAAGATACCGTGCCAGAAAACTTGGTTCCGATGACGATTTCATGGTTAGGAAACAGTTCAGTAGCCACCGTACCAACCTTATTGGACCTGGTATTAAAAGGTGAAGTTAAAGGCTATAAAGTTAAGGCTGGTGATGTAGCTGTTTTTGCTTCAGTAGGAGCAGGCATGCACATTAATGCCTTTATACACCGCTTCTAATTTGCTAACCGTTTTAATCCGGCCCTAGCCTGGCTTTCAATACTGCTTTCAAATTCATGATTTTTCATGGCAATGGCTGTATTGAAAGCCTCTTTCGCTTTCGCGTTATTTTTCCTTCTTTCGTAAATCTTACCCATCTGCACCGCAGCGTTGGCGGCAAAATAATATTTTAGGGTTTTGCCTTCATTAATCGTCTGCTGATAAGCTGTTAATGCTTGATCATCTTTCCCTAAATCATCATAAATCCTGCCCAAACGATAATTCAGCTCTGTTTTATCTTTATCGTTGGTGTAATCAGTTGCTTTCTTATCATCAATTACCTGCAACGCCCTGCTTAAATAACCACCATCAAACAGCAATCTGGCTTTTAAAAGATCAATCGTTGGCATTCCTGCGGCAGCTTCAGCTTTCGCCTGTTTGTCTTTTTCCATGTAGGTATATCCGTTTTTAACTGCCTTAGCTGTAAAGGCTGTATAACCCGCTTTATCTCCCTTCAGTAACGAGATCCAGCCCAAGTGAAGATAAGCATCCTTCACAAAATTAACACCTTTGGTGGCCTGCAAAAAGCGGTTAAAATAAGTCGCTGCATTAAAATCTAGTTTGTTCAGGTGCGCAATGCCCTCAAGATAATCTAAGTAAGGAAAAGGCTGATAAACACCTCCTTCAGGCCGCTTGGCCAAAATAGCAATGGCTTCTTCGCTATGCCCGTTTTTAATGCAAACATAACTCTGCAAATAACTTTTTAATAAACTGGTATCGGCAATCCGTTCGGTATATTTTATGGTTTTAGCATACGCCTGTGGGCTATGTGCCACATCAGTTAATACATAGGCGTAATAGAAAACTACTTCTTCGTAAAAAGGCTCGTACGAAGATTTCGGCAAATTGTCGGCCAGTTTCTCGAACATATTTAATCCGCTCTGAAGATTCCCTTTAATTCCAAAAGTAGATAATGCTGTTTTTAAAGCCCCATCCGGAAGATTACCCAGAACGGCATTAATCAGCCCCAAGCCTTTCAAGTTAAGGTGAAAGTTTGGAAACTTCTTATTGTTCTCCTGCAAAAGACTGTTGGCTTTTTTAACTTCCATTGCGGCATTAAAATATTCGCCAAAACGCCCACGGATGAGCGCCCATTGCAAATTAATTTCTGCCTGTGCGTACAGATAGTACGGAGACCTTTTATCATCACCACTTATTTGATCTAACCGTGTAGATTTATTACCCTTTAGGCGATCAAAATCAGCCTTGCTTTCAGAAGTTAAAACCGTAAAATAATCTACATAGTTTTCTAAAAGGGGAATAATAGAATTATTGGGATGCTGCTTTTTTTCGGTAGAAATGTATGCCCTTGCATTACCCAGCTTAAGCTCGAAGATACTTTTATAAGCATTTAGGCAATTGCTGTTAAAGTCGAAATTTGCAAATAAAGATGCTGGAAACAGGAGAAGAGCAGAAAACGCAAAAACAGGGAAGATTTTAGTCATTCGGGAATATATTTCAGTTTGATCCTGCGCTGCTAAAGCAACAGTAATTCACATTTAAACAAATATCTACATTAAACGCTAAAATCATATTCTTGTTTTGTGTAAACGCCAGAAAATAGGTGTAAACAAAAAACGTCCCGATTAAGTCGGGACGTTTTAATAATTTTATGACGCGAATTAAGCTTCTGCTACTTCATGAGTTAAAGCCTCATCAACCAAAATACGGCCACAGTGCTCGCAAACGATAATTTTTTTACGTTGACGGATATCTAACTGGCGTTGAGGTGGAATCTGGTTAAAACAACCTGAGCAAGAATCGCGGTCGATTGTTACTACAGCCAAACCGTTAATCGCATTTTTGCGTAAACGCTTGTAAGCAACCAATAAACGCTCATCAATCTGAGGCTCAGCTTTATCAGCTTTCTTTTGTAAATCTTGCTCTTCTTTTTCAGTTTCAGCAGTAATTACATCAAGCTCACCTTTTTTCACATCTAAATCTTTCTTTCTGCCATCTAACTCAGCTTTAGCAGCTTCGTAGATTTCAGTTTTAGAAGTGATTTCGAAACCGTGTTCTTTAATTTTCTTTTCAGAAACCTGAATATCTAAACCTTGAATCTCAATTTCTTTAGTTAAAGCATCGTATTCACGGTTGTTTTTAACTTCTTTTAATTGAGTATCGTATCTTTTGATGGCAGCTTGCGCATCTTTAATTGTATTTTTACGGGTTACGATTGAATCCTCCAGATCATCAAGTTCGCCTTTGATTTTTGCAATTCTAGTTTCTAATCCTAAAACATCATCCTCAAGATCGGCAACTTCCATTGGTAATTCACCACGTACCTGGCGGATCTTATCAATTTTTGTGTGGATATTTTGTAATTCGTATAAAGCCTTTAGCTTTTGTTCTACGGTTTGTTCCATTAAAACAAGTAATTTATGGGGTTTGTATTTTGCTCCGTTAAACGGATTGCAAAGTTAGTAAATTTTTTCTGAATAATTTCAAGCAATAAATTTGAGGTAAATTGTTCAGTTTCAAAGTGTCCGATGTCGGCAATGATCAATTTTTCCTCCGCATCAAAAAACTCGTGATATTTAAAATCGGCAGTAATAAAAGCATCTGCCCCGGCAGCAATGGCCTCTTTTAACAGGAAGCTTCCTGAGCCCCCGCAAACCGCCACTTTTTTGATCCTTTTGCCAATTACCTCCGTATGCCTAACCACTTTAGCCTGCATCCTATCTTTTACCAAGTGTAAAAAATCGTAGGCATCCATATCATATTCCAGCCAGCCCACCATGCCCGAACCAACCAATTGATGTTTATTTTCGAGTTTGTAAATATCGTAAGCCACTTCTTCATAAGGATGGTTTTCGAACAATGCTACCAGAATTTTTCGCTCAGCCTGTGTTGGGTAAACCATTTCAATCCGCACTTCTGCCTCCCGGTGGCGAATCCCTCTCTCACCTACAAAAGGATCGGCATCTTCGTTTCCTTTAAATGTGCCAAAACCATCGGCATTAAAACTGCATTCACTGTAATTGCCAATATTGCCTGCACCCGCATAAAATAATGCCGATCGCAATTGCTCGGCTTGTGCCTGCGGGCAATAGGTAACCAGCTTTTTCAGAAGACCTGTTTTAGGCAAAAGCACTTTGGTTCCCGTTAAGCCCAACCGCTCGCAGATCCTGGCATTAACACCAGTATGAATGCTATCGAGATTGGTGTGGATGGCATAAAGTGCAATGTTATTCCTGATTGCCTTAAGCACAACTCGCTCCACATAGTTTTTACCGTTGAGCTTTTTTAATCCTTTAAAAACAATTGGGTGATGGGTAATAATGAGGTTACAACCTGTTGAAATCGCCTCATCCACAATTTTCTCCACACAATCTAAAGCCACCAAAGCTCCACGGATTTCCATATTCGGATCGCCCACGATCAAACCAGAATTGTCATAATCTTCCTGATAGTTAAGTGGTGCTATGCTTTCTAAATAATTGGTAATTTCAGCTAATTTCATTTGATAAATATAGAAAATTTGGGGTTTTGTTGATAAGAGAAATGATTAATGTTTTTGTTTTGGAAACGTACAGTAGGCGCAAATGGCCAGAGCAGCCCCGCTATTTGCTTATCCGATGAAGAATCGGAATCGCGGCTGTCGGGTTTAGCTAACGCCAGCCTGTAACCCTTTTGATCCTTCAGCCCCCTCAAGGTTCACCAACCCAAGTTTATAAACCCGACAGCAACAAAAAGCCCGCAAACCCGATTTTTCATCGGGTGCGGACTTGTCGTGTATGGCGGGATGAACGTTAAAAATTGTTCTGTTTTTGCTTTCCAAAAAACATTAATGCAATTAAAATGAAAGGTTTACTGAAACCCACCCATTCTTACCATCTGCAGGCTTTCGAAAACCATTTTCTGGTTGTGCTCAAAAGCAAGGGTTTTATGGTTTACTACGTCGATAATCGATCCGATAAAACACAAACCTGCGGTTACCAGGTATAAAATACCCATCCCAATCTGGCCAATGATAAACCTTTGCAAGCCTGGAACTGCAAATAAGCCGATTAAACAGAAAATAAGCATATCTGATGGATTTTTCCTTTTGCTGCTGTAAACCATTAAGAAGTTACGCAACTGTTGCTCGGTTAATCCAGTAGTGGCCTGTTGTAAGTATGAGAATTCTTCTGGCGTTATGCCTGGTAACGACATTAGAGGTGATTGATATATATCCATGGTTTCTATGTATTTGTGGTTGAAATTTTAAACTTATTTTTATCTTTTATCAATGTGTAAATTCTATAAACTATTATAAAAAGTGCCGGAAACCCAAACCAATGTTCGGAAAAGCTTTCGGTAAACTCGCCATGTAAAATATGACTGATTGACCTGCCTATACCACATCCCGGACACCAGTCCTCAAAACCCAAATTGGCTAACGGACAAAGTGTAAAGTGATGCTCGTGGCCATTCGCTGTTGCCAGTAATACTAAAGCCGCTACCCAGAAAAAAAGTTCTAGTGGAAAGCTTTTAATGTACTTCATTGTTTCACTTTTTATATAATTTAGAGGTCATAGCACCACCTTTGTTACATCAATTTGCTCTTAATCGACAAAAGGGGGATATATTTCGACCAAACGAGTAATGGAATCTAAGAATTGAATCTTATTTCTTTTCCTGTTTTTAATTTTCACCTGCAACCCGGTCAAAAATAGTTAAAAAAACCTTTACACAAATTGCGGGTTAATATTAAAAGATAAGCTTATTTTTGTGCCTTGAACATTCGCGATTTAATAAACAGATACAAAACCGACGACAGGGTAACCCGATTTACCAAAGCGTTGAACAGCGCCAAAAACCCTAAGATACAATTAAAGGGATTGGTAGGTTCGGCTGATGCTATCGTTGCACTTTCTTCTTATTTCTTAGTACATAAGCCCATTCTGTTCGTTTTGCCTGACAGAGAAGAGGCCGCTTATTTTCAATCCGACCTTGAAAGCGTATTGGATAAGCAGGTTTTATTGTTCCCTTCCTCGTACCGCAAATCTTTCGATTTTACGCAGGTAGATACAGCCAATGTGCTGGCCCGGGCAGAGGTATTGAACGAGCTGAACCACGATTCGGAATACGGAAAAATTGTAGTTTCTTACCCCGAAGCCATTGCCGAAAAGGTAATTGACCGCTCTGCATTAGAAAAAAACACTTTAGAAATTAGTTTAGGCGCTAAGTTGGGCATCGATTTTATCAATGAATTTTTAATTGACTACGATTTTGACAGAAGGGATTTTGTTTACGAACCAGGGCAGTTTTCAATCCGTGGTGGTATTGTAGATATATTTTCATTCTCGTCTGATCTTCCTTATCGCATCGAATTCTTTGGCGATGAGGTAGAAAGCATCAGAAGTTTTGAAATTGAAAGCCAATTGTCGGTAGAAGATGTTAAATCGTTAACCATCGTACCGAATGTTCAGGCGAAGTTCTTAACTGAAAGCAATATCAGCATTCTCGATTATATCGATCAGGATACACAACTTTGGTTTAAGGATGTTGAGTTTACGCTCGATATTATTAAAGCTGGTTTTAAAAAGGCGGTTGAACTGTGGAAAGCACTACCAGCGGCAGATAAAAACCAAAATCCCGAATGGATTGATCCAAAGTTTGCCTTTACTGACGAAAAATTACTAGGCGACCATCTTCAGGATTTTCCCATTATCGAATTCGGCAAACAGTTTTTTTATAAAACAGACGACCGCTTTGAATTTGAAACCAAACCACAGCCATCGTTCAATAAAGATTTCAACCTACTGATTCACAACCTTAAGGAAAACGAAAAAGAAGGCACTGTTAACTTTATTTTTACCGATTCGCCAAAACAGATCGAGCGTTTATATGCCATTTTAGAGGATATTGATAAAACAGCCAAATTTACGCCGATCAATAGCATGCTGCGCGAGGGTTTTATAGATCCGAAGATTCAAACGGCATTTTATACCGACCACCAGATTTTCGATCGTTACTATAAATATAAGCTTAAAAAAGGCTACCAGAAAAGCCAGGCCATTACCCTAAAAGATTTAAGGGAACTGAAATCTGGCGATTATGTTACTCATATTGATCACGGGATTGGAAAATATGCCGGGCTCGAAAAAGTTGAGGTAAATGGCAAAACCCAGGAAATGATCCGTTTAATTTATGCAGATAACGACCTGCTTTATGTAAACATCAACTCGCTAAACCGCATTGCCAAATACAGTGGCAAAGAAAGCGGTGTGCCTAAGATGAATAAACTGGGTACTGATGCCTGGGACAAGCTAAAAAAAACCACTAAAAAAAAAGTTAAAGATATCGCCCGGGACTTGATCAAGCTTTATGCTTTGCGCAAAAATCAGGCTGGAACGGCTTTTTCACCAGATAGCTATTTACAAACTGAACTAGAGGCTTCTTTTATTTACGAAGATACCCCCGATCAGTTAAAGGCTACCCAAGATGTGAAAAAAGATATGGAATCGCCACACCCAATGGACCGTTTAGTGTGTGGTGATGTGGGCTTCGGAAAAACAGAAATTGCGGTACGTGCGGCTTTTAAAGCTGTAGCAGAAGGCAAACAAGCTGCTATATTAGTGCCCACTACCATTCTGGCCCTACAGCATTTTAAAACCTTTTCTTCACGTTTAAAAGATTTCCCGGTTACGGTTGATTACATTAACCGTTTTAAAACCAATAAACAGATTAAGGATACCCTGGCCGAAGCTGCAACAGGCAAAGTTGATATCTTAATCGGCACACACCGTTTACTAAGCAAGGATGTGAAGTTTAAAGATCTCGGCATCATGATTATTGATGAAGAGCAGAAATTTGGTGTTACAGCAAAAGAGAGATTAAAAGCCGTTAGGGTAAATGTTGATACTTTAACGCTTACGGCAACTCCCATTCCGAGAACGCTGCATTTCTCTTTAATGGGCGCAAGAGATTTATCCATTATTAGTACACCACCACCAAATCGGCAACCGGTAAGTACTGAATTACATGTTTTTAATGATAAACTAATCCAGGAAGCCATTCAGTTCGAATTAGATCGTGGCGGACAGGCTTTCTTTATCCACAACCGCGTAAACGACTTGATGCAGTTGGGTGGACTGATTCAGAAATTGGTTCCAAAAGCAAGGATTGGTATTGCCCATGGGCAGTTAGATGGCGACCAATTGGAAGATGTAATGCTCGATTTTATTAACGGAGAAAAGGATGTTCTGGTAGCCACCACTATTATAGAAGCGGGTTTAGATATTCCCAATGCCAATACCATCATCATTAACCATGCACACATGTTTGGTTTGAGCGATCTGCACCAGATGCGTGGCAGGGTAGGTCGGAGCAACAAAAAGGCTTTCTGTTATCTGCTTTCGCCACCATTATCCACTTTAACTTCTGAAGCCCGGAAGCGTTTGAGCGCCATTGAAGAGTTTTCTGATCTAGGCAGTGGCTTTAACGTGGCCATGCGCGATTTGGATATCCGTGGAAGTGGAAATCTATTGGGCGCTGAACAAAGTGGTTTTATTGCCGAGATTGGTTTTGAGATGTACCACAAAATTTTGGACGAAGCCATTCAGGAACTAAAAGAAGCTGAGTTTAAGGGCCTCTTCGAAAACGAACCCGCCCGTCCTTTTGTTGGTTTTACACAGGTAGATACCGATCTCGAATTGTATATCCCTGACGCATACATTACCAATATCACCGAGCGTTACAATTTATACACAGAACTTTCTAAACTCGATAACGAAGCGGAACTTGCCATTTTTGAAAAACACCTGGCCGATCGTTTCGGACCGGTTCCGCCACAAGTAAAAACCATGCTTAGTGTGGTGCGTTTACAGTGGTTGGGCAAGAAATTAGGCTTCGAGAAAATCAGTTTCAAGAAAAATAGTTTACGCGGATATTTTCTAAGTGATAAACAATCGGCCTACTTCGATTCGAATACCTTTACCAAGATTTTAACTTTTGCACAAAATCATCCGCGCATGTGCAATTTAAAAGAGGTAAAAAATACGTTAAGGATCGCTTTTGATAACGTAAGTAACGTTGAAGAAGCCATTCAAACTTTAGAACTAATTAACTAAAAAACGTTAATTCAGTCAGTTCGTTGACTGAATTAACGTTAATTGAGTCAGTCTATTGACTGAATTAACGTTTTTTGCTATATTTGGCTTAAATGGAGAGTCAAATTGTTAGATCTTTACAGCCTATTATTCTCAACAAGATTGGGAAAAATAAAGTAATCTTAACCTTTGGAACAAGAAGGGTAGGAAAAACATGGCTGATAGAAAACATCATCAAAGATGCAAACATCGATTATCTATCTTTAAATGGAGAAGATCAAGATATACAGGTAATACTATCTACACGAACCGCAGCCAATTACAAAAGAGTATTAGGAAATGCCAAATTACTTATCATCGACGAGGCACAGGTTATACCCGAAATTGGAAAAATATTAAAGTTACTGATCGATACTTTCAAAGACCTCACTATAATTGCAAGTGGATCTTCTACTTTTGATCTTTCGAACCAAACAGGTGAGCCGTTAACCGGAAGAAGTTTAACCTATTATCTCTACCCCATAGCACAGGCTGAATTGGATAAACAGGAAAACGCTTTACAAACCGCTCAGAACCTCGAAGAACGTTTAATTTTCGGTTCGTACCCAGAGTTATTCCACTTAAGTTCATTAACTGAAAAAGCACAATATTTAACAGAACTGGTTAAATCGTATTTATTAAAAGATATTTTGATGTATGAGAATATCCAGAACAGTACTAAACTTTTGGAGTTATTAAAACTTATTGCCTACCAAGTGGGTTCAGAGGTTTCAATTGATGAAATTTCGCGCACCTTAGGTATTAGCAAAAACACCGTAGATCGCTATCTTGATTTACTTTCGAAGGTTTTTATTATTTATAAAGTTGGTGGCTACAGCAATAATTTACGCAAAGAGGTTACAAAATCATCCAAATGGTATTTTTATGATAATGGCATCCGAAATGCGATTGTAAACGATTTCAGATTATTGGCACTACGGAATGACCAAGGTATTTTATGGGAAAATTATTGTTTTAGTGAACGCATCAAAAAGATGGAATACGAACAGAAAAATACTACCTATTATTTTTGGAGAACCTATGATCAACAAGAAATTGACCTAATAGAAGTTGAAAACGGCGAAATTTCAGCTGCCGATTTTAAATGGGGGAACCAAAAAAAGAAAATACCTGCCTTTTTTGCCAAAAATTATCCCCAAGCATCCTTTTCTGTAATTAACAAAGAGAATTATTTAGACTTTATATTATAAATGTTAGACCCAACCTTGTTGCTCGATTTAGTGAAAATGCAAATGCCTTACGGAAAATACAAAGGTTACCTGATATGTAATATTCCTGAAAGTTATTTGCTTTGGTATAAGGACAAAGGTTTCCCGAAAGGGAAGCTGGGCGATTTAATGGCTACGATGTTCGAAATACGGGTTAATGGGTTAGAGTATCTGTTAACACCATTGAAAAATCAAAATCGGTAGTTAAAAATGTTAAGTTAATGCGTGCATTTATTCCAGGCTACTGTCTTCCTGAGCAAAAAATTGATGATGGCGGGTTTAGGTGAATCGTCATTCCCAACTTGATTGGGAATCGTAATGCCTTAGTAGGGTTGCATTAAGATTCCCGCCTGCGCGGGAAAGACGACTGTTTTAGAATCTGTCACCTTGAGCTCAGTCGAAGGATCTAACTTGCATTGATTTCTTTCAGTAGATGCTGAAAAAAGTTCAGCAAAACGAGTCGGGTAAAATCCCCGCAGATCAAAATGATTTTCGCAGAAAAAAATCTGCGGCGATCAGCGTAATCTGCGGGAAACAAATCTATATTTCACAACCATTTTCATCACAAACCGCATCATCATTTTTATTTAATGAAGTCAGCGTAGTTTTTGGTTGATTTTCTTTCCATTCCGTAAAACTTTGTGTAAGCGCATCGGTAAAAGATTGGACAGGTTGAGCGCCAGAAACACCATATTTACGGTCCATTACAAAATAAGGAACCCCTCTGATGCCTAAATTCTGGCTTTCATAAATATCATAACGAACTGCTTCGGTAAATTCATCACCTTGTAAAACCGCTACAGCTTCTTCCTTATCTAAGCCTATTTCTACAGCAAGATCAACCAAAACATCAGTTTCGCCAATATTTTTGCTGTTTACAAAATGGGCTTCAAACAATTTCTCTTCGGCTAAATCCTGAAGATTGTGCTTTGCTGCTAGGTGGATCAAACGATGCGCATTAAAGGTATTTGCAGGGATATTGGTATCAAAATCTATCTTCAAACCAGCATTTGCAGCCATATCCACAACCTGTTTAGTCATTTGTTTAGCCTGCTCAATTGGCATTCCCTTGCTCCGAGAAAGGTAATCGTACACTGTTTCGTTATTGGTATTGTGATACTCAGGATTCAGTTGATAGCTCTTCCAGTCTACCTCAATCTCGTTTTTGAACGGCAGTTTTTCTATCGCATGCTCAAAATGTCTTTTTCCGATATAGCAAAACGGACACATTACGTCCGACCAGATTTCTACTTTCATAACACAAAATTAAGGTGATTATACTTGCCTATAGTAAGGCCAAAGTAAAAAGCCACTATCGTTTAGGATAGTGGCTCTCGTTATAATTATCGTAATTATTTATATAACTGATTAAATATCAGTTTAAAAGTACCATGTGTTTGTGCCCGAAAAGCAATTTCCGGTCCAAAAGCAAGCAATTTGCCCTTTCCAACTCTTGCTTCAAAAGCGGTTACGCCATCTTGTAAATAAGCTTGTCCCCAAGCCCAGCCACTGCGCAACGGTGTGGTATTTTCGAACCACATTAAAGGTTTAATCTTTCCCGCCACGATGGCGTCGCCTGTGAGCTTAAAAACAGGGCTATTATCGAAATATACGTCGGCTTCCTTTTCCATGCCCCAGGTTGTTGGCAAAGTAGTATCAACACCCACATTTAAAACACTTCCCGGAACATAGTATTTTTCGGCTGGCAATCTTTTTTCCTCTCCGTTTACAATTTCAACCATCGCATTGCGGACCGGAAGGTTTAAGTGATAGGCCAAATTGGTACTACTGCCAATGGTTACAATATTGCCCCCAGCCTCTAAGAATTTCTTTAATTCAGGAATCGATTTGTCTGCAGTAATCCTTCCTAAACGGTTTCTAAATTCCTGGGGGATTTCTTCTGCCTTTGGTCCGAAAAATCTGTTTCCAATCCCTCCGCCTTGCACCGATGGTATGGCACCACCCACAAAAACAATTACATCGTATTTAGATTTTAAATTCCCGGCATCAATATCCTGCGGATAAATTACTGTTGCGTTATAATGATATTGCTCCATTAAAAAGCGCACCCACCCCGAGGCCATAGATCCTCCATAGGTATCCCAAAGGGCAATTCTTTTGGCAGAGATTTTAATTTTATCTTTTGGTGCAACAGCACTTTTCAATTTGATGTTTGCTTTTTCCAATATTGATTTCCCCGCTGACGAAACATAAAAATCGCCATTTTCAGTCGACCGGTAAACTTCAACCTTGTTTTTCAATAAGTCGTTAACTGCGGTATAGGAATCATTTTGTGCCGCACTTAACACATAGCTCGATCCGCTTGGCAATTTATTATCAAACTTTAATAATTGCCCATAAGGATTTTTCTCAAACGGCCCTGAAAAATCATCTAAAATCCGGTCGAATTTAACATCCATTAAATAGGCCAAAGTCCATCCGGCAGCATCATATGGCGGAATTGGAGCACCTCCTTCGTATTTAAAGTCGTTAGGATGATCCTGAGGCTCGAACATATCCAAAACGTGTGGACGAAAAGCCTGATCGGTTTTTACGACATAACTTCCGGCAGGATAATTTTTCCCTGCAACAGTAAATGAAGTGCTTGCTTTTTGAACCACTATACCCGTTCTGATTAAAGCATTTAAAAACTTAACAGCAGAATTAAAATCTGGTTGATCAGCACTTATGATGTATCCTCGTGGATCTCTGTTTACCGGTGCCTTCATCACGGTATCAAAAGCTTTCATGCTAAGCTGACGTCGAGACCCAAAATCGGCATCTCCACCCGCTACAGCAGTGCTTTTATCGGTTTTTGTAGCATTATTAATGGCATCTATCTTTTTAGGAGAAAAAGACCAGGTATCTCTTTTACCTCGCTCTATGGAATTTCTGCCCATTTGGTAAATGTTGTACAACAATTCGTCGCGGTAACGTTGCGCATAATTTAAAACAGCATAGTTTAACGATACAGAATAATCGATCGAGTTTTTAAAGTACCATTTCCTAGGGGTAATCGGGTTTGGCGAATCGCCGTTCGGTAATAATCGCGAAGGGACTAACGGAATTTCAGAGGGCGTAGGGCTCCCGATAATTTCGGTCAACAGCCCGATCATGTTATGAAAATACGTGGTTGTTCGTAAGCCTCCATTGTACCAGGTAGAAAAAACCGATCCTCCGCGCTGGGTATAACCTGGTTTGTTTTCTACATTCATGCGGGTGTGCATGGCCGCACCAACGGCATCTAAACTGGTTAGCAGGGTTGGGTCGAAAACATAGTTAAATGGATCGCGGTAGGGTGGGCCGGCAACAACCGTTCCTGCAGGACCAGCCTGATGGTGGTTATACATAATCTGCGGAATCCATTCTACAAAAAGCTGACGACCGATATTCTGCGTTTCTTTAAGGTTTAACATAAAGAAATCGCGGTTGTTATCATGACCTGCGTACTTTTCATACAAAACAGGCAAACCCGAGGTTGTTCTTTTCTTGGGGTCTTTCTCTCTCATGTACCAATTGCTCACCAGTTCTTGCCCGTCAGGATTGGCATGCGTAAACAAGATGATTACGTTATCCAAAATACGCAGGGTTTCAGGGTCTTTTCTGGACGCAAATTCATAAGCGGTTTCGATCAGCTGATGTGCACCAACCACCTCGTTGGCATGCAGCCCGCCATCTATCCACACTACCGCTTTACCTTCCTGGGCTAATGCTTTCGCTTGCTCGGGTGTAATTTCAGCATGCGCCAGTTGTTGCGAAATTTCTTTGTAACGGTCTAATTTCTTCAGGTTTTCTGGTGAAGAAACAATTAGCATATACTGACTTCTGCCCTCTTCGGTTTTGCCGATATCAACCAGTTTAATGCGGTTAGAACTTGCCGCAAGTTTTTTAAAGTAAGCTTCTGTTTGGGTATAATTGGCCAATTGGTAATCGTCACCGATATCAAAACCAAAATGCGATTTCGGCGTTGGCACTTCCTGTGCCAGCACCGCACAGCTATTTACCATTAAAAAAGCAATACAAAGCCTTTTAAAGTAGATTTTTATCATAATAAAGTTTAGTTAGGTAATCAAATATAATAGAGAATAAGTTCCAAAAATGGCTTGCTGTAAATTTGTTACAAGTTTTAAATCCTAATCCATACATTTGCCTTGATGTAAGTTCTTAACTTTATTTTTCATCAACCGATACAGGTTCCCGGAATTACACCCGGGATTAATAGGGAATCGTGTGCAAATCACGAGCTGTCGCGCAACTGTAAATTCTGTCTTTAAAAAGACAACGGTCTTATCATTCATGCCACTGTGCCGTTTATCGGGATGGGAAGGCGATAAGATCGGGAATAAGTCAGGAGACCTGCCTATATTGAATTGACGGTGCTTTCGCGTTATAAAGTAATTGGTCAGGTCTGATTGTACACAATAAAATTAATCATTTTATATGCTTGCTTTAAGCTTTTTGCTAATGAGTAGGCAGTTTGTGCACCAACCTTTCCTTTTAATTTTTAACAGAGAGTATTACAAAATATTGCTTTAAGAGCTTTTAAACGATTTATTTACTTAATCTTTAAAAGAGATGCTAACGCAAAATCTGGGCTATCCGCGAATAGGTAGCCAAAGGGAATTAAAGAAAATCTGCGAAAATTACTGGGCAGATAAAACTGGGTACAAAAATGTACTTCAGGTGGGAAAAAACATTCGCCACGAAAACTGGAACCTTCAAAAAGAAGCTGGGATTGATGTGATTCCATCAAACGATTTTTCTTTTTATGATCATGTACTCGACCATTCTTTAACTTTTGGAGCAATCCCGAAAAGGTACAATGAGGTGATCCTGAAAAAGGGGAATTCTGAACTTGATCTCTATTTTGCCATGGCCAGGGGTTATCAAAAAGAGGGATTAGATGTGGTAGCAATGGAAATGACCAAGTGGTTCGATACCAACTACCACTATATCGTTCCTGAGTTTTACAAAGATCAGCCTTTTAAACTTTTCTCTACCAAAATTATCGATGAGTTTTACGAGGCAAAACAATTGGGCATTACCACAAAACCCGTTTTAATCGGCCCAATTTCTTACCTTCTATTGGGAAAAGAAAAAGAAGCTGGCTTTGAAAAGATCGACCTGATCAAAAACCTCCTTCCGGTTTACATCGAGATTTTATCCCGCTTAGATGCTTTGGATGTAGAATATGTTCAGTTTGATGAGCCCTTTTTGACTTTAGACCTTACCGAAAAAGACAAGAAAGCTTACGAATATGTTTATAAAGAGATCAGAAAGGCTTTCCCTAGGTTAAAAGTTGTTTTGGCTACCTATTTCGAAGGTTTGGGGAATAATTTAGCACTAACTACTTCATTACCGGTAAATGTTATACATATCGATCTGGTGCGTGCTGAAGATCAATTGACGGATGTTTTAGCTTCATTAAAAGAAGATACCATACTCTCACTGGGTTTGGTAGATGGAAGAAACATCTGGAAAAATGATTTCGAGAAATCCATTTCAATCATTAATCAAGTTGTAGAAAAAAGGGGTCAGGATAAGGTATGGGTTGCTCCTTCTTGTTCATTAATCCACTCACCGGTTGATTTAGACAATGAAACTAACGAGCAAAACCTATCGGCAGAAATTAAACAGTGGCTGGCCTATGCAAAGCAAAAAATTGCAGAGATAGCTACCTTAAAAAAACTGATCACCAACGAAAGCCCTGCATCTACCCTGCAAAAACTTGAGGAAAACAAAATTGCGATTGCTAACCGTAAAGTTTCGAAAATCATTCATAATCCTGAAGTAAAAAACCGTGTTCTAGGTTTAAAGGGTCAGGATGCTGAAAGATTAAGTCCGTTTTCGAGCAGAAAAATCAAACAGCAAGAACTCAATCTGCCAAGTTATGCCACTACCACCATCGGATCATTTCCGCAAACCGCAGAAGTGAGAAGCTGGAGGGCCAAGCTTAAAAACGGAACTTTTACCGTTGAAGAATATGATGACCTCATTGCCAAAGAAACTGCTAAAGCCGTAAACTGGCAGGAAGAAATTGATCTTGACGTGTTGGTTCATGGAGAATTTGAACGCAACGATATGGTTGAATACTTCGGCGAGCAGCTTGATGGTTTTGCTTTCTCCAAAAATGGCTGGGTACAGAGTTATGGCTCGCGCTGTGTAAAACCGCCAATCATTTTCGGCGATGTTTCGCGCCCTAAACCCATGACGGTAAAATGGACCGCCTATGCGCAGTCGCTTACCTCAAAATACATGAAAGGTATGTTAACTGGTCCGGTAACTATACTGCAGTGGTCGTTCGTACGTAATGACCAACCAAGATCCGAAACCTGCACTCAAATTGCCCTGGCCATCCGAGATGAGGTTTGCGACCTGGAAAATGCAGGGATAAAAATCATTCAGATTGATGAGCCCGCCATTAGAGAAGGTTTACCATTGCGCAAAGCTGATTGGCAAACTTACCTGAACTGGGCGGTTAAAGCCTTTAAAATTTCGGCAAGCGGTGTGAAAGACGATACGCAGATCCACACGCACATGTGTTACTCGGAATTTAACGATATCATCCAAAACATTGCCGATATGGATGCTGATGTGATCACCATCGAAACATCACGTTCGCAGATGGAGTTATTAGATGCGTTTGCCGATTTTAAATATCCAAACGAAATTGGTCCAGGTGTATACGATATTCACTCTCCAAGGGTTCCGAAGAGGGAAGAAATGGTTCAGCTACTCAAAAAAGCAAAGGCTGTTATTCCCTCCGAGCAACTCTGGGTAAATCCTGATTGTGGTTTAAAAACCCGCGGCTGGGACGAAACCAAAAAAGCATTAATAGAAATGGTAGAAGCTGCTAAAGAAATGCGTAAAACCGAAGAGGTTCTGACTGCAGATCTTCAGGCGAATTAATCTCTTCATTTTTTGCCACAGAGACACGGATCGTTTTCTCTAAAGCAAACCCCTACTTTGGCAACTTTCTACTAAAAATAACCAGAAAGTTGCCAAAGCTTTTTACAGCACCTATATTTAACCCATGACCCTAGAAGAAAGAATAGAAAATTCTAAAACCAGCATTTTTAAAGCCGTTTTCCCAAATACAACAAATCATTACGACACTCTTTTCGGCGGAACAGCCATGCATTTAATGGACGAAGTTGCTTTTATTACCGCAACCCGTTTTAGCCGTCAGATTATGGTTACCGTTAGCAGCGACAGGATAGATTTTAAAAAACCAATCCCCGCGGGCACTATCGTAGAGCTTATCGGCAAGGTAAACCATGTGGGTAATACCAGTTTAAAAGTTAATGTTGAAATTTATATCGAGCAGATGTATGCCGAAGGAAGAGAATTAGCCGTACATGGCGATTTTACTTTTGTGGCGATCGATGAAAATAAAAAACCGATTCAGGTGATTAAATAATCTTATAAGCCTTAGCCAAAAAGATGTAAAAATCATAACGACTAAATCTTTAAATTTGATTATGGAACAGCAACTTTCTGAGGAAGACTTAAAAAATATTGCCAGGCAGTTGGGCTGTCCTGAAGGCGAGCACGGCATTAAAACAGGCGAAATGATGCATGCCAATAATATCGGTATGACAACTTCTGCAATTGATGCATTAGATCTTCAAAATAATGAGACTCTTTTAGAAATCGGTCATGGCAACGGCGGACATATTGCCCAGTTATTATCAGAAGCCGAAAACCTCAACTATTTTGGAGTTGATATTTCTGCTACAATTATTGCCGAGGCCGAGAAGATTAATAAGGATTTCATCGCTGAAGGAAAAGTTCATTTTGAACTAACAGATGGAAATAGTCTGCCTTTCGATAGTCATAAGTTCGACAAAATTTTTACGGTTAATACGATATACTTCTGGGCAAACCCTGGCGAATACCTTAATGAGATTATGCGAACTTTAAAGCCAACTGGTTTACTAGCCCTATGTTTTGCTGATAAAAACTTCATGCAAAACCTTCCTTTTACTCCGTATGGCTTTACACTTTACGAGGTAGAAACCGTAAAAGAATTATTAGAAAAAGCGGATCTTACAATTAAAAATACCGTTAAAAAATTAGAGCAGGTACAAAGTAAAACCGGTGAACAGATAGAAAGAGCATATTATGTTATAACAGCTACTGCATAAGAAACATCAATTAGTGCCTTCGTGTCTTTGTGGTCAACCATTAGTATAAAATCAAATACAGATAGGCGTAAACCACCGGAGCAGCCAGTAACAATCCATCAAAACGATCTAACAACCCCCCATGGCCCGGTAATAAACCACCACTATCTTTCGTATCCAAACTGCGTTTAAGCATCGATTCTACTAAATCTCCTAAAGTACCAAAGCTTGCAATCAATACAGCCATACCAATCCAAACCCAAACTGGACTTTCTGTAAACAGAAATGATAATCCAAAAGCCACCAAAACACTGGTGAGCATACCTCCGAAAAAACCTTCCCAGCTTTTCTTTGGCGAGTGGCGCTCGAACAATTTGCGTTTGCCATATTTTACACCAAAAAGATAAGCGCCTGTATCATTTGCCCAAAGCATTAGTAAAAATGCCAAGGGAAGATGAAAGTTATATTCGTTCCAGTTTTTCAAAAACCCCAAAGCATGAAAAAAACAGAAAGGAATGGTTACATAAACAAAGCCAACAAAAGTGTAGGAGATGTTGGCGAATGGAATTTTGTTCTTTTTATATAGCTCCGTAATAAAAACCGAGAAAATTAGCGGGATACACAGCAACAGGTACTTTACATCGTATTTAAGGTAGTGTAGACCTGCCGCCATCAAAAATACTAATGAGGCAGCAACTAAACCAATATTGCGGTGTGGCCTGATTCCTGCATTTTTAATCAGCTTATAAAACTCAAACAAAGCCAAAACACTTAAAACAAGATAAAATATAGTAAAAGTATAGCTCCCCAGAAGGATAGAGCCAAGCATTACGATGGTAAAAAAGAAAGCGGTTATTGCCCTGGTTTTCATGCTAAAAATGTAAAATGGGAGATGTGAAATGGATAAGGTTTAACATGTTACTCAATTTCGTTTTCTACGATGTATTCTATGGCTTTATCGAAATCTACCTTATTCACCAAAACATTTATTTCGCCAATATTATATGCCGAGAGCTGTTTGTTTATCGTTACCGCTGGAATTCCGGCTTCTGTTAATCCCTGTTTTAATACCTCCGCAGCAAAGGCATCGCTGGTGGTATATACTTTAATCCAATTTTCGCTCACGTGTTGCGCTATCTTTAAAAAATTTAAACAAAGCTATGGTAATTATTGCACTAATTAAATAGCCATACCATGGAAAACCGATCGGTTCATCAGCTTTATCAAGCGGCATATGATGTTTTTGCATATAAAAAGCCGCACAAACCGCATAGGCATTGTTTATAAAGTGCGCCAGCATGGCATACCAAATGCTTCCGCTATAGTAATACAGGTAGCCAAAACCTGCACCCAATAACATACGTGGTACAAAACCATAAAACTGAACATGAATGGCGCTGAAAATTATGGCTGATAACCAAATAGCGACATGGGGGTTCTCAAAAGCCCTGTTTAACGATCGCTGCACACCACCACGAAACATCAATTCTTCGCCTATAGCAGGTATAACTGCAATCATTACCAGGTTTACAACAAAATCGAAATTACTGCGCACAGTGATCAATTGAATGGTCATTTTCATTGCAATAGTCTCCTTTTCCTTCATCCACTGTTCTATTTTATGCAAAAAATCAGGCAAAACCATTTTCTGATTCCATATCACAGTCCATTCCATAAATGGCATACTCAGCATCATAATGGCCAGAACAAGCACAGCTAACAAGAATTTTGGTTGCCTGAAAAGATAAAATTCCTTTACTTTTTTCCTTTCTGTTAGGGCCAGGGCGATTGGAGGTAAAATAAATGTTCCGATCGAACTTAATATCTGTATCACTTTAAAACCACCAATATACTTTGGGTCACCGGCTAAAAGCGTATCCAAATTACTTACTATTCCTAAGCCATACATCATCAAAACGATAGCAACAGCTATAACCCCAAACACAAGCCCGCCTATAACTGCGTAAAATAAAAGTAAAAGTAATTGTAAGAAAGGATTGATTTCCTCCTTGTTAGGTGTAACAAAATTCATTATTTGTACCTTTGTATGTTTTATTAATCGTTGAAGATAGAAAATGTCTGTTAAGATAGGAAATATAGATTTAGGTGAGTTCCCATTATTACTGGCTCCCATGGAGGATGTAAGTGATCCGCCATTCCGTTATGTATGCAAAAAAAATGGAGCTGATATGATGTACACCGAATTTATTTCTTCGGAGGGTTTGATCCGTGATGCGGCAAAAAGCAGACAAAAGCTCGATATTTTCGAATACGAAAGGCCAATTGGCATTCAGATTTTTGGTGGTGATATCGATCATATGAGGGAAGCATCAGAAATTGCCTCTGCTGCAGGACCTGATCTTGTTGACATCAATTATGGCTGTCCGGTTAAAAACGTGGTATGTAAAGGAGCGGGCTCTAGCCTGTTACAGGATATTGATAAAATGGTAAAAATGACCGATGCGGTAGTTAAAGCTTCACATTTACCCGTTACCGTTAAAACCCGCCTTGGTTGGGATGATAACACCAAAAACGTTTACGAAGTGGCCGAGCGGCTTCAGGATGTGGGCATTCAGGCCCTTACAATTCATGGCAGAACAAGAGCTCAATTATACAAAGGAGAGGCCGATTGGTCGCTTATCCGCGAAATTAAACGCAATCCACGCATCAAAATCCCGATTTTTGGTAATGGCGATGTAGACAGTCCTGAAAAAGCGGCTAACTGGCGCATGGAATATGAGATCGATGGCATTATGATCGGCCGTGCTGCAATTGGTTACCCGTGGATTTTCCGCGAGGTAAAACATTTTTTTAAAACAGGCGAACACCTTCCCGGACCAACTATTGAAGAACGCATTGAAGTTTGCCGTACGCATTTAGATAAATCGTTAGAATGGAAAGGCCCTAAAACCGGAATTTTCGAAATGCGCCGCCATTATGCAAATTATTTTAAAGGCCTGCCAGACTTTAAACCTTACCGTATGCGTTTGGTGGCCGAACCCGATATCAACAACATTTACAGTATTTTAGAAGAAGTGGCAGAAAAATTTGCCGACTACGATGCTACTAAAGTACTGGCTTGATTTTTGAAAGGTTTTTTTATACATTCGTAAATCATCATGGTTACAGCTATTACAGACGGTGTTAAAGTTTCAGTTGAAACAGTTTACCAGCCAGAATATTCAAATCCGGCCAATGAACATTATATGTTCGCTTATCGCGTAGAAATTTCTAATCTTTCTGATTATGCCGTACAATTAATGCGCCGCCAATGGTTTATTTTTGATTCGAACAGTAGCCGAAGAGAGGTAGAAGGTGAGGGCGTTGTTGGTTTACAGCCCATTATCCAGCCTGGCGAAACACATGTATATGTTTCAGGCTGTAATCTAAAAACCGATATGGGCAGCATGAAAGGTGCGTACCTAATGAAACGTGATATAGACGGATCTGAGTTTGAGGTTGATATTCCAGAGTTTCAGTTAATTGCTCCTTATAAATTAAATTAATAATTATCTTATTGTTGTCACCCTGAGCGAAGTCGAAGGGCAAAACCAACATTCATTTTTTAGAAAAGCAATTTCAGCATTTCATTTTTAGGTTAGTCCTGCTTTTTGTTTCAAGTCCTCGCTGCGCTGTGGGCTTTCCACGTCAATCAGGTTTAAACTGCAATGATCCTGCTACTTATTAAAGTCTAATTTCATCTATAGAAAATAAAATTCTACACCCAGCAACTCCACCTAGTACTACTAACCTCGCCACCTAAACCTGATCGGAGCGAGAATGCCGATTCTTCATCGGCAGAAGCGGGAGCAGGACCAGAGCCCGCCTAAGCACTACAAAACCTGCTTTCCAAACAAGAAATAAATAAACTACTTTACTTTCAAAAACATTCATAAACCAAAAACGGCCAGGATTAACCCGGCCGTTCTGTGCTTTTCATAATTAGATATATCTTTAATCTCTGCTTCTTCCAAAAAGCATCGATGCGTAATACAATAAATTGGCTAATGCACCAACAGCTGCTACAACATAAGTCATGGCTGCCCACCAAAGCGCATCTTTAGCCTGCGCATTTTCTTCTTGTGTTTGCATTACACCATTATTGTTTTTTAGCCAGGCCAATGCACGGTTACTGGCATCAAATTCAACTGGTAGGGTAATGATACTAAATATGGTTACCAATGCTAAACCTACTACACCAATAGCCAAAACAATTGGATTTCCGGTAAAGCCTATTAACAATGCACCAATTAATAACACCCATTGCAAAAGGTTGGATGATATACTTACCACAGGAACCATACTGCTTCTTAATTGCAACCAGTTATAAGATTTCGCCTGTTGCAAGGCATGTCCGCATTCGTGTGCCGCTACAGCCGCGGCAGCTACGCTTCGGCTATAATATACATCTGTACTTAAATTAACGGTTTTATCTGATGGATTGTAATGATCTGTTAGTTGTCCTTCTGTACTCATCACCTTCACGTCGTATATCCCATTATCATGTAGCATTCTTTCTGCTACCTCTTTGCCCGATAAACCTGAGCTAAGTTGCATTTCGGCATACTTAGAAAACTTATTTCTAAACCGCCATTGTACAAACATGCTCAGCAATAATACCGGGATGATTAATATTAAATAAACTCCCATTTTCTTTCTGTATGTTTTTCGTTTAACACATATCAAAAAGCGTTCCCATATTATTTGACTGTTAAAAAATGGTACATTTATACTATGCCAACAGCATTTTCATATTGGGAGAAGGAGTCATTTTTTACTTACGATATCATTATTATCGGCAGTGGAATTGTGGGTTTAAATGCTGCTATCCAGCTTAAAAAAACTGTGCCAACTTTAAAAATAGCCATACTCGAAAGGGGCTTTTTACCAAGTGGTGCCAGCACCAAAAATGCGGGTTTTGCGTGCTTTGGTAGCATTTCTGAACTCATTGAGCAAGAAGAATGTACTGGCTTAGATGGCCTCGCTTTACTTATAGAAAAACGCTGGAAGGGCCTAATTAAACTGCGGTGTTTATTGGGCGATAAAACCATTGATTACCAATGTTTAGGCGGATACGAATTATTTAAAATTGATGACATTTTTTTGGCCGACACATGTGTATCCAAAATTGAACATTTTAATCGTCTTATTAACGATGTTGTTGGCGCAAATGCTTTTGGCCTTGCCAATACGAAAATTGGCTCCTTTGGTTTTGGAGGTATCGGAACTTTAATCGAAAACCAGTATGAAGCACAAATTGATAGCGGTAAAATGATGTTTGCCTTAATTCAATATGCGCAAAACCTCGGTATTAGTATTTTTAATAATTGTACAGTAGATGAAATTCAACCAGAAATATCCGGTTCGAGGTTACTAACCAAAAATGGAAACTTTTTTTGTAAGCAAGTAGTGATCACCACAAATGCATTTATAAAAGATTTATTACCTGATGTTGATATTACACCAGGCCGTGGACAGGTTTTAATTACCAAGCCCCTTAAAGATTTAAAAATAGCAGGTACCTTCCATTATGATAGCGGTTTTTACTATTTCAGAAATATAAATGGTAGAATTTTATTAGGTGGTGGTAGAAATATTGATTTTAAAGCCGAAGAAACAACCGAATTTGGCCAAACTGAAGCGGTACAGCAGGCACTGGAAGATTTATTAAAAAATGTAATCCTCCCTAAAGTTAATTATGAAATTGATTATCGCTGGAGTGGTATTATGGCTTTTGGAAAAATTTTGGAACCCCTTATAGAAGAGATTAAGCCCAATATCTTTTGTGCTACAAGGTGCAACGGAATGGGCATAGCAATTGGTTCGCAAACAGGAGAAGATGTAGCAAACCTGCTACTGAAGAGATTATAGCTTTTTTACCATAGAGAACCAAAAAAAAACAGCGCGCACGAAGTTCGCTTTTCCATGCTCTTATATTTCTGTTTTTAAAGATCCTTCATTGCATTACCAATGACAGATTCTGAAAATCGTCGTCTTTCCCGCGCAGGCGGGAATCTTAATGCAACCTACAACCCCCTATCAAGGCATTACGATTCCCAATCAAGTTGGGAATGACGATACCCCGCATAATGTCATTATTACTTTAATGTTTTAGCTAAAAACTGAATTCTCAGGATGACATTTTCGCATAAATTTTCCAGCTACCTAGCACTCCGCTCGAAATGAAAGCATATCAATCAATCCGCCAAACCCTAAGCACCTAACGCCTAGCGCTTACTTAAACACAATTGTCTTATTACCACTCACAAAAACGCGGTCTTCGAAAATGAGCTCTAAGGCTTCTAATAACACCTTTTTCTCTATTTCTTTTCCTGCACGAACCATTTCTTTTACCCCAAAATTGTGGTCTACATGATTGGTATGCTGGGTAATAATCGGGCCTTCATCCAGGTTATCGGTAACAAAATGGGCAGTTGCACCAATAATTTTTACGCCGCGTTCAAAAGCTTGACGGTAGGGATTGGCACCTATAAAAGCTGGTAAAAAGGAATGATGAATATTGATAATTTTACCCGAATAATCTTTTACAAAATCGGCAGACAGGATTCGCATAAATTTGGCTAATACTAAATAATCTACCTCAAACTGATTAATGATATCTTTTACTTCAGTCTCGAATTCACTTTTATCCTTATTAGTATGATCGACGTAAAAATAAGGAATACCTAATTTTTCGGTAAAATCTCTCAGACTTTCATAATTGCCAATTACACATTTAACATTAGCACCTAAAGTTTTAAACTGGTTTTTAATCAATATTTCTGCTAAACAATGGTACTCTTTCGTTACTAAAACAGCAATCTGTTTCTCCTGTTGGGCAATTAAGTTTACCTCAGCAGCATTTGGTAAATTTTCTAAAAGTTTTTCCTTTAATTTTTCTGCATCCTCCAGGTTTCCGGTACAGGCCATGCGGGTAAAAAACGATTTATTGGCTTCATCTACGAACTCGCGCATCGCAATAATATTCAACTGATGTGCAGCGAGTACCCGGGTAATATTAGTAACTAAACCAACTTGGTCGGGGCAGGATATAAGGACTGTTAATGCATTCATTTATAAAAAAGTAATGCCCAATTATAGAAATTTTTTTCCGTTATTTTCCGATCACAATAACTAAAATTTTTTGGTATATCTATTTTAAATCTTCATTTTTGCTAAAATTTTTATCATTATGGAGATCGCTGGCATTGCTTTACTAATCGTTATTTTAATTGTTCTGGTTTTTTTATTATTAAAGAAACCAAAGGCAGCACTTTCTGTTATTTCAGTAGACGATTTTGAAAAGATAAAAAGTGAAAATGAATCGTTAAAAATTAGTTTAGCTAAAGCAGACGAACGTGTTTCTAACCTAACCGTAGAAAAAGAGCACATTACCGTGCTACTTAAACAAGAGCAGCAACGATTAATTGATGAATTACAAGCTGAACGCGATCGGCTTGCAGATGCCAACCGCGAGCTCGAAAGTACCAGATCTTTCTACCTCGCCGAAAAGGAAAAACTTGCAGAACAAAAGCTAAGCTTTGAGCAATCGCAAGAAAAACTGAACAAAGACTTCGAATTAATCGCCAATAAAATTTTAGAAGAGAAATCTACCAAATTTATCGAGCAGAACAGAACCAATTTAGACATCATTTTAAATCCTTTGAAAGAAAATATTAAGGCTTTTGAAGATAAAGTAGAAAAGGTTTACAAAGCGGAGTCGGATGAAAGAAATACACTGAAAGGTGTAATTTCACTATTAATGGATCAAAGTAAACAGATTCAGGAAGATGCCAATAATTTAACCAAAGCTTTAAAAGGCGACAGTAAAAGGCAAGGAAACTGGGGAGAAGTAATTTTAGAAAAAGTTTTAGAACGCTCTGGTTTAGTACGCGATCAGGAATACCGCATTCAAGCCTCGCATACATCCGCCGAAGGCGGTCGCTACCAGCCCGATGTGGTAATCGATCTGCCTGACAACAAACACCTTGTTGTCGACGCTAAGGTATCATTGGTTGCTTATGAACGTTCTGTATCTGCAGAGACGGATGAAGAGCGTGACGGCTTTATAAAAGGCCATCTAGCCTCAATTAAGAATCACATTCAGGAATTATCTGCTAAAAACTACCAGGATTTATATAAAATCAATTCTCCGGATTTTGTTTTACTGTTTGTTCCGATCGAATCTTCTTTCAGTATTGCGGTTCAAAAAGATGCCGAACTGTTCAATTTTGCCTGGGATAGAAGGGTTGTGATTGTGAGTCCATCAACGTTACTAGCCACCTTGCGCACCATTGCCAGCATGTGGAAACAAGAACGCCAAAACCGGAATGTAATGGAAATTGCCCGTTTAAGTGGCAGTATGTATGATAAGTTTGTGGGCTTTATTTCTGATATGGAAAATATTGGTAAACACATCAAAAACGGACAGGATGCTTATGATAAAGCCATCAATAAATTGTCTTTAGGCGCCGGAAATTTAACCAATACTTCAGAAAAGATTAAAAAATTGGGTGCAAAAACCACCAAACAGATTGATACGAAATATTTGGATATCAACGAGGAATAGAAGATGCAAAATCACCTAAATTTTTTATCACTTTTATTTTTTCAGTCAAAAGCGTGCCTTTTTAGTCCGAATAAAAATCGTCATTGCGAGGAAGAATGACGAAGCAATCTTTCTCAATAAAAAGATTGCTTCGTCGGCTGAAAAGCCTTCTCGCAATGACGAATATATAATATTATTTATTAAAAGCATTCCAACCCTGAGCCTTCAGCTCATGTACTTTTTCTGATTTAGAAACCATTTTACAACCCGAATTTTTATCGGTAACATGGCCGATCACGGTGATATCTACATCATGTTTCAATTTTTTGTAATCTTCCTGACTGATGGTAAACAACAATTCATAATCTTCGCCACCACTTAAAGCACAAACTGTAGGATCTAAACCTAGTTCACGGGCGGTTTCATAAGTCATTGGATCTAAAGGAATTTTCTCTTCGTAAATGGTCATTCCTTTATCTGATTGTTCTGCCAAATGCAAAATTTCAGACGCTAACCCATCCGAAACATCAATCATCGAAGTTGGTTTTATATTCATTTCATCTAAAAGTGCAATAATATCCATCCTTGCTTCTGGTTTCAATTGTCTTTCGATGATATAATCTTTACCTTCTAAATCTGGCTGGATTTGTGGGTTTTCCAGATAGATTAATTTCTCTCTTTCTAAAATTTGCAGGCCTAAATAAGCACCACCCAAATCGCCAGAAACACATAATAAATCGTGTTCTTGGGCACCGTTTCTGTACACCACTTTATCGGCATCGGCATAACCAATACTGGTAATACTGATTACCAGCCCTTGCTTGCTTGAGGAAGTATCTCCGCCAATTAAATCGATGTTGTATTTGTTGCAGGCCAGTTCAATTCCTTTATAAATTTCTTCAACAGCTTCTAATGGAAATTTGCTCGACAAACCCAGCGAAACCGTGATTTGGCTTGCTTTTCCATTCATGGCATAAATATCACTCAAATTTACCTGAACAGCTTTGTAACCTAAGTGCATTAAAGGCACATAAGCCAAATCGAAATGGATTCCTTCCAGCAATAAATCGGTCGAAATTAAGGTCTGCTTTCCTTTAGCATCTAAAACGGCAGCATCATCGCCAACCCCTTTTACCGAATAATCGTTTTTAATTTTAAAATTAGTAGTTAGGTGTTTGATCAACCCAAATTCTCCTAATTCATTAATATCTGTACGCTCTTTATTTTCAAACATATGCAATAGTTAGAGGCGGAGCCCCCGGTTTTTATTTTTTTAAAATCAATTGTCATTCTGAGTATAGCGAAGAACCCGAAGGCTCTGCGAAGCAAATCTTTAACTGCACTAGGCCGATACTTCACTTTTGGAGATCCTTCCTTCGTCAGGATGACAAATCCTTACTTTCCATCCAATTCTTACCTTCGGTAAACCTGGCAATTAACATGGCTGCAACATTATCACCGGTAGCATTTAACAAAGTAGCCATCGGATCTACCAAAGTTCCAATAATCATAGCTGGTGGTAGAGCCTCTGGGGGCAATTGGTAAGCCGAAATCATTAATAATTCGCCAATATAACCGCCGTTTGGTATTCCACCTTCTACAATACTCACTAAAACAGTAATACCCAGTGCCAAAATAATGGTATCAACATGTACTAAATCTTTACCAAAAATGGCAAAAACAACAGCAATTTTAACAATAGAACTGATACTCGAGCCATCTTTATGCAAAGTCGAGCCTAACGGAATCGTCACATTGGTAATATAACCGGGTACCCCCATTTTTCGCGCACCATCTAAATTCGCAGGAATAGTGGCAATACTGCTACAGGTTCCGATTGAAGTTAAAGACGGCACAATATTATTTTTCCAAAATACTTTTATCGCTTTAAATCCACCAGCAACAAAAGCATATAAGGTAAAAAAAACGATAAAATAAAATGCACCAACTCCATAGTATAAACCCAAAGCTTTCGCATAAGTACCAAAAAGCTGTGGACCGAAAACCCCAACCTGATAGGCAAAATAAGCGCCCAAACCAACGGGACCTAATTTCATAATTAAAATGATGAGTTTTTTCATCACTTCATTACCAGAAACCAGAAAGTTTTTAAAGCCATCGCCCTCTTTCCCAGAATATAGCGTAGAAAAACCAACTAATACTGAAAAAATAATCAGTGCAAGCATATTTTTCCGACTTCCGATTTCAAAAAATTCTCCTACTGTTAAAAGTTGGGTCATTTGTTCGCCAAACGACTGTATTTTTTCTGGTTCAGTTGGTAAAGGCGTATTTCCTAATTGCTGATGAATCGGAAAAATCCATGTGGCTACCAGCGTTAAAACAGCAGAAATTAATATCGTGGAAAGAAAAACCAAAACCATAATGGTTAATAATCTTCCTAATTTCTTTGTCCGATCGATGTTCGCAATTGCCGATGAAACCGCAAAAAATACCAATGGAATAACTGCAGTAAACAACAGGTTTAAAAATATATCTCCTAATGGTTTTATACTCTCAACACTTTTCCCAAAAATTAAGCCCACAATACTTCCAACAGTTATTCCTGCCAAAAGCCATAATAAGCCTGAGTAATTTTTAAGAATGTTGTTTTTTTCCATATACTTATTTTCCGTCATTGTGAGGCCCGAAGCAATCTTACAACTATCGCTACCAGCGAGCGCATTAAGATTGCTTTGTCGTACCTCCTCGCAATGACGATTTTTATTTTCTACAAGCCCAATTCTGCCGAAATATCCAGCATGCGTTGGATAGGTTTACGCGCAAGATCAATAATATGCTCAGGTACAGTTACTTCAGGCAAACCATTTTTAATACATAAATATAGTTTTTCTAAAGTATTTCTTTTCATGTAAGGACAATCGTTACAAGCACAGCTATTGTTCGGCGGTGCCGGAATAAATGTTTTTGTTGGATTTGCCTTTTCCATCTGGTGGATAATTCCACTTTCGGTAGCTACAATAAATTCTGTAGCTGGATTGGTAATCGTATATTTTAAAAGTCCGGTTGTTGAACCGATATAATCAGCCATTTTCAAAACCACTTCTTCACATTCGGGATGCGCAATAAACTTAGCGTTCGGATGGCGTTCTTTCAGCTTTGTTATTTTCTCCTGTGAAAAAATTTCATGCACCATACAGGCACCATTCCACAACACCAAATCGCGTCCGGTTTTCTTTGCCACATAAGCACCTAAATTTCGATCGGGACCGAATATTATTTTTTGCTCTTTAGGCAAACTCTCTACAATTTGAACTGCATTTGTACTTGTACAAACAATATCACTTAAAGCTTTTAATTCGGCCGTGCAGTTTACATAAGTGATGACCAGGTGATCTGGATATTTTTCTTTAAACTTTCTAAATAAATGTGGCGGACAACTATCTGCTAATGAGCAACCTGCCTTTACATCTGGTAATAAAACGGTTTTATTAGGCGATAAAATCTTTGCCGTTTCTGCCATAAAATGCACGCCTGCAAACACAATCACATCAGCATCCGTTTTTGCAGCTTCCTGCGATAAGCCTAAACTATCACCAATATAATCTGCAATATCCTGAATGTCAGGTTCTTGATAGTAATGTGCAAGAATAATGGCATTCTTTTCCTTTTTTAATTTCTCAATCTCCGCAAAAAGATCGAGCGTAGGATCAATTTCTTCTTCTGCGAAACCTTTTTTATTGATTTCTTCTAAGACATCTATGTTCATTTTAAAATTTTCCTTTTTTGAATTTTGACGTTGGCCAAAGATAAAGCTTTCAACGTCTCAATAATTAATAAGTATTTTTAAATAAATAAATCTTGTTTGTTTATTAGTGTGTTAGTATTGTTGGCAAGTTTCGAAAAAAAGTTCTTTTATGTAAGTTGTTAATCGTTTACTAACATTTAGATTACATTTCTATAACATCATGAGTTTGATTTTCAGCACTATCGAAAAGTCACTCTATTTTTATCAATACCCGAATGTTAATTGTTTATAAGTGGGTAAAAAGTTAACTACTTGTACAAAGGTGCTTAAAAATTACTTAAAAGATTGTGGCAAATTGTCTTTTTAGAGTAGCTTTAAACATTCAAATTTATTTGTTAGGATAATTTAGACACAGAGTTAACATTTATCAACTAGTTGTTAACATCGTGGATAAAGTAAATGTTTTTATTAATGAGGAAAGTAGATTTTCTGGTAATTGGTTCAGGTATAGCGGGTTTAAGTTTTGCACTTAAAGCAGCGAAGTTTGGTAAGGTTTTAATTGTTACTAAATCGAACGAAGACGAATCGAATACAAAATACGCTCAAGGCGGTGTTGCGGTAGTGGTAGATAAAGGTGATTCTTTTGAGAAACATATAGATGATACCTTGATTGCCGGAGACGGATTATGTGATGAAAAAATTGTGGAAATCGTTGTAAAAGAGGGGCCTCAGCGTATTCAGGAGATCATTGATTATGGTATAAATTTCGATAAGGATAACGCTGGTTTTTATGATTTGGCGAAGGAAGGTGGGCACTCTGAACACCGTGTTTTACACTATAAAGATATCACCGGATATGAGATTGAACGGGTGTTGCTGAATGAAATTCACGAGAATAACAACATAGAGATATTAACACATTACTTTGCACTGGAGTTAATTACCCAGCATCACCTAGGTGAGTTTGTGGATAAACGTACCGAAGATATTAACTGTTATGGTATATATGCCTTTAACACAGAGCTTAACGATGTGGAAAAGATTGTGGCAAACGTTACAGTAATGGCTTCGGGTGGCGCCGGACATGTATATTCGGCTACAACAAATCCGGTCATTGCAACAGGCGATGGCATGGCAATGGTTTATCGTGCAAAAGGAAAAGTGAGGAATATGGAGTTCATCCAGTTCCATCCAACCGCTTTATACCATCCTGGGGAGTATCCATCATTTTTGATATCGGAGGCTGTTAGGGGTTTTGGTGGTGTTTTAAGACGTAAGAATGGTGAGGAGTTTATGCATGAATATGATGAACGTAAATCATTAGCACCACGTGATATTGTGGCGCGTGCAGTAGATAATGAAATGAAGAAATCGGGTGATGAATTTGTTTACCTAGATATTACAATGCGTAAAAAAGCAGATATTCTGAAACACTTTCCTAATATATATGCTAAATGTTTATCTATAGGGATAGATATGACGAAAGATTATATTCCTGTTACGCCTGCATCTCATTATATGTGCGGTGGTATTCTGGTTGATGAATACGGACGTTCATCTATTAAAAATTTATATGCTTGTGGAGAATGTTCTTCTACAGGTTTACATGGTGCTAACCGTTTGGCTTCCAATTCTTTATTAGAGGCTACAGTTTTTGCACACCGTATATACCAGGATGCTATTGAAAACTTTAAAAATAATATCATTCCAGAGAACATTCCTGAGTGGGATTCGAAAGGGGTTACACAAAGTAATGAAGATGTATTGGTAACCCATAATCTAAGGGAATTACAAAAAGTAATGGGCGATTATGTAGGTATTGTTCGTTCTGATTTTCGTTTAGAAAGAGCACATCGTAGGTTGTTTTTAATCTATCAGGAAACAGAAGAATTTTACAAAAAAAATAAGGTTTCGGTTAAGCTTTGCGAATTGAGAAATGTAATTCAAACCGCTTATCTGGTTATAAAATCTGCCATGCAGCGCAGAGAGAGCAGAGGGTTACATTATACTACTGATTATCCTGAACATGCAAAAGAATTGGTAGATACTGTTTTTTAACCCCTAAATTCCCTGAAGGGGACTTTAACGCATTGTCCATTATCCATTAACCATATTACATTTTAAAATGCCTTTAATACTACCCGTAAAAGATAAGTACCCCGAAATTGGAAAAGATAATTTTATTGCAGAGAATGCTACAATAGTTGGTGATGTAATAATAGGTGATAAATGTTCAGTATGGTTTAATGCCGTGATTAGAGGCGATGTAAATGCCATTACGATAGGAAATGAATCAAACATACAAGATGGTGCCGTAATTCATGCGACCTATTTAAAAGCGGCTACACACATCGGTAATAGGGTATCTGTGGGGCATAATGCCATAGTACATGGCTGTACGGTTCAGGATAATGTATTAATTGGAATGGGTGCAATTGTAATGGACCATGCTGTTATAGAAGAGTATTGTATTATAGCTGCCGGATCTGTAGTATTGGAGAATACCATTTGCGAAACCGGTTATTTATATGCCGGTACTCCAGCTAAAAAGATAAAGCCCATTACCGAAGAGCAAAGGGCTTTATTAAATAAACTGCCTGATAACTATATTATGTATTCGGGCTGGTTTACGAGTTAAGTTGTTCATTTTTACCAAGAGTCGTCACCCTGATTCATTTCAGGGTCTATCACGCTAGAAAGATGCTGAAATAAATCCGATAGCTATCGGATCAGCATGACGATTGGATACTAAAGACCTAAAATTTAGCGTTAAAAAAAAATATAGATTTCTCCACTACGGTCGAAATGACGATCTCTATATTAAGTAATTCTATTTTAATCACTTTTAGGAGGTGCAGGGATCTCTAATGGATCTTCTCGTTCCCAATTCGGTTTTAAATCCATTAAAGCCTTTAAATACCAAACCTTTTCAGGTTGATATCCTTCTTTAACATTTCCTGTATCCCAGATTCCGTTTTTATTATCGTCGTAAATCACCCTGAGCATATATTTGCCCGCTGGATATTTAGAAAATGTAATTTTTGAATTTTTACTGACCGGAAAAGATTTTATGATATCCTTTTTTTCAGTCAAAAACTGCACTACATATCTTTTTGAGGTATCTGGCACCGTTACATTTAATAGCAAGGTGGTATAAGCATCCTGGCTTTCGAGTGAAAAACGTTTGGTTATATCTTTATTCTTGGCGTTAAATATAGCTGTAAATGCGCCTGCAGCTAACTTTAAATCGTAAGTTCTTTTATTTTTCCAGGGATATTTAATATAATATTTAAGAAAATCTACACTGTCTTTTACTACCTCAAAAGTAGTGCGTTTTAGAGAATCTTCTAAAAGGGTTATTTTAGTGGGATCTGCAGCAGTCATTGGAAATGGAAAGGTTAGGGTTAACTGCTGGAAAGGGTTTAACTTACCGCCCGATAAATTATCAGAAATAGCAACATCGCGTGTATAAGTGTCTTTTTTACCTCTCGTAAAGTTTAAAGTCTGTAAAACCTTACCTTGATCTTGTATGGCCACCTTAACCGAATCGAAACTTAAGTCCTTTAACCATACTTTGGCAGTGTCATTATTTTTAGAAAAATGGACAAACTTACCTACATCTACAGCTGGTGGGTCTGTAATGGTTATTTTAGGGCTTTTAAGCTGCTGATTGAATATGATTGATATACTTCCGTCATTATTTAATTTTCGGTCAAGAATGCGAAATTCAGGAGCAAGCTCCTTAAATATCTGGAGATTGATGTTCTCTATATTTTTATCTATTACAATGGGTTCTTTTATAAATCCAACTTCATCCGAAAGCTGCTGGTATATTTTATCGCCTCCTCCGCTACTCTCTTTAACCGCATACACTTTATAAGTACCTTTTCTTAGGTTATTCAATTTGTACGTTCCAGCACTATCAGTAGTGGTATATATTGATGGACGTTTTTTTCCAAATATGGTATCTCTTTCTAAAGGCAAAATAAATACGGTAACTTCTTTCTCTGGTTCGTCACTTAGCGAATTGATTACTTTACCGCTTAGTGATAGCGAATCTATTTCGGGTCCGGTAGAAAAAACATAGGATAGATTTTTAACTACATTTCCTTCGTTAACATCGGCAACAGATTTTCCGAAGTTTAAGGTATAAGTTGTATTTTTTTCTAAAGTATCTTTAAGATTAATTTCTAATCTCTTTTGTCTTTTTTTTAACTCCGGAAGTTTTTCCTGATCGGGTGAAATGGAAAATTCTTTAAACTCATCTTTAAGATTAAAATATTCATCAAACTCGATTACTATTTTTTTAGCATTAAAATTCCTTGTTTGATTTTTTGGAGTCATGCTCAAAACTTTTGGCGGTTTAGTATCTTTTGGTCCGCCTTGTGGCGTTTGGATACTTGCGCAACCAAAAAACAGGAGCAAGGTTATAACAACCGCTAAATTTTTAAGGTTAAAATACTGAGCTTTTAAATTTGGCATATTTTAAACGTTCTGACGAATTTTTATACTTTTTGGAACCGTAATATTAAAAAATATTTTTTTTAGCTTATATCGCTTTATTTTAAGTCTACTTTATGATAGTTAAATCGTTGATTATCAATTACTTATTAATATATACCATTAAAACTGAAATATCTGAAGGTGAAACCCCTGAAATTCGTGAAGCCTGACCTAAAGTACGTGGTTTGATCTTAAATAATTTTTCTCTAGCCTCTTTTGAAATGGAAACAATTTTATTGTAATCGAAATCGGGTTTAATTTCTTTGTCCTCCATCTTCAGCATCTTGGCCACAATTTCATTTTCCTTCTCAAAATAACTTTCATATTTAATTTTGATTTCAGCCTGCTCAATGGTTTCGTTATCTAAATCTTTGGTTGCTTCTGCAAGTGTTTTACTTACTTTAATCAGATCAGGTAATCCAACATGAGGTCTTCCAACCAAACTGTGTATTTTTACATTCTGATTTAAAGGAGTAGATCCCAAACTTTCGAGCATCGGATTTGCGTCGCCCATTTCAATACCTTGGTTCCTGGTGAACTTAACCAAAGCATCGGCATTTGCAATTTTCTTATTTACTTTTTCTAAACGCTCATCAGAAATTAAACCTAGCTCATGCCCGATAGGAGATAAGCGGATATCGGCATTATCTTGTCTTAATAATAAACGGTGTTCGGCTCTCGATGTAAACATGCGATAAGGCTCTTCAGTTCCTTTCGTTACCAGATCATCAATTAAAACACCAATATAACTGTCAGATCTTTTCATGATCAGTTCGTGTTTATCCGTAATTTTTTGGTGAGCATTTATACCAGCCATGAAACCTTGACAAGCCGCTTCCTCATATCCTGTAGTTCCGTTAATTTGTCCGGCTAAAAATAAATTGCTGATCAATTTAGTTTCTAGTGTTAAAGATAATTGGGTAGGCGGAAAGAAATCGTACTCGATGGCATAACCCGGCCTAAACATTTTTGCCTGCTCAAAACCTGGTATTAATCTTAAGGCTTTAAATTGTACGTCTTCTGGAAGTGAAGTTGAAAATCCATTTACATAAATTTCGCAGGTATTCCATCCTTCGGGTTCAACAAAAATCTGGTGTCTGTCACGCTCTGCAAAACGGTTAATCTTATCTTCAATTGATGGACAATATCTCGGACCTAAGCCTTTAATTCTTCCGGTAAACATAGGCGATTTTTCAAAACCTTCTTTTAAGGTTTCATGAACATCTCCATTGGTATAGGTGATCCAGCAACAGCGTTGATCGGTTGAAACTTCTGTATCAGTATAGGAGAATTTACTAGGGTTCTCGTCTCCCCACTGCTCTTCCATTTTGGTATAATCTAAACTTCTTCCGTCTACACGTGGGGGAGTACCAGTTTTCATTCGGCCTGCTTCCATGCCTAATTCTACCAGTTGTTCTGTAATTCCCGTCGATGCTCTTTCGGCTGTTCTACCTCCGCCAAATTTCTTTTCTCCAATGTGCATTATGCCGTTTAAGAAGGTCCCATTGGTAAGTACTACTGCTGTACTTTCTATCTCGATACCTAAAGATGTTTTAACACCATAGATCGTATTATCTTTTACCAATAAGCCTACAACACTGTCTTGCCATATATCAAGATTAGGTGTTCTTTCCAATGCTAAACGCCATTCTTCGGCAAATCGCATTCTGTCAATCTGTGCTCTTGGGCTCCACATGGCAGGGCCTTTAGATTTGTTGAGCATCCTAAATTGAATTGTTGATTTATCAGATATAATTCCTGAATAACCCCCCATAGCATCAACTTCACGAACAATCTGTCCTTTAGCTACGCCACCCATTGCAGGGTTACAACTCATCTGGGCAATGGTGCCCATGTTCATTGTTATTAATAAAACAGATGATCCTAAATTGGCGGCAGCAGCAGCAGCTTCACAGCCTGCGTGACCAGCACCAACAACAATCAAATCGTATTTTGCAAACATTTTATTTTGTATTTCTTTAATTGTTCCACGTGAAACAATTGGTTTTTATTTACTACGGTTAGCTTAAAGCGGAATCAAAATTCCTACTATTTACTAAGTAATAGCGTTTGACTCCCTTCACTGGGACTTACTTGTTTTTAATGATGTTCCACGTGAAACATAACGCGGAAAACATCTTTGAATTGCATTTCGGTTATTCTGAAAGTTCTAGCCAGCGCATAGTAAATTCATCAAGTTTTGCCTGAAGAGATTCTATCTCGTTGGAAATTTCTTGAATTTTTATGTAGTCGGTAGAGTCAATTTTAACAAGGCTCTCATTTAACAAAGCTATTTTGTTCTCTGTTTCTGCAATACCTTTTTCGCTTTCTTCTAATTCTTTTTGCTCCTTGAAGCTTAATTTTTTTACCGCTTTAACAGGTGCTTGTTCTACAGCAGGGGCAGGGGTTTTCTTGGTTTCTGTTTTTACTTTTGGTTGCTCTAAACTCAAACGGTACTCAGAATAATTACCATTATAAATTTTAACTATACCTTCGCCTTCCATGATAAACAGTTGATCGCTCATTTTATCGAGTAGGTATCTGTCGTGAGAAACCAGCATTAATATACCAGGAAAGTTTTCTAAAAATTCTTCAAGAACGTTCAGCGTGTCGATGTCAAGATCGTTCGTTGGCTCATCCAAAATTAAAAAGTTTGGGTTTTGCATCAGTACCTTCATCAGGTTCAAACGCTTCTTTTCACCACCACTTAATTTCTCAACCATGCCGTGTTGTTTCTTCGGTGGGAAGAGAAATAAGGTTAGTAGGGCAGAGGCTGTAATTACAGAACCATCAGCCATCTTGATATATTCAGCATCTGATTTTACAATATCAATTACTCTTTCCTTTGGGTCGAAAGTTAAACCGCCCTGTTTGTAATAACCAAAAACCGTGGTATCTCCTGTGTCAACTTTACCATTATCTGGTATCAGCTGGCTAGTTATAATATTTAATAGCGTAGATTTTCCTGTTCCGTTTTTACCCGCCAAACCAATTCTGTCTCCTCTTTTAAAGGTATAACTAAAATCGTTGATAATCGTGCGTCCATCAAATGCTTTTGCAACGTGTTCTAGCTCAATAATCTTCCCACCTTGGCGAGACATCTTCATTTGTAAGCTAATACTCTGATTATCAGACTTTTTCTTTGATTTTTCTTCTAAATCATAAAAAGCATTGATTCTAGCGTTAGATTTCGTTCCACGAGCCTGTGGCATGCGTCTCATCCACTCCAATTCTTTCTTTAATAGCTGTTGGTTCTTATGTAAAACCGTCGCGTCTAAAGCCTCCCTTTCTGATTTTTTCTCTAAGTAATAAGCATAATTTCCGTTATAGTTAAATATTTTTCCTCTATCTAATTCTACAATGGTATTGCAAACATTATCTAAAAAGTACCTATCGTGGGTAACCAGTAGAATTGTTTTTTGTCCGGTGGTTAGTAATTTCTCCAGCCATTCAATGGTATCAATATCCAAATGGTTGGTTGGCTCATCGAGCACCAAAATTTCTGGATCTTCAATTAAAAGCTTAGCCAGGGCTAAGCGCTTCTTTTGTCCACCAGACAGTGTAGATATTTTCTGTTGAAGATGAGTAATGCCCATTCTGTTTAAAATGGTCTTGATCTCGTGCTCATATTCCCAGGCGTTATGCTCGCTTAATTCTTCATATAGTCTGTTAAGCGTTTTTTCGTCTGGATTGGGATCTTCAATTAATTCTTCATATTCCTTAATCAACTGTTGTTGCTTATTCTCCAGAGAGAATATGTGATCACTAATAGAAAACCCTTCAGTAAATTGTGGCTCTTGATCGAGAAACCCAATTTTAACAGCTTTATTTTTTACAATTTTACCTTCGAGCGGAGGGAACCTTTCTGCCAATAATTTTAAAAGTGTACTCTTACCTGCACCATTAATTCCAACCAACGCTACGCGCTGACCAGAGTTAATACCTAAGGTTAAATTTTTAAATAGCCATTCGTCATGATAACCATGTCCTAAGCCTTCTGCCGCAATTAGTGTGCTCAATTTTTTTGTATTTCGGATTTATAAAGGAAAATTAGTGCAAAAGTAAGTATAAAATATTTGGAACGGCATAATCAAATTGTAAAGCGATCTGTATCAGGCGAAATATGGAGTATGATTGATTATTTTATCGGATAGAAATATGTATTTATGCTGAAATATATCTCTATAGGCATTGTATTGCGTCCCATTGTAAGGGGCTATAAAAGAAAACAGCGGTCGGACTCGCTCCACCGCTGCTTCAATCATTAACTAAAACTAAACTTTATCTTGAGTGATGACTAGAAAATGGTTTCTAGGGTCATCAGCTTTATATTTTTACTGTTGCTTTTTATTATAAGACTGCAGTAGCTAAGAAATGTTGCAGAGAATTTTGGTGTATTATACCAGTATAGAATAATAGTCGACGAACGCCCGTAACTTTTAGACGAACGCCATTAAATATTTGATATGAAAGACCAGCAGGAACTATGCTGAAACAGGTTCAGCATGACGATAGAAATAGATAAGAGGGATCAAATTAACCCTCAGAATGGTACTATGGGAAGAAAATAGTAATTAAACTAAACCAATCTCTGATCTGTAACCGAGATACTCATCTTCTTTCTGAGTCATAAGGGTTTTAGCCGGTTTTCCTTTGTCTTTGTAACCTAATAAATGTAGGGTACCATGAATCATAATGCGGCAAACCTCATCAAGTTCCAGAGTTTTGAAGGTTTTAGCATTTTCTTTAACGCGTTCAATACTAATGAAAATATCGCTTACAATCTGTTTTTCTTCTTCTGAGTTATCGAAAGTAATGATATCGGTGTAGGTATCGTGGTTTAAGTACTGTTGGTTGATGCCCAACAGGTATTCGTCGCTACAGAAAATGAAATTGAGTTCCTGTAACTTAAAACCTTCTTTTTCAATCGTAGCTTTAATCCATTTTTTCACCTTAAGTTTTTGAGGAAGATTATAGCTAACTGATTCTGTGAAAAATGATATTGCAGGCATATTGTTGTGTTTATGGCTGCAAATTTAAGAAATATTAAAAGTTAAAAGCATTTAAAGATTAGGAGATTATTTCCCTTTGAATTTTAATTTTGGGTTTTTTGCCGTATGAAAAACTGCGAAGATTATTATTTCATTCTCATTAACTTCAAATATTAGCACATATGGAAATTTGTTCAGGACTAAATGGCGGTAATTCTTTTTTAGTTTTTGATAAAAAAGAGGATTCTTTTCTAATTTACTATAGCATCTGCTCAGTTCTGCTAGAAATAAATCTCCTAGGCCGACTTTTTGTTCTTCATACCAATCATAAGCATCTTTTGCCATTTGAATGGCAATGGGCTTTATTTGAATGGTATACATTATAATTTTTTAAGTCCTTTAATTATATCTAATGAGTCTTGCTTGGTGTAAGATTTTGTTTCACCTTTTAGATGAAGTTCTTTTTCTCTATCAAGAATTTCCAAATGTTCTTCAGACAGACTAAAAGATTGTTTGTCCTCAATTTCCCTTTCTAGGAGTGTATAAATCGCTTTTATCTTATTATCTTCTGCATCAGATAAATAGGTGATCAATCTTTGTCTTATTGCTGTGCTTGTCATAATATCAAATATAATAAAAAAACACTGTGGCCTACCGCTCTATATTCAACGATTTCAAATACTCAGCTATCTTATTCTTATAGTAATAGTTTAAACTAGGTGGCAATTTCTGCAGCATATCATTACCGTTTTGTTGCTGTTTTTTAAACTTATCGACCATTTTTTGGTATGATGGCGGAAACTCCTTAGCCGCATTACTTTCGCGTTTTGAATCCTCTTCCTGGTCACGTTCTGCTTTTTCTGCTTCTAACAATTTGGTTAAGAGATCTTTCTGTCTATTTAATGTTTCCTGTTGTAAACGCTTGTTCACCAGATCGCTCTCGGTCTGTTTCATTTCTTTAATGGCTTCATTTAGATTTCCCATTTTGCCAGAACCGTCTTTATTTTCTTCGCGGTTAATCTTTTCTAAAGCCTGACGGATCATCTGTTGCTGTTGAGCCATTTTACCGAACTCCTGGCTCATTTGTCCTTTACCTACGGTACCTTGATTGCCTCCAGATTTCTGCATCTGCTCCCGTGCCTTCTGCATACTTTTGTTCAGTTGCTCCTGCATTTGCGAAAGCTGTTTCATTCCTTGCTTTTGTTTTTTTCCGCTACCACCTTTGCCATTCTTCTGCATGTTTTGCAGCTGACTTAGGGCCTCACTCAACATCAGGGTGAGGTTATTGATGGAAGTCATGGTAAACTGTTGGAAACGATTGGCCTCAGGGGTTCTTCGATCACCCAAACTTTCTAAACTTTTATCCAGGTTGAAATTGATCTTGTTCATTTCCTCGTTAACAGTCGATTCTATCTGCGGAACGCGTTTACTTAAACTGTACAAGCTATCGGCAATGGTTTTAAGGTTATCTTTAATGCTGCGCTGTTTCTGAACATTGCTGGTATAAGATGGATCAGCCGATGTCATTTTCTTTAAGGCTAGCATTACTTTTTCCTGATCAAAAGATGTCGTTAGTAAGTTTTCCAGTAGCCGGCGCAATTCTTTGGCGTTCAGGTTGTTTTCCATTTCTTCGCCCTGCTGCTGCATATCGTTCATTTTTTTAGATAGCTTTTCCATCTGTTCGCCCGCTTTTTGTTGTTTCTGGCTTGCATTTTTCGAATCTTTTTTATCTAAAGCATCTTTACTGTCTTGCTGTTCTTTTTGTATATCCTGCACATCTTTTTCAGGATTTTCGAAAGGATTTGGCCTTTCAAGTGATTGATTTTTTTCTTCCAGTTTTTTCAGATCTTCTTTCAGGTCTTTCATCTCCTTGTTAAGCGCATCCTGTTTTTGCTTTAACGATTCGTTGTCCTGCTTTTTATCTTTGGTTTGCTCAGCAAGTTCCTTTTGTTCTTTAGCCAGTTCATTTAAACGGTCGATATCGGTTTGGAGATTTTGTTCAAATTCTAACTGCTTATAGAGTTCTAAAATCCGATCGAGTTCGTTTTTGAGCGTTTTATTGTCCAATTGCATTTTCGAGAGCTCGTTCTGCGTTTGGTCTTTATTTTTCTCATTCATCAGATTTTGCAGCTTTTGCAAAAGTTCTTTTGTTTTCTCATCCAGCACATTATCAAACAGGTCTTTAATCTGTTTCTGTTTTTCCAGAAGCTCTTCAGTTTGCTTTTGGTCTTGCTGTTGCTGAATATTTTTATCATTCTGCTCCCTAATTTCTTTTACGGCTTCATCAAGCTGTTTTTGTTTGTCTAAAAGGGCTTCAATCTGTTTTTTATCTTCGAAAGAAATCTGTTTTTTATCGATCAGGCTTTCGGCTACCTTTTTACTTTCTTTTTCGATGGTGTTGGCCAGGTGGATTGCCGATTGCATTTTTTGCTTTAAAGCCTGGTTGCTTGCATTTACCTGTTCGGCAGTTTCTTTTTTGGTGGGCTGCTTAAAGGTTTTAATTTCGGATCGGGTAACTTTTGCGCCATTTACGCCGTCGTTATCGGCTACTTCAAAATAATATTCAATTTCCTGACCTGGCTTGGCCGATGTTGTTTTTAAATCCCAGAAATAGAAAAAGGTGTTTTCTGTAACATTGCTTTTAATGGCGATATTCTTAGTTACTGTACCCACAGTGCGGTTATTTTCTTTAATGTTGTATTTAAAACTTAAGCGGCTAAAACCATAATCATCAGTTACTTGTCCGCTAAAATATAAGGCTTTATTACTAACTGAATCTGGCTTTTCTTCTACGGTAATCCCCGGAGCCTGATCTTTAACTACCGTAATTTGGTGTGAAAGCGAATCTCTAATGGTAACGTATTGGTTTTTAGGGGTAATGCTATATTTCGAATTGTTCTTAATTGTGGCATTAAAGGCTGATTCATTATCCTCAACTTTTAAAACATTTTCGGTTCCATTTAAAATGAACAGAAGGGAGCTGCTCTGACCGGTTTTAAAGTTCCAGGTAACTTTTGTGCCTTCGGGCAGGAGCATATCGCCAACATTGGCAATCAATTCCTGTTTTTTTCCCAGATAAGCAGGGTAGTTTAAAGTTGCAGTTGCATTTAGTAGTTCAGGACGTGGTTTAACCGAAACCGTAAACACAGCTGAACTGAAGCCACCACCTTTAAAAACCAATTTTTTATCGCTTTGTATATTTTTGATGCTGTAATTAAACTTACTGATATTCTCTTTTTCGAGTTTATAGGTGTTTTTTCCGTCTTCAACATAAATTTCGGCAGGGATTTCGTCACCGCTCAGTTTAACATTTAACGTTAAATCATCACCTTGGGTAACGGTTAAATTCTTGTTTAAAACCGAGAAACTGAAAGGTGCCTTAGGTGCAATATATTCATCATACTTAAAAAAACTGTTTGTGCCCTCGCGTAAAATAGTGGGTGCAATAATTGCAATTAAGAGAATAATAGACAGCGGAATAAAAAGGTACTTTAAATATTTCCGGTTATCGTTAATGCTAATTGCCGTGTAAAAGGGAACGGGTTTAAGCTCCAATATTTTTTGATCGATACTGGCGAGAATGAGGTGGTTGTTTTCAGGATGATTTTCGGATAAATGATGAAGTTGTAAGGTATTCAATAATTTATCCTTAATATCGGAAAAGTGATTTCCAATGATAACCGATGCTTCGTTAAAAGTGAGGTGTTTGCCCAGTTTTAGCATCGAAAGCACTGGTTTAATGATTAAGAAGCCAACAAGTAAGACGCCAACAAGTAAATAGGCAAAAAATACAAAGGTTTTAAAACCAGCGCTCGGGTTGAGGTAATAGAGGCTTAAAAATACAAGAAGATACAGACCGAGGAGAATAGCGGCGGCATAAATACTGCCCCGCAAAATCTTATTCAGATAAAATTTGCGGATAAACTCCTCTATCTTCCTAAGTAATTCACTGTAGTTATTGCTCACCATATCACCGTAAATGTAAAAATAGTTCCAATCAATTGAAAGAAATCTTATATTAGGATAACGTGTTTATTACAAATTGGTTATCAATTTTAACTATTTGCCGATTTTTTATCGAAATTCTCTTAAAATAACAAAAACGGCAAAAATAAGACAAACGTTTGTTTAATGATAAAAAGCTACTTTTTTCATTAAAATGCGTTAAAAATTTAACAATGGGTTGATTCTTATTTAATGAAAAAATATCTTTGGCGTATCATCCGCTTCGAATAACTAGTAAAATCACCCTTTTTATTTTCTTAGGAATCCCTTTTAATGGACTATGTTGTTGATTTAGTGTCGGGTTGTTTACAAACTTTTCAAACAGTTTACCGTTTGTTCAACCCAAAACTTTATGCCTATGTACTGAAAAAAACAGGTTCAGCATACATGGCCGAAGAGGTGGTGCAGCTTACTTTTATCAGGCTTTGGGAAAAGAGGGAAAATCTTTCATCGGAGTATAGTTTATCAGCTCAGATTTTCCGTATTGCGGGTACGATACTTATTGATCAACTTAGAAAAGAGGCGGTTGGCAAAAAGCATTTGACTATAGTAGAAAATGATTATGCTTTGCGGACAGAAGTTGATCAGCCTGAAATGCACCACGCAGTTGAGCAGGCCATCGAACAAATGGCACCGGTTAGAAAAAAAGTCTTCAAATTAAGCAAAGTTGAGGGCTATTCTTATAAAGAAATTGCAGAAATGCTTTCTATTTCTCCAAAAACTGTCGAAAATCATGTTTCGCAGGCACTAAAACAGCTAAGGGCTGCATTTTCTTCTATTATTTCTTTAGCCATCATCATGTCGGCCATTATTCATAAATAATTATTGCCTTTTTTGACCATCATGGCCGCTATTTTTAGAAATTATACAAAATAATTTCAGCCCAATAGGGGTAAAGCACTTTCAAAAACGTAATGTAGTTATGCAAATCAACCAAAAGCTTGTTGAGAAGTTCTTTGCCGGCCAGTGTACTGCCGAAGAAGCCCGCATGGTAAGTAAATTTTTAGCAGATGGAGACGACCGCGAAATTTATTTAAACAGCGAGGAATGGGAGCATTTTGAACCGAAAGAAAAAGTTGATAGCGAAGTATCAGACCGGATTTATGTAAATGTATTAGATCATATACACGATACAATAGAAATTAAAAGAAGTCGGTTGCGTTATTTGGCTTATGCAGCCTCAATAGCATTGATTGCTACAATAGGATTGGTAGTTTATAAGTTTAACAGTAATCAAATTTCTAAATCTAATACTGTTGCATTATCTAAACGGGGTGTCCCTGCAAGGGTGGCTAAGTTTGTAACCAATACATCTAATATAAAACAAATTCATACACTTCCGGATGGAACTATTGTTGAACTTGATCCAAATAGTGAGGTGAGTTATTTTCCATTTGATCAGGGTAAAAGAGATGTGGTTTTGATAGGACAGGCATTATTTAGGGTACATAAAGATAAAACCAAGCCTTTTACGGTTTTTGCCAATAATTTGGCGACAACTGCTTTAGGAACTGTTTTTAAAATAACGGCCTTTAAAAAGGGTCTTTACACTAAAGTGAGATTAATTGAAGGGAAGGTGGTGGTTAAGCCCCAACGAGAACTTTTATCTGCAGGTGTTAAAACAGTGTATTTATTGCCAGGGAAAGTATTTACGTTAAATATGCAAACCTATGTAGCAAATGTGAAAGAGGTTAATATTATAGCAGCTAAGAAACTTGAAATTTTAGATCAGAACAAAGCTATTGTTACCGAAAATGCCATCATTTTCGATAATGAACCATTAGCTGGTGTTTTTGACGCGCTTGAAACTAAATTGAACATTAAAATAAAATATTCTGCAAATCAATTAAATAAAAAGGTATTTACAGGACAATATGAATTCGGACGCGATGATATGGAGTCTTTCTTAAATATGCTTTGTTCACTGAACAATTTGACTGCAGAAAAAACAGATGCGGGATATAACATAAATAAGAAGTAAACAAAAAACCTAAACACAACTAGACCAAACTAACTAATTTCATGATTAAAAATTTTACTAAAAGGAACGTTCCAAAACGTGTCTTACTGCTATTGCTTTGTCTCTACTACGGGTTCAGTGCTTATGCACAAACCCCATCAGTTAAGGGAGAAGTGAAGGACAAGAAAGAAACGATTGTTGGGGCAACAATTATTGCACAAAACATTCAGAAAGGAACTAAAACAACCACTTCATCTGATAAAAATGGGGTGTTTGTTTTTCCCCGATTAGCTGCAGGCAACTACAAATTCACAATCAGTTTCATTGGCTACGAACCTAAAACAATTACAGGAGAAGTTAAGGATGGTGGAACTTTTTCGCTGTCAGTTAACTTAAAAGAAAGTAATATTGCTCTAGACAAAGAGGTTATTGTAACGGGTACAGGAATTAACCGAAACAGAAATAGTTTTACAGGAACCACAGCTACATTTTCGGGAGAAGCATTAAGGGCAGTTGGCAATAATAACGTCATCCAAAGTTTAAGATCGCTTGATCCATCTTTCATTTTAATGGAGAATAACCTGGCAGGGGCGAACCCAAATGTTTTACCACAAATTGAGGTTCGGGGTAAAACAAGTGTACCTACGGCTACTCTAAAAGATCAATTTGGCGGGGAACCTAATCAACCCCTCTTTATTTTGGATGGTTTTGAAACAACACTGCAAAATATTGTTGATTTGGATATCAATAGGGTAGCATCGGTAACGATTTTAAAAGATGCTGCCTCAACGGCCTTGTATGGTGCAAGAGCATCAAATGGTGTTGTGGTGGTAGAAACCCTTCGGCCAAAATCAGGTGAACTTCAGTTTACTTATTCAAATGACTTAAGGATAGAAAGCCCAATTTTATCAGATTATAATATGATGAATGCGACTGAGAAGCTTGAGTTTGAACGCCTTGCTGGTCGATATAATTATTTTGTAACTCCTCCGGATCCCTCGACACAAATTTACTTGGAGCAGCTCTATAATACTCATTTGGCTGCGGTTAAGAGAGGGGTAGATACGTATTGGCTAAATGAAGCTGTACAAACAGGTATCTCTGAAAACAACTCAATTTTTGCGCAAGGCGGGGATAATGCTTTTACTTACGGGCTTGGTTTTAATTACAAAAATCAAACTGGTGCAATGAAAGGCTCGGGGCGTAACACCTGGAGCGGAAACGTAAATTTGACTTATAGAAAAGGAAAGATCAACATCAATAATATATTATATGTAAGAGGATATCAATCTAGCGAATCCCCGTATGGTTCTTTCTCTAACTTTGTGAATGCAAATCCATACTACATTAAAGATCCTTCACAGCGGTATCTGGAAATAAGTCGTACATCAGTAGGTGCATCATTAAAGGTGAGAAACCCTCTTTATGATGCCTTTTTGCCTAATACAAATGGGAGCAAGAATCTAGAGATTCAGAATAATCTACAAGTAAATTACAATATTACACCAGATCTTCAACTTAGAGGAGGAATGCAAATTGTGAAAGGCTCGGTTACATCCGAATTATTTAGAGCACCTGAAAGCAGTGAATTTGAAGATGTAGCTGTTTTACAAAGAGGAAAGTATACTAATAATAAGACTGATAATTTTTCTTATCAAGGTAATCTGCTATTAACTTATGGAAAAGTATTCGGAAAACATTCTGTGACAGCAAACGCCAGAGCAGAAATTAATAATCGGGATTATAACTCTATTGAATTTATTGCTGAAGGATTTCCAGAAGGAAGTACGGGTAACCCTAGGTTTGCCTACAGTTATAAAGCAAATAGCGCTCCTACTGCTGCATCTAGCGTATACCGTACCGCAAATGCTACATTATCTGCCAATTATGCCTATGATATGCGCTATCTTTTTGATGTATCTTATCGCTTAGATGGCTCTACGGCTTTTGGAAAAAATAAGCAATTCTCACCTTATTGGTCTAGCGGTTTAGGCTGGAACATCAACAAAGAGAAATTCTTATCCAATGCAAAATGGATAAATCGACTTAAGTTATACGCTAATATTGGTGTAACAGGGAACCAAAATTATGGCAATATCACATCAGTTTCGGTTTATAACTATAATAGTTCAACCAATTACAATCAGTTTGGACAAGGTGTTAGCTTAGCTACTTTGGGAAATCCAGATCTTCAACCTCAGAAAACGACCCAAATTAGTACAGGGATTGATTATTCGTTTTTTAATGATAGAATGACTGGATATGTTTCTTTTTATAATAAACGAACAAATCCTTTGGTTGTAGCGGTTGATTTGCCTTCATCAACTGGCGTATTTAGCTATCCCTTAAACGTAGGGCAACTAAATAGTAAGGGTATGGAGTTTAAAATAGGTTATTCGCCAATCTATAATATCGCAAAGCGTATAATTTGGACAGTAGGTGTTTCTGGAGGCTTTAATAAAGGTAAATATGAGGGTTTTGGAAATATACTTAGATCACTGAATAAACAGCAAGAAAATAACAAATCGTTATTGCGGTTTACTGACGGATATAGTCCAGATGATATTTGGGCAGCAAAATCATTAGGCATTGACCCTGCAACTGGACGGGAAGTATTTTTAACAACTGATGGCCAGTATACTTTTGATTACGCTCTCGGAAATGTTCAGGCTGTAGGGAATACAAACCCAATTATTGAGGGTGTTTTCAATACGAGTTTCGGCTATAAGGGGTTTAATTTGGGGTTTTATGTAAGGTATCGTTTAGGTGGAGACATTTTTAATACAGCTTTGTACGATAAAGTTGAAAATATCTCTTACTCAGGAATTGCCTTGAATCAAGATAAAAGAGCATTATACGATCGTTGGCAAAAACCAGGAGATATCGCTCAATTTAAAGGAATTTCACAAACGAGCACCACCCCAATGTCTTCTCGTTTCGTTCAGGAGGAAAACACAATTACGGGCGAGTCTATAAGTATGGGCTATACGTTTGATCGGCAAAAATGGTTGAATAAAGTTGGGCTAAAGACTTTAAACCTTTCTGCTATTACAAATGATCTATTCCGCATATCTACGGTTAAAAAGGAAAGAGGGATTGATTATCCTTTTGCCAATACCGTTTCATTTAGTTTAAAAGCATCCTTTTAATCATGAAAAGAATCTATACAAGAATAATAATAATTTTAGCAGGAGTAGCTGTACTATCATCATGCAAAAAATATCTCGATGTGCAGCCTGAAGATAAAGTTTTGGAAGGGCAAATGTTTTCTACAGAAAGAGGTATTAACACCGTTCTGAATGGCTTATACATTAATCTTTCAAAAAATAATCTTTATGGTGATAATCTAACCCTATCAACAGTAGATATTTTAGCACAAAGGTACAATGTACCATCAACTCATGATCTGTATAAATCGGCTACTTATGCCTATGCGGACAAGCCAATCATTACTAAAATTGATGAAATGTGGAGTGGTGCTTACAGTTTGATATTAAATGCCAATTCGTTTGCTGAAAACCTTGAAAAGTATAAAGGTATTTTAAGCGGAAAAACAGATTCTATTTATCGCGGTGAGGCCATTGGAATGAGAGCCTTACTTCATTTTGATATGCTTCGCTTGTTTGGCCCAAGGTACAGTACTGCCGATTCCATTAAAACGGCTATTCCGTATTATACCCGATCGGGATCGACAATTGAACCCTTGCTTCCGGCAAATTCAGTTTTGGATAGGATTCAAGCAGATTTAGTAAAAGCAGAACAATTATTAAAAGCAGATCCTATTATTGTGAATGGTGTGATGCCCAATGTTTTAAACAACGGAACTGATTTTTTAAGAAATAGAAATTATCGGATTAATTACTACGCAATCAAAGCACTGCAAGCACGGGTTAGCCTTTACAGGGGCAATAAAGTGCCCGCCCTAACTGCGGCTAAAGAGGTGATTCAAAATATCTCTAAATTTCCTTGGGTAACAGTCACAAATGCACTGAGTGAGAAAGCTAATCCGGACCGGGTTTTTACAACCGAAATGATTTTAGGTACACAAAGCACGCAGCTCTATAACAATTACTTAAATAATTTTACACCCGACTTAGCGGAGACGAAAATTTTAGCTCCATTAGCGGCTAGACTTGCAACGGTGTTTGAGTCTAATGAAAATGATTATCGTTATAACTTAAACTGGGCTGTTCCTTCAAATGGAGGAAAAACGTATCGAACTTTTTATAAGTACGCAGATGTTATAGACAAAACCAAAACTTTTAGGTTTTCGGTTCCGCTTATTAAAATTAGCGAGGTATATTATATCGCTGCAGAATGCGAAACAGATCTTAATCAAGCATTTGCAAATATAAATACAGTTCGCAACAATAGGGGCCTTACAAGCTTACCTGTAACTACAAGCGCAACGTTAAATACAGAATTACAAAAGGAATATCAAAAAGAATTTTTTGGAGAGGGTCAATTATTCTATTACTATAAAAGAAGGAATATAACCTCAATTCCTAATGGATCTGCAACTAGTGGTAACATAACCATGACCGCAAATACATTTGTTTTACCCCTTCCATTATCTGAAACCCAAACCCGCCCATAAAACATAAAAATATGAAAAAGATAATTTTTAGTATTTCAGCCATTATGGTTTTAATTGTAATGGTTTCTTGTCAAAAACAATTAATGACTTACGAAGGCAAGCCTGATATTTACTTTAATGAAGCAGGTAAAATTACGAACTCTTCGCAGTTTAATACAGATTCGATAAGTATTTCATTCTCGTTGGCAAAGGGCACAGATTCTGTACAAAAGGTAATTATTGCTTCAACTGGAGCAATGTCATCAACTGATAGAAGTTATAAACTCGAAGTTGACCCCGCTTCAACAGCAATTGTGGGTAAACATTACGATGCTTTGCCAACGAGCCTTTTTATCAAAAAAAATCGAACTCGAGATACAGTTTCATTAAAAATTCACAGAACGGTTGATATGCAGACCAACAGTTATGTTTTGTACTTAAACCTCGTGGCAAATGAGAATTTTGCAACTGAGATGAGGGATAAAGTAACCAATGCAGCAACGGGTACGAAAATGAACTTCATAAAATACAAAATTATTATGAGTGATATTTTGAAAAAACCACGCAGATGGTCAGATAACCTTATGGGCACATTCACCCGAAAGAAATTATTTTTTATGTGCGATTATCTTAATATCACCCCGGCCTATTTGGATACATCTATCTCTGTGGCAGAGGGTACTGCATTTCCAAAGTTGATACAGCGTTACCTAAATGAGCAAAAGATTGCTGGCAAAACCATATATGAGGATGATGGGTCAGAAATGTCAATGGGCCCTGATGCACAATAAATTTAACTAACAAAATCAAAGAAAATGTTAAAGAAAATATATAACGGTTTATTCCCTATCCTTATCGTTCTCGTTTTTGTGTCCTGCAAAAAAGACCTAGGCCATTACGATTATCAAGCAATAAACGAAGTTAAAGGATTTACCGGGATAGCTGATGTAACAGCTATTTATGGAAAACGGTTTATCATGAAACCTGAACCAACCTTTACTCAAGATAATGGATTAGATACCTCAAAATATTCTTACGAATGGACGTATATTGGTAGTAATGGTTTGGGTGCAACTAGATTGTACCAAATGGCTACCACAAGGTATTTGGATGTGCAAATGTCTCTCATTGCTGGTAATTATACTTTTTACTATGGTGTTACAGACAAAGCAACTGGCGTTAAATACCGTAAATCTTTTATTTTAACTGTCAAAAATGAAATTAATGAAGGTTGGTTCCTATTGTGTGACGTTAATGGATCAGCCCGTTTGGATATGCTTTCACTCGAGGGCACCAGCTTTAGAACAATCCCTGATTTACTGGGCTCAACCAGCTCGGGCTTGGTGTTAAAGGGTAGGCCGAAAATGGTGTATAATTATGAGATGGGCGCACAAACTGGTCCAGGTTTAACTTCATCATATGCCATATATTTAAGTACAGACCAAAGCACAGAAAGAATAGATCCTGAAAACTTTAAATGGCAGAGTACCTATACCTTAAAAAATGAGATTTATGGCGCCATACCCCCAAATTTTTATGCAGATGCTATTTTAAGATCTGGCTCAACTCGTTCATATATGATTGGAGCAGGAAACGCATATAATTACGACCGAGTTAATCAAATTCGTTATAGTGTTCCTATTAACTTCATCACAGCCGAACAAAAAACATTTAATGTTGCTCCCTTTATTGCCACCGATGATTTACCTAATTCTGCAATTCCAGCAATATTTTATGATACTGACAATAAAAGATTTGTAAAACATATCGGTTCTTCATCTGCATGTACCTTGATTCCTGATCCATCAACGGGAAAGCTTTTCAGTTTTACTACCGGAATGGATTTGGTTTATATGAACTATGTACCCTTTAATGGTGGTGAGGTTTTTAGCGTATTAAAAGAGGGTGCAACCGGCAATAAATACCTGGCGAGGTTTAACCCGTCAAATAATGCACAATCTTATTATGCTCAAATTGTTGGCACGGACATTAATTTAGCTGAAAACTTTGCTGTAAGCCCAGATTTGGGTTATTTATTTTACAATGTAGGGGGTAAGCTGTATGAGTACGATATGTTTCTTAAAACCAGTAAGATAATGATAGATAAGGGTACAGACAAAATCTCTTTATTAAAATTCCAAACATTTGCTAGCACAACAAAATACCCATACGCCAATAAATTAATTATTTGTAGCTATGATCCTGTGAAGGAAGAAGGAAAAAATGGAAAAATGGAAATGTTCACCGTTCCATCTATTAATGGAGATTTAGTTTTACTGAATAGTTATAGCGGCTTTGGAAAAGTGAAGAGTCTAGTATATAGAACAAGGTAGAAAAATCAGAACACATTATTATTCGTGGCTCCTGTTCAAATCTCCTTAAAAGATCATAATTGGTGTCAAAAATTAACAAACATAAACCATGAAATTGAAAAAATTACTTAGTGGAGCATTATTGTGCATCACAACCGTTTCTGCAATGGCACAATTGCCTGTTGAAGTAAAAGGTCTTTTAAAAAAGAAAAGATCATCGGCTGTTAAACTGTTTAAGGTAAAGTACGGAAAGAGTGTAGAAATTGCGAATACAACCCCAACGGGGACTGGTCAGTTTGGTTTTTTGTTCTACCCGGAGTACGAAGGCTTATATGTAATTGGTACGGGTAATGAAAATGGTCCGAATGATAACTATAAATTCTATTTTAAGGGAGGCGAACAACTATCTGTAAATCTATTAGATTCGAGTTATGTGTTAACTGGAAAACTGAACTCTAAAGAGAATGTTGTGCTTAGCCAGTGGCATGATTTAACTTTTCCGTTGGAGCAAAAGGCCATCAACTTTATGAAAGTGCAGAGTACTTTTGTTGATTATTTTCCAGAACAAGAAGAAATCGTAGCCAAGACCAAAACTTTCTTAAACGGAAAAGCAACCGGCAATGTTAAATTCGACAAGGAAATTAAGGCAATAATGGCATGGGATTTAGCTAGTTATGCAACCAATTTCCTGAATACTCCTCGCTCTGCTCATCCTTCGGTAGAAGAGTACAGCAATTTTTATAGCACCTTAAAAGCAGAAGATTTTGCCAAAACAACGAATAAGGTTTATACTTATCCATGGGGTTTCCGTACACTGTCTGCAATCATCAGTGTAAATATGCGTCAGCAGGGAAAAGCCTACAAAAGAGGTGTTGAAGGTGTAGACCTTTTTGCCTCTTTTGTTCCAAACGATACCTTAAAAGGAGACCTGGCTTTAGATAATGCCACAGGCTATAAAACAATTGGTGATTACCAGACCCTTATGGCTAAATACGATAAGTATGTAATTACCAAAGCGCAGAAAGAACGTAGCAGCAACATTATGAACCCTTTGTTAACCTATAAACCAGGAACCGATGCTTACGAATTTTCTTATGCAGACAACACCGGTAAAATGTATAGTATGAAAGATTTTAAAGGAAAAGTAGTGTTGGTTGATACCTGGGCAACCTGGTGCGGCCCTTGTAAAGCCGAAATCCCATTCCTTAAAAAATTAGAAGAAGAAATGAAAGGAACGGATGTGCAGATTATCAGTTTATCTACCGATGCAGAAAAGGACAAAGAAAAATGGCTTAAAATGATTAAAGATGAAAATTTGGGTGGCTTGCAGCTTTTTGCTGGTGGACCAGCTAATGAGTTTTCTAAATATTATAAAATTAATGCCATTCCCCGTTTTTTGGTTTTCGATAAACAGGGCAAAATCGTAACCGTTGATTCACCCCGTCCTTCTCAGCCTGAGTTAAAAGCATTATTGCAAAAAACGCTAGCCAATTAGGTTATTGCTTTGCCGCTACATCGGCGGCAAAGCTTTTTTATATTTTCTTATTCCTATGATAACAATAAAAAAACTATTGCTAGCCACGCTTTTGCTCTTTTTTTTACCCAAGGCATATTGTCAAAATGATAGCATCCAAATTAGTGGGCAACTTAAGGGCCTGGGAAATAAATCGGTTTGGATTTCTTTTGCTGATGATGATGGTGTATCGAGAAGTTACAGAGCAAATGCCAGTAACGATGCTTTTTCTTTAAAGGTACCCCGGTTGCAAAGACCAGCCATTGCCCGTTTTGATGTTTCGATATCGAGAGGTTTAAATGCTACAAACAATGGCAAAACAGTTTCTAACCCAGCGCCCGTTCTCGATCTGTTCGTTTTTGACAAAGGGATCCAAATAACTGGCGATGCCTTATTGGTTCAGTTTGCTAAAGTGACTGGGGATGAAGAAAATGATATACTCGATTTCTACAAGCAGCAGGTTAAAAAAGGCGAGATGCGTAATTACGAAATTATGCAAATGCTTTTTAATGGCGAGGATAAAACCTCTTCCGAAAATGCAGCTGCGCTAAAGACAGAAGCCACGGCAAACAACAAAAAGCTGGTTAACGTAAAAAAAGATTTTGTGAAGAATCACCCAAATGCCTTCGCCTCTGTTTTTTTATTAACTAGGATGCAGAATCTATACCCTGCTGGCGATTTTATTTCCACGTGGAACAGTTTATCCAACAAGTATAAAAACCATCCCGCTGCTGAGCGAATTAAGGAGTACATAAAAAAAATAAGCGCTACACCTAATGGTGCAAATGCCATCGATTTTCAAAAAGTGGATATGAACGGAAAGCCAGTTCGTTTGACCGATTTTAAAGGCAAAACTGTTCTGTTAGATTTCTGGGGAAGTTGGTGTGGACCGTGCAGGGCCAGCAATCCGCATTTAAAAAAACTGTATGAAAAATATCAATCCAAAGGCTTCGAAATTATTGCCATAGCGCAAGAGCAGAAAAAATTACTCAGCGAGGCACGCACAGCCTGGCTTAAGGCTATTGAAGAAGATGGACTTACCTATATCAATGTGCTCAATAACGATGGTATTGAAAAACAAAATCTGGTACGAGATTACAACATTATGGCTTTCCCTACTAAGATACTGATTAGCGCAGAGGGTAAAATATTGATGCGGATCACCTCCAGCGCCACCGATGACATTGACCACGCACTAGAAAAAATTTATGGGTTTTAAATCCATCAAGTTCAATAAAATGAAATTTAAAATAATATTATTTTTTGGGGTTTTAGTTTCGTCACTAAACGTCCAGGCGCAGAACGCCAAAGGTGTGGTAGAAAGCATAAACAAAATGTTCGCTCAAAAATCTATCGATCCCGTAATGGAGAATTTAAGTGCTAATTTTTCTATTGCCGCTTACTCCAGACCATCGACCGATAGGATGCTAAAAGCGATTTTGGAGCATTATGCCTGCGATTCGCTGCAATTGAAAAGTGAGACAAAACAAAATGGAAATGTTCAACTTATCGTACTTGCGTTTAACAAAGGAAAAGCCGGAAAGGAAAGCTTCCTCTACACCGATGCAAGCTATAAACTCCTTTACGCTGATATTTTCGATCAGCTCTATGGCATGAACCGATATAAAAAATCGGTATTGATTGCTAAAATCCCCTTCGAAATACAGGATGGCTCTATTATTTTAACGGTTAAGGTAAACAATAGCCAACGACCGCTAAAACTGCTTTTTGATACAGGTGCAGATGGAATGGCTATTACCAAAGCCCTTGCCGATTCTGTAGGCATAAAGGCTACCCGACAGCAAAATACTTCTGTAGTAGGCGGGAATATGCAGATATCGGTTTCAGAAGGGAATACCATTCAGCTAGATACTTTTAAACTAAAAAACCAAAGTTTTGCCATTTTTCCTGAAATGCATAAAGGAAGTGATGGCATTATTGGAAACAGCATTGCCAAAAACTACATCACCAAGGTAGATTTCGATAAAAAAGAACTCTCGCTTTATAATTTTGGCGATTATGAATATCAAGACCAGGGGAAATCTGTTCCGGTTAGCGTGCCTGCTGGCTTGTTTATTATCCCTGGTGAAGTAAGTGTAATGCCTGGCCAGGAAAATGCTGGAGAATTTGTTTTCGATACCGGCGCTGCGTACAATCTCATTTGTTTTAGGCCATTTGTAAAAAAATACAAACTACTGGTAAGCGGTTTTAAACCCGAATATAATGGTACTACAACAAGTATGGGCATAAGCACACCTACTTACAGCGGCAGGGCTGCGGCATTCTCTTTTTCGAACATGCCTAAACTTACAAATTTTCCGATTACGCTTATGGCTGGAGGTGGACAGAGCGAAAGCTGGAATCCTGGCTTCGATGGATCAATTGGCATAAGAACCATTGGGCGTTATAATTTCACCATTAACCTACAGAAAAAGGAAATCCATTTTAGCCCCAATCGCACCATAGCCTACCCTAGTGATTTTGTACTGGGCAGCTATCTTTTCGGGTTTAACGAGAACGGAAAATTAAGTGTTTTAAGTGTGATCGCAACGACTGAAAATCCGGTTTTAACTGTAGGACAAATGATCAGCAGTATAAATGGAATTCCAGATGCTATTTTATTGAAAGACACAAAAAAAATGAACCAGCTTTTAAGCTTAGCTGCCGGAAGCGAAATTAAGGTTGCCTTTAGTTTAAAGGGCCAGCTTCAAACTACATCTATAACCAAAAAATAAATCAAGAATAGGGAAAAAATTACTAAGGGCATTTTTTGCTGTGCCAATTTTAAGAACAACTACTATTCAATAATAAAATCTTCGTTTAATTAAAATGTTGTAAAGCTAAGCTTGTAGTATTACTAAGCAATTTATCTATAATTATCTTCTCAGGACATAATCAACCTTATGTTTAAAAAAAATCAAAGAACAACTATCCATTCAGAATTTTTTAATTCAAAGAAGATGGCTAATTATATTAAAAATATTAGGGTTCAAAAACAACTTTCTCAGTATACCGTTGCCGATAAATTGGGAATTTCCCAGAATAGTTATTGGCTATTGGAAAACGGGCACACAAAAATTACAATGGAGCATATAGCTGGTTTTTCCGTGGTTTTTAATGTTGACTGCAAACAATTACTAACGGATTTTTTTGAACAAATATGAGGCTTAATTTAATAGGCAATCCCTATTGTGTAGGTTTTGAATAGTATATATCTTTATGATATGCAGTTCAGTAAGATAAAAACTATAAAATTATTCATTATAATTATTCTTGGTTGCCTACTATTTGGTAGATGCAATACAAGAGATGTTTATACGAATGTTGACCTTGATAAAGCAATTGAGTCGGCAAAGAAAAGAGACAAAAAACTTCTATTTATAGCTACGATTAACGGCTGTTCTCCTTGTAATACTATTCAAAAAAAAATAGCGGAAAATGACACCCTTAAGAGTGCCCTAAAAGACTATTTAGTTGTTGTTTATTCAGGAGATATAACAAACTTATCTTTAGCAAATAAAATAATTGGGCAAATTAAAAGCCCAGCTACCATTGTATTTAATAAAATGCATTCGGTTGAAAATGTTGTTTTCGGATTCAAGAATGTAAACGATTACCTCTACAAAATTCAAAATATTAATATAAGTGATTTTGAAAAATCAAGAATCAACATGTTGTTAAAGGTAACGGTTGATATAAAAAGGAATAATAGATTAAGCCAAAGACAATTTGAGGAACTAAGGGCAGTCGATCCCTCTTTCTTTAATTTATTCTTATTATTTAAAAATAGCATGCTTTCAAAACAATACAAACGGGCTCAAATTTATGCTAAAGAATGTGTTTTAAAACAAAATAATTTTACCAATATATTATATAATAAAGAAATTTTAGAAATAAAAAACTTTAAACCAATTAATAATTAAAATGAGAAAACAGATTCTAAAAATCGCAATTTTTGTAGGCTTAATTACCACAGTCACTCTCAGTATGGGCTTTTATGTCCGAGATCCATATGATTGCTCTAAATTTTATGATGAGGATTATGGGATTAGCGGTCAATGCGCCCCAGGTTTATTTTTTAATATGTATACCCAAATGTGCGATTATGCAGACAATGTAGATTGCGTAGAGATGGTAGGAGGAGGAAGGAAATCTACCGCTTTAATGGGTAATGGCCCTGTAACACTATCATTTAGCGCTGGGCAGGCAGTTAATTTAGAACTGAAGAATAATAATGTGTTGGGTATAGGGGTAACAATACATGCCAATTATCAAAATGGTGCAGATTGGAATGCTTATATGCTACCATTAGGGTCTACGAGTAAAGGGTATTCTGTGTTTGGAACAGTTCCTATTGGGTGGAATTTTAGTGCTAGTTCAGCTGGAGAGGCTGTGGTTAGTGTTACAGCAACATGGAATTAATTTAAATATTTAATATAATGAAAACAAAATTAAAGAGTACTATTCTGCTTAGCTTGATATTAACAACAAGTACAATATTCAGTTGCACAAAGAAAAACGATGAATCTAAGCAGCTTATGGATAAGATTTCATCTTACAAGAGTAGCATTTCTGTTAAGGCACTTGTTGAAAAAAAATCATTTATTGATGTGGATTTTGCAAAAATAGCACCGATTAAATTGAGGTCAAATAAGACAGAAAAGGAGATGCGGGAGCAAGAGCTAGAAATGGCTAAAGCAAAAGCCGCGGTTTATCGATTTTATTCTCATGTTAAACTGATTAATGGCCTTTATAAGGTTGAGATAGAAAATGGTAAAAGCATCAACATTTCAGAAAACTCATTTATATTCATTGAGAACAATTTAAAGGCAAATAATGATTGGATTGAGAAAGAAAAGGCTGCGGGAAAGATTGTTGATACTCCGCCCGTAACATCAGAATACCTAAATGCACTAATAAAGAATTAATAATATAAAACAATAAAGCAAAAAGCTTACCCAGCCAGGTAAGCTTTTTGCTTTTTAATTCATACAATGGTTACATAAATTCCATCTGTGTTTCATACTAAAAAATTAATTTTGATATTGCATAATTAAATCCAAATATGAAACGAATATTTATTTCTGCGCTAATGTTGTTCATTTTTACCGCCTCTTTTGCTCAAAAATTTAACTGGAATAAAAACCAGGTAATTGCGCACCGTGGCGCATGGAAGAAAAATAATTTCCCTCAAAATTCCATAGCTTCTTTAAACGAAGCAGTAAAGCTTGGTTGTTATGGTTCGGAATTCGATATATGGATGACCGCAGATAATGTTTTGGTCATTAATCACGATCCTGAATTTCAGGGTTTGGTTATCGAAAAAGTAAACTATGCTGATTTATTGACCAAAACCATGAGCAATGGCGAAAAGATTCCAACGCTCGAAGCCTATTTATTGGAAGGTAAAAAGCAAAGAACAACCAAACTTATTTTAGAGATCAAACCTTCGCTAGTTAGTAAAGAACGTGGGATTGAGGTGACCAATAAATGTGTTGAAATGGTTCAGAAACTTGGGGTAGTGGAGTGGGCGGAGTATATCAGTTTTGATTACGATTACTGTAAACGTATTTTAGCCTTGATGCCCAAAGCAAAAGTGGCCTATTTAAAAGGCGAAATCAGTGCGGAACAAATGAAAGCAGATAAATTAACCGGTGTTGATTATCATTTTAGCGTTTACCAAAAAGATGGGTGGATTGAAAATGCCCAAAAACTAGGCTTAACCGTAAATGCATGGACGGTAAATACTGTCCCTGAAATTCAATGGCTATTGGCACACCAGGTTGATTACATTACCACTAACGAGCCAGAATTAACTTTCGAAGAACTCAAAAAAACACCAGTTGCAACAGGTTGGAAACTGAAATGGGCTGATGAATTTAATGATGCAGGATTAGCTTTGGCAAAAAACTGGAGTTACGATGTTGGTGGAAAAGGCTGGGGAAATAACGAACTTCAATACTATACCGATGCCGATAGCTCGAATGCAATTGTAAAAAAACGAAATCTGAATATTACAGCCGTAAAAGCAGAGAAGGAAAACAACCATTACACTTCGGCCAGATTGGTAACGAAAAATAAATTCGATTTTAAATACGGAAGGGTAGAAGTTCGCGCAATATTGCCCAAAGGCAGGGGCTTATGGCCTGCAATATGGGCCTTACCAACCGACGGGAAGTATGGTGGCTGGCCAAAGAGCGGCGAAATTGATATTATGGAGCATGTAGGTTATGATCCTGATAGCGTTCATGGAACGGTACATACCGAAAAGTTTAACCATATAATCAAAACGCAGGTGGGCAAGGCTTTAAAGGTTAATAATCCTTATACTGAATATCATATTTATGCTGTAGAATGGTTTGCCGATAGGATAGACTTCTTTATAGATAATCAAAAATACCTCACTTTTAAAAATACCAAAAAAGGATCTGGCGATTGGCCATTTGATCAAAACTTCCACATTATTTTAAATGTAGCCGTAGGTGGCGGTTGGGGTGGTAAAAAAGGAATAGACGAATCTATTTTCCCTGCAACAATGAAGGTTGATTATGTTAGGGTATTTCAGAAATAATGGACGATGTAATATGGATAAGGGAAGATGGAGAATCAAACTGCCAATCGCCAACTGAAAATTACTAACTATCAACTGAAAGTTGAACTGCTTTATATAAATTGCAGTATCTAAGCTATATTGTATAATTTATGGACTCACGTAGAGAATTTCTAAAAAAAGCGGCCTTGTTTGCCGGAGCCACTGGCATGGCCAATACCTTGCCCAGTTCGGTGCTTAAAGCCATGTCGATTAACCCAGAACCGGGTAGTACATTTTACGATGCAGAACATATTGTTTTCCTGATGCAGGAAAACAGGTCTTTCGACCATATGTTTGGTAAAATGAAAGGTGTTCGCGGGTTTAACGATCCCCACCCACATATTCAACCTGATGGAAACAAAGTTTGGTTGCAAAAAGATGGCCAGGGTTACACCTATGCTCCTTTTCATGTAGATATTAACAAAACAAAAATCACCTGGCAGGGTGGTTTACCACATTCGTGGAATGACCAGGTTGCAGCACGAAATGGTGGCCGTTACGATAAATGGCTGCCCGTTAAAACACCAATGACGTTGGCTTACTATGATCGGAATGATGTTCCTTTCTATTATGCCATGGCCGATGCTTTTACCATTTGTGATCAGCATTTTTGCTCATCGCTAACCGGAACAACACCAAATAGACTGTTCTTTTTTACAGGAACCGTTCGTGGAGAAAAAAGTGCAAACCGGGTTGCGGTAGTAAATAACGATCAGGCCGAATCGCAAAATAATGTATTCGTAGATTGGCCAACCTTTCAGGAAACATTAGAAGATAATGGTATCGATTGGCGCATATACCAAAACGAACTGTGGACCTCAAAACTCCCGGAAGGCGAAATAGACGATTGGTTGGGAAATTACGGCGATAATCCTGTAGAGTACATCAGCAGGCACAACGTTAAACTATCAGCTTACTTTAGAAAAAATGGCGATAATACCGTTAAACCAGCTTTAACCGCAAAAGAAGTTCAGGATAAATATGATAAATTATCTCAAAAAGAAAAGAACTTAGTAGATAAAGCGTTTACGACAAACATTTCTCAAAAAGATTATCTCGATCTTGAACCATTTACTTTTAAAAATGACCAGGGTAAGTCTGAAACGATTAATGTGCCTAAAGGCGATATTTTTCATCAGTTTAGAAAGGACGTAGATGGCGGGAAATTACCAATGGTTTCGTGGTTGGTTGCACCTCAACGTTTTTCCGATCACACCAGTTCCCCACTGTACGGAACCTGGTACGTGAGCGAAGCCCTCGATATTTTAACCAAAAACCCAGAGGTTTGGAAAAAGACAATTTTTGTTCTAACCTATGATGAAAATGATGGTTACTTTGATCATCAGCCACCTTTCGTGGTGCCAAACCCTGATGATTCAACCAGTGGAAAGGTATCTGAAGGAATAAACTATGCCACGGATTTTGAAGCAAGAAAGGGAAGTCCGATCGGCTTGGGCTATCGGGTTCCATTGGTTATTGCCTCACCTTGGAGTAAGGGTGGTTTTGTAAACTCGCAGGTTTTCGATCATACGTCATCATTAATGTTTATGGAAAAATGGTTGGCTAAAAAAACAGGCAAAACCATTAAAAGTAATAACATTAGCGATTGGCGAAGAAATATCTGTGGCGATTTAACCTCGGTGTTTAGACCATATAATGGAGGAGAAATCAAATCTCCGGAACCATTAAAGAGGGATGTTGTGGTAACCAATATTGGTAATGCTAAAAATAAACCCGCTCAGGTTGGACCTACTGCCCTTAATAAAACCGAAATTGCAAAAATAAATAAATTCGAATCCTTTTCTGCTGAGACATCTAATCATGCCCCTAAGCAGGAAAACGGAACAAAACATGCCTGTGCCTTACCTTATCATTTAACGGTTGATGCAAATCTGGTTAATAATGAGATAACACTTACTTTTCAATCGGCAAAAACTTTGTTCGGTAGTGAAATAGAAACTGTTGGTGCACCTTTCAACATGAATACCATTGCCAAATTTAAAGGTGTTGCGGGCAAAACATGGGCCTATGCCGTAAAGGCGGGCGATGTGTTAAAAGACAGCATTAAACTGGATGATTTTGACAACGAAGTTTATGACCTAACAGTAAGTGGTCCGAATGGTTTTTACAGGAATTTCGTAGGCAGCAAAAAAAATCCTTCCGTTGTTGTAAAAGCATATCCAGAGCAAGGTGGTTTGGTAAGCAAAAAACTTACAGGTACCCTGGTTTTCGCTATTGAGAACAAAGGCGCTGGTTTAATTACACTCCAAATTGTAGATAACAAATACAAATCGGGGAGCAAATCGGTAACAATCAAGCCAAAATCGAGTACAAATATTTCCTTTAATCTGGCTAAAAGTGCGAATTGGTACGATTTCAGTATTGTGCAGACGGGTAATACCACATTTAAACACCGTTATGCAGGTAAAATAGAAACCGGAGAAATTACCCAAACCGACCCATACATGGGCAACGCATAATAAATATCCCCCAAAAAGGGGGATGGCTTTTGAAAGAAATTATGCTTATTTTGTATTACATGTGCAGTAAACTGTCTATAATCAAGATAAATTTCATATTTTCTTTCATTTTGCTTTTTAGCCTTAAGCTATCGGCCCAAAGCTATAATTTTACCAATTACAGCCTGAAGGATGGCCTGCCTCAATCGCAGGTAATGGTAATTTATCAGGCAAAAGACAGGACGCTTTGGCTTGGCACTTTTGGCGGGGTAAGTAATTTCGATGGCAGGCAATTTACCTCCTATAGTAAAGCCGATGGACTGGGTTCAAATTCGATAAACTGTATCCTTGAAGATAACCAGAATCAGATTTATTTTGGTACAGAAGCAGGAATCAATACCCTAAAAAAGGGGAAAATAAGTACATTATCTTCAGGTAGAGGAGTAAGCCATTTACTTAAAGATAAGCAAGGTACGGTGTGGGGAATAACCGGGCGTAAACTTTTTAAAATTGAAAACGGCAAGCTTGTTTTTTATCCGATAGAAGATAAAAGTATTCATGCTATCAATGCCGATAAATTCGGTAATCTCTATGCAGTAGTTTCAGAAAAAGGGATTTATCAGCTTAAAAATAACAAATGGGTGTTTTATCAGGAATTGCCCCGCGAAGTCATTGCTTCATCCATTAGTAAGTTGCTTTTTGATAGAAAGATTAAAAACAAAGTCTATCTGTTAACCTATCGCAACGGAATTTATGTATTAGAGAACGGGATTTCAAAACCATTTTTTAAAAACCCGGGCATTGATACCTATTACTCCATAGCACAAGATAGTAAAGGGAATATGTGGGTAGGATCTGAAAAAGGAGCTTACCTTATTCACAAAAATGGTTCGATTATTCATTTTAATGGAGAAAATGGGCTAAGCGATAACCAGGTTAACGAAATATTTAGCGATACGGAAAATAACATTTGGGTATCCTGTTTTAGTGATGGAATTTATAAATATGAGGGAGATGCCTTTATCCACTACAATAAGTTTAAAGGACAAAACATCGCATACCCTATAAGCGGAATTGCTGCAGATAAAAATGATAACCTCTGGTTTGGCACTTTTAACAAGGGTGTTTTTAAGTACGATGGTAAAAATGTACAAAATGTCGATATCCCTGCTTTTAAGGATAAAAAAATCTACTTCGTTTATGCGGATAGAGCAAAAAACATTTGGTTTTCTACCTATGGCAATGGTGTTTGGAAATACGACGGACATAAATTTAGTCAGGTATTAAAGCCAGAAAGATTTGATAACAGTTCTATAGCTGAAGACGAGGTGGGAGGAATATGGATAAACGGGCTCATGTCATCTACTTATTTAAAGGATGGAAAAGCCGAAAGAATAAGCGGGTTTGATGGCTATTTATCATGTATTTACCCTTTTAACAAGGATAGTGTGTTTCTTGGCACCTCAAAAGGCGTTACGCTCATTAAAAATAAAAAGATAGATAAAACATTTCATATCAAATCGCTCATCAACGTTCACGTACTGAGTATTATAAAACATGATGATAATTTAATTTTTGCTACACTTGGTGATGGGATCATTACCTGGAATTTAAAAACGAAGGCCATTAAACGTTATGTTGTTGCAGATGGACTAAACTCAAATGATATTTATAGCCTTGCAACCGATAAGAAAAATAATTTATGGGCCGGAACAGGTCGGGGGATTAACAAATTAACTTTTAATAAGCGGCAGCAAAATTATGAAGTTTTTAGAGATCATCCGCTAATTGTTGAGTGTAACCAAAACGCAATTATCAATTACAAAAACAGCATATTGGTGGGCACCATAAATGGACTCATTCAATGTAAAACCAATGTGCTTACAGAGAGCGTAAAAAATCCTTTTATCCATATCCAACAGGTAAGTGTTTTTCATAAAAATGATCGGGCAAAAGATCTTTCAATAGATCTGAACGGAAAAGGAGATAAATTTTATAAACTTAATTACAATCAAAACCACATTTCGATAAGTTTTAAAGGCGTTTACCTCACCAATCCAGAGAGCGTACTTTACCGATACAAACTGGTTGGGGTAGATAACGATTTCAGCAAACCTATACCCAATACGGAGATCGAATATTCGGCCATAAGGCCAGGAAGTTATACCTTCCAGGTTTATGCGATCGCAAATGGTCAGCAATCGAATATAGAACAGTTTAGCTTTACCATTGTACCACCATATTACGATACCATTTTATTTAAGATTAGCGCATTTTTGGTGCTTATATTCATGATCTGGCTTATCTTTTACCTGATTTTTAAAACCAGAGAACGCAAAAAACATCAGTTCGAAAAGTTAAAGTTAAAAGAACAAGAAAAAATAAGAAAGCAAACTGCAGAAGATTTTCATGATGATATTGGCAATAAACTAACCCGGATTAATGTTTTGTCTGAAATTTTGGATAAAAAGGTAGCCGGAACAGAAAAAGAGCAAAAAGAACTGATCAGGCTAATCAGAGAAAATGCCAGCCTGTTGTATACCGGAACTAAAGATATTCTTTGGGCGCTAGATCCGCATAGCGATAATCTTTTTGAGATATTGATGCACATTAAAAATTTTGGAATCGATCTTTTCCAAAATACAGGCGTAACATTTAAAATGGAAGGCGTATTAAGTAAATACCAAAAACTACAGCTATCGATGGAGTTTAACCGCAACCTAACCCTTATCTTTAAAGAAATGCTAAACAATGTGTTAAAGCACGCCAAAGCAAGCCAGGTGCTGATTATGGTTATTGAAACCGATCACGATACAGTAAACATCTTAACAACAGACGATGGCGAAGGTTTTGATATTGAAACGGTACAGAAAGGGAGAGGATTAAACAATATTCAAACACGCTGCAAGCGTATAAAATCGACTTTTCAAATTTCTTCTGTCAAGGGAAAAGGTACCACTACAACAATTTCTACCAGAATTCCTGTTACAAAATAGCACTCTAACCGTCTTAATTAAAACCAACAACAAAAATGAGCCAGAATTTACGAATTGTTCTAATCGAAGATGACGATATTTTAAGAATGGGTTATGAATCGTTATTAAGCGATGTTGAAGATTTTGTAGTCGTAAATGCTTATGCATCGTACGATTTGGCGAAGAAACACTTAGAGGCTGATCATCCAGATGTGATTCTGCTTGATATCCAGATGCCTGGCACCAATGGACTGCAAGCTTTGCCTTTTATCAAAAAAAGCTTACCCAACACGAATATTATTATCCTCACCGTTTTCGATTCGCCCGAATTGGTTTTCGAAGCCCTAACCATGGGCGCTGGTGGTTACCTCACTAAAAATTCGAGCGCATCGAAAATTATAGATGCCGTGAGAGAAGTGAGTACGGGCGGAGGCGCTATGAGTACAAATGTAGCGCGCATTGTAATGCATTCTTTTCAAAAAAACCTGAACTCTCCTTTAACTAAACGCGAAACCGAAATATTAGATCGGATTGCAAACGGACAAACAAAATCTCAAATCGCAAACGATCTCTTTATTGATCAGGAAACCGTAAGGAGCCATGTGAAAAATATTTACATCAAACTCGATGTAAATTCCAAATCAGAAGCGATTAAAACAGCCAAGGAAAAGCGCTTTATTTGATCTATACCCGTATTCTGCTAAAAAATAATGCGAAAATCACCCTTTTTGGGTGATCCTTTGGGTTCAATTTCAGTTTAATTTTACATCATACAATTAAACGAGGCAATGAACCATTCTGCAAAATTCTTTTATGTGCAAGTAAAGCAACTAAATGATGCAGATGCATTTTATGCCAATTGTTTGGGCATGCCTACAGAATCGATCATGATTTCTGCAAAAGAAAAAGGAATAATGGTTAAGGCAGATCATGAGATCAATATTTTCCTGTCGGAACAGAAGCATCAAAATCAAACCAATAAAATTGTATTAACCAGCGATGATTGTTTAGAAGATTATTGCAGGCTAAAATCGAGAGGGGTTATTTTTAAAAATAGGCCAGCTTACTTAAGTGAGGGTTTAAGTATCGAATTTTCTGATCCTTATGGTAATCATTTTATCATATTGGAACAGCGTAACTACAATGAGGATTAATGTGATGAGGTACGTAAAAGAATTAAGCAATAGGAATAAAATTATAAGCGAAAGCACCTGTGAAGCGCTTTACGAGCAACAGAACGATGCTTATACCATTAAATTTGTTTTTAACGGAACTGAGGATTGTGAAATTAACAAGCGTAAGTTTAGCATTTACCCAGATACTTTTGCCGTTGTAAATGCCGGAACAAATTTTTGCAGCAAAATAGATTCGATAAGTCCAGTAAATACATTTTCTGTTTCTTTTGGCGAAAATTTCATTAAAGATTTTCATCGTACTTTTTCGAGCAGCAACGAAAATTTACTTGATGGAAAAGAGGCCAAAGGAACACCTCCGTTTATCGAATCACTTTATCCGTTTTCTGGCGATATGCGGTTTAATGTATTGCATTTGAAAAGTCAGCTCGATAAAGGTTTGAAAGACGAAATACTGATTAATGAATATCTGTATCACTGCCTTTTAAACTATTATAAAATTTATGATAAAGAGGTGGTTCAGAAATTGGATAAACTCAGCTTTATCAAAACAAAAACCCGCGAAGAGGTTTTAAAAAGATTAACACTCGCTAAAGAATACATTAGCAGTAATTACAATCAAAATATAACATTAGAAAATATTGCCGAACAGGCATGTTTATCCGTTAACCATTTGCTAAGAACATTTAAGGAAGCATATGAAATTAGCCCATACCAGTTTTTAGTGCAGTTAAGATTAAACCGGGCTAAAAAACTATTGCAAACTACCCCTTATTCCTTAAATGAAATAGTAGGTTTAGTAGGGTTTGAATGCCCAAGCTCATTCATCCGGTTATTTAAGCACACGTTCAATATTACCCCGCTAAAATATAGAAAGAGTAGGTTGAATTAAAGTATAAATAGTGATTTCTGCATATTTTGAATGTTAGGATGAAACTATTTTTGAAGCTCTTGCAGGACAATTTGTAGAAGTTTTTTCCTGTTTAGGTTAATAATGATTAAAAAAGCAAACTGCCAGGATTGGGGTTTGCTTTTTTGCGTTTAAAGCCTCTTTCTATCCACAATGGTGATTTTCGCACATTTTTGGATTTTCACAGCACCTAAATTGCTTATTGATTTGGTTTCGTGCACATCTGCTAAGAACCTACTGAACTAATTAATTACTAACTATTTATTCCCAAACATGAAACAAAAATTACTATTGATTTTAATGGTGACGGTTTTGTCTTATTTTAATGCCTTAGCGCAGAATAGAACAATTACCGGAAAAGTGGTTGATGCGGATGATGGCTTACCATTGCCCGGCGTATCTATAAAAATAAAAGGAACCGCACAACTAACCCAAACCACCGGGCAAGGAACCTTTTCGATTTCGGTACCTGCAAATGCACAGAGTTTAGTACTAAGCTATGTTGGTTACACCGAGCAGGAAGTAAAAATCACAGGCGAAACGTTAAATATCCGCATGGTTTCATCTTCTAAAAATCTGCAGGATGTAATTGTTGTAGCTTATGGAACAAGCAAGAAAGAGGCCATTACAGGCTCTGTGGCTACTTTGAGTGCGAAGCAATTAGACAATCGGATTATCACGAATGTAACCAATGTCCTATCGGGCGTTGCGCCTGGTGTGGTAACCACTTCTGGAAACGGCCAGCCAGGGAGTAGTTCGGCCATCCGTATCCGTGGATTTGGTTCTATATCGGCATCAAATAGCCCTCTTTTTGTATTAGATGGGTCGGTTTATGATGGCGAGCTTGGCGATATTAATGCCAACGACATTGAAAGTATTTCGTTGCTAAAAGATGCATCCTCATCGGCACTTTATGGTTCGAGGGCTGCAAATGGCGTGGTGATTATTACCACAAAAAAGGGTAAATCGGGTACACCAACATTAAATGCAACTTATAATCAGGGCTTTTCTAAACGCGGCATACCCGAATATGATAGGGCAAGTGCTTTAGATTATTATCCATTAATGTGGCAGGCTTTAAAAAACAGTCTGGTATACCCAGCAACCGGAACTGGTATAAGCGAGTCGGCGGCAGCTACGCAAGCTTCTAATACAATACAAGGGCAATTGGTATACAATCCTTTTAATGTGCCAAACAACCAGATTGTAGGTGTAGATGGTAAATTGAATCCTAATGCACAATTGCGTTACGATGACTTCGATTGGTTTAAGCAAGCCTCTCGTATAGGCAAACGCACCGAGTTTAATGTTAACTCAAGTGCGAAAAATGAAAAAACAGACTATTATTTCTCTATGAATTACCTGAAGGATAATGGTTATTTAATTAAAACCGATTTCGAGCGGTTTAATGTCCGCGTTAATGCCAACACACAATTACGACCTTGGTTAAAAACAGGGGTAAACCTATCGGGAAGCTTATCGAACGGAAATTTAGCCCAAGATGCCTCAACAGGTAGCGCCTCTGCATTTGTGAATGTTTTCAATTTTGCCAGAACTATTGGTCCTATTTATCCTGTACATGCTTTTGATGCCAATGGCAATCCGGTTTTAACCACCACTGGCGAACAATGGTATGACTACGGAGGAAATCCTGGTTCCGTTAATAGGCCACAAGGTGCTTTAGCTGGTCGAAATGTGATTTATGAGACTTTGCTAAATGATGTGTTGAGCCGTAGGCTGGCCTTAAATGGTAGGGCATATGCCGAGATCAAGTTTTTAAAAGATTTTACTTTTAAACCGACTTTCAGTATCGATTTTATTAATGCTTACAGCAGCGAATACCGAAACCCGGTTGTGGGTGATGGAAGTACCGTTGGTGGTTCATCTACTAAACGGAGCACGCCAACACAGAGTTATACGTTTAATCAGGTATTATCGTACAGCAAAACATTTGGCAATCATAGTGTAAATGCTTTGGCCGGACATGAAAACTACGATTACGATTGGCGCAGGTTAAGTGCAACTAAACAAAGCCAGATTTTAGATGGAAATACAGAATTCCCGAATTTTGTAACCCCGAGTGACGCTGGAGGATATAAAGATATTTATCGCGTAGAATCTTATTTCGGTAAAGTAGGTTACAACTATTTGGAGAAATATTTTGTAGATGCCTCTATCCGTCGTGATGGTACTTCCCGTTTATCATCAAAATCGAGATGGGGAACGTTTTTCTCGGCTGGAGCATCATGGGCAATCAATAAAGAAGATTTCATGAAAAACATGGACTGGATTAACGATTTACGATTGAAGGCTTCGTATGGTGAAGTAGGAAATGATAATTTAATTGATGCAACGCTTGTTGAGCACAATAGCCTTTACTACAATTACCAGGCTTTTTATGAGTTAGGATGGAACAATGGTAGCGAGCCAGGCTTGTTATTGGCCACAGCCGCAACACCCAATTTAAAATGGGAATCGGTGAACACTTTTAATACCGGGATAGCCTTTGGTTTATTTAGAAACCGCTTGAAGGGTGAGATCGAGTATTTTAAACGTGGTTCATCAAACTTATTGTTTGCGGTACCACAGCCATTGTCTGATCCAATCACTTCGATCCGTCGCAATATTGGTTCTATGTACAATACAGGAATCGATTTGCAATTAAGCGGCGATATTTTAAAATCTGAAAACTTCAACTGGAACTTATTAAGCAATTGGTCTTGGTTAAAAAACAAAATCACCAAAATGCCGGCAGAAACGCCAACAGTAACCAGTGGAACAAAAAGACTTGAAGTTGGACGCGACATTTATGCTTACTATCTGCGCCAATGGGCTGGAGTAGACCCGTTAGATGGTTCGGCTTTATTTGAGCCAAATGCAGGTGTAACAACCAATCTTCGTACCGTAAATGGTCGTGTTTTAACCACCGATATTAATAATGCACGTTCTGATTATTCAGGCTCTGCTATTCCAGATTTGTATGGATCGGTTACCAATACTTTTAACTATAAAAACTTTGGACTGTCATTCCTAATAACCTACCAAATAGGAGGTAAATTCTATGATCAGAATTACCAGGGGCTAATGGCTACCACCTACGGTTCGTCTTTGCATGTTGATGCACTAAATTCGTGGATGACACCTGGCCAGGTTACTGATATACCACGATTGGATATTGGACGCTCAGCCCAGTTTAATGGTATCTCTAGCCGTTGGTTGGTCGATGCCTCTTATATTGCTTTCCGTAACGTAAATTTATCTTATTCTTTACCACAAAGCTGGATTAAAGGAGCAACATTAAGCAATGTTAGGGTATTTGCGGCAGGCGAAAACCTGGGCTTAATATCTAAACGCAAAGGAATGGATCCGACCGAATCGTTTACGGGTTTAAATACAACTAATTACGTGCCTTCGCGGATGATTAGTTTCGGAATCAATGTTTCACTTTAAAAGCTACTATCATGAAATATAAAAAATATTTACTTTTTGCAGGCTTCAGTCTATTAAGCATTACGGCATGTAAAAAAGATTATCTAGAAACAAAACCGACAGATCAGGTTGATAATTCATCTGTATTCACGTCGGCGGCAAATGCAAAAATCGCCTTAAATGGCGTTTACCGATATATGTACGAGCGTACTACGACGGTGGTATCAACAGCGGCCCAGAATAAACCCGGTGTAGGTGGCATAATGCTTTACATGGATTTTATGGGTGAAGATATTGGTATATCTTCATCAAACTGGTATACTTCTGATGGAGGCTCCTGGATTAGCCACCGTACCGATAATAGTACCATGCTGGAATATATGTACCGTACTTATTACCGTATTATCGGAAATGTGAATTACATCATCGATAATATTGATCAGGCCTCGGGCGCAGCTGCTGATAAAAACACCGTTAAAGCTGAAGCCCTAACTTTAAGAGGTTATGCTTATTTTGGTTTGGTACAGCTTTTTGGTAAACGTTACGATGCGGCAGCGAAACCGAACAACCAACTTGGTGTACCACTTTTATTGGCCTCAACCGATACCAATAAACCACGGGCAACGGTAGAAAGTGTGTATTCGGCAATTGTTGGCGACCTAGAAACTGCTATTTCGCTCAATGCAACAGCTTCGAATAAAAGCCATGCAGGTGCTGCAGTAGCAAAAGGCATTAGAGCAAGGGTTGCCTTGGTTATGCAAGATTATCCTAATGCCATTAAATACGCCAAAGATATTGTAGATGCCAATCAATACCCGCTATTGTCTGTTACCGATTATCAGGCGGGCTTTAATAATGCTACATTAGGCGAGTTTATATGGTCTTCTATGCCAACATTAGATCAGGGTGATACATTTGGGGCGTATTTTGCGCAGATTGCTTACAACGCAAATACTAGCTTTATGCGTGGAAATCCGAAAAGGATTAATTCAGCATTATACAATCAGATATCAGCTACAGATGTTCGGAAGAAGATGTGGGAACCAGTGCCAACTGTGGCAAATTTTCCGCTGCCAGCCACAAATTTCGTTCGCCAAGCCTATATGAGCCGTAAATTTTCAGTTAAGGAAGTGGGCGGCCCGTCTTTAGGCGACGTTCCTTTAATGCGGACCTCAGAAATGTACCTTATTTTAGCCGAAGCTTATGCAAAAACTCCGGGAAGTGAGGCTGCAGCCAGAACCGTTTTGTTTGATCTTGTTAAACAGAGAGACCCAAGTGCGGTAATCTCCATAAATATAGGGCAGGCCTTAATCGACGAGATTCTTTTTAACAGAAGAATTGAGCTTTGGGGAGAAGGCCACAGGTGGTTAGATTTAAAACGTTTAAACTTACCACTTGATAGAACGGTTGTTCCTAACTATGTTTCTGCTTCTGTTGCAGGAACATTAACGATACCTGCCGGAGATGCTAAATGGCAGTTTTTAATCCCAAGGGCAGAAATGGAAGCTAATTCCGGGTTAACCGGACAGCAAAACCCGTAATAAATTTAAAATTCGAATTGAAGGTTATGTTATAGTTTAAATCGCCAAACTATAACATAACCTTTTCATTTTATCACATTTTAGTTACCTCAGCATTACGGTGTTATCGGCATATTATTTTTCTTTATTCCAGCCGACATTTAATAAAAAAACACAGATAGTTATGAAACTAAAAGCTTTAGTGATTTTATTACTAGGTATTACAATCACAAATAATGTTTTTGCAGCTGAAAAACCAACTGCAAGCCATAAATCAGTTATCAATTATTACATGGACAGCTACATGAATTCTGACTATAAAAAGTTAAAAGCTGTTTTAAGCGAGGATGCTGTTTTTACTTCGAATAGAGATGTAAGGGTAATTAAACATAAAGCGAGTGATGTGTTAAACCAAATGAAGAAAAACGAAGGCGTAATTCAGCGCGATTGCAATATCAGTTCTAGTATTGTTTCTGAAACCGATGCCCTGGTAATTGCCCGAGTAGATATTAATTACGAATTATTCGATGGTGCACAGCAAAACTTTGTCATCATGGAAAAAGATAAAGAAGGCGAATGGAAAATTACTCAGGTTTACAAAGTCTTTATCAGCAACGAAAGCGAGGCTAAAAAACTGGTTTCAAATTAAGGCCGTTAATCACAGGTGCGGGAAAAAAATTAAAAAAAACGATTAAAACAAAAAAGTCCCGGCCATAACCGGGACTTTATATTTTTCTATGTTTTGACTTAAAAATTAATTGGTAATTCTACTTGCGTTCTATCCCAGCCAATAACCAGATTGGCACCTCCACTAATCTCTGTAAAGGTTAAAGAGAAATATTCGATTGGTTTAGCCAGTGTTTTAACCGGAACATTTACCCGAACAATATCTTTAGCCTGATTATAAGTAAAAGCACCCCATTTATCGGTTTCGCTATTTACAATAATGGTCCAGGTATCTTTGTTTGGAATGGCGAATAAGCTATACGTACCCGCTTTGATTTTCTTGCCGCCAATGTTTACTTTTTTAAAGAAACGAACCTCTGTGCTTTCGTTGGCACCGAAACGCCAAACAGTCCCATACTGCTCTAAAACGCCAAAAATATCACGTCCTTTTTTCTGTGGACGCGAATAAACGATTTTGATAACCGGTTTTGTTGCCTCACCAGCTTTTGCCTTTGGGGCATTAAGCGGAAAATAAACAATATCTGCAGGGCTTGGGTCTGCAACAGGAAATTTTACTTCAGCGGCAGGACCCTGTTGGGCCTTAACGCTAAAACAAAGAAGAGCGAAAACAACAATGAAGATATTTTTCATTTGTAGGTTTTTGTTTTCAGTAGCGATGAGCAATCATGATTTTACAGCTATTCGTAAAATCATAATGGTCTCATTTGCTGTGGAATGAATTTTTAATCCTTAAAAGGATCTAATGGTATAAAAGAACTAAAAACTAGTATTTTCTTCCTTTTACGATAGCGTTTAAAAATAAGCCCGCTGTTAACAAACCTAAAACACCACCTAATAAAGCGAAAATATAGTTTTGCGTAATGATTGCCCCAGTTAAAACTCCGAAGAATAAACCTAAAGCATAATATAACCAGTTGAAATTATTGCTGCTGTTCTCTTGTACACTCATGTTTTTTGTTATTTGGAGGCAAAGTTAATATTTATTTTAAATTTTAATTTGTCATTATGCCCAATATTCTAATTAATTATCAATTCTAGCCAATTTATAATCAGCCTTTTTCAGATAAGTAATCAATTCTGCCAGCCTGTTATAAAATTTATCAGTCCGCTTAGCATCGGTGCCAAGGTGCAACAATAAGATAAAGCCATTTAAACCATTCGGTTTTGTTTCGTTAAAAATAGTAATCGATTGATATATCTCATCGCTCGATCTATAACTTTTTCCCATTTCGGGATAGGTATAATCAGCGTTAGACCGGGTGCCTGGAGTGAAATTAATCAACTGTAAGCCCTGTGCTTTGGTCCAGTTGGCTATGGTTTGGTTGTACCATTCGTATGGGGGTAAAAAATATCGCGCTGTTTCTTTGTTAATCCCAAAATTTGCCATTGCCCGGTAATTGTTGTTTAGGTCAGTTTCGAAGTCTGTTTTTGCAATCAAAAGGCTATCGCGTTTAATCCAATCGCAGTATAATAAATGTTTGTCAGAATGTGGTCCGAGGTAATGCCCACCGTTTTTTAGTTTTTTGATCAATGAATGAAAATTTGGGTTCCGATAAAAATTTCCGGTAAGAAAAAAGGATGCTTTAACTTTCTCTTGTGCCAACACTTTGCTTATTTTTTCACCGCCATCGGCATATTCATCACCAGTAAAAACCAGGTAGACCTTCTTTTGGGTAGAATCGCCCCGAATGTTAGCGCCCAGTTTATAGGTTTTATAGTCGGGTAGGGGATTAGCCTGCGTTTCTTTAGCTGCTAATAAATAAATCAGTGATGCTGTTCCATCCATTGTGGGTTCGTTGGTGCTATAATCGCCATAATCATCATGGTAAACGGCTAGGTCGCTCTGAAAGTCTGCATATTCATCAGCATCATTTAATTTGATCCCGATTAAACTTTTATAAATATTGGTGTAAACAGGACCATCAACTAAACCGCCATTAATGGGGTAACTCTTTAAATGCGTAAAGGCAGAATGTGGGTCAGTAGGCGTGTCTCCCCACTGCGGCAAGCCATAAACCATACTCGTTCCCCAAGGGTTACAGCCAAAAAGCCAGTCGAAATTGGCCTGTTCCAGCTCGGCATAAGTTTTATCACCAGTTAGGGCAGCATACCAATTGCACTGCATGGCGAAGGCAACGGTTAAGTTATTGCTGCACCAAATAAACGGAACACCGCGGTAAAAAGAATTGTTTTTCGCTCGGTTCCAAACTTGCTTTATTCCCTGTAGATAATAGGTAATAGCTGTTTTATCTTTCGAATCTTGTTTGGCAATTTCATGATGACCAAGGTTGATGAAAGGATAATATTGATAGTGCGCTGCGGTATCTTTTTGTAGCCAGGGTGTGATGCTTTCTTGTTGAGCATAGTTTAACGCCAGTTTTATTTTCTTTTGATCGATCTTTTCTCTTCCAAAATTGAATGATGTTTCGGCCAGTTCCATATCGTCAACCCAATTTTCTTCAGCATAAATGTATGGCGATTTTACAGATACAGTTTGCGTTACCCCAGGTTTTTGTAATGCAAATTTATAGGCTGTTTTGGCCTTTTTAAAAAGTAATTTGGCATAATCATCATCTACTTCTTTAAACAAAACCGATCCTAAATTAAAAGCACTTGTAAATTTGGCCGCTGTAGAAGAGGTTCCCGTGGTATTGTTTATGAATTTACCGCGTTGCTGCGGCTCGCCGGTAATAACGTAAAGCGGGCGTTCAAATCCTTTTCCATATTGATTGTCTTCTTTTGGAATCCGCATGCTGATGTGATCACGGTCGTCGGCCAGTTGGTTAAACATGATGTTCTTTTGCGGATGCATTTTCAGCAACCAATCCAAACCCCATTTTGCTTCGTCTAAAATATCTGCTCTGCCATTTTTCCCGTCTAAGCCGTTTGCTTGTTGCTGATCGCCAAAAACCTGGGGGAAATCGCGATACGCCATTAATAAATGATAGGTTGCATTTGCTGAGGTAGTTGAATACTGTAAATAATCACTTGCATCGTGCCACCCACCCGAAGCATCAAAATGTGTGCTGTCTTTAATACCTGCTTTTGATCCGTATAAAACAAAGCCATCATGAGTGTGGCAGCTATCCTTCAAGTATGGATTAAAACCGCTCCGTTGCTGCCGCATATATTGTAAGCAGAAATCAGCTGCACCTTCATAAACGTTATTATTGATCAATAATAAGGGAGAAACAATACCATTTGCACGGATGTAAAATTTTCCTGAGCTTTTAAAATCGCTAAAATTTAATCTAGCAGTTTGGTTAAAGGGTCCATAGCTTCCAAAGCTTTTAATATTGGTTGAGGTATAAACAACCTGATTGGTCTCTTTTTCTACAATTTCAAATTGGGCAGGTATTTCACCTGTTTTGCTCGCCCATACGGCAACCTTAATACTTTCGGTCGGGTAACCAAGCAAATTAATCCTGATCCAACTTTGTTGAATTTTTCTTTCGATACCAATAAATGAACATAAGAACCATAGGGCAAAAGAGAATATTAAGGCTAAGAAGAACTTATTTTTCATTGTGAAGGGTGATTATTTCATTTAAAATTAGGGTTTTATCAAGATAATGTAAAAGAAGTGGGGAAACATTTGGAAATTAATCAATCGTTTGATTAATTTTGTGCCGTCAAAAAAGAAATGAAAACAGAAAAAGTAGATAAAAGACAGGCCATTCTTGAGGCAGCCGAAAAGCTGTTTTGCGAGACGGGGTATGAAGGGACCTCCACTCGCCAGATTGCGAAAGAATCTGGAGCGAACATGGCGATGATAAATTATTATTTCGGTTCTAAGGAAGGTGTTTTTGTAGAGATTATGAACGAGCGTATTGCAAGCTTTGGATCTCAGTTAAAAATCATCAATGAAGATAAGATTTCGGCATTAGAAAAATTGCACAGAGTGATAGAGGGCTATGTAAACAGGATTCTGAATAACACTGCATTTCATAAAATGATGCATAGAGAGCTGTCTTTAACCCAAAGACCAGAAATGTACGATAAAATTAAGGATGCCATGAGTCACAACATGCAGCTTATCGATCGCATTATTACCGATGGGATTGAAGATGGGACTTTTAACAAGGTGGACGTGAGGATGGTAATCGCCACCATTATGGGCACCATAACCAATGTTGTGATTTCGCCTAACAAGGTAATGCCTTGCTCAAACTTCGACCTGAACAATCCGAAAGACAAAAAAATTATTAAGGAGCGCGCAATAGCTCACTTACAAGATCTAACAACAGTTTATTTAACAACAAAAAAATGATACCCAGATCAATTAGATTAATGCTTGCGGCGTCATTAATTCCGGCAGCTTTATTTGCACAGAGCTCGAAAGAATTAAATATCAATCAGGCAATAGAACTTGGCATAGCCAATAGTAAAAACTTAAAACTTTCTCAGAATAAAATCGATCAGGCTGTTGCACAGCTGGAGGTTGTAAAAGACAATGTTTTGCCTACCGCAAATGCAAGCTTTATGTACAACCACGCTGAAATTCCAACAAGTACTTTTACTTTGCCTGGTGGAGGATCATCATTGCAATTACCTAAAAGAGCTGATGCTTTTGTAGGAACTGCTGCCGTACAAGAATTGGTGTACGGTGGAGGTAAATTAAGGTACGCAAAAGAATCGACCAAATTACTGGCAGATGTTGCACGTTTAGATGCCGATAAAAGTAAAGAAGAAATCACCTATGCTGTAATCAATACCTATTATTCTTTATATAAAGTATTGCAGAGTAGAAAAGTGGTTGATCAAAATTTAGAATCAATTGCCGCGCAGATTAAACAGGCACAACGTTTCTTCGAACAAGGAATTGTAACCAAAAACGATGTGTTACGTTTCCAATTGCAACAGGCAAATGTTACGCTAACACAAATGGATATCGAGAGCAACCGCAAAGTAATTAATTACAACCTAGATATTCTGTTGGGTTTACCAGAAGATACCGAAGTTAAAATTGTTGATCCAACCCTGGGATTAAAGACACCAGGCGCTTTAAATGAATACATTGGCCAGGCATTGACTAATCGCCAGGAGCTAAAACAACTTGATGTACAAAACAAAGTTGCCGATTTTAACATTAAAACCATTAAAGCAAATACTTTACCTACCGTTGGTGTTGGAGCAAACCTATATTACATTAACCCTAGTGGAAACTTTATTCCACCAACAAACCAATACTTAATGCCCATCACATTAGGTGCAACGGTTTCCTGGAATATCGGAAACCTTTGGACCAACAAGAATAAGGTAAGCGAAGCGAAGATTCAACAAAGTGAAATTACCATTCAGAAAGATATATTATCTGATCAGGTAAAAACAGATATCAACAAAAACTTTCAAGGTTACCAGGTGGCAATGAACAAAATCCAGGTATTGGAAACTTCAATCGCACAAGCAACCGAAAACGATAAGTTATTGGCATCTAAATACAAAAACAATGTGGCTTCGGTTACCGATCGTATCGATGCAGAAACCTTATTGTATCAGGCAAAAATAAACTTAGAGATAGCTAAGGCAGACGCAGGTTTGGCTTACTATACACTATTAAAATCAACAGGAAAAATAACGCAATAAATACAGCAATGACAACTGAAAAGAAAAAAAAGAACCTAGTAGTGCCCATCATTTTAGGTGTTTTACTAGTTATAGGTATAATCTTCGGGATTGTAGAATGGAATTATTATAGCAAACATGTAGATACGGATGATGCGCAGATTGATGGCGATATCAGTCCTGTTGTTGCCCGTGTTGGTGGTTATGTTGCTGCTATTAATTTTGAAGAAAATACGCATGTAACCGAAGGACAGGTTTTAGTGAAACTGGATGACAACGATTACAAAGTTAAATTAGAACAAGCAGAATCTGGTCAGAAAGGGGCAAGTGCAGGGGTTGGTGTTGCAGAATCACAAATTGTAGCTACGCAAGCCAATACTGGTACCGCAAAAGCAAACGTTGATGCAGCAAAATCAAATGTTCAGGCGGCAAATGTTAAAGTAAATTTAGCGCAGAAAGATTATAACCGTTATGAAAACCTGGTGAAAGACGGTTCGATAACACAACAAGCTTTCGATCAGGCTAAGGCTAGTAAGGAGTCTGCAGAAGCAGCAAGACAATCTGCTCTGGCAGCATACCGCGCAGCGCAAGATCAATATAATGCTGCGGTTAAACAAGTTGGTACTACGCAATCGCAATTGGCAGTGAGTAGCAATGTAATCAGCCAACGCCAAAGTGATATCGATTTTGCTAAGCTTCAATTATCATATACTGATATCAAAGCTCCGGCAACAGGTATTGTTTCTAAAAAGAATGTTCAAAAAGGACAATTGGTTCAAGCTGGTCAATCTTTATTCTCTGTAGTGAATGACGGAAGTATTTATGTAACCGCAAACTTTAAAGAAACTCAATTAGAGAAAATTAAAAAAGGTTCTAAAGTAGAAATCGAAGTTGATGCTTATCCAAACGAAAAAATTGAAGGTGAAGTGTATAATTTCTCTCCAATTACCGGTGCTAAGGGATCTTTATTACCTCCTGATAATGCTACTGGTAACTTCGTTAAAGTTGTTCAACGTGTTCCGGTAAAAATCAAAATCCATCCATCAAAAGAACTGTTGGCTAAGTTACGTCCAGGTATGAGCGTTAAAGCTTCAGTATCTACTAAATAATATTTAAAATGGCCGAAGTAGGTTTAAAAAAGTGGATTATTACTTTTACGGTTATCACAGCTTCCTTATTGGAGCTGATTGATACAACAATCGTAAACGTAGCAATCCCTCAAATACAGGGAAACCTGGGTGCTACCTTGGAGGATATCGCCTGGTTATCTACTGGTTATGCCGTTGCGAATGTAATCATCCTGCCAATGTCGGGATGGTTGGGGAGTCGTTTCGGGCGTAAAAATTATTTCTTAACCTCAATTATCGTTTTTACACTCGTTTCATTTTTATGCGGTAATGCAACATCATTAAACGAGCTCATATTATTCAGGATTTTACAAGGTGTAGCGGGTGGGGGGTTAATTTCTACTGCTCAGGCTATCTTAATAGAAACCTGGCCACGTGAAGATGTGGGTATTGCAACGGCACTATTTGGTTTAGGGGCAGTTGTTGGTCCAACGGTTGGTCCAACCATTGGCGGCTATATTTTAGAAATAGCAGATTGGCCATGGATATTTTATGTAAATATTCCCGTCGGAATCCTCGCCGCCTACTGTACCATAACCTTTATTCGAGAGACGCCCAAGGACGGGCAAGGAAAACCGGTTGATTGGTGGGGTATTGCTTTATTGGCAATTTCGGTAGGCAGTTTGCAAACTTTATTAGAAAAAGGCGAAAGCGAAGACTGGTTTTCAACACCATATATTACCGCCCTGGCTGTAATGTCAGTTTTTGGATTGCTCTTATTTATTTGGAGAGAAACAAGTACCGACCATCCTATTGTAAACCTTAGAATTATGAAGAAGCGAAGTTTTTCTATCGGGATGTTTACCTCCTTCATTTTAGGGTTTGGGTTGTACGGCTCAGTGTTTGTGTTTCCTGTTTTTGCGCAGAATCTATTAGGATTTACGCCTTTACAAACCGGAAAGCTATTTATTGCTGGAGGTATTTGTACCATTGCGATGATGCCTTTCATTGGTATTATGCTCAAGAAGGGCGTACCTGCACAATTTATGGCCACAGGGGGAATGTTTTTATTTTTCGTGTTCTGTTGGATGTTGAGTAAATCAACGCTGGCATCGGGAACAGGCGACTTCTTTTGGCCTTTAGTAATTAGGGGCTTCGGAATGGCACTGCTATTCGTTCCGCTAACCACTTTGGCGATGCAAGATTTATCTGGACCTGAAATTGGACAAGGTTCTGGCTTAAACAATATGAGCAGGCAATTGGGAGGTTCTTTCGGGATCGCTGCCTTAACAACTTTGATTCATATACGCTCAGGTTTCCATAGAAGTAATTTGTTGGCTAACATAAATGAATATAATGCTGCTTTTGTGCAACGTTTAAATGGCTTAACCAGTAATTTTATGGCTAAAGGTGCATCATTTATTGATGCAAAACTAATGGCAATGAAAGCGATAGAAGGTTCTGTAATTAAACAGACCATGTTGCTTACTTATAATGATGCTTACTGGGTTGCCGGATTGATTATGTTGTTCTCAATACCTCTGCTGTATCTTCAAAAATTTAAGAAGAATGCAAACATTGTGACCGATGCACACTAAAATTTGTAAAGAAATCGCCTAAATAATGGCAAAAAACAAAAACAGCCGGTGTATTTTATTACATCGGCTGTTTTAACCCAAAAAATTAACAATCAATGCAATGCCCTTAAACATTGCAAATGTTCTTACTTAACCACACAGTAGCCAAATAAGATTCTAAAATTAAAATTTATTCTACAATTTTCCAAATTGTAAGCCTTAGAATTTTAATACCTTATGCATTTTTTGTAGTATTACGGTATACAAAACTATTGCATAAGCTATGCCTAAACTTCGTTTAACTACGCAACGAGAATCTATTTTTAATGATGAGGTAATCTCAAAATTTGAACTGTTTAACAGTTTATTTCTCACCTTGCCTTTTTACAAAATTAAAGACACCGGAACACTACTTCCGTTGTTTTTTAAGAGTTGTGAAGAGGGTATTGCAAACGGAGAAAAACCTGCACAGATTATCGAAGAATTTTTCGCCAAGTATACCAGTTATACCGAGCGAAAGGATATTGTAGACCTACTCTTTCGCTTCATTCAGTATATCGAACGTCAGGTGGTACTTTTTGATGCTGTAGAAGATGCTTCTTTTACCAAACTCAATACAACCGACGAGCAGAGTACATTAGCATTTATCTTAAAAAAGAATGCTGATAACAAACCGATGTTATCAAAAATTGAGAAGTTGATTGATGAACTTTCGCTTCGTTTGGTTTTAACCGCACACCCAACACAGTTTTATCCTGGAAGTGTATTGGCCATTATTACCGATTTAACGAAGGCCATTAGAGATAACGACCTTACCTCGATGAACTCGTTGTTACAGCAATTGGGTAAAACACCGTTTTTTAACAAAAAATCGCCAACACCAGTTGATGAGGCCTTAAACCTTGCCTGGTTCTTAGAAAATACATTTTACTTTGCTGCGGCAAATATTCAGGAAGAAATAGATCAGAACCTGGATGAATATAACCTGGAAACCAAGAAAATTTTAGAGCTAGGTTTCTGGCCAGGAGGAGATAGAGATGGAAATCCCAACATTCACGCTGAAACCACTTTAGAAGTTTCTAAAATGTTGCGCCAAATTCTATTCCGTTGTTACTACCGCGATTTCAGGGTAATTAAACGCCGTATTACTTTTAGAGGCGTTGAAGAAAATATTGCAAAACTACATGATGTACTGTATCTAAATGCATTCGATCAGACCTGTGAGCTTCAGGATATCTCTGATGAGTTAAGGGATAACCTGAATAAAATTAAAGAAACGTTGTTCGCCGAACATGAAGGTTTGTTTGTTGACCTGGTTAACGATCTGATCCGTAAGATAGATTTATATGGCAACTACTTCGCTTCGCTAGATATCCGTCAGGATAGCCGTGTACTTAGAAATGTACATGCCTATTGCCGAGCCAATAAGCCAATTTCTTCCTTATATCCTACCGATTATGATAAATTATCAGAAGCAGAGAAATTAGCCTTAATTTCTTTTAAAGAGGCAACCATCGTTTACGCTAGTGAGCCCGATGCCCTGACAAAAGATACGATTGAAGTAATCAAAGAAATTAAAGGCATTCAAAGACGTAACGGCGAAAAAGCCTGTCACCGTTTTATTATCAGTAATTGCCAGCAAGCGAGCGATATTTTGCAATTGATCGAACTTTTCCTTTGGAATGGCTGGAGTAAAGAATCTTTGACGATTGATTTTGTACCGCTTTTTGAAACCGTTAACGATTTAAAAGGAGCCGCTGCAATTATGGATACGCTTTACAGTAATCCGTTTTATAAAGCACATTTAGCAAGTAGAGGGAATAAGCAGGATATTATGCTGGGTTATTCTGATAGTACCAAAGATGGTGGCTATTTGATGGCCAACTGGTCTATTTTCAATGGTAAAACATCACTATCGGCGGTTTCTGCTAAACACAATATTCAGTTGGCATTTTTTGATGGACGTGGCGGCCCCCCTGCGCGTGGTGGAGGTAAAACGCACCGTTTTTACGCTTCAATGGGTAAAGAAATTGCGAATAAGAACATGCAATTGACCGTTCAGGGGCAAACCATTAGTTCACAATATGGTTCGGTAGAAAGTGCTGAATTTAATATCGAACAATTAATCAACGCCGGATTGACCTCTGGACTGAAAGAAAAACACAATATTCTTTTAGATCCTGAAAATAAAACCTTGCTTGATGAGATGGCTGAAGAAAGTTACAAGGCTTTTGTCGACTTGCGTGAGCATCCATTATTTGTAAGTTATTTAGAGAAGTTATCTCCTTTGAAATTATTATCGCAAGCTAACATTAGCAGTCGCCCGGTAAAGAGAAATGGTGGTGGCGAAATGAAACTCGAAGATTTAAGAGCCATTAGTTTTGTTACCGCCTGGAGCATGCTAAAACAGAACGTTCCTGGTTTTTATGGAATGGGAACGGCTTTGAAAAGTCAGGAGAAAGCAGGTAACTGGGATAAAGTAGTAAAAGTTTATCAGGATTCTGATTATCTGAAAACCATTGTAGATAACTGTATGATGAGTATGAGCAAATCAGATTTCACAATTACCGCGCATTTAGCCGCAGATGCGGCGTTTGGTGCTTTTTGGACTCAACTGCATAACGAATTCGAATTGGCTAAGGAAATGCTTTTAAAACTCTCCGGACAGCCAACATTGATGGCTAATTATCCTGTAGATAAAAAATCAATCGCAACCCGCGAAAAGATTATTTTACCGTTGGTATTGATTCAGCATTTCGCTTTAGAGAAACTGCAACACGATCAGAACGAGAAAGACCAGCAGGCTTTAGAAAAGCTAGCGGTAAGAACGGTGTTTGGTATTGTAAATGCGGGTAGGAATTTGGCTTAACCCAGGCTAAAAACCTGTAAGGTTTTTAAAACCTTACAGGTTAAATATATAACTCCAAGGTCTGTGTCCTCACAGACCTTTTTTTATGAGCATTTAAATTGATCGTCACCCTGATCCGATAGCTATCGGATTTATTTCAGGGCCTTATTTGCAGAAAAGATGCTGAAATAAATTCAACAAACGCAAGGAAGCCATGTAGGTCTTCACTGCGTTCAGAATGACAAACCTTGCCAGCTAAACCCGATTAAACGAATGCCGATTTAAGCATCTGTTTTTATTTACTTACGGTATGCTTGCTTGTTTCACAGGTTTTCTACCGGCAGTAGGGAAAGCGGGACTGATGTAGCAGATGAAAACTGAACCTTGTTTTCCAAAAAATCACCGCCTATGCCATTATAAAGCTTCTGTGGTTCTTCGGTAGCAGATTCTTCACTACATTCAGAATGACAAACCCAGCGATTTAAACCTGATGGGAATGGCAGCGCCCGATTGAAAATCGGGACTAAAATGGAAAGCAGGAAAGATGCTGAAATAAATTCAGCATGATTGTTATGATAAAAACAAATTTTAAGCAGCCATATTATAGTTATTTTTATAGCTGGCTTGATTTTTTATAACTGCAGCAACTCTTAGTGCTATCTTGTTTCTAACAGCATTAATTATGCTCATGCTATGCTTCCCTTCATCCTTTTTTCTATTATAATATGTTTTGAATTCCGCATTATGTTGAATTAGAGATAATGCACACATATGCAGCAATCTTTTAAGCTCTTTATTAGCCATCCGGTGTACCCTGGTTTTACCTTTGATACTTAT
>NZ_SJSO01000010.1 GCF_004331735.1 Pedobacter psychrodurus
CACAGAGACGGTAAACAGGTCATCCTCTCTGCTGATAATAAAGTGTTACTGTACTTTAGTTTTGACATCATCTAATCCTTTCGACGCCTCTTCGGCAGTTCATTTGCATTCATCTTCTTTATACTCACCTGACACCTCTAAGATGCCTTTTCCTCTAACGCTCACTACCAGGACACTTAATCCAAGCAGCTTAGAGGAGGTTTGGTACCTGCTCCTGTAAGCCGATACCGAGGGGCCCTCCCTCATCAATCAGACAGCATTGATTTGCTCACGCAAATCATTCATGTCGCTCAATAACCAGGATTCTGCTGTGCCTTTATTCCAGGATTCGCATTTATTTCCGTCTGCGGGATTGGAAGAATTGTTTTATTAAATGTCCTATCAATTGTTTTTGGTCTGGTGCTAATCGTTAATCCGCCGAATTCATCATTATAGGTAATTGTCTTATTGGTCCGGATTAAATCGAAGAAACGCTGACCTTCACCATATAATTCTTTACTTTTTTCATCTAAAATCATGTCGAGCGTAACCGTAGCTGGAGTAGCTGGTACTGCAGAAGGATTTCTTTGACGTATGGCATTCAAATAATTGGCAGCCTTTGTTGTGTTTGTAGAAAGGGCTGCCTCGGCTGCAATTAAATAAACTTCAGATAAACGGATTAGTTTAATGTTAACTGCTGTATTATTCGCTGTGCTTTTATCACCAGCTAAGGTTGTGCTACCACTATATTTATACAAGGCCCCTAACCTTGTCGCCGAACTTTCATCCCGAGCCATTACTCCACGTCGTATATCACTGGCTCCTTGATTTAAGCGGGTTAAAAAGTCTGTACTGGAATAGAAAAAACCTAACGCTGATGTTGTACCCACTCCCTTGTTTCGCTGGTAAACGCCTAATGAAGCCGCGCCAAGATCGTTCTCTAAAGGATTAACACCTAATTCGAAAATAGATTCAGATCCATATTGACTTTTCCATGAATCGACCCAATTTGCATTTGTATATAATGTATATAAAGCTGAGGCGCCAATAACTTCTTCGGCCGCTAGAAGCGATTTCGGCATATCATTCATGTATAAGTATACTCTCGCCTGGATGGCTTTATTTGAATAATAGTTGATATAACCATTTGTTTTTGTTTTTGGCAACAATGGCGCTGCATCATTTAAATCTTTAACAATCTGATTGTAAACCTGCTCTACTGTCGATCGTAATGGTTGTGCTTCGTACCCTTGCCTTGTTAATATTAAAGGAACGCCAAAAGATTGATTATTATCAGTATATGCTTTACCATACAACCTCACCAAATCGAAGTACATTAATGCCCTGGCAGTTAAGGCCTGCCCCTTGTAGGAAGCAAAACCAGTAGCGCCTAAAGCCTCTTGTTTGACTATTTCTTCAAGTAAATAATTGGTTTGTAGTATGCAAAAATAAATTTGCGACCAAAAACCAGAAAAACTATTGGTATTGGCATTTTGATTGTAATTATATAATGCATCTAAGCCCCGACCTTGCGAGTAAACAGTCATATCTCCTCCTTTAACATCGCCATATAGAAAGAAATTTCTTCCATAATATGAGGCATCTGTCATCTGATTCATCACACCGTTAATTACGATCTGTGCATCTCTCGGTGTTTGGATGGCCTTATTCGAATCGGCCGAATTACTCGGCGTCATATCTAAAAACTTTTTACATGATAGTATGCTTAACATGAAGATACTGATCAGTAGTATATTTATTCTTTTCATATTTTGAATCTCCTATATTAAAAACTAACTTCTAAACCAAAAGTGTAGGTCTTTCCAAACGGAGTTTCCCAACCTCTGGTACTATAATTTCCAACCTCAGGATCTGCTTCTTTGTATTTAGAAAATGTAAGCAGGTTAGAGCCATTAAAATATGCTCTAATATTTGAGGCACCAAGTTTAGATGCTATCCTCTCTGGAAAGCGATAAGCAAATAATACATTTTTCAATCTTAAAAAGCTAGCGCTATGTAATTGACGTGAACTGTACTGCATCGCATCGGTAAGGTCATTTCCAGAAAGTTTTGGCTGCGTACCTGAGGTATTTTGTGGAGTCCACATATTGTCGTAATAACTTTGCGATCTGATTCTTTCCCAATAGTAACCATCATCAGCTACATCCTTATAAGCACCATCATAAATCTGCCCACCCAATTTGTAGATAAAGTTTAAGCCTAAACTAAAACCTTTATATTCAACGTCTGTATTAATCCCACCAAAAACATCTGGATTACCATCGCCGATTACTACCCTGTTGGCATCATTATAATTGTAAGTTGCAGGTCTGCCATTAAAGTCGGTAGTTCCTGTTGCTGGTGTTGCTCCATTTAGATACCAAACATTTTTACCATTTTCAGGATTTACACCAGCCCATTCATAACCATAAAAACTAAGCATTGATAAACCTTCACTATACAGAAACTGTGCCCTTGCATCTCCACCTGTAGGGTCGTTCCATATAATATCATTTCCACGTGCTGTGCCTTCAGGCTTGTACAACTTGGTTACTTTAGACCTTGTAAATGATCCATTAATGCCTAAATCCCATTTAAACCCATTTTTATTAATCAGATTAGCATTCAAATCAAATTCGATGCCTTTATTGTTAATTTCCCCGATGTTTCTTAATGTGGAACTAAATCCTGTGGTCATCGATACCGGAACACCCAATAATAGATTTTTTGTATCTCTATTAAAAAACTCTACGGTACCGGTAATCCTTTTAAATAGACCAAACTCCAAGGCTATGTTTGTTGAGTAACTATTTTCCCATGTTAACAAAGGATTAGAAAGCGAAGCATACAATGCTGCAGGTTGGCCTAAGTATTTACTAGAAAATGAAGTCAACTCACGCCAGTCGTAGTTATTGGATGGTAATGTCCCATTTGTACCATATGACCCCCTCAATCTTAAGTTGTCAAGAAATGATACCTCTTTTAAAAAATCTTCACTATTAATTTTCCATGAGGCTCCAACAGACCAAAATGTGCCCCATCTATTAATATCGCCTAACCTTGATGATCCATCTCTTCTCAAAGAAGAAGTGATAAAGTATTTTTGGTTGAAACTATATTCTAAACGAGATAAACCAGAAACGATAGAGTTCCCCCAATTATATGCTGAAGATGAAGTAGTACCAGCAGTTGAAACACTTTGTAATTCGCTGCTACCCAAATCAACACCTGTAGCCCTTTGAAAATCGACCACATTTTTTTCAGCTTCAAAACCCGCCAATAAACTAATAGAATGTAATCCAAATTGTTTGCTGTAGTTAACTGTACTGGAAGAAACCATTTTATTATAGTTTGTTGTAATTTCATTTATGCTTCCATTATTGGTTAAGCCATTAAAATGAAGCGCACTATAATAAATGTGGTCATTAACCTGAGAGTTATCATAAGAAAATACAGATTTCACTATTAACTCAGGCAGTACATTTACCTGAATATAAGGATTGGCCACAAATCTCTTTGTAACCGATTTATTATCCCATTGATTATCATAGTAGATGTTATTCTGTGCTAAACTTCCGTATCTGGCTGTAAAAGGCTGACCAGTTTTATAATCGGTAGGCCAATATAGTGGCCATAAAAGATTTCTCGTTTGGAAGTAACTATTTGAACCGGTATTACGGGTATCGTTATAACCGCTCTGGGCCGATCTGGTAATACTTACGTTAGAACCAATTTCGACAAACTTACCCACTTTTTGGCTTAAGTTAATCCTTCCCGAATATCGGTCAAAATCGTTCACTTTGATTCTGCTTTGATCTCTGGTATAAGAAAATGAAGAATAATACTTCGTTTTTTCATCACCGCCACTTACAGCTAGATCGTTAGTTTGGTATTTCGCTGTTCTGAAAAGTGCATCTTCCCAATCAAAATACCGCCCTTCGCGGTTCTCTATTCCATCGGTCATACCAAGAATATTCACATTTGCATTTAGACCTGTTCCATCAGTAGTAAAACGATAGCCATGACGGTTAAACCTAGTATTTAGTTGCGTTAAGGCATAAGTATTTCCTGCCGCCTCGCTCTGACTAGCTGAAGTACGTACATCATGGAAAATACGATATAACATATTTACTTGCTCTTGTACGCCAGCTGTTTCATAATTATCGGTGGCCCAAGTTGGCGTTAAACCTAAAGATGTTCTAAATTCAATTTTAGGTTTCCCTAATTTTCCGCGTTTTGTATTGATTAACACTACGCCATTAGCGGCCCGTGAACCATACAATGAAGAAGCAGCGGCATCTTTAAGTATGGTTATACTTTCTATATCAGCGGGATTTATGGTATTCATAATATTATTGGTAGAGAAGGTATAATCACTTCCTTGGCCAATATTACCCGAAACAACCGGAACCCCATCAACTACATATAAAGGATCATTAGACGCATTTATAGATCCTATTCCCCTTATGCGAATGCTAGGGGTTGATCCTGCCTGACCAGAAGATGCAGTAACCTGCACACCTGCAGCCCTACCTGCTAAGGCATTTTGAAAGGAGGTAGATGGTGCGTCTTTTATTTTATCTTGATCGATTACAGCAGCAGAACCAGTATAACTGCCTCGTTTAGCTGTACCGTAAGCTATCACCATTACCTCATCTAGTTTATTTGCATCACCTGATAAAGTAACATCAACCTGCGAGCGCCCGCCAACAGCTACTTCTCGAGTAACAAAGCCTACTGATTTAAAAACCAGTGTAGCATTATTTGAGGGAATGGTAATACTGTATGTACCATCGCCACTGGTAGAAGAGCCCGTTGTACTGCCTTTAAGCAGTACACTTACTCCTGGAATGCCAACATTGCTTTCGTCTGTTACCTTTCCCTTTACAATTGTTTGGGCATAGGAAACTACGTAACAAGTTAAAATCCCTAATAACATTAGTAATTTTTTGTTCATAATGAAAGATTTAGGTTAATTGATTAGTTAAGTGGTTGTTAAAATACACAATTTAGCCAATCAAAATCCATTATGAACTTCGTGTTACAGAGATTACAAACGATAAAAAAGGAAAAATGCCGCATAAAACAGCAAAATCCTGCAAATTAGCGCCAGAATTTATGTTGCAACATTTTTATTACGAAATACTAGCAAGATGGTTGAGGAATAGAGATCCTGTTAATGATCTCATCAATAGCATCAGGATCAATCGCTACGTTTTTAGAAGCACACCACTTTTCTGATTTGTTGTCTAACCAGATACAAAAAGAGTGGTAACCATCTAAAACAACGGCATAAGTTTCGTGAAAATCATCTTGAATACGCATGCAAAATCCCTTAAAAATTTTGCCTCTAACAATGAATTGCAGGGTGGAATAATTTTCTAACATGGCTCATTATATTTTTGGTTAATTTACAACAAATTATAAACGAGAATGTTTCGTTAATTTAAAGGAATTAACAATTAATTCTTAAACTACCTGAAAAGGCTTAACCTATGTTTAACATGTTCGAATAGCCTTTAGCTATTAAACGCTTTTTTGAAGGTAAAAATATCTCGCATTGCAGATTTAATATTGTTCGTCCTCTTTTTACAATCGACGTTTCCGCAATAACTTCGTCGCCTTCGCTTGCAGTGGCAAAATAATCAATATAATTGTTTACCGTGGTATATCGTTCGTTTAATCCCATCGTAAAAACAGTTGCACCAATTAAATCATCAATAATGCCTGCAGTTACCCCACCATGTAAAATTTGATATGGATTGGTCATTTCTTTACGGATGGTATACTGGCAAACCAATACGCCGTTTTCTGCTTTGATTAAAACCGGCGCCAGCCAATTCATAAAGTTAGAGGGCGAATCGGTAATTACCTTGCCAATTGATTGCCTTAAAAAATTTAAACGCTGTTCGCTTAAAGAGAATTCCATATGAGGTAAAATGTTATGATGTAAGATGGATGAGGTAAAAGTAGGTAAAATGGGGCATAGTCCATAGTCCATAGTCCATAGAATGGAAAGGCTAACAGAGAGAAGATTTAATCGGGTATTTAAAAGAAAATGGAAGATATAAATACCTCCCATTTTCTAAACGAAACATTAACCCCTAAAACATGATTACCACAACCTTGTTATAGTTCTTTTATTCCTAAATTGGAATGATCACTTTGAAACTCAAATTCCTGCCCATATTGTAAATTCCTGATCGGCCATTGGGCGAACGGTTATAATATTCGAAATATTTTAATCTATTTAAATTTGATTGGTAGGCGATATTGAAAATATTATCGGCCTGAAGAAAAATATCGAATAAAGTTTTTCCTTTTTTAGTTTTCAGCGTTGACCCTATTCCTCCATTAATTAAAGTATAACCTGCAGTAAAGGTTTCGGTATTATCCAAAGCATAAAATTTATCCTGATCAGCGAAAAAAGCAGCATCAATTTTAATATAAGGCTTATCAAAAATACCTATAGGTTTTTGTGCAGTTGCCTTGATCTCCGTTCTCACCTGCAATGGCGGAATAAAAGGCAAATATTTGGCTTCCCTACCGTGTTTATTTAGGAGCTCCTGGTTCTGATTCAACCCAACCACATATGCCAGGCTATTGTTGAAACTTAACCATTTCATCGCTGAGGGGTGTAGATTTACCGAAATTTCTGCACCATACAACCTGGCTTTTGACTGCTGATATTGATAAGTTAAATTACCAGGGACTATAACCACAGGATTTCCATTGGCATCGGTTAAGCGCGATTGATAAATGTAGTTCTGAATATTGTTGTTAAACAGCTCCATACTTATATCTGCATCTTTTAAGTAGGCAATAATGCCAATATCTTCCTGAAGGTTAAACTCCGGCTTAAAGGTTCTGTTACCCAAGTACACAATGTGCGCACCGGGATCTAATCCGTTAGAACCAATTTCTGTAATATTTGGTGCACGGTAGCCCCTGGCAATATTGGCCTTAATAAGTAGTTTTTCAGAGATGTTGTAAGTTAGACCCAAACTTCCTGATAAGCCATAATAGTTTTTATCAAATGAAGGGAATTGCAATTTTCCGGTAGCATCGGTTGAGCTCACCTCTTTACCAAAACCGGTTTGTGCATTAGTACCTACATAAAAATCGCCCCAATTTATATTTCTCCTGTCTATCCTGATCCCTCCGGAAACATCTACTTTTCCCATCGATTTCTTTGCGAAATAAAAAGCACCGATATCGAAAAGATCATAATCCGGAATTGGGAAATCGGTAGCAGCCTTGCTCCTGTTACCCTGGTACATGCCATTTACCCCGATGGTACTTTCGATACCGGCAAAATCTGGCAGGTTGTATTTAAGATCGTAATTAAAAGTGTTCAACACTACATAAAGTCCAGCCTGGCTTGGCAATGTTGGGTGGTTATATTCTCTCCTAACACTTTGCTGCCCGCCGATTAATAAATTTAAATCACTCGTTCCAAATTTAAACTGACTGGTATTATAGAACCGATAATGTTGGATGTGCTGATGCAAGGGATTAATTGAGTAGCTATTCAGATCACCATCAGCAACAATTGGTCTGTTTTTGATATCATCTCCATCATCTAATACTTGTCTGGTAAATTTTCTAGATAGAGAATCTCTGCTACCATCAGGAATTTCCATTAAATTATCGTAATAGGTAATGGCAGTTTTAGAAAAACCCCAGGCTTTATCTACCCTAGCGCTAGCCGACAAATTGTATTCCCGAAAAGCTGTTCCATAAACCAGACCATCTATTTTATTTTCATAACTATGTGCCGTTTTCCCGGTCGCTCTAAAAGTATATTTCCAATCGTTTTTAATGTAAGCCAGCCCAAGCGAAGAACCAATCATGCCATTGTTGCTTTGGTAGTTTGCGGTAAAATCGCCTTTCAACTTGCCATCTTCAAAATTGGGGGTGTAAGGAATCATATTAATTACCCCGGCTAAGGCATCAGAACCATAGGTTAAGCTGGCAGGACCTTTTACTACTTCGGCCCTGGTAATGCCATATTCATCTACCTCAATTCCATGTTCATCGCCCCATTGCTGCCCCTCCTGCCTTAAACCATCATATAAAGTTAACACACGGTTATAACCTAAACCTCTAATAAATGGTTTAGAAACATTTGGACCAGTGGTAACAGCTGTAATGCCTGGTACCCCTTTAACAATGGCTTCGATCAGGTTTGTATTTACATTTTGATCCATTGACTTTTTAGAAAGTACGGCAATGGGTACAGGGCTTTTACGTAGCTGTGTAGCCCGGTTCACGCCCGTAATCACCACATCACTTAAATCTGATGCTAAACTTAATAAGTCGGCATTAACCAAGACTGTATCTCCTTTTAAGGTTACCTTAATTCTTTTTGACTGATAACCAATACCTGAAAAAACGAGATCGCAATTTCCAGAAGGAATTCCGCTTAATTGATACATGCCTGAACTACTCGATTTTGTTGATCCGTTAGTTCCTAAAATTTTAATGGTGATATTTTCTACAGGTTCATTTTGAGAGGTTACTACCCCCTTAATCATAACCTTTTGGGCGATGGTATTTAGCGATATAAAAAAACAGAAGCAATATAATAATAGGGATTTCATGAGTATAAAATGATTTGTCTAAATATAATTTTAGACAAATCTAAATTTTATTTTAAATATATCAAATTAAATATTTAGATAATATTTAACACACTTAAAATCAATGAATTTAAACAAATATAAAAGCGTTTAGCGGTGAGCGAAAAGCGAGTATATTAGGCGTTCTATTCGGAGTTCTAACATTTAGCCTAGGATTATTTTCGTTTTTAGCCGCAAAATTATTTTTTAAAAATTCAATGAACAGCGAGAATGCTTATCTAGCTGATTATAAATAACCTAAAAATTAAAGCGATATTAAACGAAGTTTTTTAAAAAATTTTTATCCGTATCCCCTTAAACAAACAGTTATTATGATTATCATTGGATACATAAGCGTGAATAAAACTTATAATACCTGAAGGATTGTTATCCTAAAGGAGTTTTTAAAACAGTACTAATCCTATAAACAGAATATATGTTGGTGATTAATAATTTCGAAGAGTATGAATCTCATCTAGGTAAAGAACTAGGCGTTTCGCAATGGCATACTATAGACCAAGAACAGATCAATAAATTTGCCGACGCAACCTTGGATCATCAATGGATACACACCGATCCAGAAAAAGCTAAAAATGAAGGACCATTTAAAGCAACAATAGCACATGGATATTTAACCTTGTCTTTAATTCCTTATTTATGGAAGCAGATTGCAGATGTACGTAATATTAAAATGGAAATCAATTATGGTATTGAACGTTTTAAATTTGGTCAGGCAGTTTTAGTGGATAGTGAAGTGCAGTTAAAAGCAAAATTAAATTGCATTAGCAATTTGAGGGGGATAACTAAAGTTACGATTCAAGCTACTCTTGTGATTAAAGACCAACCTAAACCAGCATATGTGGGTGATGTGGTATTCTTATACCATTTTATATAAAATCATTCAATTTTGGCAACATAATACCCATAGTTTTCATACCGAGAATATTGATATCGGGCAAATGATTTTGGCTAACGACATTTCCTATTGATATAGATGCATTTCGTTTCCTGGCTTCGACTGCTATGTTTGAAGTAATATTTTTTAAGGAATTAAGTGTTGCAAAATACTGACGATCTAGTGTTTTTATAGCATTCAGATTGCGATTTTTCTGTAGGTATTCTAGATTTACTTTTTCGCAACAATACTGCTGAATCTGATCTAAGTCTGCTAACTTTTCGGTTATTATAGATAGTGTTGATGCGGATAGATTAACCCCTTTAATGTCAACAACTTTGCCATCTTCAACTAAATAACTTAATCCATTGAACGATATGGTTTTGAGCAGAGTATTGTTTATGATTGCTGTGGGTTTTGGAAGCTGTTTTTTTAAATTAAAACCATCTTCAATCAGTGCTTTATTGTAACTAAACCGATCGGCTAAAAGTGCATTAATTAACTGGTTGCCATCCTTCATTTGCTCAGATATACTTGTACAGATAATAGGAGCAACTGTTAAATTCTTATTTGAGTTGCAACTAGTACAAATGAATAAAACAAACCTTAAAAGCGGCAAAATTTTATTTTCATGTTCAACAATTAATCAAATGCAAATTATGGAATTAACTGTTTATTGAACTTCACAATTACTGAACAATTTGCTTTACATTTTTTACGATGTGTTCTAGAAAAGTATACTCTTGCTTGCAATTATGTTGTTTTAATGATTAACTTCATTTATAAACATATAAGCGCAATTTCAACTTTCAATTTGGTTATTTAGGTTACTGAATTACAAAAAATGTTTTTTTAGATGACTATTTTCGGCACTAAACAAATAATTTTAATGTATGCGTAAAACTAGCGTAACTTATGTTTTAGGTGCGTAAATAAAAGCTATTACTGACAAATAATGGGGTGAAACTTCCTGTTAAAAAGGGCGCTCTCTTTCAGCAATCCTTAATGTTGGTCCTATTATAGGAGCCAGTTTATCACAAACATGAGAATACAAAAATCAACCAGCCGTGCTGAGCTTCAAACGCTCCGGGAGGGTGACTATATTACATACGAATCATATTCGGGGCAGATAAAAAAAATAGAAGTGCATCATTTTAGAAACGAACAACATTTTTATATCAAGCTTTGCAATATCAAACAAACCATACTCATTATCACATGATCAATACCTAGAAACCAGCGCTCATTTTTAATGATCCATGTATAAAATTAAAATGCTCGAGCCTGGTGCGGTAATTGGCGCCACTGCCGATCATGTTATGAATGCTAAAATTTAAGCCGATGGATCGCCCAATGTGTTATTTATTGAAACGATGCTTATCGCGAAATTTTGAAGTGGCTTGAGGGCAATATGCCCCATTACAGATCCATATGTAAAACACCATGGTGCTTTAAGTTCTTATGTGGTTGTTCACATAGAAGACCCGACAAAAATAAATGAAGTAAAAAACTGGCTAGCCGATAAACATACAAAAGCTGATCTAGCCAATGGTGCTAGACGGTACATTTAACGAAGCAACATACCCTTTAAAAGTCCATTTGAAGTTGTATGAACAATAAAGCAAAAATGGACTTTTAATGTTTAGCTAAAGTAAACAAATGTTTATATAAATGTTAACTATTACTAAACATTTGTTTAGTAAATTTACCGATAGTATATTTGACAACAAAAGTTCAAAAAATTAATTTATCTAATTTAATAGAAAGCAAATGTACCCTGAAATTAAGATGGTAGTATTCGACATGGCTGGCACCACAGTGAACGAAAACAACCTAGTTTATAAAACACTAATGAATGCAATAAATGCCGCTGGTTTTTCTTATACCCTTGATCAGGTTCTGGCTGTTGCAGCCGGAAAGGAAAAGAAAGAAGCAATCAGATCGGTACTTAAAACTTACGAAGGTTCTTTTGATGAAGCAACGGTTTTCGATATATATGAAGAATTTATTGGCAAACTGAAGCTGGCTTATGAAACTGAGGAAATTTTACCCCAGCCAGGTTCGGTTGAACTTTTTGAAAAACTTCGAAAAAACGGAATAATTTCGGTACTTAATACAGGTTATGACAGGGTTACGGCAGAGGCTATCCTGAACAGACTTGGCTGGAAGGCAGGTACCGACTTCGATACGCTCGTTACTGCTTCGGAAGTTGGCCAGAACAGGCCTGAACCTGATATGATTTTGTTGGCAATGAGACAACATGGTCTTACCGACGGTAAATCAGTTGTTAAAGTTGGAGATTCAAGTATCGATATTGAAGAAGGTAAAAATGCAGGTTGCGGCCTAAGCATTGGCATTACCACAGGAGCACATACGCAGAAACAATTAGAAGAAGCTAAACCTGACGCGGTAATAGACAATTTAATGGATATCCTGGCCATGGTAACCAAACAGAACTAAATCATTAAATAATTACTAATCGCATAAGCTTCCGGTTTCCTTAATCGTAACATTGAATCAATGGGAGAAACAACTTGAATTAGACACAAAAGGCTTTTGGTGTTATACCAGAAGCCTTTATAATAAAATTATAGTAATCCCTCTTCCTTCATTGAATCTTCCTGACCCACTTCATTTATATAGCGTAATATCTTAAAATTGCCTACATAATGATTCAATATATAATGTAAATCGAAATAATTTCTTTGGCTTCACATACTTTAAAACGGTAATAGCACGCTAATTATTCGCATATTGTATTCAGGAAATAGACATGAAAGATAATGGTGAATCCTGCGAAAGATGTTTTACCTGTTCTGTGATCTATATTATTCTAGTTAATCCGTAAGGCTAATTTCGATCACGAATTTTAATGACTGCAATCTTCCTCGTTAACACTTCAAGTTAACCTAAACTTAAAACCTTTTAAACAGGCAAAGCGTTTATTTTTAGATAACTTAGATCATAACTAAAATATAAGCATATGAATACTAAAGAAGTAGCTGACAAATTGGTACAGCTTTGCCGCGAAGGCAAACACGAACAGGCCATTGATGAACTTTACGCCGACAACGTTGTAAGCAAAGAGCCAAAAGGCTCACCAATGGAATTAACAGAAGGCAAGGATGCTGTTAAAAAGAAAACCATACAATGGGAAGAAAGTGTTGAAGAGATACATAGCTCTTCGTGCTCAGAACCAATTGTAGCAGAAAATCATTTTGCTATTGTAATGAACATTGATGCCACTTATAAAGCTCATGGAAGAATGGCGATGAGTGAGATCTGCGTTTATGAGGTTAAAGATGGGAAAATCGTAGCCGACGAGTTTTTCTATCGTATGGGTTAAAATATAAAAAGCCCAGATATCCATCTGGGCTTTTATAATCAACTAACCTAAACTTATAAATACTAACCAAATATTTATACCACAAAACTAAGGACCGATTATTAATTCAGTGTTAAATATGTATGACGTGTTAGCTGAAATTGGTTATATAGCATTAACTCATTAAATCGTAAAACACCGCTTAGTGAGTAAAAAATAATTAGAATCAATTTGCCTTGCCTGTTCTATGAAGGAAAATGTTTTATTACCTTTAAATAAATGAGCAATTTCTAACCATAAAACGTATAAAATTGATGACAATGCCCAATCAGCAAGACCTTTCAAAAAAACATCAACTCATTTCCGACCTATTTAAATGGCCCACTAAAGCTTCTGAGTGGGAACCTTACAAGCTCAGCAACGAGCAACTTGATTTTTTTAAAACGTTTGGATACGTTAGTGATATAAAGTTATTGGAGGAATGGCAGGTTGAGCGGTTAAACAAAGAATTAGCGGAAATTGTAGATCCTGCACACCCATTGAATGGGCTGTTTCATGAGTTTCACAGTAATGAATCTGCAGATCCTAATTCAGTATTATTTCATGCTTTGGGCGCCTGGCGCATTACCGAAAGCTTTCATGATGTAATATGGAATCCCGCTTTTGCAATGGCGGCCAGTCAAATTTTAGGCAATAAAAGTGTACGTTTCTGGCACGATCAGTTGTTCTGTAAACCCGCAAAACACGGAGGAGTTGTAGCCTGGCATCAGGATTATTCTTATTGGACACGCACCGGCCCCATGCAACATTTAACCTGCTGGGTTGGATTGGATGATGCAACCACAGAAAACGGTTGTTTATATTATGTACCTAAAAGCCATAACTGGGGCCTGTTGGATAAACCAGATTTAGCTGGTGATATGGAGGGCTTGATGCAGTATTCAACAGAAGAGCAGAAGGCCGAATTTAATCCTGTTCCTATCGAACTTAAAAAGGGATATGCCACCTTTCACCATCCTTTAATGGTTCATGGCTCCTTCCAAAATAAATCACCACGTTCAAGAAGCGCTTTCGTTTTAAATGTATTTACTGATGGTACCGAATCAAATACCAACGAAGCCTTACTTAAAGGAGTAGCGCCTATTATGGCAGGGCATAAAATGGAAGGGCAGTTTTTTCCTTTGATATTTTCTGCCGGTAGCCTTTAATCGCACTATTTCATTTTTTAATGCTTTATGTGCTGATTAATTAACCTTGAATACCTTGCATTTAGCCACGGAAGCACTGATACACAGAGTATTCATCGCTTTGCCTTGTCTTTAATCTGATCTGGAATCTTAAATATCTTTTTTTTCGTTCTGTGAGCACACAGGCCGATGGTAAAGTTTTAAATATAATCAATGAAACAGTTTATTGAACAGACCTATTTCCGGGCTTATTCTTTCTACTTCCGAGGTACCTTTTAATTCAATACACTAAGGAAAAAGAATCTCTGGCCTATTCTAATACCGGTTTCTAGTTTTAGCCCCTTAGATGTACCCGAAAATGAAATTTCTGTTGCTAACTTAACCGGCGAAGGCGTTCGTTTTTACGAGAATGACGGTATTTACGATTCCCGCTCACTTTTGTATGAAGGTTTTGGGCCTACGAGAAAGTGGCCGATATGGCGATGGATTATGTACCCTTATCTAAAAAATAAAAAACGGCCTACAAATGTAGACCGAATATTGAGCGAAAATTTATTTTCCCGAATTATCAATTCTTTAAGCCATACAATTGCTAACTTAACGGTTACCCACATACGTTTCTGCAGATGGTAAAGACGTTTTACCGTTCACTCCTATCGTTTTAATAAAATAATAGTTAATCTTTCCTTTATCATAAGTGGCATCAGTGTGTGTTAAAATTTTCGCATCTATATCGGCAATCTTTGTAGGATCTGCGCCTCTAACATATCTGTAAAGTTCATATTTAGCCACTTCACTTTGCGAAGGTTGCCATTGTAAAATAATGCTTTTATTATCTTTACCAGTAAACGATTTTAATGCACTTGGAGCATAAACCAATTGATTACTGCTTACCGTTATTTCATTGCTAAATCCGCTTTCTTTATCGGTACTGGTTACACCGGTTATTTTATAGCTCACTTCAACATCATTAAAGAGAAATTCATCCTTAAATGTATTTTTAAAACCTAGAACAGGTGTTTTATTAACTTTAACATAAGGTGAATTTCCAGATTTTCTGTAAATATTATAACCAGATACCTGTTTTACAACAGTTGTATCTTGCCAAAAAAGGTAAATACCTTTTCCATCTTTTTTGAAATCTACGATAACCGGTGCCGCAATGCTAAAATTCGGATTACTAAGGTAAAATATTTTAGAAAAAACGCTTCTGGTGTTACTTAAATTTTCAGTAACAAGGGCATAGCCAACGGTTGGTGATAAATTATCTGCTGTATCGATATAAACGTAATTTCTTTTGGCCTTCGCATCAAAATAGATCATTTCTGTAATCGGTTTCATGTCGCCCCCAACCTCATTGGTACGATATACATAGTATCCACGGGTATCATTATTGTAATCTGTCCAACTAATTACATGATGTTTGTTTACATTTTTAACAACAACATTTGCCGGTGGATCTGATGGTTTGATTTGATGAACTAAGCCGTAAATTTTAATTCCTCTTTCTGTAGCCCTTCCGAGTTTATCTACAACTACTAAATAGTAATAATATTTTTGGCCAGGTATAACCGTTTTATCAATATAACTGTATCCAGCGGTTGAGGCTAAAAGTTTATAACCGCTTTCATACTCTGTAGAGCGGTAAACATTTACTACACTCACATAATCCGGCTTTATAAAAGCCCAATTTAATTTTATGCTATTATTGGTAGAATCGGCAGTTGCCGTAAATATTTTAGGTATTAACATCTGTTGATCTAAAGATGCCACCTGAAGTGTATCTGATACTATTTTTGCACCACCACCAAAGCGGTTTACCGGACTAATGCTATATTGATAAAGCACATCTTTACTTACTTGATTATCTTCCACAGTGTAGATTATGCTATCACCACGGTGCTCAATATTATATGTTGTTAAAATTCTATTGAAAGGCATTTTAACGCCATCACTTCTTTTCACCAATAATACCTCAGGTAATTCTGCAGTAGCCTTGGCTCTCCATTCTATTCTAAATACATCTCCAGTAGTTTTTCTATAGGTCCTTTTTGGTTTATTGGTTATAAAAAAATCATTAGCAGAAACAGGTGATGAGGTATATTTATGCTGTTCGGTTCCATCTCTTTTAAGCTGTATTACCCTGTATTGATAAACCGCATTATGTTTCGCGGTAGTATCAACCAATAAAATATTAAATGCAATTGCCAATGGCTGTTGAGTAAGATAAACAGAAAGCGAATCGTAATTAAACTTCTTTTTAAATATCGGCCACACCTCATCTGCCGTATAAGCAGTAGTTGGATTGTATTCAAAAACTTTGTTTTTTGCTGCCTGATAATTATTTTTTAGTTCTTCGTAATTAGAAGGGGTACTAAATTTATATAACTCTTGCCAATTGGATTCATTTTGTGCTTTCCGATCTAAACGAAAAGCAATTACATCTCCATCTGGGTGTTCGGCAGAAGCAGGCTTAAATAAATTGTATATATAATTGCCTTTATACCCATTAAAGGCAACTTTACCTTCCTTTTGAGCATTGGCCTGTAAAGCAATTTGTACGAAAAGCATCATCAAGAAACTTTTAACTACTAGAATTCTATACGGTTTCATAACTATTGATACGTTTTAGATTGATTTGAAATGAAAATACCTTTGTTATTTACCCCTGCTTCTACACCTAATACCAGCGTTTTATTAAAGCCTACCCTAACACAAGGTATTGGACTACAGATATCTGTAAAGCCTATACTTACGCAAGGTGTTTCGCAACTGCTGTTACAAACGCCAGCACCAACATAAGCACTTCCCTGTAAGGTAAATGTAAGCCCCATTGTTGCAGAAAACTCTCCTTTAAGTGGCGCTAAATATCCATTAATATCTGCATGTGCATCGGCTCCTAAATTGATACCTGCACAGGCTAAACCTATACTTGCCCCAGCACTCAATTTTACAAATGCGCCCACGCGGCCACCTACACTAATTGCAATATCTTCGGGTTTTAAGCTGAAATTAGCCTTTAAATATGCCGCAGCATATAAACCGTGGGTAAATGAGCAATGTGCAACAGGATTAAGATCTAAATCAAAGCTTGGCAATAATGGTATTGGCATCTTGGCCGATACGATTAGTAAAACTCCTTTTACATCATTAAATGCTGTTTTTGTAGCATTGGGCAGATCGGTGCCACCAAAATGTTTATAGAATGAGTTTTTTTGCGATTCGCTTAACGTTGCATTACCAACCATAAAACCAACACCAATACCTGTAAATGGTGTATATTTCACATCGGCCAGGCCATTACTAAAAATATACCAGTCGCTACTTCCAAGTTTTAATTCTGCATCTAAATCTAAACTGGCAAAATTTGTATTCTGATTAAGATGGCCGGAACCGATTAAGGCTTTTTGGGTAAAATCGTATACAATGCTTAACCCTTTTACTCCGCCGGCATCCATATTATTCACACCGATTGCGGATGAATTTGCTACTACATCTCCTTTAATTGTAAAGCTCATTGGCGAAGGGGCTATTCCGTTAGCACCTGTCATATCACCACCGAAAGTAAAGTATTCCCACTCATTATTGGCAACCTTACTTTGCCCGGTTGCTTTATCTAAGTAACTTCCAGATTTTTCGTCTTCATTAAGGTATATTTTGGTGTCTTTCGGCACAACCAATTTGGTCTCGCTTTTTGTTTTAGTAAGTTCAACATCGATTTTATATTTACCTGCAACATCTTTATCTTTTAAATAACCTTTTAAATAAAGTTCTCCATTGGTAAAGCGCTGCTCGCCATCAAATGTTACTTTTATGCCTTTGGTGTCGAGTCCTAAATTTTGAAATTTCACATCGTGTTTATGCGCTAATTTGCCATTTTCTGCTTTGTAAGTTAAATCATAGGTTACTAAATCCAAGCCTGTAAAACCTGGTATATCCATATTTAAATCGCCCCTAAAAGTTACAAAATCCGATCCGCCCCAAACAGTGCTTGGTTTATATTTAGCGATGCCATTTAAGGTAACTGCCGGTTGTTTATCGGAAAGTAAAATCCTCGTGTCATTTTCATTACCGGTATCATAAAGATTAATATTGTTAATTTTAATTTCATCTGTAGGTTCTAAATCAGGCAAACCTTTAAGGCTAGCCAATGAGGTGCTACCAGATTTTGTTAACAGCGATACCGACCATGCGCCTTTATCTTTTGAATATCCCTTATCGTAACCGAAACTGGTGTATACATCGCTTCCTTTTATGGTAACTGGAAATGCATTCAGCAGTTTTAAACTATTCACTTCAAAATCTCCAAAACCAATTTTATTCCTGGTAATTTTTAAGTTCGAAAAAGGAAAAGTTAGTCCTAGTGCATTTAAATTGCCTTTAAGGGTAAGCCCTTCGGAGCCAAAAGTCCAGATTGGAGCTTCTAACTGCCACTGGTTTAATTTAATGGTAATTTTTTGTTGGTTATCCGATTTGAAACCATTTTCGTTTAAAGTAAACCTTGCTTTAGCTTGTATGTCGCGATTAGTTGTATACGCTAAATCGGTGGTTAATGTGCCTAAAAACGAAATTCCTGTATTCGTTAACATTACATTTCCATCTGGTGTAACACTGATATCATCTGCCCCGATAAACTTTGGTTTAGCGCGTGTATTGCTTGATACCAAAAATTGGGAAGTGGCTAAATCAGACTTACCGGTAGAAAATGTATATAAATTATTCGCCTTTTTATCTGCTGGCAAAGCAGTAATCAAAGCATAAGACGCACTCGCGTTATTGAGGTATAAATAGTTGTTATCGCCAACATTATCTGATGATGAGGTTTCTACACCTTTAGCCAAAGATGCCGCATATAAACCTACTTTTCCAAATATGCTGGCTGTTGTAGCGGTTTGAGGAGATAAAGCCAGCCCACCTTTATCTAAAATTTTAATATCGTATTTAGAGAATAACACGGCTTCCAAATCATTTTGATTGAAAACCATTCCATTTGCCAAGGTAAAAAAGCGGTCTTTTTCCTGTCCCGATGGTGCTTGGTTTATATTTACCAAAATATCGGTAAATTCAAGTTTACGATCCACGTACTTTCTCTTAAGGGTGCTTTCACTTACATTACCGGTTGGGCTTAACCTACCTGATATTTTATATTGCGTTTGGGTTATCGGCTGAGCTTTGGTTAGTTCGATCGGGAAACCATACATACTATTTACATTCATATTAGGCGCTTTTATGAACAGGAGTACAACTTTAGCATTTACACCGCCGGGGTTTATGGTTTGGGTACCCCCAATGTAGTCTACTTTAGTACCAATAATTGTAAATGATCTATTGGCGGGCAACCTGCTGATCGTTATTGTAGTGTGTGTTTCATTAAAAACAGCAGTGCTTATGCTATGATCTGGCTGATTATTATTTGGAGTTGCACTTACATCATCGTATAGCAGATATCCTTCATTGGCATGGGTTTGATTAGCGCCATCTGGCGAGACAAGCTCTTCATAGAAACCATTGTTATTCGGCCCCGACATTTCATTCTGCTGCACTGCGCTATAATAGTTGTTATTCTTAGGCACTACTGATGCCATTTCAGTCGTTGTAGCTTTTTTAAGTGCCCCTATTTTTTGAATTTTTATCGGTTTAACAACTTTTATCGGTTCTGGCTCGTTAGGTTTAACCGGTGGTATAACCGGAGGAGGTGTTTTTGGAGCCTTATTGTCGGTTGGCATTCCAATTACATCAGGTGTAGCTGAAGCTACAATTACTTTAGTACTGGTTTTAACATATTCGTCTTCATCAAAACCCTCTACATAAGCATTAAAATTACCATTTAAAGGTTTGGTTTCCCAATTACCATAAACCTCCTTCGCAGTAATTGTTACTGTAATGGCAGGTTCTACTTCAACATCAACAACTACGTCTGTAAGTCCATCAGCATGTGCCTGCGTTTTTGCAATGGTGTAATTTTTATCAACGGGCACTATTTTTAAATCAAATTGACTCCCCCCCGCAGCAACCTCCACTGTTGTGAAATTTTTACCTAAAGAAGTCCCTTTGGTTTGTGTATAGTTATTTGTATTTAAGACTATAACATCGCTTGCCAACGTGATTTTTGTTCCTTTTTTATAACAACGTACGATGAAATTGCGTGTATTCTTTTTAACTTCGAATTTTACAACTTTATTGATGCTAATGCCATCTAAAGTAACAACAGTTGTTTTATAATTAGCCCTATCAACAGGGATTATGGTAAAGGCAACTTTCCCTTTTGGCGATTGCAATATTGCTGAAATACCACTTTCTGGTTTATAATCGCTCCAGCTAAAATCATCTCCAACAATAATTCTGGCGGCCACTTTATTTTCTTTATCATCAACCACTGTTGTGGTTAACAGAATTGGCAAATCCATGTATACTTTGCCCAGGTTTTCGCGTTGTCCTTTTACCAATGGTTTACCACTGTTTAATTTTTTATAGGTAACTAAAAATCCATTTTTGGTAAGCCGGAGTAATTTCCAATTGCTCATCAACCAGGTATTAATGTTTTCGAATAAAAAACGGCCATTTGTACCGGTTATAAAATCCTGCTGTGGTTTTTTATCTTTTAAATAAGTTTCAATCTGGCTATCTGTTGCTGTATTTGCCAAGCCAGACATATTAAAAAGTTCTACGTTTACACCCGATAGTACGGATGTGCTTGCATTACTGCTTGGGTAAACTGCTCCATCTATATAAGGTGCCAAAGGAACAACTGGTACATGTAGGTATCCAATATTATAATCCTGTGTTAAAATGGTTTGTTCATCAGTAAAATGACCTTGTTTTTGAGCTTCAAAATTCAATACACTCGTTACAGAAAAAGCATCCTGGGTGATGTAATTATCCTGACTGGTACTTATCGGCTCGGCAAAAATATAATACTTATCATTAATATCTGCCGGTGTAACCAACCTATCAAAGGCAAAATAGCCCTCTTTACCTGCAGATCCAAATGAAGTAGTTTTATCTATAATTTCGTATTTCTCGGTTTGATTTTTTTCATTTTTCCGCTCCCATATCTTTTTAAAATAAGTTGCTTTATTCGGGTCTCCGTCATTTACCGGACGGCCAATTGGTATGTCTTCACCAATTTTTCGGCATAAATAAACATCCATACCTGGTACTAGCGTAAGGTTACCTGGCCCGTTATACACGGCTAATTTAGATTTGAAACTGTATTGTTGTACTGTTGCCGTTAACTCTGGCAGCTTAATATCTTCATTTTGGTTATAAGGGATGGCGTAAGGCTTTGAGTAATACTGATTACTTTGAACTAAAATTACCAAATTGTATGTTTTGCCATCATTAAAAGTATTGTAATCTTGCATTCCGACCTTAAAAGAATATTCGCCATTTTTTTTAACCGTTGTAGTGGCTATTATACTTTCGTCTGATAATATAGTTCCATCTTTAAAAAAATCTTTCTGGGATAAATTGCCTTTTAAGAGCTTTAGTTCTGTCCCTTCTGGTAATGGCAATGCTATATTCGTTTTGCCATAAGGTTGTTTCCAATTGTACGTGTACCTTCCAGAAACATTCATAGAAATGAATTTTGGCCCAAATGAAACTGTTTCTGTTAAATTTTTATTCTGAAAAGTTGTGGCTTCAAAAGCATTCGTTTTACCGCCAATTTTACTTACCGTTTGTGGACTAAAATATAAAGCATCCAATTCATCGGTTGGTTCAAAAAACACAGTATATGCATCATTTGCACTTACTGAACTTACTAAGTTTGAAAAAGTGGTGCTAAAATTATTTGCATCAAGCTCGTTAATACCTGATGTACCAACTACTACAAAACGCTGTGTGCTTTTTTTAATAATATCAACACCTAATACTGCTGAAGACTTGTAAATGGGAATATCTTTTGTTTGCCCAATTATGTTTTGCGCCTCGCCGTTAAATACATTTTCGGTTTTACGTAGTAAGTAAAGTTTGCCCTTATAATTACGTTGCGCTGCTGTGGTTAACTTGGCATTCACTTTATAACTATAGGCCTCAACTATGCTCTCATTCAAGGTAATGCTTGTATTATTTGCATTAGGTACAACAAACCAATTTGGGTCTGACAGGTGATTATCCTCTATTTTCACGACTAAACCTTCAACAAAAGCATAGCGCTTACCCGATATATTTATAGGTTCTGCAACTCTAAATTGAGCTTGGTTAATTGGAACATCAATTTTAAAATTCCCCATCCCATCGGTTTTACCTATTGCTACAATTGTAGCAGATGGAATTATTGGTGCTCCGTAAGGATATGTTAATAAATCGCTTACCGATGCAATACTGTCTTGTTCTTCTGAATGTATTTTTTCGACACCGTTTTCCATCACTTTAACACTTTTGGTTACTTTAAAAACTGGTGCCAACAATTGCACTTTTAATACCTGTACATTTTTATTGGCCACAGGAAAACCTTTTTCCAGCTCTGTTAAAACAACATTTTTATCAAGCTCTGCTTTTATTTTCATTAACTCAGGTTTAGATTTTGCATTCTGCAATTGCGTTTCGAGTTTGAGTTTTAGCGCTTTATCTTGCTTTATTTTGTTAAAGCCTGTTGCATAATTATCATAAAAATTATACTGCAAAGTGCCTGATAAGGCGATTGTATAATCTGTAATAATTTTTTCGGATTTTACTGTAAATGTTCTTTCTTCTGATAATACACCAGTCGCTATATGCTTTACTTGCCAGGTATAATTGTTACCGTCTTTTATATAAGCAGCCATTGCTGGCGATGATTTAAAATCTATAGTTTCTTTATTAACAGGAATAAGAATGCCGTTATCTTTTGGTGCATTTTGCTTATTACCGCCCAATCCTTTAGTCAAATTTGCTTTCTTTTCGGCCGCTAGATCTTCTGCATTTTTTACTTTAGTAATATGTAGTTCGTATTTAGCATTGTTGCTAAAATTGTTTTGTTTCATGGCAACTGGACCATCGTAAAAACCAACATTATCATTTTTCGAGGTATTATCGGCAAAACTCCAGTCAAAAACTAGGTCATCTAATTTCTTAAACCTTAAATTTGCTTGAGGTGTATTTAACTGAAGTATTGAGGTGATATAAGGTTTTTCGCCATACCTAAATTCGTTGGCACGGCTTATTCCATTGTTCTTAAAAATGATTTTCCCACTTGGATCGGAAGCAATTACCCGCCAGGCGTAACGTTTGCCTTCTATTAATGGCGGATCAGATGGTAATAATGTTGTACTGATGCTATTCACTATTGTTCTATCAATTTTTAACCACGAGGTTGCATTTAAAATCTGGTTAGGGTCTTTCCTTTCATCGGGCATCTCTGCAACCTGAAATTGATACATCACCGTTATTGATTGCGGCAAATTATTCCCCCAAACAAAAGATTGACCAGTGAATGCAGGAATTGAGCTATTAGCAGATGGATTAATCAATACCGGCGCATCAGGATAAATAATGCTGATGAACGAACAACCCAATGGAGCACCTGTAGAAATAACCTGATTTGTTGTCATATCTACCGCCTGGATACAAAAAGTGTAATTGCCTTCAGGTAACCGGGAAGTCTGCACCAGCTTTACCTTATCAATTCCATATACATTTAGTGTATTTAAATCGAAAATATCTTTTAAAGCCAGGCCGTTAAGCTGTTTGGTTTCGTTTGGGTTTAAAATAATGGGCTGCAACGGAACATAAGTCGATTTTGTAGAAATTTTAATGCCATTATCTCCACTTAGCTGCCCTGTTAACTTAATTTTTTTCTGGGTTGAGGTTAGGTTTTGTACAATCAATAATACTTTGGATGCATTTGTACCTGCATAATCTGCATAAAACGGAGAATAAGGTGGTGTAACAGTAACATTAATATTAACCTGAGCTTGTGCAAATAAACCATTAGAAACCATTGTTAAAATGGCTATCAAAAGCAAAGCAGCACTTCTTTTAAAACGCTTTATGATTGGATAAAATTTAGTCATAGCAATTGATGTTAAAATTTAAAAGGAATGTGTTAAACCAAGATTTGATCTGAATTCGTTAAACGAAGGAAGCGTTGCATCCTTCGAATTGCTCTTTAAATAGTTAAGCGTTAAATTGGCCGCATTTCTTTTACCGAGGCGATAAGAACTGTTGAAATTGATGTTGAAAATGTTTCCTGCATCGATATTGTTATTGCGCTGTAGTTGATAGCTAACAGAGGCATTTAAGCCTAAATTACCTTTATCTAAAGCCTGACTAACCCCTAAAGTTGGCCCGTAAAAAATAGTTTTGCCAAAAGTTACTTCTGCCACGGTATAACTTACATTGGCATTGGCACTGAATAATTTTTTGGGCAAACCGAACTGATAAGATAAATTGGCCATTTTACTGTTAGATTTGTTATTTGGACTGGTTATTTCATTTAAATCTACCAGCGATTGTAAATTACCCACCAACACAAAACCATGCGTAATACTTTCATTATTGATATTATAGCGCAACATGGTACTTAAATTATGATTGGTTCTGGCCACTCGGAACATATCGATAATGGGGTTTAGCCCCCGATCTTGTGTAATACCAAAATTGGTATAGCGTAGGTCTGCACCGTAATTAGGTTTATTGAATGAAACATTGATCGCGCCGATTTTCCGGTTAGAACGGACTGATTTGTCGTGCAAAATGTTATCATTCTGTACACCAAAACTTCCACCCAACTGTAATTGTCCTTTAATTAGGCGAAGTGCACCCTCAACCGTATAATTCTGAACATCGGTTTCGAAATAATAAGCGCCCATACTTTTATAATCAGGATCTACCCTTCGGTACCTAAACCTTACATTATAATTGGTAGCATTGTAGCCAATACTGGTTTGTGCAGCTGTTAATAACTGCGTTGATGCATTTAGCGTAATCAAATCTTTTATAAAATCTACTTTGTCTAGTTTTAGGTTTTCAACCGTATCCGATAATACATTTCGGGTATAGATACTACCCGAAACATCCATATCAAATACAAAATGTTTAAGGAAACTAAATTTTGAAGAAATGCCCAGTACCATATTTTCAGCCGGACTCAGTTCTGTAGAAATCGGTGTGTTGCTTAAAGAGCTGACTTGATCTTTAGCATTTAAGAAAATAACATCTACATGGTTGCGCTCAGTGCCCCAACCTAGTTTTGTGCTATAACCTGTTCTTTTGTAGGCCGCTTGTTGTGCTAAGGCAAGTGGCTGGTTTAGGTCTTCTTCTATTGCTTTGTTAAACCTGCCGTAAATAAAACCAAACCTCAGCTTGCCGGGGTTAAGCTCAATGCCCCCACCCAAGAAATTGTGCCCGGCTAAAGTAAAAGGTGAAAACTCTAAACTCTGCCAACCGGCATGAAAAGTAATCCATTTATAGGTAGGGCTAATACCATACTGATTAAATGGTTGTGTATAACTCCGCTGTTGATCGCTAACTACAACCGAGAATGGGAACGACACCCCGTAAACGGTTAAAGTTGGTGCTCCATTAAAAATATAAGAGAAATCTCTTTGTCTGGCCGGAATTCCACTTACATTATAAGTTCCAAGCCCAAGACCTATGGTACCGTTAAATACAATTGGTTTTTGTTTTGTAATCTGGCCTAAGTCCTGCGATCTGGCAAAAAAAACAGCACTCAAAAACAGCACAAAAAGTGATATACGTTTCATAGATTCTACGTTTGTTAGAATGGGAATAATAGGTCGTATGTACATCTACAACCCTAATAACATCACTTTAATGTTTTAAAATCAGCATCTTTTAAATTGAGCTGATGCATGGCCTGCAGCAAGGGTGTATTATTGGGTTTTATACTTAATACACCTGTTGTGCTTTGGGGAACGATAACGATCCTAACCTTATCTACAGGGTATGCCATAAAGGTTGAACCAAATCCATTATAAAATGAAATTCTAACTTTTGCAGTAGTTGCATCAACCCTCAACGAATAGCTATAAATTAAATTTTGATTTGGGGTTTGACTTAAGTCAGTATAATTCAACTGTTTCCAGCTATAAACACCCGGAGCTTCTGTTCTGCGCATGTACACCATTACAATACCTTTACTTACCGCAGCTACATTTATGGCAGGAATATTAAATACCGATGTAGTATCGTTAAATGAAACCCCATGTTTTTTTAATGCGTAGGTATTAAAATTAGCTCCTTCAACATTCCAGGTAAAGGTTACATTATCTGGGGTTTCTAAAGAGACTACATTAGCATTTCCATCTGCGCCATTAGCACCTTTTAAAGATGTACCCGGAAAAGGCCAAGCGCCACCTGTTTTAGGGCCATACATCACATAACTTGTTAAGTCTATGTAAAAATCACCATCGTTACCTAATGTATTTTGCGGAAAACCACCTCCGCTTAAAATTTTATTTCCATTGGTACCATTAGTTCCATTTGTACCGTTTGCTCCATTAGTTCCATCGGCACCTTTTAAATCAGTTCCCATGCCCCAGCCAAAAAGGGCTGTTTTAGGTCCATAAATCATAATCGGTAGCCTCGAAATGTAGAAATCACCAACTTTCCCCAAACCAGGATCGGGAGCAGTTTCTCCACTATAAATAACAGTACCATCGGCACCTGCAGGACCAGTAGGTCCTTGAGCCCCAGCTGCCCCACGCAAAAGAATAGGAACACCCCAACCTGCATTATCTTTAGGGCCATATAACAGATAATTGGTTTTATCTAAATAATAATCGCCAAGTACCCCAACAGTTGATATCGGAGCGCCGTTTCCACTTAGGGTTGTACTGCCATTTGTACCGTTGGTTCCGTTTGTACCATTAGCCCCATTTGTACCGTTGGTTCCATTCGTACCATCGGTTCCATTAGTACCGTTAGCCCCATTAATACCATTAGTGCCCTTAAGTACAATTGGTGTACCCCAAGCCCCAGCGGTTTTTGGTCCGTATAAATTACCCGTGGTTTTATCTAAATAATAATCTCCGTTGGCTCCTACTGTAGCAACAGGAACACCCGAGCCACTATAGATAATGCTTCCATCCTTGCCCGCAGCGCCAGTTGGACCTTGTGCACCATCAGCACCACGCAATAAAATCGGGATGCCCCAACCAGAGCCTGTTTTTGGTCCGTATAATTGATAATTGGTTTTATCAAGATAATAATCTCCTGCTATACCAGCCGATGAAGATGGAATACCATTTCCACTTAAAGTAGTGCTGCCATTGGTTCCATTTGTACCATTAACGCCATTCATCCCGTTCGAACCATTTGTACCATTGGTACCGTTCGCACCCGCTATACCCATTAAAGTAACTGGTGTACCCCAGCCAGCAGCTATTTTTGGCCCGTAAAGGTTTCCTGTTGTCCGATCTAAATAATAATCACCATTTGCGCCAAGCGCTGCCGGAGGTGTGCCTGTTCCACTATAAATAATGCTGCCATCTTTGCCTGCAGCGCCTACAGCGCCAGCATTTCCTGCTACCCCTTGTGGTCCGGCCGGCCCTTCTGGCCCTTCCAATCCAGTTTCAGAACACGAATTAAATAAGATAGCAATAAAGCAGATGATAAGAAAAGCGTAAAAATTTTTCATAATGATAATTTTTGATTAGTTGAAGGTATTGCCCCAGCCACAAGAATTTGGAACCTAATCGATGAACGGAACGAAATAATCGGTAAAGGGTTTTCTTGATGTTTGTAATTGAAATGATCACAGTCAAATTTATCCCAGAACGTTCGTTGCGACATAGTACAAACACGACAACCTTTCTATAACTCATCTTATTTCTGCCAACACCAATAAATTCTGATAAAATGCTTAACTTGGATATAACAAACGTTTTATAACTTCGCCTCTCACCTTTAAAGGTCAAAATAGTATGGGTTTTACCTATTTTATGCCTGAACCAAGTTTGCAACAATATGTGGAGAACATTATTGTTATAGACCTCAATTTCAACGAAGATTTCATTAAAGAGATCACAATCGTTCCCGATTACAGGTCTTGCTTATGTTTCATACTAGAAGACAAGATTAGCGCTTATGAAAACGGGCAATTGGTGGAAAGAGAAAACGTGATTCTGGCCAGCTTCCATTTATTTTCTACGATCATGAACCTGGGCAAAAAACACCGGGCAGTATGTGTGCAATTTAAGCCGATCGGCTGGAACAGTTTGATGGAAAACGTACCTCAGAATGAAGTACTCAACAAGTGTTATGATGCGAAATTATTTTTAGGAAGTTATGCAGCTATATTAACCGAACGTTTGGCAGAAGCAAGCTCGGCCCCGGCACAAAACCACATCATTCAATCTTTTCTGAAGGAAAAATTGAACAGCTTAGCAGCAGCCTCTCCCTTCGATCGGGCCATTGATGCTTTTATCCGGTCGGGCGGTAACCTGACCATAGAGCAAACCGCCTCGTTGGCCTGTTTAAGTCTGCGGCAGTTTGAAAGGCTCTGTAACCATAAAATTGGCGTTTCACCGAGAATGTTTGGCCGTTTAATTAGATTTTCTAACACTTATAAACTTAAAGAAAAACATCCAAACCTATCGTGGAACAAGATTGCATTTCATTGTGGCTATTTCGACCATATGCATCTCATCCGCGACTTTAAACAGTTTTCGGGTACGATCCCGAGTATTACTGAAGACGAAGACCATTTTAGGTCATTCCCTTACGATCGACATAAAAATAATCGTTCAATCAAGCCCATCCAGTTTTAAAAACCAGGGTAATTTCGGTACCATTTTCGGTACTGCTGCTGATGTTAAACACTGCATTAATTTTTGAGGCAAGTTCCTTAACAATCAATAACCCATAACCAGATGATTTACTTTTTACCTGCTTATTGTCTATTAACGCCTGGATCTGATCAGCAGGAATTACCTCACCTTGATTAATTACAGCGATATAAATCTGGCTATTTTGATTTAAACCTGCCTTTAAATAAATTGTTGTTTGGTTAAAAGCATGATTGATTGCATTCTGTACCAAATTGCGTAAAATAATCAGCAATAAATTTTGATCACTGTTTAAGCTGCTTATCCCTTTAATTTCTGTAATTAGCCTTATTTCTTTGGCATCGGCCTGATTTTGCATCAATAAGATGGTATCGCTGAACAATTGGGTCAAATCAACCTCATCAATGTCGATTTCAAAATTTTCCATCTGACTTTTAGACCAGAGTAATAGATCCTCCATTGTTTCTAAGAGATTTTTCGAAGATGTTATTAATTTTTGTCGATGCTGATCCCGCTTTTCTTCAGATACCTGGATATCATTTTTTTGTTGGAGCTTTAAAAAAGTGAATAACTGACTTACAGGACTCCGTAAATCGTGCGAAATAATACCAAATAATTTTGTTTTGGTTAAATTGGATTCATTGAGTTTTTTATTTAGAATATCTAATTCTCGGTTTTTTTGATCTAAAATATTAGCCGATTGCTTTTTATTCCTGTAAATGGCATACAATAACACAGCAACTAAACCTGATAGTAAAAGACCTGATATGAGCCACCATTTTTGTTTTTTGGCAAATACCAGTTGTTCGTTCTGAATATTGATCAATTGCTTCTTTTCTTTATTTTGATATTTTTCTTCTGCTTCAGCGAATATTTTTTTGGTATCAACTGCAGTTAAAGAATCTTTAACCATGCTTAGTTTTTTGCTGTAGGCATATGCTTGCTCCCAATTGCCTAAACCTGCATAACAATTTGCTATGTTTTCTATCGTAAGGATGCGCATATCATGATAGCTCCAGGCAAGCGCCAACGGTTCGGCTTTTTTAAAGTAAGGCAATGCTTTTGTATAATCCTTTAACGCCAGGTATACTTTTCCATTCACGTAATTTAATTGTGCTTTATAAAAATCAAAGGCCCAGATTTCACCTATTGTATTGGCATGCGTACTGTATTTTAAAGCTTCTTTATTTTTACCAAATTTGATAAAGCCCTGCGCCAGGTACATATCAGCATCTAAACAGTTGTTCCATAATTCGGCATTACTGTATTTTTTGCAAATATTTAATAAGCTATCATAGTATAGTTCTGCCTCGCTCATTTTCTTTGTGACCATTAGGTTTTTGGCGGTATACATATAATAATAGCTTAGCAAAACTTGATTTTTAACTAAATACTTGCGCATTTCCTCCAAATAAACCTGTTGTTTCGCCTCCTGGTCCATATTACCATAACTTCTTGAAACAATAACCGCAGCCTCTGCTACTTCATCCGAACTTATTTTTTTCAACTGGTATAATTCCTTATAATTTGAGAAGGCGTTTAAGGCATATTGAAGTGCTTTCCCATCGTTTCCAGTCAATTTATAATACCTCGAAAGAAATAAGAGTGCTGCGGCTTCCGCATATTTATCTTTTTTGCTATCAACCACCGCTTGCAACACCTTTGCAATTGAATCCCTGAGGACTTTGCCTGATTTCTTTTCCGGATTACACAGCGACAAGATAGCGCCTAATGATTGAGTGATGGTTTTTGTATCGGCAACTTGTTTAGCATATTTTATGGCTTGTTCATAATTTTTGATACAGGAATCAGAAGAAGCAGTGCTTGATTCAGTTAAAAGTCCTTTGTAAAACCAAAAACGACTCAAATGCTTCGCATCGTTTTTTGGGGTAATTTTTAATGCTGTAGTTAGGGTTGTTTCGAGTAATTTATTATCTCCTGCCAAATAAACAGAATCGCACGAAAGAAGTAACTTTTCTAAATCATTATTAATATTATTTGTCGGTTTTATTTTAGGAAAATCTGGTTGCTTTTGGGCAAATACCCCTGCATAATAAAAGAAAAGAAAAAAAATAACGATGCTGTAATTGCTAAATAGGTATTTTTTCATCATTGATATTTAAAGTCAACCATCAATTAAAAATTTTCTTAGCTTCCTTAACATACGTTTTACCTACCGGAATAACGCTTGCCCCCATATCAATACTTTTTAAGCTCGTACCTTGAATTTTATTAATAGAAACCACGTAGCTTCGATGAATACGGATAAATTTGCCGCTAGGCAACGACTCTAGAAATGCACTCAAGGTAGTTAAAGTTAGATAGTTTTTATTTAAGGTAACAACTTTCGTATAATCGCCAAAAGCCTCTAAATAAATAATCTCATTTACATTTAGTTTAACCGTAGCATAACCCTCCTTAAAGATGACATTTTCATTTTCGAATAAAATATCATATAACTCTGCCTTCTCTTTAAGAATAACAAAATCAGTTAACCGCTTCATACATACATCAAATCGATCGCTTTCTACAGGCTTTAAAATAAAATCAAAAACCTTGAGCAAAAAACCTTCTAATGCATACTCAGGATGAGCTGAAATAATAACATTAATGGTACTGGTATTATTAATGGTTCTGATAAATTCGAGTCCATTAATATCTGGCATATCTATATCCACAAACAGAATGTCTGGATGGTGCGCATTGAAAAAACTCAATGCTTCAATACAGTTGTCAAAGCTTCCAACTCGTTTTAAATCTGAAGATCTATCTATTTCATTTTCAACAGATTTCCTATCTAAGTCAGAATCATCAACAACAATACAAGATAACGGGACTCTCATACGATTAGCGGATTAGATGTATAAACATAGCAAAAAAATTACAGTCTGCGTACCAAAAAATATTTGGATAAAATTATCCAAAATATTGAATATCACTAATATTTTTAGCAATTCTAACTTATGATGAGCGTAGATGAAAAACAATATTTTAAAGGACGGGGTGCTCAGGTTAATCCATATAACAAATATTTTAAAGATGTTTACGTAAAAAGGGTCCAAGGCACATAACTGTATAAAGCAACCGGTCGGGTTGCATAACAATAGTTACCTCTAAATATTCTTTTTTCGTTCTGTGTGGACACTGAACGAGGATAAAACAGCCTCATCCAGTTTTAAGTATTATTCATAGTGAACAATAAGCCGGTTGGGGTGATAATTTAGCCACGGAAGCACTGATCACACGGAGTATTCATTTACTTTACTTTATCTTCAATCTGATCAGGAGTTAAGCAATGGCAAGGTTTATTGAATATACAATTGAGGAATGGGATGCAAGCCACGTAATGGTTTTAATATAGAAGTAATGTGATTTAAAGATAAGGAAATGGGCACCAAGAAAAAAATTAACTACCTCTTGATGATCCCTTTATAATAAAACTCAATTCTTTTTCCTTGGGCACTTTATATCACTTCAACGAAGCCGTACATTTGTAAAAAAAAACCAATGAACGATATTACAGATTACCCTGTCCTGGCATATGTTGTTAAGCTTATCAAAAACACCATTACCGACATCAAAATAGAATATATTGCCCCAGCTAGCGTAGAACTTAAGGACGGCAATGACACGATATACCTTCAACAGCGATCAGATGAAAATGGTAATCCTTCAACGATTTTCATCAAAGACCCCAAGGATATCATCTTCAGTGAAGACCTGCTTCCCGCTTTAAAGAACCTGCAGGATGGAGCTGAAGGAAAAACAGCACAAGAGTTATTGAATGCCAGGGTGATTATCAATGAATTGGATGTAGAAACACGCCTGATCTTCCAGGCAGTAAAGGATCATTTCGACGAGATTAGCAACAGCTACGAATTTTCTAAGGCAATTGAAAAACAGGCAGACAAAATAAAAAGTAACTTTAAGTTTGGGAGTCATGCCTTTGAGCTAACTGTGATTAATGATAAGCAGCTGATCTCTGTTACAGCAGGGTTTTCTCCTTCATTTGATGAGTCCATAAAAAAAACGATCGAAAATGACGCGGCTAAGGTTCAGCTGGCCGTTCAAAAAATATTTAGGTAATTAAACCAGCAGCATTTAAAGATTAAAAACTAAAAAGAAATGCCCTGCCTTATCGGTACGGGCACTTCTCCTCAAACAGTACTTTTTATTTTACGTTCTTCTTCTTTGTTAACTTTGTAAAGATCTCCCGCGCCCTGGGAAATAAGCTCTGCTAAAGAGCTCCTTTTTCCGTTCTCATACATCGCCGAAGAAGGCTCACCTGTAGCGGTCGGCAYACGAGATCCATATTAATATTTAAAGATAAAGATGCCCGCCCCTGACTAGCTATCTACCTGGTAAAAAAAAGCGCATGCAAAAGCCACACCACTAGCACCGCTGTTAAGGTATTTAAAAAGTTGACCAGGTTATTCCCGATTATCCCCTTTCGCTCAAACAAAGCCCCCAATATAGAATCAGCAAGGTTCCCTAGCGTACCTGCAAAAACGATAAAGAAAAAATTGATGTTCCATCCGAATCCTAAAACATAAACGATTGCAATAATGCAGCTACCAGCAATACCGATCAAGGTGCCTTCCAGACTGATCACCCCATCCATTCCACAGCGGTCAGGCCTGAAGTTTATAATATTGAAAAACCGCCTTCCATAAACCATTCCCAGTTCAGAGGAAAGCGTATCTGCTGTAGCCGAAGCAAAGGCCGCTGCGATTGCCGGCAACATTAAATAAGCCAGCTGTGGATAACATACCATTACTATACCGGCAATAGCCGGAACCCCGGCATTGGCCAGGACCTGCAAGGCATTACGGCCTTTTTTGGTTTCCTCTTTAACAGCAAAGCCGCGTTTTTTATGCTGTTGCCAGGAGGTGGCAGCAGAACCCAGGATAAAAAATGTGCTCATCATTGCAACGCCTGTATAACCAGCTGCGATAAAAATAAGATAGGCCAATATTGCGCCTGTAAAAGCGGCAAGAACCGTCAGTTTTTTTGCCAGGATGCTATAAGCAATGCCCGAAATAATGATGATAGGCAAAAAGATGCCGCTGTTGAACATATCACAAATATATTAAAAACCGCAACAGAAAAACCAGAAAGCAGACTGCCCTTATCATCAAAATCCATCTTTAAACCTAATTTTAATCGGGGCTTGTTAGCAGATCAGAAGCAGTCTACATTCACCATTTCTTTCAGTGGGTGCCCGGTGAACACAAGGTAAACACTGTTTATCAGGATGATCTACTGCCAACCTCCACAAATGGCCCAATCCCAAATTTACGGGCTTAGCGCCAGCTTTGGCCTGGTAATGCAGGTCGAAATAATGCTCCATCAAAAAGTTTTCAAATTCCGCTTCCGGACCATCATGTAGTTCTTTCAGCTTTTGCCGGATCTCAGGGACCAGGATTTTCTGTTCAGCCTGATGATTAGCTAAAATTTCGCTGGCAGCACCATGATAGGTACACAAAAAAGTATCGGTACCGATGGGCGAACGGTCTATATGAAAAGAATATACATCTGTAGAAATGAAACCAAGCTCATCATCCCGCTGGTAACTTTTGATTAAATTGAGCGAAGGCGCTGCTCCGGAATCTGCCAACAGCTGAAAATCATTTAAGATAACCTCCCTTGCCACGCTACCCGCTTCCGATAACTTTAGCGCATGGAGGTCTTCCATGGAAATTTCCGTCAGATCCTCTTTCAATTCAAGTTTGGATACAATTTCATTAAAGTCTCCAACCAGCTCCCTCTGCCAGCAAACTGCATTTATATCTCCCTTAAAATCTGTATCCAATAGCTGAGAAAAAGTAGAAACCACTGCAATCTGCTTGCTATCAGAAAATATATTATGCATTTCTTAATTAAATCATCATTCACTGCAAAAGTAAGGATTAGCTCAGCAAATAGTTGAAAATGAAATCTATTTTTCATAAGCAATGGTTGAACGGTGTATCATTTTTGCCCGTTAGGAATACCCCAGCAGCCTCCTTGCGTAAGAAAACGATGGTTTATAGGTAACTCCAAAAAACAACCATTCACTATGTTTCTATTATAGTTTTGATTCTGACAATACGGATAACTTAGTGAGCCTTCTCTCTCTATCTTTATCTAGGATTTGCTTCGCTTTATCCTGGATAAATCTAGTGAGGCTCCACTTTTCAGCTCACCTGCGCAATCGAAAATGCTGCGCTAACGCTTGTGTTAAAAACATAGATCGGATCCCGTTGCTTGCAACTACTGATCCTCACACATTTTCTCTGTTCGCAAGCGGTGAGCATCCTAAATATGAGTATTTACGGTTTTCCATAAGAATCGTATTATTTTCCTTATTATATTAGTGAAATCAAATTAATGTATCCGCAATTCTCAATTAATATTTCTTACAGGGACTCAGTGCATATTCTAATTTGTTAATTTACGAATGACTCATGCGACAATCATTACTTGACCTTATAGAAAAAACAATTGTTTACCAGTATGATTTGCCAAATCCAGCGGCAGGTATAACAAAAACTATTGTGTCAGTCGACAATGATCAATGTTTCAAATCAATAGATAAAAATGATTTTACCGAAATTATTTACAATTCAATATTAGAGTATTCATTTAACGAATTTGAAATTGAAAACAAGGACTATGACAAACTACACTATATAGCCCTACAAAAAAGATTAAAGTACAATCCAGATTTAGACCTTGACCAAAAAATAAAATATGGTTTTCTAGGGGAAGTCATTTTGTTTAGTGTTTTGTATGTTCTATTTAAATCTCAACCACTGATAGCAAGAGGATACTTTTATAATCCATTAGAAAATTCAGAAACGAAAGGATATGATTCCTACCATTTGATTGAAAATAATAATCAAACGGAACTTTGGTTTGGAGAAGTTAAATTTCATAGAAATTATAAAACTGGAATAGATAGCATATTTAAAAATATTGACAAAGCTATTTCGGACGATTATTTGAAAACAAATGTATTTGCAATTTCAAACCACATTAATAATCTACATTATAAAGGTTCCAAAATAGAAGCAGTCGTAAAAGACTGGGAAGAAAACCCCTACTTATCCATTATTGACGAGCTTAATCAGCATAACATGAAACTGGTTTATCCAGTAATGTTACTGTACGAAGAAGACGATTTAGGTTATGATGATAGCATTAAGAATATTCCAAAATATATTCAGGATAAATACACCGCAAATACCTTCAGTATAACTGTTGATTATTCTATTTTTTTTATTTTGGTTCCAATGAAAGACGTAAAAGCAATTAAAGAAGAAGTAATCAAATGGATAGAATTGAAGAAACCATTAATGTACTAAGACAGATCAATAAATTCAATGCAAAAGAAATATCTGATGATATTCTTATTAAATCTGTGTGTGATTATTTCAACGAAATAAAAAACGATTCTTTAAATCAATCTGATTTGAAATTTTTAAAATATATTTCAAATATAGCTGGCATTCCTCACTATTTTGACACACTCAATACTCAATTTAATCATTCAACAGAAATTGAAGAATATAACTTAAATACCTTTTCGTCACTACTATACGAAAGTACATTACACACAAATGAAAATCTAAAAGTCCATAAATTCCAGATGAAAATTATGGACTTGTTTGAAATGGGCAAATTAAACAGATATTTTTTATCTGCAAGTACTTCATTTGGCAAAACGCACATAGTTTTTGAGATAATTAGAAAAATGAACTACGGAAACGTAGTTTTAATTTTCCCAACAATTGCGTTACTTTCAGAGAATTTGGAAAAATTAATATCCGATGAAAACTATGAATATTTTAGAGAGAAATACAAAATACACACTTTAAGTGAAGTAACTAAATTTGAAGAAAACAACTTATTTATTTACACACCCGAACGATTTTTATCTTTTAAAGAAAAAAATCCGACTAGTATAGACTTTAATTTCGCATTTATTGATGAAATATATAAAATTGACAACGAGTATTTACTTGATGAGGAAGTAAAAGAAAATGAAAGAGATGTTGCATATAGATTGTCTGTATTTTATGCGTTGGAAAATAATGTTGATGTATTATTAGCTGGACCATATATAGACTTTTACGACCCTAATAAAAATGGATATAATAATTCATTTGATAATTTTCTGACTCAAAATAAAATTGAACTACTTAACTATAACCAATATGAAATCGTAAGTAAATCATTCCAAGATATTAAGTCCAAAAAGCACATTGACGTTGATAAATATTTGGAGTTTGATTTTGAAACAAATAGAAAGTCAGATAGACTAATTGAAATAGTAAAAAAAATAAATGAAATTAATGAAAATACAATAGTTTATTGTTCCACCAGAAATTATACTGAAACTAACGCAACGACACTTTTAGAATCTAATATTTTCAATAATCATTCAGATAACAATTATAGTGACTTCATCAATCATATTTCAAAAAATTTCAGCAAAGATTGGACGATAATCAAAGCATTGAAAAAAGGAATTGGAGTTCACCACGGTTTGATACCAAAGTATATTCAAAAGGAGATTATCTCATTATTTAATTCTGCTCAGTTAAAAGTATTGCTATCAACAACTACTATTACAGAAGGGGTCAATACTTCTGCAAAAAATTTAATTGTTTTACATAGTAAAAAAGGAGATAAAGAATTAAAGAAATTTGATGCCAAAAATATTGCAGGAAGAGCAGGCAGATTTTTATATCATTATTCTGGAAGAGTTATAGTTCTTCAAAATGAATTTATGAAAGCAATTGAGTCAGAACCTGAAGGCATAAAGCACAAAAATTATGATTTAAAAGCACCAAAAGATGAAATAGATTTATTTTATTCGAAAGACGAATTCCTATCACAAGCTGACCAAGACAGAAAAACAGACATCAAAGCCGAACAAGAAAAAAGAGGTATTCCTGATGAGATTTTTAACCTGTATAAGGTTGTAAGTAGGCTTGATAAAATTACAATTTATGATGAAATTAAAAAATTAACTGTTTCGGAACTAGAGTTAATAAAAACACTTATCAGAGTTATTAATTATAAATTGGATATTGACTACGATGGTTTTCAAGTTATTTTAAAAGTAATTCATCCAATTGTAAAAAATCAGAAACTAAAATTTTTAATCGATTATAAAGGCTTGAACGGAGATTATTCAACTCTAACTCATTTATTGCATTTTTATTTGACCGGTGGCTTTATTGGTTCTATTAAGTATAAAATTTCCCAAAATATTAAAATCGACAAAGCCATTTCAGACACAGCCGAATTCGTTTACAACACTTTAAAATACCAAGTCGTAAAATATATAGGGGTTTTTAATATCATGTATCGATTTATCCAAGCTCAAGAAAACAATAAGTCATTTGAGGAAATTATCGGCATTGATCGCCTCTTAGTCAAGTTAGAATATAATGCTCTCACAGAGTTTGGACGTATTGCTAGTGATTATGGTGTGCCATCAAATGTTGTTGAATATTATGAAAGCCCTGAAAGTGCTAATCAGATTAAAGCTAATTTTGATAGCTATGAATTAACAATTTTTAATAGAATAGAAAAAATAATTAGCGGAACCGACAGTAATAATTGAAAATACCCATTCTAAAGAATATTTAATAATCTAAGTTTGTGCATAAATGAATCAATATGAGTAGTTATTTTTACCTTCAAGCAGAAAAGAATTCTAAAAATGCAGATTTATTAAATCGATTAGGAGATTATGCAGATTATTCCAAAGAACTAATTTATGTTTTGAATAAACCGCTTGGGGATGTCAAATACAATTATGCTTATAAAAGCGCTTTAATAATCCTAGCGCCTAAAAGCAAAATTCTATTTCTAGATTATGGGAACAATAATGAAGCCTTCGAGAATTTCATTGAAGATGTTATAGAGGATGTTGGTTCTATTTCTGATAAATTTCTGTATAAGGATGTAATAGGAAGGCCAAGGAATTGGAGAACATCTTTAGTTGAAACAGATATAAATTTTAAAGATATCACAAGTATTGATACTTTATTCGACGAGTTGAAAATTAATGATGAATCAGAAAAGAAAAAAGTTGATCTATTAATTTCGCTATTTATCGGTAGTATTAACGATATTGAGAGGGTAAAGGAGACTGTTCCACTGACAACATTGGATAAGGTTAAGCAGAAAATACAATTATTTGACGGCGACCAAACTCGTTTTGTTTACCAAAAACCTCAAAAGAAAAAAATTAGAATCCAAGGCCTTTCAGGAACAGGCAAGACTGAACTCCTTTTGCATAAATTGAAAGATCTATATACAACCGATAATTCATCAACAATATTTTTCACATGTCATAATAAAATTTTAGCCGACAATCTAAAAAAGAGAATCCCATCATTTTTCAACTTTATGAAAGTCGAACAACAGATTGAGTGGGAAACTAGGTTATGGTGTGCACATGCGTGGGGATCAAATTCTTCACCCAATTCCGGAGCCTATCGATATATCTGTTCTAAGTATCAGATTCCTTATTACAGATATTCTTATCAAATGTCTTTTAGCAAAGCCTGTAGCCTAGCTTGCCAAGATATCCGAGAAAAATTTAAGGACTCAAAAATGCCATTTGCATTTAACTACATGTTCATAGATGAAAGCCAAGATTTCGATATTAATTTCATTGAACTTTGCGATTTGGTGACTGAAAATAACATTTATATAGCTGGAGATATATTTCAAAGTATATTTGATGCAGAAATATCAAGCTCTATCGCTCCGGATTTTTTATTAGGTAAATGCTATAGGACTGATCCTAAAACACTGATGTTTGCTCATGCATTAGGAATGGGATTGTTTGAAGACACTAAGTTAAGGTGGCTTGAGAAAAAGGAGTGGGAAGATTGTGGTTATAATGTTTATAAAGACGAAGAAGAACAATTACATTTAAGTCGAGAGCCATTGAGGAGGTTTGAAGATGTAGAAGAAAGCTTTGAGAGCATTCAACTGATTCCGATTAAAGAAAAAGCCTCAGATACTGTTATTAACATACTGAAAAAAATTATTGCCGAAAATCCAACCGCATCACCTGATGACATTGGAATAATCTTATTGGACCATGATAAAGAGATTTACAAGTTGGCTGATGTTTTGGAATTTAAAATAAATCTCGAGCTGAAATGGGATGTAAATAAAGCTTATGAATCAAAGGAAAAACTTCCAAAAACTATTTTAATAAGTAATAGAAATAATGTAAAAGGATTAGAATTTCCTTTCGTTATTTGTATTTCTAAAAAAATCACTAAAGATCCAAGCTACAGGAATTCGTTATATACAATGTTAACGAGATCATTTATTAAATCCTATTTTGTTGTTCCACCTACCACGGCCTCTGGTTTAACGCAAAAGATGGTTGATGGCTTGAAACAAATTTTGAAAACAAAAGAAATGGTTATTAAAGAACCATCTACGCGTGAAAAGAAATTAATAAGAACAAGATTTGAGTATAATCTTAAAAACATCTCCCACTATGACTTGATGAAGAAGATTTTTGATCTTTTAAAAGTTGAGAAAAAATATCATGATAAGTTGATAAAGATTTCACAAGAGATGGATATGGGAGAAGAGGATGAAGACACACTTGTTGAATTTGTTAAGGACAACATCAAATACATAAAGGATTAATTATGAAATTGGTAAATCGAAATATTTTATCATTTCAAGAGAACGACTTCTTTTTCCCAATCAGGGATAAGATTGACTATGCAAAATTAATTATTTATTCTGCTAGATTACTAATACTTAACTTGCCTAACGACATACAATCGGATTGTAAATTAAAGTTATTAATTGACAAAATGAGTCGTATTTTTTATTACAAGAAAGATAAATTTTTCAGTGTTTCCTTTCCTTTCACTGTGATTATTGATGGAGATGAAATATTAGATATAACAACTTATTCTGGAATAATCGTTGACAGCAAACTATTGTCGTCAGCTAGAGCAATATTGTTGAATTCGGATTTCAGATTAAATCCTTCACCAATGAATTTTTGGGTTGAATCAGATAGCTCAGAAGTTGATGCTCTTTGTTTCTTAGAAGAAATTTTTCAATTTGAACCAGCTTATGTAAGATACGATAAAGATGAGGCTAATGAAAATGGCAAATTACATCCACTACACCATTTAGACATAAACTATTCTTCATATTCCACATACAAACTTGGCTTAGATCTTGAAATTATTGAGGCCAATTTTGAAAGCATATTGAATATTACTTCAAACTGTCTATTTCTTAGAGAATGAATGATCAAGACACAATTTTACACAAAAGACCTAATTACTGTCCAAACTGCAACTCGGTAGTTGAGACCGATATTGTTTTTACTTATACACTCAATGTTAGCTATACAGATGAATTGCAAAACCAAGGTCAAGAGATTATTCTTTGTAAGTGCCTTAATTGTGAACGTCCTATCCTTATTGAAGAGGAATTTATAAATATAGAAGAACATTCATGGGTTAATTCGTCAACTCAGTTATATCCCAATGCTGATAATGTTGCTTTAAAGAACGCTCCTGAAATCGTAATTAAACCTTACGCAGAGGCATACAAATGTTATAGAGCTCAAGCATATGAAGCATGCGTAATCATGTGTAGGAAAGGAATTGAAGCTATTTGTAAAGACAAGGGAGAATCAAAAGGAAATCTTGCAACCAAACTTCTTGGCTTGAGAAGCAAGCAGATACTAGATGATACATTATATAATTGGGCAAATGAATTGAGGCTAATAGGGAATGATGGAGCGCATTCTCATGATCTAATTGTTACACAGCAAGATGCCAAAGATTCGATCGACTTCTTTGATGCATTAATTACCTATTTGTATCATTTGGTAAACCAATACAATCAACTGACTAGCAGAAGGCAAGCCAATAAACAAGGTGTATGAATGAAATAACAAACATTGAAAATAGCCTTGAAGCATCAACTGTAAAAGATAATCTTCTTGATATTATAGGAGGATCAGCTGATTACTCAATTGAAAAGTTTCTGGATATGGGTGATGGAATACCTATAGTGTCTTACTTCACTAAAGGATTTAAAGCAACTCTTGCAGTTCGTGACTTTCTATTCATGGAGAAGATAATCGAGTTCTTGAGAGAAATCGGCGAAGAACCAACTACAAAGAGAAAAAAGATGATAGATAAAATCCAGGAGGACTTATCGTATAGTCAAAAGTTTGGGAAGGTGTCGTTAGTTGCTATTGAAAGGTTCGATGATATTGAAAAAGCAAAACTTCTAGGGCAAACTGCAAGGTATTTAGCTCGAGGAGAGATTACGTATTCTCTTTACAAGAGAGTTGCTTTCATTATAGGAAGACTGTATCTTGCTGATATTTTAAGTTTTGGCAGTCACGAAAAGTCTTTAGTGCTCTTGAACTTTACAGCGGACTTAGAGGCTCTAGGTTTGACTAGAACAGATTGGGGCATGGTAAGAGAATCTAGTGATCATGATGGCCCACAGGTGGGTTCAAGAATTAAAATAACTGACCTCGGCAAGGTGGTGAAGTGCATAATAACAAATAATGTGCTTAGTACGCAAGTTCCATCAGGAATTAATGTTGTTGAGAGTTTAGAAGAAAGGATGAAGAGAGAGTATCCTTAGAGTTTCTATCTAACTATAGCACCAATTTAAGCTTTTCCCCTCAACACATTTCAAGAAATTCCGGCATAAACGCTCACGTAGCCACCAAAGGCTATTTATATCCATTGCTTCTTGATTTAGTTGAGTTGAAAGTTTGGTACATGTGCCATATTTAATAGATATAAAATGATACAAGAAACACAGATTTACAAAGTAACCGAGGTCCAAGTAAGCTACAAACCAGATTATAACATCAATAAGCGACCAAAGATATCTTTAATCAATTAATAAATTTTAAACTAGCGCGCCAGTTGCGAAACAAATAGGGATAGTTTGAAAATAAAAAAGGCCTTTAGCATAACTAAAGACCTTTAAATGTACCCCGGAAGGGACTCGAACCCCTGACCCTCGGTTTAGAAAACCGACGCTCTATCCAGCTGAGCTACCGAGGCTCATTTTTTAATGAGCTGCAAATATAGAAGTTCTATTTAATATGTAAAAATATATTTTAAACTATTTAGAAGGTACTTTTTCTATTTCAAATAAGTATTTAAGAACGAAGCAATTAAAATTTAATTTAGGCTAAATAAATTTGATTTCCAGTCACAAAAAACAACATTAGGCCCCCTATTCTTTGCTAAAAACATAGAATATGTTGCCGAAAACATCATCAAATTTTAATTTATGCGTCTTCGCCGTTCCAAATGTCATCATCAGCATGCCTGATTTCGTCATGACTGGAGGTTATACTCTTTAATTCTTCGTGGTGGTAATTTCTTTCAGGATTTTCGGGCAGGGTACTGTCGTGATCAGGAGACACTTTCCTCAAATGCTCAGGCTTTTTAACCTCTGGTAAATCATCGTGCACAACAGAAGGCGTTAAAATCTTCTTCATGGGATTATTGCTGTTTTCCATAATTTTAAGAGACTCAAATTTCAAGCCACAGACAAAGGTGAGTTAAAATTTTGGGAATTGGAGTGTATTTATCGAAAATAAGGGTTAGCGATAAGCGATTGGCGGTTGGCGATAAGGGGATGCAGGCCCATGCTATTATTTAATAGAAAAACCAAAAAAAGATGTTATCCTGAGGGATAATTTATTGTATAAAATCAATATAGATGACAGAGGGTCTTTTTTTGCTGTAATAGGCTGTGAGGAATCGTCATCCGATAGCTATCGGATGCGAGAAGGCTTTTTCAGCCGACAGCCTGCCCCGATTTTCGGGGAAGCAATCTTACAACGACCGCTACTAGCGTGCGTTTTAAGATTGCTTCGTTCCTCGCAATGACGACCATTCTATGGATTCTGTCATTGATAACCTGTCGAAGAACATTTTTTTTAGTTTTTCCACAGTTAGGTCTTCGACAAGCTCAGACTGACAATGAGTGAATTTTAATAATTCCCCGTTACCCCTATTTCTAAGCCCCTTAACTCAGCCAAACCTCTTAATCTGCCTATAGCCGAATAACCTGGGTTGGTTTCTTTTGCCAAATCATCCAACATTTGGTGACCATGATCTGGGCGGAAAGGAATTGATTTATCGCGTAATGCATTTTCTGCTGTTAATGCTTTCATGATTTCGTACATGTTTACATCACCACCTAAATGGTCTGCTTCGTAAAAACTACCGTCTTCATCTTTTTTAACGTTACGCAAATGTGCAAAATAAACACGCTCTTTAACCGCATTAAAGATTTCTAAGGCATTATTTCCCATTCCGGCTCCTAGTGAGCCTGTGCAGAAACAAACACCGTTAAAAGCCTGATCTACTTCTTTAATAATGTAGTTAAAATCTTCAAGCGTACTCGCAATCCTTGGCAAACCTAAAATAGCGTAAGGAGGATCGTCAGGATGGATGGTCATTTTAATACCTTCTTCTGTACAAACCTCAGCAATAGATGACAAGAAAAATTTCAAATTTTCTTTTAAGCCTTGCGTACCAATAGCTTTGTATTCGTTAATACTATTGCGCAAAGTCTCCAGTTCAATTTCTTTTTCGTTCGGGATCCCCATTAATACATTGACGCGAAGATCAATTAAATCCTGCGCCGATAATGTAGCATGTTTAGCTGCAGCTCTATCTAAAATAGATTGCGAATAATCCGCTTCTGCAGCTTCTCTCTTTAAAATATAGAGATCAAAAATAGCCAGATCGATCCAGTTAAAATAAAGGGCTTTTGATCCATCGGTCATTTCCAGATCCAGTTGCGTACGGGTCCAATCTAAAACTGGCATAAAATTGTAACACACAATTTTAATTCCGCATGCCGATAGGTTGCGCAAAGAAGTTTTATAATTTTCGATATACTGCCCTGCATCTGCCCTACGCGTTTTAATCGCTTCGTGTACCGGAACACTTTCTACTACCGACCAGGTTAATCCTGCAGCCTCGATAATGGCTTTTCTTTCTTGAATATCATTTAATGGCCAAACTTCGCCGTGTGCAATATGATGCAGTGCGGTTACAATGCCTGTAGCTCCTGCCTGTTTAACGTCTTGTAAGCTAACTGGATCGTTCGGACCATACCAACGCCAGGTTTGTTCTAATTTTTTCATAATATGATTACACAGATAATGTGATTACACAGATTAAAAGTTATATGATTCTACTGATATTTAAACGCCAGAAAATGCTGTAAATCCCCCATCCACTTTAACATTCTCTCCATTTACAAATTTAGAGGCATCACTTAGCAAATATACTAAAGCGCCAATTAATTCCTCTGGGGCTCCAAATCTTTTAAATGGTGTTTTAGAAATGATGGCCTGCCCTCTTGCGGTTAAAGAACCATCTTCGTTGGTTAATAATGCCCTGTTCTGGTTAGTGATAAAAAAGCCAGGTACAATGGCATTCATCCTGATTTTATCCTGATAACGATTGGCTAATTCAACAGCCATCCATTTCGTATAACTATCAATAGATGCTTTGGCCAGTGAATAACCTAATACCCGGGTAAGGGCCTGGGTTGCCGAAACAGATGATATATTAACGATGCTACCGCCGTTCTTGGCTATTTCTTTGCCAAAAATCTGTGTCGGCATAATCGTTCCGAACAGGTTTAAGTCGAAAGCCTGCTTTAAGGCCGGAACATTAAGGTCAAAAATATCGCTACCCGGTTGAATTACTGCCTCGGCCACGTTGCCTCCTGCTGCATTCACCAATGCATCAATACGTCCAAACGCTTTAATGATGGTTGCATTTGCGTCGATCAAATTCTGTTCATTCAGTACATCAGCAATAATGTAAATTGCTTTACCGCCGGCCTCGATTACCTCAGCCGCTCTTTGTTTAGCTACTTCTTCGTTTCTTCCAATTACAACAATTGTAGCACCTGCGGCGCACAAACCATTAATAAAAGCCTCGCCCAAAACACCTGTAGCACCTGTAACGACTACAACTTTGTTTTTTAACGAAAACAGGCTTTCTACTTCTTTTACCATTTGTTTAATTCTTTTAAGTTTATTCTACTACCAATGTTGTGATGGAGTGTGGCAAACTGGTTGTTGTTGCAGCCTCACCTTTAATCCATAAACTGTATTTTAATTTGTCATCCGATTGATTCATTACCACTACAACCAATTTGCCATCGGTATTTAAGAAAGCTGTTGATTGCAATTTATCGCGACTGGATGCCGATCCTATTCTTTTAGCCCCAGGACGGATAAATTTAGAAAAATGCCCCATATAATAATAAGCATTTGTATAAATTAATTTATCATTCTTCGTATCGGCATGTACGGGTGCAAAGCAGAAATTACCTACGTGGTTTGGTCCACCTTTTTCATCTAAAAGGATATTCCAATCGGTCCAAGCGGCTGTTCCGGCATTAAAATCGTTAATCATTGAGTAACCGTAACGTTCGCCTAAAGTCCAGTCATCCAGTTTATTTACATCGTATTTTTCTTTACATCCTTCGGTAAAAATCAGGGCTTTATCTGGATAAGCTTCGTGTGTTTGTTTCACATTACCAAACTGCATTCCGCTGCCAGTCCATGTTTCGTACCAGTGAAAACCAATGCCCCAAACATATTTAGCGGCATCCTTATCATTTAAAATGGTGCTGGCTCTTTGAAAAATCTGATCGCGGTTATGATCCCACGCGATAAGTTTTTTTGATGCAAGGCCTGATTTCTGTAAGGTTGGACCTAAAAAGTTTTTAATAAAATCGCGTTCTTCTTCGGCAGTGAACACACAAGATTCCCATTTTTGTTTGGCCATAGGCTCGTTCTGCACGCTTAATCCCCAAACCGGAATACCCATAGCCTCGTAAGTTTTAATAAACTTTACATAATGATTGGCCCAGCTTTGACGGTAAGCAGGCAATAAATGTCCGCCTTGAATTAAACTGTTGTTATCTTTCATCCATGCTGGAGGCGACCAGGGGCTTACAAACAAAGGCAGTTTACCTCCTGATGCAGCAATTGCTTGTTTAATTAAGGGAATTTTAAATTGCTCATCGTGTGCTACGCTAAAAGTTTTAAGGTCTTTATCATTATCCTGCACATAGGTATAACTTCCACTCGAAAAATCGCAACTGGCAATATTGGTACGGGCCAAAGTATAGCCAATACCTTTATCCAAGCTATAATAGGCCGTTAAAAGTTCTTGTTGATTTTTCTTAGATAACTTTGCAAATGTCTCTGCCGAAGCATCGGTTAAGGCACCTCCAATGCCCACCATGGTTTGGTATTTCACAGTTGGATCAACAAAAATACAAGGCTCTGTTTCAAAAGGTTGCTTATTCTCAGCAAAACTTAAGGTTTCGGTTTTACTGATGCGGTATTCAGATTTCTCTGCTGTAGTGTAAACCGTTACTTTTTTGTTGGCCACCGTATAAGTTTGTACTGGCTTAACCACTTTTTTGTTCTGAGCAGCCACATTAAATGCCGTTGCCAAAATCAATAAGATGCTTAGATTTTGTTTCATTATTATATTATTTTAAACTTTTATTGATCTGATTAAGCAAATAGCCATTTAAATCAGAATCGTACTCCCAAAACATCACCCCGCCCATGTTATTTTTCAATACATATTCACATTTCGCTTTTACCGATCTTTCGTCATCGTAAGTCATATATTCACGACTTGCTGCGTTATAGAGATAAGAAGCCTTAGCGTCTTTATCGTAATATTTCTTAAAGCCTTTCTGATTGATCAAGCTATCTTTTAAAAAAGTATATCCTTTTCCATAACTGCTTTTTAAAACAGAATCGCCTAAGCCATTTTTAGCGCTTTCTTTAAGGGTGAAAGCGCGACTGTAAAAAGCAATTCCCATCACTAATTTATCGGCAGGAACACCAGCAGCTGCAAACTCACGAAAGGTTTTATCTGCATAATTCTCTGCCGGGTGGCTTTTTGAGTTATAAAGATTAGTATGATGTCCTGCGAAATCGCTGTTGTAGAAATCGTAGGTCATCAGGTTCACAAAATCCAGGTACTGCTGTACTTTATCCATCTCTGTATGGTGGATAAAGTTGGTAAAACCACCAACAGCAATAGTTAACAGCTTTTTAGACTGCTGTTTCTTTTCCAAACTATCCAATTCTAAGCGAAGTTCTTTCAGCATCAAAGTAAAATTCTGCTTGTCTTCTGGTCTGAAAACATTACCTTCTTCACCCGCAATGCCAGGATATTCCCAATCAATATCTACCCCATCTAGTTTAAACTTTTCTATAATTTTAACGGCACTTTCGGCAAAAGCTTTACGCGAGGTATCGCTAAGTGCTGCATCTGAAAAATTTTCACTCCAGGCCCATCCACCAATAGAAATCAGGATTTTAAGATCAGGATTTTTAAGTTTAAGTAGATTTAACTGCTGAAAATTAACCGTATCAGTGGCTTCATGATGTAAAAAAGCACGGTTGTTTTTTACGTCGACAAAAGCATAATTGATGTGTGTAAGTTTCTCTGCAGAAATTCTTCGTACATCTACCAAACCCCTAAAACCGCCAACATATCCAATAACCACTTTCTTTTTGGGTAACCGATCTAGTTGCATGGCCAATAGTAAGCCACAAGCAAGGACTGCACCAATAAATAGCTTAATGCGCTTCATTTTAATTTTTACTTCTTAGCAAGGCCTCCAAATAATAATAATCGGCATAATTAATTGGCACATCAATTTCAGATTTCGCCGGACGATGCCCTGTGCTATGTTCTAAAATAAAGCCATAATTTGCGCCAATTTTACTGGTGTACTTTGTACTTAGCGAATTTAAGATTTTATCAGCAGCGGCTTTATATTTTTTACCATGAGTACTGTATTTTGCCAATTCGTAAAGTGCAGAAGCTGTAATTGAGGCAGCAGATGCATCTCTGGATGCCTCAGGGATTTTAGGATCGTTATAATCCCAATACGGAATCCCATCAGTTGGTGTAATTTTATTATTTAAGATAAAACCTGCAACACCATCAGCCTGAGCTAAATATGCTTTATTTTTAGTTTCACGGTAACACATGGTGTAACCGTATAGTGCCCAGGCTTGTCCACGTGCCCAGGCCGATTCATTGGCATAACCTTGGGCGGTTACCTTCTGGCGCACATTGCCTGTTAAAGTATCATAGTCGATTACGTGATAAGAACTGAAATCGGGTCTGAAATGATTCTTAATTGTGGTATTGGCATGCGTTACTGCAATTTTATAGAAAGATGAATCGCCTGTTAGTTTGGTGGTTTCGAATAACAGTTCAAGGTTCATCATGTTATCAATAATTACCGGATATTTCCACTTATCGCCATTATGATCCCATGATTTTAACACGCCTGCTTTGACGTTGAATCTTGTAGACAATGATTTTGCCGCCTGAATAATCACGGCTTTGTAGGCCGTATCTTTTGTTAAACGGTATCCGTTTCCAAATGGACAGTAAATCATAAATCCCAAATCGTGGGTTCCTTTATTAAATTGCTCTCTTTTAATATCTTCAGTGTATTTCTTAGCAAGATCGAGCCATTTTTTATCATTGGTATACTGATATAAATACCATAATTCGGCAGGAAAGAAGCCACTCGTCCAATCTTTTGATACCACCATTTTAAACTGGCCATTTTCCACAGTCCGTGGTGAAACCAGATTAGGCTTTACTTTCCTGGCCGAATCTACATTTTTGACTAATACCTCTGTTTGTTTCGCTGCTGATGCAAATGCTTTTTTCACATCAGTTTTTTGTGCCTTTACTATACTGAAAGACAATACACTTAGTGCCGTTATTGTTATTTTTAAGTTCATATTATAACCAGATTAATGGGTTACGGATAGGTAAATTTCTAATTACTTCTTCTACTTGAGGCTGATGGTCTAATTTTGCCCAGGTTTGATACCAATTGGTTTGATTGCATTGTACTGCACCAAACAGCAAAAAAGGCTGGGCTACTGGCCAGTTATCCCAATACATCACATCGGGCTTTAAGGTCCACTTGCTTTTATCGGCAATAAATGGATATAAATAGCTTAACCCTTTTTTGATAGATTTACCATCAGCTGTTTCAAAATTCCAGAGGTTATCTTTTGGTGTAGATAAGATCTGGCAGAGCATGGTCATCGCATCGAGATTAAAGATTGAATAACCATAAGGTTTTGTTCTGGCCATTTCTAATGGAAAACTACCATCAGTACCCATTTGGTTAGGTAAAAGGATGGTTTTATAACTGGTACGTAAAGAATCGAGCATGTTTTCGTCACCACAAAGTTTAGCAAACGAAGCCACCTGCATGGCCCAACAGGTAGCATGATTGTTCTTTACGGTTTTTTCCTGGATGCCCGGCTTGCTGGTATTTAACCATATGATATAATCAGCAAACCATTTTTTTACGCCCTTAGCAGTCTGTGGATCGAACGCTTTCGCTTTCTCCATGATCAATGCGCCTTGAGCTACTTCCATTAAATGAATGGTATCGATAATACCATAATTACGGCCTGTGAATTTACCTTTTACGGCCTGTGCAAAAAGTAGATTCGGATTCATCAAGGTTTCTGAATTGATAAACCAAGCCTGAAAGTGTTTAACGGCCTGCTTAACATACTTTTCATCTGCAGTAATTTTATAGGCTGAGGCTAAAGCACCGATTATTTTACTAAAACGAACCATTGCTTTACGATGGTCGAGGAAGTTATCGGGGTTAGTGAGTCCATCCCTATTGATGTAAGGGCCATTTGGATTTTGTGGATCGGGCCAGAAATAATCCGCTTCTGAGAAGAAATCATGCTTTCCACCTGCACTTCTTGGCGAAGATGAAGCGGTAACCGTAACCGGTTTTTGCTGCATGGCCCAAGCAGCTTCAGCTAAAATTTGTTTTTTTAACAAAGCCTCTGCCTGTTTTTTTAAATCCGTTCCTTTCGGATCGGGTTTCAGGGAAGCAAATACTATCTCGGTAAAACAGAGCAGCACCAATAATGCACAGGGGATAATTTTTTTCATTGGTTATATATTTGGTTAGCTATTATAATGTGGTAAAAACTGTTTTTAAACCTTCAGCACTCACAGATACTGCACTTTGCCCCTTGTTTAATTTCACTTTAATCATGGCTCTCCCGTTATAAGCCTGAACTTTGCGCGACCCTGAAGAAGTACCCTGATTATCAATTAATTTACCATCGCCAGTTAAACCAAAAGTGATCAAATTAATAGCGTCTAAACATGATAGACCTTTATCATCAAAAATCTTTACTTCTACGGTTGCCACATCATCTAGCTGATTGATTTTTTTCAGTTCCATTTTAGCTGGCTTTGTCCATTTTTCAGTTTGATAGATAAATTTAATTTCATCAGTTATTGTCTCTTTACCTTGTTTGGCAATTACTTTAACTGTGTTTTCGCCCTTTAAAAACGGAAGATTCCAGCGCAAACCTGCTGCCGGGTAATCTTGACTATTGCGTTTTTTACTGCCAAAACTTTTGCCGTTTAAGAAAATTTCGGCATCAGTACAGTTGGAGTAAACTTTAACCATTTTCTCTTCACCTTCGTCGCCCCAACGAATTGGCCAGGTGTGACCGTAAATGTGAGCCATTGGTTTTTCTGTCCAATAAGACTGGAAAACGTAATAAGCTTCTTTTTTGGTAAAATCTCTTTCTACCACACCTTTCTGGTTCATGTAAGGCACCGGATTATCGGGACGAACAGGAGTTGAAAAATCTTTGAATGGCCAGTAAGCCGTACCACTTAACCAAGGCATTGTTTCCTGCTCTTTTAAATGCCAATCGATTAAATTGGCGATGTATGATTCGCTCCAATCGCCATCTTTAGAAATCCTTGCTGCGCCACCGTATAACGAGGCATCACCTGCTCTTTCATCGGCACTACCCCCGGTTTTAATCTTACTCAAGGCTTTATCCGGATTTTCTGAATGACGTAGTGCATGACTATCTCCTCCCCATTCTACATGTAAAAAGCGTTTTACTTTAGCAAATTCATCTTCAGATGCTTTTTTGTAATCGGTGTACGCACCACGGTACCAGCCTGCCCAAATAGAGGGAGAATACACATCAACAATATCGCTGCAAAAATCGCAGCGGCGAATGGCCGTATAACGCGATTTATCCAGTTTATGAGAGAGATCATTCAACTCTTTCATGAAAGTCCTGATCTTTTCTTTATCAAATTCAGGGAAATCGCCAGGCCAATCGTTTTCATTACCCATTCCCCAAATAATAATGGCTGGGTGATTAAAATGCTGCTCAACCATATTAGTGAGCATTCTACGAGCCTGTTGTTTATATACCTCGCCTCCTAAACCTCCACGGCACCATGGAATTTCTTCCCAAACCATAATCCCTAAACTATCGCAAAGGTTTAGCACAATGCGCGATTGCTGATAATGCCCCAAGCGGATAAAGTTAACGCCCATATCTTTCATCATTTGTATTTCTTCACGGATCATGCCTTCAGTCATTGCAGCTGCTACGCCTGCGTGGTCTTCATGTCGGTGCGTTCCGCGTAACAATAAACGTTTCCCGTTGAGGTTAAACGGTCCTTTTTCTACAAATTCGATATTCCGGAAACCGATTTTCTCTTCTCCTTTAGAATTCCCTGCTGAAGAAATTATTTCATATTGCAAACGATACTGCACAGGTTTCTCTGTAGACCATAACTGAGGTTTTTTAATCTCCAGCGACCATAAATCAATATCAGCAGATAGATTACCGAGTTTTTTCTCTGTTTTAGCCACAATTTTTCCGGCAACATCAACCAATTTTAGCTGAACGGTAGCCTCATTAATCCCTGCAGGATTATACAAACGTGTTTTGACAGACAATTTACCCAGTTTACCCTGCGCATCAACTTCAGCTTTAGCAAACATTTTATCAACCGAAAGCGATGGCACATAAACCAAATTCAGGTAGCGATAAATTCCACCATACACATTAAAATCAGACAGGTCAGAAGGGATCATTTCTAAATCCCTAGAGTTGTCGGTCCTTACCGAAACCGGAACCTTGCCTTTAAATTGTTTTTGGTAAACATCTGTTTTTTGAAAAGCCGCAACCGCATCGGTAATATCAACTGTCCATTCATCGTAGCCACCAACATGCGTACCTACTTTAGTGGTATAGACATAAACTTCTGTTTTTTGACCGGCACCTTCGAAATGCAAGATCGTTCTTCCACTTTGATAAGGGTTTTCAATTTTAAGCTGCGTGCGGTACCAGGCTGGTCCCTGGTAATAATTTACATCGGGATCAACAGCATCTTCAGCATTAAAGCAATGTGGCAAGCTCACTTTCTGCCATAGCGGCACTGCCTCTGGATTACCAACACCAACCGGACGAACCGACTCCCATATACCCCCTAAATCTTGTTTTAAAAACTCCCAATTATTATTTAAGCGAATTGATTGTTGAGCAAATAATAACTGACTGTTAAACAACGAAATAAATAAGGCTATATAGCTAAATAACTTTAACATAAATTTTTGAAAATTAAACTTTTAAACGCAATTTTTTCTTTTCTAAAAAGTACACGATACCAATCACCAAAAATGCCATCAAAAAAGACCTGACGATCCCTCCGATGCCTGAACTCAGGGAATTTGGGAAATGAAAATGGACTAAACTAAACAGCGCATATAACAAATAAGGAACGAGGTAACAGGTTAAAGTACTGGTTCCGGCAGGTTTAATCAGTTTAAACCAATCTTTTTTCTGTTTAACCTCTACCAGGTAGATCAGCAATTCGAAAACCACAATGGTAATGCCCATACATACAAATATCCACGCTGGTGTGGCATAAATCTTAGAAATTCCGCCTGCATAAGGCCTGATGAACATGCCAAAAGCAAATGATAACAAACCATAAAAACTAATGAGGATCCAGAAATCAAGGTATTTCTTAGCCCCGATCAGTTTTTTGTACATCGAAGTAATCAATGCACCGCCTAACATCAGGACAATTGATGATGCATCACCGATGAGCCATAAACGGTGGTTAAAAATGCCTAAATGAATGGTGACATTAAGGGCTGCAAAGGCTACAAAAGCTAACATAAGCAGCAACAAATTACCTTTAGCAAAAAGATAAACAAATGCCGAAACGAGATAAGCCCAACCGATAATCCCCAAAATTCCCCACCAATGTGGTTTTAAGCCTTCAGGATGCGCTGCAGAACCGCCTTTATACAGCAAAGCCAGCAAAATAATGAGCAAAATACCTAAGCCAACGAACCCGTTCTTTTTAACCTTTGAGAGGTTTGTGGGGTAATCTAACCACACCAAAAAGAAGGCGATGGTAATGAGAATGGTATAAACCGGATAAGGCAATAAAGCCGAGTGATGATCGTAATTTTCTAAATTAACATAAAAAAAGCCCATCACAATTAAGGCTAATGCCCTTAAGGCAATGTAAGCTAAAATAGAAAACAAGCCTGCGCCTTTATCTTTTCTACTTTGAAGGGCAAATGGCAAGGAAAGGCCTACAATAAACAAAAAGGCCGGAAAAATGAGGTCTGAAAAACCCATTCCGTCTACATCGGCTGGTGTATGCTTAATCCATTGTGGAATATTCGAAACGCCAGCAACATCGTTTACAAAGATCATCAAAAACATAGTGATGGCCCTTAAAACGTCGATTGATAAAATACGGAGCGGTAGTTGGCTCATTTTAATATATCGCTATTTAACTCCGTCTAAAATTCCTTGATACGCTGCTTTTCGCTGATATTGTGCATCGAAAGGCAAAGGCCAATCGGGACGTTTGTAATTAGAGGGTATCCAACTGTCGGCATCAGTTACATTCCATTGCGTAATCCCGAACTGCTGACTTTTCGGAATGGCGTTATAAGCCTGAACAATGGTTTTATATTTTGCTGCCTGTTGCTCACCCAAAGCAGTGGTGTAAGTCATCGACTGCACATTATCTGGATTAAGTGAAATATCTATTTCAGAAATATGGACTTTTAGACCTGTTGCTGCAGCAGTAGCAATGGCGGCCGTTAAATTCGCATCGGTCTGCGTAACACGGGTATGCATCTGGATGCCAATCCCATCAATGGGAATACCTTTATTTTTTAAGCCTATAACCAGATTTAGGATTGCAGTACGTTTTGTAGGTCCAAATTCATGACCATAATCATTGTAAAAAAGTAAAGCATTGGGGTCTGCTTCGTGTGCATACTGAAATGCCCGGCCGATATAGTCAACCCCTAATTTTTCTACCCAGATGCTGTTGCGCATGGTACCATCTTCGTTAACTGCTTCGTTTACCACATCCCAGGAAACTACTTTACCTTTAAAATGGCCTACAACCGTTTGGATATGTGTTTTTAAGAGGTTCTCCCATTCAGCTGTGGTTCCTTGAAAGTTTTTCACCCAATCGGGAAGTGATTGGTACCAGTTTAAGGTATGGCCATGTACTCTTTTTCCATTGGCTACGGCAAAATCGACCAGGTAATCGGCATCGCTCCAGATGTAGGTATCTTTTGAGGGATGTAGGGATGCAAATTTCATGGCATTTTCTGCCGTAACACTATTAAATTCTTTGATGACCAGATTACGGTAATTAGCGTTGCTTTTTAAAAGACTTACATTAATAGCGGCTCCCATGGGGAAAGGCATATTCTTTTGTAAGCTGATTTCTTCTATTTTTTGTGGCTGTATTAAGGTCCCAGGATCGATACTGGTGCTCTTGTATTTGGCACAAGAGAGGGTTAACAGTGACATCGAAAGCATTACTTTCGAAGCGAAACTAATTTTCAGTAATCTGTTCATATTTTATTTGTATTTGACCTGCATCTGGTCGTAAAAATCTTTCAGCACGAAGAAAGCTTTCTTTTTCTTGCCTGTTTCGCTGATCAAGCCTTTACGGTTCCAGAAATTCTGATAAATAGGATGTTGTCTTCTTGGTGACCTGAAATCGGTTAAAATCCACGGTGTCATGCCGCGTAAAGCACCAATTTTGCTTAACATGGCGATCTGGTTTTTGTATAATGCCTCCTGGTATTCTTCGCTCCAACGCGTATTTTCATCGGCGTGGAAACCGCCCAAAGCATCGCCACCAAATTCGGTGATCACCACAGGTTTTTTATATTTGATATCGAAATTGTATTTGGTAATTTCGGATGGATTACCTCCCCAGTACCAGCCAGCATATTCATTAAAACTTACCAGATCGATTTTTTCGCCCAATGGATCGTTTAAAATGATGTTATTTCCTTCACGGTGCACCTCTAAAGCGGCAGCTACCAAACGGGTATCATCCAGAGCGCGGGCAGTTTCTGTCAAATTGCTCATAAAGCTTAAGCGTGCATCGCTTAGCGGGGTTTCATTCCCGATAGACCAAACAATCACACTTGCCCTGTTTTTATCGCGTACGATTAAATCAGTCAATTGTTTTTTTGCATTGGCATAGGTTGCAGGATTTGTCCAGCTGATGGTCCAATAAACAGGAACTTCAGCCCAAACCAATAGGCCCATTTCATCAGCAAGGCGAATCATTTCTTCGTTATGCGGGTAATGTGCCAGGCGAACATAGTTACAGTTCATATCTTTTGCCCATTGTAACATCATGCGCATATCGCCTTCAGAGCGTAAACGACCAGCTAAAAGCGGGTTTTCGTCGTGTAGTGATATTCCTCTTAAAAAAACAGATTTACCGTTTAAGAGGATGCTATCGCCATCAACCTGAATGGTTCTGAAACCAATTTTGTCGTTAATATTTTCTTTATCGCTTTTAATATTTACTGCATATAATTTTGGCGTTTCTGGCGCCCATAAGCTCAAATTGTTCCAGATAAATTCATCTGCAATTTTACCTTCGCCATCTGTTTTGTATTTCTTTTCCAGCTTCAGTTCGGGAATAGAAAGCGTAATTTCCTGTCCAGCAGTTGCATCAGCAAGTTTTACCGAAAAATTTAACAGGTTGTTGTTTCCTTTAACGAGCTGAAGTTTATAATCACTAATAAAATGTTCAGGAAATTCGGCTAAAAAAACATCTCGGGTAATACCTCCATAATTCCACCAATCGGTATTTACAGTTGGGATTTCATCCTGTTTACGAATATTATCTACTTTAAGCACAATGGAGTTTTCGCCAACTTTTAAATTGTTGGTTACATCAAACTGGAAAGGTGTAAAACCACCTTTGTGTACACCCAGTTTTTTACCATTGAGGTAAACATGAGCTTCGTAGTTTACCGCACCGAAGTACACGAAGTATTTTTTCCCTTTTTCGGGTTTTGCATCAAACTTTTTGCGCAGCCAAACATTGCCTTCGTAAAGTTCTAATTTTTCTGATTGCGAGTTCCAATCGCCCGGAACATTCATTTGAGGTGAATGATCGAAATCATATTCGATCAGTTCTGACTTATCTTTCTGAACTTTATCATCGTAATAACCTCCGGTTCCGGTTTTCGACTGATCGAATGGATCGTGACGATAATCGTAATAACCGTTTTCGTAAGGATCGACAATATAATTCCATTTACCATTAAGGCTCTGGATTTTCCGGCCCTGAATGTTCTGTATAGCAGTAACCTGACCGTAACTGATTGATGAAAGGAGCGAAAAGCAGATTAAAAATACGCTATAGGTTGTTTTTAGCATAACTTAAGTTTTAATATTATTTAATTGATCGTTTCAAAACTAACAATTAATTAACGGACGGTGTTTCCACCGCCCGCCTAAATTTGAGCAAAATTCAGTTTTTCGTTAATAACCAGGGTTTTGCCCCAACGCAGGGGCTTTATTTAATTCGTTCTGAGCAATTGGATACAAGTAATTTCTAGCCGTAAAAGCCCTGCTTTCTACCACAAATGGGGTGTAGCTAAAGGTAGTTGGTGTAAGCTGAACGATTCTCATCCCGGTAACTGGTTTGTTAAATGTCGCCTCTCCTTCTTTCCAACGGCGTACATCGTAAAAACGTTGTTCTTCGAAGCAAAGTTCTACCCTGCGCTCGTTGCGGATTCTTTTACGGAACTCCTCTTTACTTGGGATAACGTAACCATTTCCTGCAGGATTGGTTGTTTGTAATAGCGGCATGGCTACCCCTGTTCTGTTACGGATTAGGTTTAAAACCCTTAAAATTTCGGTTTGTCCACCTACTCCCTGTACTTCGTTTAGGGCCTCAGCATAATTTAAAAGTATTTCTGCATATCTAAAAAATACCCATGGACGGCGAATATTGGTTGCTGTACCTGCCCAAACAGCGCTTTCGCTTAAATATTTACGCATATAATAACCCGTTTTAGTGGCATTAACATTGAGGCCTAAACCATCTTTACCACCTACAAAGGTTTCTACAGGTTTACCTTTAAAGTTATTGGCAGTTACTATTGGTTGAACTGAGGCTGTATTAAACATTATCGCAAAAGCCAACCTTGGATCGCGGTTTGCATATGGGTTGGTGGCAACATAACCAGATGCTGCATCTGTAATAGGCTTACCTGTTGTTTTCATCTCGAAGGCATCAACCATTTCCTGTGTTGGGTTAGTACGGCCAGCTGCGCCATCATAACTAACTGGTGCATTATTACTTTCGATAGTATTCGTATTGAGCGTTTGCGTAGCAAAAATAACCTCATTGTTATAAGCCGCACCTGACACATTCCATAACCAAATATTCGGATAAGAAGTATAAATACCATGTTTGCCAGTATCCATCAAACGTTTTGCCGCATCCACAGCTGCCTGCCACTTAGTAACGTCACCTGTTGAATTGTATTGAGGACTTGCAGCATATAACAGCATCCTAGACTTAAGTGCCATTGCTGATGTTTGTGCGGCCCTACCGCGGTTTACGTTGTTCCAATCTGATGGCGAAATTGGCAGCCTGGCAATGGCAGCTTCACAATCTGCCGAAATCTGGGCAATACATTGATCGAAAGTATTTCGGGGTAAATCCAAATTATCATTTATGGTTAGTGTTTTGGTTACAATTGGAAAACTTCCATAACGTTTAAGCAGTTCGAATTGAAAAAATGCCCTTAAAAAATAAGCCTGTCCTTTTAAACGCTCTATTTGTGCGACATAAGTTTGGTTTTCGGCAACATTTGCCGGCAATACCTCATCAATTGGAACAATTGCACTACCATCAACTTTTTCGAGGAACATGTTTGCTTTTCTAATACCTACATACATATCGGCATATACCTCATCAAAGGTCCTCACGGGGCTCCAGGTACCATTATTAAGTGTAGAAATTGATGAATTCTGATTAGAATTTACCGCTTCGTCACTACCTGAGGCCAGTAAGGCTCCATCACCGAGGTTATACCGATCAGAAAGCACAGCATATACATTGTTCAGAAAATTCCTGGCATAATCAGGGTTTGCCCATAATTGCGCTTCGGTAATATCGTTACCTCCACTAAAAGAACCATCTTGAAGAAAGTCAGATTTTTTACATCCAGCTATCGCTAAAGCCACAAAGGCAAGGATTAGATAAAATATATTTTTTTTCATCTTTTTTTTATTTATTTCAACGGTGATGAAGCTATCATGATTTTAAGCATATCTTATTAGAAAGTTGTAAAATCATGATGGTTTCATTGTCTTATCTTTTAAAATTTCAAGTTCATACCTAATGAATAAATTTTCATGTAAGGATATGATGCATTGTATCCCGATTCTGGCAATTCTGGGTCGATAGGTAAATCGCCAAGTTTATCAAATGTTAACAGGTTTAAGCCACCCACATAAAAACGAAGTTGTGAGATTTTTAACTTTCTGGTAAATGACGAGGGTAGCGAATAACCAAGTTCTACGTTTTTCAGCCTGATGTAATCGCCAGAACGGATCCAAAAATCAGAATTGGCAGTGTTGTTGCCCCTATCGGTTAATAACAGTCGCGGGTAAGTAGCACCCGGATTATTTGGAGTCCACCTATCTACACTAAACTGACTCAGGTAACCATTGTTGGCATTGCCAGAGTTAACTAAATTTTGAATAGTAATTGACCTGCCACTCGTACCTTGAAATAAGAAATTGATATCGAAATTTTTAGCAGAAGCCGATGCACCAAAACCGAAGAAAGCTTTAGGTACAAAGTTAAAATCAGTTCTTATTCTATCCAGATCGTTGATGATTCCATCTCCATTTTGGTCAACATATTTAATATCGCCCGGTTTTACCTCTCTTGACAAGATTTGTTTTGGGGAAGCATCAATCTGCGCCTGAGACTGAAAAATACCATCAGAGATCAACATGGTAGAAATATATCCAGCTGCAGTAGTTGCGGTTGCTGCAGGAGAAATTACACTCGAAATGGGATGTCCCAGTTGTTTTTGATAAGCTGGTAGACCAGCGGCCTCATTTATGGCCAGGATTTTACTAACGTTATAGGTAAAGTTCCCGAAAACGTTTAAATCTACGGCTCCTATTTTTTTGTTGTAATTAATACTGGTTTCAAAGCCTTTGTATTCTGCTTCACCTTCGTTCACATAAATTAGGCCTTGCCCGAGTAAACTTGGCAATAAAGACGCGGTAGTTAAATCTTTCCTGTTTTCGTAAAAATAATCGGCACTGATGGCTAATGATTGTTTAAACATTTTGGCATCAAAACCGACACTGGTTTTATATGCTTTTTCCCAGGTTAAATCAGGATTGGCCAATGCCAATTGACCTGTACCACCAACGCCTGCAAAAGCGGTTCCGAAGTTATAACCGGTTGTACTTCTGCTAAAGAAATCGTTAAAGGCAAATCTTCTGGCAGAACCAATAGCATCATTACCCACTAAACCATAAGATCCTCTGATTTTTAGCAGATCGAGAAACCCAGCAGATTCTTTCATGAAATTCTCATCTGAGATAATCCATCCGGCCGAGGCAGCAGGGAAAAAGCCATATCTTTTACCTGGTGCAAAATTTTCAGATCCAGAATAGTTAGCCGTTACATCTACAAAATAACGTTGGATAAAATTGTATGATAAGCGGTTAGACCAACCTTCTCTGCGTACATCTAAATTCCCGAAAGAAGATAAATTTGCTCTTGAAACCCTGGTAGAAAATTTAATATCATGTTTACCGAATGTTCTATTGTAATCTAAACCAGCCCAAAACTCACTTTTTTTCACATTACCTGAAAATACATTACCCTGATAATTCACTTTACTGGCTGTGCCAAATGGCGAGTAAGAGCCATCAGCATTAAGAACGGCTGTTGCATAGGTTTCGGCAAAACCTGAGCGGTATAAGCCAGCAATATCATAGGCATAAAATACTTCAGCAGATAAACCTTTTAAAATGCCATCCATTTTCTGACGGGCACTAATAGTAGCAATCATATTCCGCATTAAATCGGTACTTGCACCCCTTGACTGCATCATCGCCAATGGATTACTTTGCTGATAAACTGATGTTCCGCCGTAAGATCCGTTAGGATTTAAGATAGGAAATGCATTAGCAGGTGTAGCATATACCGTGGTTAAAAAGGTACCTGTACCCGCATTTGGGAAGGTAAGGTTAGTGATCCTACCACCAATATCTAATGCAACATCTAAATTTTTATTTACATGCAGATCTAAATTGGTACGTAGGTTATAACGGTTAAAATCGGTATTGGCATCATAAGTTTCGTTATTGCCACCTTTGTAAAAACCACCTTGTTGGTAAGCACTTAAAACCGTATAATACTTGATAAAAGCATTACCACCTGTTACCGAAGCCACATAACGTTGTGTTGGCGCCACTCTTTTGGTAAAATCCCTTACAAAATTGTTATTTGGATATTTTATCGGGTCTGAACCATCCTGATAAGCCTGTAATGCCGCTGGGCTATAAATTGCGGCACCACCACTGTTGATGGATGCCTCGTTATAGAGTGTAGCGTATGAATAGGCATCTAAAGGAGCAGTAATCTGCAAAGGAGCCTGAAGTCCTGCCTGTGCATCGAAACTTACTTTGGTTGAAGTAGCACTGCCGCGGCGGGTTTTCACATAAATTACGCCATTACCACCATACATACCGTACCAGGCCAATGTTGCAGCATCTTTTAATACACTTACACTCTCAATTTCATTTAAATCCATTGAGGTGAAGTCTCTTTCAATACCATCAACGATAACCAAAGGCTCCTGATTACTGTTGTAAGATGAGCGTCCCCTTACCAGGAAACTGGAAGCATCGTAGCCTGGTTGCTGCGAACCACTGGGATAAACGGCTAATCCCGCTAATCTGCCAGTAAAAACATTGGTTAATGATGATGAAGGGATTTGAGGAAGGTCCTCAGCACGAATGGTACTAATGGTGGCGGTAACCTCTCTTCGCTTTCTTGCCCCAAAAGGGATATATACATTGTCATCATCACCAGCATCAACTAAAGATCTGGTTAACACTACATCCCCTTTGCTCACTTCGCCTGCCGGTTTTAAAACGGTACCAAATCCAACGAATTTAAATACCAGCACATCACTGCTACTCACATCGATTGAAAAGCTACCATCTGTTCCGGTAGAAACAGCTTTATTGGTTTTGTCTTCCTGAATGGAAATGGCTACTCCCGGCAGTGGTTTTTTATCCTGATCTACAACCTTTCCGGTTACCGTTAGTTTCTCGTCAGGTTTTTGCCCATAAACGTGTAGCATTCCTGCCATCATGAATAAGAGACAAATGATATATTTTGATTTTATAAATTTCATATTGAAAAATCTTTTTAGCGTTATATTGATTAACTGACTATTCCCAACCTGGATTTTGAGTTAACACTCCTTTACTTTTATAAATCTCTGCTCTGGGAACTGGATAAAGATTTTGAGCTTCTGTCCAGCTTTTTTGGAAAGTAGGCCCTAATACAATCGGCGTATAAGTAAAAGTTCCGTTGGCATTTTTTACCACATCCATACCTTTCATCGGAATGGCAATGGTTTGTGCGCCAATTTTCCACCGCATAATATCATACCAGCGATGATCTTCGAAAGCCAATTCAATGGCACGTTCATGGCGGATAGCTATACGCATTTCATCCTGAGTCATATTCGCTTTTAGACCATATAAACTGCCTGCGCCAGGAGCTATTCCAGCACGTGCACGGATATCTGTTAATTGCTTATAAACAGATAAATCAGGCCCTACCGCTTCATTCTGTGCCTCAGCATAATTTAGCATCATTTCAGCATAGCGGAAATAGATGTAGTTTAGTAACGTAGTACTTCCGCCAACAGTTCTATAAACCTCCGGCCAGTATTTTTTGCAATAGTAACGTGTTGCGGTATAAGTAATGGTAGTACTGTAATCCCTACCGAATATGGTGTTGTTATTAGCATCTTTAGTGGTCCACATTTCGATTTTTCTACCCTGCCAAGCCAAGTCGTTATAGATAATGTTATTATAAAAACGCGGCTCACGGTTTAGATAAGGCTTTTGCGGATCGTAACCAGATGTTGGATCGGTAATGGCTTTACCGTTTGCCATCTCATACATATCTACGTGGTTTTGCGTAGGGTTCATTTGTCCTTGTGCGCCACCAGAAGCAGGCGACATTGAAAAATCCTGCATCATCTCACCTGATAAAGGTGTAGGCCCTTTTATTCTGATCATGATGTATTCTGTTGAATTGGGAAGATTTAACAGATCGCCGTAAGTGGCTTGTAATGCATAAGTTTGCCTTGCCAAACCCGTTGCACCTTTCATTACTTCAGCAGCGGCATCGGCAGCAGCCTGCCATTTGGTTTTGTCGTTACTTGAATTGTTTAGCGGACTGGCAGCATATAATAATACCCTTGCCTTTAACGCCAATGCTGCGCCAATGGTTGGGCGGCCATAATTAGAAGCTCCATATTCAGTATCGGTACCTAACTTCGTAATGGCAACTTCTAAATCTTTAAGTATAAAAGCCGTTACCTGAGCGAAGGTACTGCGAGGCAAATTGATATCATCGTAAACGCCATAAACCTTATCTACAATGGGTACGCCACCAAATCTTTTAGTTAGCTCGAAATAAGATAATGCACGCAAGAAACGCATCTCACCTTCTACACGTTTGGCATCAAAAATCGGAACCGAGGCATTTGGCGAAAGCGGTACTTCACCTATCCTAGCCAGCATTTTATTTTGTACCGCAATACCCGCGTACATCAATTTCCAAACGCCATAAATATCATTTAAAGACGGCCCATTTGAATGATCGTGATATAAGCCTCTGTTTAACGAGGTTACCGAACCCTCTGAGTTGCCAGAAACAGCCTCATCAGATGCCTGTGCCGTACAACCACGGTGATCGTTAAAACGTACATATTTGGTAATTACGTAATTGTAGGCGTTATCAGCAAATCTTGCAGCCAATGCCGGATCGGCAAAAATCTCGTCCTCACTAATGGCAACGCCTGGTGTACGTTCTAAATAATCTTTTTTACAAGAAACGGCGAAGAGTGTAAATAAAAGAATTGCCGTAAATATTTTATAATTTTTCATTTCTATATATTTGTTTTTGAGCGGTGATGAAGCTATCATGAGCATATTCATTACTGTTTGTGAACGATATGATCATGATGGTTTCATTTCCTTAGAATTGAACGTTTAAACCAAAATTGTAAACCTTTGATGTTGGATAAAGCGCTTGTAATGGGAAAGCCGTATTGATGGTGTTCACATTTTCCGGATCTACATAAAACCTGTATTTAGTCCAGGTGTACAAATTCTGCCCCTGTAAGAAAAGCCTCACATTGCTTAGTTTTAAAGCGGTAGCCCATTCCTTTGGTAAATTCCATGCGAATTCTATATTCCTGATTTTTAAATAGGCCGAATTTTGCAAGGTAAAATCGTTTAAGGCATAGTTTAGCGATGCCGTACCCCTGGCATGTAAAGCTGGCCATGTGGCTGTAGCTGCATTTTCAGGTGTCCAAGCGTCGAGCATGAAAGGATACATTTGTTGACCATTATTCTGCTCGTTCAAAATAACATTTGAACTTACGTGCGCAACGCCCTGGAATAAGGCAGAAAGCGAAAACCCTTTGTACAAGATGCGGGGACTAAAACTATATACATATTCTGGTGTATTGGTATATCCAATCTTATCCTGGTCTAAACTGGTGATGATACCATCGCCATCTAAATCTTTAAATTTTAAATCTCCTGGAATCGGTGAATAACCCTGTAATTTTGGCGATGCTGCAATATCTGCTGCAGATTGAAAGAAACCATCTGTTCTATAGCCAAAAAACTGTCCAACACTTGTTCCTTTTCTAGCAACTGAAAAAGGCAATCCATCTGGTTCATCATTTTCGATGATTCTATTTTTAGCATAACTGATCTGCGCATTAAGCCCAAGTGTTATGGCTCCGATCTGTTTTTGATAATCAAGCTCAACTTCGTATCCTTTATTGTAAACAATCCCCCTGTTAAAGTTTGGATAAGTATGTCCAAAAAGCGCTGATCCGCTTAATGATGGTGTTAAGATGTCTCTTCTGGTTTCATCAAATAAATCAACAGTTACTTTTAAATTATCTTTTAACAAACGGGCCTCAAAACCGATGTTACGTTTTGTACCAGTCTCCCAGGTTACCAACTCATTTCCTAAATCATTTCCTGCTGCACCAAAAAACTGGGGATCTCTGATCAGAATGGTCGGATAATTGGTAATAGAGTTGGGGTTTCCAAATGGTGCTACCTGGCCACCAGCTGTAGTTGAGGTGTAAGTAGAATAACTTGTCAGAAACAAGAAACGGCTATCCGAAATACGGTCGTTACCAACTAAACCATAACTACCTCTAATTTTTAAATAAGTTAAAATATCATTCTTTTTCCAGAATGACTCGTTCGTTAATGTCCACCCTGCTGATACTGCTGGAAAGAAACCGTAACGTAAGCCTTGTGCAAAGTTCTCTGATCCGTTGTAAGAAGCATTAAATTCAGCAAAATAACGCTCATCATAGTTATAGGTAACACGGCTTGCAATACCTTGTGATGCTCTTGGAGGTGCAGTAAACGCGGTACTACCTGTTGATTTAATTAACTGCCTTGTTCCCAATAATAAAGCACCAATACTGTGTTTACCAAAATCACGGTTATAATCAAAACCCGATTGTATGTTCATGTTTGTACTTCCTTCGGTAACACCACCGTCCTGTACTGCACCCAAAGGCTCATCGCGGTTACGGGTATCGGTTGATAAGGTTACCTCTTTCGTAATAGGATTGTACACATAGGCTGCCCAGTTTGCATTTCTTCTTTCGATATTATTATAGTACGAATCGTAGCCAAATACCGTTTTAAAACCTAAACCTTTGGTAATGAAACCCAGTTTATAATTCAGATTAAATGTGCTCTCGATGGTATTGTTATCATCATTGCGGGTTCCAAAACGTGTTAAAACTGCGTATGGATTCCAGATGTTTGTACCCACATTCGGATTAGCTGTGATTCTTCCATCGGGTAAAGTAACCGGATAAGCATAAGCAGGCACCTGTAAAATACGTGAGATCATACCCTCAATCGTATCATAAGAAAAAGCAGATGAAGACCTCAAACCCGCAGGCTGATACCGATCGGCAAAACGGCCACCCAATTTAATACCTACAGTAAAATCTTTATTTAAGGTTAAATCTACGTTTGAACGGAAATTATAACGGTTATAATTTGGAACGGTGTTGATTCCGTATGGTGAATCGAACTTTTTGAAAATACCATCCTGAAAAGCGTAACCAGCTGAAACAAAGTATTTGGCGATTTTCGTTCCCCCATTAATATTAATATTATGTTGCGTTTGAGAATAATACTTTTTAGTTAAATAGTCGAACCATTGCACATCAGGATAACCGATCGGATCTGACCCATCTTTGAATTTTTGTAGTGCTGAATCCGAAAATGGTGGAGTTAGCGGTGTTGCTAAGCCAAAACTATCATTTTTATAAGCCTGATTTAACAAAGAAGCATTCTCAAATGCCGGAAGCCCCACGGCTAAGCCCGTGTAAGTTTGCAATGCGTAATTACCGGTATAAGTAACCTTTGGCGCGCCAATTTTACCCTGTTTTGTTGTAATTACAATAATGCCGTTGGCACCACGAATACCATAAATAGCGGTTGAAGCCGCATCCTTTAACACCGTAATGGTTTCGATTTCACTGGCATCAACATCTGAAAAACTCGGACGTTCTACTCCATCAACAACTACAATAGCCGCATTATTGGCACCATATGTAGCAACACCCCTCACCTTTAATTGTGCACCGTCTGCACCAGGCTGACCACTCGTTTGTACCGCCAATAAGCCTGGCAAACGACCAATTAAACTATTGGTTGGATTTGGCGTTGGAGATTTCATGATCTCTTCAGAACTGATTTGGGCAATGGCTCCGGTTAAGGTAGATTTTTTCTGTGCACCATAACCAATCACCACCACTTCATCCAAACCTTGAGAATTATCTTCCAATACAATGGTTAAACTGCTTCTGCTATTTACAGCAACCTCTTTGTTTATATACCCAATGTAAGTAAAGGTTAAAGTTGCATTTTCAGCTGCTTTAATTGAAAATTTACCATCGTTATCAGTTACCGTTCCTACGGTAGTACCCCTAACCCTAATGCTTACGCCTGGTAAGGTAACCCCTTTATTGTCTTTTACTGTACCAGTTACCCTTGTTTGTGCAAAGGCCGTAAATGAACAACTGATCAGAAAAAGGAAAGTGAAGGTATATAGCACTTTTAACCAGTGGATTTTCTCAAACCCAAAAGATGGTAAAGTGCTTTTCAAATTGTAAAGTCTATCCATAATTATAATAAATACTAAATCTATTTTGTTAAAATTTAATGCGTAGTTAGCCCTTAATAACTAGATCTGTAACAGTACAGATCCAATTAATTTAATCTAATATCTCGCTCACCAGCTGTCAGATAAGCGATCAGGAAAATGTTTGAGCTTTGTTTTTAAGCGTCTTGAGAATTATATGACTTTGTCTTTGAAGCGTAATATTTTTGCGACAGAATGAGGTTAGTTTTTGCAACTAAACTTGATACTTCAGTAGATGCCCTTTTAAAACTGAAGTTAGTAAGTAATGATTTCATCATGTTTATTTGGTTAGTTTGTGTTAGCGATAACGAATTTAGAAAAGCTTAAAAGATTAAAACGTTTTAAAATAGTCTAAAACGCAATAAAATACACTGAAACTACATTTCAAACGTTTGAAATAATTGCATTTTTTTTCTTAACTATGCATTGAGATTGGAAAAGATGATGAATAATACCCCTGTTACACTAAAATTCTTGGCTGAAAAGTTAAAGATGTCAGTATCAACAGTATCAAAGGCCCTTAATAACTACCCAACCATAAACGAATACACGAAACAACGTGTTCAGGAAATGGCCCGCGATTTGCATTTTACGCCCAATAAATCGGCTATTAATTTAAAGGAAAAGAAATCGCACATTATTGGTATTATCTTACCCAATCTTTTAGATCACTTTTTTACCAGAAGTATTTATGGTGTGGAACAGTTTGCTACACAAAATGGATACAATGTGATCATCAGTCAATCTCACGATGATCTGGAAAAAGAGATCCAATCTGCAAATATGTTGTTGCGTAGCCGGGTTGACGGTTTAATTGTGGCTATTTCAAAACATACACAAGATTTTGCGCATTTAGACCAGTTCGAAAACATGGGCATTCCGGTGGTGTATTATACCCGAAACCCGAGTTTTAACTTAAGCTGCCATAAAGTTTTGGGCAATACTTTTCAGGGCTGTTATCAGGCCACAAAGTTTTTAATAGACAGAAGACATAAAAAGATTGCCTATTTAGGCGGTCCAAAAATGATTAATTTTACACACGATCGATTTAATGGCTACATCAATGCTTTAAAAGATAATCAAATACCTTTTTCATCAGAATTGGTTGCTTATACCGATTTTGATAAAGAAAATACAATCTCAGCCATTAAGAATTTATTTGCCAATCCAGAAAATATGCCTACTGCGCTTGTGGCATTTAAAGAACCTATTTTGTTCGATGCGATAAAATACCTAAGGTCGATAAATCACCCAAACTTTGATAAAATCGAATGTATAGGATTTGGAAATACTTCTTTCATCAGTTATCTCGATTCACCCCCTATTGCTTCTATTGAAGAAAACCCCGAATCGGTAGGTGAAAATGCAATTAAGCTATTGATACAATTGATCAACAAAGAAATCGATATCCAGCATTACCAAAAAATAATGGTCGATTGTAAGTTAATTGTGCATGGGTAGAAGCGTTTGGCGTATGGCGTTTAGCGTAAATATTGCTTAAAAAGCTAAATGTGATCATTTTCTGCGCAATCTGCAGGAATAACCTCTGTGCCAACCCTTAATTTTCTTAACTCCCTAATGATAACAAAACTTAAATAATTATTCACCATTGAGAAGTTAAGGTCATTAAGAAATATTTTTGTACAAAACCTTAATGTTCTTAATGGTTTTATTAATTTCCGAAAAGAGAAAATTTATTCTTTAATTGATTGCGACGGTTTTCGTTATACACAAACGCAGCCACGATCAACAGCCCTGCAACACCTTCAAAAGCAACTACAATCTGCGTACCGAAAAGATGTGCCAGGTAACCCATTAACAAACTGCCGATTGGTAATACACCCTGATAAGCCATGATATAATAACTTAAAGTCCTACCCCTCATTACATCATCGGCATGGGTCTGCAGATAAGTATTGATAGATGAGGTTTGCGCCATCAAACCTAAAGCAGCTAAACCAGTACAAATTAAAGCCAGAATAAGTGACGGTGATATAGCCAGCGCCACAACCGAAATGGCTAATAAAATACCCGACATCATTACAATTTTCTGTAAATTTTGACTCACTTTTAATGTAGCCATATAAATGGCACCAAAGAAGGCGCCAAATCCTGCGGCACTTTCAAACCAGCCAAATGTTGTGGCATTTCCATTAAAAATATCTTTGGCAAACACAGGCAATAAAGTGGTAAAAGGGATGACCAATAAACTTGATGCAGCCATCATTAACACCATAGATGCTAAATCTGGAGATGATTTAAGATAATCGTAACCTTTTTTCAGGTCGATCCAGATATTTTCCTTCGATTTTTGATGTGCAGTGAGTTTAAGTTTCATCATTACCATACAACCTAATACCGCAATAAAGCTTACAAAATTGATCAGGAAACAGATATCTTCACCCAGGGTGCTCAAAATTACCCCTGCCAAAGCAGGTCCGATTAGTCTGGCCGCGTTAAACATTGAAGAGTTGAGTGCAATGGCGTTGGGCAAATCTTCTTTATCATCAATTAAATTTACCATTAACGATTGACGGGCGGTAACATCAAAAGCATTTACCAAACCCTGAACTAGCGAAAGCGCCGCAATCCAGAACATATCGTATACTTTAAACCAGATCATCAAGGCTAAGGCACCTGCCTGCAGCATTAAGATGACCTGGGTAATCACCAATATTTTATACTTATTATGCCTATCTACGTAGCTCCCAGCATACGGCGCCAGCACCAGCGAAGGAATTAAACTCAAAAAAGTAATTAAGCCCAACAAAAAAGCCGATCCAGTTAAACGGTAAACCAACCAACTAATGGCTACGCGCTGCATCCATGTACCAACTAATGAAATAGCCTGACCAGTAAAAAATAACCTGTAATTGTAATGCCTTAACGAACGAAAAATACTCATGTTTAAAAATAGTAAAGTAACTTTACAAAAGTATAAATTTATACCCAAACAATAAAACAAAAAATACACAGTTTTATCACGCTATAATCACAATTCACACAAAACAGAAACTCCTGTTGGTTTATCTATAAAATTAAAAGCTTATATTTGTAAAGTTTATTTACCATTAAGATGCCTACTCAAACACAAGAAATTGCCGCAAAGCTAAGAAGCACCGTTACCCGCTTAACCAGACAGTTACGCAAGCAGAATGTAAGTTCAGACTTTAGTAACGCTGAACTGTTGACCATGTCGCTGCTCGAACAACATGGCAAAATGTTATCTACCGAGTTGGCAGACATGGAAAGAGTATCTAAACAAGCTATTTCGCAGATCATTAACCGCCTGTTCGATGCCAAATGCGTAGCGCGCTTTCCAAGCGAAGAGGATAAACGAAAGGTTTTTATTGGCTTAACTAAGCTTGGTGAAAAACACATTGTTGCCAGCAGAAAAATAAAAGAAGAATGGTTGGTAAAAACCATGGAAAAAATCTTTTCTTCGGAAGAAATCAACTTGATTCAGGCTTTTCTACCCCTTCTTTCGCGTTTGGTAGAACACAACGGTGCAAGAGTATAGTTTTCCTTTTTCCTTCGCCAAATAAGCCTTATCTTGCAAGCTGAAAATGGCACTATACTTTACATCAATCAATTCGGGCAGTAATGGCAATTGTTACTATGTGGGTAATGATAATGAAGCTGTTTTGGTTGATGTTGGCCTAACCTGCAAAGAGGTTGAAACACGGATGAACCGTTTGGGTTTGCCAATAAGCAAATTAAAGGCGATTTTTATCTCGCACGAACACAGTGATCACATTAAAGGCGTAACCGTTTTTGCTAAAAAACATAAACTCCCGGTATACATTAGTACAGCTACGCTAAAAAGCAGTCGGCTACTTTTGGATGCAAATAATACCTTTTCATTAAACCATTTACAGCATATTCAGATTGGCGATTTAAAGATTTCCGCCTTTTCTAAATTCCACGATGCAGCTGATCCTTACAGCTTTACCGTTGAATGTAACGAGGTAAAGGTTGGCATTTTTACAGATATAGGCTCCGTATGCGACCGTTTAATCTCACATTTCAAAAATTGCCACGCAGCTTTCTTAGAAGCTAACTACGATACGCAGATGCTGGAAAATGGCAGATATCCCTATTTTTTGAAGAGAAGGATTATGAGTGGACATGGTCACTTAAGCAATGCACAGGCATTAGAGCTTTTCATCAACCATAAAGCCCCATACATGAGTCATTTATTATTGAGCCACTTATCAAAAGATAATAACAACCCGGAGCTTGTTGAAAATCTTTTTAAAAATGTTGCCGGTAATACTTTTATTAAAGTAGCTTCAAGATATGAGGAAACCGAACTCTATTACGTAAGCAACGTTCAAAACACACCTGAAGCTTACAATTTCGACCCTAACCTGCATCAGCCAGCACAACTTAACCTCTTTTAACACCTTAAAGTCAAAAACAGTTTACCGTTTTCTATCAATTCGGTTACAGTACGATGTATTTTGTGCGTTAAGCGCAATTAAACTACCAAGGCCAAAAATTACGCACGAAAAAGTATAAATAATTTTTTTTCAACAAAAACATTTTATTTAATCACGAGTTATATATAGACTTCATAAATAGTTTGTTTGGTTTATTGGGGCTTATGGATTTAAGCCCCTTTCTCTTGCCTAAAATTTTGCAATTAGCTGAGGCTAAAATCAATCACATTTTATTCCATTTTATATTCTAAATTTTTAGTTATATTCGATTGACAATCATCCGGAGATAATATTTAAACCTTTAAATAATAAATTATATGGAGACAAGTAAACTTTCTAAATTCAGTGCCGAGTTTCTGGGCACGCTCGTGTTGGTTTTAATGGGCTGTGGTAGTGCGGTTATAGCCGGCGCAAATGGAACCACAGGTGTAGGCTTATTAGGCATATCTTTTGCCTTTGGCTTATCAGTTACTGCAATGGCTTATGCTATAGGTCATATTTCAGGCTGTCACATTAATCCGGCAATTTCAATCGGAATGGTAATAGCGGGCCGCATGAAAATTGGCGAAGCTGCCTATTATATTGTGGCGCAGGTATTAGGTGGCATTGCAGGGGCATTTATTTTGCTGCAAATTGCCTCAGGAAAACCAGAATACTCTTTAACATCAAATGGATTAGGGCAAAATGGCTTTGCCGCGCTATCTCCACAACATTACAGCTTACAGGCTGGTTTTATTGCAGAAATTGTACTAACTTTTATTTTCTTATTGGTCATTTTTGGCTCAACATCTACTAAAAATATTAACGGAGGCTTTGCTGGACTAGCAATTGGCTTAAGTTTAACACTCATTCATATTGTGGGTATCCCAGTAACAGGCGTATCGGTAAATCCTGCCAGAAGTGTCGGCCCTGCCCTATTAGTTGGCGGACAGGCGTTAAGTCAAGTTTGGCTCTTTATTGTAGCGCCAATTATTGGTGCGGCACTAAGTGCTTTAGTTTGGAAAACTGTGCTGGAGAAGAACTAGGTTAAAATGGAAAAGGGAAGATGTAATATGGAGAATGGTGTTTAGTCCACTCTTTATCACATCTTCCCTTTTATTTAATGCAATAGAAAAACATTCCATTTTCCATCTCACATCTTACCTCAACTACAGGTTCTTTACAATCGCCTCGTCAGTAGGTTTTGTTTTAGAACGGAAACGGTGTACCAATTCTCCTTTTTCGTTGATTAAGAATTTCTCAAAATTCCATTTAATATCGCCCTGCTCTTCAGTATTGGTCTGAGAAATTAAATACTTGAATAAAGGACTAATATCATCGCCTTTCACACTGCTTTTCTCTGCCAACATAAAAGATACATTGTATTTTCCTGTACAAAATTCTTTAATCTCAGCATTGGTAGAAAACTCCTGTCCACCGAAGTTACCTGCCGGGAAACCAATCAATACCACTTTTTTACCGTATTGTTTCTGAAGTTTTTCTAAATCCTCATACTGTGGAGTGAAACCACATTTAGAAGCTGTGTTAACAATTAAGATTTTTTTGCCTTTAAATTTCGATAGTTTAATTTCTTTACCATCAATGGTTTTAAAGCTGAAATCGTAAACATTTTTTGGTGGCGACACCAATAAGTTTAATAGGATTAAAATTGTGCTGATCATCGTTGTTTTATTTTTATATACGAATATAAGTACAAATCGGTTGCCTTGATGTAATGCGGCTGTAAATTATATGATATAGATAGTTAAAGAGCCTAAGGTTTTGAGATTGGAAATGAAAACAGGTATTTCATAGCTCAAATAAGAATCTTTTTTTGATTAGGAAATTGAGGGTAGTGGTTCTTGGCAGTTTACAGTCCCGCTATCGCTTATAGTCCTCGCTGCGCTCCGGGCTATTCTGCTCTATCGGGTTTAATTAACAAAGTCAGTTGTTCTTTTGTACCTTCAGCCTGGCAAAACGCTATTAAAACCTAAATAGCAGTATCAGCCAAGCCACCTAAACCCGACCGAAGTGAGATGCCGATTTTTCATCGGCAGAAACGGGGGCGGGACCAACCCTTACCTAATAGCATGGGTATTGCTTTTCAAAAACAAAACAAGATTAAACCTTATTAAAATCATCCTGTAAACCAACATATTTTACCCACATTTAATAAAAAAATTGTATTTAATTCTATTCATGTTTTGATTTATGCTTTAATTATAGCTTTATTTGCACAAAAACGTATTTCATGGCCAAAAATTTATTAATCGTCGAGTCACCCGCAAAAGCTAAAACTATAGAAGGCTATTTAGGTAAAGATTTCCTGGTGAAATCTAGCTACGGCCACATCAGGGATTTAGTTAAGGGCGATATGGCGATTGATATCAAGAATAATTTTGCCCAAACCTACGAGGTACCTGCCGACAAGAAAAATATTGTTGCCGAATTAAAAAAACTAGCTAAGGAAGCCGAAATGGTATGGCTAGCATCCGATGAGGACCGCGAGGGGGAAGCTATTTCCTGGCACTTATTCGAAACTTTAGGCCTAAAAGTGGAGAAAACAAAACGTATCGTTTTTCATGAAATTACCAAACCAGCAATTTTAAAAGCAATCGATAGTCCGCGTGGAATTGATTATAATCTGGTAAATGCCCAACAGGCACGCCGTGTATTAGATCGTTTGGTGGGTTTCGAACTTTCTCCTGTATTATGGAAAAAAGTGAAGCCATCATTATCTGCGGGCCGTGTACAGTCAGTGGCCGTACGTTTAATTGTTGAGAGAGAGAGAGAAGTTTTAAATTTTAATGCAGCTGCAGCCTATAAAATTACCGCCCAGTTTTCTACTGGCAAGGGAAAAGAAATTGTAAAAGCAGAATTGCCACAACGCTTCGAAAATGAGGCTGATGCTGAAAATTATCTTCAGGACTGTGCAAATGCTAAGTTCGACATTACCAGTTTGGAAACAAGGCCTGCAAAACGTAATCCTGCTGCTCCATTTACCACCTCAACTTTACAACAAGAAGCTTCCAGAAAATTAGGTTTTTCGGTAGCCAGAACCATGCAGGTTGCACAAAGACTGTACGAAGCGGGTAAGATTACTTACATGAGAACAGACTCTGTAAACTTATCAGAAACGGCATTAAACGCAGCTGCTGCCGAGATTAAATCTGCTTACGGCGATAAATATCACCAGCACCGCGTTTACAAAACAAAATCGGCTGGTGCACAAGAAGCTCACGAAGCCATCCGCCCCACATATTTCGACAGACATAGTGTAGATGGAGATATTTCAGAAAAACGTTTATATGATTTAATCTGGAAACGTTCAATTGCTTCGCAAATGAGTGAAGCTTTGTTCGAAAAAACAACCGCTCAGATTACGGCCTCAACCAGAAAAGAACACTTAGTGGCCGAAGGCGAAGTATTAAAGTTCGATGGTTTCTTAAAAGTTTACCTGGAATCTACTGACGATGAAGAAAACGAAGAAAAAGAAGGTGGTGCAATTTTACCTCCTTTAAGCAAAGGACAGGAACTATTTTTAAAAGAAATGCAGGCAACGGAGCGTTATTCACGCCCGCCAGCAAGATATACAGAGGCCAGTTTAGTTAAAAAACTAGAAGAACTGGGCATTGGTCGACCGTCTACTTATGCACCAACCATTTCTACGGTACAGAACCGTGGTTATGTGGTTAAAGAAGATAGAGATGGTAAACAACGTAAGTTTACTTCTATCGTTTTAGCTGATGGTAAAGTGAGTAAAGATGTAAAATCTGAAATTACAGGTGCAGAAAAACAAAAACTTTTCCCTACCGATATTGGTGAGGTAGTAAACGATTTCTTGGTAGAACATTTCAAAGGTATCGTCGATTTTAACTTCACGGCAAAGGTGGAGAAAGAATTTGATGAAATTGCGCAGGGTTTACAAGAGTGGACTAAAATGCTACACGCGTTCTATAATCCATTTCATACTGAAGTAGAAACTACGCTTGAAACAGCAGAACGTGCAACTGGCGAGCGCTTGTTAGGCTTAGATCCGGCAACTGGTAAAAATGTATACACCAAGGTTGGTAAATTTGGACCATTGGTTCAAATTGGAGAGCTTGATGAGGCCGAAAAACCTCGATATGCCAGCTTAATGCGTACGCAATCTGTTGCAACCATTACTTTAGATGATGCCTTGGAGCTGTTTAAACTTCCTTTCCAACTTCCTGATTTTGAAGACAAAGAAGTGATGATTGGTGTTGGCCGTTTTGGTCCTTACGTAAAATGGGGCGAAAGTTTTATTTCGCTTCCTAAAAACGAAGAACCTTTATCGGTAACTTATGAAAGAGCAGTTGAAATTATCAAACAGAAAATGGATGATGATGCCCCAATTGCACATTACGAAGGTTTAGGTGTAACAAAAGGCAAAGGCCGCTTTGGTCCGTTTATAAAATGGAACGATCTGTTTATTAATATTCCTGCAAAAGGTTACGATTTCGATAATTTAACACAGGAAGATATTAATACCTTAATTAGCAAAAAAGTAGAAAAAGAAGCCAACCGTTTCATTAAAACCTGGGATGCTGAAAAAATTTCTATCGAAAATGGCCGTTGGGGACCGTTTATCCGTTTTGGAAAACTAATGCTTAAACTGCGATATAACGAAGCTACCAAACAAAAATATACGCCGGAAGAACTGGTTGATATTGATTTGGAAGTGGTTAAAAAGATGATTGTAGAGCAAGTACCTAATGCTTTTGAAACAAAGAAAAAAGCCCCGGCAAAGAAAAAAGCCCCAGCTAAAAAGGCTGTAGCAAAGAAAAAATAGGCCAGGATTAAATGATTTCTGGATTGCCAAGATAAAGTTTGGCAATCCAAATTGTCCATATTGTCATCCTGAGCCTGTCGAAGGACATTTAAACAAAGTGTTTCGACAAGCTCAACATGACAGATTGATTAAAGTATGAAAGCAGATTTACCAGAAAATACAGTTGAAGATATTGCAATGGCCGTTGTATTAATGGGCGAAACACCTGAAGTAAAAAGCTGGACGGTTTATCTCGTTAATTTAAAAAACGAACCAATAACCAATGTTTTAATCAGCTCTAAAGGATATGGCGAAAAAGACGGCAAGCAGGTAAAAACTTCTGTTTTAAGGCATTTTGTAGGCGATATGGAAGCCAATTCATTCTCAGGCGTTGAAGCCATTGATCCTGAAGTATTTGGTTTAACAAATGAATATTGGTTGAGTTATTACATCGGCAGCACCATTTACGATAAGAAATTTATTTTCTTACCTGAAAGCATCATCGATTTCAATCTGATCAAAATTCCACTGGTAAACAGACCTGGGGTGATGATTAAATAAAGGGAAGATTAAAAATCTGTACTATTCCACGGAGATATATTAATATTATTACTTCTTAATTGTTTTTCATTGCCTGCATATATTATTTGCCCGCCAGTACTGCCTGTTAATTTATTCCAAAAAGTAATTCCCTTAAAGTAATCGCTATTAATTGTTTTACCAGCTTTAATTTCAACAGGCACCAATTTCCCTGCATCATCAATCAGAATATCAATTTCGTTCCCCACATTATCTCGCCAAAAGAAAATATTATCACTTAAACCTAAGTTAAACCTACTCTTTAGCATTTCAATAACAACCATATTTTCAAAAAGACTTCCCTTAACAGGATGAGTATCGAGTTGAGATTCATTTTGTATACCAAGAAGTGCAGCCGCCAACCCAGTATCATAAAAATATAGCTTAGGCATTTTTACTACTCGTTTATTAAAATTTTGATCATGGGGTTTTAAAAGATATACAACAAAACTACTTTCTAAAATACCAATCCACGATGCTATAGTTTTACTATCCACTCCTACCTCAATCCCCAAGCTATTCATGTTCAATAATTGTCCAACCCTACCTGCGCACAACCTTAAAAATCTTTCGAATAGGGATAAATTAGTTATATTCTTGATTTGCCTTACATCTTTCTCTAAGTAAGTTTGAATATAGTTTTGGTGCCATTTGTATGAAGGAATATTTTGGTCATAAATTGGCGGATAACCTCCTTTAATAAGAAATTCGTTTACATTATCAGAAATAATATTTGCAGCTTTGAGTTCTGGAATAGAAAATGGCAAAAGTTTTATATAAGCAATTCTACCGGCTAAACTTTGAACTATACTTTCCTGTAAGAGAAAATTATTTGAACCTGTAATAATAAATTTCCCTGGCGACGAAGACTCATCAAGAATTTGCTGGAGATATGAAAAAAGATTAGGTGTCCTTTGTGCCTCATCTAAAATGGCACCTTCAGGAAATTGACTCAAAAATCCACGAGGGTCATCTTCCGCAAACAAACGAGTATCTGGATTTTCTAAAGAAACATATGGCTTGTTTGGGAATACACTTTTAGTTAACGTAGTTTTACCCGATTGGCGAGGACCAATTACTGCTACAGATTTAAATTGCGCACTTAATCCTAATAGTTCTTTTTGAGCTAGTCGTTGAATCATAAACAAATTTACAATTTCGGAATCGAATTCCGAAATTGTAAAAATGTCTACTATAATACCTTAACCGCTTGTCTTCCAATTAATTTCCAGCCCGACTTTTCTTTACTCCAGATTAAAAGAATATATAATTTCACATTTCCTGGAACATTTTTATCATTTGTTTTGGCATTTAGCGTATGGCGTACCAAAGCTGTTTTATTTTGAACAACAACAGTCTGATCGGTTAAATTAATATCCACAAAATCAGATTCGCCCGAAAGCAATGAGTGCATAAACTCTTGTTTAGTTTGAATCTTTCCACTCGAATGGCCATAGCTTAGGCTATTCAATATCATTTCGTCAATCGCTAAGCTATCGGGTGTAACCATCAGTTTGCTTAATTTGGTTACGGCATCTTCTACTTTTGTTTTTTGGGCAAAACAAAAGCTAGTCGAAATTAACAGGCTTGAAAAAATCAAGAGTTTTTTTATCATATCTGGTTGTATTGAGGTTGATGCTGTAAACTTATCCAAAACCATGCAAAGGAGCAAAACATTGGCTTTAATTTTCAACATTATTTATTTTAACGTGGATTTTAGTTAATTTTCGGATGGAATATAGGGTTTTCGGTTGCAAAGGATTAACTGCGGCACATCTATTGCTTTTACCGCAACATTATATTCCCATTTATCTTAACGAATTTCAAACATGGAACAACCATCTACCTACCAATCATCCTCCAAAAAGAAATTTATCTTCATCGGATTACTTGCTGTTTCCATAGCAGCAATTGTATTTATCTATTTTAATAGAAAGAAAAAAAATCATGAAGAAAATCAGGCTTATGCAAAATATATCGAAGCCTATACCTCTGGAACCATTTCTAAAAAGAGTTTTATCAGGGTTCACCTGGCCAATGCGGCAACAGGTATGCAAGATTTGGGCAAAGCAGATTCACGCGAACTTTTCGACTTCTCTCCTTCTATTTCGGGAAAAACCTATTGGATAGATCCACAAACCGTTGAATTTAGACCTGATGAAAACCTTAAACCAGGCAAAAATTACGAAGCTACTTTTAAACTATCAGAAGTTTCTGCTACAGAAAAAGGTCTGGAAGATTTCGATTTTGAATTTAAAGTGATCACACCTGGGATCATCCTTTCTCAAAATGGATTGGTTTCGCAGAACAATACTGCGATGGATTACATGAAATTAACCGGCGAAGTGGCTACTGCTGATGTAGAAGAAACCAGTAAAATAGAAAAAACCATTTCATTGGATTTTGATCAAAAGTTAAAAATCAAATGGCAACACGATCCGGCGAAAAACACCTCAAAATTCACGATCGACAGTATAAAAAAGACTGGTAACGACCAAACTTTAAAAATAGATTGGGATGGTGATGCCATTGATGCCGAACAAAAGGGAGAAGTAGAAATCCGTGTTCCGGCTATAAATAAGTTCGAAATTCTGGACATGAAAGCCATTCAAGGCGAAGAAGATTATGCGCTTGTACAGTTTTCAGAACCAATTGGTGTTGGACAGGATTTAACAGGCATGATCACACTCGGTAACCTGAGCGATTTAAGGTACACCATTGATGCCAGTCAGGTTAAAGTTTATGCCGCAGAAGAACTTAAAGGCAATTACGCCCTAAATGTAAATGCGGGTGTCGAGAATATCAATGCGAAGAAACTGGCTAATGGCAAAATGGCCAATCTTGTTTTCGAAGATAAATTACCGGCGGTTACTATTGCTGGTGCAGGTACGATTTTACCCAACTCAGGAAAGCTGGTTTTGCCTTTCGAAGCCATTAATTTAAAGGCTGTTGATGTTACGGTGATCAAAATTTATGAAAACAATATACCGCAGTTTTTTCAAACTAATAGTTACAAAGATGGTAACGAATTGCGTAGGGTGGCCAAACCTATTCTGCAAAAAACAATACGTTTAGATGAAGATAAGGCACTTAACCTCCACAAAAAGAACCGTTTCACCCTCGATCTTGATAAGATGATCCGTACAGAGCCAGGTGCGATGTACCGAGTTACCATTGCTTTCAGACAGGAGTACAATGCTTACAATTGTAAAACTGGAGAAGAAAAAGTTGGTGATGGTGAAGAAGAAAGTGAATATGGAGATTACGAAGGTTACGGAGAAAAGATTGATGAAGAAGACGATTTTTGGCAGCGCTACAACAATTATTACCCACCAAATTACAGGTGGAATGATAAAGACAATCCATGTACACCATCATTTTATACCAACCAGCGCTGGGCAAGTAGAAACTTAATTGCTTCTAATATTGGCTTGGTAGCCAAACGAGGTAACGATAACAGTATGCTTATTGTTGCTACAGATTTATTGACGGCAAAACCATTAAGTGGTGTAAACCTGGAGTTAATGGATTACCAAAAACAAATCATCTTTACAACGAAAACAGACGGCGACGGTTTTGCAAGCTTTGACCTGAAACGCCAACCTTTTCTATTGATTGCTAAAAATGGCTCAGAACGCGGCTACCTTAAATTAGACGACGGAAGTTCACTTCCTTTAAGCAGGTTCGATGTGAGTGGCGATGTAGTCCAAAGTGGCTTAAAAGGCTTTATTTATGGTGAACGTGGCGTTTGGCGACCAGGCGACAGTTTATTTGTTTCTTTCGTTCTGGAAGACAAACTAAAAAAACTTCCCGCAAATTATCCAGTAACCATGGAGTTCTATAACCCCAAAGGTCAATTGTATAAACGATTGATTAATGGCAAACCTTTAAATGGCTTCTACACTTTCAAAACTGCTACTGAAAGTACAGCACCTACTGGTAACTGGATGGCAAAAGTTAAAGCGGGTGGTGCTACCTTTACCAAGACCTTAAAAATTGAAACCGTAATGCCAAACCGTTTGAAAATTGATTTCAACGTTGGCAATAGGACATATTTAAGTGCAGGAACATCAGCCGCTACCCTATCGGCCAAATGGCTATTCGGTGCCGTTGCACAGAACTTAAAAGCAAAGGTTGATGTAAACTTAAACACTACTGAAACCAAATTTAAGGGCTTTGAAGGTTTTAGTTTTGATAATCCTACCGTTAACTTCGAATCGCAGCTTAAAACTATTTTCGAAGGCACTTTAAACCAGAACGGTACAGCACAGATTAACACCAACCTCAATGAGAATAATACCGCTCCTGGCGTGTTAAGAGCAAACTTTACGACCAAAGTTTTCGAACCAGGTGGTAATTTCAGCATCGATAACTTTAGCATACCTTATCATGTATATAGCAGTTATTTAGGTATCCGACCAGAAAAAGGTGACCGTTTGAGTGGTATGCTAGTTACCGGGAAAGAGCATAAAATCGAAATTGTAAATGTAAATACCGACGGAAAGCTGTTGAACGGCACTAAAACCGTTCAGGTAGAATTATATAAAACGCAATGGCGTTGGTGGTGGGAACAGGATGACCAAAACACTTACGCCAACTTTACGCAAAACCAATACAACAAATTAGTTGAAAGTCATCAGGTAAACTTGTTCAACGGAAAAGGAAGCTGGAATTTACGCGTAAATGAACCAGAATGGGGCCGTTATTTGATTTTAGTGCGCGACGTAAATGGTGGACACGTTACCGGAAAATCGGTTTATATCGATTGGCCAGGCTGGGCACAGCGCGAACAAGGCAGCAACCCAACAGAGGCCTCTATGTTATCTTTCACTGCTAATAAAGAAAAATTTACGGTTGGGGAAGATATTACGCTAACTATCCCAACGGGTAAAAATGGAAGGGCATTAATTTCTATTGAAAATGGGAGCCGCGTATTAAAAACTTTCTGGGTAGATACCAAAGCCGGACAAACACAATTTAAGTTTAAGGCCGAAAAAGAAATGGCGCCTAATGTTTTTGCCAATATCACATTATTACAACCTCATGCACAAACTGTTAACGATTTACCAATTAGAATGTACGGGGCTATTCCACTTTCGGTAGAAGATCCGCAAACCATTTTGAAACCGACCATTAAAATGGCCGATAAAATTAAACCGGAAACCGAAAACACCATCACAGTAGGCGAACAGAACGGTAAAGCTATGACCTATACCATTGCCTTGGTTGATGAAGGTTTGTTGGATCTCACCCGTTTTAAAACACCAGATCCACACGGCGCATTTTATGCCCGCGAAGGTTTGGGGGTTAAAACATGGGATTTATTCGACTATGTGTTAGGTGCATGGGGAGGAAATCTAGAACGTATTTTAAGCATTGGTGGTGATGGTAGCATCAACAAAAACTTAAATCCTGCAAAAGCCAACCGTTTTAAAGCAGTGGTTAAATTTATGGGGCCATTTACTATTGGTAAAGGCGAAAATAAGACACACAAATTTAAATTGCCACAGTACATTGGTGCAGTAAGAGCTATGGTAGTTGCCGGACAAGATGCTGCATATGGTTTTACCGAAAAATCGGTTCAGGTTAAAAAACCATTAATGGTTTTAGCTACTTTACCAAGGGTTATCGGTCCGGGAGAGAGTTTTACCTTACCAGTAACTGTTTTTGCAACAGAGAATAACCTGAAAAATGTATCAGTACAACTTCAGGCAAATAATTTAATTGTTCAAGGCAGTAACAAACAACAGCTTTACTACAAACAAACAGGCGAACAAATGACCTATTTCGAAGTTAAAGCACCAAACACGGTAGGTATTGCCAAAGTAAAAGTGATTGCACAAAGTGGAGCTGAAAAAACAGTTTATGATGTGGAAATGGATATCAGAAATCCAAATCCTTACGTAACTAACGTGGTGTCGGCAACTGTTCAGCCTCATACCAAATGGGCGGTTAACTATTTGCCAATTGGCATGACAGGAACAAATTCTGGTTCACTAGAAGTCTCTTCCATCCCTGCAATCAACCTTGGTAAAAGATTAGGGTATCTCATTCAGTATCCACATGGCTGTATTGAGCAAACTACTTCGGGCATATTCCCTCAACTATTTTTGGATAGATTGAGTCCGTTAAATGAACAGCAAAAAGCAACAACAGAGAAAAACATTAAAGCCGGAATAAACCGAATCAAGGGCTTCCAGACTACAGATGGCGGTTTATCTTACTGGCCAGGTGAAAGTACTTCTGATGAATGGGGAAGCAACTACGCCGGACATTTCTTGGTTGAAGCCCAAAATGCAGGTTACACCCTACCTGTTGGTCTGTTGGATGAACTGTTACGCTTTCAAAAATCAAAAGCGGCTAACTGGGCACCAAATAGCAACAATTTTTACGGTGGTGATTTATCCCAAGCTTATCGTTTATACATGCTTGCATTGGCTAAAAAACCTGAAATGGCCGCAATGAACCGTTTAAAAGCTTTTGAATATTTATCAATCGCTGCAAAATGGCGATTAGCAGCTGCTTATAAACTGGCCGGCCAAAATGATGTTGCCCAAAATATGATCAGAGGTTTAGATACATCCATTCAGGCCTACAAACAATTAGGTGGAACTTACGGTTCTGATGTTCGCGATGAAGCCATGATTTTAGAAACCCTTACCCTGCTTGGTCAGAAAGCAAAAGCTGCGAGTTTATTACAGCCTTTAGCTGCTAAACTGGGCGAAAACACCTGGTACAGCACACAAACAACCGCTTATAGTTTGTTGGCTATTGCTAAATTCTGTGGTTCAAACCAATCGGCGAATAAACTGCAATATCAATATGTATTGGATAGAAAATCTGCTCCTGTAAGCTCTAACCAATACATCAACAGTACACCTGTAAGCTTTAAAGGCAATACCGCTTCTGTTAGTAATAATGGGAATAATGTACTGTTTGTGCGCTTGGTTTTAGAAGGACAGCCAATTGCAGGTCAAAATAACTTCTTACCTAACCGACCTGAGGTTTTGGATATGAGCGTTACCTACAAACGTTTAAATGGTAAAGTTCTAGATCCAACTACGTTAAAACAGGGAACTGATTTTTATGCAGAGGTAACTGTAAAAAACCCTGGCAGAATGGGTTATTACGAACAAATGGCACTAACACAGATCTTCCCTTCAGGATGGGAAATTATCAATACACGGGTTAACGATAACCAAAGTATTTTAGCTTCTTCTCCTTTTACCTATCAGGATATCAGAGATGATCGCGTTTTCACTTATTTTAATGTAAGGGAAGGTGAAAGTTTAGTTTACAAGGTATTGCTTAATGCCTCTTATTTAGGTAAATATTATTTATCGGCCGTTCAGTGTGAAGCGATGTACAATAATGATATTTCGGCTACAGAAGCTGGTAAATGGGTACAGGTGGTAAAGTAGATTCCCCAAGAATACTGGCCGTAGCGTCTCGCTACGACCTAAAAACATTAGGCTTGGAATGTTTTAAAAGAATAGTTACTATGAGTCTTAGCGAGATGCTAAGACTAGCAAGAGAAGCTAAGGTTAGGAACGTTTGTAAAATAAAAGATGGGAAGAAAGTATAGGTTTCATGATAATTCTAAACTCTATTTTGTGACTTTCACTGTTGTTAATTGGATAGACGTGTTTACAAGAAAAAAATACGTAGACATTATTTATGATAGTTTAAGGTTTTGTCAAAAAGAAAAAGGATTAGAATTATATGCCTATTGTATTATGACAAATCACATTCATCTAATTATTGGGACTGAAAGTAGAGTGCTATCTGATATTGTTAGAGATTTTAAAAGTTTTACTTCTAGACATATCAGAAAAACCATCGAAAATAGCAATACTGAAAGTCGAAAATTGTGGATGTTAGAAATTATGAAAGAATTAGGGAGTAGAAATGAAAGAAATAAGGACTTTCAATTTTGGCAACAACACAGTCACCCCATAGAGCTAGATACTAATGAAATTTTAGACCAGCGTTTAAATTATATCCACCAAAATCCTGTGAAGGCAGGCTTTGTGGAAAAAGAAGAAGATTGGATTAACAGTAGTGCCAGCGATTATTATCAAATTAGAAAGGGACAGGTTGATCTTATTATTATTGAATAACTTTTTAATATGTACCTATTCGTTGCGTCGCGCTACGACTTTCTAAAAATAAAAAACAACAAATGTCTTAGCGAGACGCTAAGACTAGAATTAGATTAGGCTGTATCTAGTCGTAGCGTCGCGCTACGACTTTCGAAAAATAAAAAGAAATAAATGTCTTAGCGTGACGCTAAGACTAGAGTTAAAAATTAAATGAACAAAATCCCTAAAGCTTTCCTCATTTCCGATATTTTCTGCTTTGCCTTGCTTTTGGCATTTCTTTTTTCGTTACCATCAAAACTGTTTAAAACACCCACATCGTTTGTAATTGAGGCCAGCAATGGAAATTTATTAAGTGCAGCAATTGCCAGCGACGGACAATGGCGGTTTCCGGTGGCGGATAGTGTACCTATAAAATTTAAGGACTGCATTATTGCTTTCGAGGATAAGCGGTTCTATAGTCACCTCGGCATCGATTTTTTGGCCATGAGCAGGGCGATGCAGCAAAACTGGAAGGCAAAGAGCGTGGTAAGCGGTGGAAGTACATTAAGCATGCAGGTAATCCGGTTATCGCGAAAACAAGAACGAACGGTTTGGCAAAAATTATTAGAAGTGATTTTGGCGCTACGTTTAGAAACGAGGTATTCGAAAGAAAAAATTATAGGCCTATATGCCGCCAATGCACCATTCGGAAGTAATGTTGTTGGTTTAGAAGCAGCGAGTTGGCGCTATTATGGTCGCAATGCCAAAACCCTTTCATGGGGCGAAATGGCAACATTGGCTGTATTGCCTAATAGCCCTTCTTTGGTTCATCCGGGTAAAAATTCGACGAGATTAATTAAAAAGAGAAACGACTTATTAGATAAGCTGGCCAAACTAAAATACATCGATCAGGCAACTGCTAATTTAGCTAAATTAGAACCCGTTCCAGGCAAGCCCATGCCCTTGCCCCAGAATGCGCCACATCTATTGAACCGTTTTAAATTAGAACGAGCGAGTCTTAAAATACCCTCCACCAGAATTACTTCTACCTTAGATGAAAATATCCAACGAAAAGTTAATGCTATACTTAAAAGGTACAATAACCGCTACCGGGCAAACGACATCAACAATATTTCGGCGTTGATACTCAATGCCAGAACAGGTCAGGTAGTAAGTTATGTAGGTAATATTTATCAGCCAGAAAATGCCGACCTGCAAAGCCACGTGGATATGATTAAAGCGCCACGCAGTCCTGGAAGTACCTTAAAACCGTTGCTTTACGCCAGTATGATTAATGACGGCTTCATATTGCCTCATACCTTAATTCCTGATATCCCGACTCAAATAGCGGGCTATTCGCCTCAAAATTACGATCTGGGCTATGATGGTGCCATTGCTGCCGATAAAGCCCTGAGCCGCTCCTTAAACATCCCTGCGGTAAAAATGTTGCAGCAATACAAATACGAACGTTTTTACGATAAGCTAAAAAAACTGGGAATAGGAACGCTGAACCAACCAGCAGATCATTACGGTTTGTCGTTAATTTTAGGCGGTAGCGAAGTTACAATGTGGGACCTGGCCAACACCTATATGGGAATGGTGCGTACCCTGAATCATTTCAACACCTATAAAGGTTTGTATAATCCTGAAGATTATAAACCAGCAAGCTACTTCAATAGTGACAGTAAAGATGAAAAAGATTATCAGCGCACATCCTTTTTAGACCACGGCTCCATTTGCGCCACTTTTAATGCGATGGAAGAGGTGATGCGGCCAGGTGATGAAGGTTTATGGGAACAATTTTCTTCATCGCAAAGAGTAGCATGGAAAACGGGAACGAGTTTTGGTTTTCGCGATGCCTGGGCTATTGGATTAACACCAAATTATGTAGTTTGTGTTTGGGTAGGCAATGCCGATGGCGAAGGAAGACCTGGCCTGGTAGGGATTGAAGCAGCTGCTCCCGTTCTATTTGATATTTTTAGGTTATTGCCTAATGGAAAATGGTTCGAAGTACCAAGCACCAAACTAAAAAAGATAAAAATATGCAAGCAGAGTGGTTATAAAGCTGGAGAATACTGTACAGATGTTGCTGAAGAATTAGTGCCTGTATCAGGAGAGAAAACGGCCGTTTGCCCCTTTCATAAATTGGTTCACTTAGATAATACCAGTACTTACCGGGTTACTGACCAATGTGAAAGTATAACCCATATGCAGCACAAAAGCTGGTTTATTTTACCGCCGGCGATGGAATATTATTACAAAATAAAAAATAGCGATTATAAATCCCTCCCGCCTTTTAAAGATGGTTGCAGCCTTTCAGGCGGAAATAGTGTAATGGAGGTAATTTACCCGAAAAACAATGCAATAGTTTATATTCCCTTAGAACTGGATGGAACAAGAGGTAAAATTGTGATTAATGCAGCGCACAGAAATCCAAGTGCTAAAATATATTGGCATATTGATAATGAATATATAAGCACCACCACTAATTTTCATCAATTGGCTATTAATCCACCACCTGGTAAACATACCTTAACTTTAGTTGATGAAAATGGAGAAAGACTGGTTCAAACTTTTACGGTTTTGGACAAAGAGAAAAAAGGCGGAAGGTAAAGGGCAATAAGGTTGAAGGTTTAGGCGGTTAAGCACTAACACCCGTTTATATTTTGCTTGTTTCAACTGTCTAAAGTTTTATAAACCTGATATAGTAAAAATCCTTTTTAATTTGCAGCAACATAACTTTTCAGTACAACCATCGATATTAAAAAGATTGGAACGATAGCAGGTCTTCCGTAACCGATTACCACAAAACCCTGCTTTTCAAAAAGTCAACAAATTAAATCACTTTATTTAAATCTGCTATATCTCGGTTCTTGTAACCACTAACTGCCGCGAAATTGTTCCATAAACAATCAAATACTGCGCAATCATGTAGGTAGCCATAATTAAAGCCCCGCTTTGTGGAATGGGCTGAGCGAATTTATTCACGGCTAACACACTGTCAGACAATAAGAAAAACAGCGCCCCATACAGGATGAGTTTAAAACTAAAAATATTCACTTTCCCATACCGATTAACGGCCAGAATTGCCATAACGGTTATAATAATGGCATAAATTAAAACGGGAAACTGCATTGCCCCTAGTTTTGGCTGAAGATAGAAAAACAGGCCTGAGCAAAAAATGGCAAAAGCGCCTATGGCCCACAAAAAATATGGTGTTTTGTGGTTAGGGTTCGATCTATGATCGAGCGTAAATGCCCTTATATAAAAAATATGGCAAGCTAAAAAGGCGATTAACCCATAAATAAAAAAAACTGGTTTACCGCTTTGAAGCATCAGCAGAATATCGCCAATCCATGCAAAAATTAATCCTGCAAAAATTCTCTTATGGAAACGTCCCTTCAAATTTGTACTGAGATAAAGCCATACCAAAAGTACCACCACAATTAATGGCTTAGAGAAATTACGTAATTCAATATTATTGACATATTCTGCATATAGCTGAATTACAAATACAAGGAAAAATATAAATGAAAATAGCTTAGTCTTCATCAGGATCGGGATTTGCCTTTTGCAAATTAAAGAACCAAATTACGGATATTAACTGGATAGCCACAAAAATTACTTGATAGCCGAGCGGAAATTTTAAAAACAGGACCAACAAAACACCAAACAACAGCCTAAAATACTCAAATCTAATTTGCCATGCTTTTTGTTCTAATAAAGCGCCACAGGTAATTAACGTGCATATGGTAAAAATAGCTCCAGAAACTAAAGAAATGGTTTCCATTTTATGGTAAGAAAACAATATCGCAGAGCCCGTAGTTAGAGCAACTAAAAACTGGATTAAAACATAACCTGTTAGCTTAGATTGATATACTGGATTATATTTTTCATAGGCTTCTACATCTATTTCTGGTGCTGATTGAAATCCACCTAGATGTGATGGAAGCCAGCCTGGGGGTTTAAGAAAAACTTTAATTTTATCGCTAAATTTAGGTGATTGCTTTGCTGTTTTAACCAGATCATCCCAATAATGAAGATTTGCCCAAACAGGATTCCAACTGGCTAAAGGTTTGGTGATACCATAATAAACCTCTTCTTCTTCTTTCTGAAAAGTTCCAAAAAAGCGATCCCAGATAATTAATGTACCAGCGTGGTTTTTATCGATATATTTTGGATTAGAGCCATGGTGTACCCGATGATGTGATGGTGTATTTAAAATGTACTCTAAAAAGCCCATGCTTTTAATGGCTCTGGTATGAATCCAAAACTGATACAAAGTATTGAAAGAACTTAATGTTAAGAACATGATCGGATCAAAACCAACAAATGCTAGTGGGAGGTAAAATACCCAGCTAAACCAGCCCTGAAACCAGCTTTGCCTTAAAGCCACGGTTAAATTATATTCCTCTGATTGATGATGTACAATATGTGCCGCCCATAAAGCATTTACTTCATGGCTCATCCGATGAAACCAATAATAGAAAAAATCGACACCAATAAATAGCAGTATCCAAATCCATATTGTTTTGGGCAATTCAAATAAACGCCAGTGCTCAAAAATATATTTGTAACCAAAAAACAATGCGGTTTTCATAAAAATCCCGGTGAGCTGTTGCCCTATACCCTGACTTAAATTGGCAATACTGTCATTAAGCCGATAATAATTTAGTTTTTTATAAAAATTATAGGCCAATTCTATTCCGATCAGAATAAAAAAAACCGGTACAGATAACGCAATGTAATCTACTTTCATATAAACACAAAAAATATTTGGCTAGCAATATTACCTTACAATTTAGAAAATTTTCAGGTCAACATAAAATCTAATTCATGTAACATTTGTACTTGTTTGGTTTTCGTTATTCATTTCTATCAAATTCACCTTACCTTTGAAAGGCTAAATCAATGGTTTTGGCGTTAATAAATTTTCATTTAAATTATCCCATCTATGAAAAAATTATCTCTCCTTATTTTGCTAATTGCCTCGGCATTTTATGCAAAGAGCCAAACGCTAGTATTAGCCAAAGATGCCGCTCAATATATCGGTAAAAATGTAACCATTTGCGATTCGGTTTATAGTACTAAGGCTTTAGATAAATTAACCTTAATTAATTTAGGCGGCGCCTACCCAAAAGAACTGATCACTGTAATCATCAATAAAGAAGATCAGCGTAAATTTCCTTCAGAACCTTCAAGCATGTTTATGGGAAATAAAATCTGTATTACTGGAATCGTAACCGATTTTAAAGGTAAAAAACAGATTTTAGTTACCGATCCGAAGCAGATTATCGTAAAATAATCTACTAATCATCGAACAGTGGTATGGTTCAGCTTTAGCTGTTGCGATAAAGCCAAACCTGATTAACAAGCAGTTAAACTTTATTTACCTCGTATTCCCAAAATCGCATTACGGTATTAAGAAAGCATTAATAGGTGTAAATTATTTAATGGTAGAACAATCTATGTATATCAACCTAAGCACCTCCTCATTTAAAGGAGGGGGCTTGGGTTGGAGCGTTAATACAAAAAGTATAATTTATGAGTAAATTGTCGAATGATGTGCTTCTTCAGTCGGCAGGAAATTAATCCTGCCAACCTAGTAAGCATAGATATCCTTATTATCTGATTCGAAGATTAAAAATCATTTCAACATATCATAACGGATTATACATATAGGCGTATTTCCTTGATGAATCGTTTTATTTCCTTGATGAATATTTTTGGTCTTGTAGCTTTTCTTATACTTAAATTTCAGACTTTCACTAATTTTAATTCTTAAATCGCATCTATTTCTAAAAAACTAAAACTTTTCGCATCTATTGGCATAAAATCCATAGTTTTGATTTTTTGATCAACCTATGTCTATACTTTTAAAACGAAATACGTTAATTTTTATACTCATTGTACTTGTTGCTACTTTTACTTGTTTAAGTTTTTTCATTGCGCAGCATCAGATACTTGATTTTGACCTTAAAACTTCGTTGTTTATTCAGCAATACCATGCAGATTGGTTAGATAAATTAATGCTGGCAATCAGTTTTTTTGGCGAACTCCCTTATTCATTACTTTCGGTAGTAGTGGTGGCGATCATATTTTATCAGCAGAAGTATAAACGCGAAGGCCTATTCATTTCAACGGTTCTATTGTCTGGATTAATTATCCTGGGTATAAAAAATGTGATTAACCGTCCACGCCCTACTGCATTTTATGTACGATTGGTGGAAGTAAACCGGTTTCAGAGCTATCCTAGCGGACATGTACTTTCTTATACGCTCTTTTTTGGCTTTTTAATTATTTTGATGAGTACTTTGAAAAACGTGCCGAAGCTGACTAAAAATCTAGTGACTTATTTATCAGCATTTTTGATGATTACCATTGTACCATCCAGAATTTACCTAGGTGCACATTGGTTTACGGATACTGTTGGTGGTTTTCTGTTGGGATTAATTTGCCTTTTCCCACTTTGTTATTTTTATTTTAAAAAGAAAACAAATTAACTTTTTTCTTCCAGTTTTTCTTTTTTTCTGATCCTGCTCAAGGTTTCAATCCGCATTCCCAGATAGCTGGCTAAAAATTTTAATGGAACCCTAGACTTTATAGTAGGATATCCGATTTTAAATTGTTTGTACCTTACTTCTGCTGAAGGAATGCGTGATAAGATAGATCGCTCTTGCGACATATGGTAATGTATGGCCAATAACTTTCTAGCTAAAATGTTGGTTTCAGGAAATTGCAGATACATGTCGTCGATAAAACGATATGGGAGTATAAGCAATTCCGAATCTTCCAGTGCCTGATATTGTTCTTGATAAGTTGGAATAAGCGTTCCTGGATTTCGAATACTGCCAATCAGGTGATTTTCGTCGGTTAACCAGGCGGTAATATCTTTTCCATCATCCAGTACAAAAGCGCGTACTAAGCCTTTAACAATAAAGAATAAACAATCGCCACTAATATCGCTAAGGTTAGGCAAAACCTCATTCTTACGTACAGCGATTTTGAATGTTTCGGTTTTTAACCGTTCTATTATTTCTTCTCTTAATGGCTGCAGCTCATTTAAATACTTGGTAAGAGGATCACTTTCATGATTGGCAGCGGTCATAATATTTATCCAGGATTTTAAAACTATGCAAGCTATTACTTGAATACCGGATTTCCAAATATGAAAACGTGTGCAACAGCGAAAAAATTACAGTTGTCAAAATTTATTTTTCACAATATTGCTTTCGGAACCATTTTAAGGAATAAATTATTCGTCAAATTTTCACTTTGATAACTGTATTTTAACTTAATCATAAAAAAATCTGATAATTTTGCCGCCATGACGAACAATAAACCTAAAGCTTTCCTTTTCGATCTTAATGGAACCATGATTAATGATATGGCTTTCCACAATCATGCCTGGCATAACATACTTACACAAGATTTAGGTGCGAGTATTAGCTTCGATGCCGTTAAAAAACAGATGTATGGTAAAAACCAAGATCTGTTAGAACGTGTTTTTGGTGTTGGTCATTTCTCTCAGGAACAGATTGATCAGATTTCTATTGAAAAAGAGCATAGATATCAAGCAGCATATAAAAAACATTTAACCTTAATAGCTGGTTTAGACGATTTTTTAGAAAAAGCAAAACAATCAGGCATTCAAATGGCTATTGGTTCGGCAGCTATTCCATTCAATATCAATTTTGTACTCGATAATTTAAATATCCGTTCCTATTTTAAGGCAGTAGTAAGTGCCGAGGATGTGGTAAATAGTAAACCAGATCCGGAAACTTTTACCAAGGGCGCTGAAATTTTAGGCGTTGCAGCTAGCGAATGTATTGTTTTTGAAGATGCACCAAAAGGTGTTGAAGCAGCGCAGAATGCCGGAATGAAATGTGTTGCGCTAACAACTATGCACACCAAGGATGAATTTTCAGCTTACCATAACATTATAGCTTTTATAGAAGATTATACAGATCCCGTTATACAAGATCTTTTCTAAAATACATAAGGCTGTATCAAAAAGTTAAATTCGATTTGAATTGTCACATTGAGCTTCCCGATTAATCGGGACAAGTAGTCGAAACGCTCTGCCAAGGCCATTTAATCCAGTCCTTCGACAGGCTACCATTGATGTTATTCGTAATCATATAATGATAAGCACTTTATTTGCAATATACATTTCTGCCCAGCTAGGCCATAGTACTGTATCTTCGTTCTACTTAAATCCGGCCTAACAAATTTTTCGGGCTCTACTGCCCCAGCCATCCCCCTAGCTTCGAAAGAAAAATTTTCAGCCGGTGTTTTTTGTTTCTTTTTAACACCAAAAAGAAAGAGCCCATCGGCGGCGGCGAGCCGAGGCAAGGATGAGCCGTAGGATTAAAAATAATCAATTATATACGTCAATCATATTGATTATTATACAATAAATTATTCCGCAGGATGACAATCTATATTTATGATACTGCCTTATGTATTTATCATCGTTGGATGCAGGGATCACCAACCCGATTATTTAGAAAATTTATAAACCGAGCTTGTTTTATACACCTGTCCGGGCTTTAAAACAGTTGATGGAAAAGCGGGCTGATTTGGTGAATCTGGAAAATGCTGTGTTTCCAATGCAATAGCTGTTCTAAAATCATCTTTAGCACCAGTTTTAAAGGTATTTTTACTTTGCATAAAGTTTCCGCTGTAAAATTGTAAGCCTGGCTCCTGCGTATAAATATCCATCACTATACCCGACTTATCTCCTTTAACCGTAGCCGCATGGAACATGCCCATTGCTTTGGTTTTATTCAGCACGTAGTTATGATCATAACCTTTCCCGAAAGTTAACTGTTCGTTTTTATCGTTTATACGTGCACCAATAGTGGTTGCAGTAGTGAAATCAAATGGAGTACCCTTAACTTTTTCAATTTTTCCTGTCGGGATCAAGGTAGAATCAACAGGTGTATATTCATCTGCATAAATCTGCACCTCGTGGTTCAAAATCTCACCGCTTCCATCTCCATTTAAATTAAAAAATGCATGGTTTGTTAAATTTACGACAGTAATTTTATCTGTTTTAGCCTCATAATCCATTTTCAGTTCATTATCATCCGTTAATGTATAAGTTACCTTAACATCTAAATTACCAGGAAAATTTTCGTCGCCATCTTTTGATAAATAATGAAGCACTAAGCTATTAGCGCTCGGTTGACTGGCATCCCAAACTACATATTGATAGCCTTTTTTTCCCCCATGAAGGGTATTCTGTCCGTTATTGGTAAATAATGAATAGGTTTTACCCTCAAGCGTAAATTTACCTTTTGCTATGCGGTTACCATATCGGCCAATAGTTGCCCCGAAATAGGGCTCGGTCGATTTTTCGTAATCAGTAATACTTTTAAAACCCACCACCACATCAACTAAATTACCACCTTTATTGGGTACCAATAAGCTAACCAAGCGCCCACCGTAATTGGTAAAAATAGCTTCCGCATTATTCTTATTCTTTAAGGTATACAATGCTGTTTGTTTACCATCAATTTCTTTTTTAAAAGAATCGGCAACAAGTTTTACAACTGCTATTGAGTCGCCTTTTAAACTATCTGTTGATGAAGATTTTTTGGTTCCGGATTGACAAGATGCAAACCCAATTGCAGCCAGCACACTGAGGCTTGTTAATGATTGTAGTTTCATAAAATGGAATATTTGGTTTAGATTTTTAATTAAGGTTTTAAACATAAGTATATCACTTAACTTTACAAATAAAACGATTTAGAAGAATTCAAAAGCATATATTAAAGAATAATTTATTTAAACATCAGCAATGATACAATTTGTAGAATCGGTGATAACAAAATGTAGAATGATTAAAAATCTTTGATTTATTGTCATCGTCTTCCTGATCCGATAACTATCGGATTTATTTCAGAATCTTTTTAAAAAATGAGCTAAATACTAGATGTTGAACGGGTTTGGCATGACGATTATCATACAGCTTAATTGAACTTTCTACGTTTTTGTTTATTTGGCGATAATATTAACCAAATATCGATTAAAATTCGCTAAAACTGATTATTATTGCGGCAATCAAATCCCAAATATGAATCAAATCATTTCAACAGATCGTTACGACAAAATGCTATACCGCCGTTGTGGAAACAGTGGCATAAAATTGCCCGCAATATCGTTGGGTTTATGGCATAATTTCGGACATGTAAACGTTTTTGAAAACAGCAAAAACCTAATCTATACTGCTTTTAACAATGGAATTACCCATTTCGATTTAGCAAATAATTACGGTCCGCCTCCTGGTTCGGCTGAAGAAGTTTTCGGAAAAATTCTTCATGAAGATTTTAAAGGCTATCGCGATGAAATGATTATTTCAAGCAAAGCCGGATATACCATGTGGGATGGTCCTTATGGCGACTGGGGTTCGAAAAAATACCTGGTTTCTAGTTTAGACCAGAGCTTAAAACGCATGAAACTGGATTATGTTGATATTTTTTACCACCATCGCCCCGATCCTGAAACTCCACTTGAAGAAACCATGGGGGCTTTAAGTCTCTTGGTTCAACAGGGAAAAGCTTTGTATGTAGGCATTTCGAATTATAAAGCTGAAGAAGCCGCAAAAGCAATCAGAATTTTAAAAGATAACGGTACTCCGTGTTTAATCCACCAGCCTAAATATTCGATGTTTGAACGTTGGGTAGAAGATGGTTTACTTGATGTTTTGGCGCAAAATGGTGTAGGCTGTATTCCATTTTCACCATTGGCGCAAGGTTTACTTACCGATAAGTATCTGCATGGTATTCCTTCCGATTCGAGAATAGCTACCAGCGGCATTTTCCTGAAAGAAAGTAATATTACGCCCGAAAAATTAGCTGTAATTTCCAAATTAAATGATGTTGCTAAATCGCGCGGACAAAAATTAGCACATATGGCTTTATCGTGGATACTGAAAGACAAGAGAATTACCACGGTTTTGATAGGTGCCAGTAAACCAGAACAGATTACAGACTCAATTAAAGCTTTAGATAATATTGAATTTAGTGATACAGAAGTAAAACTGATTGATGAAATTTTAGGTTAAAACTGATCGTCATTCCCACTCGTTTGGGAATGACGTTTCTAAAAATCGATCGTCATTGCGAGAAGTCTTTTCAGCCGACGAAGCAATCTTTTATGTTTACCTCTCGTTAAAAGAATTGATTCTTCCAATGAAGAATTGATTACGCAATGATCATACATAACAACATGAATATCAGTATTTTGATTTTAAATTAGTGCTTACAGGAAGTGAAAAGTGAAAGGTAGAACCAGCACCGTAATTACTTTCTGCCCAAATTTTACCATGATGTAAATTTATAATCTCTGCACTGAGGTATAAACCTATCCCAAAACCCGAAATGGTTTTAGTTTGTTGGTCTTCCACGCGATAAAACCGATCAAAAAGTTTAGCCAGATCATGAGACTGAATGCCAATGCCTTTATCTGATACAGAAACATGCATTTCGTTTCCAATAACTTCTGATTGTACCAAAATTGTACTGCCATGATCTGAATATTTTACAGCATTACTAATTAAATTTGAAATAACAGAACCAATCTTATCTTTATCTGCATTGATAAATTTAGACTCTCCCTCTACAAAAATAATCTGATTTGATGAATAGACCAACCTCAAATCTTCGACAGCATCACAAACTAACTTATCGAGGTCAAAATCAGATAAATTCAAGTGGATTTTTCCAAACTCTAAACGGGATACATTTAAGAAAGAACTAATCATTGAGCTCATTTTCCGGATCTGTTTTTGAACTTTATCTAAAGTATTCACTACAAAAAGATCGTTTAAGCTTTTATTCTGCATCAATTGGATGTAAGCACTAATAGAGGTTAAAGGTGTTTTTAACTCATGGCTTACCATACTGATAAAATCATTCTTCTGCTGTTCTTCTTTTATGCTAATCAAGACCTGTTCCTGATCTAGTGCTTCTCGTTGTAGTTCAGTCTCTTTAATGGCTTTTTTAGCCTTAACCATGTCGGTCACATCGCTTGCCGTATGAAGAATACAATAAGGTATCCCAGATTCATCCTTAATGGCCCGGTATTCATAGGAATAATAAGCGGTCTGTAATCTCCCATTTCTCATGGTTTCAGCTGGAATAGCATCTCCTTTATCTGTAATCCCTGTTAGCAGCACATTTTTCAGCATATTGATAAAGGGCTGATCTTTTAATTCAGGCACAGCCTCTTCTAAAGGTTTTCCGATAATAGAACGGTCTTTACCCCAAAAAGCAATCATGGCATCGTTAGCCATTTCAATTACGATGTGCTCTGAAGTATATATGGCTGTTGCATCTTTCGATAAAGAAAGAACCTCTAAAATTTGATTATTACTTAAAACCTTTGAATAACTTGCCATTTATACATTGAAGATTAAAGTTCGACTACACTAATGTTTTTGATTAAAATAAATCGTACTAACTATCATACAAGTTGGCCTTTACAAATGTTTGGTTAGCCAGTTAAATTATTAACTTTTTATCATCTAACATTTAATTTATCGCGTATTTTCTGTTTAAGTATGCCTGCGGCCTGGGTGTATCCTCCATCTGCCCCATCAACAAAATGAATGTGATCATCCTCTAAATCCCTAACGTAGCAAGACATGATCGACTCACCACTTACGTAGAGGGCATATAAAATTTCGTTATTCTTTTCGAGTCGGTTAAGCTCATTTTGCAAGGTTAATCGTTGCTTCGCAGTTCCGGTAATTACGGTATTTATCCTCCCGTCTATCACCAGTGTATCAGACATTTCTACAAGCTGTTTAAGATATTTTTTACCACGCTCCGTTCGGAAATAGATATATCCATAAATATTGATGAACCATGATTTAATCAGTTCAAAAAATTTAATCTTTCCTATTCGGTGTTTCATCTCCTGCCCTAAACTGTTGAAGCTTGTTTTGAAAATTAATTTAGAAACAGAAATTGGCTGACGCTTTTCTGGACTTCCATAAATTTGATCGAGGTGATGGATCACTTTGCTGAACACTGTTGCCTGTTGTTGTATTTCTAAAGCTATAACGATCAGTGTAACTACCTCTTCACTGTTTTCGGGTGGTTCGATCTTGTCCCAACGACATTGCATACCACTTAAATCGATTTCATCGCTTGCAGTATCGTGGCCCGCTAGCATGTAATTTTCTCCTTTTATAATTTGTTCTGCATAAGCCAGACCATCGCCCAAAATAATGGGTATAGAAAACGTTTCAGCACTACTAAATCTACAAATGTTAAGCGTATGGCCTTGTTTGTAAATTTCATCAACAGGCATAATCCCAGCCCTTAAATCGAGGTTAAAATTTCGTAAGGTATTATCTTTGTATTTCAACAGCGATTTCATCACATCTTCTACAATACTGGGCGGAACAATAAAAGTGGCTCCATCACCACCAAAGAAGAATGGGACTGAAATGTTTGCTTTAAATGCAATATTAAGTACAGCAACAATACTTCCTGTAGCAATAAGATTAACATTTTCGTGTAAGCCTGAATTTACAGCAGCTGTTGAACTCTTGATATCGGTGATGATTACACACCAGCTTGCATCCACTTTTTCAAATAATCGATTTTGAATCAATAATTGATGTAATGGTATTTTATGAATGGGCAAATTGGAGTAGAAATGGTCTTCGCTATTTGGCATAATTCGAATTAGTACAGCCTAATATACGCATAAGAAAACCTTAAGTATTTCTAAACAAGTGATTAAAACTAATCTTATTTAGAACAAATAAAAATAATTTTGCTTTTATGCAGCAAAAGTGGTTCCTTTGCGCCAACTAAGAATTAATCTAAATAAAGATGAATAAAAAATTTACTTTTCTTTTAAATTTTATAGCTTTTTTTCTGTTTTTAGCGGGAAATACAATGGCACAAAGCAAAAACGGATCTGTTTCAGGCTCGATTAAAACCAGCGATGGCAATCCAGCAAGCTATGTGAGTGTTGGTTTAAAAAACACAGGAAAAACTACTCAAACAGATGAGAAAGGTAATTTTATCATCAAAAATGTAACACCCGGTACTTATACGATCAAAACATCTGCTATTGGCGTTTCTGCTCAGGAAAAATCGGTTACTGTTGTTGCGGGTCAGACTGCAAGTACTGATTTCACTATTGCAGAATCTTCCTCACAGTTGGATGAAGTAGCCATTAATGGTTACAAAACGCCAAACAGAAAGCCAGCTAACCTGGGTAAAATTGCCATTGCCCCTATGGATCTTCCACAGGCAGTGCAGATTATTGGCAATCAGGTAATTACTGACCAACAGGTAAATAGCCTGGGCGACGTAATGAAAAATGTGAACGGCGTAGCTTTAGGTGCTAATCGTGGTACCGTTGGTGAAAACTTCTTTGCCAGGGGTTATAGTTTAGGTAGCAATAATATTTTAAAAAATGGTGCAAGAACAAGTATTGGTGGCAGCCCCGAGGCGAGTACTTTAGAGTCGGTAGAGGTTTTAAAAGGAAGTGCTGCTTTGCTTTATGGTGGTGTAACTGGTGGAGCTGTTGTGAATATGGTTACGAAAAAACCTAAATTTGAAAATGGTGGAGAAGTAAGTATGAGAACAGGTAGCTATGATCAATACAAACCAATCGTTGATCTTTATGGACCAATATCAAAAAAACTTGCTTTTAGAGCAATTGGTACTTACGAGGATGCTGCCAGTTTTAGAAACAGCGTAAAATCTAACAGAATCTATGTTAATCCCTCTTTACTTTATAAAATTAGCGAAAAAACCGACATCTTGTTACAAGGCGATTATTTAAAAAATGACATGACACCAGATTTTGGTGTAGGAACTGTTGCCAATAAGATAGCCGATATAGGAAGAAATGCATTTGTTAATGCACCTTGGGCTTACAACAATACGAATACTGTTAGTACTCAACTAAATATTAATCACAAATTAAATGATACTTGGAAATTAAATGTGGTTGCTAATTTACAATCATATAACCGTGATTATTTTAGTGCCGAACGTCCATTTGCACTTTTAGCCGATGGAATTGCAAATCGTTTGGTTACACGAGCAAAGACAAAAGAATTTACTTATAATGAGCAAATTAATTTAAACGGATCTTTTAAAACTGGGAAAATTGAACATACCTTACTTGTAGGTTTAGATGCTGATCAATCAAGAACAACTTCTAACGGTTTTACTTTCAATAGTAATAATGCTGCTATGTTTAATTATGGAAATGTAAATTTGTTAGATCCATCTACATATTTTGGAAGTGGTATCGAGCCAACAGCAAACAATACCACAAGAACATTTGCTCCTGTATTTAGAATGGGTGGATTTGTTCAGGATTTAATAGCAGTTACTGAACAGTTTAAAGTTTTAGCAGGTATAAGATGGACGTTTCAAAAAACACCTACAACATCAATCACCAACCTAAGTAATGGAATTGAAAGCTCAGGAACAGCTATTGATAAAATTGACAAAGCGTTTTCACCTAAATTCGGATTCGTTTATCAGCCGTTAAAAACAACGTCAGTTTATATTAGTTATGCTAATAACTTCACTTCAAATACAGGAATTGACATTGCTACTGATGCGCCAATGGCTCCCTCAATAATAGACCAATATGAAGCCGGCATTAAAAATGATTTCCTCGAGGGCAGATTATCTGCTAATGTTACTGTTTACAGGATAAAAAACAGCAACTTAGCCCAGGCCGCTTTAGCCGATGCCACTAAGCGTGAATTTAGTGGTGCAACTGCTAGTGATGGTTTAGAGGTTGATTTAAGTGGAACTATTGTTAAAGGTTTAAACTTCCTTGCAGGTTATAGCTATAATTATTATCGTTACACTAACACTCTTGACAAAACAGGTATTATTGAAGGTGAAAGAGTAGTTGGAAGTACCAAAAACACGGCCAATGGTACTCTGTTTTACACATTCCAAGAGGGAGGAATTAAGGGGCTTAAACTTGGCGCAACAGCCGTATATACTGGTGATCGATTAGGAGGTAGAAATCAGACTAAATCTGGTACAACAACAGGCATTATTCCTTTAAGTGCTTTTACAACACTTGATTTATCAGTAGGATATTCTTGGAGAAAAATTTCCTTACTTGCTAAAGTTTCTAACCTAACCAATGAGCTGAATTATTTCGTTCACGAAAACTATAGTGTAAACCCAATTGCTCCACGCCAATTTTTAACTACATTATCTTATAAATTTTAATAACAAAAAATAGGTTAAACAAAAAGCTCCAGGTCGGCAGATCTGGAGCTTTTTGTTTTTATTAGTAGGCAATTCAAATATCGTCTATCGCTGTTATTTGTTTTTTTTCTTGATCAGCAAAGCGAAACCAATGGTTACAAGATATTTCCTCGTACTACTAATATAACGAGTTTGTTTAAGCCAAGAAAGGAACTAAAGTATAATTAGAATAGTACCTGATTTAAATAATTTAAAATAATAGTGAAATTCACCGTGGCGGTTTACTTTTTCAATTTCACATACTTTACCCGATTTACCATATTCATCAGATAATAAATCGCCAATTTTAATGTTATCTAACTGATTTACATTAAGGGATGCTCTTTTAATTAATGTAGCTGTTTTTTCCATAAGTTTGCAGTTTGGGTTATTTACGTAATCGAAAACGCTTTGGTTCTGTAGTACAGTAAATTACTTATTAATAAGCATCAAACATACAAAATTGTAGTGTTAATTAGCAATACACAATCTCATAAACTCGTTTCATATATAATGCTTCGTCTATCTTAATAAAAAACTCATGCCATTCTTCCCTGGTAAAAACTAAGCTAATATCAGGAAATGGGGTTGACAAAATAACAACCTGCCTCCCATCGGGCCTATTCTCTAAATAATCATCGAAATTGAGTTTTTTGGTAGCCACATAAAAGGCATCAAACTGATTAAAAGAAAAATTCATCAAAACGCCTGAGCGCCATATATTTAAAACTTTACAATTATTGCACTGAGCGATGGTGATGTTTTCGTTTTGAGCAAGAACAGTTGTTTTACACATGGGTTTACCTTAAATTGATTGATAGATTATAACAAATATAAATTCCACTTATTGATAAAAGCTGTGCAAAAAATGAAGTTATATCATAAATATAGATTTGTCATCCTGAGAGGTCAGTTTTTAACTGAAAAACATTGGAGTTGCAATGACAGGTTTTAGCGGTTCGTCATTCCCAACTTGATTGGGAATCGTAATGCAATAAGCTTTAAGATTCCCACCTGCGTAGGAATGACGGCCGATTTTTGGAATCTGTCATTGGTAGCGTAGTCGAAGGGCCTATTACATACTCTTTAAGGTGTTTCGACAGGCTCAACATGACAGCATCTGAGGTTAAATCGTCATTATGATACGACCTTATTTCTATTATTCTGCGTCGTAAATTACAACCTTTTCGAAGTAAATCCTGAATTCATCTAAGAAAGCTTTATGCAAAGGGTGAACCTGATAAACATCATGTGCAGCTAAATCTTCAAATAACAGCAGAAGGCTAAATGTATAAGTGGTATCTACAACAGCGCGCTCAATCGGTGCGGGTACGCCAATGTGAAAAGTTTTAACAACTTCAATATTTTCTAATGTTTGTAAACTATTGCGGAAAGCAACTTTCTGCTCGTCGGTGGTATCGGCTTTTAGCCAGAATAAAACGTGGTGTGCGATCATTTTTTTAATTTTTTCCAAATATAATGAAAGCCGGAAAAGATCATAAGCTTTATCCAAAAACACTTTTGGCTTTATCGATAGCCTTTATTAAATCGATTCCCTTGCCGAGTACACCTTTAAACAGATCTCCTTCAACTTTTAAGCGATCGATGGCATTAAAAACATTAAAATCTTTCATTTTTAAGCCCGGCTTAACTTCGTCCCAATGCAAAGGCATTGATACTGTTGCACCAATTTTCGGCCGTAATGAATAAGGTCCGGCAATAGTTGCCCCTGGCCTATTCTGCAAAAAATCTAAATACATTTTACCTTTTCTGGCCGCGATCATACGCTCAAGTGAAGTATACTCTGGTATTTGATTATGCACCAGGTTAACCACAATTTTAGCAAACATCTGGCTTTGCTCGTAACTATATTTGGCATTTAAGGGAATGTAAATATGCATTCCGGTTGATCCCGAGGTTTTGCAGTAACTGGGAACATTTATGGCATCTAACACTTTTTTAGTTTCCAGAGCTGCTTCAACCACCTGATCAAAAGTATGTTTATCGGGATCTAAATCAATTACGCAGTAATCGGGATTATCAGGGCTTTGTACACGGCTAAACCAGGGATTCATTTCTATGCAGCCTAAACTGGCCATCCAGAGTAATGAAGCTTCATCTGTTCCGACAAGGTATTCTTTTTTTTCGCCTTCGCCATTTTCATAAGGAAAAGTTTCGGCCCAATCTGGTGCTTTTCCTTTTACATCTTTCTGGTAAAAACTAGGGCCATGAATTCCACCCGGAAAGCGGTTAAGCGATTGTGGACGGTCTTTCAGGTAAGGCAAAATATATTCAGCAACCTGGTAATAGTAGTTAAACATCTCTCTTTTGGTTACTTTATCTTCTGGCCAATATACTTTACTCAAGTTGGTGAATTTAAGTTCGTGACCTTTAATTTTCCTTACCTGCGTTTCATCTTTCGGATTCAGCAAAGTTTTAGGTTCTTTACTTTTTGGTGCTTTTATTGCCTGCGCATGCGGGTTTTCTTCTTTAGTGTTGTCAACAATTTTTTCTGTTGGCATTTCCATTTCTCTTACAACTTCTCTGGCTTTTTTATCTTCACGCATACCTTGAAAAGATGGGTGACGAAAAACACCATCATCGGTTACTTCAGCAAAAGCAACTTCGCATACCAATTCTGGCTTTAACCAGGTTGCTTTTGCATTTGGTGGATTGGGCCTAAAGCGTGAGGGTTTATTTACATCGGGCATACTTTCGAAGGGGCTTTTGTCGATAATAATCAGTTTAAACTGCTCCATCATTGTTTTTTGCAACTTATCAGAAAACCCTGTTCCAACCTTACCTACATATTTTAATTTCCCTTTCTCATATACGCCCAACAATAAGGAGCTGAAAGATTTGGAGGTGTCTGCATTTTTGGTAAATCCTGCAATAACCACTTCTTGCCGCTTGTGTACCTTAATTTTCAGCCATTCTTTCGATCTTCGGTCTGTTGCGTAAATGCTATCTGTTTTTTTTGCGATAATACCCTCCAAGCCCATTCTCTCGGCCGCACTAAAAAAGTCGACTCCGTTGGCTTTAAAAACTTTCCCAAGGCGCACACGGTCATCATCCGTTGGCAATACATCGTTCAATATGGCTTGTCGCTGATAAAGTGGCAGTTCCATCAGGTTCTTACCGTCGTACCAGAGGATATCGAAGACATAAAAAACAAGTTCGCCATCCGCTTCGCTTCGCCAATTCTGCAATGAGCCAAAATTAGATACACCTTTGCTATTTAACACCAGTATCTCGCCATCAAACACTGCATTTATTTTCCAATCTAAAAGCAGATCGTAAATGGGATAAAATTTTTCGTTAAAGGATTTATTATTTCGCGAAAACAAATCAACCTTTCCTTTATTGATAGATGCCAGCGCGCGATAACCGTCCCATTTTACCTCATACTGCCAATTATTATCGTCGAAAGGTTCGTCAACCAAAGTGGCTAGCATGGGTTTTATCCCTTTTGGCATGGCTGTTTTGGGTGCTTTCTTCAGTATGGCTTTAACGTCTATCGTTACGTCATCACCAACTGGCTTGATTTCTTTCGTTACTATTTGTTTCGGGCTTTTTTTTTCAGTTTTTAAATCCTGCTCCTTCCCTTCTTTCCAAACCTTATCGGATGTTTTTTCCATCTTTTCGATTGTTTTTCCAGAAAGCACTGATTTATCTTCTTTGGTAATGTCTTTTGTGGAAGCATAATAATCTTTATGTTTGATTAACAGCCAACCGTTTTCACCCATACCATGGGTTTTAACAAGCGCAAACTCGCCATGAAGCTTTTCCCCGTTTAGCCTGATTTTTAAAGAACCATCTTTTAGCTGTCCTAATAAATGTTTTTCCTGTGCTTTTTTGCCTTTAATCGCTTCTATAGGCTCATAAGTTCCTTCATCCCATACAATAACGGTTCCGCCGCCATACTCGCCCTCAGGGATAATGCCTTCAAAATCTTTGTAATCGTATGGATGATCTTCTACCATCATGGCCAAGCGTTTGGTTTTCGGATCGGTAGATGGGCCTTTCGATACGGCCCAGCTTTTTAGAACACCTTCCATTTCGAGCCTGAAATCGTAGTGCAGCCGTGAAGCATCATGTTTTTGGATCACAAAATGTAATTTGTTCCGATCGCTGCTTTTACCCGATTTTGGTTCGGTAGTCTTCGAGAAATCACGTTTGGCAACATACTTTTTCAAACTCATAACGAATGTTTTACTTTTTTAAAAAATCTTCTACTGCATGGGCAGATGTACCTACTGTTTGTACAGCTGCTTTCAGCTTATCTTTACTTACACCAAATTTATTCGACCAATAGTCTACCTCATAACCTTCGTTAATGTTGATCCTCACCCGATCAGCACTACCGTTTTTTTGTTTATCATCCATAACAATTTTGATCAGACAGCTATAAAACAGCCCAATAACAAAAAAGGTTTTAACAGCCATTTTTACAAACGGATATTAAAACCACGAGAAAAATAAATTTTAAACTTAATCTGTTAGCGCATTCGCCATTTCGGGCGCTGTTTCCTCTGCATAGACGAACTTGTGGTTTGTGGAATTATAAATGATCCTTAACCAAACCAAAAAATATGGAAAGCTAATGATGGATAATGATAAACGATGTGCTTTTGCAAAAGTTGGAAAAAGCAGCAAAGGGAAATTACAGGCGGTGAAAAGTAAAATTGGCAACAATGCATTTTTAAGTGCTTTGTTCTTTTCTTTCACAAACCAAATGCCTACACCAGTTATAGAAATGATAAATGTACAATCTTCAGCTCCAGTACTAAACAGTACCGGAAATAACAATACTGAAGATAAAATCATCAACTGGAATTTACTTTTCGAAAAATAAGTAAAGTACCAAAAAGGCAACATGAACAACAGGGAGCCAAAAGCAAGAAAAAGAAAATTTGATACTTTTGGAATATTAAATAATTGCCTAAAAAAACCCATAATCGAAATGTCTATTCCCTCGCCCGATACATTGATCATATTTTTCCCAACCAAAGAGTTTTTCCAATCCACGTAACATTGAACTATATAATTTGGAGAGGCAAACAGCATTGGCAATAAAAATATAACGATCGACCATAGTATCAGCCACAATATAAAAGCAGGCTTTTTCTTGACGAAGAAAAAGAATACCAAGCCCACAATGCCGTAAAGTTTGATAAATGTACCCAGCACAATGCATAGTGCAGACCATATGCCTTTGTCTTTATTTATTTGTGTATAGCTCAATATCATTAAAGCACCAGCGCCTGCATTAAACTGCTGGTTAAGCATCGATTCTATTAAACAGGGAATGGCAATATAACCGATAACTACTTTTTCACCTTCGCTTAAAGGTAGAGTTTGAACAGCTTTAAAAAGCAGGAAACAGTTAAACAGGTTCCAAAACAGTAAGCCAATCCAGTTATGCATTAAGGCAAACGGAGCAATTAAAATGCTAAAAATGGGGCCATAGTGATTGGCATCTTCATGATAGGCAGGGTACGGTGCATAAAGCGATTTTTCTTGAAGAAGGTTCCTGAAGGTATTTTCAAAAATGAGGTAGTTATTATACCTATGTGTTGCCCAAGAATCGATTACAAAAATGAGTGTAATCAATACCCAAAGAAATAATACAAAACGATTGTCCTGATAATATTTTGGGCGCAAGGATAGACCAGAAGCGTTGGTTAGAAAATGATTTAGCATTTGTAAAAATTATATTACAATACAATAATAAAAATGCTGATTGAGAATTCCTAATGTTTTGTAAAGAAAATGTTACTCTTTTTTGAGATAAAAATATAGCATCAAAAGAACATTCCTAAATCGATTTTTAAGACCAGTTTCGTGATCGGTTTAAGCCTGCTAAGTGCTTTTGCTTCATGATCATCATCAACTAAAGCCTTTGCACAGTTATATTTGATCATCTATCGGCGAAACTCCAAAACCAAATCAGAATTAGCGGTGTTTGTATTACATATTAACTAACCAAAATCAGTAAAAAGATGGAATATCAAATTAATTCGATGAATGCCCGAAAAGAGTTTATTGAGATTGCTGATGAGCAGGATCGCAATTACTGGGCTGCCAGACTAGGCGTTACAGCTGAAAAACTAAAATCGGTAGTTAAAGCTATCCAAAGTATGGAATTTTCTATTGTAAAAGAATATTTGACAATGGAAAAAATTAAATCAGGAAGTGCTTATAAACGCTTTCTTAATCCTTCGTAACTGGTATGTCTTTGAAGATTAATTTAGGTTTAATTAATAAATGCCCGATATAAACTGTTAATAGCTGCCCTACTAAAATCAGGAAAGCCATCGGTATAGGTAGCATTTATACCATTTGTAATAATAACGAAACCAAATTTTTCTTTCGGATTAAAAAACATTGTGCTGAACAAGCCATAAGCGGAACCGGTATGTCCTTTCAGTTTTACACCTGGGATAAGGTGATCTGCAGTCCTGATGGCCAAGCCATATCCTTCATCATCAGTTAGGGCAGTCTGCATCTTTTTTGCACTCTTTTTAGTAATTATTTTAACACCCTTTGATGTGCCATAATTCATGTGCATGATCATGTATTTAGCTAAATCATTAGCCGAAATCTTCATTCCACCTGTGGGCGAAAAAACGGGTGTACTATAACCCATTATATAATTTGCAATTTCTGTTCTTCGTGGAGCATATGCTGTTGGCGAGGGCGTATAGGTTTTCGTATCAGCATGATATTCATATAGATTAACAAAACGTGTACTATCTAAAGAATCGACACAATAACCAGCATAAAGTCCTAAGGGTTTCAATACATGCTTTTTTACATAATTATCAAAACGTTCACCCGATTTCTTCTCGATGATTGTACCAATGAGGTTAAAATTAAGATTACAATAATCAAATTTGCTTCCCGGGACATAATCGTTATAACATTTGGCCCAGTTTGGATTTTTATCGGGATTGATCACATCGAGATTTAAATAACCTTGCGAATCGTTTAAACTGGAGGTATGCGACAAAGCCATTTTTAAAGTAATTTTCTGATCAGGGAATTTTGGATTTCTGATTTTAAACCCTACCAGATCGCCAAAATCATCCTCTAAAGAAATCTTCCCTGCCTCTACCAATTGCATAATTGATGTTGCCGAAAAAGATTTAGAGATCGAAGCAATCCTGAAAATATCCTTATCGGTTAACGGCTTTTTATTTTCTAAATCCTTTAGGCCAAAAGCGTGGGTATAAATGATCTTGCCATCCCTAACTACAGCCACAGCAGCACCCACTGCATTAAACTTCTCCATTATTTGCTGGAAATCAGTTTCAGCTTTTTCATTTTGTGCTTTTGATTGTACTACTAAACCAACAATCAAAAGAAATGCAAAAAAGTATTTAAAGGATTTCAATGTCATGGCCTTAGGGATAAGAAATAAATATAAACGATGTTGTAAAAGAAAGTTCTGACGTACCAAAAAATTTACTTAGCGTCGTTTACTTCCAGCCAATGCCCATCTGGATCTTTAAAATAAATCTGCTTTACGCCATCTACCCGTAGTGTAATTCCTTTTTCTTTTCCGGCCCAATCTTCAAAGCTGATATTTTTATCATTGAGTTTCTTTACAAAATCATCAACAGAAGGAACGCTGAAACACAAATGCATGTTTTTATCAAAAACCTCATTTCCTTTTGCGCCCTGGATTAAATGCAGCTGTCCGGCCGACCCCAAAGTAAACCAGGTATGACGGTTATCTTTAAAAGGTTCAGGAATGATTTTAAGGTTAAACACGCTTTCGTAAAAAGTTGTTGCTTTGTTTAAATCGGCTACGTAAACAGCAATATGGTTTAAAATTGCAGGGACATTTTCAGGTTTATTTTGCGCCATGGCTTTTTGAAAAATGATGGAAAATAATATAGTGGTAAACAGGAAGGTTTTTTTCATGTTTAAATATCAAATTTATAAAGGAATAATTTCAATAAAAGTTAAACATTCTTTGGTTGGTGACAGCACATTTAACTACAGATAAAAAAGATATACACAGATAATATAACTTAGTTAACATTTTTGTTTAGAGATGCTTCGACTCCGCTCAGCATGACAAAGTGTGTAAAAAACCCCAAAAGTGGTCGCCTTGCACCATCCGATAGCTATCGGATGGTGCAAGGCGAAATAGAGAGATCTTTGAACTTTGACCATGTATCAAGTAAAGATCCTGAAACAAGTTGAGGATGACGAAACGAGTTAATATGTTCATGCTAAAAAATTTGCTTCGCGGAGCTTTTGGTTTTTTCCTTCGCTACCATTGAAAGACTCCAACAGAAAAATCGTCATCTCGACCGAAGCAATGCGGAGTGGAGAGATCTTTGAACTTGATCAATCTATCCAGTAAAGACCCTGAAACAAGTTCAGGATGACGAAACGAGTTAATGTTTCATGCTAAAAAATTTGCTTCGCATTGCTTTTGGTTTTTTCCGCTCGTTTCTAAATGAGTGCGTAAATAACTAAATGATTTATCGTCGTAAACGATCGATTATTCGACGCTCGTTAGAAACGAGCATTAGCAGCTATAAAGATTCTTCGCTGCACTCAGAATGACAAAAAAAGAAAAAGGCTGTCCGGTTTGGAACAGCCTTAATAGATTTACAAGGAATATTAGAATTATAGCTATTTACTTAATTCCATCCCCCACCCAACGCATGATAAATATCTACTACAGCATTTAACTGCTGTTTTTTGGTTTCTATAAGCTCTAATTTTGATTGCAAAGCATCGCGTTGAGTCATCAATACCTCAAAATAATCAGCCCTTGCCGATTTAAACAAATCGTTAGAAATATCTATCGACTGGGTAAGTGCAGTTACCTGTTTTGATTTAAGATCATAACTTTTTTGCAGGTTACTAATCTTCGACATCTGGTTAGCTACTTCTATATAACCATTCAGAATCGTTTTTTCGTAATCGTAAACGGCCTGCAACTGCTTTGCATTTGCGGTTAAATACGCTGCTTTAATAGCATTGCGATTAATTAGCGGTCCGGCTAAATCTCCCGCTAGCGAATAGATTAAAGATTCAGGAGTTCTCAATAAATAAGATGGATTAAAAGCCTGATAGCCGATAGTTGCAGAAATTCCCAATGATGGATAAAACTGTGCCTTAGCCACTTTAACATCTAATTTAGCCGCAGCTAGTTCTAGCTCAGCTTGTTTAATATCAGGGCGGTTAGCTAATAATTGCGAAGGTAAACCTGCTTGTACTGTTGGTGGTACCAGATCAGTAAAACTCGATTTATCCCTAACAATCGGCTGAGGAAAACGGCCCAGCAGGAAATTGATCTTGTTTTCCGTTTCGGTAATATTCTGCTGAATATCGAATTCGAGGCTCTTGGAGTTCAAAACCTCTGCTTCAAACTTACGTACTGCAAGTTCGGTAACCCTGGTGGCCTGTTTCTGGATTTTCATCAATTCCAAAGCATTGGTTTGCAAAGCGATGTTCTTTTTCACAATGTCCAACTGATTGTCTTCGGCTAACAATTCATAATATGAATTTGCAACTTCTGCAATTAAATTGGTGACTACGAAATTCTTACCTTCAACCGTTGCCAAATAATGACTCACGGCGCCTTTTTTCGCGTTGCGCAATTTGTGCCAGATATCGGCTTCCCAATTGGCCTGTAAGCCAAACCTATAGTCGGGCAATACTTCGGGCACTTCTTTACCTGGGGTAATTTCCGTTGAGGCATCGCCGGCACCTGAACTGGTGTAGCGGCCCACTTTCTCTAATCCAGCACCAACACCATAGGTTACACTTGGCAAAAGCTCCCCTTTTTTGGCTTTGATTTCGTTTTTAGCAATCTCTATATCCTGCAGGGTGATATTTAGCTCCTGATTATTCTTCAATGCTGTATCGATCAGGTTTACCAGATTTGGATCGGTAAAAAACTTACGCCATTGTATACTGGCTGTACTTATGGTATCCTGTGCGCTACTAAAGGCCGCAGGAACATTTTTATTTTCGGCGCGTTGGGCCACTTCTGGCAATTTACATGCTGTATAAGCAGTGCTTATCAACACTAAACCAAGGCATTTATAAATATTATTCTTAAACATTATCTTCTACTTCTTCAGTTAATGGATGTTCTTCTTCAATTTTGATCAGCTTGTGTTTGGCAGCTATTGTTCCAAATACATAATACAATCCAGGAATAATAACTACTCCGAAAATGGTACCGAAAAGCATACCGCCGGCAGCAGCAGATCCAATAGTTCTGTTACCTATTTTTCCAGGTCCGGAAGCAATCATTAAAGGGATTAAACCAGCAATAAAGGCAAATGAGGTCATTAAAATCGGGCGGAAACGCACACTTGCACCTTCCATTGCTGCCTTTAGAACCGTTGCCCCCTGAGCGTGCCGCTGTGCAGCAAACTCCACAATAAGCACGGCGTTTTTACCGAGTAAACCGATCAACATCACCATCGCAACCTGCGCATAAATATTGTTTTCCAATCCCAATAACTTTAGGAACAGGAAGGCTCCAAAGATACCTGCCGGTAAGGAAAGGATAACCGAAAGAGGCAAAATGAAACTTTCGTATTGTGCAGCCAGAACCAGGTAAACGAAGCCCAAACAGATCAGGAAGATATAAATGGCTTCGTTACCTCTTGATACCTCATCTTTAGATATACCTGCCCAATCAATACCGAATCCTCTTGGAAGTGATTTCTTAGCCACCTCAGTAATGGCTTTAATGGCTTCGCCCGAGCTGTAACCTGGAGCAGATTGTCCGCTGATCTCCGAAGCATTATACATGTTGTGCCTGGTAATCTCTGATAAACCATATACTTTCCGCATTTTGATAAAAGCTGAGAAAGGCACCATTTCATCGCGGTCGTTTTTAACCGAGAGTTTTAAGATATCCCCTGGTAAAGCCCTGTACTGAGGCAATGCCTGCACAATTACTTTATATTGGTGGTCGTATTTAATAAAGCTGGTTTCGTAATTACTACCTACAAAAGTGGAGAGTGTATTCATCGCGTTATCGATGCTCACTCCTTTTTGTTGCGCAATATCGTTATCAACATCTAACATGTACTGAGGGAAACTCGCACTGTAGAAAGTAAACACAGAAGATAACTCTTTACGTTTGTTCAGCTCCCTTACAAAATCGTTGGCAACAGTTTCCATCTTTTTATAATCGCCGCTACCTGCCTTATCCAATAAACGAAGTTCGAAACCTCCCGCAGCACCATAACCAGGAACGGCTGGTGGTTGGAAAAACTCGATAGTTGCACCAGGAATAGATTTTGATTTCTCTTCAAGTTCTTCGATAATCTCTACTGCTGAGTGTTTACGTTCGCTCCAATCTTTCAGGTTGATTAAGCAGGTACCTGAGTTAGATCCTGTACCTTCTGTTAGGATCTCATATCCAGCCAAAGATGAAACAGATTTTACGCCATCAATATCTTCGCACATTTTCTGCAGTTTCTCCGCAATCTGATCGGTACGTTCTAAAGTAGATCCAGGAGGCGTTTGGATAATGGCATAAACCATTCCCTGATCTTCGTTCGGAATAAAACCTGATGGTACGCTTCCACTTAATCCCCAAACACCTAAACAAAAGGCGACCAATATTCCAAAGGTTAATATCCTTCGGCTTACTACTTTGGTTAGTACCCGTTCATATTTGCCCGAAAGTTTAGCAAAACCATTGTTAAAACCGTCTAAAAAGCGATCAACAATGGTCTTCTTTTTCTTCGATGCATGGTTATTCTTCAACATAATAGCACATAAAGCAGGCGTAAGTGTTAACGCCACAATACCCGAAAGGATAATTGCTGTTGCCATGGTGATAGAGAACTGGCGATAGAAAATACCTACTGGCCCCGACATAAAAGCTACCGGGATAAATACCGATGCCATTAAAAAGGTAATCGCAATAATTGCACCGCCAATTTCTTTCATAGCCTCTTGAGTAGCCCTCAATACCGAGAGTTTTCGGTTATGCTCCATCTTGGCGTGTACCGCTTCTATTACCACAATCGCATCATCTACCACCACACCAATCGCTAATACTAAGGCGAATAAGGTAATCAGATTGAGCGTAATGCCGAAGAACTGCATAAACACAAAGGTTCCGATTAAGGATACTGGAACAGCAATAGCTGGAATGAGGGTTGAACGCCAATCGCCAAGAAACAGGAATACTACTAAACCCACCAAGATAAAGGCTTCGACAAGGGTGTGGATTACTTTTTCTATCGAGGCATCCAGAAATTTAGAAACGTCGTAACTTACTTCATAATCCAATCCCTTAGGAAAAGAGCTCGATTTAATCTCGGCCATTTTCGCCTTCACATCTTTAATTACCTGACTGGCGTTACTACCGTAGGATTGTTTCAATACAATCGCTGCCGAAGCCTTTCCGTTTAACGTAGAATATAAATTGTAGGCAGAAGCGCTAAAATCTACATCAGCCACATCTTTTAAACGCAGCAATTCGCCATTGGCACTGGCCCTTAACACCACATTTTCATAGCCTTGCTTGGTACTAAAACGTCCGGAATATTTTAACACATATTCGAAAGCCTGAGACCGTTTACCAGAACTCTCACCGGTTTTACCTGGCGACGCCTCTAAACTTTGCTCATCAAGCGCTTTCATCACTTCATCTACAGAGATTTTATAAGCCTGCATACGGTCGGGTTTAAGCCAGATCCGCATGGCATAATCCCTATCACCCAAAATATCGGCAAAACCCACACCATCAACCCTTTTCAACTCAGAAAGCAAGTTGATATCGGCATAATTGTAAAGGAAGTTCTGGTTCATTTTAGGGTCTTTACTGTACAAATTGATGTACATTAACATGTTAGACTCCTCGCGGGTGATTTTTACCCCCTCACGAACTACCAAAGGAGGAAGTTTATTGGTAACGGCCGCTACACGGTTCTGTACGTTAAGCGAAGCCTGATTGGGATCGGTACCTAAGTTAAATACTACCTGGATGGATGCTTCACCATCGTTACCGGCATCAGAGGCAATATATTTCATGCCTGGCACACCGTTAAGCGCACGTTCGAGCGGAATAACCACCGATTTGATCAACAACTCGTTATTTGCCCCCGGGTACTCTGCCGTAATATTAACTTTAGGTGGCGAAATAGAAGGGAATTGTGTAACGGGCAGGTAGCTGATGGCCAACACCCCAAGAAACACAATGACAAGCGATATTACTATAGAAAGGACGGGCCTTTGTATGAATTTACTAAACATAAAATAAGTATGGAGGGTGGTAGATTATTCTGTTTTCAATCTCAATTGTTTCATCACTTCCTGAGGCTGCTGGAATTTGAAGGCAATTTTATCATCGTCTTTTACCTTCTGCACCCCTTCAAGCAATATTTTATCATCCGTGGTGATGCCATCGCCAATGATGTACAAATCTGGCACCTCGCCTGCAATGGTGATGGCTCTGGAATGTACTTTGTTATTTTTATCAATCACAAAAACATAAGTTTTATCCTGAATATCGTAAGTAGCCTTTTGTGGAATTACCAAGGCATTTTTTAAGGGCACTACCATCTGGATCTTGCCCGTTTCTCCATTTTTAAGCAAGTTATCAGAATTGTTAAACCTTGCTCTGAAAGCGATGTTTCCTGTCTCATTATCGAATTCGCTTTCGATTACTTCAACCTTACCTTTCGATTTCAGTAACTCGTTATTTGCCAATAACAGGCTAACTTCTTGCTGACCTTTTGCCTTTGCAGTACTCTGGTAATTCAGGTACTCTGGCTCAGATACATTGAAATAGGCAAAAACCTGGCTGTTATCTGAAAGACTGGTCAATAAGGCACCTTCATCAACCAAGCTACCCAGTTTTAAAGGAATACGATCGATGGTACCATCAAAAGGCGCCCTGATTTCGGTATTGGATAAATGAAATTTGGCCAATGAGGTTTCGGCATTTGCCGATTGTAGTTTGGCTTTAGCCATAGCCAGTTCATTTTTAGAAACGATGTTTTTATCAGACAGTAATTTCGTGTTTTCTAATTCAATTTCTGCCGATTTAGTTTCGGCCTGTGCTTTTAACAACTCAGATTGGGCCGCTTTAGGCATAATCTTAAATAACAACTGACCTGCTTTTACATGCTGGCCTTCATCTACATAAATATTTTGGAGATACCCCTTTTCCTGGGCTCTAACTTCGATATTCCTCACAGATTTAATCTGCGAAACATATTCCTTGGTAAACGAAGTATCCATTCTTAACGGTGTAGTTACCGCATAAGTAGCTACTTCTTCTTTTTCTTCTTTTTTCGAGGTACAACCCGTTACGTAAAGCAAAGTACATAAGCCTAAGCACATGACAACTCTTTTCATTTTTTTTTGTTAAATGGTTTTAATCTGATTTATTTTTTCTCTAATTAGCTTCCATCGGCAACCAATTTATGATGAAAAGCAGTCTACAACTTGTGTAGATGCTTAATTGATTTCAATAAATTATGGTTACGCAATGGTTTAATTCGAGAGCGAAATAAATACAGATTTATGAAGTTATAATGAAGTTGAACTTCATGTTTGGATTAGATAAATTGTATTTTCATCAAATAAAAGATGATTTATTACAACAAACAGAACATTTACCTCCGCTTCTTGGACGGATTATCAGTTAACCGCTATATTTACATGAAGAAATGATACTTTTCAACCTAAACACTCCATTTTACGCTATTTTCAGAATGATGGTAAATTGTATTTGTTGACGATAAACTAACATAAGTTAACCAACAAACATAATTTTAAGCGGAGTTAAAGGAAGTTAGGCACGTACTACTCTTGTCATCCTGAGGGATAAATTATTGTATAAAAGTCAATAGGAATGACAGGGAATTTTAATGAATTAATATATTGCATTAAGATTCCCGCCTGCGCGGGAATGACGATTATTCTATTGGAATCTGTCAGTTGTAGCAGAGTCGAAGGATTATTTGGAGTGAAAGGCCGCTAAGCGATCAAGGCTATTTAACATTAGACCAGAATCATCTTAATGACCTTAATTTCTTAATGATCTGTAGGATGATACCAAAATCACTTAATAAAGTAACCCTTAATTACCGAGAAAAGATAGATCAAAATTACCCAGCCTGCTATCACAAATTTCGGCCATGCAATAAAATCTGTTCGCCAAAATTCAGCCAGATTTCCTGGGTGATGGAAACTGTGGAGTAGCCTGATATTCTCCATAATATCCAGTGAGCCAATTAAGAATGCCAGAAATAAATTAAGCCGCAGCAATTCATTTAGCCAACTCCTTTTTTCTCTTTGCATTTGTGAGTTAGATAGCGTCATGATGAGCAGTACATATACCAATATAAATAGAAAATCGAGGTATGTATTCTTCTGCGCGATGTTTAAAAGGCTCTGATCGCCATAGAGCGTATCGCTCCAAAGCGAAATAATTTCCACTCCTGTATCTTTATTGGCAAGCTCCAGGCTGATGATTCCTTTTCCACTGAAGTGCTGAAGTATCTTCCCTTGAAAGGACATCACCGCACAAACGATGATAAATACTAGGATCAATATCTTTTTCATTTCTGGCCTCCTTCCTGTTGTTTTACAACTTCTATAACTGCACTTCCATTTTTATTTGGATTGTTAATACAGTGAATAAAGGCTGCTGCTGTTTTTTTGAAATGTTTAGGCAATGGATGCAATTCATCTGTCCAACCGTTTTCACCAACTGATCCTCTTGAATCGATATGGAATACCCTATTCTCACCTAACATTTCACTAAAAACGCGACCGATATCAATCATCATTTCGTTAAAGAGGTAAATCATCGCATAAACAATTTTGCGCTGATCTTCGGGGTCGTAAATCCCCCTGAGTTGCAAAGGTGTTTTTAGCCATCCCCCATGTCCGAGAAAAGTTCGTGCAAACAACCTGTACCATTTAAGTGGATTATATCCTGCTATTTTTTTATCGCTGGGAATGGCGTAATCGTAACCTTGTGTAATAATTTGTATCCCTGGAAATTTACCGTGTTCACCCTTGCCTTTGCCCCCGGTAAGAATCCCATTTATAATAAAGTAATACTGGAGCTGAAAAAAGGCCAGTAAAGCATAAAAATCTTTAGATATGAACTGGGTACCTCTTTGAAAGTCCTCTGGTTTATCTGGTGTGTTAGCCGCGTTCTGATACAAATATTTCGCAAATGCACTATTTTCAAATTCATTAGAGTCTCCTTTGTGTGTAACCATTGCTGCTATTCTCCGGTTTCCAACCAGGTCATTTCCTCCCCCGCTAATGATAAATACATCGGGTTGGAGCGTAGAAAGCTGTTCGACATATTTTTTGGCACTAACCATATTCATAAGCCAATCGCCTCCAGAGGCCAGACTATAAACAGCCATATTCTCTTCCATAGAAACCCAGTCGATAACATCGCTTAAAAGAATAGGATAATTGAACCAAGAATCGCCCTCTACTACCACCACCCTGTTTTTAAGTCCGTTATGTTTGGCCGTATGTTTACGAAAGTTATTTTTTACCTTTTTTATAAAACGGGTATTACGCTGGCTATTCTTCAATGCATCTACTTTGGCCATAATCGGTTCTAGGGCTGCTATTTTACGCACTTGCTCCAGATTAAGATCGTAGATGTGTTGAATAATTTCAGAAAGATCAAACTCATTAATTTCAGGCCGCAATTTAATAAGTTCACTAACCGTAATTTTGTTATTGAGCAGTTTATCGATAAGATCTTTTTTTATTGCAGGATCCATGGCTTCACGATCGTTGTTCATATCATTTTCTTTAGGTTAATTATGCTATTACCTGAAATTTTTCTCCATAAAACTGAGCATATTACCGCTCATAAACTTCTCTACAATTTCTTCACCGGAGATTAGGTTACCTGGCATCGACATGGTATAATCTGGATTTTCAACAAAGGCATTTGCATGGATAAGAAGCCTGTCTTTCAGTAATCCAAAGTCAGCAGAGGTCCATATCCCATCAATAGGATTAACAATGCCATCGTTGTCGCTTCCCAAACATTGGATATCCCAGGCCGGAAGTCTATTGATATCAAGCAGCACCGCAATATAGCGGATTTGTCTCCACACAAATAGTGCAGCATGGAGCAAGATTGCCTCACTCCCAAGGTGCTTTCTAAAGAGTGCAATTTCATGACTACTGGCAATACGCCGCTCATCTAACTGTATCCCAAACAGTCCTTCACTTTGTGCAATAAGTACAATCTCGAGATCAGAGAAGTTAATATCTGCACTTAAAAACCAGTTATAAGCATAATCATCGCCACATATTGCTCCATGACTAACAATTACGGGTATGTGCTCATTTTTGTATTCCTGGTCTAAAAGCTCGAAATATTCCTTTCTGGCCACAATGCTCATATGTTTAATATCAATAAGGATTCGCTTTCCGTTTGTTTTAGCTAACAAAGCCCTTATCATATCCTTACCCAATGCATTGAGACCTTTTCCAAGCATTTCACTTTGATTGGTGATCAGTTTCACTGAAAAATCGGTTAAACTAGCTGCATGCCCACATAATCCATTATAAAAATGATGGGCAAAAGTGATAAACAAAGGGCAGTGTGGCCATGCCTTTACCTTAGCCAGGTTATCCATTAAACTTTGTTTTACTAAAGGATCGTCGCTTCCTACATCTTCAAAGCGATTGTAAAGTGCGTGCATCCCTTCAAAAGATAATCCGATGTATACGGTATAGGCCTCATCATCTGTGCTTTGGGCAATATGTTGAAAATCTATTAATAATACATACCTAAGTTTCTTCGATCCAAAAGTGAATATTCTTCCATCTAAAGCCTTTAAAAAAGCATATTCATTTTCGAGGTCGGTAAAATACCCATTGTTTTGATCCTGAATATAATGTATACGCTCTTTTCCTATGCCAGTAACCAGGTTTACACTATCTGTTACCAAATCACCAGGTAAGGCATTTTTCCTGACAAATCCTTTTTCAAAAGGATAGAGTGAACAGAAAACAAGTCCAACACCTCCTTTTTCAAGCGCCTGAATACCTGCTTGAGGAAAGCTGGTAATACCTAAAATTTTATTCAGAATCTTTTTAACAAATGGTGGATTACCATAGAAATAAATGCAATCTTTTACCAAAGGGTCTGCGCCAGGTATCCTGTCAGGAAAGCTACGTCCGTAAGGTTTCATCGAAGGATGGCAATGTAAATCTGCAATAGAAATATTCATGAGCTGAAAGGTTTTAGATGAAATACTCCCTAAGGCACAGCACAAAAATCCGCTTGGGGATAATACTGGGTAATATTAAGTCAAGTGAAAAATACAGCACTCAACCGCAGATACCGGTCCGCTTTTACATCAAAAGCATACTGTTATCGAATACGTAAATATAACGGAACACCCAATAGATTCCAATACCCGCTAATAGGTATAAAATCTAATTGTACGCTATCGAAAAAGCACCATAAATACCGGCTAATGGGTATTTGTATTCTGCCCGACATTGGTTAAATTGCATAATCAATACAAACTACTGTTACACCCTAAAGAATAAGTTAGCGCTATCTGATTAAGGAAGTACAGCTAATTGATTGTATAAACAACTGATTATTTAAGCCTCTCCTACCATGAAATATTTAGTTACACTTGCCATCTTGGTCATTTTTAATGGTAGAACCTATGCCCAAAAAGATTGGGTTTATGCGCCATATTTCAGTTTCGGACTTAATTTAAATCTTAACTATGGAAAGAAGCAAACTTTTCCCGGCGTAAACCTGTATGGTGGTTTTGCGGTGAGTGCCGAATACAGGAATAGCTTTATTGCCAACTATGGAGGGAGTATTTCTATATACAGAAGAACTGTTGGCACTAATCTGAATCCTTTAATTGATAATATTGAGATAGACTTTACCAACTCTATATCTGCAGGATATGGTGGCAAACCGCTAAGTTATAAAAAACTGATACGCACGATGCAGAATTCTGCTTTCTATAACCTTAACTTAAACAATAATTACTTTGGCCTGCTATCTACCAATATTGTTCTCAACAACCATCGGCGCAACCAAGTGGTGGGCTCGGTTACCCTTTCTGGCCCAGGACTTAGCTTTAATTATTATAATGATGGTGCTGCGCCTGTAAAATGGTTTGGCATTGGTGATGGTTTTGATCGCTGGTGGACAGGTGGCGGTTCATTTTTTGTACACTCCCGCAGGGCTTTTAATTATGGGGAATTAAGTTTCGATCAGTTTACCGGCTACCAGCCATTTTTGTTCGAACTTTCAGAAATTATCGGTATTGATGTCCCTCCATATTCGGAGGCGAAGGATGATCAGTCTAGGAGAAAAAAAGATTCGAATTACAACAGCTCTCAATATCATCTGAGGATTGGATTGAACGAGCATTTTAGTGTTGATGCAGGTGTATTGGGTTCATTAAGGGTTGGTGAAAACGGAACTATATTTTCTTTTCAAGATCTTATACATGTGATTGGCAAAATGCCTTTGCATCCAAATAACGATGTGAACAGGGTTTTTATTGGAGGATCATTTAATAATATCAATTATGTTAAAGTTAAATAGCAGCAAGCTCATTATTTTCGTGCTGGTGGCGCTGAGCTATTCTTGCACAGTCAGGAAACATCCGTTTAACTTTAATAGAAATATTGATCACACTTTTTTACAAAGCGTGATCAGTGGAAGCAAATCTATACTGGCCACCGAAAAGAATGCCACAAGCGCAAGAGTATATAAAGCTGGTTTTCTTCAAGGCTGGATGGAACAGAATCATTTCGTAGACTGGGCTGTTTTGAGTAAACAGCGTAAAAATGAATTTACTTCCTATAACCGTGGGGGTAAAAGCGAATATGATGTTTACCTCATTTTATTTGATGCGAAAAATGGCAATAAGAATAGTTTTTTGTTTTTCACGGTACAGCGGCCATGGTTAGAAACCGATGCTGCAACAGGTTTCAGTCCTTTTTACTACGGAATTTTAGAAAGCCGTGCATCTGGTCCATATCTCCTCGCTGATGAAACTTTTAGTATTACTGCTAAGGGCACAACCTATGCTCCAACGATTAGAAAAAGCAACAAACTCTATTTTTTACTGGATAAGCAATATGGCGCTAGCTTCAAATCAGACAGCCTTCGGATTGAAAAGGTCGTGCTTACGCAAGACAATCAACTAAGCGACAACAAAGCACTTGTGATATCGGTAGATGACGTATTGGGCGATAAGGTATCGCTTATTATGAGGTATGAAGACACCATTATTTTGAAACCTTAACACAGTTAATCATGAGAAAATTAAGAAAAAAAAGGGCTAAGCGAGATAAACTGTTTTTCTTATCTACATTAAGGTGCGTAGAAATTGATGGCGAGTTTTGTGTTTTCGAAAGAAAAGACGGTGGATGGTCCGAAACAGGTATAACCTATACTACTTGTGAAGAATGCAGAAGGCAAACAGGAACAGATCGCTGTTATTCGCTATAATTCTTACCACTTCAACCGCAAACATCCTCAAAAACTAAAATTAATGCTCTTTAACGACAATACAACTAAATGAAACGCAGAAAATTTATCCAAGATTTGAGAATTGGCCTTACGCTGGCCGGAGCAGTTCCTTCAACGGCTCTGGCAACCAGTTCACTAGTTAAAAAACATGATCCTTAACATTTAGGCAACAGTATACTTACATTAAAGGATTACCTTCGCTAACACAAAAACAGCCTTTCTTTGTTTAAATAAACAGATTAAAACGGCACAACATGGAAAACGAAATACAATCTGACAGGGATATCCAATGTGAATTCCTAAATATTTTTAAATTTATCTGGGCAGCTTGTGGAATAGGCTCCTTAGAGGAGACGCCGAATACTCCTGAGACAGAAAATACTAATTCTTAATCCGCATAGAAATATCGGCATTAAACTAGAATTGACCTTCAATGAAATTAAGGCCAATTATCCGATTACATCATTTTTGCCAGATTACCCAATTGTTTCAGCTTAAATTTAAGCTCATCTGACCATGGAAGACCAATACAGAGGCGGATACAGTTCTGATATTGATCTTGTAACGTAAACATTGGCCCTGGAGCAATGCTAATTTTTTGTTTCATGGCCAGTTCATACAATTTTACTGCATTTACTTCTCTGTTAAATTCTATCCATATGGCAAGTCCACCTTGTGGCCTGGTTGTTTTTGTACCCTCTGGAAAATATTCTGTAACCGCATCGATAAAATGCTGATAATTTTGCTGTAATGTACGACGGAGCTGATGCAAATGGCGATCATACCGTCCAGTTTTGAGAAAATTACCTACAGCCTCGTGAATGACAGAAGTTGAGGCAATGGCATGTACCAGTTTTAGTTTAAGAAGTTTTTCTTTATATTTTCCAGGAGCCACCCAACCTACACGGTATCCTGGTGCCAGGGTTTTCGAAACGGCGCTGCACCACAGCACATTACCTTTAGTATCAAATGATTTGCAGCATCTTGGTCGTTGCGTACCGAAATAAAGATCACCATAAATATCATCTTCAATAAGAGGAATATCATTTGCGGCCAAAAGCTGAACGACTTCTTTTTTGTGTTCATCAGGCATACAACTACCTAATGGCGTATTGAAATTGGGTATTAACAGGCAAATACCAATTTTCGACACCACTTTCCTAAGTGCATCTATTTCAATACCGGTAACCGGATGCGTAGGCAATTCGAGTACTTTTAAGCCTAAACTAATTACCAATTGGAGAATCCCGGGATAACAGGGACTTTCTATGGCCACAGTATCACCTGGTTTACCCAAAGCCATCAGGCAAAAAGATAATGCATTCATGCCGCCCGCGGTAGTAATCAAATCATCTTCATGAAGGTTTCCTCCCCACCCTAGCGATCGCACTGCAACCATTCTTCGTAGTTTAACATTGCCCTGAAGGGGTTCATATTCCGTCCCTCCTTCTTTAAGTGTCCGCGTAGCATAAAGTATCTCTTTTTTGAGTTTTGCCAATGGCAACATACTGCCCGATGGAACGCCAATTGAAAAAAGGGTTAAATCATCACGCCCAATGCTAGAATATACCTGAGTACTCAGTTCGCTCGGCTCATGATGATTTGCAATGAGTGATGGCTTACTTACTGCAGGTAGTGGAAGCCGTTCTATCCTACGGTTACTCACAAAGAAACCCGATTGTGGCTTGGCTTCAACCAGCGATTGTGCCTCTAGTTCCAAAAACACTCGCTTTGCTGTATTCATGCCTACCGCGTATTCCTTACAGAGCATTCTAACAGAGGGAAGTTTATCTCCAGATCTCAAAATACCATCCCTAATCTGTGTGGCAATTCCGCTTGCTATTTCATTGTACCTGTAAACTTTTTCCATAATCATCAAAAAACTGTACCCATACAAATATACAAAACTGATACTGTATTTATCACTTTTACCTTTGCACCTTTGATTTAAGAAATCAAAAGACATGAAAGAAACAGGAATTGAGTTAAACAAAGCGCATATTTCGAGTGGCTGGCTTAACGGATTTATCGCGGTACTTATTTTCAGCGGCTCTATGCCAGCCACAAGGTTGGCGGTAATGGACATGAACCCTGTTTTTGTAACCGTTGCCCGTGCCACAATAGCTGCACTGCTCGCACTTGGTGTATTAATTGCATTTAAAGAAAAACGACCATCAACCAAACATTTAATCTCATTAACGATTGTAGCTTTGGGTGTTGTAATTGGCTTTCCTTTATTAAGTGCTCTTGCTTTACAACACATTACCTCGGCACATTCTTTGGTATTCTTAGGTCTTTTACCCATGGCTACAGCCGCTTTTGCTGTTTTAAGGGGAGGCGAGCGTCCTAAGCCTATATTCTGGCTTTTTTCAATTGCAGGTAGCTTTCTGGTGATTGGCTATGCCATTTATCAGGGAATTAATGCTGCTCCAATTGGCGATATTTTAATGTTACTGGCAATTGTTCTTTGCGGACTTGGTTATGCAGAAGGTGCAAAGCTATCTAAAACATTGGGCGGCTGGCAGGTAATTTCCTGGGCGCTTGTGCTCTCGCTCCCATTAATGTTACCTTTAATGTTCATATACCAACCAGTATCATTTGCTGAGGTGAGTACTCCTGCCTGGTTTAGCCTTGCCTATATATCGCTCTTTAGTATGTTCATCGGATTTATTTTCTGGTACAGAGGTCTTGCACAAGGTGGAACCGCAGCGGTTGGACAACTCCAACTCCTCCAGCCTTTTTTTGGATTGGCCCTTGCCACTACCCTGCTCCATGAAAAAGTAAGTATTGGTATGCTGGCCATTACAATGGGTGTAATTCTTTGCGTTGCAGGCTCAAAAAAGTTCGCTAAATAACAATAATCGTCCGTTCAAAATCTAAAAAAATGTTGATATCCAATAGTTTTAAATTTGATGACCAAAGTGAGCAAATTGCCTTTATGAAGCGCTATAGCTTTGCCACAATCATTACCAGCCACAACAATTTACCCATAGCTACTCCGTTACCCTTTGTTGTAAACGAAGTAAATGGAAAGGTTTTGATAAGCGGTCACTTTGCACAAGCGAATGAGCAGGTGAAATATATTGAGCACCATACATCCCTCATTATATTTGCTGAGCCACACGCCTATATCTCGCCCAGCCACTACGAAAAACATGAAAGTGTACCCACATGGGATTATATTAGCGTACATGCTTATGGAAGAGGCCGTATTATTAGTGATGAGGGCGCTAAAGAAAAAGCGCTGAAAGAAATGATTGCGTATTATGAAAAGGAATATCTCGTGCAATGGGATAGTCTTTCAGCGAAATTTAAACAAGGTATGATGCGGGGAATCATCGCTTTTGAACTGGAAGTGACCAGTATTCAAGGGAAGAAAAAATTAAGTCAGAACAAATCGGAACAGGAACGAAAAAACATTGTAGCACACCTCGAAAACAGCAACAACGCTGTAGAAAGAGAACTCGCTCTATTCATTAAAAACCTAAAGCCATAAACATGCAGATAGAAAATAGCACAAGACACGATATAGCCGAAATCTTCCGTTTGTATGAAATCGCAACCAATTTCCAGAAAACGAAATACAGTGTTCATTGGCCAAAATTTGAACTTTCGCTGATCGAAAAGGAGATTATGGAAAACAGGCAGTGGAAAATAAGCATTAATGGAAAGGTAGCCTGCATTTGGGCTACTACTTTTAGCGATCCTCAGATATGGGAAGAAAAGAATCTCGATCCAGCCATTTACATTCACCGCATTGCCACAAATCCCGATTTCAGGGGGCAGAACCTGGTTGGCCCGATTATAAACTGGGCTAAAACCTATGCCAAAGAAAATGGTAAACGCTTTGTTAGATTAGACACTGTAGGTGAAAACGAAGGACTGATTCGCCATTATCAGAAATTTGGATTTGACTTTTTGGGACTATACGAGCTAAGCAACACCGATCAGCTTCCGGCACATTATCATCACAAGCCAGTTAGTTTATTCGAAATGCAAATTTAATTATCCGAGCATTCGACTAGCCTGTGAATATAGCGTTCAACCCAAACTCTTTCTACAAAGCGACCCCAGTTAGTTTCATCAGCGAATTATTTATATGGTCTAATCTACGCATTGGCTATAGGTATGATTACAGCCTCTATAAACTGAGCAATTATGATTATAGCTAATACGAAATTTCAGTAGGCTATTACATCGAAACCAAAAAGAGCCAAAGACCAAAGTGTTATTTTTTAGGTATTAATAAAAAAATTCCCTACCATGCAATACCATAATCTTCGCCATGGTTACTTGACCCACCTTGCAAACTATTATGCTTCCAATCAAAATAAATAGCATTGATTGGCCCACTGGTCCGTTCTGAAAAACTGAGGGTATAACCCATCTTTTTCAGTTCGTTTCGCACGTCCTCTTTTGTATTGGCATTTAATAATATCTGGCCGGGTTTTGGTTCTCTGTCGCTCGTTTTAGCACCACCAAGAGAAAGCCAAAGCTGATTCGTGTTAAAGTTAGCCGCTTCGGTTGCCTTTTGAACATTCATACCAAACTCAGCCATGTTTAAAAAGAATTGCAACAAGTTCTGATCCTGGGTATCTCCGCCCTGAACTGCGGCCGATACAAAAGGTTTACCATCTTTAAGAAACAAGGAGGGCGACAAGGTTACCCTTGGCCGTTTGCCCGGTGCTACAACATTGAAGGGATTTAAGGCAGAATCGAGCACAAAGCTTTGCATGCGTTGACTCATCCCAACACCTGTATTACCGGCAATACACGCTGGAAGCCAGCCTCCGCTTGGGGTAACTGATACCACCCACCCTTCTTTATCTGCAGCTTCTATCGACGTTGTTCCACGCCATAAACGGTCTTCATAAATTTCTTTTGGCGTATTGTTACCCAGATCGTGTTTCGGCGCAAAGTTACGCTTGGTTGTATCGGGATTAAAACCCCTGCTTTTTAACAGATTTAGATAAGGGTTTTTCTTGTCCTCGTATGGGTAAGGATCTCCAGGACCGATGTTCGCATCATTTTGATCAGTTTGGATAAGCGAGGCCCGTTGTTTTGCATAATCTTTGCTTAATAAGCCTTTCATCGGTTCAGCAGGACTTTGGTTTGGATCACCATAATAAAAATCACGGTCAGCAAAAGACAGATTCATTGCCTGGTAAACGGTATGGATATATTTTGAGCTATTGTAACCCATTGTTTTAAGATCAAAATTCTCTAATATATTCAAAGCTTGCAGTAAAACCGGTCCCTGCGTCCACTGTTTTAATTTATACACTTTAATGCCTTTATAATCGGTGCTTAGTGCTTCTTCTTCAACTGGTTTCCATTTAGCAAGGTCATTCATGGTAATTAAACCGCCTTGTTCTTTACTCCCGCGAACAAATTCTTGCGCAATGTCTCCTTTATAGAAACGATCATAAGCGGCCATTAACGCCTCTTGTCGCGAGCTGCCTTTCTTCAGCGCAGCTTGCTCTGCTTCAACCATTTTGGTTAGGGTGGCCAACAGGTCTTTTTGAATAAAAACCTCTCCCGCTTCAGGGGCTTCACGTTTTTCGCCCAAATGTGGCAACAGCACTTTTTTACTGTAAGGCCAGGTTTTAATCAATTCTTTATCGCGCTCCATACTGTTTGCGGCCTGTGCTTCTATGGCATAACCTGCAGCCATGTGCATGGCAGGTGCCAGAACCTGACCCAAACTCATGCTTCCGTATTTACTCAGCATGTAGATTAGCCCGCCAGGTGTACCTGGCGTAGTTGCGGCTAAAGGGCCATATTCTGGTGGAAAGTGATAACCTTTACCTTTAAAAAAGGCTACGGTTGCTCCTGTTGGGGCAACACCCATCGCATTAATGGCGATCACTTTTTTTGTATTCGGGTTATAGATCAGCGCTTGTGTTTCTCCTCCCCAACTTAAGGTATCCCACATTGTGCAGGTTGCAGCCAACATGGCACATGCCGCATCAACCGCGTTGCCACCCTGCTGAAAGATCATCGAGCCTGCTGTTGCTGCCATCGGCTTTCCGGTAATGGCCATCCAACTGTTGCCGTAAAGCATTGGCTTTTGTGTTTGCTGTGCAAGCAAAGGGCGAAATAAGAGCAATAACAACAGAAACAGGGCTAAATTTTTCATCGTTCCAATATAGCTAAAATATGAACCATAGCTTGCTACAATGACATAGCATCGTTTAATTCTGGGCAATAAAACAAGCTTGTTACAAATTAAGCGCCACCAGAACGGTTGGCCATAGCATATAAATATTTTCTTAGTCAGCTTTGGCAATTTGTCTGCCTAGAATAAAGCAAGATTCTATTCTTATTTCTTTTTCTTAGGTTTGGATTCTGGCAGTTCGGCTACTGTGAGGCTTACCAGTTTTCTTAACCAATCGCGATCTTCCAATTGTTCTTCGATTAAAAACTGATTTTTTGCGCCTGGGTAAGGTGGTGCTTCCACAACATCCATTATATGCGCTCTTCCAGCTAATGTTGGCTTAACGAACAGCTTATTGTCGCACACCAGCGCAAACAACTTATCACCAAAATACAACCCGTATTCGCCAAACATTTTTTTATAGGTAACCTGCTCAGCATAATTAATCTGATCTACTATAAAATCTACGAATTTCTGGTCTGATGCCATTTGTAAATTGATCTAATTTGAACTTTGGAACATGATTAAGGCTATTGAATAATCGAAAAGAAGGTCTTTAACTGTTTTTAAGATTAAATTCCGCCTTGTTTCAAGCACTAAGATAGGAACAATCGTCGATTATATTAAGTATGCCCACGCGCTAATTCATTGGGTTATTACTTTTCTTTTGATTCTGGTTTGCAATAATGGGCTTAATCGCTAAATTTGCCGGCCAAACGAACAATTGATGGCTAAAGCATACTGTTGTTCTAAAAAAAGAATAAAATGGAAGAAAACGATTTTGTTTCTATCTGGCTGGAAGAAACCGGAAATCCTGCAATTGAGAAACTAGCGCAATTAAACCTGGAAGTTGCCAATAAAACTACAGAAGTGCTTGCAGAAAAAGGTTCAACCGAATACGACCTTGCTTTTATACTGGATATTAATCCTGATGAAATCAAAAGGTGGTTAATCGGCAGGCATGTCTTCAGTATTAAAACCATTAACGAAATCGCTGTTGCAATGACTGAAATTTCACAAAGAGAGCAGCAGCCTGAATTCCAATAACTTAATTAATAGTACTTTTAGTCGTTATTAAGTGCTGGTTTAAACCAATACGATCTTCCTTAAGCTTAATGTACGATGATACAATGCTCAGCATTATTTCATGATAACGATTTGTAGTTCCGTTATCGGTGTTCACTGAAACAATGTTTGCATTTTCAGCTTCAGCTTGGGTATAAACAATGCTAAAAGTAGTGGTTGATAGCCATTCAGGTAGATTTTCGGCGCTCAACACTACCTTACAATTGACTAGCCAAACGCCTATTTTACCCTCCTCTATGCTCATTGTATAAACTAGGGGCAACTCTATAACACCAAAATCTGGCAGATCAACCAATACGTTTATCATTTTTAACATATACTTCTTTCCGCTCACAATTGCTATTATTTTCTGGATTATTGCCTCAGGTATCGGTTATGATAGAACGAAGTTGTTAAAAAAAGCAGGCCTTTAATTGGATTTAGGCGTATTTATTTGCGTAAACGTTTAAGTAGAAAAGCCCCATAGCAGAAAGGTTAGGGCGTAACAGTGCCTAACCAACCGACGTACAGCCGAAGGTTTAATTCTTGGATTCAATCTCTAATTATTTGTCTACTGTAGTTTCGCTAAAGTTCACGATTTTGAGCTTACTTACATTCTTTTGTCCCAAGGCTTTTCCTGCATATCCAGGTTTATTTACACCCCATACCACATTGCTATTAAGAACACTAATGTATCCCGTATTTTCAAAATAAAACCCAGCAATAGCGCTTTTAACAAGGCCTTCTACATTGCTTGGCCTACGGTCGTATACGCCGCCTTCCACCTTTGTCGTTTTATCGAGATAAACACTAACCTGATCAAAGTAGATATCGGAAATTTTATCAGGACTTTCGCCGCTGATGTACACACCACTTTCTCCCGTACATCGGATATTACTGAAATAAATATTCTTAACCGCTCCAACCTTTCCCTTAGTTTGTCCCTTTGGCAAACGCCAACCAGCATCTTTATTGTTGCTGGTTGCTCTTGGGTAAGCAGTAATATAAATCGGCTCTGCCTTGCCCCACCATACATCCGAAAAAAGTTTAGATTCGATTAACAGGTTGGAGAAAATCACATTGTTTACTGTACCCTCATCACGGTTTTGAATACCAATGCCACGGTTGCTTTTCGTGATATTACAATTATTGATGAGCACATTACTGATCCGGTCCATATTTTCAGAGCCTATTTTGATGGCGCAAGAACTAGAGGTCATGGTGCAGTTACTAATCACAATATTTTCGCAGGCACCATATTCTGCAAACTCACGCCTGTTTTTTAAGCAGATACAATCATCACCTGATTCGATAAAACAATTGGTAATCCTCACATTTTTACTATGATCCAGATCAATACCATCGCTGTTGCGGATTTTAATACTATTCAGCAACGTTATATTCGATATAGATACATCGTTACAACCCACTAAATGAACCGTCCAGTAGGCTGAATTCTGAAAAGTTACCCCATCTATATTCAGTTTATTACAACCGATCAAAGTAAGTAAATGCGGCCTTGGATCTATAATATTAAAAGGTTTTAATACATACGAGTCGCTAAGCTCCTCCCCCATAAACGAAATCCCATTCCCATCAATCACACCTGCTCCGCTAATGCTCACCTGTTCTAGTTTTTCTCCGCCGATCCAGATGGTTCCTTCACCTTTATTTTCTCTAAAGGCACTTTGTGTATAAAGTTTTTCATCAGGACTAGCCAAGAGCTTAGCACCACCTTCTACTCTTAAATCGATGAATGATTTTAAGTTAAAAGGACCAGTTAAAAACACGTGACCAGCGGGTACAATTACCTGTCCGCCGCCTGCTGCTGTACAGGCATCGATGGTTTTCTGAATGGCAGCTGCATCGTTGGTTTTGCCATCGCCAACTGCGCCATAGTTTTTAATGTTGTATGATTTTTGTGCCATTGCACCAAAAGAAATCAGCAGCGCAAAAATAAGTAGGATTTTAATCTTCATTTTTTTATTCATTAGGGATAAATGAGCATAGCCATTGCTCAGACTAGCTTATGTTTTACCAAAAAACCGTATAAAGTGCTGCAAGAATGCCACATATAATCACTGAGGCAATGGTAAATGCCGGAGTAACCTTAAACATGCTGCTATCAATTTCAAGGCCCTGCGGATTATCTTTACTTTTCGGATCGGTGAGCGTGACCAGAACCATTAAACCTATTATAATCATAAACACCCACGACATTCTGTTTAAGAAAGGAATCGGTGAGATAGCTCCATTGGTTATTATGGGTAAGAATTTAAATAAAATAGATAAGGGAATGGTTAATAAAGCAGCGGTAAGTGCTGCCCGCGAAGTAGTTTTCTTCCAGAAAAAGCCCAGCAAAAAGATAGCAAAAACACCTGGCGAAATAAAGCCGACATATTCTTGAATGAACTGATAAACCTGATCGAAACTACGCAATGCGGGAGCAATAATAATAGCAATTAAAGATGCAATAACCACAGACCAACGACCGACTGAAACCAAACGTGTTTCTGAAGCTTCGGGTTTGATAAACTTTTTGTAAATATCAAGTGTAAAAATGGTGGCTATACTGTTACATTTGCCGGCTAGAGAGGCTACGATGGCGGCAGTGAGTGCAGCAAAAGCAAGGCCTTTTATCCCAGCAGGCAATAAATTCATCAGTACCGGATAAGCATGATCGGGTTTAACCGTTCCGGCTGCATCGAGCATTTCGGAATGAAAATAACCACGTTGATAGAGCACATAAGCCGCAATACCTGGAATAACAACAATTACCGGAATGAGTAATTTTAAAAATGCGGCAAATATTAATCCGTTACGCCCGGTCTTTAAATCGGCTCCCAATGCCCTTTGAACGATATACTGATTACAGCCCCAGTAATTTAAATTATTGATCCACAAACCACCTACCAGTACCGCTATACCTGGCAGTTCGTTGTAAAATTTATCTCCTTTCGAAAATATCATGTGAAAATGATCTGATGCTTCACTGCGTAATAAAGGAAGCGAGGCTAAAACACTGGGCGCATCTAATTTTTCAGATACGAGTTTAAGCGCCATATAACAGGTAATTAGTCCGCCTGCAACTAAAACAAAAACCTGTATTACATCAGTATAACCAATTACCTTCATCCCTCCTAATGTAATAATGGCAGAAAAAATGGCTAGAAAAATGATACATATACTAAAAGGAACGCCCGTAATCGTTTCAATAGCTATAGCGCCAAGAAAGAAAATAGAGGTTAAGTTTACAAACACGTAAACGAGTAACCAAAAAACAGCCATTAGCGTACTCACCGTATTATTATAGCGGTTAGACAGGAACTGCGGCATGGTATAAATTTTATTCTTGATATAAATGGGTAGAAAGAATATGGCTACAATAATTAGCGTGGCGGCTGCCATCCATTCGTAACTTGCAATGGCAAGCCCCATAGCAAAGCCCGAACCCGACATGCCAATAAAATGTTCGGCAGAAATATTAGAAGCGATGATAGATGCACCAATTGCCCACCAGGTGAGCGAGCCTTCTGCCAGAAAATAATCCTTGGTATCGGTACGTTTTTTTTTCTTGCTCCGATAAACCCAATAGCCATATGCCGAAACAATAATAAAATACATCAAAAAAACAGCATAATCGAATGCGGACAGGTGGTTCATAAGGATTTTTTATATTTGGTTTTTTTTAAAAATCAGAAAAAATCCCAATGTTGCGGGCTTAATTCGATTATTTAATTACGTAAACGTTTTCGCCTAGCTGGTGGCAATAACATAGATTTACCCCTGTTAACAACCTGTCGATTCGCGCTTGATCAGCATCGATTTCAATATGATATTCTGTTCATCATCCAGTTGTTTATTATTGAGAATTTTGAACAGGGATTTTGCCGCTTCACGCCCGATTTCGAAGGCTGGCTGTGTGATTGTAGTAAGTGAAGGACTCAGCAATTTTGCGGTACTCAGGTTCGAAAAACTAAGTACTTTAACGTCATTTGGAATCTTTAGATCCATTTCTCTGCAAGCACAATATGCAGGAATAATAAATTCTTCAATAGAAGAAAAAAGTGCATCGGGTTTATAATTCCTGAGCAGCTCCTTTATATGTTGAAGGTTAAGTTCTTCATCATCCTGATATTTGACAACAAGCTGATCCCCAGCATTTATCCCATGCGTTTTCAGTGCATCAAGATAACCTGCAAACCTAGCTTTACCAGCAGGAAGATTTTCCAATCCATATAAATACGCAATTTTGGTACAGCCGCATTCAATTAAATGTTCGGTTGCCTGAAAAGCAATTTCGTAATCATCTGTAGTTACTTTAACAGCATCCAGATTTTCGTAAACACGGTCAAAAAATACCAATGGAATTTTCTTAACCAGATTGGTATAATATTCACTGTTATACTCACTGCTCGATACAGATGTAAGAATACCATCTACCCGGCCATTTAACAAGCTATTGGTGAAGGAAACTTCTGCTTCTATATTTTCGTGAGTTTGGTAAATAAGCACATGATAGCCATATTGTCTGGCAATTTCCTCGATTCCTTTTATAGATAGCGAGAAAAAATTATTGGCTACACAGGGAATAACCACCGCTACCGTTTTAGTTTTATGGCTCCGCAGGTTGCTGGCTGCCGGATTGGGTGTATAATTTAGTTCCTTAGCTAAAGTCCACACCCTGTTTTTGGTCTTTAAACTAATCTCATAGCTGTCGTTTAAGGCCTTAGAAACGGTTGCTATTGAAATATTCAACTCTTGAGCCAACCGCTTAATATTTACTGCTTCCGCCATGTTCTTAAAATTTGTTTTGTTAGTTATTTTATTAGAGGAAAGGTTATGTGCATCGGAAAAAAATATCGAAACAATAGCTAAGGCTTTTCCTCTTTCTACCAAAAATATTAAAAACAAACAGCCAGGCAACACAGATCTTGCTGAGCGAAGTTGATGTTCATAACATTTATTTGGTTTAGCAATCGAATATCTTTTTCGACTAAGAAAAGATATCTTCTTATTAACGAAAATATAAAATAATCGTAACAACAACGTTTATTTTTTTTCTTTTGCCTATTTATCTGGCAGATACCTCAGGCAGAAAAGGACATCTATAAGACCATAATCAACTGCAACCATTTAAATTTAAACAAATTAACCCGTATTCACCAATCAAATACAAGATTTTACTTAATCGTTTACGTAAATAAAATAGGCAAAACATGAAAGTTTAAGTTTTCAAAAACTCAACTTTAATTTATAAAACCAAAGATTTTTTTAACCAAATCAATTTCTAGCCTTATGAGAAACCAAAGCGAAGCTTCAAAGGATAATCAAAATCCGTTGCAAAATCTTGATCAATGGGAAGAGGATATTTTGATCCGCTACCCTGATCCCAAAAACATCAACGCTGAAAAAAAAGAAGAGCAATTCAGAAATTATGATGAAACGGAAAAGGATAGTGTAAAAGAATTTTACAGGCTTAACCATACCTACCAAACATATGATTTTGTAAAAGATAAAAAAGCAGATTATTTAAAGTTCGACAAACAGGAAATGCCTATATGGAGTGCATTTGATTTTTTGAATAAGTTAGTGGATGATTCTGATCCTGACACCGATCTGGACCAGATGCAGCACCTGTTGCAAACATCAGAAGCGATCAGAAACGACGGGCACCCCGATTGGATGGTATTGGTGGGTTTGATCCATGATATGGGTAAGGTGCTTTGTTTATTCGGAGAGCCACAGTGGGCCGTTGTGGGCGATACTTTCCCTGTAGGTTGTGCTTATTCAGATAAAATTGTCTATCCAGAATTTTTCAGCCAAAACCCCGATTTTAAAAACGAAACCTATCAGACCAAATTAGGTGTATATACCCAAAATTGCGGTTTGGATAATGTAGACATGTCATGGGGACATGATGAATATGTTTACCACATGATGAAACCCTACATTCCGGAGCCAGGATTATACATGCTCCGTTACCATTCCTTCTATTCGCAGCACAGGGAAAATGCATACGATCACCTAATGAGCGAAAAAGACCACGAAATGTTTAAATGGGTAAACCTGTTTAACCCTTACGATCTGTACTCTAAAAACCCAAATCAAAAAAGCTGGGCCGAACTAGAGCCTTATTACAAAGCACTTGTGGCTAAATATTTACCCGCCACTATCAAATTTTAACATTCTATCTCAAAACATATAACCAAATAAAACAAACAATTTATGAACCTAAATCTACAAAAATCATGAGATTTAAATGTACAAGCTTAAAGTATGGCAGTATCTTTTTGCTGCTTTTACTCATCAGCCAGTCGTTCAATATTGCCTTTGCGCAAACTGAACGAAAAATTACCGGGAACTTATTAGATACCGAAAACATGCCCATTATTGGCGCCTCAGTTTCGGTTAAGGGCACTAGCAAAGTAACGGTTACCGGAGATAATGGTGCTTTTAGCATCTCCGCCAAAAACGGCGACAAACTGGTATTTACTTTTATGGGCTACGAACCCAAAGAGATTACTATTGGCACGGCTTCGAGCTATAAAGTAACCATAAATGAAGCCACAGCATCGTTAACCGATGTGGTTGTGGTGGGTTATGGAAAAAGCTCAAGAAAAGCATTAACCAGCTCTATCTCTACGGTAAAAGGTGACGATTTGAACAAAGGAGCGATAAGTGATGTGGGCCAAATGTTACAAGGTAAAGTTCCAGGTTTGAATATTACGCGTAGTGGCGATCCTAACCGTTCTGCAGCAATTATTCTCCGCGGCGCATCTACGCTTCGTGAGGGTGCTCAATCGCCTTTATTTGTAATTGATGGAGTTATTGGAGCGGATATTTCTATTCTTGCACCTGATGATATTGCTTCAATTGACGTATTAAAAGATGCCGCTGCCGCCGCAATTTATGGTAACAGAGCTGCAAACGGGGTAATTATGGTTACTACAAAAAAAGGAATAGCCGGACAAACGCAGCTAAGTTATAGTGGCTACTTTGGTATAGAAAATGTTTCTAACCAATACGACATGATGGATGCTGACCAATTGCGTGCTTTTTTGGCAAAAAGTAACTCTTCCTTAACCCCAGCAAATGATAAGGGTGCGAATACCAACTGGCAAAATGAAGTGCAACGTAAAGATGCAATTTCTTATAACCACAACATTTCATTTAGTGGTGGTACCGAAAAAACAACTTACAATGCCAGTTTGAACTATTTTAAACAACAAGGTATCATCAAAACGAGTGATTTAGATCGTTTTATAGGCCGCGTTGGCGTAGAACAAAAAGCCATTAATGATAAATTAAAATTGGGATTTAGCTTAACCAATTCTGTAAGCAATTCAAATTTAGTACCTTATCGCAATACAATTCTATCGCAGATGTTAACATATCTACCAACTGCGCCAATTAAAAATCCGGATGGTTCATATTTTGATAACTTAACCCAATCGAATTATTACAATCCTGTATCAATGCTAGACAATGCTCAGGAAAATTTAAAATATAAAAACTTATTGGCTAGTTTTACTGCTAACTTGAAGTTACCATTTGGATTTTCTTACGATGTATCGGCATCTTACCAGAATTATCAAACGGTGTATGGTGCTTTTTATAACAGCATTTATACTTCCAGATATAACAATGTCCGTAACACACCAGACCCACCTGCTAATCCAACTATTGTTTCTCTAATCGGACAAAATGGGGTTGCGGTAAGAAATGCATACCAGAACACCAATAAAATTATTGAAACCTATTTAACCTGGGATCGCAAATTTGGTAATCACTCCATCAATGCAGTTATTGGTTACTCTTATCAAAGTTCGGTAAATGGAGATGGTGTACAAGCATCATCCACAAATTTCCCTATTAATGAAGTAGGTTATTATAACTTAAGTTTAGGAAATCCTTACGCAGTAAAAGATTTCAGAACAGATTATGGAGGCAATTCTTACCAGGATGTTCTGATGATTTCTGACTTTGCAAGGGTAAATTACAATTATAAAAATAAATATGTTATTCAAGGTTCGATCAGAAAAGATGGTTCATCAGTTTTTGGTATAAACAAACAATATGGTTACTTCCCTTCTGTTGGTGGTGCCTGGAATATTGATCAGGAAAACTTCATGAAAAATCAAAACCTAATTGGTTCATTAAAATTGAGAGCCAGTTATGGTATTGCGGGTAACTCTTTAGGATTTAACCCTTTAAGCACAAAATTAATTTACGGCAGTGTTGGCCAATTCTATTACAATGGCATTAATGAGTCTGCTTTGGGTGCTATTCAAAATGAAAACAGAGATTTGCGTTGGGAAAAAACAGCTACAACGAATATAGGAACAGATTTTAGTTTATTTAAAGGCAGATTATCAGGATCATTTGATTGGTATAACAAAAAAACCAGCGATTTAATTTTTACTTATGAAGTAGATCCAAATATTTATCCGGCAAGTACGATAACGGCTAACGTTGGTGAATTAACAAATAAAGGTCTTGAGTTTGTGTTAAACGCTACCCCAATTGCTGGTAAAGATTTCTTCTGGACAACTGGTATCAACCTGGCAAGAAACGTAAATAAAATTGTTAGCTTATCTGATAGCAGATTAGCATTAGCGAAAGTATATACAGTACAACCTGATGGCGGTGGCCAAACCGGAGCTACAGTACAACTTTTAGAGCCAGGATTACCGATTGGAACTTTTTATACTTTCAACTACGCAGGTAAAAATGCGGCAGGTGTATCTCAATATTACGATGCTAAAGGGAATTTAACAACTACACCGTCAAACAGAACTGATTATTATGCGGTTGGTAATGCACAACCTAAAGCGCTTATCGGTTGGACAAATAATATCAGTTACCGCAATTTTGATTTGAGTGTTTTTATGAGAGCCGTATTGGGCAATAAAATTATGAACATTACCAGGGCTGATCTTTTCCGTCCAAATACAGCGCAGTTTACAAACATCCCTGTAGAAGTAGCTGATGAATCTACAGCAGATTTTAACTCTTACCGATATTCATCTCGTTTTGTTGAAAACGGCAGCTACCTGCGTTTAGATAACGCTACTTTGGGCTACACCTTTAAAAAAGGTATTCCAGGTGTTAAAACGCTTAGGGTATATGCAACAGGAAATAACCTGTTTATCATTACTGGTTACAAAGGTATCGATCCAGAGATTAATCAGGGTGGTATAGCTCCTGGTGTAGATACCAATAACTTTTATCCAAAAACCAGAACATTTTTATTGGGTTTAAATGTATCATTTAATTAATCATTAAGAAGATGAAAAATCTTATCAACATAGCATCTGGTGCCTTAATAACCATGGCAACATTTTCTTCCTGTCAAAAAGTGGATTTGGGCGTAAAAACACAACTTACGCCAGAAACCTTTCCGCAAACAGAACAACATTATATCCAACTTACTGGTCAGGTATATGCACAGTTACGCGGTATTAGTGTAGAATATTTTTTCTTACAAAGCCTAAGTACCGATGAGGCAATAATGCCAGCCAGAGGTGGTAACTGGTACGATGGTGGCCGTTACGAACAGCACTCTAAACATACCTGGGATAAGGATAATGCACACATTGGTGGCGTTTGGACATTTCTTTCTACTACCATAAGTAAAGCAAACCAAAGTCTTTTTTTAATTAAAGATGCTCCTGAAACAACCGCTAAAAAAACAGCAACAGCTGAAATGCGTACAGTTAGGGCTTTAGCACTTTATATGATGATGGATCTTTGGGGAAATGTGCCTATTGTAACTCAATTTGGAGATGTAACTCCACCAGATACCAAACCAAGAGCAGAAGTATTTGCTTTTATTGAAAAAGAAGTAAAAGAGTCTATACCAGATTTGAGTTCAGTGATAGGTGTACCTACCTATGGCAGACCAACTAAATTTGCGGCTTATGCCTTACTAGCTAAAATGTTCCTGAATGCTGAAGTTTACATTGGTACAAATCGTTATAACGATGCAGTTGCGATGTGCGATAATATTATAACGGCAACAGGTACGCCATTTAGTTTAGAATCTGATTATCGTAAAATGTTTTTTATTGATAATGGCCCGCAAACTAAAGAATTTATCTTTGCGATTCCTTACGATGCTTCATTTAGTGGTGGTTATATGTTTTATGCTAGATATTCATTACCTCGCTCATTACAAGCAAAATATAGCTTAAAACACACTCCTAGCGCACCTATGAGTACATTACCAGAATACTACGCTAACTTTAACGATCCGAATGATAAGCGAAATGCACAATGGATAACCGGACCTCAATTTAAGTTTGATGGAACTCCAGTTACAGTTAGCACTACCAAAAAAGGTTATGATCAATTTTATACTGGTGCTGATGGAGCAGCTCCTTTAACTTATCAGGTTAATATCACACCTAATGTTACTTTAAGAGATGCATCAAGACCATTTGACGCTGGAAATGATGAAATAGCCTGGAACATGGGGTACCGCAACAATAAATTTTATTGTGATAGTACATCATCAAACAGAAATCAAAACAATGATTTACCGGTATTCAGATATGCAGATATTCTGTTAATGAAAGCAGAAGCTATTCTTCGTGGGGCTACACCAACTCAAGGCCAAACAGCTTTATCGTTAGTTAACCAATTACGTGCAGTACGTACTACTTCTGCAGCATGGACTACGGTAACCCTTGAAGATTTGTACAAAGAGCGTTGCAGAGAAATGGCTTGGGAAACCTGGCATAGAAATGATATGATCCGTTTCGGAAAATATGAAGGTACCTGGGGTTTTAAAACCGATGCACAAACCTATCACCGACTATTCCCAATCCCAGCTACTGCCACTTTACTTAACCCTAAGTTGAAGCAAAATCCAGGTTACCCACAGTAAGCATTAATATTGTTATTTATTGGAGAAGTATTTCTCTACGTCAGACGGCGCAGAGAAATACTTTCCAAATTTTTATCTAAAAAATCAGCTAATTTCGTTAAGCTAATTATCCCTTCTAAAAAAGATTTCATGAGTAAACATTTACTATTATTGATTTCCTTACTCACTTATGGTTCCTTACATGCGCAGGTTTTGTTAAAAACGCCATCAGAAAGTATCCCCGTAACAAAAAACATAACCAAAGAGGCTTCATCAGTTAATTTCATTGCCATGGGCGATTGGGGTCGTAATGGCGCTGACCATCAGAAACAGGTGGCTCAGCAAATGGGGATAACCGCAGCAGATGTTAAGGCACAGTTTATTATTTCTACGGGTGACAACTTCTATCCCAGTGGTGTAATCAGCGAACACGACCCACTTTTTAAATATTCTTTTGAAGATATTTACACGGCATTTTCATTGCAATGGGATTGGTACCCGGTATTGGGTAACCATGACTATAAATCTAATCCGGATGCGCAGGTTGCCTATTCGAAAATTAGTAGAAGATGGAAAATGCCTTCCCGTTATTATGCAAAGAAATTCCCCATCAATGGAGACCTCAACAATCAGGTTTTAATTGCTTTTATTGACACCAACCCTTTGATTCCGGAATTCTATAAAAATGCGGAATATGGGCCTAATGTAAAAGGTCAGGATACCACGCAGCAAAAACGCTGGCTGGTTAAAGTGTTAAGTGATACCGACCCAAGCATTAGATGGAAAATTGTTGTAGGTCATCATCCCATGTATACCGGAGGAAGCAGAACAGATGGATATGATACCAAAGCAATCCGCAGTTCTCTTAAACCAGTTTTTGATCGTTATGGCGTAGATGTATACCTCACCGGACACGAACACAGCTTGCAGTATATCCAGCCTGCAGGCAAAACACATCATTTTATCTCTGGAGCAGCTTCAGAGAAAACACCTGTAAAACTTATCGACGATGCGCAAATGGTGGCCTCCGTTTATGGCTTCATGCTCTTTTCAATCAGTAAAGATCTGATCAGGATTCAAACCATTAATGATGAAGGAGAAATTATTTACAATACAATAATTAAAAAATAGTTGGCCTTTTCTCTTTTCAAGACTTATTTTAGAAAATAGAATCGACAATTATCCTCAATAAATTATAAAGCCCGCATGACCATTACCGAACCTGTACAAAAAGACCAGTTTCTATCGAAAAAGAAAAGGTTACTTTCTTTAGACGCACTGCGTGGTTTTGATATGTTCTGGATCATTAGCGGAGAAGGCATTTTTCATGGTCTGGCAAACGGAGTAATGAAAGAACATGCGCTGATCAGAAACCCCAACGATTGGACGATTGCGACCAATGGTAACCTATCGTTTTTTGAGCGCATATTGGTTGGCATGAGTAATCAGCTGCACCACTCCCCATGGAATGGTTTTACCTTTTACGACCTGATTTTCCCGCTTTTCATTTTTATATCGGGTATTGCAATGCCTTTCTCTTACGAGAAACATTTTAGTGCTACGAATGACAAGAAAAGTTCGGCAAAGGGCATTTATTATGCACTTATCAAAAGAACACTGATTTTAATTATCCTCGGCATGGTGGTTAACGGCTTATTGCAATGGCAGGGTTACGAAAACATCCGTTTCGCCAGTGTTCTTGGCCGCATTGCCTTGTCTACTTTTTTTGCTGCTTTAATTTACCTTAATTTTTCGTTAAACAAACAGATCATCTGGCTGGTATGCATTTTGGTAGGCTACTACATTCTAATGATAACCATAGCCGTACCTGGTTTTGGAAATGGCATATTAACTCCCGAAGGGAATCTTGCCGCTTATATTGACCGTTTGTGGTTACCTGGAAAACTCCATCGCACAATTTATGATCCCGAAGGATTACTGAGTACTATTCCAGCTATTGCTACCGCATTATTGGGTGTATTTACAGGAACATTTCTTAATTCTAAAAATAGCCGTTTTACCCCTACTAAAAAAGCACTTACACTCCTTGTAGCAGGATTGGCACTCATCTCTATCGGATTATGTTGGAATATATTTTTCCCGATCAATAAAAACATGTGGACCAGTTCTTTCGTGCTACTGGCTGGGGGCTTTAGTGCTGTTTTATTTGTATTTTTTTATTACGTTATTGACATTAAAGGGCTTCAAAAATGGAGCATGCCATTCATCTGGATAGGTACAAACTCTATTTTAATTTATGTTTGTGCTCATGGGCTTTTCAATTTCGAATCTACTTCGACATTCCTCTTCGGTGGAGTTATAGCTAAACTCCCTTTAGTTTGGCAGCAGGCACGTTTATGGCTTGGTGTACTGTTGATCCAACTTGCCATATTGAAATTTCTTTATGACAGGAAATGGTTTTTAAAAATTTAACACGATATTAAAACACCAAATTTCCATTAAATCAAAAAGAAGCAATAAAAGAACTTCCTTAATATTAAATCCCATCTCCTATATGTTGTTAACTGATTTAAAAAAAATAACATCAAAATATAAAAAAGGACTACAATTTCTGTTCTTTTTGGCTACAGCTGCCCTTTATACAGATGTTGTTTATGCACAGCAGCAAAATTTAATCCCCTATGTTCAACCTTTTTCGGGCACTTCTGCAAGCACTACTTTGGCAAGTCAACATATCGAAGATAAAACCGAGCGTTTGGCCAATACCATTCCAGCAGTAGCGCCACCATTCAGTATGACGCAGTGGACACCACAAACACAACTGACCGAAAAAAAATGCCTTGCTCCTTACTATTATAACAACAAGAAATTTTATGGTTTCAGGGCAACACACTGGATCAGCGGTTCGTGTACTCAAGATTATGGAAGCTTCACCATTATGCCAATTTCAGGCCAACTTAAAACCAATGCAGCTCAATATGCAGAAAATTATGTCCACGAAAACGAAGTTTCTACTCCATCCTATTACAAGTTAAAATTACCTCGGCATCAACTGTTAACAGAAATTACAGCCAGCCTCAGAAGCGGTATAATGCGGATCACCGCGCTAAAAACAGATAGCGTTTATATTTTAGTTACGCCCAACAGCGATCAAAACAAGGGATTTATTCAAGTTAACACAGAAAAAGGTGAAATCTCTGGTTATAATCCTGTTCACCGGATTTATCAGGGATGGGGAGAACCTGCAGGCTTTAGCGGTTATTTTTTCATCCGCTTTAAAAAAGCATTTACTTCAGCAGGGGTTTATAGCGAAGGTCATATTTTCAAGCAGCAAAACATTAGCAATAAAAAGGACATTGGTGCTTTTGCAGGCTTTAAACTGCAAAAAGGAGAACAACTAATCGTGTATTCTGGCACTTCATTTACCAGTATTGATGCCGCGAAGGCTAACCTGGAAAGTGAAATTAAAAATGAGGACTTCGATGCTGTTTTGGCACGAACGAATCAAATTTGGGAAAAATCGTTATTGCAGATAAGCATTACAGATACAAATGAAAAAGGAAAAAAAATCTTTTACACGGCGCTCTATCATGCCATGCAACATCCCAGGTTATACAATGATGTAGATGGAAAATATCCACAGTTTGATGGAAAATATCAGAACAAAACAATAAATAAAGGCAATTATTACGATGATTTTTCCATGTGGGATATTTATCGTGCACAATTACCTTTAATGGAGTTACTGAAGCCCAATTTAGCCAATAGCTTTGTTAATTCTATGGTATTAAAAGGTCAGCAAGGCGGTTGGCTACCCATTTTTCCCTGTTGGAACAGTTATACTGCCGCCATGATCGGTGATCATGCTACTGCTTTCATCGCCTCGGCCTACAATAAAGGCATCCGTAATTATGATATCAATGAAGCCTATCGGCTGATGCGACAGAATGCGTTTCAAATGCCTGATTCTGCTGATTATTTGAATGGAAAAGGCAGGCGAGGCATTAACAGTTACTTAAAATATGGTTACATTCCGCAAGAAGACAGCATACCGAACGCATTTCATAAAAGGGAGCAGGTGAGCAGGACTTTGGAATATGCTTATGATGATTATGCCCTTGCAAGCATTGCTAAAGATCTGGGTAAAGAAGCCGATTACCGGCAACTGTTAAAACGATCTCTTAACTACCAGAACATCTTCGATTCAAATGTGGGGATGGTTAGGGGCCGCTTTTCTAATGGGAGCTGGTATAAACCCTTTTATCCCGATCACCGCGAACCGTACATTACAGAAGGAACCCCAAGGCAGTATACTTTTTACGTACCGCACGATATGCCTGGATTGATTAAATTAATGGGTGGAAGTAAAAACCTCGAAAATGAACTGGATTCTCTTTTCGATAAAAAGGAATATTGGCATGGGAACGAACCTGGCCATCAGATCCCCTTTTTGTATAATTATACCCCTTCTCCTTGGAAAACCCAGATGCAAGTATCGCGCATTTTGGCAGAAGAGTACGGTGAAGGCGCTGGTGGTTTAAGTGGGAACGATGATGCCGGGCAAATGTCGGCATGGTATGTATTTGCAGCACTTGGCTTTTATCCGGTAGATCCAGTTTCAGGAAACTACCAACTCACCAGTCCTTTATTTAAAAAGACTACCATATCTTTTAGTAATGGCAAAAAATTAACCATAATAGCCATTAAAAAGAGTAAAAAATCTATTTACATCTCAAAAATAAGTTTAAATGGAAGGCCTTTTACCAAAAACCAAATTAGACACCAATCCCTGGTTCAGGGCGGAAAATTGATCTTTTATCTGCAAGATCAACCAGCCACACTTTAAATCCTGAAAAACGATCTAAACATAAGTAAAGATTGAATTAACAACCATACTACGAATGGGCCAAACACGTCAATACCAGAAAAACATTTCAACTCAGTTTAACCCCTAAACAAAATCAAGATCATTAGTATCGTACTTAACACAAAGATAAAAATTATCATCCTTTTGGGGAAGATGCTTTGACCCGACTCACTCTCGGTTTTATCTGACGTCTTTAATGTTTTCTTTTCAACCTGCATTGTTAGAACTGTATAGATGAGATTTGACTGTGTTTAAGTCAAAAAGATTAAGAGCAAAAAAATTTTATCTTTATTCATTGACATATCGAAGAAGCTAACATTGTAATTAATGCCCCATCTCTCCACAGGTTGCGGAAACTTTCTACAGCACTAAAGCCTTCTTGGCTAAATTTTTCCTAAATACAGCATAAGCCATTGCTATACTGGGAAAAATGAGAAGATAGATCAGTCCATCAAGATCGCAGGGAATGACCTGGATAATGGTAAAAAGCTGACCCGGATAATAATTTCCGCCTTGTGGCTGCCCGTCAGGGATACGTACTCTGCAAGTACCCAGTGCTTGAAGGGCTGTTTTATTGGAACACGCCAGGAAAGTATAAGGACCATTGCCATTATCATACACAAAATCATTGCCACTGTAAATAGTCTGGTAGATCTGTCCGAAGTTGGGGTAATAACAAGCATTTCCAGCTGTAGGAGGATTTTGAGCTAAAACGGATATAGGTGAGCATAAAAGACATAGGCATAACCACTTATGGTGCAATTTCATTGTTATAGGGATAAATGAATTTTTAATTAAATACCCTTATAGGTAACCACATATCATGCCGTTAGGATTCGTAACCTTTCTCGTTCATCTATGAAAGAGTATTACTGAGCAGCTTTATTTCTTGCCGAATTTCCTGTTTTGCCAGATTAGGTTGTGGCTTACAGGTGTTTTTCGCCAAAACACATTTTCACCAAACACTTAACAAATAAACAATAACCTGCTAACCTTAAGGAAACATCAATTGGCTAGTTTAGAAATGCGTTTGTTTACCGTAAGGAGAAAACAGGTAAACAACCATGCTTCAAAAAACAGCAAGCTATGAAACAGCAGGTCAGAACGATCCCAGGAAAACTTGTGGATTTTGATTATAACAGGTACAGGTTACCAACTTTTGTAATGCAGTTTAAACCCTCCATATATCAAGATGGAAATTGCTATTACGCTGTATTATCCTTTGAAGAGGAACACGATGTTTCAGGCCTTGGAACCTCTCCCGAAGATGCACTGATAGACTGGAATGATAAAGTCTGCGAAATGCTAGCCCTGTCTGGCCCTTTACGTACATCGCTAAGTGCCAAAAACAAATGATGTTGCTATAAAAACAGGCCAATTAATCTTCACCTAAATTTATTCTCGTGAGCCACGATATAGCTACCGGCCTGGTATTTTATCAGGACTATTATGACCAGTCGAATTTCCTTACTAACGGCTAATTGACATCAAAAGGCCAGCCGATTGATCCAGAATAACGAAAATTTGAAAAGTTTAGCCTTTTAATTACTTTTATAATCTATCTGAGAAGCTAAACGAAAGAATCATGGCTGGTGCACAGGAAAACAGCAAATGGGACTCCTATAACGGCGCTTCCCCGCTCATTGCCCTATACAATGGCTTTTATCCACTAACAGCGGAAATGGAGGCACTTATAGATACCCTCACCTTTCCGGTGAATTTCCGCAAGAACAGGTATATTATCTCCCCGATAGACCGCAATAGATATCTTTACCTGATTTTAAAAGGAGTAGTAAGGGGATTCTATAAGGACTCGGGAACCGAGATCACTTCCTGGATATGCCAGGAATATGAAATTGTAGGAACCATCCGCAATCTATGGACTGCAGAAGAATCAGACGAATACCTTCAGGCGATAGAAGATGTAGAGCTGATTGCCATACCTCATGAGCTCACTACCATGCTTTATAAAAATTTTGCAGAGGCAAACATCATTGGAAGAAAGATCATGGAGCTTTATTACAGAGGGGCATATGACAGGGGCTTTATCTGCCAGATCCCCTCTGCTACAGGGCGCTACAAACATTTGCTCCAGGCCTTTCCCTGGATGATTAACCGTGTGCCGCTACGCTACATTGCTTCGTTTCTTGGATTACGACTGGAAACGCTGAGCAGGATCCGATCAAGCGAAAACAAAAGAACATAAAACCAGGGTGCGCGTTATTTTAATTTCATTGTTTACAATATTGATAAAGGCATGAAAATATTAAAGGCTGCTGAAGCATTTGACAAATCAGCAAAAATATACCAGGAAAATAATAAATCGAGGTATCAAATATCCAGCACAGTCGATAAGGTGCATGTAAATTATCATAGCGAAGATTACTTATCTACGGCCCTGGAGCAGAACAACTTTGAAACTCTCATTCTAAAACGTTATAGTTCTCCTGATAAGGATGGTTTAACCGTTACAGACCTGGTATTGGTCTGTAAAATTAAATCACCTGCTTAATCGATCTTCCAATCTCTTGAGATGAAATACCCACCGCCATAACTACTAAGATTTGCGCCAGAATGGAGATCAAATATCGATTATGCTATCGGTTTGCTCTCGCAAAAAAGCAGAGAGATTTCTGGCCGATTAGTCCTAATCAGCCCGTTAATTTGTCATTTACACACCTAATTCCCTACAAAGAAGAGTTTGATATTTGTTTTAACCATTAATATCAAACCATTATGAATCATACAAAGAAGGTAGATGAGTTTATGTCTAAACTCGAACATCCCCTGAAAGCAGAACTCGAAGCAGTAAGATCTATCATTGTCAATGCAAACCCTAAAATAGAAGAAGACATAAAATGGGGAGGTCCAAGCTTTTTTTACAAAGAAGAACTGGCTACCTTCAATCCAAGAATCAAAAACTACGTTGCCCTTATCTTTCATAAAGGAGAACTTATCAATGTAAAATCAGACTTTCTTGAACAGGCTAGTAAAGGAAAGGTTTATGCGAAATTTTATTCCATGGATCAGGCAACAGCAAACAAGGAGCTGATTGAAAAAATGGTTAATGCCTGGATTGAACTGATGGACAAATAAACAACCCCGAGGCAAGTCCCGAGGTATTCTCTTCGAATAAATTCACTTTGTCCTCTAAAGTCGTCTTGGCAGAACAATTTTCGAACCACTTTATACAGGATTTGAAGAAGTTGGCGAGCATATAATATTAAAATCAATATATTTTCACTAGTAGAGAATTTCAAAAGAATCCACGCTCTACTAGTGAAAATCTTTCATTAAACACAATATTGATTAAATTCAATTGTTAGAGTATTGGATTATACTCAATTGTTCTTATTATTTTGCCTTCGGCACCTAGTTCATAACCAAAATTATTCTGCAAATAATCGTGAGCAGTTGTTTCCATTAAAACTACCCCCATTTTAGTCAATCTGAATAAATAAATCTGTAACGTTTAAACCGTCAAACCACTAAGTGGGGGGTTTCGCTAAAAGTGGCCAATCGGCTCATTTTAAGCGGTTTTAAGCTCCAGAAAAGCAGGATTGGATTCAATGGTCGTTTCGCCTAGAGAAACCGAAATGGAGATGTTCTAATAGCCTTAAAATCAAAAATTATATCTCTTATTCTGATGTGTTTTTTAAAGTGGGCTGATTTGCTGTAAATCGTGTGCTGGAAGGCCATTTTTCTTGCAAAACCATCTTCTGTGGAGGATTGGCTGATCAGATGCAGGAAAGATTGATTGGAAAATGAAGGGAAGGAATCTGGGAAGATTGGATATATTTGGCTCAGTCTTTACGATTCCATCAAGACCTGATGGTAAAAAGTCGGGTGTACAGTTTGGAATGAAATCTGGTGCACACTTTTAGCGAAATCCCCAGGTTGATCTCAGACGGATATAATCGATTGCGGTATGCCTTGAAATATTAAGCATCCAGGTGAATAGACGTGACCGGATCTCATCATAAGTGCTTATGCTTTTTTTGATCTTTAAAAAGACTTCCTGAAGAAGATCTTCCGCAATTTCCTGTTGGTCTACAATTTTCAGGATAACCCCCAAAAGATTTGTGGAATACATTATATAAAGTTCATTAAAGGCTTTTACCTCCTCACCTCGTAGCCTTGCCAAGAGTATCTGCTGACCGTTCGTTCTGTCCTTGCAGTGGACAAGTGATTCAAGGTTTGGTTGAGTAAGTATAAATGCGATCATATCATAACCATTAAGTTTGATAACACTATTCGCTGCTTTTAAGTTTCAGATATTCCCGATAGCTATCGCTTATAAACTGATAATCAGGTACCATTCCACCCTATTCTGCCTGTTCAGCATCATCACCTTAAACTCCTCCAAAAGCTTGATCTTGCCAGCATCTCAGTTGTGCAACAGTATTTCTAAGCCATACTTAATGGAGTAATCTGAGGACCTGTCTTTTACTTCCTAATAGCGACTTCTCATGCCAATAATCTCAATTACTGATAAATCGACTTCCGGAATTAGTAGATGATCTCCAAATTATCGCGACGACTGTTTGCGAATACGGCTTAGTGATTACCGAGTTATTGAATTTCTAATCACTTCAGGTTGGTTCCTTACCAACCTGAAATAACTAAATCATAAATTTATTTTATTCTTCCAAGATCAAAGTCAAAACATCATGTGGTGGGACTTCTGTTTTTAAACTGTTTTTTGTTGTCCCCATAGATTTGTCTGTCCAAGCATTTTTAATCTTATAAAGAATAGATGCACTTAATTCTTTTTGAAAAATTTCATCTTTAACATCTTCGGATCGCCAGTTAAAGTCAATCTTTTTAACTCGAGCAGAGCGATTCAAAAATGAAACAGCCCATTTCCCCTTGTTCAGAGGCTTAAACCAGATTTCGAATCCGTCTAGCTTCGAATATCTAAAACCCTGAATACCTAAAGAATCCTGATTGATGGAAATGATCTGCTTATTTGTTAAAATTTCCCTCGTTTCCTGATTCATATTCCGAAGATCGTTTCCTGCAATTAATGGTGCTGCCAACATCGCCCACATTGCAAAGTGTGCTCTATCTTCACCAGCTGTTAGCTTTCCATTACCGATCTCCAGCATATCCGGATCATTCCAATGTCCTGGCCCTGCATATTTCCTTAGGCCATCCTGCTTATCCAAAATCTGCATTACACCCCAGGATTTCCAAGATCCATGATCTTCTACACAATCGAAACAATTGAAAATATCGCCACTAGTACGCCACAGATGCCCAACAGCCGGGCCCCAGACCCAAGGTTTATCGGTACCCCATTCGCAAATGCTTAAAATCATTGGTCTGCCAGCTTTGCGTAAGGCCGCTGTTATTGTTTTATAGGCCCCTTCGGCTTTTAATCCCTCGGTATTGCACCAGTCATACTTTAGGTAATCAACTCCCCAGCTTGCATAAGTCAATGCATCCTGGAATTCGTATCCTCTGCTTCCCGGTCTACCGCCACAGGTTTGAGAACCCGCATCAGAATATAAGCCTAATTTCAAGCCTTTGCCATGAAGATAATCGGCCAAGGCTTTCATTCCAGAGGGAAACCTTTTCAGATCGGGATGAATAAAGCCTAAACTGTCTCGTTCCCCATGCCAGCAGTCGTCAATATTGATATAAGTGTAACCGGCTTGTTTCATACCAGAACTTAGCATGGCGTCTGCTGTTTCTTTGATTAATTTCTCATCTACATTGCAAGCAAATCTGTTCCAGCTGTTCCATCCCATAGGCGGTGTCAAAGCCAGGCCATCAAATTTTTTATAGTTCTGGACGTAATTGTTTCCTTGTCCAAAGCCAACCGAGCCTGTAAAGAATGTGATCATTAAAAGAAATATAAGTTTCATAGATTATTTTATTTGTTTAAGTTTTTTAGTTGAGTTCGGATATAGAGACCTGCTGGAGTTAAAGTATCCATGCTCCATTTTCCTTCAGCAGCTGCTCCCGGCTTTAAGATTGCCGTTGTTTCATTTTTATCGGTTAGATTCCAGTTTGCGGAGCTAAGTTTGTTTTTTTCCATCCAAGCAAACCATCTATTTGTTTTGTCAATATCGAATTTCCCGTCACCATTGGCTTCACCCACCCCCCACTCTGTTACAAAGATGGGTAATTTAGAAGCAATGGCCATTTCTGCGCGTTGCATTAAAAGTTCTTGATGACTCGGCTCGGAAGCATAAAAATGAAAAGAATATGCAATGTTATCAAAGCCTTTTATGGGATCTTTAGCAACCAGATCAACATCCTGATCCCAATGCGAGCTACCCACAACAATTATATTTTTTGGATCATACTTTCTGATTTCCTTAATAACTGCGATGGCATAATCTTTAACCGTTTGCCACGCTATCTTTTCAGGTTCATTGAATATTTCATAGATAATATTTGGTTTACCGGAATATTTTTTAGCCATTTTTGTAAAAAAATTTTTTGATTGATTAAGATGTTGATGAGCGTTATGATCATGCCAGTCGATTAGCACATATAGGCCCTTCTTAATTGCAGCATCAATTGTTTTGGTTATGAGTTCTTCTTGCTCAACAGGGTTTTGCAGATATCCCCCATCTGGCTGAACCGCCATGGAAACACGTAATAAATTTATGTTAAAGTCCGACTGCAACCAGTTTACCACATCTTCATTGTAATATTTTTTTCCCTGCCAGACACTCCAAGATAGGCTCACACCACGGAGCTGGGGTTCTATGTTCTTGCTATTGAGGATTTTTCCTCCAACAACTTTCAATGCTCCATTGCGTTGAAGCCAATTTATATTTTGGGCAAAGCCGATGGTATACAAGAATAAGCACATGGATAAAAACGAAATTTTTTTCATAAAAAAGTATTTATTTGATATACTGAAGGCTTTTACATGTGAATAAAGATCATGCCTTGTGTTTAGCCCGCTCCTTAAACTATATTCATTTGCCAATTGTATTGTTTGCTCAAGGACACTTCTTTCGGCAAATGCTGACTCCCTAAAAGCAGATTTATTTTCTGTATTAGGTTTTCAATCATATTAGCATTGGTGTTCATTCTTTACATCCCTATCCCTAGTCTATGGTTGACTAATTCTAAATTGCTGAAGGGAGAATTAGCAATATAACCGACAGTATATCCTAGATATGTTGTCATTACCCAACCAGATAAATAAAAAAATCACACAAGCAAATTAACATTGAGATCACTTACATTCCTGATTTCGTGCCGTAGAGAACCATCAAGACAGGTGGGGCCAGATATAAGATAGCCGCTGCTTATATGCTCATGGCTATATTTCTGATGTGTCAGAAATATATTTGGAAATATATTTTCGACATATACTACTATATTCATCGTCGCGCAACCGTTTTTCAACTGCTGACGTATCATGGCAGGCTTGTCCAGCCAGATGGCTCCCAGATCGACTATCCCTAAACATAAAATTACATCCGGAGATATGTTTGACGGTAATGCAAAAGATCTTAATGGTCTAGCGCCAGCATGCCCAGGGCATTCGATTATTCTTTTACATGAATGGTTAGGCTGAAAAGTGCGAAAAACATTGCGCGCCACAATCCTGACCTTCGCTCCTGAGCTAATAAGCTGATGGGTAAATGCTGCGCAGGCATCTGTAGAGCCATTAAATATTTCAAAATTCATTTTAATTTTTTTTGTATAAAAGCAAATTGATCATTCAATCCTTAAGCCGATCAGTCTAATTAGGTGCTTCAAAATTCCATAGTTGTGTTTATCGACCGAACAAGTCTGAAGCTAGCTACACGTATCGGCATCGAATCCATTAAATCTTGATAAATTTATTTTTTTTTGTCATTGCCATACAGTTTGACAATATCCGGAATCTCGTCTTTTGTGATAACCAGCTCGTGATTATAAAGCTTTATAAGATAGTCCTTATCTAGCTTTGTCAAGTGGTTGGTATGCCAAACCATCCACCAGGACCACATTGCATCTGCCTCTAAACATTTATCAGGGTCAGGCGGCGTTCCACATTCATGAAAAGCTATGGGAAAACGGTTGTTAACTATTTTGTTTACATCATCATACATAGCTTTATGTGCGCGCTTATCTACATCATAGGTATCTGCTCCAACCACATCTACATATTTATCTCCTGGATACCAGTTTCCATCTGGTTTGCCTGTATAACATAATACCCATATTAAATTATCAAGTTTTAGGGTTTTTGTATAGTACTCATACATGGTAATCCAAAGTTTCTTGAATTTATCCGGACCTTGTTTTCCCCACCAGAACCAATTTCCATTCAGTTCATGGAATGGCCGCCAGAGAACAGGGACATTTGCTTTTTTCAGTTGAAGAAGTAAATCGCCTTTTTCTTTAAGCTGAGCCCAAAAAACCTCATACTCGGCTGTACCTTTTATGAAACAATTGTCGGTATCTATGGCCTTTTTACTGCTTTCATACCCTTCTCCTTTTCCTGGAGCTCCCATATGCCACATGATTGTCGGAATCCCTCCGGTTTTCCACCATTGAATAGCCTGATTTACTTCATTTTGATTATCTTTTGCGGTAATAAAATCGTAACCGTTTATCGCGGGCGATTTACCAGTCACAGTTTTAATGTAATTAATTTCATCAACACCCCAGCTGGAGCTCATTTGCCCGGACAAAATCTTTTTGCCATACATCTCTTTGAGGTATGCATAAAGTGCATTTGCTTCTTTCGATGCATCTTTATTTGAAAGGTGTTTCTGCCTGCATATCCCTTCAAAAGGTATAAAAATCATCAATAACAAAAGTGTAGTTAAAATATAAATCGGATTTTTCGTTTTCATGGTAATACAATTATATAACTGTTATCTAATTTTTTAATAGTTCAGGACTTTGTTTATCGTGGATGATGGTAAACCAATGCTACTTTATTTAAGTCTAGCATCTAAAAATTAGTAAATAATGAAGCACTCGTTAAATTTCATAAATAATTCGCATATTATATCACAGCATCATGTTTTAACGAAAATCAAAATATAAAACAGCAGATTGAGTATCCAAGCCACCATTTGCGAAGGTCAAGTTAGGCTGGCTTTGGGGCCCTAAATCTTCTTTCTTTTGGCTTTTAGTGCCTATAGCAGGGATTCCATGCAAAAATGATATTCCATTTGCAGGGTACATAGCAATCGAATTTGCTTTGCCTAAACTTTTGGGCGTAAGTGGATTTAACATGTGCAGAAACAGGTTATCAGAAGGAGACAGCACTACAAAACGTCCTTCAGTTGTTGCAATCCGGGCACCATAAAAATTACTGTAATAGCCTTTAAATTCCGGATATTCCCATGTTTCGCCAGTAACAGCGTTATTATACTTCTTGTCCCAGAGATTTAAGGTTACGCCCTTGAGTCTATTCTTATAAACCCGATATGGCCCGTTACCTACTAAATGCATCCTGTCGACTTTCTCTTCTGGATACTTGAAGCTGATGCCCAGAATTTCCTCACCGATGTTGGCGCGGTACTGGTATTTCAGTTCTAACCAGCCCGACGGCATCATTGTCCAGGTAGCACGAAAATTTTGTTTGCTTTCATAGTTTGCAACGACAATATAGCGCCCAAGCGAATCTCGAAAGTGTTTAAAAGATTTAAAATTTGCTTCACCATTAATTAAAACCGGACCGTTTGTGAAAGAAATAGTACCTTTTTTATTTTTAACGCCAACCAACAAACCGGTTTGTTTGCTAAATTGAACTTCAACTCCAGAACTGGATAGTTTCAAAGTTTCCTCGTTCTCGGTTGCCCCTACTTCACCTACCCCCTTATCAACCATTCTGTTTGCAAACTGTTCTGGCGAAGTTATAGGCCATGACCAGGTATATAGTTCCTTGCCATATAAGTCGCGAGCAGTGATGTAGAGTACATCATATTTCGCCCAGTTCGCAGGCAATGTCACATTCAAATTTCCGCCGGTTTGGGGCTTGATATCCGGTGAAATTATTTTTCCAGTCAAGTCATTGCCAACCGATTGATCAAAACCAGTTATTTTCTTTAACTTCCAGCTAAAGCTGCATTTATTTAAGTTGGTGAAGTTGTAGCGGTTCTCGATGTCGAACTTTCCGTCAAACAATTTGGTGATAAACTTTGGATGAAAATAAACAGGTGACCAGATTTCCTTAATCGTAAAAAAGCTGGCTTCTTTTTCGCGGTACGGTCCCAAAATACCATCAGCGGCGGCATTGCCTTTGGTATCTAACCTCCCATCTTTATCGGTGCGCATAACACCCTGGTCACAAAAATCCCATAAAAATCCACCGGCAGATAAAGGATTAGACTGCATTAAATTCCAAAAATCATCCAATCCGGCCCCATGCCCGCCGTCATACAAACCATGCAGAAATTCAGTCGGAAAAAAGACGTCGTTACCCTGAAAAAAAGTACGGTTTCCATAATTCCATGGGATGTAATGTTTCGTATTCATACCGTTGATGTTCATCCAGGGTTGGATGACCGGGCGGGCCTGGATGTCATGTTTTGGGTAATCTGGCAGTAAGTCAAAATTAAAACCACCTTCGTTGCCATTTGCCCACATGATTATACTTGGATGGTTTACATCGCGGATAATCATCTCTTTAACAAGCTTTCGTCCAACCATGGTATCATAAGGTGGATACTGCCACCCAGTAAGCTCATCAATTACAAAAAGACCTATAGAATCGCAGACTTCTAAAAAATGTTTATCGGGCGGATAATGAGACATCCTAACTGCATTCATATTCATCTCCTTGATTAACGCTGCATCCAAAACAGAAATGCGGCGGCTAGTAGTTCTTCCAGAAGTAGGCCAGAAACTTCCATGGTTAACACCTTTAAATTTTATCTTTTGCCCGTTTACATAGAAACCATCATGTTGCCTAAGTTCTACAGTACGGAATCCGATGGTTTCAGTAATATTATGCAATTTTACATTGCCTCTTTTAAGTGTAATATCGATTTTATAGAGATTGGGGAATTCGGTAGACCAAAGCGCCGGATTAATTAGTTTTGTGTTTAACTGGGCAGAAGTAGTTCCTGGTTTCAGGTTTATGGAAAAAGGCTTTCCGAAAGGTTTTCCATTTAATGTTTTAACCTGAGCGAGGAGTGTTGTCGCCGATTTTACCTTAGCAAGAAATGCATTGATTTTTAGTGAGCCATCCGCTTTTGCATCAACCGCGGTCCTTTCCAGATGTTCCGTAGGAAAAGCCTCAAGGAAAACAGGCCGGAAGATACCTCCGAAAACCCAAAAATCTGCAGATCGCTCAGCTTCATTAACGGTTTGGTTTGCTGAAACCTTATTAACCTTTACCTCCAGGATGTTTTCACCATCAGTCTTCAACAACGCATTAATGTGGTACTTAAACTGATAAAACGCACCCTGATGTACAGGCCCTGCAGATCTGCCATTTATTTTCACCTCGGTATCGGTCATAGAACCATCAAATACCAGGTAAACAGCTTTATTTTTCCAGGTCGGGGGAACTTTAAAAGTATGTTTGTAAAGACCTGCTTCATTTATATCTTCTTTTTCTGAGCCATAGGTATAATTTCCAAAACCCTGCATTTCCCAGTTGGAGGGAACAGCGATTTTAGTCCATCTTCCACTATTTCGTCCTGCGGTACACTGAAATTCCCAATCAACAGTATTAACATTATCTTTTCCTGACAAATATTTAATTTCAGTATTTTGCGCCATCAGGTTCAAGGCCGGAATAAGAAATAGTAAAACGAAATGGTATTTAAATTTTGACATATTTGGTTAGTAATTTATAACGGTTTGATCTCTGTTGTTGCGAAACTTAGGGTACCAACATAAATAAGTCTGTTTTCACATTATTAAGCTCTACCTCCTGGTAACAAATATTAAATCATTCCTGCAGATAAAATTATAGTTGTTACAATGACAGCAGGCGCATGCATGTTAATATAAATGGCATAAATGTTAACTAAAATATAAATAACTATCTACAAGGCACTTACAGGTTATTCTATCACAACATTTACATTGAAACCATCCTAAAAAATCTTTAGTTCAGATTCCTTTTTCTAAGCTGGGCAATATATTCCGATGGAAGCATTTTAAATTCTGCTTTGAAAGATCTAGAAAAATAATTGGGCGAATTGAAACCCACTTCGTAAGAAACCTCCACAACATTTAACTGACTTTTTTCAAATAGTTGGGCAGCTTTCTGAAGGCGATAAGATCGGATAAACTCGACAGGAGATTTACCGGTAAGGAGCAGTATCTTCTTATAAAGGGAAACCCTGCTCATATTCATCTGCTTACTTAAGTCTTCTACAGATAAGTTGGGATTGATAATATTATTTTCAACGTATTTAAGGACATTGGTCACAAACTTCTCATCATGTGATTGGCTTTCCATCTCCGGGAGGTTGACCTGCAGGTGTTTGGTATAGGTTTTTTTAAAGTTTTCCTGCAGAATTAATAAGTTTTTAATCTTGGAGATTAGTATTTCGAAGTTGAAGGGTTTTGTCAGATAATCATTGGCCCCGATTTTCAATCCACTAACCTGTTCAGCTTCCTCTGATAGTGCGGTCAGTAGGATGAAAGGAATGTGGGAAGTCCTTATGTCATTTTTAATTTTATGGCAAAGTTCGGTACCACTCATCTGTGGCATATTTATATCACTTACAATTAAGTCGGGATGTAACGCAAGTGCTTTTTGCCATCCATCTTTCCCATTTGCAGCATCCTGGACATTAAATATCTCTTTTAAACTATCTTTTAGGTAAACCCTAAAATCATCGTTGTCTTCCACAAGCAAAATTTTTGGTTTCCTTGAATCAATTTTCTTTTTCCCGTCTTGCAAATTATTTTTGGCTACAACCTTATTAATCGAATTAGAACTATTCGTGGTCAAGGTTAATGGTAAAATAATCGAAAAACAACTACCCTGATTAATTTCACTTTCTACATAAATTTCACCACCATGTATATTCACAAATTCTTTAACGATTGATAGACCTATTCCACTGCCTTGGTTGAGCATGGAACCTGGCACATCACTTTGGAAAAACGGTTCGAAAATTCTATCGAGCTTATCTTCAGGGATACCGATTCCGGTATCAACTATTCTTATTTCGAGTTGCGAAAGTTCCTCATTTATAGCATTCGACCTGAAACTTAACAGTACGGTCACATACCCCCCTGAAGTAGTAAATTTGAACGAGTTTGAAAGCAGGTTAAATATAATTCTTTCGATCTTATCATGATCAAATATGGTGTTGTATTGCTCAATATCGCTATCAAAATCAAAACCTATCTGCTTTGCTTCTGCTACATCAGTAAAAGACTGTACAATATCGGCGATAAACTGTACAATATCTCCAGACGTTCCATGAAATTTTAGTTCCTGCACTTCAAGTTTTCTGAAATCCAGCAGCTGATTTACAAGACTTAACAATCTATATGCATTGCGTTTAATAATTTGTATCTGATGCTTCTGGTCTGGTGATTCAGCATTTTGCAACATTTTATCTGCCGGAGCCATGATCAGTGATATTGGTGTTCTAAACTCATGACTTACGTTAGTTAAAAACTTTATCTTCATTAAATCAAGTTCATGAATGCGTTCTGCATCTTGCCTTTCCGCCTCCAAAATATGTTTATTTTCAGCACGTTCCTGGTCTATCGCAAATTCTTTTTTTAATTTTTGAATACCCCTGTAACGGATATAAAGTAGTAAACCAGAAAGTGTCAAAAAGTATAACAGATAAGCTAAGTTTGTTTTCCAAAACGGGGGTAATATTTGAATTTTCAAAGCCCTGTCTTCGAATGAACCTGGTACATCAGGGTCAATTACTCTTACCAAAAACTCATAATTTCCCGGATTTAAATTTGTATAGCTGGCTTTCCGGATATCGTTCTCAGCGTCTATCCACTTTTTGTCGAAACCCCTCATCATATAGTGATAAGTAAGTTTTTTTGAGTTGAAAAAATTTAGGGCTGCAAATTCAATTCCGAAAGCATTTTCGTTGTGTTTCAATTCAATATTTTCGGTCTCGGTTATTGATTTTTGTAAAAGCAAATGTCCTTCTACTGATTCTTTTGGCTTAATACTTTTATTAAAAACTTGAAAATCGGTAAATACAAGATTAATTTTATTTTTAGTTATCTGAATTTTTGATGGTTTGAAAATATTGAAACCGTTGGCACCTCCAAAAATGAGCTCACCTGCTTTGGTTTTATAAGCAGCATTTTCATTAAATTCCTTTCCCTGCAAACCATCAGATTCATCAAAATACTGAAAACGCAGTAGGTATTTACTTCCTTTTCTACTTACTTTGACCTTACTGATACCATTTGCCGTACTTAGCCACATGTTATTATCATCATCTTCTAAAATACCAAGAATTGTATTATCCGGAAGTCCGTTTTCTTTCCTGAAATTATTAAACTTTGCTGTAGAAGGGTCATAAACAGAAAGACCTTCACGAGTGCCTATCCAGATAAGCTTTCTACTGTCTTCTATAATTGAGCTTACATTATTCTGAACGAGGCTGTGAGGATTTTTTAGATTGCGGGTAAAATGTCTGAATTTTCCGGTTTTATGATTTAATACATCAATACCCCAACCTCCTACCCAGAGATTTTTATTGGAATCTTCAAATAAGGCTGGAACATAGCCGAAAGTAATCGAATTCTTTTTTTCAGGGCCATAATGCCGAAATGTTTTGGTAGCCCTATCAAAAAGATTTAAACCACCAGCTAAAGTTCCTACCCATAATTGTTTGGAAGAGTCTTCGAATATCTTCCACACCCGGTCGTCGGATATGCTTCCAGGCCTGGTTTCATCATGCTTAAAATGCTCGAACTTATTACCGTCAAAGCAATCCAAACCACCCCAATATGTTCCAATCCATAATTTCCCATCATGATCAACCAATAGGCTAACCACTATATCACTGGAAATGCTATTCGAATTTTGAGGATCATGTTTGTATTTTGTATAGGTATTTCGTTTCCTATCGAAATATAATAGACCTCCTCCATTTGTACCAATCCATAGATTTCCTAAATTATCTTCAGCGAAGCGGTTAACGTCATCAAAGGGCAAGCTGTTCTTATCCAGTACGCTATGCTTATATTGGGCAAACTTTATAATATTTTTATGGTAGTAGCTAATTCCTTTTTTAAAAGTTCCAGCCCAGATAACCCCCATTTGATCTTTAAAAAGTGATGGAATAGCATTCTGAGCTATCGATTTTTGGTTATGATCCTGATTTAAAAGATAAGTCACTTTAAAATCTTTCTTATCTACTATCGTAATTCCACCGTGATCAGTTCCTATCCATATCAAGCCCTCATTATCCTGCAAGACATTATACACAATATTTGATCTGAATTTTCCTTTTGTTCCATCTCTGTCAAAGTGTTTAAGGATATTTTTTTCGGGATTAAAATAATATACCCCTAAAGATGTTGAAGTTGTAAAAAACCATAAATCGTTGTCATTATCCGCAAAAACAGAATAAGATATTGATTTACCATTGTTTGCATTGCGAAGAACAGAGGATCGGTAAACCACTTTATTTAATTTTGGCTCTAATAAATCGATTGTGCCATCTTTGTACACAATCCAGGCCTGCCCCTTTTCATTTAAGGAGAGTGAAGTAACATCACTCGAATAAATACTACCTAAACCTTTACTGTTATAAAAATGCTTTGATTGTTTACTTATTTCGTTGTACTTATATATGCCTAAGTTGGCGTAAACAAACCAAAAATTACCCTTACTATCATTTTTAATTGATTTTATTTCGGCATCAGGCAGACCAATTGATGCGAGATAAGCCTTTGGTGTTCTTTCAAATCGCTCAGTATAAGGATCATAAATATTATAACTTTGTTTGGTCTGAATCCAGATTCTCTCATTTGGTCCAGCAAAAATAGCGGATACAAAATCATCGCTTAAGGAATTGGGATCGTGAAAATCATGTTTAAAAACTCGAAATTTATGTCCATCATACCGGTTGAGGCCAGAAAATGTTCCAAACCACATAAACCCTTTTTTGTCTTGATAAATACTTAAAACCTGATTATTGGAAAGACCGTTCAAGATTGTTAACTGCGAAAATTGGTAGTGATCGGCCTGCGCCCATATCTTCGTTACAATAAACAGAGACAAAAATATAGCAATAAATAAATTTCGAAACATAGGAATAACTATTTGGCGGTGCTCTGATGATTTAGAAGGTATAATTTAGAGATAAATTTCTTTTCAGCTGATATAAACAGCATTAATTATAAAAATTCGGGCTTTTTTTGCCAGTCGTTTTAGCCACAAAGTCTGCTGATAATAATCAGCAGACTTTAAAATAAACATGCAGTAATAATAACCTTTTACCAGCCAGGAGTTTGAATTAAGGCAGTGTTTTTTAACATTTCACCTATCTGCATTGGTAATAAATAATTCCTCTCTTTAAATACATGCAATCGTAAAGAGTTTACAACATCATACTTATAACCTGTTGGGAATTGCGGAGATACGGTTACTCTGGTTGGACTCATTAACTTATTATAACGGTTAAAAATTGTTTCTGCAAGTTTCCATCTTCGAACGTCATCCCAACGCTTGTCTTCATTATAAAGTTCAATGCGTCGCTCATTCTGAACAAAACTCCTCATTTCCATTTGCGTCATCCCTGTTTTCATACCATAATTAGAATCGGTACCAGCGTTTATGCCTGCTCTACTTCGTAACTCCCTAATCGGGCCATAAGCATCTGCTGTTCTTCCAGTTTCATTTAATGCTTCGGCTTTTATTAATAGAATTTCCGCATAACGAATTAATATCCAATTTCGATTTGTGGTGCCGCTATTTCCGGTTAATCCCTCATCAAGTGTTTTACGACAAAAATAGCCCGAGCTACCAGAAGTTCCGGCATCTTGGTAAAATCCATCCGTTGGTGCACCAACATAAGTGTTAACTGCAATTTTGGTATTGGTGCTGGTACTAAACCATAATGCTTGATTGAATATAATAGAATAACCAAACCTTGGGTCACGATTTTTATATGGATCTTGCGGGTTATAGAGTGGCGACTCCGTTATGGATTTTCCGTCAATCATTGGAAAAACATCAACAACATTCTGAGTAGGATTGCCAGATCTGTTGCCACTTCTTGTTTGTGGCAGATAAAAAGTTTCAAAATCTCGGTTGGGTGGTTGATTTACAAAGAAAATATGTTCTTTATTTCTACGCTGCAAAAACATGTTGTAAAAACCATAACCAGGATTTGGATTGGCATTTTCTACATTTAAGGTATAGCCAAGCGCTATAACAGCCTCAGCTGCATCTAACACTTTTTGCCAGCGCATAACATCAAAATTCGGATAACCTGCAACTGCAATACGCTCCGGTGTTTTGGTGCCACCCGAAACGCTAGGCCAAGTATTCCCATTAAAAAGCGGGCTCGCTGCAAAGAGTAACATTTTAGCTTTAACGGCTAAAGCTGCGCCCTTAGTAACACGTCCGTAATCGTTACCAATCTGGTCGATTGGTAAATCTGCCGCAGCAGCATCCAATTCTTTCTCAACATAATCAACACAATTACTAAATGTACTTCTAGGAACTGTTATAATTTCATCTCCCGGAAATAATGTTTCGCCTATAATGGGTACACCTCCAAAAGTGATTAACAAATTATAATAATACCATGCTCTTAACATTTTGGCTTCTGCAATTAACCTTTTTTTGGTTACTTCTTTAAATGGCATTACTGGCATTTTCGACAAAAACAGGTTTAACCTTCTAATATTTTGATAAGGTAGCACCCAGGTTTCAGTAAATACAGTAGTATTATCGGCAGTATAGGTAGATCCATACAATATTAGTGGTCTTCTTGCAGGATTGAGATTTACATATTCTGAATCATCAGTAGCTTGCTCTGTACTACCAGCTTCGTACCTATCCTTATCATAAGAATACCCTATTTCCATATAGACACGGGTTAAAAAGCTAATAGCATTTACACTATCTGTGAAAACTGTTTCCTCATTAAGGGCATTATTAGATTTATTATCCAAAAAAGTTGATTTTTTACAGGCCATTGCTGCTATACAAACCGATAAAATAATGGTAATCTTTTTCATTTTTGTATGTTATAAGTTAACGTTCAAACCTATGTTATAGATGCGTGATGGTGGATATGCCTGACGATCGTTGCCCGGCGTTGCCTCCGGATCAATAGCATATAAATTGAATGCTTTAGACCAGGTGATTAAATTATTACCGCTTGCAAAAAATCTAATGCCTTGAAGTCCTAGTTTTTTTACAATACTTGTAGGAATATCATAAGATAATTCAGCTGTACGAAGACGTAAATAGTCACCAGGAACAGCCCAATAAGTTGAATTGGTTCCTGGATCGCTTATCGATCTCAGCGTGGTTAATACCGGAAACTTAGCGTTATCGCCAAGTGCTGGAGTCCATGCCTGTTGATGTATTGCTTGAAGATTAGCAGAAAAAGGACGAATAGCCTCTTCCGTACCACGGAGATAAAATTTAGTAGCACCTTGAAATAATATACTTAAACCTATTCCTTTATAATTAAAACCAAACTGAAACCCAAAAGTATTTTGAGGGGTATTGCTGTAGTCTGCAACAACCCTATCTTTATCATCAATTACATTATCACCATTTAGGTCAGCATATTTTAAGTCTCCAGGCCTTTGTATAAAAGTTGATGTTGGACTATTGGTTACATCGTTCATATCTTTAAAGAAGCCTAGATATTGATAAAGACCTTCTGCTCCAATCGGCTTACCTACAGCAGACTGCCATGGGTATTGTGGATCGGCAAAGCCATTAAATACCACTGCATTTTTAACATTGGAAAAAGTACCTCTAACATTGTATGCAAACTCGTTACCGATTGTTGAGCGATAGTTTAGTTCAAATTCCAAACCTTTCCGGGTAGATTCTCCAATATTCTGCGGAGGTAGTGAAACACCCTGAAGATCAGAAATTAAATTTATCGCAATCAACTGATCGTATCTTCTGTATTTAAAGTAATCTACTAAACCAGTAAGTTTATTGTTGAAAAACGCAAAATCCAAACCAATATCAAATTGCCTTTCCTTATCCCAGGTTACATCCGTGTTTGCTAAAGCACCTTCTGCGTAGCCCGTATTTGCAGATAATGTTCCGTTTGATTCGCCAAAGGAATAATTTGTTCCATTGTTGCTCGTTCTGTAAGAATTCGTTGTAGAGGTAGCATAACTTTGCTGATACGCATATTGCCGTCCTGGAGCCAATTGATCATTACCAACAATACCCCATGATGCCCTAAATTTTAATAGGTTAATAAATGAAATTCTTTTCTTAAAAAATTCTTCTTCTGCAATGTTATATGCGGCAGACGCGGCAGGAAAAAATCCATTCTTCTTTTTACCGGTAAATCTATTTGAACCACTTAGTGTACCCGTTACATTTACGATATATTTATTTTTATAATCGTATCCTAATTTGGCAACTCGGCTAATTACACTGGCCGGCACAAAATTGTAAGTCAAATCGTCACTACGTACATTATTGCTTGATAAACTATAAACACCCAAAAAATCGACGTGATGATTTTCTGCAAACTGCCTGCTATACGTTATCAGCGCCTGTGCGGCAAGTCTTCGTTGCGTGCTTCCAGCTGAACCATTTGTACCATAAGCATTGCCCAACCTACCAATAGTATAAACGTTTGCAAAGGCTGGGTCGTAACGTTCAGCACTAGTGAGTGAACCATCGGCCGCGAAAACTGCCGGTCTGAAGATATATGAAGGTAAATTCGTTCTGGTTAAACTCCTTGCAACAGTGTAGTTATTGGTGTAGGCTACCCTACCCTGAACACTTAATCCCTTGGTTATGAAATCAAGTTTTTCAGTTGCTGTAGTAGATAATACCATATTATTTTCGTTGTTCCGTCTAAACCCACCGTAGGTTAGTCTTTCGATAATATTAGGTGTTAAATAATTTGCACTATTTGCTTGAAACTGACTGTAACCCCAGCTCCCATCAGGATTTTTAATTGGGTATGCCATTGGTGACAGTGCTAGGTAGCTACCGAAATCGGCAAATAAATCATCTTTATTTCCATTTGTACTTGGATAAAAAATATTTGGTCTATTGATTTCTCCAATATTACCGAAAGCATCTAATTGCAATGTCAGGTTTTTTGTTACACTAATATCAAGGTTGGAGCGATAGTTAAATCTTTTATTGTAGAACCCACTATTGATGTTATCACCTGAATCTTCATAATAATCTTTCGTGTTACCACCTTGATTAAGATAGCTTAGAGATACAAAATACCTTGCTTTTGTTGTACCGCCAATTATATCGAAATTGGTTTTTAACTGTGGAGCATATTTTTTAAAAAGCATTTCCTTCCAATTAACATTGGGATGACCTATCGGGTCAGAACCTGTGCGAAAAGCTTCTAAATCAGCTGCACTCCAGGTTGGCTTAAATGATGGGTTCGGGGCATAAGAATTATCATTAATTTCTGCTTGGTTTCTTAAAAGTGCTGTATTGTATGAATCAAGGTAATCGGGTAAAATTGTTGGTTCTGAAAGCGCAAAATCAGTGCGGACAGAAATCCTCGGCTTTCCAATCTTTCCCCGCCTGGTGGTAACAATTACAACTCCATTCCCTCCTTTAATTCCGTATACTGCTGTTTGTGAGGCATCTTTTAGTATGGTAATTGATTCTACTTCATTAGCTTCAAGCCTGGAGAATTGCTCATAAGAATATTCAATATTATCAACAATAATTAGAGGGTTATTTGTGGTACTGGCAACTCCATTTACAGCGTTGTTGTTTAAAGATGATTCACCCCTTACCAAAAATGCTGCTCCATCGCTACCCGGTTGCCCAACTCTTTGTTGCGATATAAATCCAGTTACCCTTCCCGCTAAAGTATTTTGTAAACTTCCGGATGGATTTTGACGGATATCATTACCTGAAACAGCACTTTGAGCTCCGGTGAGGGTTATCTTTTTTTGTGTTGTGTAGCCTGTTACTACCACTTCTGATAAATCTTGTGAAGCTTGCTGCAAAACAATTTGTGCTAAATTGTTTCCGCTAATAGAAATCTCTCGATTAACGTATCCAATCAATCTAACGATTAAGGTATTTCCTGTACTTCTTAATGTTAATTTATACTCTCCGTTACCGTTTGTTGATGTTCGGTTTTCGGTACCCTTTTCTTCAACAATTGCACCTGGCAATGGTCCCTGAACATCACGCACCACACCGCTAATGGTTTTGTTCTGTGCACTTGCATAGTTTGTAATTAGCAGCAGTAAAAATACTATGCTAAAAAATTTAAATTTTTTCATTTTACGTATCTTTTACATTCTTAATTACCAACCAAAGTTTTGTCTCAATGCCGAATTTTTAACGGTCTCATCATAAGGAAATGCATTATGATAGAGTTTATCCTGAAAAGTAATACTTACCACAGGAACAATTTCATGCGTATAAGAACCGTTTGCTTCTCTTATAATTTTCATACCGGTAAGGGTTTTATTCAACTCTGTGTTAGCATTTTTCCAACGGCGAACATCGAAGAATCGATGTTCTTCGAAAGAAAGTTCAATTCTTCTTTCGTTTCTGATAATATCTCTCATAGCCGCTTGAGATATGCCTGATGGAATTCCATAACGGGCATCAGTACCAGCATTTATTCCAGCACGTTTCCGTATTTCGATTATTTCTTTCACGGCATCTTCAGTTCTTCCGCCTAATTCATTTAATGCTTCAGCATTATTAAGCAGAATTTCGGCATACCGGAAATAAATAAAGTTGTGGCTCTGTTGAGAATAGGTGGTACCGGTAACGAAGTTCCCCATAAACTTTCTAAGGTAATAACCGGTTCTGGTTTGTGTTATAAGATTGTTATTGGGTTTGTCTCTTCCGCCTTCAAATGTTTCAACCGCCCTGTTAAGCCAATTATAACTAGCAGCCGATGGTGTATTAGCATTAGAAAAGAAAACTGTTACATAAAACCGAGGGTCGCGATTTGCATAAGGACTAGCTGGGTCATATCCATTTGGATTTATTGTAGATTTTAAATCCTGGCTTATTGGTTTACCGTTTATCGTTGTAAATGCATCAACAAAATTTTGCGTTGGGTTTGTTCTCCCTCCACCAGCAATAGCTGCAAATCCCACATATCCAACGGGTGCATTGTTGTTCTCAATATCAAAATTATTTACACTTTGCTTTGCAAAAATTACTTCCGAATTTTTTTTATTGATGAAAATATTTCTGTAACCAGATGCCGAAGCTCCTGTTTGTAAGGAGTAATAATTTCCTAATGCTTTAAATTCTACTACAGCATCTACAACTTTCTGCCAGCGAGTAATGTCTGTAGTTAAGTATCCTGTAAGTTTTTTAAGTTCTGCATCTGCCTCTACTCCTCCTCCATTAAAAAGCGGACTAGCAGCATAAAGGTAAAGCCTGCATTTTAAAGCAACGGCTGCACCTTGAACAATGCGGCCAAAGTTATTGGCATTAGAATCGTTATCTGGATACAGATCTGGTTTTATCGCATCACATTCGCTTGCAATATAATTTACACATTCTTCAAATGTATTTCTCTTGAGTTGAAGGTTATCATTTAAGGTAAATACATTGTCTGAAATTAATGGAACACCCCCGTAACGCTGTAAAAGTTGAAAATATAAGAAAGCCCTTATAAATCTGGCCTCGGCATTAAAACGTTTTGTACGGATGGGATTACCGGCAGGCACAGGTATTTTCGCACTGTTTGCAAGAAAAATATTAGCCTGCCGTATTCCAAAATAAGCATTGCTGAAATATTGGTCGGGATTATTAACAACACTTACAATTCCATTGGTATAATAAGTTATGTTGGCTGTAGGAACAATTGAAACCGCATCATCAGTTGCTGCATCCAAAAAATCTCCTCCAACCCGGGCAAAGCCAGTTGGCAGAAATGTGTAAATATTATTAAGAAATTCCTGTGCCCTAACCGCATTTAAATCTGCCGGGTCAAAAATGATATCATATGTATCTAAATCCTTTGGCTCGTCTTCGAATTTTTTACAGGAATGTAAAGCCACCAAGCAGACAAAAAATAAATATATTGAAAAAGATTTTTTCATGATTTTTGTGATTAGAATTTAACATTAACACCCAGGTTATAAAGCTTTTGCAATGGATACGCATCAACAGGAACTTCAGGATCTAGATTACCTTTTAGTTTGGTTGCCGTAAATAAATTTGTACCGTTTGCAAAAACCCTAATCGAGCTTATTTTTAGAATACTTACAAGGCGTGAGGGAATGGTTATACCAACTTCAATATTTTTGAGCCTGATGTAATCTGCCCGCCTGAGCCAATAACTGGAGAAAGTATGGTTGTTTTGATTGAATCCGACACTTAAACGAGGATAGCTTGCAGTAGCTGCAGTTGCCGGTGTGAAACGATCGAGATGTTGCGAGAAAGCATTTCCAAGTCCACCATTTTGAAACTCAAAATAATTGTTGCTGCTTAGGTTAATGGTATAATTAGCAACTCCCTGAACCAAAGCACTAAAATCGAAGAATTTATAGCTGAACCCAAAATTTGCACCAAAAATAGCTAATGGGCTTTTACTGCCTATTACGGTTTGGTCGAATTGATTTAGAATGCCATCACCATTTAAATCTTTGTATTTAATATCTCCAGGCTGTGGCGTGTAACCTATGAATGTTGCTATGCCATTTTGAGACGAGTTTGCAATATCTGCCTGAGATTGGTAAAGTCCATCAGCTACGTAACCAAAAGACTGACCAACCCGCTGACCGGTTCTTTGCATCCAGGGAAAAGGCTGTTCAACTTCATCAAAAAACTCAACAACCGATTGTTGAAAACCAACATTTAGCGCTGCGTAGTAGTTAAAGTTGCTTGCCTTTTGCTGTTGCCATGACAATTGCAATTCAACTCCATTATATTTGTTCCTTCCAATATTTTCATTTGGATAAAAATTACCTAGCAGCGAAGTATTCCTTCCTCTTTGCGTTAATAAATCTTTAAACTTATTATTGTAATAATCTAATGAAAAGCCTAATTGATTATTAAAAAACTTGCCTTGAAGATTTATATTTAACTTATTTGCGTATTCATAAGTTATGTCTGCATTAGCCAGCGTACTCTCATTTAGTGTAGTTACTGTTCCTGCTCCTGTTCCAAAATAGGCTACAGCACCTCCAAATATGCGTTGTATATAAGAAAAATAACCAGGGTTATCATGACCAACTCTACCGTAATTAGCCGCTAATTTTAAGAAATTTAATGCTTTACTATCTTTAAGAAAATCCTCCTTCGAAATTATCCAGCCCAATCCTGCAACAGGAAAAAATCCCATTTTATAGTGGCTCTTACCTGGATAGTAATTGGACCCACTGTAAGATGCTGCAAATTCACCAATATATTTTTCATTGTATACGTATGATGCATTCCCAGAAAGGCCCTTTATACTGTAGGGAATATTAGAACCGTAAACATTACTATCATAATTAGCTACTACGGCCGCATTAACATTATGAAGATCTTTAAAAGTACGGTTGTAGCCTGCAGAAAATTCCAGATAGGTTTGTCGTCCCTGCCCTACGTTTGGTTGCCCGCTGGTGGTACTAATTATAGAAACATTCGTTTGAGGCGATGGTTGCGTTAGTGCATTTGAGTACGTTTCTACGCCTGAAGCAGAAACGTTTCTTTGAAATGCAACAACGGGTTTGCTTCTATTTGTTTCCTCAATTAAGTAAGAAGCAAATGAAACCATACCCTTTATGTATAAGCCCGGTGTAATATCGTCAAGTGTTCTTTTTACATAAAAATCAGAGATGATATCACGTCTAAAGGTTTGGCGATAACCAGATTGAACAGCCATTCCATAAATATTATTTGTAAATCTTGTTGTACCTGCAAGACTTCCGTTTGGATTAAATATTGGATAGGAGTTGCTTGGCGTGGTTAGCAACGAACTGTAAATGGCACTTGTAGTAGCTCCTGGTTCGTTAGTATTGCCTATTCTCCCAAATAAATGAATACCACCAGAAAGTTTTGGATTGATCTGAATGTTAATATTTGAACGAAGTAAATAACTTGCCAGATAATTATTGGTATCATAAATATCAGTGCTTTTAAAAAGTCCATCTTGTTTAAGGTGTTCTACACCTGCAAAATAGGTAATTGTACTATTTCCACCACTCATATTAAGAGAGTATCGGTTTAAAGGCGCTCTGCTTTTTAAAACTTCGTTCCGATAATCTACGTCAGGATGACCGAATGGATCTGAGCCATCTTTAAATGCCTGAAGGTCTGTTGCAGTGTAAAGTAATGCTGTATTGTAAAATGGATTTACAGAAAGCTCGTTACGGATTGCTTCATTTCTTAGTGTAGCATAATCAAAGGCATTTAATGCTTGCGGCATTTTTAGCGGCCTTTGAGACGCCGATTGTATGGTAAATGAAATGCGTTCCTTACCATTATAGCCTTGTTTAGTAGTTATAGATAATGCACCATTTGCTCCTCTAACGCCTAATAAAGCGGTAGACATGGCATCTTTCAAAATCGTTACCGACTCTATTTCTTCTAAAGTGATTGTTGAAATCAGACGAGGTATTCCATCAATTAAAATCAATGGCGTTCTACCTCTTAATGACAAGCTAACGGCATCAAAACCTGGCTGTCCGGAGTTTTGCTGAGTATTTAAGCCTGCTATTCTACCTGTTAAAGCATTAGTAACACTGTTAACAGGGTGCTTTAATAAATCTGAATTATCTACGGTTTGTGTGGAGACAGTGGATAAGTTTGCAAATAATGGGATACTAAAAGGAAGATAAATCCTTGTTTTAGAAGATACAGAATCGCCGAAAGCAATAACGCTATCCTTCTTATTAATATTGTTTAAGGGCTTTTCCTGCGCAGAAACTTTCGTTATTACAATGCTGAAAAAGCACATAAAAATCCCTAAAAGCTTAATTGTAATTTTCTTTCTCATGTTATTTAAAAATTATTGGTTAAAGAGATCAAATAGCAGACAGGATTTCCTTGGGACAAAAAAGCTGCAATTGATGAGAAAGAAACAGTTTGGTTACTGTAGTAAAATTGTTCATAATGTTTGGTTAATCTGGTTAGTAATTTCTTTAGTTTGTATACTTTCAAACAGCATTTTGTTGCAATGGTTAAAGTCGGAAAGAATATTTGGTTAAGTCAAATTCTGTGGCGCCCCCAAAATTCGAATATAAATCTATCACAAGTTGAAGCGTATTAGCTACAGGATTGATAATCATTATAGCACAAATGTTAACAAACACACAATGATTTGATAATCAAATAATTATCATTCAAAACAGCGTAATAATAGATAATTTTGGACAATGCGGTTATGATGCGTTTATGCCAGAATTTCTTCTTACGTGCAGGTCAGGAAAGCTAAATTTGCACCCGGATTCAATCAATACCCATCCACACACGCCGACAAAAAGAGAAAATAACAGAAGATCTACCTTTCCTATCAGAAAACATGCAGCGTCGATCCAGAACAAAAGATAAAGTAAATGGCCTGCCCCTCAGAGAACAGCCAAAAACAACCCAAACCCCATCTGATACCAAGCAAAAACAACGGCCCATTTTATTGAAACAAACAACAACACTAACCTAACCCATCCCATTACCTCCGCCTCTCCCTCCACCCAAGAAAATTTTCAAAGTCCTTCCTCTGCCCCCTCCATTTATCCCAATTCAAAAAAAAGTTACCACACAAAGCACCCAACAACCCTTAGTCATCACCACCAATAATACTTAAACCAGTGGCGGCAGTATAACAAAAGAGATTTTGAAAACGATCACTACTGAGATAATCCCGCAAGTATTTAAGCTTGCCGCCAAAAGAAAGCTAACCATTGAAACAGAAGCCATGCACTTAAATGAATAGCGATGGCCTGGCACAAAACAGATACTGGTAAACGGATAGTACTGGCGCAATAACAGACGCACCTATAAGTTGCCAGCGCAGACCGGCTAGATTGTTGATATTGAAATCTTAGTTGTATTTTATGTTCTGCGCTTAAGCCGGATTGACATCTTCTGTGCTCATGAAAATACGCAACTATAGTAACTAGTTCTTAAAACGTTTGACGATATGATTATCTATAATAATTACTTATCTAGATTCATGAATATGCTACGAGGCAGGTAATCTAACTTCAAAGGCCAATGTCAGAGTCAAATCCTCAACAGGTCGGTCACCTATAATTTCTCCCTTGCAAATGAATGAAAAAACGGTATAATGTTCGAAAAAGAATATTTTCAAATCTATTTGCAGCTGTCAGTGTTTTTAAAATATGTACAGAACAGTTATAGATTTAATTGCGCTTGCCCTTTTGTTGGCTAAAGGTGTGCCTTGGTGGGCAGTAATTTGGCGCCATTATATTTAATCTGGATAGAGGCATCCGAAACTGTCTTTTTACTGTCCCATATGTTGCCAATATTTTTCGCAAGCAAGTCAATATTATCTGCAACCAAAATGCGGTAGGCCGTTTGCTCTACATTTTTTTGCTGCGAACGCAACTGCCAACTCAAGCGCGGATGAAGTGTTTCGATCCCGAGTGGATTTTCCCGGTATTCACATTTCAATCCTGTCACCTCTACCTGATCATAAAGCTGGGTAAGCAAACAGGTTAATCCAAATGTGATCTGTATTTTTTTTATAGTAGCAATAAAAGCAGGAGTTTGTTTCATGATACAAAAATTCGGATAGTGTTTTTATTCTCTCTAATTAGGGGAATTAAGTCACTTCACCCAACTGAGTTTCAGTTTGGTTATTAAACGAACAATTTAGCTGATCGTTAAAATAAATCTAGCAATTAAAAATCACCACAAAATATATAATCTGATAATTCAAATACACAGTTTGATTTTAAATGAGTAGGCAATAATCAATATCAGTAATCGCATTTAGATACAGCAAAACTACATGAAGAAAGCATTAAAGTGTAAATAGGTTCCCTAGCACCATAAGCCGCTGCAATTCAATTAGCGTTTAATCAGTTTGTCGATGTCCACAGTAGAATAAGCTTTTTATACCGCTTCTCTATTTCTCCAATTTTAATGCATATGCATAGTCGCAGGGTTTTTCTTTTGGAAAGGTAATTTTTAAACCACTGCTATCCTGGGTAAAGACAAGCTGACCACTATGTCCCAACATGGATATTTTTCTTAGCTTCCCGATATCGGCTTCCGCGGCTTTGATGACAAGCTCATTTTCTGTGGGCCATTTGAATGTGATCGCGTAGCGCACGCTGTCCTTTATGGTGAAGCGAAAATCACCTTGCGGGGAACCTGGCCATGCACGGGTACCATATATAGCCTCGCCATTAATCTTGAGCCATTTGCCTATATCCAATAATACCTTACACTGTTCTTCTGGTATGGTGCCATCGCTTTTAGGGGAAATGTTCAGCATCAGGTTACCATTGCGGCTTACGTTATCCACTAACTTACGCACCACTGAGGCTGCCGAAACTACTTTCATACCTTCTACATAGCCGAATTTATCTGCAATAGGGTCATCGACCTGCCAATAGTAATCGGTGACCTGTTTGGGAGCTCTTCCCTGCCTTTCATAGTCAGTAACAGTTCCGAACAGATAGGCATCACTTTTTGTTGTTATTGTCACCTGCCTACCCCATTTTACCGCACGGTTATAATAGTAAGCGGCAAAACGTAATTTGATCGGATCGAGTTTCCGCGGATTGACCCCATTATCAAAAAATACCATATCGGGTTTATAGCTGTCTACGATCTCCTGCATACGGGCAAGCCATTCTTCCAAAAAAGCAGGGTTTTGTGGAGCGGTCGGATCAGCGACCATTTCGTTTCCAACAGGAGCGTTTTGTGCTTTTCTTTCCAAGGGTGGTTGCGGAGGACCGTAAAATGATGCATATCTTGGATCGAGCACATCGGTTTTTTCCTTTATTGTAGGATAAAGAAAATCCCAGTTCTCCATCCGGTGGTTGGATATCCCGAATTTCAGGCCTTTTTTACGTGCGGATTTCGACAACAAACCAATAATATCCTTTTGCGGCCCCATTCTCTTAGCATTCCATTCAGTCAGTTTGCTGTCGTACATCGCAAAACCGTCATGATGTTCGGCAGTCGGGCAAATGTAGCGCGCACCAGAATTTACAAACAATTCCATCCATTCATCGGCATTAAACTTTTCTGCTTTAAAAAGCGGGATAAAATCTTTGTAACCAAAAATATCAGGCGCCCCATAGTGTTCGGTGTGCCATTTCGCGAATGCTTCATTGTTATACATGTGGCGTGGATACCATTCACTACCATGCGCAGGTACCGTGTAAACGCCAAAGTGTATGAAAATGCCGAATTTAGCATCCTTTAGCCACTCCGGAACATGATAATTTTCCTTTAATGATCCCCAATTATCTTGATAAGGGCCACTGGGAATGGCTTTCGCCCTGCCACTTGGCAAACTGACTGTCTTTCTCTGCAAGGCGGTGTCCGTGACCTGGACAGGTAGCTGTTTCTTGGCATCTACCTTTAACGCCAGCTGCGAAAGGCATACTACTAGCATAATTACCGTTAATCTATTCATAGTTGGGAACCGTTAGGTGTACCAGAAGTATGGAAGACAGAAATTAAGAAAATCCGTCTCTTCACTTGGTTTTATATTTGGTTATCTATTCCAAAAATAAACAACTGATCCGTTCTGAACTTGAAAAAATTAGACTTTTTGTTGTAAAAATCCGACATTTAAATGATCAAATGCGTATCCTGCTGAATGTAAATCCTTAAGACCGTTTGGTAACATGCTTTTTTCTAATGTTCTTCTTAAGTTCGGTTTCCTCAATCTCAATACTAGTTTTTAATCCAACGCTTCTCAGCTGGGCATCGGCCAAAGCCGTTGTTAACTCATCGATCTTTTTCTTAAGAAGTTTTGTCTCCTGGTTTTCGTCAATCGCTGAATGTGCATTAGATGTCTTCGAGTGTACCAAGATCACATTGGTAAACAATGTTTAAGTCGCTGTTTTGGTAGTTGGCCCCAAACCGTTAGTAATCCGTACCTAATATATCCGACACAGTAAACTTCAGGTTTGCTGTGTCGTTAAAAAGCAAATAATTAATGCCGATATCCGAACACTATCTTGGAAATTGTCAGTATCAAAATCATACATTTCCATGTTATTATTTGCATTTTCTATTTTTTTAATTCATATATCTGTAATCAGAAGGTGATTGCCCGGTTTTGTTTTTAAATATTTTTGTAAAATGGGAAGGGTGTTCGAAACCTAGTATAAAAGCAATTTCACTAATGTTTTTTTCTGTGCTCCATAGTAACGATTTTGCTTTGTCTATCAATTGGAGGTGAATATGTTCAATTGTGGTTTTACCTGTATATCTGTTGAGCAAATCCGACAAGTAATCAGGCGATAGATTGAGTTGTGCAGCAAAGTATTTTACATCAGGTAGTCCGTCATCGATGAGTGAATCTTTTGAGAAATATTTCAATAGCTGCCTTTCAAATTGTTGTACAAGATCGTGATTTGGCTTAGATCGGGTAAAAAACTGCCTATCATAGAAACGTGTACAATAATTGAGAAGTAATTCAATATTACTTACGATCAGTTCCTGCGAATGTTTATCTATATTTTGTGAATACTCTACTGTCACATTATCTGCGCATCTACGTAGAGTTTTCTTTTCTACCTCAGATAAATGAAGTGCTTCGTTGGCATCATAATGGAAAAATGAATACCCGTGTATTTTTTTACCAAGGCCTGTGCGGTATAGTAAATCAGGGTGAAAAAACAATCCCCATCCATCATCGAAAGAAATACGGCGCTGTGTAGTCACTGCCTGTCCTGGGGCGGTAAATACTAATGTGCCTTGGTCAAAATCGTAACTTGATCGCCCATAACCCATCGATCCTTTTAACTGTTTAAGGTATACCGCATAAAACCCTAATCGGAAAGCTGTTTCTTCCTTGGGGAAGTTGTCTCTGTTGATTTGCTGAAGCTGTAAAAAGGAAACCAATGGGTGTTTTGGTGGCGGGCATCCGTAAAGCTTATGCAGCTCTTGTATAGTATTTATATCAACGAATGCCTGTTTCATTTTACATTATATTGGTGTTACGTAAATTTACTAAAAAAATGTTTGAACAGTAATTATCCTACCGTTGATAATGCCAAATAACACGTTCATAAGCGGTGACCACTTTACTGGCTTTGACAGGAATAAACCCAGGAAGTAAGAATGGATAAGCATCTGACTCTAAAAGCACCGTATGGCTGATGCAGTTTATACGCAAATGATATGTTTAGTGCCTGTTATTGTGTGCTTTCCTTAAGATGGAAAATAGAGGAGCAACTATATTCGGATGCCCCTCTCTGAAAACTAAATAAACATTCCACCGGATACTTCAATACGCTGGGCATTTACAAAGCGGCTGTCTTCCGAAAGGATAGATGCAACAAATGCACCCACATCGTCTGCTAATCCAAGGCGGCCTAATGCAGTCATAGAAGCGATCTGGTCGCGGTGGCTATCATCACCTTTACCACCACCAAATTCTGTGTCAATGGCACCAGGAGCAACGCTGTTAACACGAATCTTCCTGGCAGCATATTCTTTCGCAAAGTAACGTGTCAGTCCCTCCGTAGCCGACTTAAGCGCTCCGTAAACAGCAACGCCCGGAAAAGCAAATCGTGCGAGACCTGAAGAAATATTGATGATCTGTCCTCCGTCATTTATCAAGGGAATAAGTTTCTGTGTTAGAAAGAAAACCCCCTTAAAATTGGTATTGACCAGTTCGTCAAATATTTCTTCAGTAGTGTCCTTTATAAGGGCTCTCTGGGCTATCCCGGCATTATTTACAAGATAATCAAAGCTTTCCCTGTTCCAATCTTTCTTAATCACCTGCGCAATCCGAGTAGCAAAATCATTAAAAGTATTTGTTTTTGAACTATCTAATTGCAGTGCAACTGCTTTACCGCCATTTCTATTGATAGCATCTACAACCGCAGTTGCATGATCAACATTGTTGTTATAGGTTAGAATAACATCAAGTCCGCGCGCTGCTGCATTTAATGCTATACTTTTTCCTATTCCACGGCTACCACCAGTTACTAGGACAATTTTTGTTTCTTTGTTTTCTGTATTCATTTCTATGTAGTTTTAAATTACATAGCAAAGTTCCACAGAAACAAAATGGGTGACTTATATATTTCCGGTTAGCTTTTATACATTTCAGAGATTACTTATCAGAAAGCTCGCTGAAGTAAAGACTGGTTTTACCATCAATAGCTTTTTTAACAACAGGGCATTAAACTGTCTACTTTTCAAAAGCCGAAGAATAGTCACTCAATCTTTCCCAAGGCCAGAGGCAAGATTTCGGTTATAATATAACAACCATTAGCGGAACTTATCAGATAGAATTCAAAAAAATGAGGGCATTCGGGAAGCTTGTAAAACTCCATAGCAACTTGGGGAGAAATAATCTCGACCATCCCGACGACAGCATCCAGAGTTTTCTTCCGGGTAAAAACATTCGATTTCTACCTGCATAAGAGTTAAGTACATGAGACTGTAACAATATCTCAGACTCCCTCCTATGCTGCCCCCCTTCTAAAGCTAATCTTTACACACATCTTTGTGTTCCATTACTTGTGCATAAACTATAAATTGTTGGTTGAATTTATCTAACCCCTCTTTGATTGTGATATATCCTGGTGGACCATGAGATTTATATCCGCTCCATCCTGCCAGTCTAGCTAATAACCATGTGGCCCAAGCCAGGGTTTGCTTTTTGTATGGATTTTTCTGTAATTCTGTGCCTCCTTCCACTCGTTGTCTTACCATATCTAGATAATCTATTTGGTTCGAACTGAATACATCTGCTGCCTGCATCGATTCATCTTTCAGCCCAA
>NZ_SJSO01000011.1 GCF_004331735.1 Pedobacter psychrodurus
ACCCAAAGCGCTTTGTCAATCCGGCAATGTACCCAAAGCGCTTTGTCAATCCGGCAATGTGGCTCCTCACCACCCACGCTCATCAAAAAACAGCAGCACTTTGTTTTGTGTTCAATTCTCGTGAAAGCTTTAACTCATCGCTTATGAACACAAAACCACTGCGTTTTAGGTTTGGTAGTGCTATTTGTTCTATACTGCATCTGTTTTTTGATTTTCTGCCACTTGGGATTGACGGGCGTTCTTCGGTGAAACCTGTGTATTATTAAAGCAGGCCAGCATAACGCCTAAAAACCCACACATCAAGATGTGTCCACACGATAGGCGCAGGCCGGAACCACGAAGTGCTCAGCGAAGCTAATCTTAATGCAACCTACAAACCCATACCAAAGCATTACGATTCCCAATCAACCCGATAGCTATCGGGTTGGGAATGACGATGCAGCGTAGAAAAGATTAACCACCAAGACACAAAGAACACAAAGCGAATAATTTCTTGGTGTCTTCGTGACTTAGTGGTAAAAAACTAAGCTTTAAACTTCTTCATAAAGTTGCTTACACTTTCTTCTAAATTCCCATCAGCAATGGCTTTAACGAAAGCAGTACCAATAATAGCACCATTGGCATAAGAGCAAGCCTTATCAAAAGTCTGTTTATCGCTGATCCCGAAACCGATCATCGTTGGGTTCTTCAGGTTCAGGTTTTTAATTCTGCTGAAATAAACTTCAGTGGTATTACCAACTTCGAGGTTTTTGCCCGTTGTGGCAGACGATGATAACAAATAGATAAATCCATTGGTTAAACCATCAATTTTATGGATACGTTCTTCAGCAGTTTGAGGTGTGATTAAAAACACATTGCTCAGGTTATGTTTTTCAAAGCAATCTTTATAAAATTCCTCATACTCTACCATCGGCAAATCGGGAACAATACAACCATCTACCCCTACTTCGGCACAGGCTTCGCAGAAATTTTCTACGCCAAACTGCAAAACAGGGTTTACATATCCCATTAATAAAACGGGAATAGTTACGGTTTTACGCAAGTCTTTCAACTGTTCGAAAAGTAGGTTAAGCGTCATGCCCTGATCGAGTGACTGTTTGCTGCTGGCCTGAATTACAGGTCCATCGGCAACAGGATCGGAATAAGGAAAACCTATCTCGAGCATGTCGGCACCTGATTTTTCTAGTGCTTCGGCAATTTGAATGGTATCGCCAGTATTTGGATAACCAGCAGTATAGTATATTGATAATATATTTTTCTTCTCTTGGAAGAGTTGTTTAATTCGGTTCATGTTTTTGAGATGTGAGATTGGAGATGTGAGATTGGAGATGTGAGATTGGAGATGTGAGATGTGAGATTGGAGATTAGGTGCTTATCAGAAAGTCCATCGTCTCATGTCTCATATCTATTGTCTCACATCTATTTCATCATATCTATTGTCTCAAATCTATCTTAAAGATTAAAATATTTAATATAGGTATCCAGATCCTTGTCGCCACGACCTGAAAGGCAAACCACTACGTTTTCGCCACCCTTAAATTTCATTTTTTCTAAGTAAGCCAATGCGTGTGCACTTTCAATGGCAGGAATAATTCCTTCCAATTGAGTCAGTAATAATCCGGCATCTAAACTTTCTTCATCAGTTATGGAAACATATTGGCCACGGCCTGTTTTAAACAAATGTGCATGCTGTGGACCAATACCCGGATAATCCAATCCAGCCGAAACCGAATGCGGCTCAACTACCTGTCCATCTGGCGTTTGCATTAAAATGCTTCTACTTCCATGGAGCACACCTTCTTTACCCAAATAAGTGGTTGCCGCAGAAAACCCGCTCGACACCCCTTTTCCGGCTGCTTCAACAGCAATCAGTTTTACATTTTCATCATCCATAAAATGATAGAACATGCCCATGGCATTACTGCCGCCACCTACGCAAGCCAAAACATAATCTGGCTGGTCGCTACCCGTTTGCGCTAATAACTGTTTTTTGGTTTCCTCCGAGATAATCGATTGGAAAATCGCTACCATATCAGGATAAGGATGTGGACCAACTACCGAACCAATAATGTAATGTGTATCAACAGGATTATTAATCCAATCGCGCATCGCTTCGTTAGTGGCGTCTTTTAGGGTTTTACTCCCTGAACTTGCCGGAACAACCTTAGCGCCCAACATTTTCATACGGGCCACGTTTGGTGCCTGGCGTTCTATATCAACCTCGCCCATGTAAATTACACATTCCAGGTTACGTAGTGCACATACGGTTGCCGTAGCCACCCCGTGCTGACCAGCGCCTGTTTCGGCGATAATCCTTTTTTTGCCTAGCTTCTCGGCCAATAAAATCTGTCCGATGGTATTGTTGATCTTATGGGCACCGGTATGGTTTAAATCTTCCCTTTTCAAGAAAATATTGGCACCATATCTTTCCGAATATCTTTTGGCAAGATATAAAGGCGAAGGACGGCCAACATAATCTTTCAATAATTGATGAAATTCCTTTTGAAAATCGGCATCATCAATAATCTTTAAATAGTTTTGACGCAATTCCTCTACGTTTGGATAAAGCATTTCGGGGATGTACGCGCCACCAAAATCTCCATAATATCCTTTTTCGTTTACTTTGTATTTCATAATATTTTTATCTACTTCTGTCACATTAATAAATTTTACGGAGAGATCGTCATTCCCGCGCAGGCGGGAATCTTAAAGCTTATTGCATTATGATTCCCAATTGACCCGATAGCTATCGGGTTGGGAATGACGGATTAACTGTATTTTAATTAAATCAGGATGACATTATTTCGTGCTCATTTCTTTAATAAATTCCTTAATCTTCTCCGCATCTTTTAAGCCTGGCTCAATTTCAAATCTGCTATTGATATCCAAAGCATATAAACGCTCATCATGTATATCTTTTATGGCGGGGGCATGTTCTAAATCAATTCCGCCACTTAAAAAGTAAGGTTTGTTGTAAGTATATCGGTCTAAAACAGACCAATTGAATGTTTTTCCTGATCCACCATGTGTTTTAGTTTTGGTATCAAACAGGAAATAATCCGCCACACCTAAATAAGGCTCCAGACCAGAAAAATCAAAATCTTCATCTATTCCAAAAGCTTTAATCACTTCTAAAGGGGGAAAGCTTGATTTTAACGCTTCACAGTATTCAGGTAATTCGCTTCCATGTAACTGAACAGCTTTTAGCTTTAATAAGTTTACTTTATCCTTTACCTTTTCAAGGTCTTCGTTTACAAAAACACCTGCGGTTTTAATTTCTGAGGGGATGTATTTAATCAGTTCGGCAGAAACATCGCTGATCAGTCTGGGTGATTTCTCATAGAAGATAAAGCCCAGATAATCTGGCTGCAAGTTAGCAACCGCAGCAATATTGGCTGCCAAACGCATTCCACAAACTTTTAACTTTAACATGCCAATAGTTTTTTGAAACTCTCCAGTGCTTTTTTGCTCATTAAAGATTCTTCTGCCTCGTAAAAACAATCGGCAAAAGATAGCGTAGGTTTTATGGTTTTAATCGCCAATGCCGAATTACAAAGCACCACATTGTTCTGTACATCTGTAGCTTCGCCATTTAAAACATCCATAAATATTTTGGCTGATGATTCTACGGTATCGCCGCCCTTAATGGCATTGGTATCCACCTTTTCAAAACCCATATCCTGAAGGGTTAAAATCTGTTCGCCCTTATTCGAAAAGGTTTTCACATCACAGGTTAACGAAACCTCGTCATAACCTTCTAATGCATGTACAATGGTATAACTTTTATCGGTATCCTGGTATAAATAAGCATATAAACGGGCCAGCTCCAAACTAAAAACCCCTACCATCTGGTATTTTGGCTGCCCAGGGTTAACCATGGGCCCCAGCATATTAAAAAATGTTTTTACCCCAAGTTCCTTACGGATCGGCGCTACAATTTTCATGGCAGGATTAAACAAAGGGGCGTGTAAAAAACAGATCCCTGCAGTATCTAAATTGCGTCTTAAAGTATCTTCGTTATTGGTAAAAGTATAACCTAAATATTCCATTACGTTAGAAGAGCCACAGCCCGAAGAAACGCCGTAATTACCATGTTTAGCCACATGATGGCCAGCACCTGCCACTACAAATGAAGACAAGGTTGAAATATTGAAAGTGTCTTTACCGTCACCACCGGTACCACAAAGATCAATCAGGTCGTAACCCGATAAATTTACTTTAACACACATATCAAGCATCGCATCACGAAAGCCCTGCAGCTCCTGCACGGTAATGTTGCGCATGGCATAAGCGGTAATAAAAGCAGCAATTTGCGAAGAATTAAATGCCCCTTCGGAAACTGAAATCAAAATGTTCTTTGCCTCTTCCCTGCTAAAACTCTTGTTTTCGAATAAATGGTTTAATATTTTTTTCATGTTTTGTGTTCAATCTGCTCGCCATGGTTTGTGTCTCCACAAACCATTTATGTTTATTCCAGTTCGTGAAGACACGAACCGGGGCGATGTTAATACCTAATTCTCTAAACCACCCCGTCCTTCGGCCACCCCTCCACGGGAGGGGAAGGCATAAAAAAAGGATTGCTTTTTGGGCAATCCTTTTCATTGTGTATAAAATATTTTAAAATATATAACAATAGAATTTGCCTAACGAATTTCGTTATGCCACCACCAATTGTTATTTAAGTTTTTAATGATCATGTTTGTATAAAGCAAATATTGACATAGTTTTTTAATATTCCAAAATCTTTCTAAAAATATATGGCTTTCTTTAAAAGAAAAGTACAGTTTAATGATGATTTCGGTTTCGGATCTAATCCCGTAACCAAAAACCAGCGCATGCTTAACCCTGATGGTTCTGCAAATATTGAGCGTACCGGCCTACCCTGGTTTAAGTTCGATGATACCTACACCCGCCTGGTTACCATGAGCTGGCCGCGGTTTTTCTTTGTCATCCTCCTCGCCTACCTTGTTGTAAATACAATTTTTGCAGTTTTATACAATGTTGTGGGTATTGAAAATTTAAATGGTGCCAAAGGTGTAACGCTTCGCGATCAGTTTTTTGATGCATTTTTCTTCTCAGCCCAAACCATTTCTACTGTGGGTTATGGCCATATTTCGCCACAGGGATTTATTACCAGTATCCTGGCGGCTTTCGAAAGTATGCTGGGCCTGTTAGCTTTTGCATTGGCTACAGGCTTATTGTATGGCCGTTTCAGTCGGCCAACCTCTAAAGTAAGTTTTAGCAAAAAAATGGTGATTGCACCTTATGAGAAAGGCCATGGTTTAATGTGTCGTTTGGTTAACCTCCGCCGTAACCAGCTTATCGAAGTTGAAGTGCAAATGGTAATGTCGTACAACGAAACGGTTGATGGTAAACATGTGAGAAGGTTTTACCCTTTGACACTGGAACGTGATAAAATTGGTATCCTCTCTTTAAACTGGACTTTGGTACACCCCATTACGGAAGAAAGTCCGTTTTTCGAAAAATCATTAACCGAGCTTCAGCATGCCGAAGTAGAAGTTTTTGTGATCCTTAAAGCTTTTGACGATACTTTCTCACAGACGATTCATACCAGAACCAGTTATCAGGATGAAGAAATCGAAATGGATGCTAAGTTTGAGAAAATGTACTACCATAACGAAGAAGGCAAAATGGTAATGGATTATAGTAAGCTGGATAAGGTTACACGAACGGTGTAAGGGGCTTCTTTTCCCTTTTTGAGAAAGTTTTTTTTTGTTTTTTTTGGAAAGCAGGTTTCAGCGCTGGTCGGTTGCAGTAGTGCCGTTATCCGCTTTATCCCGATGCTCATTTAGTGCCGAATCATCGGCAAAGGATCGGGATGCTCGCTACTACCGGGTTTAGGTTACTTCATTAATGCTACAATTTAAGTATTAGGTGAGTTTGGCTTTAGTTATTTCCATCCAGCTAAGCCTCAGCACCCCATCTCCGTTCTACTTAGATCGGCCTAACATCCCGATAGCTATCGGGATTGGGCATGCACTACTCAAGCCAAACCACAAACTTTCAAACAATAAATTTTAAGCCGACAATTTTGTTTCTTTTGTTGTCAAAAGAAAAAAGCCCGTCTGGCCAAGACAAAATATTTTTTTTTGGTGGTGCTGTCATCCTGAGGCACTGCCTGTCCCGATTTCGGGAAAGGATCTGTTCCATAGCTGCAGATAGCAGGATATTTAAGGTTGCTGCAAACAAAAAGGATTTTCGCTACTACCAGGTTTAGTGATCAGGGGCTGCAACCGAACAAAGAAAAGCCCAGCTACCGCATTAAGATTGCTTCGTACCTCGCAATGACGATACCTCTTGTATAAAATCCACAATATCCTTATACAAATCATTTCCACCAAAAATCATCTGGCTGATCATTGGTACATGGCTTTTACCTTTGATTTCTTTTATTTCTACCGGAATATGATTCGCCTTAAGCTTTTCATATAATCTCGGCGTTTGCAGTTTAATGGCACCATAAGTTTTGCTTCCATAAAAAAGCAAATGTGGATTTTTGATATTGTTTACATAATCTAGCGGTGAGGCCGTTTTCCAAACCGCAGGTTGATCAGTAAAAGTTCTGATGAAATCGAAATAAAAATGGTCTTTTTCGGCCGTGGTTAAATATTCCTGCATATCAAGTCCGAAAGGATCGTTAAGGATTATACCTTTAATTGGGTTTTTAATGCCAGTTTTTTTAAAATATTTGGGATCGGCATTGATCAGTTCGCCCAGATGTGCGCCAGCCGAATGCCCCATCACAAAAATCTTCTCCGGACTGGCCGTGTAATCAGCAATATGTTCTTGTACCCATTTTACAGCCAAAGCACAATCATCGCCCATTTTTTCATATTGAACGTTAGGCGCCAAAGGGTAATTGATAATTACGGTAACTACACCTTTACGCGCGAAGTTTCTGCCCAACCACCAATAAGTTTCTTTCTTCCCGCTGCTCCAGGAACCTCCATGAATAAAAACCAGAACAGGTTTATCTTTTATACTATCGTTTTTATAAAAAATATTTAACGTATTGGCTTCATCAGCATTGCCCGCGTAATTTATATTTTTAGCTTTTTTTAGCTGGGCCGAAGAAAGTATCGTTTGAAATAAGAGCATCAATAAAACAAGGGATTTGTACATAAAAAAGGTTTATCATCTCAATAGTTAAATAAACGAAATTGTTGTAAAGGTGGATTTTTGGAATAGTATCAAGTAATGAGTATCAAGTATCGAGACATAATCCATCAAAAGGATAAACCCTAACCGCTATACGCTACCCTAATTTACCTTCTGCCCTCAACCTTAAGTAGTATCAAGATGAAAGTACCAGGTATCGAGACATTCTAACCCTAAACCCTAACCGCTACCCTTTTATCAAGGGATTCTTTTCCTTCGCAAACAGATCAAAAACCTTTTTATCTACAAAAGCTGGAAAAAGTTTATTCATCCAGACCGCCAGTTTTCCTTGTCCGGTCATAATTAACGTACGTTTACGTTTTTCGATACCGTCGGCAATAATGCTCGCTACTTCTTCTGATGTCATCATTTTACCTTCATCCATGCTGGTTTCGCCATGTGCGGCGCCATCTTTCGATAAGGCCGTTACACGGATATTCGACGCTGTAAAACCTGGGCAGGCCAAGAGCACGTTTACACCTGTTTTTAAAAGTTCGGTACGTAAAGATTCCATAAATCCGTTCATTGCAAATTTAGAAGCCGAATAACCTGTTCTGCCCGGCAAACCCCGGTAACCTGCAATCGATGATATGCCCACCACTGTTCCTTTGGTTTTCAAAATCTCTGGCAAGGCATATTTGGTACAATAAACGGTTCCCCAAAAGTTCACATCCATCAGGTTTTTAAGTACCGATAGATCTAAATCGTTAAACAGTGCACGCATCGATAATCCGGCATTGTTTACCAGAATATCAATCTTTTGAAACGAAACCAAAGCCTGTTTGATAATCAGTTCGCAATCTCCTTCTTTACTTACATCGGCCTGAACAGCCACAGCCCTGATGTCATATTTTTTTTCCAGATCAGCAGTAATTTCGCAAAGGGTTACATATTGACGGGCGGCCAAAACCAAATTAGCGCCACGTTTAGCAAATTCTTCCGCACAAGCTTTTCCGATTCCGCTCGATGCGCCAGTGATGATGATTACTTTATCTTTTAGATCCATTTGTAGTTGCAAGTATTAAGTAGCGAGTATCAAGAACCAAGACTGGATACTGTTTTTATGAGTTTGTTTTAAAGTAGTTTGTTGCTTCGGTAACTTTGTCGGTATTAATAATATCTGCACCTAACTCATGTAGTAACTTCCAGCAAGCTTCATTATCGGGTGCACCCCAAAAACGGAAGGGTTTACCCAATTGATGTGCATTATTAATCGGTTCTGCCAATCTAGCTTTATCAGTTTCTGAAATCTCCCCCACACCTTTCCATTTAGAATAAGTGGCAAAATTATCGCTGATCATGGTTATTTTTTTCAGGTTTTCTTGGCTGTAGCTTACATTTGGTAAGCCATCAAAAAATAAGTGAAAATATTGATGAAATGTATTTGCAGGAGGTCGGTTGCCACTAATCACAACAATTGTATTTCTCCCCTGCCGGCCAAAGTATTTCTGGTATTTTTTCAAATTTTTCTGCAACAAGCGGTAGGTCGAATCCCAATCACCTTTTACATCAATCATTAATTGGAAAGTATAATATTCCTTTTCACCAGATAAGGCCTTAATCTGTTTTAAATACAATTGTTCTAAAGTGTTGCCGGCTTTAATTTCTTTTTTACTATGCGCCACCATTAACGAATCGCCAACCACAAAAACATCGGCTTCTATAGAGAAAACATTATTGTTGATCGCTTCAAAGAAAGGTTTTTGATGGGTATAATCGTTGTGGGAGTGGATCTTTACCTGTGCTTTGGCAAACATCCCGGATAAAATCAGGGCTAAGAAAACAAAAAGATGCTTTACCATTATTTCATCATTGCAGTTTCGTAAGGCACACGGGTTACAATCGATCTGCCGAGCGTAATTTCATCGGTATATTCCAACTCGCCGCCAAATGCAATTCCGCGGGCAATGGTGGTTACCGGAACATTAAATTCCTTTAATCTTTTGTACAGGTAAAACAATGTGGTATCGCCTTCCATATTCGGGCTCAATGCTAAAATCACCTCTTTAATTCCTCCTGCTGCCATTCTGACTACTAATCCATCAATAAACAGATCGGAAGGGCCAACGCCATCCATCGGAGAAATTAATCCGCCCAAAACATGGTAAACCCCAAAATATTGACCGGTATTTTCAATCGCCATTACATCTCGGGTATCTTCTACCACACAAATGGTTTCTTTATCACGTTTTGGCGAAGTACAGATCTCACATACCGCATAGTCGGAAATGTTATGGCAGGTGCTGCAATGTTTAATCTGCTGCTTAAGTTTTATAAAAGTATTACCAAACTGGTTTACCTCCTCCTGCTCTTTGTTTAAAAGATGTAGTACCAAACGTAAAGCTGTTTTTTGCCCCACACCAGGAAGTTTTGAGAATTCGTTTACCGCATCTTCAAGCAGCTTGGATGAAAAATTCATATTGCAAAAATAGGTAAAATGGTTTGTTAGTTCAATAGGCATTGGGTTAATCGGTTAACTGACTCCAAACGCCCAGCTCCCAACTTAGTCTGGTTCATAGTCATTGGTTAGTAACTGCATATTGGTTAATTAGACGATTTGACTCCGGACTCCGGACTCCCGACTTCGGACTTAATGTATTGCTTGATTTAATAGTTTTCTTTACATTTATCAGCTTAACACAAAACTATGTCTCCAACCATCCTCTTATGTTTTCTGATCGGTTATTTTTTACTGCTGATTATTATTTCATTCGTAACCTCAAAAAATTCATCCGATAATTCCACTTTCTTTATCGCCAATCGAAATTCTAAATGGTATTTAGTTGCCTTTGGGATGATCGGAACCGCACTTTCGGGCGTTACTTTTATTTCGGTACCCGGAGAAGTTGGCGCACCCAGTGGAAACCAGTTTCAATATTTCCAGTTCGTTCTGGGCAATGCGGTTGGCTTTATCATTATAGCCACGGTTTTGCTTCCACTTTATTACCGGATGAACTTAACATCTATTTATAGCTATATCGAAAAGAGATTAGGCCACTATAGCTATAAAACAGCTGCATCGATATTTTTGTTGAGCCGCACATTGGGATCAGCAACAAGGTTATACCTCGTAGTAATTGTTTTACAGCGTTTTATATTCGATAATTATGGCGTTCCATTCTGGTTAACGGTTTTAATTTCGTTAGCACTGATCTGGTCGTACACATTTAAGGGCGGATTAAAAACCATCATCATTACCGATACGCTGCAGACTTTTTTCCTGGTACTTTCGGTTTTTCTAACTATTTATTTTATTTGCAACAGTCTTGATTTCAATATACCACAGGCATTCGAAACCATAAAAACCAGCAGTTATTCGAAAATATTCTTTTTAAATGATTTCCTGACCAATAAATTCTACTTCAGTAAACAGTTTATCGGTGGTATTTTCGTTACCATTGCCATGACAGGCTTAGATCAGGATCTGATGCAGAAAAACCTCAGTATGAGCACCATCAAAGAGGCACAAAAAAACATGTTCACTTTTACAGGGGTATTTGTTATTTTAAATGTTTTCTTTTTAAGTGTGGGCGCATTGTTATACATTTTTGCAGCGAAAAACGGCATCGATATTCCATTAGATCATATTACCGGAAAACCGAGAACAGATTTATTGTTCCCCGAAATTGCTTTAAATAACCTGGGTGCGGTACCCGCAATTATATTTATGCTGGGCTTAACTGCAGCAACATTTGCAACCACCGACTCGGCACTTACGGCCCTAACCACATCGTTCTGTGTCGATTTTTTAGGCATGGCTAAAGCAGAAAACTTAAATGCAAAAGATGCCGTAAAAAAACGCCATACCGTACACGTGGCCTTTTCAATTTTGATGTTCCTCGTGATCATCGTAATCAATGCATTTAACAGTTCATCGGTAGTCAGCTTGATTTTTACCATCGCCTCTTACACCTACGGGCCGCTTTTAGGCCTATATAGTTTTGGATTATTTGTAAAAAAACGTGGTCTTCACGATAAATTAGTCCCAATAGTTTGCTTATTATCACCTTTTTTATGTTACTTGCTTGCCACGTACTCGACCACTTTATTGGGCGGTTACGTTTTTAGTGTTGAACTGATTTTGATTAACGGTTTAATCACATTTATAGGCTTGTTGTTCATTAGCAAAAAGACTGATGCGCAAACCAAATTTTAATATTTAGCATTAACTTATATGACGAGTGAAGAAAAAATTAGAAGTGCTTTCGAAAACAAAGACTGGCAAGAAATTAAAGTAACAGACTCCTGGCAAATTTTTAAAATCATGGCCGAATTTGTAGACGGCTTTGAAAAACTGGCTAAAATTGGTCCGTGCGTTACCATTTACGGTTCGGCGCGTACTGCCCAAACACACAGATATTACCAATTGGCAGAGCAGTGCGGTAAATTATTAACTGATCGTGGTTATGGTGTAATTACCGGCGGTGGCCCGGGCATTATGGAGGCTGGTAACAAGGGTGCGCATACCAACGGTGGTAAATCGGTAGGTTTAAACATTGAGTTACCGTTTGAGCAATTCCACAATAAATATATCGATCATAATAAATTATTGGAGTTTGATTATTTCTTTGTACGCAAGGTAATGTTCATGAAATATAGCCAGGGTTTTGTGGTTTTGCCAGGTGGTTTTGGCACTATGGATGAGCTATTTGAAGCCTTAACCCTCATCCAAACAGGCAAAATCGCCCGTTTCCCAATTGTATTGGTTGGTATCGATTATTGGGGAGGATTAATTGATTGGATTAAAGGCACCATGCTCCAAAAAGAACACAATATCCACGAAGAAGATTTGAATCTTTTCAGATTAGTAGATACCGCTGAAGAAGCCGCAGAGCATATTTTCCGTTTCTACGACAAATATGTACTTAAACCAAATTTCTAGCAGATTAGTCAGTTGCAGGTGGTTAATTGTTTAAATTGATAACTGGTCATTGTTTTTTGATTATTGAACATTGATTCTTGGTCATTGATAATTGGACATTGGTCATTGATCATTCAAAAAAGTGCTTACAAACAATAAGCACTTTTTTTATGTAACAACTAAAGAAAACTGCCATCTAAAATAAAACGTATCTAAAATGTCGAAATTTATCAGCTGGAAAAACAATTGGTTTAGTGGAAACTTTCAACTCTTTGCAGATGGTGTACAAAAAGGAGTAATTACTTTTGGATCATGGAAAAGTGATGCGGAAAGCATGTTCGAAGATAAAAACTATTTCTTCTCAAATGAGGGATTTTGGCAATCGAGCACAAAGGTAATCGACAGAAAAACAAATGAAATGGTGGCCATGATTACTTACGACACCTGGAAATCTAAAGCGGTAATCAGCTTAAAATCGGGCGAACAGTACGAATGGAAATCGACAAACTTATGGCGTTCGCAATGGACGGTAAGCAATTATAAAGATGAGCAAATTACCTATAGCGCCAGCAGCAGCAGTGGTGCATTATCGTCTGATACTGACAATGAATTATTAATTATAGCAGGCTTATTTATTAAACAGATTTATAACAAACAGGCAATTGTGCTTATTGCATGCTTCATGCCGATCATTACGATATCAACACTTCGTAATTAGTAACAAATTAAAATCCTTTTGTGAGATGGAACAGGTATTAAATTGGAGAAAAGGTTTATTTGATAGCAATTATCAGGTATTTAACAAGGCACTGCTAAAATTTTCGCTAAATTTTAGTTCGTGGAAAAATTCGGCAATAGCCACCACACAGGCAGGTATTTATCTATTAAAAAGTGAAGGATTTTCTAAACCTGAAACTAAAATTCTCGACAACCACAATAAGGTTCTGGCTGTAATTACTTACGACTGGCTTCGTTTTAAAGCAAAAATTGTATTTGCATCTGGCGATACTTTTGACTGGAGCTTTCAAAACAGCTGGTTAAGTAGATGGTCGTTAAACAACCACCAGGATAAACAGATTCTATTTAATGCATCAACCGGAAATGGATTGGTACATACCAATGTAGATGATGATATGCTGATTTTATGTGGACTTTTTATCAGGGAATACTATTCGAGGCTGGTTGTTGGTTTTATTATTTTTATGTTCATCCTGTTTAGCTTCAAGAATATTTTTTAGTTTAAACTAATAATCTGGTCGCAATCTGGTCTTAGCGTCTCGCTAAAACGCTAAAAAATATTAATCTCACCTTTATAGAACCATTTTATCTCGTAGCGAAACGCTACGACTAGAGTTAGCATTTTTTAATTATATAAAAGATCCGTCATCTCGACTGAAGCGCAGTCCCGAACTTTCGGGAGAGAGATCTACATCCCAAAGCACTCTCGAGATAGATTTCTCGACTGCGTTGCACTCCGCTCGAAATGACGATTGGATTATCCCAGAATCTCTTTTATCTTTTCGGTTGGTCTGGCGATAACTGCTTGATCTCCTGAAATAATAATTGGTCTTTCAATTAATATCGGATGCATAACCATTACATCAATCCATTCTTCATCAGTTAAGACCTTTCCCTTATAATTTTCAGTAAAAACCTTTTCCCCCTTGCGGATCAATTCCAAGGGTTTAATGTCCAGTTTTCGAATAATTTCTTCAAGTTCGCTTTTATTAGGCGGAGTCTCTAAATAATAAACCACCTCAAAAGCCTTTCCACTGATTTCTAATTCCGCTAAAGCACAACGGCTTTTAGTGCATCTGTTATTATGGTATATCGTAATCATTTAGAAATGTTTAAAGTCCGCTTACGCCGCCGCTTACCACCAGTTTCATGGCATCAGCCGCTGTCATCTGCAAATCGGTTACCTTATCTCTTCTTACAATGCAAAGCTGACCTGCAAAAGAATAAGAAAGTGGAAAATATACGGCAACTTCATCCGGGAGCTTGAGTTTATGTAGATCGTTTTGGGTTAAAAATCCAATCTTTTTTAGGCCGCCCTCCACTTCTACCAGCACCGGGTGATTAAATTTCTTCTCATCGCCAACAAAAGCCTCTGTTAAATCTTTTATAGAAGAATAGATAAAATTAAGTAAGGGTAGCCGCTGCATGATCCGCTGAAACCAATTATACATTGGTTCTGTTACCAAATTGGTTACAAAGATACCGGCAAGCAAAATGAGCGCTAAAACCGTCAACAAACCTAAGCCAGGGATGTTCCTGCTCTCGCCTGTATTTGGATTTACGCCTAAAATATTGTTTACATTTAACCAGCTATCAACAGTGGTAACTGCCCAAACCACAATAAAAATACTCACGGCAATGGGCACAACAATTAATAAACCTTTGATCAAATAGTTTAAAATAGCTTTCCCGACTTTATTCATGATGCAAACTTAGGAAAAATATGGTTAAATGGTTAGGATTGTTATATTGTTTAATGGCTAGATTATTACCAATCTTTTAGCTGTGTGACCAACAACATATCAATTAAACAATTTAGCACTTTTCTTATTCGTAGAAATAAACGCGTTTAACCCTTTGTGAGATATTGGTTAAAATTTCATACGGAATAGTACCAATATCTTTCGCCAGCTGCATAATGGTGTGCTCCTTATTGAAAACAATAGCTTCATCGCCAGGTTTCACATCAATACCTGTGATATCCAACATGGTCATATCCATGCAGATCGAGCCAATTGTAGGCACCAAATGGCCATTGATGAGCATTTTGCCAACGCCGTTACCAAAATACCGGGTGTATCCGTCTGCATAGCCAATTTTCACAGTTGCTATTTTTCCTCCACTTGGCATTACACCCTTCCTGCTGTAACCTACAGTTTCGCCTGGAGCTAAAGTCTTCACCTGGGTTACTGTAGTTTTAAGTGTCATTACGGTCTGCAGACCTCGGTTATTGGCCAAAGCAGAGTCAAAACCATACAAACCTATGCCTAAACGTACCATATCCATTTGCCCTTCGGGCCAACGCGAAATGCCTGAAGTATTGGATATATGAAGCAGCGGTTTATAACTTAAAACTTCGACCAGCTGATTGGCGATGATTTTAAACCTTTCAATTTGTTGTTGTGTAAATCCATCGTGTTCTGCAGCATCACTTGCCACCAGGTGAGAAAAAATACTTTGAACTTTTACCTTAGCCGAATCTTTAAGCAGATTAGACAATGTATCAATTTCTGACTGATCAAAGCCTAAACGGTGCATTCCACTATCTATTTTAATATGGATCGGATAATCGAAATCATAATCAGACAGTGCATTTAAAAAACTATTCAGGATTTCTACACTATAAATTTCGGGTTCGAGTTTATGTTTAATGATGGCTTCGAAAGCAGATTCCTCTGGACTCATGACCATAATGGGTAAAGTGATGCCCGCTTTACGCAAGGCAATACCTTCATCGGCATAAGCAACGGCCAAATAATCTACCTTATGGAATTGCAATAAATTGGCAATTTCAAAACTCCCGCTCCCATACGAAAAGGCTTTAACCATGGCCATTATTTTAACGCCAGGTTTGATTTTAGAACGGTAAAATTGCAGATTACTAACCATGGCATTCAGATCGATTTCTAAAACCGTATCGTGTATTTTCTGGGTAAGGAGTTTACTGATCCGGCCAAATTCGAACCGTCTGGCCCCTTTTACCAGTATGGTTTCATGGTTAAACTGTAAACCTGGGAAAGCATCGATAAAAGCATTCGTATCGTCGAAAAACTGAGTTTCAAACTTAAAAAGATCAGCATATTTTGAAATATGAGTCCCAATTCCAATCAGTCTGTTTACTTTCTTCTGCAAAAGCAATTCGGCGATCTCTGTGTACAAATCCAAATCATCTCTCCCCGTTTCAAATAATTCGGAAAGGATAACGGTTTTCTTTGCGTGCTGATTCTGTTGATTTAAAAAATCAAGGGCAATGGCTAGTGAAGAGATATCTGCACTGTAAGAATCGTCGATAATGGAACATTGGTTAATACCATTTTTCAATTCTAAACGCATGCTCACATGACTCAGTTTTTCCAAACGTAAATTGGCCTGCTCTGGCGTATAATCTAAAGCCAATAAGGTTGCCCAGCAGATTATTCCATTTTCTATCGAAGCTTTATCTTTAAAAGGCAAAATGCATTCAATTTCTCTGTTTTGATAAATGGCCCGTAAATTGGAATTTGCTTTGATGGGTTCAACCGCAATAACCTGAAGATCTGCCGCTTGTTTACTACTCCAGCTAAAATGTTTTTTACCAGGAAGTTCTTTTGCGCTGATTTCGGTTACATATTCGGGTGAATAAATAAACAAATCAGATGCTGCAAAAAGTTTCAGTTTCTCGGTCAGTTTTTCCTTTTTAGAACCGAATCCTTCAGCATGTGCTTCACCAATATTGGTTAATATTCCAATTTCAGGACGAATGATTTCAGCTAAAAGCTGCATTTCGTTAACCGCAGAAATACCTGCTTCAAAAATGCCCAGGGTGTGATCGGTCTCAATCTGCCATACCGAAAGTGGCACTCCAATTTGTGAATTATAACTTTTAGGACTTTTAACAATATTAAAGTCGGTTGCCAAAAGTTGATATAACCATTCTTTAACAATCGTTTTCCCGTTGCTGCCGGTAATACCTATTGTTTTTAAATCGAACTGATTTCGATGATAAGTACTTAGTTTTTGCAGCGCTATCAAAGCATCATCTACCAGTAAAAAATTGCAGTCAGGGTATTCGTTAATGTATTTCGCTTCAGTAATTACAAAATTTCTGATTTCCTTTATATAAGCATCTTTAATAAACTCATGTCCATCACGATGCGAAGACAGGGCAAAAAACATAGAATTTTCAGGAACCAAAACCGAACGGCTATCGATCACCAAATATTGAACAATCACCTGTTCATCAACTAATTTGGCATCGGCATTTAAAATTTCGGCTATTTTGGCAATGGTATATATTGGATTTTGCATGCTATTATATTCAGAAAAATACGGTAATCGCTATTATTTTTACGAATTTCAGTAAATAATTATGAAAAGCGGTAAACAAGAGACAGTATTATTAGATAAAAAACAAGCGCAGGTAAAAGCTGAACATTTTTGTGTTTACCAGGAGCGTTCGCAAAAGGAAGTGCGGTACAAGCTGGTAGAATGGGGAATGCGAGGTGACGAACTGGAAGAAATTATAAGCGAACTGATTTTGAATAACTTTTTAAATGAAGAGCGGTTTGCTAAAAGTTATGCATCGGGCAAATTTAACATCAAACATTGGGGCCGTGTTAAAATTAAACAGGGTTTGAAATTAAAGGGCGTACCCGATAAAATCTTGCAAAAGGCAATTTACAGCATCAATGATGATGATTATCTACAGACCATCGAAAAATTAGCTTCAAAGAAAGCATCGACTTTGAATGAAAATGACCCATTTAAAAGAAAAAATAAGCTGATGAGCTACCTTCAGGCAAAAGGTTTTGAAACTGATTTAATTTTACTTGTACTGAAAGCCAGCAATTTAAATTAAATATTAAATTTTTAACAAGAAATCTCTTGACAGAAATATAAATCTGCCTATATTTGCATCACCAAAACGAAACAACAATATCAGTTTTGTTCATGCGAAAGTAGCTCAGTTGGTAGAGCACGACCTTGCCAAGGTCGGGGTCGCGAGTTCGAATCTCGTCTTTCGCTCCAAAATGCCTTCCTACCAGAAGGCATTTATTTTAAAGTTAACCTACCGAAGGATTTCGGAACAGGCTAATGCTCGGGTGGTGGAACTGGTAGACACGCAGGACTTAAAATCCTGTGCTTTCAAAGGCGTGCGGGTTCGATTCCCGCCCCGAGTACACACAAAAAATCGAATGAAAACCTTTCAGAAATGAAAGGTTTTTTTGTTGAGGAAAACTTTACAAACCGCCGTTATACGACACCGTTATAACTGAATCCAATGTATTTATCTATGTGTATTTGATAAATATTTAATAAAGTCTTCAGTATTAAGAGTATTGCTGAAATATTTAACGCTATCAACTATGGCATCCTCAAATCGACAGTCTTTAAAGCTAGCACCGGTGAAATCTGAATTGATTAAATTTGCATTCCGAAAATCTACATTCTGGAAATAGCAATTCTTAAACACACAAGCCTTTAAACTAGCACCACAAAAGCTAAGTTTGTAAAATTTCGCAGCATTAAACCTTGCACAATCTAAGATGCAGTTATCGAGTATCATATTATTTATATATTCATGAAATTCAAAATCGCAGTTTGCAAAAGTTCTTTCCCCTTCACTATATCTATCAAGTAATTCTCCTATACTTGCCGGTGTTGTCATATACTTAACTTTACTGTTCAAATATTCAGACGCCTCTTATCTGACATCATTTTATTATGTGACTAGTTATACATCATTCCTATTCATCAAAGCTGACATATAATTCTTAAATATACGAAACTGCACTTTATTTATAACTCATAAACTTCTCAGTATTGCATATTAAAGACGATGGATCTGGCTTTTGTTGCGACTCAATGTAGTCAAGTACTGCTTGTTTAATTTCTATACCATCCTTTTGTTTGAGCGTAACACTTAATAGTAATTATTGAGAGAGTGGAAAAGAAGACACTGTGTTTCATTTATCGCCTTAAAGTTTGACAGCACCCTGGTAGATATGGATATCTTTGCTTATTAAAAACAATCAATAACGTCAATTTATGTATTTTAAGCAATTCAAACATGCTCATAAGTCTACTCTAAAGAAATTATCAGCAACCATTTATTCAACCATAATGTTACCGATAGCTTAAATTATGAGTGAAAAATAATTTTATTATACTGATTTTGAGACTGTAATAATTTTTATTAAAAATTTTATTTATTTTTTTTGATTCGGAAAGTTTAATTTCTATATTTGCAACCCCAAAGGAATACAACACAATGTATTAATTTGCGAAAGTAGCTCAGTTGGTAGAGCACGACCTTGCCAAGGTCGGGGTCGCGAGTTCGAATCTCGTCTTTCGCTCTAAATGCCTTCCTACCAGAAGGCATTTATTTTAAAGTTAACCTACCGAAGGATTTCGGAACAGGCTAATGCTCGGGTGGTGGAACTGGTAGACACGCAGGACTTAAAATCCTGTGCTTTCAAAGGCGTGCGGGTTCGATTCCCGCCCCGAGTACACACAAAAAATCGAATGAAAACCTTTCAGAAATGAAAGGTTTTTTGTTTTATTTAGTAACCCATTTCCTGTAATAACAGCGCACAATACCATTCTTGCCTTGGCAAATGAAATGGTCCTTTAAACAGATTGCCCTTTGCGGTTTGCGCCAATGTACCATCGCGGTGCAGATAACCAAACCATTCGCCATGTTCTTGATCATGGAATTTATCATAAGCGTAGTCATGAACCATTTTATGCCAACGGGCGTACTTTTCATCACCGGTTAAGGTATAAGCCAATAATGTAGCGATAATGGTTTCGTTTTGTGGCCACCAGAATTTCATATCCTGCCAATACTCCTGAACAGGTTTGTTGTATACATCTTTAAAGTATAAAATTCCTCCGTGCTCCTTATCCCAGCCACGCGCCCACATATAATCGAGCATTTTACAGCCCAATTTAATCAATTCGGGATCGTTATTACGGTATTTTGCTTCGTGCAAAATAAACCAGGCGCCTTCTATAGCATGACCCGGATTTAAAGTTCTTCCATCAATATGATCGATTATCGAACCATCTGGCGCCACTTGTTCCATCACACACTGAATATCATCCTTCACAAAATCGTTCCTGATCTCTTCAATCCAGGTCGAAATCCACTTATCACAACGTGGGTCGCCAATGGTCTCCCTCAACTGCTGTGCGGTATTCATCATAATCATGGGCACACCTATGCCCTTCGCCGGACGTGTTCCTGTAAATTTTGCAGGCAATAACCCTGGCGTAGTGGCATATTCGATACATTTCCCAAACAAATATCTCGCTTTTTCAGCCGCAGCTTCATCACCGCTGGCTTTTGCATAGGCAGCATTTGCAATCACCGCGAAAGTTTCAGAAAAATAATAGCGCCTTTTACGAATCGGCTGCCCATCACGGGTTACATGAAAAAACATCTGTCCATCGTTATCAAAACAATAGTTATTTAAGAAATCTATTCCAGATTTTGCCGCATTAAGCCACTCTTGTTTAGGCTCAATGGTATTGTAAAGGGTAGATAGCAACCATGCGGCACGCCCTTGAATCCATACGGCTTTATCATCATCGATCAAACCTCCATCACGATCGCGCATGAGCAGATAACCGCCATGTTCGTCATCAATCGATCTTGGAAACCAAAATGGAACGGTATTGTTTAACAACTGGTTTTTATAAAATGTAGCAAGTTTTTGTAATTCTTCGGTAGTATAACTCATGTTGGTTTAATTTATGGGAATAGAAAATGTCGAAGCTGGCAGTTTGTCTTCGTTAATTAAATTTGCCCTGGTAAAAGGTTGCCAGGCATACAAAACCTGTATTATTTTGAGTTGCGCAGGAACAGTTAAATGCACCTCGTTTTTAAAGATAGTCGCCTTAACAGGGTAGTGGTTCCCTTTAGAATCCTCTACCTCAAAACCTTTTAAAACCGAGCCAGCGCCAGACATCAGCTTTTTAGCATGACTAAAGGTGACAATTATGATATTTTGCTGTTGTATGGCTTTTATTGCCACAGGACCATTTGCTGAAATATTTTTATGATAAGTATTTTTGAGGGCCAGTAAAGCCAATCGTTCGCCGATTTCTTTTTTATGGGTAGGATGAACATTTAACGAATCGCCAAGATCGGAGCTCACTGCCATGCCCGAATTGGGTATAACAGCCTGCAATTTCCGCTGTGCATCTCTAAAAGAGGGCCAGGAAGGGCGATCGATAGATGAGAGTTGAACATCATAAAAAGGAAAATTATAATTCCATTTTTCGCGCCAGCTTTTAACCAATAGTGGAAACTCGTGGTTATAGAGCTCAACATTATGCGCATTGCTCTCTCCCTGATACCAAATCACACCTTTTATTGGAAAGCCAATTAAATTTGAAATCCCGGCTTCATAATTATAGGCCGGTTCGTATGGATGGCGCTGTTTCGGGTTAACTGCATTTTTGAGGTTTACATCGGCCCTGCCACGTGCCCAATCTTGGATAAAATCCGATTTCCGCCAGTTACCTAACAGATCAACCAGCAGATCGTCGTGCTCCAATGTTTTTCGGTCCATCCACGATTCGAGCGTTGAACCACCAACCGCCATTTGAATTAGCCCAATTGGGATTTGCGTATTTGACACAACTTTTTCTCCAAAATAATAAGCAACTGCCGAAAAATTGCCGATGGTATTTTCATCTGGTTTCGCCCAGCTTCCAGAGAAATAGTCTAGTTGGCTTATCTGGTTTAAAGTTTTTTCCTCCCAGGCGACATTATCTGTTTCGGCCAATAGATCATACTTTAGCAATCTAATGGGCAGATTTTTGTTTAAATGGCTTAAAGTAGCCCCAGCGGTAGCTGATGATTTTAACGGAAAGGCCATATTTGATTGACCTGAACATAACCATACGTCGCCAATCATAATATCTTTTAACAAAATGGTATGTCGATCTGCCTCAACTTTAAGCGCATAAGGTCCACCAAATTTCATCGGTTTAAAAAACACTTTCCAATTGCCATGGCGATCTGTTATTACTCGCTGGGTAATATGGTTAAACTGAACTTCAATCAAATCACCTGCATTGGCCGTTCCATAAATCTGGATCGGCTGGTCGCGCTGCAAAACCATGTGGTCGGCAAATAGTTTATTTAATTTAAAACCTCCAAAATCTCCGGTAATATGTGCATAAACCGTTTTCGCAATAATATCTGCACCCTTAACATCAGGGTGTAAGTTATCGGCAAAAAGCTCCGGGCGGTTATTTAATGCAGTATTGAGGTCGATTAGTTCAAATCCATTTACTTTTGCAACCTGTTCAATTTTATCCTGGATCTGCCAATACCAATCGCGTGTTCCTGATTTAAATCTTGGATGGCCACTAAAAATTGGACTTAGTTTGCAGATATAAATTTTAAGCTTTGGGTTTCCTTTTTTCAGACTATCTATCAGCCATTGGTAATCAGCTTGGAAATCGCTTTTATAATTTGGCCAGTTCCGTGGATCGGTATCATTTAAACCAAGATGAATAATGGCAATATCGGCACGGAATTTTAATGCCTCACTAAATTCTTTGGTTTTAAAATAAGGATTATGGCCTTTTTTCAACAAGGTAGCGCCGCTATGGCCAAAATTGCCCACCAAATATTGATTGTCCAAAAGCTGCTGTAATTTGGCCGGGTAAGATTCTTGCTGTGGGTTGGCTAATGAATAACCTGCTGTTACGGAATTCCCGATACAGGCAATCTTTATTTTTTGCGCATAAGCGTTGCTGCTGATCAAAAAGACCAGTCCTATTATTAACCCAAAAAAAGTTTTCATAAGGTTTATTTTACGATTTCACTCACCGGAATACGGACAAAATATAAATCTTTTAAGCCTTCGTAGAAAAAGCCAATCGTTTGATCATCAATCTTTGTTAATGAGGAATAACCATAAAACTTTCGATCATCTACCAAGAGCTCATTTCTTTTGTTCCAACTCTCACCCAGATCTAAACTTGCTTTTACAGTTAAGTTGTAGCGGTTGGCCTGCGTATTGTCGTTCCCAAAAAATACCACTTCTTTTTCCTTGCCTTTTAACATCACCTTTGCTTTGATAAAACTGGCCATGCAAATGGGATCAGGCAACGCATTGTACGAAGTATGGTGTTCTACCCAGGTTTTACCCATATCAGCTGTTGTGGCTACACTTCTAAAGCTACCACGGTTATCGCGCATATTCAGCATTAAAATACCTGGCGTGGTTTCTATAATCTGGCTTTCAGTAGTATTGGGTTTGGGCCCATCTTCGGTTTTCCAGCTCAGGCCATGATCTGCGCTATATAGCAATGTGGAATGTGGCATAGCATGCTCATCCCAATACTGCGCAGCAAAAACCAATTTACCATCTGCCATGGCGATACCGCTACCCGGACCGTTAAAAAACAAGTTCCAGGCCGGATCTTTAACATTTTTGGTGATACTTATTGGTGCTGCCCAAGTCAATCCATCATCATCACTACTCACCAGTACCAATTGCCCGGTTATATCTTCTGATAAGCCTGGCTTTGATCCAGCTATTGACCGGTTTCCCTTGCTCCACAGTGCTGCTACCCAGATTTTTTTAGTAATGGGATCAAAAAGAACCGCTGGATCGCCCACTCCATTATTTTCATTCGGCTCGCCCATATCCATAATTACCTTCATGGGTTCCCAGCTTTTACCGCCATCGGTACTTCTGCTCATGCCCACGTCGATATTTCCAGGCAGATCTCCTGAGTTTTTATAACGGATATCGTACACGGTAATTAACGAACCTTTGTTTGTTGTAGCTATCCCCGGAATACGAAAGGTATTGATGCCGTTTTCACCTGCCTTTTTTACTGCAATACCCAATCTTTTAACAAAACCTTGTCCCTCTTCCATTACGGTATTTTTTTTAGCATTCGCATCTTCAATCTGATTCACATGAAATTCAATTTTCGAATCGATATCGGCCTGATCTTTCAGTTTAGCACTAAACCAAATGTAATGCATACCTGGCTTAAGGTTAATGTTCAGCTCAAATCCCATATTTACAGCGGTCGGATTGATGGTAGTCAGTTTATTTTTTGTTGAAAAAAGTGGTTCCTGATCCGTGAAATAAACATCAATCTTTTCTATAGACTGAAGCCCTGCGGGATTGAGCTTGCCAGCTATTTTTTTAAATGTAATTTCTTTTTCACCAGCAGGGATATAAATCAATACCCTCAAAAGTGGATTTGAATCCATCCCTTTTAAAACAGGAACCACAGGTGAAGAGGCTGTAATGCTTAGCCCTTTCAATGGGGAAGCTTGTAATGTGAATGCGGTAAGAATGAGCAGCAAACTGAATGCTGCACCTATTTTAATAAGTTTCATATTTTTCTGTTGAATTAAGCATCTTCAAAATCATTAAATTTCGGACGCAGGAAATAAAGTTGAATCATTAAGGCGATAAAAACAATGATAGAAAGCATGGCGAAATCTTTACCCAAACTGCCCGAATCTGTTGATTTGCCCAATAAATCGGTAATGAAAGCCCCGGCAAAAACACCAGTCATATTCATCACCCCGTAAGCTGTGGCCCTGTATTTTGAGGAAACAAACTGACAAAGTATAGGCATATTATTGGCATCGAACATCCCATAACCGAAACCGAAACAAAAAGCAGCACCAACGATATTGAACAAAGAGTGTCCAAAACCAATGAGCAATAGTGAGGGAATGGTTAAAGCCAAGCCAATGGCACTGGTATAAATACGCCCTTTAATATTTTTCTGTACCCACCTATCGGATAAAATACCTCCGAAAATTACTCCTAAGAATGAGGATGCTGCAATGGTAATGGTCGAAATGGGTCCAGCCTGGGCCATATCTATGCCTAAATTATTAGCGAATAAAGTAGGAAGCCAGTTTTTGGTTGCCCACCCGGGCAAACTCGGAACAGCAAAATAGATCAGAATTACCCAAAAAGAAATATTGCTAAATAAAAGCGCCAATCCTTTAAACAGTGGCTGTTTAATCCGGATCGATTCGGCACCCTGTAGTCCAACATGTTTTTTCTCTCTTAAAAAGAACATCAGGATCAGTGAATATACAATACCTACAAAGCCGAAAGAATGAAAGGTAGCCTGCCAAGAGAATTTGGAAGCTATAGTTGCACCAAAACCACCTAAAGCCTGCCCCATGTAAAGCCCCGTCATATGTATACCAATGGCAACCGATCTTGTTTTCGAACTGTGGTAATCGGCAATCAGCGACAAGCCTGCAGGGATATAAAGTGCTTCACTAACGCCCATTAATGCCCTTAGCCAATAAATCTGATTAAAGGTAGTGGCATAACCCATTAAAAAAGTAACCAGCGACCAAACCATTAAACTACCAACAATTAACCATTTACGGTTTAACTTATCGGCAATAATTCCCGAAATAGGGCTCATTAAACCATAAATCCACAAAAAAATAGCCATCAAATAGCCAAAATTAGTGGCCGATTTTAGCTCGGCAATATCCATTTGCATGGCTGGTTTCATGGTCGAAAGCATTTGGCGGTCCATGTAATTCAACAAGGCTACAAACCAAAGCAGTGCAACTACAACCCAAGCGTATCTGTTCTCTCTCATTTGTTTGGTTTTAATTTCCCCATTAAAATATTAGGCGTTCTTACCCCCGCTTTAATTTCTCCGCCAGGGATAACCACTTCGTGATCTAAAAGCACTGCATTGGTTGTCACTGTACCATAAGGTAATAAACCCTTCAGGCGGAGCCAGGTATTCTGTTTTATATCATATTTTAGCACCGACTTACTGAAACCAGGGTGATTAGATTGAAGTTTAATTTTCTGTTGATTTAAACTTTCTTTTTTCAAAGGATCTTTCTCCCAATCTATTTCGGCAATTAGTTTTTCTGCCTGATGAAAGATCTCGCCCTGATCGCCACTAAATATCAATAAATCTTTCTCGGTTGCAACGCCCGAAGCAGCAGATAAGGGATAAGGTAATGATTCTTTTATGGTCCAGATTTGCTTGTCGATATTATAGGCAAATACATTTTTATATAGCGTACTGGTATCGCCCTGATTTCTTTTTCTACCCCCAATCAGGAAAATTTCCCTGCTTTTTTCAGGATGCAACAATACCATATGTGAAACGGCATGAGGGAGATTGATCATTTTTTTCCACCCTTCCTCTTGTTTTGTTAAATTCAACGATAAAAATTGATCTGTTGCTCCATTTTCTACCTCGCCACCAGCCAGGTAAACAACATCTCCAATTGCAGTTAAAGCACCATTGGTTAACCCATTTGGTAAATCCGGAAGAAAGCTGATCTGCAATTTATTTGCTTCCCAGTTCAGGATTAATACTTTTTTGCTCAGTCCATTTTCATTTTCACCACCAACAACAACAATTCCCTGCGAAGTGCTGCAAACTGCACAGTATGCCAGATTAAACGGCAATTTCAACTCTTTCTTAGCAGACATTAGAAGCAAACCGGGGCTGGTTTTCTGGTATAGAAAAACATCATCATAATATTTCTTTTTGCCTCCATTCCACGGCATTTCGTTAGGGAAATTTGTTCCTCCTGCAACAAGTAGAATATTATGATTGGTACCTGATATAGCACCAGCCAAGCCAATTGCAGCTTTTTGTTTAGGAGCTTGAGGTATTTGGGCGGCTATGGTCCAGTCAATATGTTTAACATGCTGGTACTGTGCCGATAATTCTGATGATGTGATAGATGTAAGCAAGAAAGTAAGGTATAAAATGATCTTTTTCATGAATACGAAATAGGGATTAAATAAAGATAACCATTGCTTAATGATAATTGAGGGCAATGTAGTTAAGCTCTAAACCTTTTCAATTTTATTTAGTTCAGCTGTTGATTTAAAACCCTCAAAGTCTAAATTTTCAACATCCGTTTTGAAGCGTTCGAATGCAGCTGCATCCATATTTTTAACGGGTAGCCTGAATTCGCCACAATCTAAACCGATCATTTTCATATAAGCTTTACCTGTTGCAATTCCACCGTATTTACCCAATAAACGAATAAAATCGATCGATTTCTGCTGTAGAGCAACGGCGGTTTTCAGATCGTTTTGTTCAAAAGCTTCAATTAATCTGCTGTATAGAGGGGTTAAATAGTTAAATGTACTGCCCACGGCACCCTTTGCGCCTAGAACCAATGCAGAAAGCATATTTTCGTCGCGCCCCCAAAGCATATCGTATTTGTTGTTTCTGAAACTCATGCAGGAAAGAAAGTCCATAAAATCCTCGTGTGTGTATTTCACGCCTGCGAAATTTGGTATTTTACCATCAACAGCTTCCAATAAATCAATCATATTGAGGTTTGCTCCTGTTAATACCGGAATGTGGTAATAATAAAAAGGCATTTCTGGCACTTCTGAAGCAATTTCAGCACACATTTCTGCCAAAACCCAAACATTTGAAGGTTTGAAATAAGAAGGTGCTGTAAAGGATATACCATATAGGCCGATTTCGGCTGCATGTTTTGCCAATACTTTACAATCGGCCAGACAGGTACCACCAAGCAAAGTCATTACCTTAAAATCTTGATCATTTTTGGTGGCTGTTGCCCAGGCTTCGGCAACTTCCATTTTTTCTTCACGGGTAAGTGAAACACCTTCTCCTGTTGAACCACATATAAATGCTCCCGTAACACCGTTCGACTTAAGAAACTGGTAGTATGCTTGTATTATTGATAAATTTAATTTTCCTGATGGATCAAATGGCGTGAATGGAGCAGCGATAAGCCCTTGTAATTTAGTATTTAACATATTGTGTATCTTATTATTTACGTTGTGCGCAGGTATTTCCAGACAGTTGCCCTAAATACCCGCGCTTTTTATTTAAAAAGCCGGATAACCCGGGTTTTGCACCAAAGCCCTATTATTGGTAAGCGTACTCCGATCTAAGGGCCACAACAATTTGTAAGAAGTTGCCACGGTAACCGGTGTATATTCATAAACAAAATTATCGCCCATGCGCCTTAAATCATACCAACGTTTTCCTTCTCCTATAAATTCGAGAAAACGTTCTTTTAAAATGGCTTCGTTGCTGTTTACATCTACTGTTTGGTTTGGATAACCCAGAGTAGCCACATTGTAATTTGCACCATATCCTCTTGCCCTAACCAGGTTGATTTCGGCAACCGGACTTTCACCTAATATTACTTTCGCCTCTGCCAGTAAAAGCAATAAGTCTGAATATCTGTAAATGATGTAATCGTTGGTATAAGCCCTGTTACCTGCATTTTGCTCACCTTGATATTTCTTAAGGAAAGCACCTGCAATTACATAAGCACCAGCCGTATTTTTTGTATAGGCGGCCTGAATGGATAGGTTTTTTCGAAGATCTAGGTTATTAAACTTACGGTAAGTGGCAATTTTAGTAGGTGCCCTTAACAAGCCACCATAATTATCGGTTGCCACATCAAATTTACGGTTGCCTACTGAATCGTAAAAGTTAACAATTAAGCCTGTTTGAGGCACATAATTACCAATAAAACCCAATGTCGCCTCGTCTAATTTGTTTTTAGATGAGAATATAATTTCGTTGTTATCCTTATTGGTGGTCGAGAAAACATCTGCAAAATTCGGCAATAGCGACAGCGTAACATTTGCCTGAATGTCTGTTAATGCTGTTTTAGCGGTTGTAGCATCAGCAATACCACCGCTCCTGTGCGCGTTCCACAAGTAAACTTCTGCTTTTAACATCTGGGTTGCTGCTTTAGACCAAAATCCTTTTTTGTTTTTGGCATCAAATGCATAAGCCGTTCCAAAATTTGAATTGGAAAGATCAATATCGGCCTTGATCAGCGCCATTACATCAGTTTCGCTTGAGGCGGCTTTGGCCAGGTTGGATACATCAACCGAAGTGGTAGGCGCTGTCTGGATAATGGTTTTACCCCAGGTTCGGTACATCTGGAAATAATAAAAAGCACGTAAACCATAGGCCATACCCAGATAATTTTTCTTTTTGGTATCTGGCAATATGTTACTTTCGTTCAATTTATGAATCAGCAGATTGATCTGATTGATGTTGGTATAGAAACCACCAAAACCACTTACTCCCGAGTTGTCGGCATCGAGTGTTTGTAACCACATCCGTTCTAAACCTTGCGTTGCCTCTCCTGTAAAAGTGGCCGTAGAGCCAGGATCGGTACCGAAAATATCCGACCGTAACTCTCCCAAATATTGGAAGTTAGAATTATGACTTCTAAAACGGGTATATACCCCGTTCACAAAAGCATCAAACTGATCTGCGGTCTGCCAATAACTCGCATCGCTTAAACTGCTCACCGGACTTAAGTCCAGCTCATTTTTACATCCGGTAAAGATCAAGCCAAACAGGCTTAACATTACCACTATATTTCTAAATATCGTTTTCATCTTTGATCATTTTGTTGTTAAAAACCTAGCTGAAGTCCCATAATAAATGTACGTGGCGTTGGGTATGTTCCCGAATAAATCCCCGTAATGGTAGTTCCAGATACTGGTGGCTCTGGCGATGGGCCAGAAAATTTGGTGATGTACAATAGGTTGCTTCCCGTTAAGTAAATCCTTGCATTGTTAAAGAATTTCGATTTTTGTAAAAGTCCTTTAGGCAGATCGTAAGAAAGGGTAATCTCTCTTAAGCATAAGTAATCGCCTTTTTCATAAAAACGTGAGTTGTTCCCATTCAATACCGCATTTCCATTGTTGGCACGGGTATAGTTTTGTTTAGAACCTGCAACCTGATCGGCATAATAAACCTTCGGAATATCGGTATCAGTGTTAGTTGGCGACCATGCCTGTGCCTGTAGATCGATATAATTGAATGTACCCTGATAATTACCCAATGTACGGGCCACTAAATCATTGTAAATGGTGTGTCCTAAAGCAAAATCCCATCTATTGTAAAGGCCAAAGCCTTTATAGCTCGCATTAAAATTAAAACCACCGGTCCATTTTGGATAAATATTGCCTAAATAAACCTGATCTCTCGAGTCGATAATATTATCGCTGTTTACATCCTCCCAGTTTACATCACCAGCGGTAATTCTTCCGTTGGCTCCAGTAGCTAAATTAGGACCGGTTATACCAGCAATAGCGTCGGTTCTGTTGCCTGCAACGGCAGCAACTTCGGCCGCATCTTTAAAAATTGAAACCTGTCTGTAACCGTACATGTTGCCCAATGGCTGTCCTTCCTGTAAACCACCAACCCAGATTACCTTACCAGATGCGGGATCGTAAATCTGTAAACCGCCTTGTCTGTTGTTCTCATTTCCATTGAAAGGTAATTTCAGGATTTTGTTTTTCACAAATGATGCATTGGCTCCTGCATTAAATTTGAAACCGCCTTTATCAATGATTTTTGCATCAATACCGATTTCTACACCTTTGTTTTGAAATGTACCAAGGTTGGTTCTAAAACTCGAGAACCCGGTATAACTTGGCAGATCGAGATTGGTTAAAAGATCACTGGTTTTACGGTCGTAATAATCAAAAATCACCGTAATGCGGTCATTTAATAAACCCATATCCAAACCTAGATCTGTGGTTTTACTTTTTTCCCATCTTAAATCACTGTTGATAATTCCAGTATTCAAGAAACCGGCACTACCATTGTAATTTCCCTGCAAGCTGTAAACACCCTGGGTTTCGTATCGGCCTAAACCAGCAATATTTCCATTCTGACCATAACTGATCCTTGGTTTAAGGCTCGAAATGATCTGACTAATCTTTGAGTTTTTGAAAAATTCTTCACGGTGTACATTCCATCCTGCAGAAACTCCGGGAAAAATGCCATTTCTATTTTCACTTGCTAAACTAGATGCCCCATCCAATCTAAATACAGCAGTAAAAAGATATTTCTGATCGAAATCGTAGGCAAAACGACTAAAGGCCGATAAAATTTTATATTCTGTACGAGTTGTAAAATTACTACCTGCAGCAAAAGTTGTAGAGGCATTTGCTGTTGGAATATCATCTGTTGGTGCATTCTGCCCCAATACCTGAGAAGCATAAGATTTTACATCGAAATACTCTCCACCGCCCATTAAGTTAAAATTGTGTTTGCCAAAACTTTTGGTATAGTTTAATATACCATTGTATTGCGTTTGAAAATCCCTGCTAAATGCATTTGCAGAACTTCTGGTAGTACTACTGCCCGAATTGGCAAAAATCTGCGCATAAGTTTGTGTCGATTTTTGAAAAGACTGATCCAATGTTTCGAAAAGATAGGCATTACCCGTTGCTTTGAAATAAAGCCCTGGAATAATATCCCATTTCACAGCTGCATTAGCTATGATCCTGTTTACCTCATTTGACCTATCCAGTCGGCCCAACCAATATAATGGGTTACCATCACTGGTACTGTTACCTGGATTGGCTACTGTTTTTGCCTCATCAATCCATGGATTAAATGTTGGCCAGATGGCTAAACTTCTGTACAGGGTATTTACCTCGCCGCCAATTGTTCCCAATTGTGAAGAAGTGGATAAAGTTACACCCGAGCTGATTTCAACATTTGGTTTAATTTTATACGATCCGTTGATATCACCGGTATATCTTTTATATTTCGAACCTACAATTACACCATCTTCGTTGTAAGCATCAAAAGCAGCAAAATATTTCCCTTTATCGTTCCCACCACTGGCACTTACATAATGATCTTTGGTATAGGTATTCTGGAAAACCAGATCTTCAACTTCCCCGCCGTGGTCTTTATACATAATCTGACCTCCGTAAGGATCGTTTACCAATTGCCAGCCACTTGGCAATACGGTAGTGCCCGCAATATAAGTTTTGATATCGAAACTCGCCAGATCGGCAGCGTTGGTAGAAAGTCCCAAACCTCTTGAACCATTGGCCTGTGCCAAAGTTCTTCCGGCGTTTAAATAACCCAAACGAGTATAATAGATATAATCTCCAGCCCCCATGTACTGGTAGCCTTTACGCTCCTGATTATAACCACCAGTAAATTTGTACGAAATCTGCGCACTGCCTGCTTTACCGGTTTTGGTGGTGACCAATATTACCCCATTGTTTGCCCTGGCGCCATAAATAGCTGTTGCAGAGGCATCCTTTAAGGTTTCTATCGATTCGATGTTTTCAGAAGAAATATCGTTTAGCGATCGGATTACCCCATCAACAATCACCAAAGGTGCACCAGGACTGTTGATCGATGCTCCACCACGAAGTAGTATAGCAGGTGCCGCTCCTGGTTGTCCAGAGGCAGTTACAACCTGCAAACCAGGTACTGTTCCTTGTAATGCGGATGCTGCATTCGATCTTGGCGTACTGGCCAATACATCCTTATCTAATTTAGAAATCGAACTGGTAATACTACGTCTGCTTTGAGTACCATAACCTACTACCACTATTTCATCTAAACCTTTGCTATCTTCTAAAAGTTTCACATTAATCGAGCTCTGATCCTGGATGGTAATTTCCTGTGATAGGTATCCGGTAAAACTGAAGACTAAAACATCACCTTTATTGGCTTTGATGTTATAAACTCCGGATGGATTGGTAGAAGTTCCGTTTTTTGTACCCTTAACCATAACGGTTGAACTTGGGATACCCTGTCCGCTTGCATCGGTAACTTTCCCACTAATGGTTTGTTGCGCAAATGCCGGGATTGTTGCAAACAACAACACCAATGGCATACACTGCTTCATGAGTTTAATGTAAATTTCTTTCATAATTTGGTTATCTTGTTTTGTATTATGTTATACATAATAATACTAAGTACCGATTTATTTTAGTTATTTGCAAATGGTTTTGATAAATTTTGCGCGAATATTTAGCTGCTTAACTTTATATTTGCTCATAGAGCTATTTAAAGACATATTTTAAGAAAATAAATTATACATAATAATGGAGAGCATTAGTAATTTTAAACAAGTGGATACCAGTTCGTTGGTAGATCGTGTAGAAGATAAGCTTGTTCAACTTTTGCAGGAGCGCAAGCTTAAGGTTGGAGATAGCATCCCTACCGAGCTCGAGCTTTGTGCCGCCTTGGGTGTAAGCAGAACAGTTGTTCGCGAAGCCATGTTGAGATTACGGATGATGGGATTGATCGAATCGAAAAAGAAAAAAGGTGCGGTGATTACCAGTCCAGATTTATTTGGCATTCTTTCTAAAAGTATGAATCCACATATTTTAGATCAGGGAACCCTGAAAGAAATATTCGAAATCAGGTTGGTGCTCGAAATTGGAATGGCTGATTTTCTTTTTCAGCGCATCACCAACGAAGATCTGAAAGAATTGAGAACCATTGTAGATAATGAGCCTGAGGCTTCCCAAGATCATTTGTTTAATATCGAACATGAGATTGCTTTTCACGGAAAGCTTTATGATATCACCGGAAACGAAACTTTGAGAAAATTTCAGAGCATGCTATTACCAATATTCGATTTTGTACATAATAGTGGCTTACTAAAAAAGCAAGGACAACTGCATAAGTTTGTATCGCACAAAGGTTTGGTTGATATTTTAGAAAACGGGTCGCCTGAGCTTTTCCGCAACGCGATGAGAAATCACCTCGAAAATCATTTTAACCGTTTATTTTCAGAGGAATAATTATTGATTTACTGATCATTAGTTCATACGACAGTTGTTATTGCGATTCTGATTTTCGGCGAAGCAATCTTATAGCCATAACCAAACTTAATGCCCTTAATGCCTTAATGGTCAGGATTAAATTAATTTTGTTACCTGAATTACTTCGATTTAGTAAAAGGAAATTTTTTATGCTCCACATGTTTCTTCGCCATAACATCATTCATTTTCTCAATGATAGCTGGATTCGCTGCTGAAACATCATTTTTTTTCCTGTGGATCAACTCTAACAAAGTATCTATATCATGAATTGATATCCCTTAATTTTAATCCAGTTAGTTTTGAACAATAAAACGGTCCTAAAACAAAAAAGGCTTTCTTCGCCATAAAGAAAGCCTTTGCCAGAAAATTATCCGCTTAACTTAGGATAATCTGGTAGTTTACATTTACTCTTTTCGGATAATTACTTTCCTCATTGTTTAAGGAAACAAATGCCGCATTACCATGAACTTCATTTTTCAATGCATGTTCATAATGCGATTGGATAGTTTCTTGATAATCGCGCTGAAGGTTTTTCGTTGTTTCGGCTAAAAGATTTCTATCATTCAGGTTTTCCGGCAATAACGTAATATCGCAGTTTCCCTCACTGATTTCTTTGACTAAGTATTTCATTTTGGTTTTAAATCTTCGTTTCCTGTTATATAAATAAGATTTCGAGAACGGTCAAAAATATGGTAAGTCTTTATTTTGTATGTAATCTAAAAGTTAATTTTTTACATAAAATGATGCCTTAATTTTAATGCGAGCCGTATGGTTACCCGCATAAAAGAAAAAGCGGCTTAATTATTTTATTTTAATCCCAATTAATGGGTTGCCCCATCGTTTACCAGCGAATGCTCAACTGAAACAAGGCTAAACAAATTACTGGTGAAGAATAATACTGAATACAAATCATTTTATCCAGCGGATTAGTGAAAACGCACAGCTTAAAGGGTATTTAAGGTTTTGCGTTAAAATAATTACTTAAGAACACGCTCTGAAACTTAATGGCATTGGCCCAATAATCCCAGTTATGTACACCAGGCCTGGCGGTAAAATCGTGGGGAATATTGTTATACGAGAGTTCATCATGCAAGCGTATATTCATTTTATAGAAAAAATCTTCGGTACCACATTCGATGGCAATAGCAAGTGCTCCAGGTTTAATCTGGTAGATCATGTCAATCACACTGTTCTGTTTCCACCGTTCTGGAAATTCATCCTGTGTACCTAACCTTTTTGATATATTCCACCCATTTGGAAAAGGTTTAAGATCTACACCGCCACTCATACTGCCCACAGCACCATAAACATCCTGATGTTTAATAGCCAGGTATAATGCACCATGGCCGCCCATACTCAAACCAGTAATGGCCCTACCCTTTTTCCCGGCAATGGTTTTATAATGTTCATCGATATAGCTAACCAACTCTTTAGCCACATAGGTTTCATATTTCCATTCAGAATCTACAGGACTATCGAAATACCAGCTGGTTACATTGCCATCAGGGCATACAATTATGAATTGATATTGATCGGCCAGGTTTTTAATCCCCGGTACTTTTTTGGCCCATTCAGCATAGTTGCCGCCAGCACCGTGGAGCAGGTAAACTACCGGAAAAGATTTTCCTGTTGTATAGCTATCGGGCTTAATTACTACCGCTTTAATATTTTTTTTCATCGATTTGCTATAAGTTAAAGCGGTATCTACTTCAGCAGCACTTAAAAGATGGCTAAACAAAAACAAACAGATGGTTATTAGAAAGCTATTTCTCATTAGTAGTTTTTAATTATTAATACAATATGGTGCTAAATTTATAAAATAACCAGGTAGTGTTTGCCATTTCTGCGAATTGAAATCAAAAAATAATTATGCTACAGTCATCTATTCCTTAAACAGCTAAAAAACTTTAAAACAATTTTGTTACCTTATGGTTGTTGAACGGTGAACCTATCTAAAAATGCTTAAAACCTACCCATTTTACATCAAAGCTCCTGTAATTCTTTTAGGATTAGTAATTACAGTATTTATGATGAGTGTGCTAAGAGATATTCTTGTGCCACTTGCTTTTGCAGCCCTGATTGCGATATTACTTAATCCACTTACCAATCGTTTCGAAAGAAAAATGCCCAAAATAGTAAGTATTATGCTCGCTATGATTATCGGTATTGTGGTTGTAATTGCCATACTCTATTTTCTATCCTCGCAGGTTGCTCACTTTTTTGACGATTTAGAAAGCATTAAACACAAATTATCACAACTGCTGGAAGATATCAGAAATTGGCTACAAACTACCTTTGGCATCTCCTCTCAAAAACAGATGCAAATGGTTAACGATGCTGCAAATGGAAGTAAAGCCTTAATTGGCCAAACCCTTAGCGGATTAATGGGTATATTAAGTGTTGTTTTCCTCATCCCCGTTTATACCTTTCTGATCTTACTGTACAAAACATTGATCCTTAATTTCATTTATGAAGTATTTTCGGAGGAGAACAAACAAAAAGTTGCCGAGATTTTGGGCGAAACGAAAGCAGCGATACAAAGTTATATTATCGGTTTATTGATCGAAACTTCTATTGTTGCAATAATGAACTCTGCCGCCCTGCTTATACTCGGTGTACAAAATGCCATCCTTATTGGTGTTATAGGGGCAATATTAAACTTGCTGCCTTATATTGGCGGCATTATCGCTATTGCTTTGCCGGTGTTAATGGCTACTTTAACTATGGATGGTTTTACTACCCAACTGTTAATTATAGGTGCTTATGCGTTAATCCAATTTATAGATAATAATATCCTTGTGCCACGCATTGTTTCAAGCAAAGTGCAGATCAATGCACTTATTTCTATCGTAATTGTATTAATGGGCGCTGCACTTTGGGGCGTCCCAGGCATGTTCCTTTCCATTCCGTTTATTGCGGTAATGAAAATCATCTTTGATCGGATTGATGGACTTAAACCGTGGGGGAAATTGTTGGGAGATAATATCCCGACTGAACATATGGGGCAGGTGAAAAGGTTTAGAAGGAAGAAAACGTTGGCGACAAGCTAATTTAATATTCCTTTTATTTTCTGAAAACGAAAATGCAGTAGTTCTTCGGTAACAGCAGTCCCGTTATTCGCTAATTCCGATGAAGAATCGGAACCGCTACTACCGGGTTTATTGAACAAAGGACTGTAGAAATTGGCGCATAAACGTCCAGCCTATCATTTTAGTACAGACAGCGCCACCTAGCCCCGATCCGATAGCTATCGGATGGAGTGGACGCGAAGCAAAATAGAAAGCGGGAGAAACAATAATAGTTGTACCAAACTGCTCTCACATTTATCATTAAAAGCTTTGGGAATAAGAAAATGGCCGCCATGCAAACTGGCTTTAATTAATCGAAAAAACTATTTCTTTTTCAAAAAGGCCAATACACTGCTGGCATGTTCATCGCCCTTTAGCATACCTTTAAATTTAAACACTACTTTTCCATCCAGATCAACAAGAAAGGTTTCGCGCCCTGTTAAAAACATCACATCCTTCACCCCGAACATTTTTAATACCTTATTATCCGGATCGCTTAAAAGCGTAAAAGGCAGATTATGATGTTTCTTGAAATCGGCATGGCTCTGTACCGTTCCAGAGTTGATACCGATAATTATGGCATCGGTTGATTTAAATTCTTGGTAACTATCTCTAAATGCACAGGCTTCTTTGGTACAAACACTGCTCTCATCTTTTGGATAGAAATAAATGACCATTTTTTTCTTTCCCAAATAATCACTCACCTTAAAATCTTTACCATTATCGTCTTTCAGACTAAAATCAGGCACTTTACTTCCTACCTCAATACGGTGGTTTTTGGTTTCCTGGGCGTAAATATTGAGATTTATTACACTCAAAAGTATAACAGCAAGGCAAATCATCTTTCTTTTCATCATTTTATATTTAGGATTTACACCTACATACGTTGAATTTAAGCAAACGGATGAAAAATCTGGTTTTGATTACTTAAGTATTTTCGCTAAAGCATTGCCGATCAGTACTAAATTTTGCTACTTTTGATTTACGTTAATCCATATGAAACTGACCTCTTTTCTTTGCCTAACCATATTGGTAACCACATTAATTTCTAAAAGCTTCGCCCAAAACAAGCTTCAATCTTCTTCTTTCATTACGTTTAATGGCTTTAGTAGTAATACAGCTGAAAAGTTAGGAAAAAACGAGCCTGTAACGGTTGCCTTTTTAGGCGGATCGATTACCAATATGGAAGGCTGGCGTGGATTGGTGCGTAATTATCTAAACAAAACTTATCCGCAAATTAAATTTAAATTCATCAACGCAGGTATTCCATCATTGGGCAGTTTACCACACGCCTTCCGGCTTCAGCGCGATGTACTCGATAGTGGAAAAATAGACCTGTTATTTATAGAATCGGCTGTAAATGACCATGTAAACCAAACGGCAGAACAAACCCAGCACCGTGCTTTGGAAGGCATTATCAGACACACGTTAAATAAAAACCCAAAAACGGATATCGTGATGATGGCTTTTGCTGATGAAGATAAAAATGATGATTTTAATAAAGGCAAAATCCCAACTGAAGTAAAGGTACACAGCGATTTAGCCGAATATTACCATTTGCCATTTATTAACATCGCTTTAGAAGTTGATAAACGTATTGCCAATAGAGAATTTACCTGGAAAAGTGATTTTAAAGACCTGCACCCATCACCTTTTGGCCAGCAACTTTATTTCAATACCATTAAAACTTATCTGGAAGAAAATCAGAAAAATGCAAACAAGAAACCGACGGGTAACCTCCCTAAAATCATTGATAAATTTGCTTATGCAAAAGGACAATACATCAGTATTACTTCTGCCGAAAACTTAAATACTTTTAGCATAACTAAAAACTGGAAGCCAACCCACGGGCTGGAAGGAAGGCCAGGTTTTGTTAATATCCCAGTGCTCGAAAGCAGCACAAGGAACAGTACCTTCGATTTAATATTTAAAGGCAATGCCGTGGGGATTGCTATTTTATCGGGTCCGGATGCTGGAGCGCTTCATTACCGCATAGATAATGGAGAAGAAAAAATGATTGATCTGTACACACAGTGGAGTTCGAGCTTACATTTACCATGGTACCTGCTCCTGGGCGATCAACTAACTAACGGCACGCATAAATTAAGTGTACGTATCAGCGATCAGCACAACCCAAAATCAACAGGTTATGCCTGCCGTATCGCTCACTTTTTAGTAAATGCGAATTAGTTTTCCAATCACCTAGTTTAGCATCACGCTAAGACTTTAGTTTTTTGCCACGGAGACCCAATATCGTCCCCCGTTTGTAACGGGGATGGGCGAGAAGAGCGATTTTATCGCCATTAGACTTCCTATTTCGCATTACAAATGCAAAACCCGCTATTCCCGTTGCAAACAGAATTATCTTTCGAGATCTATCAAAAACAGATTTCTTATCTGTAAATAAGTATTCTATATTTGCCAATACTTAATCGATTTAGTTTGATTCATTCAAACAATATTGATTTTCGATTGCTTATAAACTAAAACCCTCATGAAAAACATCAAATTAATTATCCCTGCTCTTTTAGTATTATTTTCGGCCTGTAGTGAGGCCACAAGAAATACGGCTAACAGCAAGAGCGAAAGCACAGCGCAAACAGGTACTACAAACAAAACCGATTCGCTGGAAGTCAAAATAAAAATAAATGGTAACGTAGCCTCTGGCGATCCGTTATTGTTAAGGTTTGTGGTGTACAATAACACTGATACTGCAAAAAGTTTCTGTATCTGGCACACACCATTTGAACCGTTAATGAGTAGCTATTTAAGCATTATCGATGAAAAAGGAGAAGAAGCGCAGTACAAAGGTGCAATGGCCAAAAGAATGATGCCACCTCCCGCATCGAGTTATACCAAGGTAAATCCAGGCGATAGTTTAGTTGCCAATGCTGATCTGCTTAAGGCTTACGATCTAAAAAAAGGATCAAGTTATAAAGCAGTTTACACAGGTGGGAATATGAGCGGATTGGTATCAAAAGATACTGTTACCTTTATTTATACCGATATACATTAACAAAATAACATTTTTAACCGGTACTAACAGAAAAAATTAAGGGGCATTTCACCCCTTAATTTGTCGCATTTACACTTTCTAGGCTTCAAAAGTTCCTATAACTTTATTTAACAATTTTAAACCAAGAAAAAATGGAAAATAGCACATCAATCACCGTAGAAACTACAGTAAATGCACCGGTAGAAAAAGTTTGGGAATTTTGGAATAATCCGGATCACATCACCAAATGGAGTTTTGCCTCACCCGATTGGCATACCCCTTATTCAGAAAACGATTTAAAAGTTGGTGGCAAATTTAAAAGCACCATGGCTGCAAAAGATGGCAGCATGAGTTTTGATTTCGGAGGAACTTACACCACGGTTGATCAAAACAAAAAAATCGAATATACCATGGAAGATGGCAGAACCGTAAGCATTGTTTTTGATGCATTAAGTGAACAAACCAGGATAACCGAAACTTTCGATGCAGAATCTACCAACCCTATCGAAATGCAACGTGTTGGCTGGCAAGCCATTCTGGATAATTTTAAAAGTTATACAGAGGAATCCTAAACTCGTTGTTAATAACAGGCTGTATCATATTTGGAATTCCATCTGAATTTGTAACATTGAACTTCCCGAAGAACCCTACCTTGTGGACACACCTTTTGCAATATCCTTAGCATTGACCGTCATTGCCAGCTTGACTGGCAATCTTAATGCAACAAGAAAGATTAATGAGCAATGTCTAAAGCTTTAAGATTCCCGTTTTCACGGGAATGACGTATGATGAATGGAATTGTGTCCACACGATAGGAAGAATCGGAACAATAGTCGAAACGTCTTCCCAGATATTTAAGCAAGTTCTTCGACAGGGTACCATTTATAGATTCTAAAAATCGGCATCATCTCAACCGGAGCAACGCATAATGTTCCAAAGGAACTCCTTTGGAACACTACGGTCGAGATGACGATACTTCAAGACAGTTTATGATACAGCCTCCTTGTTGTTTTTAGCAGTATAAATTGCCCCTTATCAACCCTTAAGTAACAATTCGATTATTATTTGATTCGCATAATTTTTGATTTGAACCGAATACTTTGATATTGCGATCATAATTTACATTTGCCGTGTAAATTATACACTATGTCTCGTACATCTTTATTTTATTTTTCGCTATTATCATTTATTAATCTATCCATCAGCGTAAATGCGCAAACGCTTAGTCTTAAGCAAGCTGTTAATACCGCGTTAAGCAATTATGGCACCATAAAGGCAAAAGATAATTATGCAAATGCATCAAAATCTTCTATCCAACAGGCAAAAAGAGAGTATTTGCCAAACTTCAGCTTAAGTGCACAACAAGATTATGGAACCATTAACGGCCAAAACGGACCACAATATGGTCTTGGTGGCCTGGGAACAGCTTCCTCTGGTCCTTCTTTAGAAAAACAGAACTGGAATGCCGCATTTGGCGGGCTTTATCTGGCCAACGTAAACTGGGATTTCTTCACTTTTGGAAAAATCAGAGAACGCATTAAAATTGCCGATGCCGCTTACCAAAGAGACAAAAACGACCTGGAACAGGAAAAATTCCAGCAGGAAATTCGTGTTTCTGCAGCTTATTTAAATTTGCTTGCTGCGCAAAGGTTAAGCAAATCACAACAGAAAAATCTCGATCGGGCTGTTACGTTTAAAAATACTGCCGTAATCAGGGCTAAAAACGGATTAATTGCAGGGGTAGATTCTTCTTTCGCAAAAGCCGAAGTATCTAGCGCCAAAATTGCTTTAACAAAAGCTAAAGATCTGGAACAGGAACAGGCCAACCGCCTGGGCGTTTTAATGGGATTAACAGCAACCTCATACGATCTGGATACCGCTTCGATTACGCGTATCCCTGGCAATCTGCTGGAAGATACAGTGATCAAAAACTCACACCCACTTTTAAAGTTTTACCAAAACCGCGTAGATGTTAGCCAGCAACAGGTTAATTATTTTAAAAAATTATATTATCCAACCTTTAGTTTTTTTGGTGTAATGCAAGGCCGCGGTTCGGGTTTTAGTCCAGGATATGCCTTAGACCAAACTGCTTATTCTACCAGTTATACAGATGGTATAAATCCTACCCGCGGAAACTATTTGATTGGCATAGGAATGACCTGGAACCTGTCAACTTTACTTAAAAACCGTCCACAGGTACGTGCACAAGAATACATTAGCCAGGGTTTAAAGGAAGAATATAACCTTGTTGATCAACAGTTGAAAGCGCAATTGGCACTAGCTGAAACCAAATTGACCAATGCTTTGGCCAATTATAGAGAAGCACCTATCCAGGTAAAAGCTGCATCGGATGCTTATCTGCAGAAAAATACGCTTTACAAAAACGGGCTCACCACATTGGTAGATCTTACCCAGGCACTTTTCACATTAAACCGAGCCGAAACCGATCGGGATATTGCCTTTACCAATGTTTGGCAGGCTTTGTTGTTAAAATCGGCAGCACTTGGCAATTACGACCTATTTATCAACGAATTTTAATCTGGCTATATAAATGAATTTAATACGTTTCGCACTCCGCAAACCCATATCCATCTTAGTTTTAGTGGCTGGATTGTTCTTTTTCGGTATTGGGGCCATCAACCAGATCAAGGTTGATATCCTTCCGCAGATGAACCTTCCGGTAATTTATATTGCTCACCCATTTGGCGGTTACACACCCGACCAGATGGAGGCTTACTTTGGTAAACAGTACGTTAATATCCTTCTTTTTGCAAACGGTATTAAAAGTATCGAAACCAAAAATACGCAGGGTTTAATGTTAATGAAACTTACTTATTACGAAGGCACCAACATGGCTCAGGCAGCAGCAGAGCTAAGCGCCCTATCTACCAGAGCACAAGCCATTTTCCCACCAGGTTCGCAACCACCATTCGTTATCCGTTTTGATGCTTCGTCGCTTCCGGTTGGACAATTGGTATTGAGCAGCCCTATTCGCACCAATAATGAACTGCAAGATTTGGCCAACACCTATGTGCGCCCTAGTTTCTCCGCTATTCCGGGCTTACTTTCTCCTGCTCCCTTTGGCGGTAGTCCAAGAACAATAGAAATCAATGTGAATCCATCACTTTTGCGTTCACATAACCTAACAGTAGACCAAGTGGTTGAAGCCATCAGGCTAAATAATCAGACCGCACCTTCAGGAAATGTGAGGATTGGCGATAAAAACTATATCACTCCTACCAATTATACCATTAAAAAAGTTAAAGATTTTGAAACCATTCCTTTATTTAAAGGCAGTGTGCAGAATTTACAGCTTCGCGATGTGGCTACTGTTAAAGATGGAGCCGATTTAGTAGCGGGTTATGCTTTAATCAACGGCAAACGCTCCGTATATTTAAGTATTGCTAAATCCGGAGATGCCTCTACCTGGGATGTGGTTAAAAATTTAAAGAAAAACCTACCGAACATCCAGAATACCTTACCGGAAGACGTTAAGCTTTCTTACGAGTTCGACCAGTCTGTTTATGTAATCAACGCCGTAAAAAGTCTGATCAGTGAGGGGGCAATAGGTGCGATATTAACGGGGTTGATGGTTTTACTCTTCCTTGGTGATAAACGTGCGGCATTGATCGTAATCCTCACCATTCCTACCTCTATTATCGCTGGTGTTTTGTTCCTGAAATTATTCGGACAAACGATCAATATCATGACGCTGAGCGGATTGGCTTTAGCCATTGGTATCTTGGTAGATGAATCGACTGTAACGATAGAAAACATCCACCAGCATTTTGATATGGGCAAGCCCAAGGCACTGGCCATTTGGGATGCCTGTAAGGAAATCGCTTTCCCGAAACTTTTGATTCTATTCTGTATCCTTGCCGTATTTGCGCCTGCCTTTACCATGACAGGCATTCCAGGGGCCTTATTCTTACCCTTGGCACTGGCCATCGGCTTTTCGATGGTGGTTTCATTTCTGTTATCGCAAACTTTCGTACCGATTATGGCCAACTGGCTGATGGTTGCACACCCTAAAAAAGGAAATAAAAATCATCCAGGGATTACACAGGATGAGGCTGATTTTGCAGCAACCGGCATTACACTCGAATCGGAGAAAGATACCTTGAACCAGAAAAGAGTACTGGTAGAACGTGAAGATTTTAGTGGCAATGGTAAAATTGGTTTCTTTGATAAGTTCCGGAACCGTTTTATGCGTTTCCTTGATCGGATACTGCCTTACCGAAAACCAGTTGTGCTACTTTATCTGGTGGTGATTATTGGTTTGGCCGCCCTCTTGTTGGCTAATATTGGCCGAGATGTTTTGCCAAGGGTGAACTCAAGTCAGTTTCAATTACGTTTACGCGCACCCGATGGAACACGTTTAGAACGTACCGAAGAAAAAGCAAATGTGGTTTTGGCTGAGTTGAAAAAAATGGTTGGCGAAGAACACATGGGTATTTCTTCCGTTTATGTTGGTCAGCACCCCGCCCAATTTTCGGTAAATCCGATTTATCAGTTTATGGCTGGTCCGCATGAGGCCGTTTTCCAGGTAAGTTTAAAAGATTACGAAGAAGACATGGACGATTTCAAGGATCAGTTCAGAGAAAAAATCAAAACACTTTTACCTGATGTTAAACTTTCTTTCGAGCCTATAGAACTAACAGATAAAGTATTAAGCCAAGGCTCTCCCACTCCTGTTGAAGTGCGTATTGCAGGTAAAAACAAAAAACTGAATGAAAAGTATGCGAATAAAATCCTGGCGGAATTAAAAGAAATCCCATACATGAGGGATGTTCAGCTAGCACAACCCATTAAATATCCATCTTTAAATATCGATATCGACAGGACACGTGCAGCACAGATTGGGGTAGACATGGCTGATATTTCGAGATCATTAATTGCCTCAACTTCATCATCCCGTTATACCGATAAAAACATCTGGTTGGATGAAAAAGCGGCTTTGCCTTATAGTGTTCAGGTTCAGGTGCCACTTAACCAGATGACCAGCAAAGATGATATTGGCGAAATACCTTTGTTAAAAAACTCAGCCCGACCAGTTTTAAGCGACGTAGCCAAAATCACTCCCGATACTACTGCTGGTGAAAATGATAACATTGGCGCGATGCCTTTCTTATCGGTAACGGCAAACCTTTACCATACCGATTTGGGAACAGCATCAAAAGATGTAGAAAAAGCCATTGCAGCCATTGGTGAACTGCCAAGGGGGTTAAATGTTACTGCCATTGGTTTAAGTAAAGTGTTAACAGATACTTTAGATAGCTTACAATCAGGTTTATTTGTGGCCATTGTGGTAATTTTCTTGATGCTGGCAGCTAATTTCCAGTCTTTTAAAGTTCCATTGGTTATTTTAGCCACTGTGCCAGCGGTTATTTTAGGCTCACTATTGTTATTAACCCTTACCGGATCAACCTTGAACCTTCAATCGTATATGGGGATTATCATGTCGGTTGGGGTATCTATCGCCAATGCGGTATTGCTCATCACCAATGCTGAGCAATTAAGGAAGCACAACGGCAATGCACTCGAATCGGCACGCGAAGCAGCAGCTTTACGTTTACGCCCAATCATTATGACAAGTATTGCGATGATTGCAGGGATGTTGCCAATGGCCATTGGACATGGCGAAGGTGGTGGAGCAGTTTCACCACTGGGCAGAGCAGTTATTGGTGGTTTATTGGCTTCAACATTCGCCGTACTCATTATATTGCCGTTGGTATTTGCATGGGTTCAGGGAAAACAGACTACCGATTCGATATCGCTTGATCCGGAAGACGAAGAAAGCATCCATTACATTAAAGGTTTACAAGAAAACGCATAAATCATCATTACAAATGAATAGGAAGATATTTTCAACAGGATTATTAAGTACAGGATTTTTAATGCTAACGGCCATATATGGCTGTGGGCACTCCGAATCGAAAGTAACAGCCAAGAAAGAAAAAGAAGCAACAATAGCCACCTTCGAGCTTAAAAAAGAGAAACTATCAACCAAACTGAATTTACCAGGCGAATTAATTGCTTTGCAGCAAGTTGATTTATATGCCAAAGTAAGCAGTTTTGTGAAAACCTTAAAGGTTGATATCGGCTCAGAAGTAAGCAAAGGCCAATTATTAATGACTTTGGAAGCTCCAGAAATGACTTCGCAGTTGGCGGCAACACAGTCGAGGATAAAAGCACAGGAAGCGATTTATACTGCCAGCAAAGCCAATTACAACCGTTTGTATGAAACCAGTAAAACCCCTGGTACCATTTCCACCAATGATCTCGATCAGGCGATGGCAAAAAAGAACGCAGACCTGGCACAGCTCGAAGCTGCAAAAGCGGCCTATAAAGAGGTAGGTTCGGTTCAGGATTATTTAACCATCAGGGCACCGTTCAGCGGAATTATATCAGCCAGAAATGTAAATTTAGGTGCATATGTGGGTCCAACAGGTAAAGGATCTGATTTGCCGTTGTTTACTTTGCAGGATCAGAAAAACTTACGTTTGGCGGTTTCTATTCCTGAGGTGTATACCGGATATTTAAAGGCTGGTGATGAGATCAGTTTTACAGTTAAATCTTTACCCAGCCAAACCTTTATAGCTAAAGTGAAGCGTTTATCAGGTGCCTTAGATTTACGCTTACGCGCTGAACGCATTGAAATGGATGTGCCAAATGCTTCAAAAATTTTATTGCCGGGCATGGTTGCAGAGGTGAACATTCCCCTGCCGGCCAACGCCAGTACCTTTATTATTTCTAAAAAAGCTTTGTTGGATACCAGTGAAGGATTATTCGTGTTAAAAGTAGCCGATAACAAGGCGGTTAAAGTGGGGGTAAAAAAAGGTAGAGAAACCGACGATAAGGTAGAAGTTTTTGGCGATTTAACAGAAGGTGACAAATTAGTGGCAGAACCAACCGAGGAAATGCACGAAGGAATGACGATTAAACCCTAACTTTACTGTATTAAGCACTTAAAATATGTTATCAAAAAATCAAGAGCTTTCTACCCTTCAAAAAAAAGAAACATTAGAAGATTTTTATAATAAATTAAAAATCACGCGTCCAGAAATTCCTACACCGAGCTTAGGGATGATCAATGATATCGGGCACTTTAATGTTTTTAACAGGACTACCGTTTGCAGCAATGTACCATCTGTTTTTAGCCGCAGAGATTTTTATAAGATTTCACTAATCATTGGCAAAGGTATTTTGCATTACCCTGATGCGCAGATCGAAATCAAAGGCCGGGCATTGCTGTTTACCAATCCAAATATCCCGTATTCCTGGGAAAGTACTTCCCCAAAACCCGCTGGGTTTTTCTGTTTATTTACGGAGAATTTTATCTATAACCGTAACGAAACCCTTCGCGATTCTTTATTATGGCGCATAAATGATAGTCCGGTAATCCACATTAACGAAGAACAGGAAGTAATATTAACGGATATCTTCTCTAAAATGATGAAAGAAATGGATGGCGATTACATCCATAAATATGATTTGCTAAGAAATTATGTGCAGCTTATTGTTCACGAAGCGCTAAAAGTTAAACCTCAGGATATTATTTTTAAGCAAAATAATGCATCGGCACGTTTAACTTCATTATTTATCGAGTTATTGGAAAGGCAGTTTCCTATTGGTTCTACAGAGCATATTTTGGAGTTAAAAACGGCCCACGATTTTGCCTGCCGCTTGTTGGTACATGTAAATCATTTAAACCATGCCGTAAAAGAAGTAACGGGCAAAACTACCTCTGAGCATATTTCGAGAAGGATAGCAACCGAAGCGGTGGCCTTGCTAAAACATACCGAATGGAATATTGCACAGATAGCCTATTGCTTGGGTTTCGAATACCCGGCCAATTTTAACATATTTTTTAAACGTCAGATGCAATGCACACCAAAAGGTTTCCGTGCAAATTGATGATAATCGTATTAAACCTAGTCGTTTAAATATGCGAAGCGCCAATCCTGAAATGAGGAAATGGCGCTTTTTTATTTCATCACCTAGTCATGCGTCATTTCGAGTGGAGTATAACCAAACCTGGAAGCTATGGAGAGGATCGTTCAGGCTGTATCATAAGTTATAGTTCCATTCGAATTTGTCACGTTGAGCTTCCCGAAAAATCGGGACAAGTAGTCGAAACGCCTTTCGAGATATAAACAGGTCCTTCGACAGGCTCTCCGTAGGAGTCCTTTGGACAGGATGACAATTCTATACTTATGATACAGTCTCCTTATCAATAACGATTTCAAAAATAGATGCTGAAACAAGTTCAGCAGGACGCATCTTTGGATGGAAATCTCTTGTATAAGCAGTTCCTTTTTTACGCTACCACAGCTACCTGATCACTTTTACTAGCTTCCAATACATCTAACAGTTGTCGATATTGAAGATTAAATTTTAAGCCATCCTGTAATACTCATTCTTTGTTTATGGGTAAGGAGTACTTCGTGTGCCAGATCAGAACTCTTAAAGAAAACACTTTTACCATTATTAGGCGAGATATTCTGCTCTTCATCAACATGATAAATGCGCAGTTCTCCCCCATCTGCTACTTTCCAATCTGCGTTTAAATACATAATCATCGAGTATTGCCTACTTCCATTATTCTGAAACTGATCGATATGTTTTTTGTAAAATGTACCCGATTCATAAAGCGTATAATGAAACTCGTAACCAGTGATACTGGTGTAGCAGGTACGGTTTAAGTATGCAACAAATTCGTCGATCAAATCGAAGAAATCATTTTCGTATTGGTTTTGGTGTTTTCTATCGAGCCAGTAAATTACATCGCTCCTGATCAGTTTATCCTGATTCACTACTGCATCGTTACCCACACCAGCATTTAGAAATTTTTTGTTCTCGAATAACCCCATCAGGTTATCTTTAAGGTGTGCCGCTAAAGAAACACTTAAAAAGTTCTCGGCAATCCCTACTTTATCTTCGATAAAACTATCGATAAGGCAATTAAATATTTTCTCCAACAGATTGGTTTAATCTTAAAACAGCATGCCTAAGATGAGTAAGGTAGTCTTAATTAATCGCTAAGATGTCGTTTTGAAAATTTATATTTGAAATCCCAACGCCATCGTATGCAGAATATCTTCCCCGCGCAATACTCCACCTTATCAGCCGCTGCTTTAAAAGATTATTTAATTGAAGCTTATCAGTTAGATCCATCTACAATATGCCGATTACTCATCAGAAATGTAAGCGATACTTATGTGCTGAAAAATCTGAACCAGAAATATATCTTCAAAATCTACCGCTATGCACATCGTAAACGCAACGAAATTGAAGCTGAAGTAGAGTTGCTCAACATTCTTAAAGCAAATGGAAATTCGGTTTCCTACCCAATTACTGATGTGGAAGGAAAACAGATCCAACAATTTAATGCCATAGAGGGTATAAGAAACGGCATACTGTTTTCTTTCGCAGAGGGAAAAGTAATTCTGGACCTCGAAAATACACACCTCACGCAATTAGGCCGTGATATGGCCAAACTGCATCAAACTACTTCTTCGTTAAAGCTCAATAACCCTCGACCTGTATTCAGCTTTGAAACCACCTTATATGATCCATTGAGAGATTTGAAGCCACATTTCTCAGAAATGCCTGAGGAATTTGACTATCTGACAAACATCGCAGATAAAGTAGTAAAAAAATTCGAAGCGTTTGACACCTCAAAATTCAGTTATGGCTATTGCCACTATGATTTTTTCCCTAAAAATTTCCATTTTAATGAGCAGGGAAAAATTACCTTCTTTGATTTCGATTTTGCAGGCGAGGGTTACCTGATCAACGATTTAATGTCGTTCCTTAACCATTATTTCTTCCACCAATTGAATAACCTAATCTCCAAAGAACAGGCAGAAAAGGATTTCGATACCTTTCTAAACGCTTACCAACAAGTGCGTCCATTAACTGATGATGAATTAAAAGCTATTCCTTATCTGGGTATTACCTTTCATATCTTCTTCTTGAAATTCTTTTATGATAATTACGACGATTGGTCGAATGCTTTTTTAACACCTAGATATACCAAACACCGTGTAATGTTGATTAAAAAATGGGAAGAAATGTATTGTAACTTTTAGGCAATGCTGCCTCAAATCTCGACATCCTTTTCTATCTTGTATAGTAATTCTAAATCAATAAGATGGACCAGAAAATAATTAACCTGTACGATGAGTATACCCACAGCCAGGTAAGCAGAAAAGATTTTATGAGAAAATTGGCTATCCTGGCTGGTAGTACAGCATTGGCCATCACTATTCTGCCTATGCTCGAGAATAACTACGCTGCTGCTGCAGATTTTAGCAGTGATGACATCGAAGTTGAGAATATTACTTATCCTGGCGCTGATGGTGATATGAAAGCTGTACTGGCTAAACCAAAGGGCAAAAAGAATTTGGGCTGTGTACTGGTTATTCATGAAAACCGAGGTTTAAACCCACATATTATTGATGTAACCAAACGTGTTGCCGCCGAAGGTTTCCTTGCGCTTGGTGTTGATGCCCTTTCGCCGCTTGGTGGAACCCCGACAGACGAAGATAAGGGGCGCGAGTTGATCGGCAAATTAGATCCTGAAAAGAATTTACAGAACTATTTAAAAGGGCTGGAATATTTACGCAACAGGAAAGATGGAAATGGTAAGGTGGGTTGTGTTGGTTTTTGTTGGGGCGGTGGAATGGCAAACAAGTTAGCGGTTAACGATCCTAAACTACAGGCTGCAGTTGCTTATTATGGCGCACAGGCCAACGTAGTTGATGTTCCTAAAATTAAAGCGAGTTTAATGCTCCATTACGGCGGTTTGGATGAACGCATCAATGCAGGAATCCCAGCTTATGAACAGGCTTTAAAAGACAATAAAATTGATTACAAAATTTACATCTACGATGGTGTAAACCACGCCTTTAACAACAATACCTCACCAACGAGATACAACGAAACCGCAGCAAAACTTGCCTGGAGCAGAACAATTGATTTGTTTAAACAGAAACTGTCAATATTAACGAGATAGTAATTAGACAATTATAAAAAAGAAGTCAAGTTTTAAAAACTTGACTTCTTTGGCTATTAGCCTATTATTGAACAAATTATGTCTCACATTGGAGATTTCCCTGATGAATCTTCATCCGATAGCTATCGGATGCGAGAAGGCTTTTTCGGCTGACGAAGCAATCTGAATGTATCAGATCAATTAGCGAGTTTTGTAAGATTGCTTCCCCGAAAAATCGGGGCAGGCTGTTGTTCCTCTTCGCAATGACGACTTCTCTATTTTGTAAACATGTGTTCAGTGTTTCATAGGTGCTGTGGCCCCGCCATCGCTCATAGTCCTCGCTGCGCTGCGGGCTATTCCGCTCTGTCGGGTTTATTTAACAAAAGTTGGCAGGTAGAATATCGTTAATAGTACCACTAACTCTGCTCCTTAAACCCGATTGCAATGTAAAGCCCACAGCGAGGCACGAGCGAGGACTTGGCATAAAAAGCGGGACTGCCAATACCGAAAAGCACTGTAACTGATTTCCAAAAACTTAACTAACCTTGTATAAACCCTTAGCTGTAAGATTGCTTCGTCGTTCCTCCTCGCAATGACGAACAATTATATTTAAAACAAATCTGTCTTCAGCATGGTCTTCAAAATATTCGATTGAACATCGAAATTATTGAGGTGGTTTAAGAAATTGATATCTGATATTTTACCGTAACTATCTTCTAATAAATTAACAACCTCATTAGGAATTGCCGTTTTTAAAACCGCAGCGTTACTTTTTAACTTGTCGTTTTTATATTGTAGTTCTTGTACAATCCGCTCACGCTCAGAAAGGTTATTAGACATATCCAAATCTTTCAAAATGGTTAAATCGCAGAATAAGAACAGGTTTCTGCTGGGAAAAAACAGGTAATAACTGTCTATATCTAAAAATTTATATACTTCAATTACCAGTTCGCCCGATTTTAAACCAATGTAAAATTCGGTCCTAAAATCGTATTTACACAACTTGCCCATCAGCTTTTTCTCGATGGTTGCATAAACATTGGTATATACCTGTTTACGCTGAAAATCAATCAGTTTAGCAAATTGATCAGTAGTGAGATCGAAATAAAAATCGTTGGCGTATTTAGAACTAAAAACGTTGATATTTTTAGAAAAGGGGAAGTCGGCACTGAGCTCAGACAATACACTGAACAACTTGCGCAGCGATAAGTTGACTTTAAGCGATTGTTTTTGTTTATCCTGCTGAAAACCTTTCTGACCGACAAGCGCACTTGCCATGCGATCGATAAGCTCTTCGTTCAGATCAATTTCATCGTAGATGAGTGATACGTTTTTTTCATTGCTCTTTTTAATCTTTTTGAGCAGCTCAATCACACTATCGGTAAACTGAAGATGGAAAAGATCTAATTTTTCGATCTCCAGTTCTTCGTTGTTGGCAAAAAGTTGATGAATAACCTGGCTTCTTAAGTAAATTTTATAAATCACTTCATCATCAAAAAATACAGAGAGCAACTGTAAACGGTTGATCTCTGCACTTGATTTTTTGATAATATTTAAGCGGTATTCATCCATATTTTAATTAACTCACCCTCGTAACGTTCTTTTTCAACTCTGTTTCCAAAGTTTTAAGTTCGCCATCTAACACCCTTCTGCTCTGTGCACCCGCTTCATGGATCTGTTTAACCTCATTAAGCGTTTCAATCAACGATGAAGTAGTTTGTTTTAATGTTTCCAAAGATACTACTGTTTTTTCATTCTCTCTGGCTACATCAATACTGTTTTGTTTCAGCATCTCCGCATTTTTCTGCAAAATGGTATTTGTAGTATCCGAAATTTTCTTCTGCATCTCTACATTGGCTTTTTGCCTTTGTAAAGCAACAGCAATAGTCAATTGATTTTTCCACACCGGAATGGTTGTAGACACAATCGACTGTGCTTTTTCTGCAATTGAGGTATTGTTGTTCTGCACCACACGGATCTGCGCTAAAGATTGCAGCATAATGAAACGAACAATCTTCATATCGGCCAGTCTTTTATCCAAACGGCTAATGAAATCCCTTAAATCGGCAATTTCATAATCCTGATAATCGGCAGGTCGGCCTTCCATTTCAGCAAGCTTGATGTTCAGCTCGTTATATTTCATCTGTCCGGCAATAATCAGTTCTTCCATTTGATGGATATAACCAACATTGCTATCGAACATGGTTTGCAGCGAACTGTTGTCTTTAATGGAGTTTAACCTACCAGCTTTAATTTTGTTGGTGATTTTATCAATATTATTCACCACTACATCATACTTCTGGAAAAGTTTCTTTACATCAACAACAAGGCTCTTTAAAAACGGGATTTTAGAAATGAAGTTCTTAAATGCACTCTGTTCCAATTCTGAAACATCTATATAGTTCAGTTCGGTAAGCAGTTCGTTAATTAAACCGCCAACTTCGCCGCTGTTATAAGTCCGTACAGACGATAAAAACTCGTTACTGTATTTTTCCATTGAGTTTTGGGCATCGCTTCCGTAATTCAAGATAGAATTTACGTCTGATGGTTCTAACGATTTTCCAATCTCATTGTATTTAAGCGTTTCCTCGGAGGTTATTTTCTCGAGATCCACATTGCCATCTTTATCCAGCTTAACCGGAGTAAGGGCTTGGGTAACGTTTGGGTTGGTTTCCATAGTTTGATCAATTACCAGCTTTAAGGCTTATAAATAGTTTTGAGTTACGGTTTTAACGGTATCTTCCAGTTTTTTATCCTTTGTTGGTTCACCAATAGCGTTAAATTTCCATTCACCGTTTTTCTTGTAAAAAACACCCATTACCATCGATACGTGACCAGCAAAGTTAGATCCGTTAGCAATATCGAATTTAGCAAAAACCTCGTTAACACGTTTCGTTGTTCCTTCATAAATGCGGATTGAAGCAAAAGGAATTGTGCCAAAATCGTGACCTCTAAAGCTGTTCAAAACAAAGGCAACATAGTTTACACTAGCATCTAACTGAGAGAAATCAAGTGTGATAATCTCGTTGTCTAAGCCATCATCGCCGCCCATGTCGCCTGTTAAATCATCTCCACTGTGTTTTACAGAACCGTTTTTAGATTTTAGGTTACCAAAATAAACTACCTCTAAAAGTTGTTTGTTTTCATTATATAATGCGCAGCTTCCATCTAAATCTACAGCTTCTTTTGATGATCCGAAACCGAACATGCCTTTCTTTTCAATTGCGCCCCAGTTAATACCAACGCAAACATTTTGAAGTTTGCTACCGTTGCTTTTTTCTAGACTGATACGCTGTCCTTTTTGAAGATTGATTGCCATAATATTATTGATATTTGTTTATATAATCCTGTAAGCCACCTTTCATACCTACGCCAACGGCTTCAAATTTCCATTTGCCTTCGCGTTTGTAAATCCTTCCAAATTCTACTGCTGTTTCGATAGAGAAATCCTCTTCTAATTCATATTTTAAGATCACCTCATTGGTTACAGCATCAAAAATACGGATGAAGGAATTTCTAACCTGACCAAAATTTTGTCTTCTGTTATCAGCATCATGAATGGTTACCACAATACAGATTTCGTTTACTTTAGCATCAGCTTTGGTTAAATCTATTTTGATCTGCTCATCATCGCCATCGCCATCACCGGTTAAGTTATCACCTGTGTGTTCAACCGAACCATCTGGAGAAACCAAATTGTTATAGAACACAAAGTTTTCGTCAGAAATTAGTTTTTTTTGATCGTTCAGTAAAAAAATAGAAGCATCTAAATCGAATGCAGAACCTGTTGAAGAGCTGTTGGTGTCCCAACCTAAACCTATTGTAAATTTAGGAGCATCGATATTTTCTCTTTGCCCCTTTTGCAAATTAATAGCCATATTTAAATTAATTTATAATTGTTGTTTTTGATATAGTCTTTTATAAGATGTAAATTTTTCGAATACGCCTCTATGGTATGGTAATTATTCCCTAAAGATAGATCGTAAAGCTGGTTGATAAAATCGGTACTTCGGCGTTCTAAAAACAGATTAAAACTGCTCGAAGTAGTATTTAAAATGTATTTCACAATACGGGTGTTAAACCTAAAATTGCCGCTATCAATAATCTCTTCCAGATCAAAAATAGATTTTATCTGATGGTAATTCAGAAAATTTTCTACATTGGGATGGATGTTTTTATTCACCAGTTCGGCAAAATAAAGCATATGCATTTCGTTCTTTAAACCATATTCCTTTGCCATTTTTAAGATCATCCGCTCGTGGCTTCCGGTAATTTTAATATCATCCAGAAACAACAGGGTTTTACCTACCAGAAAATCTTTATCAATATGGAATGAATCGTTACCGATGAGCGAAAGCCTTTCTTCAGCACTTAACTCCCCATAATCTTCTTTATAGGTAATGGTTCTGTGCACTTTGGTTTCCTGTACAGCCAAACCACCATTTTCGACTAACCAACGGTTAAGCTGGCAAACGAAATAGTTTTTCATGGCAAAGGTTGCCGTTGGAATAAAACTATAAGGACTAGAAATAACCACAATCTGATCGGTTATTACATTATCAGCCAAATAATAGCGGATAAAGCCATCGGCTAAATCTTTTCCGAAAGATCTGGCTACCAGATCATCGCCAAATTTAAAACGGCTGTACTCGTCGGCACTAAAGCCAAAATTGGCTGTATTGTCTATTTTATGGAGTGAATAACTATACGGTATCATAGAGTAGGTTTGAGATAGATAGGTGATTGGAATTGATGAGCATGCTGTTAATTCCCATTGCTTCTGCCCCGCGAACATCAGCATGGGGGTTATCGCCAACGTGGATCACCTCTTTTAATAATAATCCAGGGTGTCTTGTTCTGTCGATGGTATCCAGCATCAACTGAAAAAATCCGGCATTGGGTTTAGACATCCGAACTTCATCAGAATACAGTTGAAAATCTATAAATTGATCGATCTCCAAGTGCTTGACTACTTTTTTAAGCGTTTTACCTTTTATAAAACCGGTATTGCTTAAAATATTTGTAGAGCTTTTGTCTGATTCTTTAATTTTAGCCAGCACATCCAAGCAATCGCTGCAATACAACAAAGGCATGTACATAAATATGAGTGCTTCCATTTCAATATAAAGCTGGTCCAGGTCGATATCGTGAAAATTAAAATCGTAATCGTTGATCATGCCAATAACCATTAAATACATTTCATCGGCATCTACATTTTTCCCGGTTTTCTCGTTAATGGCATTAACCATTAAATCTACCTGGCGAAAAATTACAGCAACTTCTGCTATACTTTTATGCTTGGTATTAAATTTTTGATAAAAATATTGTGTTCTCTCCTGTTTAAATGCTGGATTAGATTTAATCAACGTTAACCAAAGATCGAATGAGTAATGTTTGTAAAAAGCCATTGCACCCTGTTTCCTAATCTGTTTTATAAATTCTAATATTACAAATTTGATTGTAATATTAATAACGTTTGATTGTAAGATTTATCACAGATAAGCCTTACAACTTAAGATTTATCCAATACCTTTTCGGCATCATCCGAAATTATGATATCGCTTTTGTGTTTTTTTGGATAGTTAAACAATATGGATGTTACTACTGGTATGATGAAAATTGCTACTGTAAAAATAGACACAAAAAGATCTGTTTTTTCACTTTCAATAGCATGAGAAATAGGCGATTCCGGATAGAAATGCGTCACTAACGATGAAGTAAGTTTAATTCCTAAAACACCAATTACGATGAATGCTATCGTTTCTAAAAAGGTAAATTTCTCCATCAGTTTCACAAATGCCTGTGCTACAAAACGCATAGCCAAAATCCCGATAAAAACGCCGATATAGATTAACCAGATGTGATCGGTAAAAGCCACAGCAGCAAAAACATTATCGATAGAGAAAGCCAAATCCATTACCTCTACTAAAGCAACAGTTGCCCAAAAATTACCCATTAAGCCAACAGTAGATTTATAAATCCAGCTTTTGCTTTTGTCTACTTCCTCTTCTTCTTCCTTGCCTTTATTATTCTTTTTTCTAAAATAATCGAAAGCCAGGTATAGCAGGTATAAACCGCCAAGTGGTTTTAGCCACCAGATTTGTACCAACCATGCCGCCAGGAACAAACAGATACCTCTAAAAACATAGGCACCAATAATACCATATTTAAGTGCTTTTTCCCTTTGCGATTTTGGCAAATCCATTACCATGGTTGCCAAAACAGCAGCATTATCAACCGAAAGCAAACTTTCGATCACAATTAAATTTAAAATAATTAATAATCCGGCCTGTATATCGTCACCTAAAATCGTGTGCAAAAAATCCATTGAGTGAGTGTGTATGTTTAAATTAAAGTTTTAGTTGACAGCAAAGAAACAAAATTTTATCAATCCCCATGCTTCAATCTTTTTTATTTATTGAATCGTTTTACTGATTAGATACTTTATCAATACAACTGTTACGTAATCGGACTGAAATTTTATTTAGTAATCTCCAATTGATAGATATTACCTTTTTCCCCAGCCAGAATAACCTGTTTACCTTTTTTAGCTTTTTGAACAGCATTAAAGCTTTTATCAGAAATGTGTTTCCAGTTTTGGCCACCATCAGTAGAAATATCTGCTCCTGAAGTACCCGTAGCAACTAAGGTTTTAGCATTAATATAGGTTACACCCGATCGGAAGCCTAAAACAGGTGTGCTTGGCTTTTGCCAGGTTTTGCCTCCATCACTCGTTAAAAGTACATTATTCGAATTTTCTTTATCTTTTAGGTAGTTACCACCAACGGTTACACCTGTTTTTTTGTTAAAAAAATCGATTGAGAAAGGACCAGTACTGCCTTCGCCCTGTAAAATCGGGCATTTAAATACTTGCCAGGTTTGTCCATAATCTGGTGAAAAGTAAATGTTGGATACTGTTCCACCAGATGCAATCCAGGTTTTGCCACCAGGCAGTGCTTTAATGGTTGTACCACTGGCTGCAAAACTCGCTTCACCTTTTGTTAATTTAGTTGTAAGGTTTGCAGATATATCCTGCCAGGTTTTACCAGCATCTACGGTTTTAAGTAGCTGCATTTTATCATTTATAGGATCGCCAAAAATGAGCCCTTTATTTTTATCCCAAAAACTTACCCCATCTAAAAATATTGCAGAATCTACATTTTTATAATTTTCTGTCCAGGTTTCGCCACCATCTACGGTTTTCAGAATATACGCCGGCGATGCAATGCCCACAATAATGGCCTGCTTATCATCGAAAGCTTCGATATCCCTGAAATCGATTTTTTCGTATCCTTTAGGTTTTAACCATTTCCAGGTTATACCACCATCAGTAGTTTTTCCTACAGATCCATTACTCCCACTTACCCAGGTAACCCGATCAGATACTACACTTAACCCGCGTAAACTGGTTTTGGTATTTTCATTCAATGGTTTAATGGAATACGATTGCGCAGCGCAAAAAAAAGGTGCCAATAAAAGGCACCATAAAATTTTTTTCATCTATTAATTATTTTACTCGTCTAAAAGTTTCTGATCGTCCTAAAAGTGAAATGCCAACATAACCACGAATGTTTAACACATCGTTACTTTTTAAAGATAGGTTACAGCTATACGTTTTTCCGCTTTTAGGATCGTAAATCGTTCCATCAGTCCACTTACCATCATCGTAAACAAAATCTTTCAATATTTCCAGATTCAACAAGGCACGCTTGTGTAGCTTTTCGTCAGGGTTTTTTACGTCTAATTTAGGTTTACCATTTATATTCGGTTCCTTCATCCAGGCTAATTTCCCATAATATTTATCGCCTTTTTTATAAATCTCTATTTGCCCTTCTCCTGAAGGATTAAGCCATTTGCCCACAACAGCATCTTTGTTCTGTGCAAATGCAGAAAACGATACAGCAACAAAAAGCAACATTAAAAATGGTAACTTCCTCATATTTTTTATTTCTAGTTAGTTTTTAAAGATAATAATTACACCTTATATCGAAACACTAAATAAAGAGAAAAAGTATGAGAAAGTTTAAAAACTATAAAATTTACTTTGAAACGATCGGCAGGTACTTAGCCCGATAAGCATAAAACAGGAATAAATTAAACAGCAGCATTACTGCAACCATAGGTAAATCTTTCGGGCCTAAAAATGCATGGTAAAGAAAAATATTTAAAGTAACCGGAAAAATTACCAGTGCAGCTAAAGGTGCTGTACGGCCAATAAGCAAGAGTATACCTCCAACCAGTTCGGTTATTTTAATCAATGGAAAAAGGTACACAGAGGCCATTAAGCCTGTCATAAAGCTCGTTTGTGCCGCTGTCATTTCCGGAGCCTTTGGCATGATATTAAGAAAATAGCTCACAGAAGCAAAAAGATACATGGCGGCCAGAAGCACGCGTACAATAATAACTGCAATTTTCATAGTGGTTTAATTTTTGGTTTCTATATTTAAAAATAATAAATGTTATTGGTTCTTATTGGTTAATTAGTTAATTAGCCATTAGTTCATTGGTGTAATAATCGGTTAATCGCTTTGGTTGATGGCCTATAGTTTTATGCTCAATAGCCATAATCTTATCAACCATGAGCCAAAGATCATCTATGTTGTCTATTCGCTTATTATATTACCACACCCGGGATTTATATTATCGCACCTGAGATTTAGATTATTGCCAGGCTATGAACCGTGGACTATTGACTCAAGACTGCTGACTCCAGACTATTTCGTATTATAATCGTAATTCACCATCCATTGAATGCCAAATTTATCGTTTTCTCCCTTCGGGGATAGTTAATTATGATTTGTTTTCAATTAGTTTAATCCAATTATTTACAAACTGCTCAAGCGCAGGCTGTTTCGCTTCAACATCAACCATACTGGAAAACCTTGCTTCGCGCCTATCTTTCCAATTGCCTTGCAATAGAGATGAATCTTCGATCATATTTCCATCGTAAAAAATAAAAATGATCTGCACATATCCATTAGCCCGAAGATTAAACGCAGCCAAATCCTTTATATAGTAAAAACTTGGCGAATTCCACTTCACTCTTTCTTGTAGTTTAGAATTTGAATTCAGGATGATACTCCGTAACCGTTCGATTTCCTGTTTAAAAGGATGCTCGAGTTTTTCCATATAATCATCAACCTGATCTGCTTTCTGCATGCGTTCCTTATTGCTCATTTGCAAGTTTTGTTAATTTGATATCCATCCAATGCACCCAGTTTTTACCATCAAATTGTTCCCATATTCCTTCAATGGTATTGGCTTTAAAATTCCCTTTAAATCTTTCAGTATCGGCAAATATTAAAATGATATCATCGTAAATTTTAAGGGTAGATATTGAAATATTGCCTTCATTATCGAACGATTGCGACCTAAAAACATCCTCCATATCATCATAATGTGTAATTTCTAACGATCGGATCTTTTTATCACAGAGCACTACATCTACCTGATGCGTTAAGAAAAAACCACCATCAACCCACTCGTAGGTATCTGTTCCAGCGATTATATCACCCGATTTTGTTAAACCTTCTGTTTTCCATTTACCGATATAGGGATTTAGTAGATTAAGCCTGTTGTTTCTCATAAATTTAGCTAAAATCAATTGCTATCCAGCTCGTTATAAATATTTTTCAATTGATGTACGTGTCGTTGTGTATGATAAATGACGAAATAAATTGCCTCTAACCTAGTTAGAAAGCCATACCCAGGCAGCTCATAAGCAGTACAGGTTTTAGTTAAATCTAAGCCAGTTACCGCATTTGATATCCCTTCCCTGATCTCCTTTAAACTTTTCAATAATTCAGGCTGGTTATACGTCCTGTCTTCAGGGTAAATCTCCTTAGGTGAATCGTACTTCACATTGAAATTCAAAAAATCTTTTCTAATTTCCTTTACCATTAAATCGGCTGGTTTATCAGTTTCTGTTACTGGCCCATTAATTACCTGCAGAAAACCGGAATTAGACAAAATCATATGTTCTGCCAATTGGCCGGCTGTCCAGCTTCCTTTAAAAGGTACTGCATTAACGTGCGCAGTATTAAATTTTGATAAAGTGTTTTCTAATGCCGACAAAGTTTCGTTGGCTTCTTTTATTATCTTTTCCATAGCTTACATGTAATTCATTCCAGGGTATCCTAATAATCTCCGCCACAATGCAATTTGCCCGATACAGTTCGCTTCGCGGTAACTGCTAAAGCTGATCATTTCAAACAGCGTGATCTCCATTCCGGGCATACTGAGTTTCTCTTCCAATTTCTCATCGGTAGCCTGAGTTAAAGCTTCTTGTAACTTTGGAGAAATTGCTGCCCAGTCCTTTATAAAATCTGCCAATGATGGATAAGTGGCATCATCAATAATTCCTTTGTTATTGGCAAAGAGTTCGTCGGTTATAGAGGGAATATCGATACCGAATGATTTCGCTAAAAAATAGCGGCCATGTACAACACTACCTGTAATCCATGCAATATGATTTGCTTTTTCTAATCTTTTTTGGGCATCCTTTTGGTCTATGCCATCCAAGGCCCTTATTAAAAAATCTGTTTGCATTTCGTAAAGCACTATAAAGCCGTACATCCTGCTACTCGTTGGTGTGGTTTTCATATCGTTTATTGATTAGGTAATTAACTAGAATAAAGTTAGTTGTTAATTCAGATGAACACCATTGCCGTAAAAGTCAATCTTAAGGGGCATTTCAGACAATTTTTATATATTTACGATACCTTAATTTTTAATCAAATGATACAAGTAGGTGTTTTACTGCCCCAAAACTTCAGATTATTAAGCATAGCGGCTATTTTAGACGTATTTGATACTGTTAATGGTTTTTACAGAAAAGATGCGCTTGAAACACCATTTAACATTAGTTTAATTACCCTCGACGATAAAAATTATAATTTTAGTACGCATCCTTGCGTGTCATTACAAGAAGCCGGACAGTTCGAACTGATTTTAGTTCCATCATTTGCAACCAACGATATTAAAGATTGCATCGGAGCCAACAGGGGCTATATCCCATGGTTAAACAAACAGCATACGGCAGGAGCAGAAATTGCTACCTTTTGTACTGGTGCATTTTTACTTGCAGCATCAGGACTGTTGGATGGTAAAGCTGCTACCACACATGTTGATGCATGCTCTGCATTTTCTACTGCATTCCCGTTGGTTCATTTAAAGGCTGATAAAACGGTAACACAAGACGGAAAATTATTTACAAGTGGAGGTGCAACCTCTACCTTTCATTTATTGCTGCACCTTTTACAGCTTCATTGCGGAAAAGATATGGCCGTTAAGGTAGCCAAGATTTTTGCTATCGATATGGACCGCGTAAACCAATCTTACTTTAGCACCTTCCAGCCTATCCGCCACCACAATGATGATATTGTTGCCTCTGCGCAAGAAAAAATTGAAAACAATTACCAGGATGTGGCCACCATTGAAGAAATGATTAAAGATATTCCTTCCAGTAGAAGAAATATTGTGCGTCGCTTTAAACAGGTAATCGGTATTACGCCTATCGAGTATCTTCAACAAACCCGCATCGAAGCCGCTAAAAAATTATTAGAGCAAACTGCGCAGCAAATGACAGAGGTAATTTATAACTCCGGTTACAACGATGCAAAAGCATTTAGAAAAGTATTCAGAAAATCAGTCGGGATGACACCAACGCAGTATAGGGATAAATTTCAGGTGAGGTAGATTTGAACCAAATATGGTTGTCATTCTGAATGTAATGAAGAATCTTTAACCAGTAAAAAAATACTTCTAAAAGCTATGATCAAAGTCAATACTTGTTCTTAAAGGATATAGTTAAAAGCAGTAGATTCTTCGCTGCGCTACAAATGAAAGGCTATAGTAAGGTAGGCGTCATTCCCGCACAGACGGGAACCACGAAGTGCTCAGCGAAGCTAATCTTAATGCAACCTACAAATCCTATAAAAGCATTACGATTCCCAATCGAGTTGGGAATGACGATTCATCGCATAATTTCTTTATCACTCCAACGTTTTTGTCAAAAACTAACCTCTCAGGATGACAATTCAATATTTATGATACAACCTTCTTGGCTATTTGAAGCGCAAAGCCTGTGGTTCTTAGTAAGCAGCTGTCCCGCTTTTACTCCAAGTCCTTACTCATGCTTCGCTCCGGGCTTTCCGTGCAATCGGGGCTATGAATGGTTGTTAGTTGCACTAAACATCAAAAATATTATTGCTTCGAAAATGCTTGCTGGTATTTCAATGGCGTTTTGCCAGTTATCTCCCTAAAATATTTATGGAAACTGGTAAAATTGTAAAACCCACAGTCGTAGCAGATTTCTTTCACGGTTAGATCGTTTTCGATCAATAATTTACAAGCCTGCCCTACCCTAATCTCGTTCAGAAACTGTGTATAAGTTTTTCTACTTTTAGTTTTAAAGAATTTACAGAACGAATTGGGACTAATTTTAGCTACCGCAGCAATTTCCTTTAGCTCTATTTTATTTTTGTAATTGCTGATGGTATAGTTATAAATAGATTGGATCCTGTCTTTTTCGTTCTCCAAAAAGTTTGGTTTAAACCCTAGCGAAACCAATATGTTTTTTTCTTCGCAATTGGCTATTTCAGTTAATACCTCGAGTATTTTTATAATCCTCATCGTACCCGTAGCCTCAATAATCTGTGGCATTAAATCAGCAATTCTCTCTTTTGAAGTTCCTTGTAGCTGAATGCCCTGCCGCGATTGCAGCAAGACTTTTTTGATCTCCTGATTTTCGGGAAGGTCGAGAAAATCCTTACCCAGAAAATCCTCCTTAAAATGAATCGCATAAACATCAACTGGTTCACCTGCGGTTTCATCAAAAAATTCAGGGTCAAAGCGCCAGTAGTGGGGCAAATTGCTTCCAAGTAAAACAACATCGCCATCCTTAAAATTTTTAATACTATCGCCAATAAACTGCGTTCCTCTGCCTTTTCTAACGTAGATTAATTCTAATGCAGCGTGGTAATGCCAACGGTTGTTTATATCGGGCATAATATCTCTTCGAGCGCTAAAAGAATCTACCGAATTAGTAGATACATTAAGTAAATGCGGTTTCATAAAATCTTAAAAAATCAATCTAATATGCAAAATTATTTTGCAATGTAAAAAATTGAGCCAATATCATTTAATAATTAGATCATAAAGTTAAATTTTTATTAACGCTTAACGGTTTAATTTGTAAAGCAACAACTAACCAAAAACATTGGCGCCAGAAGTTTAACTATTTTTATTTTAGCAGAACCTGCCTAAACCATTTATAACCAAATAAAACATGAGCCACACTCCATCAACGAACTTTCAGGTATCCGATACGCCAAAAAATGGCAAGGGATACTTACTCCCATTAATTTTGGTCACCAGTCTATTTTTCTTCTGGGGCTTTGTCCACAATCTCGATCCTGTATTAATTCCGCATTTACGCAAAGCTTTTCAGTTAAACGTTTTCGAATCTACCTTGGTCGATTCTTCTGTCTTTATCGCTTATTTTTTATTAGCGCTACCTGCGGGCTACATCATGCGCAAGTATGGTTATAAAAGCGGGATCATTTTGGGCCTTGTTTTATTTGCCATCGGCTGTTTATTGTTTATCCCAGCAGCCAATACCGCACAATATATATTTTTCTTAGGTGCACTTTTCATTATCGCCTGTGGTTTAACTTTTTTAGAAACCGCTGCAAATCCGTACGTTACTGTACTCGGACCGCCAGAAACAGCTACCCAACGTTTAAATTTTTCTCAATCGTTTAATGGATTCGCGGCTTTTATCGCACCAGTACTGGGCGGTAAATTTATTTTTACCGAAGCTAAGTATACAGATGCCCAACTGGCAAAGTTACTTCCTTTAGAAAAACAAGCTTACATACTCGAAGAAGCATCAACGGTTAAAGCGCCCTATCTAATCCTGGGTATTTTAATTATTGTAGTAGCCATCTTGTTTATTTTCACCAAACTACCCGACATTAAAGAAGACGAAAACTCAAAAGAAAAAAGCAGTTTTGGTCATGTATTAGGCCATAGCCATTTGCGCTGGGCCATAATTGGGCAGTTTTTTTATGTTGGTGCACAGGTTTGTGTATTGAGTTTATTTATCAGTTTCGTCACCTCATCTGCAGGTATCAGTCAGGATCAAGCAGCGTGGTATTCGGGTGCAGCAGGTTTAGCTTTTATGCTGGGCAGGTTTGCAGGAACATTTTTTATGAGATATGTGGCTCCACATAAATTGTTAATGCTTTATGCATTAATCAGTGCTCTTCTTACCCTCGTATCTATTTTTGCAAGCGGAATGATTACCGTTTATGCATTAATCGGTGTCGCCTTTTTTATGTCGATCATGTTCCCAACCATATTCTCATTGGGTATAGCAGGTTTGGGTAAAGATACAAAATTGGGTTCGTCGTTAATTGTGATGTCTATTGTTGGTGGCGCTTTTTTACCACCGATATTAGGTTTAATATCAGACGCAACCCATAATATACAATATGGATATTTAGTACCTTTTGTATGCTTTTTAGTGGTTTTCTACTTTGGTTGGAAAGGATGGAAACCCAATCACATTGAAAAAGAAATTAGTTTAGAAGTATAAAATTGACAATGAAGAAATTAGTCATCAAGATTAACAATGCTGATAACGTTTTGGTTGCGTTACAAGATTTACCTAAAGACACCAAAATACTGCATGAAGGAAATACCTACGTTACTGTTGATGAAATCCCTGCCAAGCATAAATTTTTTATGCAGGATATGAAAGCAGGCGATGAGGTAATGATGTATGGCGTTTTAGTTGGAAAGGTACAATTTGATGTAAAAGCTGGCATGCGGATGAATGTAGAGAATACCAAACATGCGGCAGAGCCATTTACCTATCGCAATGTTAATTACAAATGGGAGGCACCTGATGTAAGTAAATATGCCAACCGCAGTTTTAATGGTTATCATCGTAAAAACGGCGCAGTGGGCACCGCAAACTACTGGTTGTTTATCCCAACTGTGTTTTGCGAAAACAGAAATCTGGATATCATTAAAGAATCGCTTTATAGTGAGTTGGGTTATGCGGTAGATGATAAATATAAATCGTATACCCACAAACTGGTTCAGGCCTACGAAAATGGAGAAGACATCAATAGTATAAGTTTTGAACCTAAAGTAGATAAAGCTAGCCGCACTTTTAAAAATGTGGATGGGATTAAATTCCTCACGCATAATGGTGGTTGTGGCGGAACACGTCAGGATTCTGATACGCTGAGCAAGTTATTAGCGGCTTATGCCCATCATCCCAATGTGGCTGGTATTACGGTTTTAAGTTTAGGCTGTCAGCATTTGCAGGTAGAAGATTTTAAACGCGACTTGTTTGCACTTGATCCTGATTTTGATAAACCACTTTTAATTTTCGAGCAGCAAAAAGCACAAAGCGAAGAGCAATTGATCCAAAATTCAATCCGCAGTACTTTTGAAGGATTGATGTTTATTAATAAACAAGAACGTGCAGCAGCGCCGCTAAGCAAAATGTGTGTGGGTGTAAAATGTGGTGGTAGCGATGGTTTTAGTGGTATTTCAGCCAATCCAGCTGTTGGTTATTGTGCCGATTTATTGGTGGCCTTAGGAGCCAAGGTCTTATTGGCCGAGTTCCCCGAGCTTTGTGGTGTAGAACAAGAAATGATCGATAGATCTGTTGATCAGCCAACTGCCGAAAAATTCATCCGTTTAATGACAGAATATGATGATTTGGCACATAAAGTTGGTTCTGGCTTCTACATGAATCCTTCTCCAGGCAATATTAAAGATGGTTTAATTACAGATGCGATTAAGTCGGCAGGTGCTGCACGTAAAGCGGGTTCCTCTCCTGTTGTAGATGTTTTAGATTATACAGAACCTGCCACTAAACCTGGCTTAAGTTTGGTATGTACCCCAGGGAATGATGTAGAAGCAACCACAGGTAAAGCCGCTGCCGGAGCAACTTTAATTTTATTCACTACTGGTTTGGGCACGCCAACAGGAAATCCGGTTTGCCTAACCATTAAAGTGGCTACCAACTCGATTTTGGCTAAACGCATGAGTGATATTATCGATATCGACACTGGAGCAGTGATTAATGGCGAAAAAACCATTAACGAAATGGGCGAAGATATATTGGAATACTGTATTAAAGTAGCCAGCGGTGACGAAATCCCTAAAGCTGTACAGCTCAATCAGGATGACTTTATCCCTTGGAAAAGAGGTGTAAGCCTTTAAATGAGGGAAGATGGATAAGGTAAAATGAAAGTCCTAGCGTAAATCCGTCATTCCCGCGCAGGCGGGAATCTTAAAGCACCCATTATCAAGATTACCAATCCGATAGCTATCGAATTGGTAATGAATTAATTCAAACAAAAATATTAACCAAATATGAATTTAAATTTAGACGGCAAAATAATCTTGGTAAGTGGTGGTGCAAAAGGCATTGGCGCAGCAATTGTGAAGGCTTTGGCCATTGAAAATGCTTTCCCCATTATTATTGGCAGAAATGAAGATGATAACCTGAAAATGCTTCAGGAAATAACAGATTTAGGCTTAAAAGCAGATTATTTCACGGCAGAACTCACAGTGCCAGACAGCTGCAAAACCATTGTTGATGCAATAGTAGCAAAATACGGCAGAATAGATGGCTTAGTAAATAATGCAGGTGTTAACGATGGTGTTGGCCTCGAAAGCGGCACTTACGAAGGTTTTATGGAATCGCTACACAAAAACGTAGTGCATTATTACCTTTTAGCCAAACACGCCCTACCTGCTCTTAAACAGAGTAAAGGTTCGATTTTAAATATCGGTAGCAAAACTGCAGAAACCGGACAAGGTGGAACATCTGGCTATGCGGCATCGAACGGTGCCAGAAATGCCTTAACTCGCGAGTGGGCAGTAGAATTATTGCCCTTCAGCATCCGTGTTAATGCGATTATTGTTGCTGAAGCCTGGACTCCGCTATATGAGAAATGGATTAACTCTTTTGAAGATCGTGATGAAAAACTTAAAAATATTACCGATAAAATCCCTTTCGAAAACAGGATGACCAGTGTGGATGAGATTGCCAACATGGCTGTATTCTTATTATCAGATAAATCTAGTCATACTACAGGCCAATTGATTCATGTAGATGGTGGTTATGTACACTTGGATAGGGCGCTTTTGTAAACTATTTATCCTCAATTCTACCAGACACGTCATTCCCGCGCAGGCGGGAATCTTAAAGCGTCCAGTATTTGGCATTAAGATCCCCAATCAAACCGATAGCTATCGGTTTGGGAATGACGTAATGCTAACGCCTCGGTCTGTGTCCTTACAGACCGAAACACAAAAAACTTAAAAATATCGTGTCATTGCGAGGCTGGATATGAGCGAGCCAGCCTGTACCGATTCATCGGTAAAGCAATCTATTATGTATTTCTTATCAAAAAAGATTTTTCATTTGTAGTTTAATCTTTTAATGGTATTCAAGCTTGCTTCGCAGGTGCTTCACTCCTACGCAAGTCCCTCTCTTCAGTTCGCAATGACGAAATTAAGAAGCAAAATACTTAATCTGCTAAACTATCCCAGATAACCTGATAAACATCCGGTGCATATAAGGTTTTATCAATTGCTTTTGAGGTAACCAGAACAGGTTTAAATTTATCGGCTACATTAATGCTACCATGCGATCCTTTAATCAGCGTAGCATCAAGTGGAATTACATCCATCACATAACGGAAACCAGCTTTTTTCCTTAAAAGTTTGTATCCTGCTCTTAATTTAGAGGTCATGAACATTTCTACAGGATCGTAACCTGGTTTTTTATGGATATCAACTACCCGCGCATAATCTGGCGCTTTAGCATCATCAAGCCAAAAATAATAGGTAAACCAGCTGTTTTCTTTTGCAGTAAGGACCAAATCGCCAGAACGCTCGTGGTTAATGTGGTGTTTCTCCTGTTCTACCTTATCAAGTACCAATTCAATCTCAGGGACATTTTTCAATAAAGCCTTCACCTGCTCAGTTACACTTTTATCATTAATGTACACATGTGCAACCTGATGATCAGCCACTACAAATGCTTTAGAAGCACCAGGATCGAGTAACTCCAACCCTCTTTCTTCGCGAATCTGAATTAAACCGTTTTCCCTGAACAAACGGTTAAGGTGGATCGGGTTATTTACAGGCGCAATACCATATTCAGAAAGCAGAATGATGCGTGCGCCCCTGCTTTCGTAAAAACGCACCAATTCTTCTACTACCTGATCGATTTCTTTCAGTTCTGTACTGATTTTATCGAGCTCAGGGCCAAACTTTTGCAGACAATAATCTAAATGGGGCAAATAAATTAAGGTAAGCGTAGGATTATGCAGCTTTTCGGTTTCCATGGAGGCATCTGCAATCCATCTCGTTGATTTAATATTTGCGCCTGGCCCCCAGAACTGAAATAAAGGGAACTGCCCCAGTTTATTTTGTAAATGGTCGCGCAGTTCGGCCGGTTGCGAATAACAGTCGGGCAATTTACGGCCATCGGCAAGGTAATTTGGTCGTGGTGTTACCGAAAAATCGGCTGTCGAATACATGTTGTACCACCAGAACATATTGGCACAGGTAAAATTCGGATCTTCCTTTTTAGCCTGATCCCATATTTTTTCGGCATTCACCAGTTTATTAGACTGCTTCCAGAATTTAATTTCATTATCCGCATGATCGTACCATCCATTACCCACAATACCATTTTCTGAAGGATACTTACCTGTTAGATAACTCGACTGTACCGCTGTGGTAACTGCCGGCAATAAAGGTTCTATAGTAGTTATGTGGTGCTCTGCAATATATTGCTTAAGAAAAGGTGTATGTGCTCCAATTACGGAAGCAGATAAGGCTACGATATCGATAACAACGGTTTTGTGCATGTTCTTATTTATAATAAATTTTTAACCCAAGCTAGTTCCCTAATGATTGAATCATTTAAAGGCGCTTTTAAAGCTGCTGGCAAAACTTCCCAGGTATAGGTTTCTACTTCTAAATGCGAAGTAAAGGGGCTGTTTTTCTGCAAGTTTAGCACCTCGGCAATGTCTGACTGCGTAGATTGGATCAAACCCATATCTTCAACAAAAATGGGTACGTGGAAATGTGCGCGCCATTCGGCTACTGTTAGGTCTTCTCCTTCTGCCAAGGCATCATTAAGATCAGGATAGCGGACCAAACTGCCATCATTTTTTCTGGCTATTACCTGGTGGAGATAAGTAGGCTCATCAAAGCGGCCCAGCTGATCTAATACGGCTGTTCTCTCTGAAACTGATGCCGGTAATTTTGCTTTCAATGCCGCACTGATTTGGATTTTCCCAATTTTAATGCCTTTCTCCTGCAGCTCATTAATGATGGCGGTATGTGGTTCATAACCGATTGCAAAATGACAAACATCATAACACAAACGAATGTGCATCTTGATCAGATTTTCTGCTTTAGTAGCATTTAAGCCCGATCGCTCCGCCAAATATGTTTTTCCTGTTGGTAAAAGTTCATTTTCAAACCAGTTGATAAATTCCGGACCAGATTCGAGAAAACCATCTGGTTCTGGTTCAATATCGAGGTGGATGATTTTATCTGTTTGCTTATAGATTTTTGCTAAACCTTCAGCAACTTCCAAAACATGTATGCTTGCAGTAACTGTAGCTCTTTCCTTTTCTATAGTATTCTTAAACCAAGGTTTATAGCTCAGTGGCGAAGTCGAAATGCCACCATCTATATCTTCTGGGAGTAATAGCGAAAGAATTTCCGCTAAACGGAGTGTATAGTCAACGCGATCTCTTGTCGTCCAATCGGGTGCATGTACCTGATCTTTAACCCTGGTATGATGAAAACCGCCATAGGGAAATCCGTTCATGGTAAAAACATATCCACCTTCGCGCTTAAGCCATTGTTTAAATGTTTCCAGGTGATTTTCTTCCAGCAATTCGATACTGGCGAGATTGGAAAGGCGTAAACCAATGCCCATAAGCGCATTGGGCGACAGTTGGGCTTTTAATATCGGAAAGCTATCTTTCAACACGGCAAAATGTGCCATCCAGTTTTCGCCTGCATAAATATTGGTACAGAAGGTTAAATGTCCGGAAGTTAATTTCATAGCTTAATGTTGAATAATAGCGGTTTGGTTATTTAAAATTTCGGCAGCTTGTTTTAAAATATTCGCATCAATTTCATGAACTTCCTCTCCACTACCCAGGCCCGTAAGCAAAGTAATGGTGAGTTCGCCACCAAGATGCTCCCTAAATTCTTCCAGCCCCTGCAAAATTGGGCTATTACCTTCGGTAACCTGTAACAAGGGATGTGTTAATTCGAAACCAAGTTGCTGGATCAGAGTGATTACCCTTTGTGCATCATCGGCACTAATCCTGCCCGATAAGTTGGAATATACGGCATCTAAAGCAATACCCATGGCAACAGCCTCGCCATGCCTCACTTCAAAATTGGTCAGGTATTCGAGTTTATGGGCACTCCAATGACCAAAATCCAATGGGCGGGCCGAACCGTTTTCGAAAGGATCGGCACTGCGGATATGCTCCAGATGGAGTTTTGCGCATTTCCAGATCTGGTAGTTCATGGCTGTGATATCTCGTTGTGCAAGTGCAGTAGCATTCGCTTCTAACCATTCAAAAAATTCACGGTCTTTAATCAGTGCCACCTTAATCGCTTCGGCAATACCTGAACGCCAATCGCGATCGGATAAAGTGCTTAAAAATACTTCATCGTTAAAAACAGCAACTGGAGGTGAAAAAGTGCCTAAAAAGTTCTTTTTATTGAAATAATTAATTCCGTTTTTTACCCCGACGCCCGAATCATTTTGCGAAAGTACGGTACTCGGAATCCTGATATGTTTGATACCGCGGTGCGCGACCGTAGCCGCATAGCCCACCATATCGAGTACAGCGCCACCACCAATGGCCGCAACAAACGAATGCCTGTCGATACCATGAATATTGATGGCTTCCAATACCTGATCAAAATATTTAGTGTCGTTTTTAACCTGTTCTCCTCCAGGGATGATCAGAAGATCCTGAACTAACTGCGTTTGAGGGTATTTTGCAAAGTATGCTTTAATCTGGTTATTAAGCTCTTTGTGTGCATTTGCTACCCCCTCATCTATTACAAATAAGATCTTCTTTACTGCAACAGCCGGATTTAGGTTAACTAAAAAACTGTTCAACAGTTCGTTTTCAGGCAAAAAGAGTGATGAGGTAAAGAAAACATTATAATTATATTGTACCGTGAAGGATTGATGTAAATGTTCCATATCAATTTGGTAATGTGTGTTTGATGGTTAAGTAACGGCGAATAATTTAGAGAGCCACATGGATAATGGCAATAAAGCTGCAATTATAAAAGCCAAAATCAAGGCATCGAAAGTTACGGCCCAGGCCGCATCCATCAAAATAAGTGAAATTACACCAGCTTTTACTGCCCCGCCGATATTTTTACCGATGGGCTGCTTTATTGCTTTTAAAAGTGGCCTGAAAATCATAAAGGTAAAAGGAACCAGAAACAATAGCGACCACAGCAACCTATCGTTTACAAAAGCAAAATAAGCAATCGCGCAGATCACAATTGTATATAAAAAAGCTGCGATGTATAAGTTTTTAGCATGACCTCCGTGAACTTCACCTCGGCTGGTCATGGTGATGGAGAAAATATAAACTACAGGAATAATGGCCAAATAATAATGGCTGCAAAGCATTTCTGGCAAAATACTCAAACCCAGCAGCAAGTTAAACCCTCGGCATAAGCCCATATTCAATGGTCCGAAAAAAGAATGGTGTTTACCAAATTTATTATAAAGCAAAGCGAAAACGGCCACCAAAAGGGCCAATAATCCCGATGTTAAACTATTTAGCGCCGCCAAAGCAATTCCGGCAAAGAGCAACAGACTTCCTAAAATGGTTGCATTTTGTAAACTGATCAAACCACTCGGAATGGCCCGCTCCGGACGTTCTATTTTATCCAGATCGGCATCAAAAACATCGTTATAAACGATTCCTCCTCCATATAAACAGGCTGTTGATGTAGCCAAAAATACAATCGATAACCATGGAATGGAAAATCCACTGCTTAAAACGCCAGAAATGGCAATTCCCGCTAAAATATCGGCTACTGAAGTAACAATATTGGCAGGGCGCATCATGCGCAGGTAGACAATTATTTTTTTCAATACTCTAGCTGATGATTATAGACGATTTATCTGTTCTTGGCTGCTGTCCGCCACGCAAAATGGTGTTACCTTCAAATTTTTCAGTGAGGTCTACATTTTTTTGCGCATTGAAATCGGCTTCATCAATTTGTCCGCTCTGTGCAAATGCAGTAATCGCATTGCGGTAAGTAACCAGTTCAATATCCTGATCGCTTAAACCACGCATTTTCATTAAAGCAGCGGTTTTTGGTACCGCCAAAGGATCGCTGATGCCCCAATCGGCAGCAGAATTTACCATAATACGCTCTGGGCCATATTGTTTTACAATTTCTACCATGCGCTCGTTACCCATCTTGGTAAACGGATAAATGGTAAAAGCAGCCCAAAAGCCTCTATCCAATACCTCTTTTACAGTCTCTTCGTTATTGTGATCAATAATTATACTATACGGATCAAGGCCGTGCTCCAAAGCAATATCCATACTGCGTTGTGTACCTTTTTTCTTATCGCGGTGTGGCGTATGCACCTGTACAGGCAAGCCTGCTTCTTTAGCAAGCTGAAGTTGTAATCTGTAATATTTTTCTTCAGCTGCAGTCTGGTCATCAAAACCGATTTCCCCTATTCCCACTACACCTTCTTTATAAATAAACAAAGGCAATATTTCCATTACCTGTTCTGCCAGGCTTTCGTTATTGGCCTCCCTCGAGTTTAAGCCAATGGTGCAATAATGTTTAATGCCAAACTGCGAAGAACGGAAACGCTCCCAACCAATCAGACTACTATAGTAATCTCTAAAGCTATCCAATCCGGTACGCGGCTGCCCCAGCCAAAATGCAGGTTCTATCAAAGCAACAACTCCCGCATCAGCCATCGCCTGGTAATCGTCTGTTGTTCTCGATGTCATGTGAACATGTGGGTCGAAGAATTTCATTCCCTTTACAGCACTGATATCGAACGCTTCAGGCTCCCCCATCAATGCTTTATCTCTTTCAATTGAACTACTGCAACACATATATTTCTGTTTTGAATTTCTAATGGTTAAAATGAATCCCAGTTTAAGTTCCCTGCTGAGCGGGCCAACTTAAGTTCAGGAAAAGTGTTAATATAATCTTTTGCCGGTTGATAATCGGACTGAGAAACAGCAAGTGCAATGGCGCGTTGTTCAATCTGGTCGTAATGCTGCAAACCAACTTTAAGATGCTCAAAAATTTCTGCATTGATAAATTTACCAACCAAACGCCAAAGCTGTGGGTGTACCTTTCGTCCGGCAGCCCAGCGTTCTTTTGCATAATCGATCAAAGTTAAGGCAAGTTCCAGGTTGGCTCGTTTATCTAAACCAACGATGAGCTTGATATTTTTTTCGGTAAAAAAAGCTTTTAGCACCAATTGGTTCCAGGCGGCGGCATCTAAATTTTCTGAAGGATAAGGATTGTTTTCTATAATCGCTTCCAAAACGGACCCGATATTGCTCCTGATCCCTTCAGCACAACGTTTTACCCAAATTTCAGGATGAGCTAAAAATGGCAATGCCGAATACAAGGCCACCGCCTCATTCATTTCTGCGGAAAGAAATAAGCGCTCAACGGTTGCGTAAAGTTTCTCCCGATCTTCTGAATTTAAAGTGTTTAACAGCCAAACGCGGCAAAGCCTATCGATGGTCCAGTTACTGATATAGCTGATCCCAGCCTCTTCCAATAAAACCTTTTGATCATTGTTAAGTTGAATAATCGATTTCCCTGTTTTACGCGGCACCATCACAAATGCCTGACTAATCTTATTGCTTTGATCAGCCGATTCTATTATACTCTCCAACCAGTTCTGGCTATCTGCACTTACATTGCTTTTTACAATAGATAATAAAGCTTTCTGGATAGCCATCGTATCATCACGTTTCATAAAGTATCTGGTTAATCAATTAGCTGGTGATACCCGCCGAAACAAAATAATTGATTAACAATGCCCCTGCAATAATCAATAGGCCAAAAAACTCCCTGGTTTGTTCGATATAAGGTTTTGTTGCCTGCATACTTTCAACCAGACTTGGTCGCTTATATTTCATCATCCAATCTCGTACACCATCTTTAGCAAAGAACAGGATAACAGCATAAATTAAATAGAAAGCAGTTAAAAACAGATAAGCGAAAGGGTAAATTTTACCTGCAGCAGCCAATCCGCAGCAAATTGCAGCGCTTAAGTAGATAGACACCCAAAGAAAAGCATCGTTATCATTTAAATTTACATAGGCAAAGCCTAAAAACGAGATGCAAAAAATAATGTTGAGAATAATTAAAAGCATTTTAAATTATTTGGTTTAAAACAAGGTAAATCGATTTCCCGATTCTTTTCATTAAAAAACAAAGTTATTTAAACTGAATGCTTTTTTTGCTTAAAATATGTAAATTATATACTGCAATTTAATAATTAAATACCGAAACCTTTTTAATCTACCTATGTTGTATAGCCATGGAGAACATGGTAGAACTTATTATCCCCGCAGCCAGAAAAGGCGAAATCGAGGTATTAAAGGAACTGATTCGTAGGGGTGTGAATATCAATCATCAGGATGAAAAAGGATATACTCCTTTAATTATTGCCTGCTATAATAATCAACTGGAAGCAGCAAAACTTTTAATTGAAGCAGGAGCTGGCCTTAATGCTGCCGATTATGGCGGAAATACAGCCTTGATGGGGGTATCATTTAAAGGTTATGTAGCTATTGCTAAATTACTGATCGAAAGTGGTGCAGCACTTAATCTCCAGCATGGGAATGGTGGCACTGCACTCATGTTTGCAGCCATGTTTGGCCGAAATGATGTACTACAAATCCTTTTGGAGAGCGGTGCTGATGCCGGAATTGTAGATGTTAAAGGTCAAAATGCTTTAGATCTTGCAGCATTACAGGGCAATGAAACGGGCGTTGAACTGTTGCAGAAGTATAGTGCATCAGCTAATCTTTCAAAAGCCCATTAACCAGATTTTTCCATTGAGGATATGAAAGACCAAGTTTAGCCGCAAGCCCCACCATAAAGTTCCTGCTTTTATCATAAAAACTGCCATCACTAGTATTGGGGATTTCATTGCGCCCATGTTCTTCGGCAGAAACACAAAGCCCAATACGTTTGATCATAAAAGTTGAAGTAGCTTCACTTTTGAAAAAATGTGCTATCTCATCTGTTTTAGAAACGGGATGTGCGCAAGGCCTCACCGTCATCGAAAGTAGCTGTGTTTTTTCATCATTAACCTGTACAATATCTTCAATGCTAACCCAATCATAACCCATCCCAATGTGGGTACCAGGGCCAGGAATATCAATGCGAATATAATCATTTACGGCTGCCTTTCTTTCTGCACGGACACCACGAGAATCTATTAACTGAAAAGCAGATATTCCGGCGTAATTACCCCAATCGTTTACCGAGAGCAGCCTTAAACATGCAGATTCAAAAAGCGCTAAAGCTTCCGACTCGGTATTAACCTTGCGTTTTTCTACGGCATCCATCTGGCTGCCCGAATGTTGCGCAGGTACAGTATCTAAAAAATCATTTTTTTCTTCCATGTTATTTCAGATAAAAGTGAAAGCTTTTTTAGGGCTTTCACTTATTAACTATTGTATTATGCAGGTATTTTCCTGGGATTTTCACGTTCCCAGAAACGGTGCATGGCAATCATTTTCACAAAAGTATCGGTTAGCAAATTAACATCTGCAGAAACAATAACACCTTCTCGCAATACTGTTTCTTCTGTATATTCTGCAGTAAGTTTTTTAAAGAAATAGGTAGATTCTAATACTTGAAGGGCACCTTCATCAGCCGCAATTGCCTTGCAGTGCTTAAAGGCTTCATTTAAAAAGTGGATGGCATTGGCTTCGGCCTCTAATGTTGCTACCGAGTTTACTCCGCCAGGAACATAAACAGCATCGTAAAGAACCGATGCGGCTGTAAGAAAACTTTCATCAACCGTAATCTTTTTATCACCTTTTGAAATGATTTCGCCCAATTTTGGCGCAATAATATGCACCACTGCACCTTCGGCAACCAATGTGTCTTTTACTTTACTTAGCGATTTCTCCTCTACCCCGTCAGCGGCTAAAATGGCAATTTTTCTGGTTTTTATGGTATCTTTTATCGTTCCCGCCATGCTAAGGGCATCCGATTTTGCCAAACTGCTTTCTGGGTTGGTAGAAGCATAATCAGCCCTTTCCCCGTCAGCCGGAATACTGTTATTCAATTCTGCCAATGGAATTTCCGGAATGTGTAATCCCAATGCATAAGCTACTTCTGTAGCCAGGCCTTTATCAATTTGAGCAAGTACGGCAAGCATACGCTCACGGATTTCGATGGCTTTAACCTTCCCCAGTTCAAAGCTTAAGGCATCAATAATATGGTTCTTTTCCGGATCGCTCTGCGAGTTAAAAAATAAGCGTGCCTGAGAAAAGTGATCAAAGAAGCTTCTGCTCCTGGCCCTGATTTTTTTAGCATCAATACGCTCATTATAACTGACAAAACCACCATCTGCTACTTTGGCCTGCTGAGGGTCGTTCGCTGCAATAGCATTGGGTCCGTAGCTGGTTTTTCCTCTGTTAATGGTTTGGCGCATGTGTCCATCGCGCTGGTTATTATGTACAGGAACAACTGGCCTGTTAATCGGTATTTCATGAAAATTAGGTCCACCCAAACGGATCAGCTGCGTATCTGTATAAGAAAATAACCTGCCCTGCAATAATGGATCGTTGGTAAAATCGATTCCGGGTACTACATGCCCCACATGAAAAGCCACTTGTTCAGTTTCAGCAAAAAAGTTATCGGGGTTTCTGTTGAGTATCATTTTACCAATCCGTTGCACAGGAACCAATTCTTCGGGGATCAGTTTAGTTGGATCCAGAAGATCGAATTCGAACTTAAATTCATCCGATTCGGGAACAATCTGCACACCCAGCTCCCATTCTGGGAAAGCCCCTGCTTCAATCGCATCCCAAAGGTCGCGACGGTGAAAATCGGGATCTTTGCCCGAAATGTTCTGTGCTTCGTCCCATGCCACCGAATGCACGCCCAAAAGCGGCTTCCAATGAAACTTTACAAAACTGGCAACCCCCTTGGCATTCACAAACCTAAAGGTGTGCACACCAAATCCTTCCATCATTCGGTAGCTTCTCGGTAATGCACGATCGCTCATAGCCCACATAATCATGTGCGATGATTCTGGCATCTGGGAAATAAAATCCCAAAAAGTATCGTGCGCCGATGCCGCCTGAGGCATTTCATTGTCGGGCTCGGGTTTTACCGCATGCACTAAATCGGGAAATTTAACTGCATCTTGAATAAAAAACACAGGCATGTTATTGCCAACAAGATCAAAATTTCCCTCCTGGGTATAAAATTTTACGGCAAAACCACGTACATCCCGCGCCAGATCACTAGAGCCACGAGAACCTGCAACTGTAGAAAAGCGGACAAAAACAGGGGTTTCTGCACCAGGATCGCATAAAAATGCAGCCCTGGTAAGCTCCGACATGTCTTCATAAACTTTAAACACACCATGTGCAGCGGAACCACGTGCATGAACAATACGTTCAGGAATACGTTCATGATCGAAATGGGTAATCTTTTCCCTTAGGATAAAATCCTCCAATAGTGTTGCTCCCCTTTCTCCTGCTTTAAGAGAGTTCTGGTCATCGTTAATTCGAAGACCATGATTGGTCGTCAAAAATTCGCCAGTCGAATCGGCAACAAAAGATTCCAGTTTAGTCGTTTTATCATTTTCCTGCTGAGCAGGTATACTTTTCTTTTCAGGTGTTTTCTTAGCCATAATTAATTTCCCTTTAAGCCTCTTTGGCAGCTTTATAATTAATTTCGTTCTCAGCAATATCGGTTAGTTTGCTATCGGCCAGTTTTTCTTCAGCAAGCGTTTGTTCCAGAATATCAGCAATATCCGTTAGGCCCAAACTGGTAGCCAACCGATGTAAACCACCATAGCTGGCAATTTCATAATGTTCTACCTTTTGCGAGGCCAGAATAATTCCAACATCTCGAGTTGAAGTTCCAGGCGCTGTTTCTTCTACAATCCCCTCGGCTTCTTTAGTCAATCCTTCCATTGCATCGCATTTCTTTGCAATAGCCTTTTCTCCCAAAAGTTCAAAAACCTGCTCAAGCCTGGAAACATGTCCCTTGGTCTCTGCAAGATGCGATTCGATGGCATTTTTTAACTCCGGAGCTGTAGCAGCCGAAATCATTTTTGGGAGCGATTTAACCAAATGGTTTTCTGCCCAATATAAATCTGCTATCGAATCTTTGAAGAGCGCATTTAAAGCTGGAGATTCTCCCGATGTGGTTTTTGTAGCGAATTTAGGATCGCTGCCAGTTTCTTTTGTTTTCATAGATAAGGATTATATGTTCTGTAGTGATCATACAACCCTAGTTTTTGCCAATAGGTTTTGATTATTTTACTAAAAAGCGAAGAAAATTAATGCGAATAAGAGATAGATGCGAAAATTAAGATTCGACTTAATAAATTGATGACTCACACAGGTTTAGCTTATAGATGAGACCTTTACACGTTTTACACTTTCGGAATTTAACAGTCGAAAACAAGGCTTAAAATATTCGATAATACCGGATTATGATCATCGGCCCGCCAATTGATCAATATATCGGTTTTAAAAGGCAGTGGGATAAACCGCAACCCAGGACTTTGGTGATGCATATAAGAATCGGGCAGAATGGCTATTCCCAATCCTTTCCGCACGAGTGCAATAATTGTTGATCCAAACTCTGAATGCAGGAATACATCCGGAACTAAATCATAAGATTTGAAAAGTGCCTGAATAATCTCGCTATAGCTACTACCCTCATCCTTAGTGGGTAGGATAAATTTTTGCGCGCTAAGGCTTTCCTTAGATAAATCTTCGAAGCTTTTGAAAGCATGATCTAATGGAACCACCAAAGCCAGGTGATCGGAATATATTTTTTTCGATTTAATGCCTTGCTCGCTGGTAATATCCCTGGTAATGGCCAGATCAATCTTATAATTTTTTAGAAAATCAAGCTGATTTTCATATAAAACCTGCACCAATTTAATTTGAAGCTGTGGAAATGCCTGCGTAATCTTCGCCAAAATATCGGGCATGATAGAAGCTGATATGGAATCGGGATGTGCAATGGTAATTGTTCCGCGTTCGCCTAAATGGATCTGCTTGGCAAACTGATGGATATACTCAAGTTCATTTAGCTCTACTTCCCACTTTTCTTTTAAAAATTTCCCCGCTGGAGTGAGCTTCACATTACGTTTATTACGCTCAAAGAGCTGCAAACCCAATTCATTTTCGAGCGACTGAATCTGGCGACTAAGGGCAGATTGCGTGATATTTACCTTTTCTGCCGTTTTCCAATAATGAAGCTGTTCTGACAGGGCCAGAAAATACTTGATTCGCTGAAGATCCATTAATGCAAAATACGCATTAATAAATGAAAAAATAGCATTTTATCACATTTAAAGAGTTGCTACATTCGTGCCATGGAGCATATCACAATCGAAAGGGCAACAATAGCAGATCTCAAAAAATTACAGGAGATCGGGAGAACAACATTTTCTGAAGCTTTTGCAGCTGTAAATAGTGAGGAAAACATGAAAGAGTACCTCGAAAACGGCTTTTCAGAAGAAAAACTGAAAGCGGAGCTCCGTAATGCAGCTTCCCAATTTTATTTTGCACTGCTTGATGGAAAAGTGATTGGCTATTTAAAAATAAACGTTGGGCAGGCACAAACCGAAAAACTAAATCTTGATGCACTTGAAATTGAGCGGATTTACCTCCTGAAAGCATTTTATGGCAAAAAAGTTGGTCAGCTACTTTACCAAAAAGCCATTGACCTCGCCCATGAAATACAAGCGAGTTATGTGTGGCTAGGTGTATGGGAAGAAAACTACAGGGCTTTAAAGTTCTACGAAAAAAATGGTTTTATAGCTTTCGATAAACATAAGTTCTGGCTTGGCGATGATGAGCAAACAGATTTGATGATGAAAAAAGTATTGGTTAACGAAAAAGAATTAAAAGTATCCTGATGGAAAGAAGAAATCTCTTTTTAATTTTATTGATACTCGGTACTGCTTTCTGGGGAATTTCCTTTTCAGTGACCAAGCTTGCTATTGGCCAGCATCAGCCAGTTCTGTTTTTATTCTACCGCTTTTTACTCGCTACAATGGTTTTATCGGTTATTTTCTGGAAACAGGTGAAGAAATTAGATTCAACAGCAATTAAAACTGGCGCCAGTTTGGCTATTCCGCTGGTATTGGGCATTTATTTACAAACACTGGGCATCACCCACACATCGGCATCACAATGTTCATTTGTGGCAGGAATAACGGTTGTAATGATCCCGGTAATTAAACTTTTTATTTATCGAAAATCTGCAGCCCTAAAAATATGGATTGCCGCATTCACGGCGCTAATTGGCCTGTTTGTAATATCGATTACTGATCAATTTAGCATTGGAACCGGCGATTTATATACCATTATTGGCGCTTTTTGCTTTGCCATATATCTCATCCAGATTGAAAAGGAATCGATGGCGGGCGATATTATTCCTACCATTGTGCCCATGTTTGCCACTTGTACCATATTAACTTTCCTATTAACCTTTATTCAGGGAAACCTCACCTGGATCCCCCAGCAAGAAACATTTTGGATTGGTATTGTTTTTTGCGCATTATTTTCAACGGCATATATGTACACCATATCTAATATTTCTCAAAAGTACATTAGCGCCGAAAGGGTATCTATCATCTATCTTTTTGAACCCATTTTTGGTGCTTTTGCAGCACACTTTATTTTGGGAGAAGAAATTACATCCAGACTATTGATTGGTGGCGGGATGATATTTTTGGCAACATTGATCTCAGAACTTAAATGGAGAATGCCAAAGCAGATGGCGGAGCTAAGGCTATTTAAAAGGAATATTTGAACACTTAAATCTCTCTTAATTGCTTATTGAGCCTATAATTGAGGATCTGCAGAGGAAAATTCTCATTTAATTAGGGTGTCAAAAATTAAGGTGATTTTTGATTAGGTCACCTTGAGCAGATTATAATTGAATGAAAAATTTGGAAGATGTGAAAGGGAGTACTTTTGCATTTAAAATGCACGTAATTTGAGAGGGAGAAATATATCTAAACCATAATTATCTCACGAGATAAGTTCAACATGGACTATTTAGTATAAATATTTGAACTTAAAAGAACATGTACGCGTTTAAAATAATTATAGATTTGCATTGTAATCGATACAATATAATTCATATTAATCAGGCCCTGTCGATTGTTTAATGTCGTATTACATAAAAAACTATGTAAATGAAAAAAATGATTAAAGTTCCAACTTCATTGATTGGTTGCGATGCACCACAGAATTTCCTAATGTTGGATGGTTGCTCTGTAATTGAGCAGTGCATACACAGTACAGAAGTTAAAGGAATAATGTACCTCGAACAGCATTTACTTCTCATCGTCCTCGAAGGTTCGGTAATTCTTAATTATGGAAAACAGGAATATACACTTGGTAAGAACGATATGATTTTGCTGAAAAAAGCAACCGCTGTAAAATATCATAAATTCGGAAATGCTGAAAATGATAATATTTATGACAGTTTAATGTTCAGCATAAAAGATGATCTCCTGAAATCATTCTTGTCTACCTCAGAAATTAAAATATCAAAACCTGAAGGAGAGATAAAAACAGGCGTTTATCCCATGAACGAATGTCTGGTTGCATTTGCTCAATCTTTAAAGCCATATTTTTTTGATGATTCTGTGGTTCATCCTGGACAGCTTCGTATAAAAATCATGGAATTATTGTATGATGTTGCAGAATGCAATCGAAATATGTTTTTACAGATTCTTCAGTTACATGAGCCTGTAAGGACTGATATCCGCAACGTGGTTGAACAGCATTATGCATCTCCGGTATCGGTTTCAGAATTGGCATACCTCTCTGGTAGAAGTTTGTCAAGTTTTAAAAGAGATTTTCAAAATATCTACAATATTGCACCTGCAACATGGATAAGAGAAAAGAGATTGGAAAAAGCAAAAGAAATGCTGGAAACCACAATGATGTCTGTTTCAGAGATTGGTTACACTTTAGGATTTGAAAATATATCTCACTTTTCAAGGATATACAAAGAATTTCATGGACAGGCACCAAGTATCTTTCGGCATTAGGTTATCAAAATATAAACTTATGAAAATATTAGTGATCGGAGGAAATGGTAGAGTTGGGTCCCTTTTAGTTAATAAATTAGCTGCTAAACATCAGGTTTTAGCTGGTTCAAGAAATCCAAAGCCAGAAAATAATTCGGATAATATTGAGCATGTTTATATTGATTTGCTTAGCGATGTTGATGCCATTTCAAAAAGTATGAACAGCCTTGATGCCGTTTATTTTGTTTCCGGATCGAGAGGAAAAAACCTTTTACAGATTGATTTACATGGAGCGATAAAAACGATGCAAGCCGCAGAGAAAGCCGGAGTTAAACGTTATATAATGCTAAGTTCTGTTTTTGCTCTACAACCGGAACACTGGAAAGAATCTTTCCTAAGTAACTTAACAGATTATAATATTGCCAAGCATTATGCTGACCTCTATCTTACTACTCAAACCCAACTCGATTACACAATTTTGCAACCCGGAGCGCTAAAAGAAGAATCTGGCACTGGAAAAATAGAAATTAATGTCACCAACCCCGGATCTAACTCCATTGCTAATGTGGTGGATACCCTTGATTCAATTTTAGAGAATGATTTAACTTTTGGCAAGGTCATTTTGATGCACGACGGCGATACTCCGATTGATGTAGCACTAAATCAACTTCGATAAAATTCAAGTATTCAATTATTTGAGTCACAGTTTTCCAAACAGTTTTAATTTAGCAATTAAAAAAACCTTATAGCTAAATCCTGTTACGGCAACTTCCATATTGTATTTCACTATTTTCAATTCTCAAAAAGGACTAATTAGACAAAATCTTTGAGCTAATTAGAAAAACCATCAAATTCTCGTCATTGTACCTTTGTTATAGAAAAAGAGCTTAATAATTCTGTCATTAATAAGCAGTGTATTAGTCTCAATAATAACAAATTAAACAAGATGATTATGCAAAACAATAACGACCAAAAAGGCACTATCTCTCACTCTGCAGACGTAAAAATTAATGGATTACGAGAAAATAGTAGAAATATAGCAAAAAAAGTGTTTCCCTCAGTACCAACAGTATTATTACTATCAGCCTTAACTTTTGGAAGCTTATTAATTTCATGTCAAAATAGTATTAATCAAAATAATAAAAAAGAAGTTATGCAAAACAATCAAGAACAAAAAAATGGCATCCTGAAAGCAATAGATTTATATGTTGAAGCAGGAAGAAAAGGCGACGGTAATATTGCAAAACCAGCATTTTCGTCAACTGCAACGATGTCATGGTCAGAAAATGGAGAATTGAAGAGTGTTCCTATCCAAGTACTAATCGATGGATTTTCGGCTTTAGAGCCAATGGAAGCGAGTTATAAACTCACTACTTTGGATGTAGAAGGTGATGCTGCAATAGTGAGAATTGAATCGCAATTTGGACCTGACAAATATGCAGATATGTTTACATTGGTAAAAGACGGTAGCGACTGGAAAATCATTAGTAAAATTTATCAGGTAACAAAATAGAAATTTGGCTCAGCACCAAATATCAAAATACAAAACACCCACTACAGCAATTGTCTAAGTTGAAATGAGGCATGATGCTGCAGATGAAGATTTCACCTATTTCCATTCATTGATCAAAATTAATGGAGAATGGAAAGGTATTGCTAAACTTTTTCATCTGTACGCTAAATAATCAAAAATCATTACGTTGAAGTTTTTACTAGGGGCATAATATTACTTCTAGTAGAGCTTTGCGTTTAAAAAACTTATAAATGAATAAATACAATAAGCTATTTACGCCCTTATTATTTAGTAACGGAATTGGTTTGAAAAACAGAATTGTGATGTCACCCATGACCACCTGGGCATCTAATGAAGACTTTACTATATCAGACGAAGAAGTCGAATATTATCACAAAAGAGTAAATGGTGTAGGATTGGTAATCACAGGATGTACACATGTTACAGCAAATGGCATCGGCTTTACACACGAATTTGCAGGATATGACGATACTTTTCTCCCAAGCCTTAAGAAGCTGGCGGATGCGGCTAAAAGTGGCGGAGCACCAGCAATTCTACAAATGTTTCATGCAGGGAACAAAGCAATTCCTGCTCTCATCCCAAATGGCGAAGTGGTAAGCGCTAGTGCCGTTTCAAGCGGCCCTATAGTGCTTTTTGAAAAAGAAAATCTTCCGAAAGAATTAAGTGCGAATGAAATTCTAGATATCATCAAAGCATTTGGCGAAACCACCAGAAGAGCAATTGAAGCCGGTTTTGATGGTGTTGAAATTCACGGAGCCCACGGATTTTTGCTTCAGAATTTTATATCGCCCTTTTTTAATACAAGAAATGACCAATGGGGAGGTTCTCTTGAAAACCGTTTGCGATTTAGCCTTGAAATTTTAAGAGAAGTAAAAAATGTAGTTTCAAAATATGCTGATCGTCCTTTTCTGATAGGGTATAGAATTTCACCAGAAGAATTTCCACAACAGACTTATGGACTTCCAGAAACATTCATTCTGATGGATAAGTTGATTGAAGAAAAGATCGATTATTTGCATTTCTCTCTGCTGGATGCCGTCAATCAAAAACCAATTGATCCAGAACATTCAGAAGAGCCAATATCGGTTGTACTAAACAATTATGTCAACAATAGGGTTCCTGTTCTTGTTGCCGGAGGCATTACAACACCACAGATGGCTAATCAGGTTTTAGACTATGGTGTTTCTATGGCGGCAATAGGCAGAACTTTGATAATCAACCCTGATTGGGTAGAATTAACGCTGAATGGCGAAGAGGAAAAAATTGCTTCAGTTCTTGAACTTGATACAGTAGAAGACAAAAAAATTCCATCAAAATTAATGGCCATATTTGAAGCACTAAAAGGCTGGGTGCCGATGGAAGATAAAGAGGGGCAAGTCAGCAAATGAGAAAGTTGCTTAGATTGTGGTAAAAAGGTTTAGGACTGGCATACTAATTTGATCACTAATGAAAATAGCATATATAACTTATAACGGAGCACTTAAATATTCATCAGACTGCTGAGCGTTCAAAGCTAATCTTCTAATCCCCCTTTACCAGACTGAACCCTAAGCAGGAATACTTTGAACAATGCTAAGACACGTTGAAACACCGATTTGGCATAAAAAAACCGCACTTTAAAATGTTCAAAGTGCGGTTGTACCGATCAGCAGGAATACTTTGAACATTTAAATCGCTTTTTATTGCTTATTGAGCCTATTATCGAGGATTTGGAGAGAAAAAAATTCATTTAGTCAGGGGTTAAAAATCAAGGTGATTTTAGAATCGATCACCTTGACCAGATTATAATAGAACAAAAAAGTTGGCAAATGTGAATGAGAGTAGTTTTGCGTTTTTACTAGAACATATCATTATTTGAAAAAGCAAATAGATGAAACTATCATAATACTAGATGAGTTCCTAGTACCCCGATACACTGCCAACCAGCTCACTGACAATCTGCAAAATAATACGTTGCGATCCGTCAATATCCAATCGTTCGAACAACTCATCAGGAGAATAGACCTGCATCCCGCGTTTCACCAGCACGACCGAAATGGCGATACTCACTGGCTCCAAAGGTAGCCTGTTTCCCATCAGATTGTCCCAGTGGAAGCTATCAGACTGTTTGATTTCTAAGGTCTCATTAAATCGCGGATCAGCTCGGAAAAACCCCTTGTATCAGGCTTCTTATTTTCGTCGCCCCATTTACGGCTCTCGTTAATCACCTGAACCACTAGGTTATCAGGAATGTTTATCTGATCTATCCGTCCGTAAAAGCTGTCTTCCAAATACGTTTGATTTTCAGGGGACATCCTGTGAAAGTGAAAGCATGTCGATTTAGATTGGGGCTACCATTAACCTGGTTTGTCCTTTTTTCCTAAACCCGCTACCGCCCCTTTCTAGGATCAAAAGCTAGCAATAGCCGTTATTTTAAATACTTTATGTATGATAAAGAAAGATATTCTGTAATCGAAAATGGGAATGATATTTATTTTGGCAATGTAAAATCCTTTTGAACATTTTGAGCTCCCACTCTATACAACATATGAAGGATTTGTAGTATCACAAATAGATGCCGCTAAATTGAAAAATGTTTTGGAGGACAAAAATTTGACCACTGAGGAAGCTAAAAAATTGAACAGTATTTTAATATCAAAAAAGATTCAATAAAAAAGGTGATAATCCAATTTTATTATTATATAAATTCAAGTAAAGTTGCTCTTGAGGCAATATTCCTATGTTGTATATTCCTATCATATCCATTCCTTCTGCCTTACAGGATGATGATGTCCGAAATCATCCAGAATCAGGAGCTCCGCCTCGGATATTTTCCCAAAGAGTTCTTAAACTGTGTCATCAATTCTACTCCTGCTTGTTTTTAGTAGCAATTTTTGTGAGCTAAAGCAAAAACACTCTAAAATTTCTGAAGCCTTTTTGAATTATATACATTTATGCTACGAAATTTCTAATCCAATTGTCTTAGTCTTTCAGACGCTAATTTTCTTACTTCTGGGTTTTTATCTGTTTTTGCTATTTCCGTCAAACTTGGTCCATAAGTAATTTTGCTAACTGCCATTTTTCTTATTCCTGCGTCCTTATCCGTTTTCGCAATTTCAGTAAGACTTGGACTGAATGACATTTTGCTAACTGCTATTTTCCTAACCTCTGGATCTTTGTCTGTTTTTGCTATTTCCGTCAAACTTGGTCCAAAAGTAATTTTGCTAACTGCTATTTTCCGAACTTCTGCGTCCTTGTCCGTTTTGGCAATTTCAGTAAGACTTGGACCAAATGACATTTTGCTAACTGCTATTTTCCTAACCTCTGGATCCTTATCTGTTTTTGCAATTTCAGTCAAAATTGGACCAAATGACATTTTGCTAACTGTTATTTTCCGAACCTCTGGGTCTTTATCTGTTAAACTAGCTGTATACGAAATTGAGTCCGAATTTGTACTAGTATTTGTTACTGTAACGTTTTTCGACTTATTAGTCTGTCTTAAATTAACATTGCAGCCAACAATCAGAATAATCGTCAATGGAAAGAATAGAAATCGTAGTGCTTTCATTGTTCGTTATCTTTGTTTTTATATAGCCTGTGTATGGGGCTAACATCGTCATCCCTATTTGTTGTCCTAAAGTATCAAAAATATTTCATAAAGCATCTAAGAGGCTTTAAAATTCGGTGCAGATTTTTCGTATTTACATGCTTATAAAGTTAAGTAATTTTACCGTTGGCATAACCTAACAATTCTTGTATATAACGTAAATTACTGCCGCTTTCTAATAAATACAATATTAAAACTTATCCCTATAGGGCCTCATCCGCCTATAAGTTGACAATTGGCCTTGTCCGCTTTTTAGTTTATACTTGGCTGTCCCGGAAACCAGTACGAGAATATTAAACAGTGCAAAGGATATTGCCACCGGCCGGTATGGATGCCCACGATCCTAACCGCATAGGATAAGGTCGTGACCAGATTAATAATAAAGGTAAGCACCAATACAAATGAATACCTATGTTGTCAAAAGGTTTATAGTTAAAGGCAAATTTCAGTCAATATCAAGGATTTTTTTCGCTCCAGAAATATCCGATTTGATTGAGAATCTGTTATCATAGAGAATCGTTAAGGCTGTGCTGTCCAATGAGAGTATCCGTGTCTCTCCTGGGCTCGAACCAGAAACCTCTGATTAATTGGGAGGGAGCTCATGCCACCTATCTATCACATGAGATTTTGCCGATATTCATTCTTAGAAACTGTGGCAATCCTGTCGATTTGCACATTATTGCGTCGAAAATGCTAGCCGTTGCCCTAGGAAACCCTTATAATTTCAACAAAATTACATCAACGGAGTCCGAGGTGAACTAAACCAATCAGTTGAGAGTTCAAACGTAGTCTTCTAATCCCCCGTAATTGTAAACTCCTTTAGCAGGAATACTTTGAACAAGGCTGAGATAGCATTAAAGTTCGATTTTTAAAAACAAACCGTACTTTGAAGTGTTCAAAGTACGGTTTATGCCCTAAGCATGCATACTTAGAACTGTACCCAAGAGGAGATCCGATAGTTATCGGATCGAACTCCCACACCCATACAGGCGCCAGCCCCTCAAGCTGGTGCGTCTACCACCCCGATAGCTATCGGGGTCGCCTTTAACGATATCGCTCAATAAGTTTAGCTAACAGCTCAGGATATTGCTTTAAGTTTTTAATATAAATTACACTTTTCATTTTTTTGATATGTAATTCGATCAATCGAGACTGTTTGTAATCAAGGTCATTTATAGTGAAAAATAGTTCCCAATCTTCAGTCTTAGATGTGAAACTACCTGTAAAACTTTTATCCTTATGCGATTGTAATCGCTGTAGCAAATCCAGACAACTTCCGGTGTAAAAACGATTTAATTTTTCAGAAAAAAGGATATAAACTGAAGCCATAAACAAACAAAAAAGCTTCGGTACTACCGAAGCTTTTAGCGTACCCAAGAGGAGATTCGAACTCCCACACCCATACAGGCGCCAGCCCCTCAAGCTGGTGCGTCTACCAATTTCGCCACCTGGGTTTGTGCTGCAAATATAATTTAATTTTGGATTTCCGAAACAATGATTTACAATTCTATTTTTAAACCATCATATGCAAGCCTGATGTTTGCCGGCAATTCTTTTTCTACTGCCGCGTGTAAGCCCAAATTATGGCTGATATGCGTAAGATAAGTGGTTTCAGCACCTACCCTTTCCGCAAAGGCAATGGCCTCGCTTAAAGTAAAATGAGAAATATGCGGTTCTTTCTGCAAAGCATTCAGAACCAATATTTTTGTTCCCTTTATTTTCTCAAAACTTGGTTCCGATATGGTTTTGGCATCGGTGATGTAAGTAAAATCGCCAATCCGGTAGCCTGTAATGGGTAATAAATGGTGCATCACTTCAAATGGCACAATCGTGCTTTCGCCAATTTTAAAATCTTGGCCATTAGTTACAGTATGAAGATTAATCTGAGGCAAACCATGGTACTTGGTTTCAGCAAAGATGTAATAAAACTCTCTTTTCAATGCCGTTTGCACCCTATCAGTCGCATAAACATCAATTACCTTATGCAGCAGGTAATTAAATGGCCTGATGTCATCTAAGCCGGCAATATGATCTTTATGTTCGTGTGTAAACATTACGGCATCCAGGTCTTTTACCTTTTCGCGCAAAAGCTGGTAACGGAAATCAGGGCCACTATCTACAACAATGGTTTTATCAGCTGTTTGTATTAAAATCGACGTCCTTAACCGATTATCTCTTCTATCAGCAGATAAACAAACTTCGCAATTACACGCAATTACAGGAACGCCTTGTGATGTACCAGTGCCTAAAAAAGTAACTTTCATCTGCTTAAACTTTCTTTTCTGTGGATGTAATTCCAGTTTTTTATCTCCATTAAAATAATTCGGTTTGTTGTAAGGATAGATAAAATTGTCGTTGTTTTTCTTCCAACAGGTTTTCGTCAGGTTTGGTTTGTTTAACCAGGGCAACTAATGCCGCAATTTTTCCTTCCAGATTCGAAAACTTATTTACTACAACAACCTTATTGTGCTCGAGCAGGCAAGAACCCGTTTTAAAGTTCCCTTTCTCGTAACGAACCTTATAACCCATAGCAAAAAGCAGGGCTTCTAATTTCTCTAAGGTATGGTTTGTTAGTGGCAATGACATTGGAAACAAACTTAGATAAATCTGCGCAGCATTCATAAATACCCGGTAAAAAATTTATCAACCACTGTATTCACTTCTAAACATTTAGAAAATCAGGGTGCTGCATCAATCGGTTACGAAAGCCCTGCCATCCGTTTTACTCATCCCGACCAATGTCGGGAATCGTGTTCGCTCCTGTCAGGTTTATTGAATTTGGGTTAACCTTACTATCCTAAAGAATTTTACCTCTTTTTAACTGTTGGTAAGAAACAATTGTTTTTTAAAATGCACGTGCCAATAAGCTCGACAACAGCGGCAGAGCACGACTTTAAGTTCTACAGTCATGACAATCTTTTTTAAGAGTGGTTAGGCATCATGCTAGCCTGCTTTAAAAAAGCCACAGGATTTACCCAAGCACGCTCGTCAATCCCAAGTGGCAGAAGAATCAAAAAAACAGGTGTAGAAAAGAATAAGTAGCACTACCAAGCCTGAAACGCAGTGGTTTTGTGTTCTTACGCGCTGCGTTACAGGTTAAAAGGATATTGAACACAAAACAAAGTGCCGCTGTTTTTTTGATGAGCGCGGGCGGTGAGGAGCCACATTGCTGGATTGACAATGCGCTTTGGCTACTTTGGCGCTCCAAAGTAGCATGCCCCGCGGCATAGAGCGGTAAAAAACAATTTGTGCGCAAACTATTGTTTCGTAAGGAATCAATTAATAGAAGGAAGGATGCTGCTCATGAAGTAGCTATTAGGCCTTTAAAACAATAAAACTGCTAATAAAATAAATCCGATAGCTATCGGATCAGCATGACAATACATCTAACAATGTAAATTCAATAAAAACAAAAAAGGTTCAGCTGTTTCCAACTGAACCTTTCAGGTTTCATCCCGCCTAGGCGGAAATAACAATTATCTTAAATCTACTACCTCAACACCAGGATATTTTTTGGCATCGAAAGCAAAAGTAGTTTCCGGTACATTTACGTTTGGCGAAAAAGTTTTTACGTTGTAAGTGTATTTGTTACCGTTTTTATCGAACAACACCACATTGGCGATTTGTTTAGCTGCTTTATCGATACTTAAACGTACTTTAAAAATCGATTTTTTAGCGTCAACAGGTGTTAAATCAATCATTTGGTAAGTTTTGGTACCCGCTTTTTGTTCACCAGTGTATGCATATTTAAATCCTTTTTCGTAAACCGTAAAAATCTTAGCTGGATTAATGGCATCGCCACTATTATCTACATTGCTCACTTGCACCTCTTTGTCTTTTTTCAAATAAGTCCACTGGCTTTTACCATCGCTAAATAGCTCTTGGTTAGTCATGGCTACTTTATACTTATTAGAATTGGCTTTAACATACAAAGTGCCTTGTTGGGTTTCTTTTACTTTTGCTTTTGGATTATCCAAAGTGAAGGTAAAATCTGTTTTTACAATATTATACGATTTGTATTTTTTACTTACCTCAGCTAAAATTGCTTTAGCTTTCGCATCAGTTTGAGCATAAGTTGAAGTTGTAAAAGCAACTACAACGATTAATGCTGAAATTAATTTCTTCATCTTTTCTTTTTTAAGTTTTTCCTTTGAAACGTTAGAGTAGATTTTTTGGTATTGGTTTAATCTAATCTTTGTTATTCATACTATTCAAGAACTGTTCCAAAGAATACTCGTCAGGGTATAAAACTTCGCGGGCCTTACTTCCTTCAAATGGACCAACAATTCCGGCAGCCTCTAGCTGATCGATAATTCTACCGGCCCTATTGTAGCCTAATTTTAGTTTACGCTGTATTAATGAGGTAGAACCCTGCTGATGCATCACAATCAGTCTGGCCGCATCTTCAAAGAACTTATCACGTTCGTTAGGATCAAAATCGGCCTTACTTCCCTCTCCTGCTTCATCTATATATTCTGGTAGTTGATAAGCCTCGGCATAACCACGTTGGTTACCAATATATTCAGAAATGCGATCTACCTCAGGTGTATCAACGAAAGCACACTGTAGCCTGATTAAGTCGCTCCCTGTAGATAAAAGCATATCACCACGACCAATTAACTGATCGGCGCCACCACTATCCAAAATGGTTCTCGAATCGATTTTCGATAACACCCTAAAGGCTAACCTGGCTGGGAAATTGGCTTTAATGGTACCTGTAATAATATTTACCGATGGACGCTGCGTAGCCAGAACAAGGTGAATACCGATTGCCCTGGCTAATTGAGCCAAACGTGCAATTGGCGCCTCCACCTCCTTACCTGCAGTCATCATTAAATCGGCAAACTCATCTACTACCAAAACAATGAAAGGTAAAAAGCGGTGACCGTTATTTGGATTAAGCTTGCGCTTCACAAACTTATCGTTGTATTCTTTTAAATTCCTAACCTGTGCATCTTTCAATAAATCGTAACGCTGATCCATTTCGATACAAAGTGAATTTAAAGTATTTACTACCTTTTTGGTATCGGTAATAATTGCATCGGCCTCTCCAGGCAGTTTAGCTAAAAAGTGTCTTTCAATTCTATTAAATAAAGTTAATTCTACTTTTTTCGGATCGACCAGTACAAATTTCAGTTGCGCAGGGTGTTTCTTAAACAACAGGGAAACCAGAATGGCGTTAATACCTACCGATTTACCCTGGCCAGTTGCTCCTGCTACCAATAAGTGGGGCATTTTAGCTAAATCGGCTATAAAAACCTCATTGCTAATGGTTTTACCTAATGCAATAGGCAAATCCATAGTGGTTTGGCTCCATTTTTCGGTATTTAGAATACTGCGCATGGGCACCATTTCTGGGTGTTGATTGGGTACCTCAATACCAATTGTACCTTTACCTGGCATTGGTGCGATAATACGGATACCTAAGGCTGCTAACGAAAGCGCAATATCATCTTCAAGATTCTTAATTTTCGAAATCCTTACCCCAGGGGCCGGAATAATTTCGTAAAGGGTAACCGTTGGGCCAATGGTTGCCTTAATCTTATCAATTTCAATATTGTAATGATTAAGGGTTTCGACAATTTTATTTTTATTGGCTTCTAATTCTTCAGCATTTACCGAAATTTTATTGGTACCGTAATTTTCGAGCAAATCAATTGTTGGATACTTATAACCAGATAAATCTAGTTTTTCATCATAATTACCAAACTGTTCAACCAGATCATCCGATTTTTTTTCTTCTTCAGTTTTTTCGATCGTAAAAGCAGGTTCCTTTTCAGCCTCAATTGGTGGCTCTACCGTTAATGGAAGCGTTGTTGCCGCAGCAGTAGCAAGAGGCAAATTAGTAGCCAACGGAGATAATACTACAGGTGCTACAGTTTCTTCCTCTTCTTTTTCTTCGAAACGGCTTGGCTGTAATACCACATTTTGTTGTTTACGTTCGTTACCTACTGGCTTATCACGTACCGGAAATTCAATGGGCGCTGAAGGTTCGTCGAAAGTATTGTTTTTTACTGATTGCGCTCTAATGTCGTTTACATAATCTGGGGTTTCGTTATCCAGGTAAACTTCTTTCTCTTTACGTTCAGGAAACTTAAAATCGATATTGTACGCGATGATTAATATGGTTAATCCGGCAAAAGCGATTAATCCGGCAACCCCGGCAGCGCCAATTTGGGCACCTAATAATTTATTACTCCAATACCCAAACTCACCTTCTAAATAATGTGGCGATTCCGACCAAAAACTATGTGTAAAACCTAAGGTTAAGGAAATAAACAATAAAAAGAAAAAGCTATAACCTAATGTTTTAGAGATAGAAAGGATTTTAACTTTAAACAACAAACGGTAACCGATAATAAAAAAGGCCAAAACAAACAAGAAAGATGCAATACCGAACCATTCGTAAATAAACTGGTGCGATAACAAGGCGCCAAACTTACCTAACCAGTTTTGAACTACAGGTATGGAAACGCCAGCTTCTTTTAGTTCTTCTGTAGTTTTAAAAAGATTGCCCCAACCACCATTTGCGTCGATTACATAACTCTGATCATCTTGCCATGTAAATAAATACGAAGTAAAAGCAATTAAAAAGTATAATGACAATATCACAAAAAACAGACCTACAATTTTAACTGCACGGCCATCTGCCAAATCGAAGCTTGGCAAAAAATCTCTTTTTTCTTTCGGCTGCCGACCTGATGATGATCTGCCGGGTGCACTTTCTGCACCTTTATCTCTGAATGTATTGGTTTTAAACTGGTTACCCCTTACCGACATTTTCTATCCTAAATAATTTAATATTGAACAAACTTAGATAAAACTGCGCAGCATTAACGAAAGCCTAACAAAAAAAATAATCACAAATTGTAAGCATTGCTATTAGGGCTTTTTATCATACCACTCGCTATTTTCAAGAAGAGCTAAATTTGCACCTCTATCTATTGGTTTTATAATCTGCCTTAAATTAAATAAAAATATTCATCAGGCATTAAACCTTAAACAGAAATTGTTGTCTATTATTTTAACAACACACAAGTTGTTACGTTTTGTCAAATGAAACGGATTTTGTTTTAGGTTTTATCCCGTTTTGCCTGGAGAGGTTAAACGGGATTTTTATTTAAAGACCTTCTAACTTCAGCTCTATTAATTTTTATTCATAGCAACCAATTTTTAGCCTCATTTTCCTGACGCGATCGTCCTGCTGAACTTGTTTTATTAGTAGTTTTTATAGCTTTAAAGGCCTAATAGCTACTTCGTGGTCAGCATCTTTCCTGCTAGATAGACCCTGAAATAAATTACCTTCGGTGAGCTCGCTTAAAGCTCGGTTTACTGCGTAGCTTTCCGCTGCGCTACAGGTCAGGGTGACGACAAAGAGTTAAAAATATCTACAGGAGATCTTTAAAGGTATATTATATATCGAACCCAGACCTAATAGGTGACTTAGGTGGTTCATCTTATTTTGAAAAGCAGGGTTCTGTGTACTTCGGTTGCGATAGTCCCGCTATCACTTCAAGTCCTTCCCGATGAATCGGGATACCTCGTTCCGGGCTTTTCGTTCTATCAGGTTTATTTAACTCAGGTCTGTAATACTTAGGCTTTAAGACTAACTGCGATTAAGAGACTGTATCATAAATTGTATTCGCTTTTAATTTGTCACGTCGAGCCTGTCGAAACGCCTGTAAGGCATTTAAAAACAGGTCCTTCGACAAGCTACCATTGACGTTATTTTAATTATTACTAATCAGCATCTAACTACTTTCGCATTTCCATCCAGCTAAGCCATAGCACGGTATCCACGTTCTACTTAAATCCGGCCTAACAAATTTTTCGGGCTGCACCGTTCTAGCCGCACAACTGCCTTCAAAAGAAAAATTTTCAGCCGGCATTTTTTGTTTCTTTTTGATGCCAAAAAGAAAGAGCCCTTCGGCGGCGGTGAGTCGAGGCAAGACCGCGCCGTAAGACAAAAGAAAACAATTGTATGTCATTCATATTGATTTTAAACAATTAATTAACCTCAGGATGACAATTCTACATTTGTGAGGCATCCCCCTGATTAACAGTAGGTTTTGCATTAGGGACTGTAAGGGTTCAGTACCGATCCTTCATCGATACCGGAGCGAAGCGCAGCCCTGCAAAGCCCGCCCCCTGCGTAGCTTGGGTAACGCCCTTATTAATTAATAGTGGCAATTTTTGGCTAACAACCCTTTTAAAGAACTCGCAAGCTCTGATTTTTGCTAATTTGCTTTACACTATATATATTTAGGCATTAAAGTTTACAATTCCTTAATTTTAGTTAATTTAAAGCGATTTTTGAAACAATATTATGGGCATAGCGCAACTCGAAGAACAAATTGAGGCTGGAAATTTACAAGCAGTAAAAGAAATTTTGGTTGAAAATCCAAAATTGGCAAATGTTGATACCTCCCACCACATTTCGCCGCTATTATTGGCTTGTTATTACAAAAAGCAAGAAATAGCCGACTTAATTGCTGAGTTTGTAGATAATTTAACCTTATTTGAAGCCTGTGCAGTTGGTAAATTCGACGCCGCTACCTTATTGATTTTTCAAAACCCGGAGAGTATAAACGAATTTTCTGAAGATGGCTTTACACCGCTTGGTTTAGCCTGCTATTTCGGACATGAAGACTTAGCCCGTTTTCTGGTTTTAAAAGGCGCGGAGGTTAATCTGGCATCAAAAAATGGCTTTAATGTATTTCCAATCCACTCGGCAGTTGCAGCCAATAATTTCAACATCACTAAAATGCTGTTAGATGCGGGCGCATATCCGAATGTTTGTCAGAAAGCAGGGTTAGCGCCTTTACATACTGCCGCACAATTAGGAAATATAGAATTGATTATTTTATTGTTAGAACACGGCGCAGAAGTTTCTCTGCGTATGGAAGGCGGAAAACTACCTGCAGATTTAGCCGCAGAAAAAGGCTTCAACGAAATTGCAGCGATTTTAAGAGACGACGATTAATTAGTCTGGAGTCAAGAGTCTGATTTAGCGACCATCATCCATACTACCGTTTACATTTTATTCCCATATCCTCGACCGCATTCTTTTCATGTACGTCCTGATATCGAGCACAACGGCTGCCAAAAAATAAAATAATATTGGAAAACCCACCGCTAAAAACGACGAATAAATAAAAAACAGACGGACTTTAGCTGTACTCATATTCAGCTTATTGGCCAAATAAGTAGAAACCCCAAAACTCTGCTGTTCGAAATAAGTTATAATTCTTTGGAACATTTTAAGCTTATTTTAAAAATCTTAATAACAATACCACAAGATAAGATCATTAGAAACCGAAATCATAATTTGATTTCCAAACTCTAATTTAGCAATAATAATCGGTTAAATTTTCAATAGCATATCCGATCTCTATTATTCCAAAACCAATTTTTCGAAATCCTGTTTATCTTCGTGTTTAATAAAAAGCGTTTGTTGTTCTTCCAGTCCTGAAAACTTTTTAATCAGTTCTGCCTTAAATTTATGGATATCGACATCTCCGTTTAAAATAACAGTTAAGGCATCGGCATTACCCCTAACCTCAATAATCTGATTAGGATATAGTTCTTTTAGTTCGTGTGGAAATTCCATAATATAAAAACAGATTTTAGGGTAGAAAGTTTTATTAGAAATCAGAATCTGGTTAGGCCTGCTTTAAAATTTTAATTCCAATACCACAAGATAGGCATTTTTTCTCATCACAATATTGCTTTTTTAGCTGCAAAATCCCCTGAGAGGCAAATGCGTTCGCTATCTTCACTCCCGCTTCTGTAAATTTATCGGTAATTGCATTTTGCTCAGCCGGCAAGCTTTCGAGCAACTTTATTGCACGATTGATATAAAACTGCGTAGCCGTGTGCTTGCCATAGGCAAATAAAAACAAGGCTACCGTATTTAACAGGACATTATCTACAGATGTTTTCCCGATCTGGATATTTACTGAGGAGGCTACTTTCTTAAAATGATAATGTGTTTTCCAGTAGTCATTTACCGGCAGGTTTTCAAATAAGTTACGCAGCTCAGCCACATTCTTTATTTCCATAATTTTAGAAAAAAGATGGTTAGCTTTTACAATTAGTGCTGCAAATTGCGCCAAACGAACCGTGGGAAAGTTCTGAGGGCGCATCCGCATAAATTTCCACATCGAAACTTCAACTGGTGTAATTTTATATTTCTTTTGGAGAAACTGAAATTCGGTTTTTAACTTTCGGGGATATTCTTCTTCAAAATGATCGTTCAAAAATCCTGCAGCACCAAAAACCAATGCTTCTATTTGATGCGGATTGTTTTTATGCTTGGCATAAATATTTTGTGGAACGGCCTTGGCAAACAGTTCGAAGGGCAGCGCGTTTACTTTGAAACCAAAATTACGCGCCATGAAACGGTAAAAAGTTTCATCCCAATTCCCATTCAGTTCGTTTAAGGTTTCGGTAACAGGAGCTGTTTTTTGCTCAAAACGTTCAATTAAGGTCCTTGATAAAAAAGAATTTACAATTATTTCATCTACCCTTCCTATTTGCGCAATGCAAGGAAAATCGGTTAAGGTGAGAAATAAATTTTCGTATTTTTTGATGAGATCGGCAGAAATCCTGTTTTTTAGCTTCAAGACAGGCAAAACGGAATTATTTATTCTTTTTATTTCCACATCATGCTCATAAACAACATGTAGGATCACATTTTCGTATGCTGTATTAATTTGATGATTATGCTTTAACCAATCGGAAGATTTGAGATGGATTTCCACATTGCCTGCCCATATGGTATCGCCAATTTCGATTTTTGCATTAAAAAAATCCGGACCAGCATTTTTATTAAGCAAACCTGGATTGATAATTTTCAAGCTTTCTCCAGTAGCAGTTTGCAGCCCGTTATAATCAAACGACCTGAACTGCCATACGTAATGAAGAAATTCTTCTGGAAAATTCATTCTTCAAGATAGTAAATTATTTTTAAAATCTGTAGTTTAAATCTTTCGCTTCTGTAGAATAATTATTAAACACGTATGTAATTAAATACCTATTCTTACTTTTTTCAAATACAAAATACCAGGTTGTATTTGGGTTCATATTGAAATGAATATAATGTTTCCCAAATTTTAGAAGTGAATTGGGAGAGGTATAATGTTTTTTGTTATGAATGGTTCTTTCAACATTATAAATTATTTTTGAAACATAGTTTAAGGCACTTTCTTTATGGGAAAAGTATCTCTCATGAAACAATTATCAATTAGTTGATTAAAATACAAGAGCACCGAAGGATGAAAATTTACAGCTATTTCCAAGGTAGTTTTTGTATGTTCTCATGGGCGGATTTCTCAAATTCTTCTGCAGAAATACTTTGAGCCCATTTTTCATCAAATGATACTTGATCTTTCTTTACATAAGCAACAGCAGCCTCTTCAACAACAAATTGCTTTTCTTCCTTTAAGGTATTGATCAGTTTTTGTTTTTCTTCCATTGTTAATGCCCTAACCAGTTCAGTTAATCTCTCAAAGCTTATTTTTCCTGATGAATCTTTCATAACTGTTATCTTAATATTTAAAGATAATAATTTTAGGTCACTTTAACTTCAGCCTTCTTTTTATAATTGGTAATAAAAACGCCTGCAATAATTAAAACGGTTGCAACAATCAAATCTAAACCAACCTCCTCGTTTAAAATCAACCAGCCTAAAAATATCGCAATAATGGTATTGAAATAGGTTAAGATGGAAACTTCAGAAGCTGAAACCTTTTTTAGTGCATAATGATAACAGAAATAGCCCAAAACGGAACCAAAAACTGCTAAATAAACCGTGGCTAATATACTTTCTGTCTTCCAGGAACTCACATCAGCTTCGCCAGAAAACACCTTAGCTAAGCCCAACTGAATAATAGCCGAAAATACAAATTGATAAAAGAGGTTTAAAAAGATGTACTGTGGTTTGCCACTGTGTTTTTTCGAATAGATGGTACCGATCGTCCAACCAGAAACGGCAATTATCAAAGATATAATGCCATTGCGGTAACCAGGCTCGAGCAAATCGTTCAAGCCATCCCTAAAAATAAACACAATCCCCAAAAAGCCAATAAATACACCAACAAAACCTTTTAAACTTGCTTTTTGAATCCCCAGAAACACACAGCCAATAAATACAAGTAATGGCGAGGTAGCATTAATTAAGGAGGCCAATCCACTTGGAATAGTTTTTTCGGCCACTGTCGTCATCCCATTGGCAATTACCACCATTAATATCGACAAAAGAATCTGCCGTTTAAAGCTAGACCACCCAATCCATTTTAATTCTTTCTGCTTAACTAAGAGGATCAATATAATTAAGGAGGCAACAGCCTGACGGATGGCTGTTACATACCAAGCCGGAATACTTTCTACGGCCACACGTATTCCTAAATATGTTGTGCCCCATATCAGTGCCACACCAAATAGGGCGAGTATGAGTTTAAGATCTATTTTTGATTTCATGATTGATATATGTTTAACCACAGATGACCACGGATAAACACAGATGTTTTAGAGATTATAGCCGTTGAGCATTCTTTTTATTTCAACTCTTGGCTTACCAAAATTTATGATTAAACCACAGCGTCTGTTACAAGCGATCAAATAGTTCATTAATTGTGCTTGATGGATATCGGTTATTGCTTTAGCCGTTTTTCGTTCAACAACAACTTCATTTTCAATAAATAAGTCGACAAAATAATCTCCTACAACTTGATCATCATAGAAAACCTGTAATGCGTGTTGTTTTGTGACGGTTAATCCAGCTTTTTTAATTTCAATGAATAATGCATTTTCATACACTTTTTCTAAAAAACCACTACCTAAAGTATTTGAAACTTTATATGCAGCTCCAATTATTTTTTCAGTGATTTCATTTAGATTATCCATGAAACCAATTTATAAAAAATATTTCGACACAAGTGTTGAAAAACCCAAATCTGTGGTTATCTTTTTTATCTGTGGTTAATTAATTCAGCAGCAATAAGAATCTGCTCCATTTCTTTTTGAAGTTTCAACGCTTCTTCCCTGGCCTTTTCTGCAAAGTCTTCTCCCTGGCTGGCATAGATAATTCCTCTTGAAGAATTAATCAGCAATCCGCACTGCGAATTTAAGCCATACTTACACACTTCGTTTAAATCTCCACCCTGTGCGCCAACACCTGGCACCAAAAGAAAGTGATCTGGCGCTAATTTACGTACATCGCCAAAAGCGGCGCCGCGGGTTGCACCTACCACATACATCATCTGCTCATCTGTAGCCCAGGTTTGCGATGTTTTAAGTACCTTTTCGAAAAGTTTATCTTCCCCAATTTCCTGCAATTGAAAATCAGCATGACCGGCATTCGAAGTTAAAGCCAATAGAATTACCCATTTATCTTTAAAAGTTAAAAAAGGAGTTACCGAATCACTTCCCATATAAGGCGCAACAGTAACCGAATCGAAACTCATCTCAGACGATGCAGCATTGAAAAAGGTTTCGGCATACATGGCAGAAGTATTGCCAATATCACCACGTTTGGCATCGGCAATAGAAAAAATATCCTGCGGAATATATTTCCAGGTTTCGATTAAGGTTTCCCAACCTTTTTTACCGTAACACTCATAAAAAGCAGTATTCGGTTTATAAGCTACACACAAATCTTTCGTGGCATCAATAATCTGTTTATTGAATTCCAGAATTGGATTTTCATACTTTAACAGGTGTTTTGGTATCTTATCTAACGAAGAATCTAATCCGACACATAAAAATGAACGTTTTTTTTGTATCTGCTCGAAAAGTTGTTGCTTAGTCATATATGGGCTTATTTGCTGCAAATATGAAGATTTTTAAGTTTTCTGAGCGACAAAATAATGCTCACATTAATTATTTTTATAAACATTTTAAACTTTTGCTTGCAGATTACGTTTCAAATACATACCATTGCAACATAATTTCTCAATCGTTTATCTGAATATCCCAGAAAAATTTATCAAGACTTGTTTTTTGTTACCATTTTTTAAAGGCCCATTTGGCTTTTTATTCAGCTTATAAACAATTATGAAACAATTTGAGCATTTTCCATAATGAACTCATTTAATGTTTTATAGCCTTAAGAATTTATACACAATGAAACTACAGGGCCTAGGTTAACACAAATATTTTTAAGCCTGTGTAGATTTATAACAGAAAACATCCGTTATAAACAAATGAAAAATTTCTTGAAACATATATATTTAGAATGTTTAGTAAAACAGAATTAAATGATAAGCTCACAACAGAATTACGTGAGCTAGCAAAAAGCTATGGCATTGAAGGTGCCGACTCCCTAAGAAAAATCGATCTTGTTGAAGTACTTTTACACCAACAAGAAATTATAAATGCCGCTAAAGCTGGTGCAGATCCTTATAGCGAAATCGAACCTATTGCAGCTACTCCTGCGCCTAAAACCAAAGCTGCAAAAGTACCAAAAGTTGCGGCCGCAGCTGCAGCCGCTGCTCCTACAGTGGTAGCCGATAAACCTGCTGCGACTACAGCCGACAAGCCTGTTAAAAAAAGAGCAAGGTTAACGAAAGATGAGCCTGCTGCGCCAATTGAAAGAAGAAGAGATTCCGTAACTTTATTTGACGAGCCTCAACATCAACAACAGCCAGAAAGGCAGCCAGACAGAATTATTGAATCTGAAGAAAGTGTAAAACCAATCTCAGCTTTAATAGAAGAAAGTGCAGAAGTACTTCCAGTTGCTCCGAAACAAAAACAAGAGCCTAAAGAAAAGCAGGAAAAACCGCAACGTGACGAAAACCGCCAGCAAAAACAACCGGGCGGTGGCAATCACCACAAAAACGAAAACAGTTACTCTAACTTGGATTTCGATAACGTAATTACCAATGAGGGTGTTTTAGAAATTATGCCTGATGGTTATGGTTTCTTGCGTTCTGCGGATTATAACTACTTAACTTCTCCTGATGATATTTATGTATCTCAGTCTCAAATAAAACTTTTTGGCTTAAAAACTGGTGATACTGTAAAAGGTAGCATCCGTCCGCCAAAAGAAGGTGAAAAATATTTCCCCCTGGTTCGCGTAGAAACTATTAATGGCCGAATCCCTGCTGAGGTTCGCGACCGTGTTCCTTTCGATTATTTAACGCCACTTTTCCCAACAGAAAAATTAAATTTATTTACGGATAACAGTAACTACTCTACCCGTATTATGGATTTATTTACGCCAATTGGTAAAGGACAACGTGGTTTAATTGTAGCTCAACCAAAAACAGGTAAAACCAATTTATTGAAAGAAGTTGCCAATGCGATTGCCAAAAACCACCCGGAAGTTTATTTAATTATTTTATTAATTGATGAGCGCCCGGAAGAGGTTACCGATATGGCACGTAGTGTAAGGGCTGAGGTAATTGCCTCTACTTTTGATGAGCCGGCTGAGCGCCATGTTAAAATTGCTAACATTGTTTTAGAAAAAGCAAAACGTTTGGTAGAAAGTGGCCATGATGTGGTAATCCTATTAGATTCGATTACACGTTTGGCCAGAGCATATAATACCACTGCACCGGCATCGGGTAAAATATTATCAGGTGGTGTTGATGCGAATGCCTTACACAAACCAAAACGTTTCTTCGGAGCGGCACGTAACATCGAAAATGGTGGTTCACTAACTATTCTAGCTACTGCTTTAACCGATACAGGTTCTAAAATGGATGAGGTGATCTTCGAAGAATTTAAAGGAACGGGTAACATGGAACTTCAGCTAGATCGTAAATTATCTAACAAACGTATTTTCCCTGCTATCGATATTACGGCATCAAGTACCCGCCGCGATGATTTATTACTAGATAGAGATATTCTGCAGCGTGTATGGATTTTACGTAATCACCTTGCTGATATGAATAGTCAAGAGGCGATGGAATTTGTTCAATCTCAAATAAAAGGAACAAAAAGTAACGAAGAGTTCTTAATTTCGATGAACAGCTAAGATAAAGCTTAAAGGTAAAAGGTGTAAGGTTAAAGGTTTCCTGTTCGGATGCTTAAACCTTACACCTTAAACCCTACACCTTAGACGCCATGCTAAAAAAAAACATCCCTAATGCGATTACCTGTGCAAACCTTTTTTCTGGTTGTATCGGAATCGTTTTTGCATTTAAAGGCAATCTAGAAACCGCAGCTTATTTCGTTATTCTATCTGGAATTTTCGATTTTTTTGATGGCATGGTTGCGCGTTTATTAAATGTAAAATCGGCTATTGGAAAAGATCTTGATTCTTTGGCTGATATGGTAAGTTTTGGGTTCTTACCAGGTGTAATCATGTTTCAACTTTTAAAGGCAAGCGATTATTCATCTGAGTACCTTCCCTATCTCGGATTTATCATTACTATTTTTTCTGCACTTAGATTGGCCAAATTTAACAACGATGCAAGGCAAACTGAAGATTTTATCGGTTTAAATACACCGATGAATACTTTGTTTATCTGTTCGTTGCCTTTTATTGCTGCTGATTATCCTCAGATCATTTCCTCTAGTATTTTATTGATTGCCATTATAGCAATTACAAGTTTCTTATTAGTGAGCGAAATAAAAATATTCTCCTTAAAATTCAGCGATTTAAGCTGGGCGAAAAATAAAATCAAGTTTATCTTCCTCATCCTATCAGCTATATTAATTGCTTTTCTAAAATTTGCGGCAATACCTTTTGTTTTGGTATTATATATTGCTTTATCGGTATTGCATTTTAGAGGGGCTACCGCGAATAATAAAATTTAATTATGTTTCGAGTGAACAGGAATGATATTTACTCAGTAGAAAATCCATAAAAAATATCATCAAAAGGAATCAGTTGTTCAGGAAATTGGAGTGTAGAGGACATTTACGTACCGTAGCGTCATTCCCAACTTGATTGGGAATCGTAATGCTTTGGCGAGATTTGCCCGGAGCTTTTAAGATTCCCACCTGCGTGGGAATGACGACCGCTCTTTGGAATCTGTCATTAATAGCCTAGTAGATGGATAATATAAAAATGTTTGATCATTTCCATAAGGCAAGAAAAATTAAAAGGGTGTTGGCCGGCAAGCATTCAGTCAAAATTTGATACCGTTAAAGCTTTTTAACCTCAAGCGGATCTTTAATATTTCTGCAAATATTGAGCATCGTTTCTCCCAGTACAGGATGTACCACCTCTGGCGCAATCTCTGCTAATGGTTCCATGACAAATTTCCTGCTTTGCATGTGTGGGTGCGGCACCTGAAGTTTGTCTGGAATATTGATGATTTGATCTCCAAAAAGGATAAGATCGATATCAATTAAGCGCGCTCCCCATTTATCTTTCCTCACCCTGCCCAACTCCTGTTCAATACTTAGTGCAAGATCTAAAACTGCTACAGCACTTAAATTAGTTTGTAAACCTACGGCCTGGTTCAAAAAAGCAGGCTGGTTAGTTTTACCCCATGCAGCGGTCTCATAAAGAGATGAGATGGCTATTACCTTACCAATTTTATCGTTCAATAGTTCGATGGCTTTTTTCAAATTCGCCTTCCTATCGCCCAAATTCCCACCCAGTAACAAATAAGCAGTGCTGTACTCTAAAGCTTTATTAAGCATCATGTATTTTTATATCTTTACAACACAAAATTAAAACATTTAAATGAGAGAATTCTTTAAGTATTTATTTGCCTCTATGTTGGGCTTTTTCTTATCGATGGTAATTATATTTATCATCTGCTTCTTAATTGTTGTAGGTGCAATATCATCCATTGATAGTGATAAAACAGTTGTTGTGTCTAACAATTCGGTACTGTTTCTAAATTTAGACCAAGCGATTACTGAACGTACACCCAGAAATCCATTTGGAAACCTACCTATTGTTGGTGGTGAAGAAAAAGATGGTATAGGCTTAAACGATTTTTTGAAAGCAATACAAAAAGCCAAAACAGATGATAATATTAAATGTATCTACCTGAATGTGAGCAGTCCGAATGCTGGTTTTGCAACTTTGCGCGAGGTTAGAAATGCACTGATAGATTTTAAAAAATCTCACAAAAAAATTATTGCCTACAGCGAAGTATACACGCAAGGTGCTTATTATTTAGCTTCTGTGGCCGATAAAGTATATTTAAATCCCGAAGGCGCTTTAGAATTTAAAGGTTTTAGCTCTGAATTAACTTTCTTTAAAGGAACGTTAGAAAAAGTTGGTGTAGAAATGCAGGTCATTCGCGTAGGAAACTACAAAAGTGCTGTTGAGCCTTTTATTTTAGATAAAATGAGTGATTATAACCGCAAACAGGTTACCGCTTATGTTGGCGGTTTATACAATACTTTCTTAACCGATATTGCACAAAGCAGAAATATTCAAAAAGACAGTCTTTATAACATTGCCGATAATTACAAAGTACAACAGCCACAAGATGCGGTAAACTTTAAAATGATCGATGCCTTAAAATATAAAGATCAGATTTTAGAAGAATTGAAAGGATTATCTGGAAGAACCAGAGGTGAAAATATCCGTTCGGTTACGATTAACGATTACGCCAAAAACAATACAGATACTGGCGAAGGAAAAGATAAAGTGGCAGTAATTTATGCCAATGGTGAAATTAATGGTGGCGAAGGTTCTGACAACCAGATTGGTTCGGAACGTATTTCGAGAGCAATCAGAAAAGCACGTTTGGACGACGATATTAAAGCGGTGGTTTTACGCGTAAACTCTCCGGGAGGTAGCGCATTGGCTTCGGACGTGATCTGGAGAGAAATTGTATTAACCAAAAAAGAAAAGCCGGTAATTGCATCCTTTGGCGATGTTGCGGCATCAGGCGGTTATTATATTGGTTGTGCTGCTGACAGTATTTTTGTTCAGCCGAATACCATTACGGGTTCTATCGGTGTATTCGGTATTATCCCGAACTTCCAAAATTTAATGACCAACAAACTGGGAATTACATTTGATGGCGTTAAAACTGGAAAGTATGCCGATATTATGGCTACTAATCGCCCTATGACTGCAGGTGAAAGATTCATCATTCAAAATGAATTAAACAGGATTTACAGCGGTTTTGTAAGTCGTGTAGCCGATGGCAGAAAGAAAAGCAAAGCTTACATCGATAGCATAGGCGGTGGCCACGTTTGGATTGGAACAGATGCCGTTCAAATTGGCTTGGCCGATAGAATCGGAAGTTTTAACGATGCAATTAAAGCGGCTGCTAAAAAAGCTAAATTAAAGAATTATAAGGTTGTAGAATATCCAGATGTAATTGACCCTTGGAAATCGTTAATGGATGAAGGTACAGATAGAATTAAAACCTATTACACCAAACAAGAACTTGGCGATAATTATATGCTTTACCAACAAATGAAAAAGGTAATTGCAAGCTCTGGCATTCAGGCCAGAATGCCATTTGAAGCAGTAATTAAATAATGTAAGATGGAAAATGGATGATGGAATAATAGGATTTATATAAAAGGATTGATGGTTCATAGTTAAATAGTTAATAGTCATGGAGGTTACCCTCATAAGCAATTAACCATGAACCATCAAACCATGATCCAAGTAACCATTCATCTTACCTCTTCTATTTCACATCTCACATCATCCCTACTCAATCAGTTTCCACTCAGGGTGCAGCGTTAAATAAGTTGCATTAACCGAAGTATTTGCCCGATGAACGGTTAAAGAAATGCTTTTCCCCTTTAAAAATTCAAATCCAATCCCATCTTTTTGGGCATCGTAAACAGTTACAGTATCTTTATCTTCATTTAAATAGGAAGAAAGCTTTTTGATAGACGGAAATTTTAGTTTTGTATCTTCCAAAGTAATACCTGTTGCCAAACCATCTTGCGTTTTAAACTTATTGGAGGTAATTCTGATCTCTTTCACATCTTTTATAAGCATACTTGTATCGCGATAAGAAGAATATACGGCAATTTCGTTGGGATGCTTCCCAGTCGAATCGTCGCTATACCAAATCCCCCAGGCTTTTCCCATTGCGGCATCACCTGCATTTGGCCTGCCCAATTTTATCCCAACCTGCTCCATGTCTTCTCCAAGTGTAATTTCGCCCACTGAACGACCAGCCACAATCAAAAATCTTTCATCAACAGGTTGCATTGTGACCGATGTTAAATTACTTATAGAATCTGTTTTGTTCTGATCTGTTTTATTGGCAGATTGACAAGCCACCAGGCTTATACTTAATCCCAAAAGCGCAAATTTTATAGATTTCATCAGTGTAAAACAACGCTTTAATAAAATTGTGTTTATAATTTTAGGAGCGCGGTAAAGATTTGAGGCATTATTTCCTAATTTTACCTCCTTATGGAAAACAAAACCATCGCCCGCACCTTACGCCTGTTATCGCAGCTTATGGAACTGCATGATGAAAATCCTTTCAAAATTAAATCTGTTGCAAATGCCTATTTTAAAGTAGATAAACTGCCTTTTGCATTAAAAGACAAACCCTTAGATGACCTGGATAAAATTGAAGGTATTGGTAAAGGACTGGCTTCCAAAATCATAGAGCTTCTTCAAACCGGAGAACTGAAAGAACTTAACGAGATCATCCAGAAAACGCCAGAAGGTGTAGTAGAAATGCTGGCGATTAAAGGCATCGGTCCGAAAAAGATTTCTATTATTTGGCATAATCTCGGGATTGAAAGCATTGGTGAACTATATTACGCCTGCAACGAGAACCGTTTAATTGAAGCCAAAGGTTTTGGTTTAAAAACGCAGGAAGAAATTAAAAATGCCATCGAATTTAAATTGGCTGCCAACGGACGCTTTTTATATGCCCAGGTTGAAGGGTTTGCTAAAACCTTATTTACCCAGCTTTCTGATTGGACTGCAAAAATTGATACTGATGCACTTTTGGGTTTCGCCGGTCAGTACCGCCGTGCATGTGAGATTATTGATGAATTGGAAATTGTAGTTGGTACAGCACAAATCGATGCTGTTAAACAGAACCTACCTACGTTCGAGCCACTTTCGCTCATAGAAGCCAAAAATTCTTTTATCTGCACCACTGAAGCAGGATTTAGGATAAAAATCCATGTTGTTAAAAAAGCTGAATTCTATTGGCAATGGTTTAAATTAACAGGAAATACCGAACATGTAGAAAAAGTGCTAACATTAGCTGGTGAAGGACCCTTTGCAAATGAAGAAGAAATTTACAGCAAAGCTGGCCTATCTTTTATCGAACCTGAGCTTCGTGAAGATTTCGACGAACTTGAACTAGCAAAAGCAAATAAACTTCCAACTTTAATCCAATATGAAGACTTGAAAGGCAGTTTGCACAATCACTCTACCTGGAGCGATGGCGTACATACTTTAGAACAAATGGCCGTATATTGTAAAGAGAACTTAAATCTTCAATATTTAGGCATCTGCGATCACTCTAAAACCGCTGTGTATGCAAAAGGTTTAAACGAGCAACGTGTTTTTGGTCAACACCAGGAAATTGATGAACTAAATAAAAAATTGGCTCCTTTTAAAATTTTCAAAGGCATCGAGAGCGACATTTTAAGTGATGGCTCATTGGATTATTCGGATGATATTTTAAAAACATTCGATTTTGTTGTAGCGTCTGTTCACAGCAATTTACGCATGGAAGAAGCCAAAGCGACTGCACGTTTGTTAAAAGCTATCGAAAACCCATATACCACCATTTTAGGACACCCGACTGGCCGTTTATTATTAAGCAGAGCCGGATACCCGATAGATTATAAAAAAATTATTGATGCTTGTGCAGCAAACAAGGTAGTGATCGAAATCAATGCAAATCCTTTACGCTTGGATTTAGATTGGCGCTGGCACCGTTATGCTTTAGAAAAAGGCGTTTTACTTTCCGTAAATCCAGATGCCCACCGTACCGAAGGTTTCCACGATATGCAGTACGGTATTTTAGTGGCCCGTAAAGGTGGTTTAAGTGCTGAAAAATGTTTGAATGCTTTTTCATTAGAAGAGATAACCGCGTATTTTAATGCGAAGAAGGGTTAGCGGTTAGCGGTTAGCGGTTAGCGGTTAGCGAAAAACAGGTCTTAAATTATCTTGTTTTAAATTTTACTAAAAAGAAATCTGTGTAATATCTAAATCTGTGTAATCAAACCGAAAGGAAAATCTATTTAATCTTTTAATATCTTTGCCCCATGATAAGTGAAATTGCCAACCGCATATTTAATCAAGTAATTACAGACTACCATAAGTTTGATGATATTGACCATCCGGTTGAAAACCCATACGATGCCGAAAGTTTAGAGCATCTTTTTTACGTTAAAAACTGGATCGATACCGCCCAGTGGCACATGGAAGATGTAGTACGCAATCCGCAGATTGATCCTGTTGAAGGCTTGAGCTGGAAAAGGCGCATAGATGCACAAAACCAGGTAAGAACCGATATGGTTGAATTTATTGATGGTTATTTCTTAAACCTTTACCAGGGAATTTCAGCTTTGCCAGATGCAAAAATCAATACAGAAAGTCCTGCATGGGCAATAGACAGGCTTTCTATACTGGCACTAAAAATTTACCATATGCAGGAAGAGGCTGAACGCGAAAGTGCATCAGCTGAGCACCGTGAACAATGCCAGACTAAATTAAATGTATTGTTATCGCAACGCGAGGATTTATCAAACAGTATCGACGAATTATTGGCCGATATTGAGGCAGGTAAAAAATACATGAAAGTATATAAACAAATGAAAATGTATAACGACCCGAGTTTAAATCCGGTGTTGTATAATAAAGGTTAAAGACTAAAGCTGAAAGGCTAAAGCGAAAAGTATAAAAATTAATCACTCGCAAAGACACGAAAAACACAAAGAATGCCTTGGTGCTCTTTGTGCCTTCGTGGTAAAACATTATGGCCGCAACCCAAAAAATTATTGTTTTACGCTTTTCGGCTATGGGCGATGTGGCCATGGTAGCCTCTGTTTTACGCGAATTTTCTGAGCAAAACCCATCTGCAGAAATCATCATGGTGAGTAGACCTGCTTTTAAGCCATTTTTCGACGGCATACCTAATCTGATCTTCCACCCTATCCAGCCTAAAACCATCCACAAAGGAATTGACGGCCTATACAAACTCTATCAGGAGCTCCGCAGCTATAAGCCAAACGCGATAGCCGATTTACACGACAATTTAAGAAGTAGAGCAATTTCTACTTTTTTTAGGCTAACGGGCACAAAAATTAGGCGGATAGATAAAGGAAGAGCAGAGAAAAAAAGATTAACACGTAACAATAACAAAGTTTTTAAGCCCATCAGAAAAACCGTAGAGCGTTATGCTGATGTATTTCGCGAATTAGGATTTAATGTTAAACTCAGTCATAAATTAAATAACGCTCCGCAAGAAATTCCAGTAAAGGCACATCATTTATTTGCTAATAAAACCACCAAAAAAGTAGGCATATCTCCCTTCGCGCAGCACGTTTATAAAGTATATGCTTTTGAAAAAATGGAAGAGGTAATTGCCTCATTAAACAGACTGGGCTACGAACTTTTCATATTTGGTGGTGGTAAAACAGAACAAATAGTTGCCGAAAACTGGACTAAAACGTATAAAAACGTTTATAATTTAATCGGTAATTTTAACTTAACAGAGGAGCTTGCCATGATCTCGAACTTAGATGTAATGTTAAGTATGGACTCATCTGGCATGCACATGGCATCGCTTGTTGGTGTACCTGTAGTATCTATTTGGGGGCCAACACATCCCTATGCGGGCTTTTTAGGGTACGGACAATTGGAGAGCGATTGTATCCAGATTGATCATCCTAGTAGACCTAATTCAATTTATGGAAACAAACCCTGCCTTTGTGGTGTTGAAAACTGCATAGACTTAATTAAACCTGAAACAATTGTAGATAAAATTAAAGAGAAATTAAATGGCTAAGCAATTACTTTTAGTTCGTCACGGCAAATCGGATTGGGGAAATTTAGATTTAAAAGATTTCGACCGGCCGCTAAACAAACGTGGCAAAGAAAATGCACCGGAAATGGCTGAAAGACTGGTTAATAAAGGTTTCAAAATAGATTTAATGGTAAGTAGTCTGGCGAAAAGAGCCAAATCTACAGCCAAATATTTTGCAGAAGCCTACAATATTGATCAGATCCAGTTCGAAGAATCTATTTACGAGGCCAATACCTCTGCTCTGTTTAAAGTGCTTAATGGCTTGGATGATGCGGCCGAAAAAGTAGTGATGTTTGGTCATAACCCAGGTTTTACAGATTTTGCGAATGAGTTATGCGATGCCGATATTTACAACATCCCTACTGCAGGTATGGTATTAATCTCTTTTCCTTTTGATTCGTGGCAAATGGTAAGCAAAGGAACAGGAGAATTGGTGTTTTTTGATTACCCGAAAAATAGTGATGAAGTTTAAAGTTGATTTTTCATCATTAAGGGATTAAGATCATTAAGGCTAATAACCAGTCAATAACTTGCCACGGAAGCACAGATTACACGGAAATTGGCGTTAGAAAGGTTTTTCCCGACAAGCATAATCCACTGTTAAACAAACCCGATGGGACGAATGCCGATCCTTCTTCGGCAGTAGGGATAGCAGGGCTGAATAAGCCAAGAAGTACTGACGAACATTTCCAAAAAAAAATGCGCCCATTTAAAATATAACAAATCAGGTAAGAATACCCGAAATAAAATATTTTTATTATCTTTGAATATATAAAACGAAAATCTGGCAATAGACATTTCGGTGAATTCATAACCTAAACTCTTCTGGTTATTTCATAATTCGTATCGCCAGAAAATTTATCCATTAATTTATCTGTACATGAATTTTGATTATAATACTACGCGTAGCCATTTAATTTTATCTGAATATGGCCGTAACGTACAAAACATGGTGAAGTATATCTGCGAATTACCAACCATTGAAGAACGTAATAAATATGCCCAGGCCGTTATCGACCTGATGGGTTTTTTGCAACCACATTTGCGTGATGTTGCCGATTTCAAGCATAAACTTTGGGATCACCTGCACATTATTTCTGGCTACCAGATTGATGTAGATAGTCCATACCCAAAACCATTAATTGAGAACGCTTACATTAAACCGGAGCCACTAGCCTATCCTCAACAAAGAATTACCTACAAACACTATGGTAAAACGGTTGAAAATCTGATTGAGAAAGCCATGCGTGAAGAAAATCCAGAGCAGAAAAAAGCAATGGTTCAGGGAATCGCGAACTTTATGAAAATGGCTTATGTTACCTGGAATAAGGATAATGTAAGTGATGATACCATTATTAAGGATTTAAAATATCTTTCTGGCGGATTGTTATCTCTTGACGAGGGTGTTAACCTTGCTAAAGTTGAATTTAGGGCGCAAAATCCACGTCAAAGCAATAGCAACAACAATAACCGCGGAAGAAGCAACAACAATAATAACAACAACGGAAAAAACCGTCAAAATAATAACAACAATAACCGCAGGCCGAACAACAACAATAAACCTAAATATTAAAGGTGAAGTGTAAAAGGTAGAAGGTGGAAGGTTAAAGCCCGACACTAATATACTTGATACCTGATACTAAATAAAAAAATATATGAACGCATTTGAAATAACAGGCGGAATTAAATTAAAAGGCGAAATCACCCCTCAGGGAGCCAAAAATGAAGCTTTACAGATTTTATCGGCTGTATTGCTTACCGAAAAGAAAGTAACCGTCAGCAATATTCCTGATATTAAGGATGTAAACAAACTGATTGAATTACTTGGCGATTTAGGTGTTACCGTTGAGCGGATTAATAAAGATACCTATACTTTTGAAGCTAAAAATATTGATTTGAATTTCTTTGAATCTGATACTTTTAAAGCCAAAGGTGGTGGTTTACGTGGTTCGATTATGATAGTTGGGCCATTGTTGGCGCGTTTTGGTAGAGCAGCAATCCCTAAACCGGGCGGTGATAAAATTGGCCGTAGAAGATTGGACACACACTTTATCGGTTTCGAAAAATTAGGAGCAAAATTCGTATACGATAGCAAAAAAGCTTTCTTTAACGTAGATGCAACCAATTTACAGGGTGCTTACATTTTGTTAGATGAAGCATCGGTAACCGGAACGGCAAATATTGTGATGGCAGCTGTTTTAGCTAAAGGCACTACCACCATTTATAATGCCGCCTGCGAACCCTATTTACAGCAACTTTGCAAAATGCTTAACCGCATGGGCGCAAAAATATCGGGTATTGGCTCTAACTTATTAACCATCGAAGGTGTTAGTGTTTTAGGTGGAACTGAACATAGAATGCTGCCGGATATGATCGAAATTGGCTCTTTTATTGGCATGGCAGCGATGACAGAATCTGAAATCACCATCAAAAACGTTTGTTATGATGAATTGGGTGTAATTCCAGAGGTTTTCAAAAAACTCGGAATTAAATTAGAACGTCGTGGCGATGACATTTATGTTCCTTCTCAAAAACATTACGAAATCGATACTTTTATCGATGGCTCGATTTTAACCATTGCCGATTCTCCTTGGCCAGGTTTTACGCCTGATTTATTGAGTATTGTTTTGGTTGTAGCTACACAAGCAAAAGGAAACGTTTTAATCCACCAGAAAATGTTCGAAAGCCGTTTATTCTTTGTGGATAAACTAATTGATATGGGTGCTCAAATTATCTTATGTGATCCACACCGCGCAACGGTTAACGGTATCGATAAAAAATATAAACTTCGTGGAATCAGCATGACTTCTCCTGATATCAGAGCCGGAGTTTCACTGCTAATTGCAGCTTTATCTGCTGAAGGTAAATCGACCATCTATAACATCGAGCAGATTGAACGTGGTTACCAGGACATCGACACCCGTTTACGTGCCTTAGGTGCGCAGATTAAGCGTGTTAATGCAGATGCACCGAGTCATTAAGCTTAAAGAGCAGAAAGACTAAAGCTTAAAGTGAAAATACATAACATAAAAACGCCTGAGTAAAAATTTTACTTGGGCATTTTTATGACTTTTCCTTATTACTATTTGATTGCCGTCTCGATCAGATAGCTATCGGATGGAGCACAGTCCCGAACATTCGGGAGAGAGATCTTTAAACTATATTTTTGCGAATAGATTTCTCAGCTACGCTCGAAATGACGATTAATCTAGTCCCCCCTAATCCATCCCACATTCCCCATCTTACATCTATTTCCTACCCCGATATTGCGTTAATAATATCGTACTGTGTGATAATTTCGATCTTACCTGATTCATCTTCAACCAATACAGCAGAATTTTCTTTATTGATCAATGAAGAAATTTTATCAATTGAGGTATTCAAATCAACAAATGGGAAAGTAGCCGTCATGATTTCTGAAATTGCGGCCGATTTTAAGCCTGGATTTTCAAGCAGTGCACTTAATATATCACTTTCTGCAATTTTACCCACAATCATTCCTTGCTGTGTTACCGGAATTTGAGAGATATTCATCGATTTAATGGTATTGATCGCCTCGAGCACCGATTTTTGCGCATCAAGTGTTACAATCTCTGTGCTTTCTTTTTTAGCTAAGATAGATTTAGCGGTTAATTTTTCGTCCTGCAAGAATCCGCGTTCGCGTAACCAATCTTCATTATACATTTTGCCCATGTAACGGCTACCATGATCGTGAAAAATAACCACAACAACATCTTCTGGCTTCAGTTTATCTTTTAACTGGATTAATCCACCAATAGCAGCACCAGCCGAGTTACCCACGAAAATACCTTCTTTACGGGCAATATCGCGTGTCATTAAAGCAGCATCTTTATCCGTAACCTTTTCAAATAGATCGATCACATCAAAATTGACGTTTGCTGGAAGGAAATCTTCGCCAATACCTTCTGTGATATATGGATAAATTTCATCCTTATCAAATATGCCCGTCTCTTTATATTTCTTGAAAACCGAGCCATAGGTATCGATTCCCCAGACTTTAATATTTGGATTCTTTTCTTTCAAATATCTCCCGGTTCCGGAAATGGTTCCACCAGTACCCACACCAACCACTAAGTGTGTAATTTTACCTTCTGTCTGCTCCCATATCTCAGGCCCAGTTTGCTCATAATGTGCCTGAGAGTTGGCTAAGTTATCATACTGATTGGGTTTCCATGAATTTGGAACCTCGCGTTCTAAACGCGAAGAAACAGAATAATAAGAACGGGGATCTTCAGGTTCAACGTTTGTAGGACAAACGATTACTTCGGCACCAAAGGCCCGTAAAGCATCAACTTTTTCTTTCGATTGTTTATCCGTTGTGGTAAAAATACATTTGTAACCTTTAATAATAGCCGCCATAGCTAAGCCCATACCCGTATTTCCGGATGTTCCTTCTATAATTGTTCCGCCTGGTTTTAGTTTACCGCTTTTCTCGGCATCTTCAATCATTTTAACCGCCATACGGTCTTTAATTGAATTGCCTGGATTAGTAGTCTCTATTTTCGCCAGGATTGTTCCCGGAACTCCTTTTGTTATCGTATTTAATTTGACCAATGGCGTATTGCCAATAGTTTCTAAAATATTATTGTACCACATATTACAAAATTAAGCAAAGGCATTAAGTATTTTACAAACTATATTTTATTTGAAACATAATTTTGAAAATAATAATTTAAAAGAATTTAATTGTATAATCTATAATTATGATAGGCATTATAGATTGATTATTGGGTAAAATACAATTTCAATTCTCTCATAGGCGTTTATATATTTTTCCTGGTAGCGAAACAATAATCCCCTGCATCTCTAATGTAAGGATTACGATTGCCAGTTTACTTTGCTGAATATTCAATTGAGCACAAAGTTCATCTATAGAAAGCTGACCATTTTGTAATGCATCAACAACACGCTGTTCGTTAGGGGTAAGACTTAACTGCAACGTGGTTTGTTGGGTATTGTGCTTTACCTTCACTTCATCATCCCAACCCAAATAATAAATCAGATCATTAGCATTATTTATTAATCCGGCTCTATTGGTCTTAATCAGGAAATTACAGCCTTCCGAAAAAACATCATTTGTTCTACCCGGAAAAGCATATACATCTTTATTGTAAGAATTTGCGATTTCTGCGGTTATTAAGGCGCCTCCCTTTATTGATGCTTCAACTACAACGGTAGCATCTGCAATCCCTGCAATAATCCGGTTTCTTTGCGGAAAATTCGGTCGATCGGGATTGGTCAGGATTGGAAACTCGGTGAGTAGGCTTCCATTCAAAACCATTTTCTGAGCAATCGGTTTATGAATTTTTGGATACATTCGATCTAAGCCATGACCAAGCACACCAACAGTTGGAATATTATTTACCAGGCATTCTTTATGTGCCGTTACATCAATGCCATAAGCCAAGCCACTAACTATCAAAACATTGTACGGCGCTAAAACTTCGCACAATTCCTTACAGAGATTTTTCCCATAGCTTGTTGCATTACGGGTTCCAACAATGCTGATGATACGCTGATGGTTAAAATCGACTGTACCTTTGGCATAAAGTAGAATAGGTGAATCGATACAATTCTTTAACCTTTTAGGATATTTTTCGTCAGAGAAAAACAATACTTCTATCCCATGTTTTTCAATAAATTCTAGTTCTTGCCTGGCCCTTACCAAAGCATCGGTACTACGAATGGCTTCAATTGTTTTCTCTCCAATACCTGGAATTTGTAAAAGCTGTTTTTTACTTGCAGAAAATACATTTTCGGCGCTTCCACAATAGGCAAGAAGGTTTTTGGCCGTTACCGGGCCAATAGATTTAATAAAAGTTAAGGCAATTTTATGGAGCATGCTCATGATCTGGTAAGGTTAAATAAATGCGGGATGATTTATTTCCTTAAAGCAAGCTTAAAAATCGATGTCGATTAAACTTTTTAATGGAATATGAATATTGTTTTTTAGTTGTATATATTTCTCTGTTACGGCCCAAACTGTAGTATCAACACGTTTTGGACCTATAGTAGTATTAAAAGTAATAACGGCTTTTGATTTAAATTCATTACCTAGCCTTTGCGCTTCATCGAGTTTGGTTTGCAACTCATTGGTATGATCCTCTTTTGCATTGATGATGTTTAAATAACTGATATGTTCCTTTTCTACAATTTCTATTGGCATGGTATCTCTTTAACGATTAATGTTAAACAAGCTTATCAATTTTTTATAAAAAAAGCAACTCTTATTTATTCGTTTTGTGTAATAATTATAAAAAAATGGCCAGATTTGAAGTACAAATCTGGCCGTTTCAGTATTAATTTGCAGCTAATTATTTAAATCTCAGCTTTCTGGTTTCAACCATTCCTTTAAATTCATGATCCATTTTACCAGAAAGATCTTGAACTTGGGTTTTAGATAGTGGTGAGGTACTACTAATGGGATTATCTTTAAGGAAAGAAGAGAAACCTCCATTGGCAGAATAGTATAGAGCCTGTGCTAATAGTTTTTCTGTTGGATCTCCAAAATCTTTGGTTACATCATCAAAAATATCTTTATCAACTGCCATTCCATCAAAATAACCGCCTTGGTTTAATTGATTTTTAGTTTCAAACTGAGGAATATATAAGTCGTTTTTATCTATACGGATGGAGAAAAAACCAACGGGTTTTCCATAGGTTTTCTTACCAATCAGTTTAACATCCATTACAGGTTTTAAATTATTAATTAACAACTCACTTGCTGATGCCGTACTACTGGTTACAATAAAGTAAACCCTGGTTAGGCTATTTAACGATCCACGTTTAGCAAAAACCTCTTGGTTTCCGGCTGCAACTGTAGGTTTATAAGAATAATCAAAATAAGAATACATCCGTGTTACACCATCATTACCTTTCGCATAAAACTTCTGATTTTGAAGAATTGTGGCTTGATTATCCTGCATGGTCTGCGTCCAGTAAGTAGTATACATCACTTTACCGTTTTGAGATGTTGGTGCAATCAAATTAGAAAACGCTTCTGACGTAGCTACTGAACCTCCGCCATTATAACGTAAATCGACAACAAGTTCAGTAATTCCCGCTGTCGAAAACTGTGTAAATGCTGCATCCAGGAAATCAGTTGAATTGGTGGTAAAACTGTTGAATACTATATATCCCACTTTTTTTGGTCCTACGGTGTAGGTTTTGGTAAAAAGTACCGGGTTGATATTATAACTTGCCTTGGTTATCGTTACATCCTGACTAGTACCATCTGGTTTTAAAACCGTCAATGCAACCGTTGGACTTGTGCCAAAAATAGCATTCACTACATAATCAATCCTTGCATCAGTGGTATTGATATCTGTGCTACCATTAATTTTTGTAATCTGATAACCTCTCTTTAAGCCTTGAACACCAGCAGGAGATGTTGCATATACATATTTAATTCTTAAATCATTCGAACCGGCAAAAAATACGGAGAAACCAAAATCTCCAGCTACGCCACCTAACTCGCCAGCTACAGTCCCGTCATCAATAAACGAATATTTATCTTTTCCTCCCGTACTTGGTAATGCTTTTAAAGCAGCTAAAACCGCATTGTTTGAACTATATTGTCTTGGATTAAAGGCAGAATAGCTTGGCATACCCACATTCCAATAATAAGTTTGCTGTGCATACAGGTAAATCGAATCTTTAGTTAACTCTGCCCGGGTTCCAGCAGTACCTTGTGGTGCCCCATCTCCATCTGGTGTATTATTTGATTTTTTACACGATGTTGTAAACCCAACCACAATGATCAAAGCACACAAAAATGTATTTTGCGAAATAAATTTTCTAAGCATATTTATTTGTAAATTTCTAGTGACTCAATATACGGCAAATTAATTAATTTAGATTGTTGCTCATCAAATTTATTTGCACCAACAACTAACGCTTGGTTATGTGATAAATTGTTGCTGTTTAATATGTTCTGAAAAATTTCTGATTTAGCTAAGCCAAGTTCCTCAACAAAATATACAGTAAGATATTGCTCTAGCCCATTCCACTCTGTTTGCTTAATTTTATTAAGTTGTTGCGCAGGGTTACCGGCAGTTACAATAAATATTTGTTTGCGGTCTACCACAAGTTCCTGCATAAACCCGAGCATATTTTTATAAAGCAAAAGTTTTAAAGGTAAACGGGCATTTTGATGCAGCATATCAAAATTATGCTGGTACTTCACATCAATAGCAAACTGGTTTGCTGTTTCCTCAAAAAGTTTTTCAGTACCATTACTCTCATATGCTGCACGCATAAATTCAAGAATAGGTTGTGCACTTTTTTGCTCAGTGTATTCTATAAACTGAGCAAACAGATAATAAACCTGCAGCAAATAATCCTTCTCTGGAAATAACACGTCATCCAATTCAAAAATTACAATCTGCTTATCTTTCACGTATTGATTTGCATCCATATTAAATTGTAAAAAGTTTTAAACCATCAGAATTATTATAACCAAATACGCCATTCAATTCTGAAGAAACATTTGTAGGCATAAGACTGCCATCGGTTGAAAAAATCTGATCACCATGAATAAACACCGCAAAATTTTGATATGTAACCTTTTCTTCAGCTAAATAGTCAGCAATTACATCAGCATTGGGCAACAACACCTGGATTCCATACTCTCCAAAAAGCACAGCAGATTTAGCCAGTGGCTCAAGCTCATAATGGTGCAAAGGGATAATACAATCTATGGCTTCGGTGATGCAAAAATTTAATAGAATGTGCGCGATACTATCTTTATTTAGCAGACCTAGCGACGAAAAGGCATAATTTTCAGTTATTATCCCCGGCACATCGCCATAATCGGCAAGTAAAACAAAATGACTGGGAAACGCTTTCATCAGCTTCAAAGCCTTGGCATTGTTCCCTCCTGTTATCAGTATTTTCAAGGTATAATTATTGAATGAATAAATTAGAATTATTGAATGATAGAATGACTGAATTAAAGAATGATCATGATCTTATACGATTAAACCATCCTTCATGCTAACCACACGGTCGCTGGTTTTTGCCAGGTGTTCATTGTGCGTAACAATTACAAACGTTTGATGGAAATTATCGCGCAAACTTACAAACAACTGGTGTAATCCGGCTGCATTTTCAGAGTCTAAATTCCCTGAAGGTTCATCAGCCAATATAATTGAAGGATTATTGATCAGTGCTCTTGCAATGGCCACACGCTGTTGCTCACCGCCAGACAGCTGATTGGGCTTATGTTGGGCTCTATCTTTTAATCCAAACAGATCTAACAGTTCAAATGCCCTGCTTTCGGCTTGTTTTTTATTGGTTTTAGCTATAAATGCCGGAATGCAAATATTTTCAATTGCACTAAATTCTGGCAACAAATGATGAAACTGAAATACAAAACCTATATTCTGATTGCGGAAAGTACTCAGCAAATCGCCATTCAATTTATTAATAACAGTGCCTTTTAATTCGACAGTACCATCATCAGGTTTATCTAATGTTCCTAAAATATGCAATAAAGTACTTTTTCCAGCACCAGATGGCCCAATAATACTTACAATCTCCCCTTTTTGTACTTCAAAATTTACGCCTTTTAAAATTTGCAGATTTCCGTACGATTTTCTTATTCCAGTGGCTTTTAGCATGCTCCAAATTTAATAAAAAATCAAAGACTAAAGCTAAAAGCATAAAGACTAAAGGCCAAAGCTAAAATTAGAAAAGCCAATCGCGAAAGATCGGGCTTTTTGAATCTGTGTAATCTCTAAATCTGTGTAATCATCCCGAAGGAAAAAATAATTTTGGAAATATCAAATTCTTATTTAACTTTGAAAAACAAAGCACTTTTAAAATGAGCACTCAAGAAGAACAATTAAATGCCTTAAAAGATATCAGACAAATGATGGATAGGTCATCAAGATTTATTTCTTTGAGCGGTTTATCTGGTGTTTTTGCGGGCGTTATCGCTTTAATTGGTGCTTATTTTGCCAACGATGAAATTAATAAATTCATCAACAGACGTGGCTATGGTTACGGTGTTGGTGGAGAAATGGACCTGGAATTTAACTTAATAAAACTTGGCATTTTCGTTTTAGTGATTGCTTTGGCTGGCGGCATTTTATTTACTTATCGGAAAAGTCAGAAAAACAATCTTCCCATCTGGGATAAAACCTCTAAATCACTTTTAATTAACTTATTTGTTCCATTGTTTGCAGGGGGATTATTTATTATTGCTTTATTGATTAACCATCCGAATACTTATAGCATTATTGCACCAAGCTGTTTAATTTTTTATGGTTTAGCGCTTATTAATGCCAGTAAATATACTTACAGTGACATTCGCTATCTGGGGCTTTGCGAGGTAATACTTGGATTGATCTGCATGTTTTATGTGGGTTATGGCTTAATTTTTTGGGCTTTTGGCTTTGGTATACTGCACATTGTTTATGGTCTTTTAATGTATTTTAAATATGAGAGAGGTCAGTAAGCATGAAAAACCCCATAGCAGATTTAAATAAAATATTCGATAGCCGGATCAGGTTGGGCGTAATGTCTATCCTGGTGGTAAACGACGAAATTGGCTTTAACGACTTGAAACAAATGCTCGAATTAACTGATGGCAATTTGGCTTCACATTTGAATACATTAGAACAGGCCGAATTTATTAAGGTACATAAAGGTTTTATCGGTAGAAAAACCAGTACCACCTATTCTATTACAGCTTTGGGCAAACAAGCCTTTAAAGCACATTTAGATGCACTTGAAAAAATGATCAAGAAACTATAAACAATTTTTTTTAACTATTTACTTTGAAATACAAAGCACTTTTAAAACCATGAAATTAGAAGAAATAAAAAGGCCTAAACTAATTGAAACCGGCAAATGGATGTCTGTATTTTCTGCGGCAATTGGCACCATCATACTTTTAGCATTCTTTGCTTTAAAAGTTGATGTGCTTATGTTCATCGGACTATTCTACATTTATTTTGCTACCGCAATAAATGGAATATTTTTCCTTATTCTTTTCTTCGAGTGTTTCAGGCAACAAGACCATTGGCGAAAAATTGCAGCCATCATGTTTTTCATGCTTCTAAACATTCCTTTAAGCATATTTTATTGCTTTTTAGCCTTAAACTTCAATCATTAAACCTTATTAAAAATGAAAAATAGATCCAACCTCTTATCACTCTCTGTCTTGCTGGGTGGCCTGCTGTTTACTTTTCTCTTTTGGAAAGAAAGATTAGCACTCAATTTGCTTATTTATAGCATTTATGTACTGGCTATCACTTTCATTAATCCCGATGTAGTTAAAAGTACCAAACTTAAAATTTATGGTTTAGCACATCTTTTGGCTACGGTACTGGTGGTGGTTAACAACTCTGATTTAACTGTTGCCACCTATTACATCAGCTTACTATTATTTATTGGTTTTAGCCATAACCAACAAATCAGAACAATTTTTACCGCTTTTCTCGCCAGTATTTTACAAATGATCACAGTTCCTTTTAATGCGATACGGCATCTAAGTAAAATAAGCATAGGCAATTTTAACCTAAAACCTATTTTTAAATTAATCAAGTACATTTTCATCCCGGTAATTGCCGTAATCTTTTTTACGTGTTTGTATTCTGCAGCCAATAATGTTTTTGCGCACTATGCCGAAAGCGCATTAACGAACATCGGACAGTTTTTTGAAAATATCCTTCATTTCTTTTTCAAAGATTTAAGTATCGGCCGCATCATGCATTTCTGTTTTGGATTAGTTTTAACAGGTGGTTTATTGCTTGCATTTTTTAATAACAGTTTAGAAAAAGCAGAACTGAAATGCAAGGAACAATTAGTAAGGATCAGGAAGATATTAGGTCAAAAAACGATTTGGTATAATATTGTAGAAACATTTAGCGGCAACCTCTTAACACGTAAAATGGCCCTAAAAACCGAATATATTGTGGGTGTAATTTCATTCATTGCACTTAACCTATTATTGTTGTTATTAAATGCCATTGATATTACCACGCTTTGGTTTGGCTACAAACCTTCGGGAAATTTCTCTGGAGAGTTACATCAGGGTACAAATGCCTTAATCTTTAGTATTGTAATGGCCATGGCTGTAATCCTTTACTTTTTTAGGGGGAATTTAAATTTTTACCACAAAAGCAAAACGCTAAGAGTACTTGCCTTTACCTGGATGGTTCAAAACTTCATCCTGATTATATCGGTATTTATTCGCGATGGTTATTATATAGAATTTCATGGTTTGACGCACAAAAGAATTGGCGTATTGGTATTTGCCATTCTTTGTATCATTGGTTTGGCAACTGTTTATTTTAAAGTAGCCAAGCAAAAAACCATATTCTATTTATTTAAAGTAAATGGAAATATCTGGTTCGCACTGCTGCTGGCCTTTAGCGTCATCAATTGGGATGTTTTAATTGTGAAGTATAACCTAAACCATGTCGATGCCGTTGCTATCGATCCTTATTATTTAACTTCTCTATCAGAAAAAACGCTTCCGTTCTTAGATAAAAACAGGTCGAAAATCCATCCCACCACAAATAGCGAAGCAGAGATTGCTAAAGTAGACCAGTCCGAAGAAGCACTAATGAAAAAATTAGATGAAAGGATTGGTTATTTTAAAGAACGATACGAGGAATCGAGCTGGCTCTCATGGAATTTACAAGATTGGAATACGGCAGAATATTTTGGATTAAATAAAAAACAACATGAATAGGCAACATAAAGTCATCGCAATGGTCCTAGCGCTTTTTGCTTTAACATGGTTTGCTATAAGCTGTGCTATTGAGGATATTTTTAACCTAATAATTGATGAAACACAAACTCATTAATTTATGAAAATACATAGTTCAGCATATTGGACCAACTACTTCACAAACAATGCTAAAATTATGAGGCTTGATTGGACAATTAAACCAGAAATTTCTGATTTAGAAAAACAAAAAATACTGAAATCTCTGCAAGCTTGGCAACTCGGAGAAACATCGGAAGGTAAACATCTGATCCATGCATCAAAAAAATATGCAAGAGCCATAAATGACGACGAATATCTGAACGCAGTAAGTCTCTTTATCAAAGAAGAACAAAAACATGGAAATAACTTAGGCAAATACCTTGATTTAATTGAAGAAAAAAGAATTAAAAATGATTGGGGCGACACGCTATTTCGAAAAATAAGATATTTCAACACAAACATGGAGCTTTGGACAATCGCTGTAATTACCGTAGAAAGTGCTGCACAAATATTTTATCAAGCACTAAAAGATGCCACAAATTGCACTTTGCTCAAACAAATCTGCACCGATATCTTAATTGATGAAGCTGCTCACATTACTTTCCAAAGAGAACGTTTATATATTATTTTTAATCAAAAAAGTGCTTTCTCGAAATGGATAACTTACCATGCCTATTCTTGTTTCTTCATCTGCACAAGTTTAGTGGTTTGGCTAGCACACAAAACATTATTTAAAGCGGGTAAGCTTAACTTTTATAGGTATATCAACAAGATGAAATTTAAACTCGGTAAGGTTGCCGGTAAATCTGTTTTATATGAAAAAGAAGAACAACCAGGTCTTTCATTTAAAGAATTAAATCAAAATCTTTTATAATTAACCTCTCACTCCTTTAGCTCCCTGGTGTCAACCGCATCAGGGAATCTAAAATGATTTAATTATCCATTTAAACTGTATATTAAAATATAAAAATCATGAAAAATAAAGAAACATTTAGCGCTGGCAAACTAAGAATTACTATCATTTTAAGCGTAATAGCGTCAATATTGGCTATTCCACTTATAGCAATGCAATTCACCAACGAAGTGGCATGGAACCTATCAGATTTTATAACAGCAGGTATATTGTTGTTGAGTACAGGTTTGGCCATAGAACTTGTAATTAGAAATTTAAAAACAGGCACATTAAGGACAGTGGTACTTATTGTTATTTTACTAGCCTTATTCCTAATCTGGGCGGAATTAGCAGTTGGCATATTCGGAACACCATTTGCAGGGAGTTAACATTTAGATGCAACTGTCACAATATCATTTTCCCTGTGTAATCCGCATCGCCAAGTGAGAGCTAATAAAAAGCTTATTTTGATTAAATTACACTCACAAACCAAAATTAACGACAATGAAAAAAGTAATCTCAACAGCATTATTAAGTTTTATAATATTGGCGTCAGCCTGTACTGAAGAAAGTAAAACCATTTCTACTGATGAAACCAGTAACACACCAACTAAGGGTCAGCCAAAAGTACAATACGATTCTCCTATCATTGTTAACAAAACAGATATTATTCTGTATCCACTAAGGTTAAATGCCGATGATAATCACGACAGTTATAAAAGAGAAGCCAATGTCAATCATTGGAATCTTATTTTTTACGATATTATTTCTGGTAAAAGTGAATTGCTAACGAAAGAAAAAATCAACATTAATTCTTTCAATATTGGTCATTCAGAAAATGTTCCAAATAACCAGACAACCTTATCTGATCAGTTTATCTATTACAATATTACCGATTCAGATTATGATGGAGATAAAAAATTAACAGCTAAAGATCCTAACAAACTTTACCTATCTAAACTTGATGGAAAATCCTTTACCAGAATATCTCCGAACAATTACAACCTGAACAGCTGGAAAATAGACGATAAACACGATTTAATATTAATGGATTTAATCAAGGATTCGAATGGTGATAAAGAATTTAACGATAAGGATGAAGTTGAATACTTTATTTACAACTTAAAAACACGGACTTTTAAAGCCGTTTTCGATCAGAAATTTAAGGATGAAATTAAAAATTTAGCCAAAAAAGTATTGTAGAACATCCACACCACCCCGTTTTAATTTAAAAATCAAAAGCTGTAAGCAAGGTGCAGACAAAATAACCTTCTTACTTATGCCACTCTTTTTTCCGTTTAACATAAAACGTTCATTTTCTGAAAAAATCGGCAAATGCTATTTGTTTAAAGGGTTTGAAATTGTAGCTTTGGGCAAATTTTGTAGCAAATGAATATTCACGAATACCAGGGTAAACAAATATTAAAAAGTTTCGGTGTTAACATTCAAGAAGGAATAGTTGCCGACACTCCTGAGCAAGCTGTTGAGGCTGCTAAGCAACTGAAAATTGATTACAATTCTGACTGGGTTGTAATTAAAGCGCAAATCCACGCTGGTGGTCGCGGTAAAGGTGGAGGTGTTAAATTAGCCAAAAACCTGGAAGAAGTTAAACAACGTGCAACCGATATTATTGGTATGCAATTGGTTACTCCTCAAACCGGTCCAGAAGGTAAGTTAGTGAGTAAAATTTTAGTGGCCCAGGATGTTTACTATCCAGGTGCTTCTGAAACCAAAGAATTCTACATTTCCGTGTTGTTAGACCGTGCAAAAGGCCGTAACATCATTATGTATAGTACCGAAGGTGGTATGGATATCGAAGAGGTTGCTGAGCACACTCCACACTTAATTTTCAAAGAAGAAATCGATCCTAAAGTTGGCTTACAAGGTTTTCAGGCCCGTAAAATAGCTTTCAAATTAGGCCTTAGCGGTGTTGCACATAAAGAAATGGTTAAATTCGTAAGCGCTTTATATAAGGCATATGATGCAACTGATTCTGCGATGTTTGAAATTAATCCGGTATTAAAAACAAGTGATGATAAAATCATTGCTGTTGATGCTAAAGTTGATTTAGATGAAAATGCATTATTCCGTCACCCTGATTACGCAGCAATGCGCGATACGATGGAAGAAGATCCGATGGAAGTTGAAGCAAGTGCTTCTAACCTAAACTTTGTTAACCTGGATGGTAATGTAGGTTGTATGGTTAACGGTGCTGGTTTAGCCATGGCAACTATGGATATTATTAAATTGGCCGGTGGTGAGCCTGCTAACTTCTTAGATGTTGGTGGAACTGCAAATGCACAAACCGTTAAAGCGGCTTTTAACATCATTTTGAAAGATAAAAATGTTAAAGCAATCTTAATTAATATTTTCGGTGGTATTGTTCGTTGTGATCGTGTTGCACAAGGCGTTATCGATGCTTACCAAGAAATTGGAGACATTCCAGTGCCAATTATCTGCCGTTTGCAAGGTACAAATGCAGTAGAAGCTAAAAAATTAATTGATGAGTCTGGCCTTCAGGTTTACTCAGCAATCGCTTTAAAAGAAGCTGCAGATTTAGTAACTAAAGTATTGGCTGAACAAGCATAATAAGGTTAAAGCAGAAAGACTAAAGCTTAAAGCAAATCATATATTAAAACCTTTCAGTGAAAACTGGAAGGTTTTTTTATTCCCCTCTTTTAGAGAGCCTGCTCCGCATAACGGAGGGTGTCCGCAGGACGGGGTGTTTAACTTGGTCTATTTTTCATAAGACCATAATATCTGGATACTTCAAAGAAAATATCCTAGGTGGTCAAAATTTATTCTGAAAATCAAGGTCCTGCTCTCTTCAGTTCCGAAAGCCCCGCTATCACTACAATCTTTTCGTTCTATCAGGTTTATTTAATCTGAGTCCGCCTGTTTTGGCAAGCTAATGAAACGCTAAACTTGCGAAGTCTTTCCTGCACTCGAGCCCTTTTAGACTTTGTAAGTTAATCTGCCCGGAATTCTAAAATATCTCCTGGCTGGCAATCTAAAGCCTTACAAATCGCCTCTAAAGTTTCCAAACGCACAGCCTTCGCTTTGCCTGTTTTAAGTATCGATAAATTAGACATCGTAATCCCTACCCGTTCACTTAATTCGGTTAACGACATTTTACGCCTGGCCAACATTACATCTAAATTTATTATTATGGGCATTTTGGATCGATAAAGTTAGAAATGTTTTCAGTTAACCTAAATCGTTAAATCGTTTTCTTGTTTGAGTTTTCTAGTATATACGACAAACTGATAGGTTACACTGGCTATTACAATCAGTCCCATGGGATAAAGATTGGAGAAACCATGTGTATGGTCATGCTTAAATGCACCATTTGTTAAGTTGCCAACATAATTATCCATCAACGCCATTCCCGTCAAACTAATTGCAAAAAACAAAAACACAACTATAAGCAGTAGCTGGTAAACATTCTGCTCTTCCAACTTATAAATATTGATCAGTTTAAAATTTATGGCTAGTAAAATGGCTCCTCCTAATGTAAGATAAAAAACTACACTGGAGCCCCCATCGTTGAACATCTGATTTTCCAATATCACTGACTCAATAAAGCTGGGTTTTATCTGTATTACTCCAATTTCGCTGTTCGTAAAATCAAACCCGTTTACATTAACCTTACTGGCTTTTAGATGCCTGACAACATTAATGCTTAAAATACCCCTGCTGTAATCTATTGCGGCATACACAAAATGTGTTAAGGCAGAAATCAGCGCGTAAGCAATCAGGCTATAAGCCGAGTTTCTTAGAATTTTTACTGTATTACTCATTATTTATATCGTTAAATCGTTTTCTTGTTGAATTTCTATTCCTCTGTTTACTACCTGTACTATTATAAAAAGTACCACGGCCATAAAGAACCAAACATCAGCGCCATCCATATTTAACGATTGGATGTCCGCAGTCGCAACGCCCTGCGCTGTTAACCACATTGTATACTTACCGCCTAAATGAGCAAAAAAACCTATCCCAAGAGCTAAAAAAACTTGTTTTAAAATAAAACGCTTCAATTCTATACTGAAAGGCTGAGAAATACTAAGTTTTTTCTCGATAAACAATTTCAAAATTAAATAGAACATAATTGCTTTTAGCACGGCTACAATAATCATAACGACTGTAATTACCAAGAAATACCCTTGATCAAATTTATAAACGCTTGACAAATAATCTGCTCCATCCCAAAAGTTCCGCACATCATTTGGGTTTATAAACGATGTAATAATTGTGTTAACAAGTATCCCACCTGCTTCTACACATAGGCCGATAAAAATTATCCAGGAAAGTATCTGTAATACTTTCAAAATCTGATTGGTTGTTATTTTAATTTCCATAATTACATACCAGTTTAAAATGTAATGCCTGAGATTTAATTTACTGTTTAAATAATTAAACCGATTTCTTGTTTTGATTTTTTATACATACAACCTGACAAAAACTACATGATGAAAAACACCAGAAAATAAGGATCTAGTTATTTACTTTAAATAGTTGAAAATTCAAGAAACGTCATGTTTATTTAATTATTTATAGCGCAAACATAAATAATAAATTATTATAATTCAAAATATATTTATTGATCTACAATAAATATTATTCGAAAAGCAATCATAATGCAGTTATTTAAACAAATAATGTCAGAATTTAATTTGGAATGGTTTTTGCTATAAGTAAAACTATAAAAAACTTGTGCAAACAGTAACATTTTCAGCATTTTATCCTTTCGGATTGCTATACAATTTCGTAACTTTGCACACTCAATAATTAAAGAGCACACAATTCGTATAAATGAGACAACTCAAGATAACGCAATCCATTACCAACCGTGAAAGTCAGTCATTAGATAAATACCTGCACGAAATTGGCAAAGTAGATTTAATAACAGCAGAAGAGGAAGTAATTTTAGCAAGGAAGATTCGTGAGGGCGATCAGGCTGCATTAGAGCGATTGACTAAAACCAACTTGCGTTTCGTTGTTTCTGTTGCAAAACAATATCAAAATCAGGGTTTAACCTTAGGTGATTTAATCAATGAAGGTAACTTAGGTTTAATTAAGGCGGCAAAACGTTTTGATGAGACCAAAGGTTTCAAATTCATTTCTTATGCCGTTTGGTGGATTCGTCAATCTATTTTGCAGGCAATTGCCGAGCAAAGCCGTATTGTACGTTTACCTTTAAACCAAGTAGGTTCGTTAAGCAAAATCAGTAAAGCTTTCTCTAAATTAGAGCAAGAATATGAGCGTGAGCCTTCTCCAGAAGAACTTGCTGATATTTTAGAAACTACAGTGGATAAAATTTCGGACACTCTAAGTAACTCTGGTCGCCACGTATCAATGGATGCTCCTTTTGTTCAAGGTGAAGAAAATACATTATTAGATGTATTGGAGAACCACGAACCAAATACAGATAGTTCATTGATTAACGAATCTTTATCAGAAGAAATTAAACGTTCTTTATCTACTTTAACTGAAAGAGAAAGAGAAATTATCGTTTTATTCTTCGGCTTAGGCTCTAATCACCCCCTTTCTCTAGAAGAAATTGGCGAGAAGTTTAATTTAACTCGCGAACGTGTTCGTCAGATTAAGGATAAAGCGTTACAACGTTTACGTCATACTTCAAGAAGTAAAATCTTAAAATCTTACTTAGGATAGGAAATTAGATTCATATAAATATTAAAAGATCGGCAAATGCCGGTCTTTTTTTTGTCTATACCATTTATTTCTAATTGTGCTTATTAAGATCCTGAAACAAGTTCAGGAGGACGATTATCCTAACTTGATGCGTCATGCTGATATGATAGCTATCGGATTTTTAACATCTTTTTCAACTCAATAAAAAGTTATCAATAAAAGATTCTAAAAATGAGTCGTCATTGCGAGGAGGAACGACGAAGCAATCTTTCCTATTTGCGACAAGATTGCTTCATCCGATGAAAAATAATTCAGATCAAAAAGATCCTGAAACAAGTTCAGGATGACGATTCTTTAATTATAACAGCGCTATTTTATTCTAAAACAACAAGTGTTTTACGGTTAATCCATTATTGATTAATTGCTTCAATGAGTCGATACCAATGCGCAAATGGGTTTCTACATACTTTTCAGTTACACTGCTATCGCTTTCTGCAGTTTTAACACCTTCAGGAATCATGGGTTGATCGGAAACTAAAAGCAATGCGCCAGCTGGGATTTTATTGGCAAAAGCCGTGGTAAAAACCGTAGCTGTTTCCATATCTACAGCCATCGCCCTTAAAGTTTTCAAGTATTTTTTAAATTCTTTATCGTGTTCCCAAACCCTGCGGTTAGTGGTATAACAGGTTCCGGTCCAATAATCTCTACCATGATCGCGTATGGTTGTAGAAATCGCTTTCTGTAAAGCGAAAGCTGGCAAGGCAGGCACTTCAGCTGGAAGATAATCATTTGAAGTACCTTCTCCCCTAATTGCTGCAATCGGTAAAATTAAATCGCCCAACTGGTTTTTCTTCTTCAAACCGCCGCACTTACCTAAAAACAGAACTGCTTTAGGCTTAATGGCCGTCAATAAGTCCATCATTGTCGCAGCTAAAGGACTCCCCATACCAAAGTTGATAATCGTAATGCCATTTGCAGTAACACTTTGCATAGGCTTATCTAAACCCATAATCGGCGCATTATCATTCCACTCCGAAAACATGGTTACATACTTACTGAAATTGGTTAGCAGAATATAATCTCCAAATTGATCTAACGGCCTGCCCGTATAACGTGGCAACCAGTTTTTAACAATTTCATCTTTCGATTTTAATCCTGATTTAACGGGACTTTCTACTTCTTTTATTTTTTTTGATTTCTCTAAAATGGCTTCGTCTTTTTTTACGTCTTTTTCTTCATTCATATTTTTTAGTTTAGAGCCTGGCGCATGGCGCAAAGCGTTAACAATACTATATTACAAAAAATCCCCCCGCTTTCGCGAGAGGATTTGAATTTTTAAGCAACCTGCAACTTTTTAAAGTCGGCTTTTTCAAATTTTTCTATCGCATAATCGAGATTGATGTGCAATTCCTTGACATCCGTCTGCGTTGGTGTATCAAACATCGCATCCAACATAATCGCTTCGCAGATTGATCTTAAACCACGGGCTCCTAGTTTATATTCCATTGCTTTATCCACAATAAAATCTAAAACGTCATCCTCAAAAATCAACTTAACATCTTCATAAGCAAAAAGCTTCACATATTGCTTGATCAATGAGTTTTTAGGTGCTGTTAAAATGTTTCTTAACGATTCTTTATCCAATGGGTTTAAGTGAGAAAGAACTGGTACACGACCAATTAATTCCGGAATTAATCCAAAAGATTTTAAATCCTGAGGTGTAATATACTTATAAAGATTTTTAAGATCTAAAACTGTCTCATCTTTCTTTACTTTATAACCTACAGCTTGCGTGCGTAAACGATTGGCAATTTTGCGTTCAATACCATCAAATGCGCCACCACAGATAAATAGAATATTATTCGTATTTACTGGGATCATTTTCTGATCTGGGTGCTTACGTCCGCCCTGAGGTGGAACATTTACAACCGTACCTTCTAAGATTTTCAATAAAGCCTGCTGAACACCTTCTCCCGATACATCACGTGTAATGGATGGGTTATCACTTTTACGCGCTACTTTATCTACCTCATCAATGTAAACGATACCGCGTTCAGCAGCCGTTACATCATAATCAGCAGCCTGAAGCAAGCGCGTTAAAATACTTTCAACATCTTCACCTACATAACCTGCTTCGGTTAAAACAGTTGCATCACAGATACAGAATGGCACATGCAAAATTTTTGCAATGGTTTTAGCCAAAAGTGTTTTACCAGTACCTGTTTCGCCCACTAACATGATATTTGATTTTTCAATCTCGATCTCGTCTTTATCAACTTTTTGATTTAAACGTTTGTAATGGTTGTAAACGGCAACGGATAACACCTTTTTAGCATCATCCTGACCAATAACATACTGATCAAGATGTTGTTTAATTTCAAGAGGCTTTAATAAGTTTATTGCCTCTTGAATATTTTTTGTCCCTTTGGTCCCTAATTCTTGCGCAAGCAATTGATTGGCCTGGGTTACACATTTATCGCAGATAAATGCATCCATGCCTTCAATCAACATTAACGTTTCATGCTTGCCAGAATGGCAGAATGAGCAACGGGATTCTTTATTTTGTTTCGCCATCTTTTTTTGCGTTTCTCGATAACACTTCATCAACCATACCAAATCCTTTTGCCTCGTCAGCTGTCATCCAGTAATCGCGATCTGAAGCTTTCTCTACCCAATCATATGTTTGGCCAGAGTGCTCTGAAATAATATCGTATAATTCTTTTTTCAATTTCAACATCTCTCTCAAGTTGATCTCCATATCAGATGCCACACCTTGTGCACCGCCTGATGGTTGGTGAATCATTACTCTTGAGTGAGGTAATGCAGCACGTTTTCCTTTTGCACCAGCTACCAATAAAACTGCCCCCATCGATGCAGCCATACCTGTACAAATTGTAGCTACATCTGGCTGTATATATTGCATGGTGTCATAAATACCTAAACCTGCATAAACCGAGCCACCAGGAGAGTTAATGTAGATCTGAATATCTCTATCGGCATCTGTTGATTGCAAAAACAACAACTGTGCCTGGATAATGTTTGCATTCTGATCGTAAATGGCATCACCTAAAAAGATAATACGATCCATCATCAACCTGGAGAAAACATCCATTTGCGCTACATTTAACTGGCGTTCTTCAATGATATATGGTGTCATGCTCTTAGGGTTCAGATTAGCCTGAGCAATAAATTTATCTACGTGTAAACCGCCAATTCCCTGATGTTTAACGGCAAATTTTCTGAATTCTTGTGAATCTATGTTCATGAGTTATAGAGTTTGGCGTTTTGCGATAAGCGTTTTTAAGCCTAAACCAAATACGCGGGTTATTTTAATAAATATTTCCTGAAGTTGGTTAATTTCCGTGCCAATTTATCTAATTCCTCCAGATAATCATTCAGTTCTGTGTCAGAAATATATTTTCGCCGCTCTAAAACTACTAAAATATTTGCATTTTCAAAGGTTGATCGATGCGCAATATTCAGATAATGAGCGAATTCCTTATTGGAAATAGAGCCTGAGCCCTCGGCAATATTATTGGATATGCTAAGAGCAGCCCCATTGAGCTGCTCTGCAAATCTATATTTTTTATCAACTGACAATCGGTCAGCTATATCAAGTAGTTTATCAGTTAATGTTATTGATAACTGCCAAACCTCGAGCGATTGAAATTTAAATTGAGCCATAACTAAATATAGGAATAGCACAATCATTTTCAAAACGCCTTACGCCAAACGCATTACTTTTTATCAAGCGCAATAAACTTATCGTACTCAATATCTTTTTGCTCTAAAGTAACAATAGATTTGATTTGTTCGAAAGTTTTTAATGCCTTTACCTCTTCGAAAACACGGTTAGCATTTTCTTTTTCCTGCAAAAATTGAACTGCATATTGAGCCAATTGATCTTCAGGAAGTGGACTTGGGCTGTACATTCTAAATTGAGCATCTAATTTAGCTTTAGCTGCCTGAACTACATCTTCATATTTAATTTCGATGCTGTTATCTTTAATGATTTTGTTTTCAATTAAAGTCCATTTAAGGTTTTTAGCGAAATCATCATAACCTTCTGCTAACTCTTCGTCGGTTAATTTTTCATTTGTAGCCTTTAACCAGCGACGTAAAAATTCATCAGGCAATTCGAAGTTGTGTTTAGTTAAAAGTGCTTCATAAATATCGTTCGATAATTTACGCTCCGCATCTTGTTTGAACATACTTTCTACTTCCTCAGTAATTTTCGCTCTGAAACCCGCTTCGTCAGTTACGGTACCTTCACCAAATAATTTATCAAAAAACTCTTGGTTTAAGTCAGACTCCTCTAAACGGTTCACATTTTTAACGTGAAGTTTAAAGTTTGCTTTTAATTCTGCTGCTTCTTCTTCAGAAATGTTTAAAGCTTTAGCAATTACCGCCGCATCTTCTAATGCTTTTTGGATATCGATCGTAACTTCATCATCTTTCTTTAAACCGATCAACGATTTAAGGATTTTTTTATCTTTAACCTGATCTAAACGAATAGTTGCCGTACTGGTAATTCCACCTTCAACAGCAGTACCATCAGCAGCTACCTGAGTTAATTCGGTATATAAAACGTCATCATCAGCCGAAACCTCAGGATTAGTCATTTTACCATAACTGCGACGAATATTTTTGATACGGCTTTCTAAAGTTTCTTGATCAGCCTTAACAACATATTCGGTAAATTTATCTTTAGATGAAACGTTTACATCAAAAGCAGGCGCTAAACCCAATTCATAATCAAACTCAAAATCATCTGTATTATCCCATTTAAATTCGCGTTCATCGTCCATTTTAGGAAGCGGTTGACCTAAAATTTCTAATTTTTGCTCAGCAATGTAGTTAGATAAAGTATCGTTTAACAAGCTGTTAACCTCTTCTACCAAGATACTTTTACCGTACATTTTTTTAATGTGGGCAGCAGGAACCATTCCTTTACGGAAACCAGGTAATTGTGCTTTTTTAGCTTGATCTTTAATGGCTTTCTCTACTTTTCCAGTATAATCTGCAGGTGCAATTTTGATTTTTACAACAGCATTTAAGTTGCCGGTTTTTTCCTGTGTAATATTCATTTTATCAGATATGAGTATTGAGATGTGCAATTAGATTTGAGTTCGAGACATGAGATTTGAGACAAATGCCACACATCGCTTCAATTAAACAGCACATCAATTTTTATTTAATCAATGTTTTAAAAAACAAAACCGTTCCGATTAATATCGGAACGGCTTCATTTGTAGTGCGGATGAAGGGACTCGAACCCCCACGCCGTGAAGCGCCAGATCCTAAGTCTGGTGCGGCTACCAATTACGCCACATCCGCAATTAGGATTTATTTTGGATTGCAAAGATAGGAACTAGATTGAATAATCAAAAATATATGTGCGAAATTGTCAAATATTTTTGATCAAAAAAGCTAAGTCATTAAGGTTGAAGGAGAAAAAATTCAATAAAATATTTAGAATTATTATCCTGCATCTGACATATTACTTAAAAGGTTAGTCATCCTGAGGGATAATTTATTGTATAAAAATCAATATAGATGACAGAGTATTTTTTTTTGCAGTAATAGGCTGCGAGGAATCGTCATTGCGAGAAGGCTTTTTCAGCCGACGAAGCAATCTTACAACAATCGCTACTAGCGTGCGCTTTAAGATTGCTTCATTCCTAGCATCCGATAGCTATCGGATGACGACCTTTCTATGGATTCTGTCAATGGTAGCTTGTTTCAGGATCTTATTAAAAATAATTCAACATAGATAGATGCCAAAACAAGTTCATCAGAACTCATATGTAGAGAGAATAATTAAGATCTTAGCCATTAAAATTTCACCAATGTTACATCGATAAGCTCTGGGCCACCTTCTAATGGATAACCAGAAACTTTCTTCCCTTTTATGGTAACTTTCTTATCTAAATAAGTATCCAGATTTATGGTTGCACTTTTTAAGGCATAGCTTTTATTATCGGCTTTAAGCAGATGTGTACCATATTGAAAGGTCGTCATTCCTAATTTTTCAATAGTCCCACTTGCTGTAACAGTGCCAGTGGAGTTTCCACTTTTCATAGAACTGCAACCAGAAATTATGGCTACGAATAGGGAAAGAATTAATATTTTTTTCATTGGGCTTATGTTTTTTATTGGTGATGGTATGATAACGGGATAATTTAATGGTGTGCTACAAATTACAAAAATTTAATCGCCAAAAACTAATAAAGTTCTTTTTGGAATTCGAAAAAATATTGAACGGCTTTAACCAGCCTGCTTCCATACCAGCTAAACATCTCTCCATCAACAAGCATAATTTTTACACCTGGAATGGCAGCTTGTATTTCTTCAATATGCTTTTCGCCAAAAGGATAGGGCTCGGAAGACAGTAAAATAAGTTCACAGTTTAAAGTTTTCAGTTCATCTAGTGTTACCGCTGGATAACGGTCTTGTTTGATCACATTCGTCATTCCGTTAATTAACAATGTATCATCAATAAATGTATTTTTTCCAGCTGCCATGTAGGGTTTGCGCCAGATGAGATAAGCTACTTTTTTATCAATGTGATGTTGAAGTGCAAGTATTTTTAGATCATTGAATCCGGCAGAAATTAAATGGTTAAGGTAACCGGCTTCTGGTTCACGATCTACCAGCGCCCCTATTTGGCCAATAGTCTTCATGGCATCATCTAAAGTGAAAATATCGCTCATCCAAACAGGAAAGTATATCGCAAGCTCTTCTATATCACTTTGCGTATTTTCTTCTTTGTTCCCAATAATCAAATCGGGTTTTAAATCTTTGATTAAATCGATATTGAGTTTTTTTGTTCCACCTACCTTGGTTCTTGCCGCAAATTTTTCTATCGGATGGATGCAGAATTTGGTCAATCCGATAATTTCCTGATCCAATCCCAAGTCAAATAACAATTCTGTTTGTGAAGGCACAACAGAAATAATCCGTTTAGGAGGAAAATTGATAGAAATTTCCCTGCCCATTTGATCGATAAAGGACTTTTGCATGTGCAAATATATGATTTAGGGAAGATTAGCCTATTTAAATAATGTGTTTAGGCTGTTACTTATCAACGATTCTACTACAGCAGGCGCTATTTAATCGGCAATCAACATTTTTTTATATTCTTTTGGGGTAACGCCTTTTGCGAGCTTAAAAAATTTGTTAAAATTAGAAAGACTATTAAAACCACATATATAAGCCATTTCACTTATTTGGTGATCACTTTCGGCAATTAATTTACAGGCATGGCCAATTCTTACTTCATTAACAAAAGTTACAAAAGTTTTCTGTGTACGGTTCTTAAAGTATCTGCAAAAAGCCTGTTTATTCATATTGGTCATCTCAGCAGCATCAACCAACAATATCTCTTTATTAAAATTATCAAAAACATATTTCAAAATCTTGTCCATTCTATCATTATCTTTTAATTGATAGTTATTGGTATAGCCCGGGCTCGCCAGTAATACATAATCTTTGTTTTGACAAAGCAGGTTTAAAATTTCCAGCACCACTATTAAACGGGTTATTTCTTCCGTTGCCTGGGTAATTTTTAACAACAAAGGTTTTATTTCCTTTCTGGTCGAAAGGTTGAATTTCATTCCGCGTTTAGCCAGTTGGAAAAAATTTCTAAGCTTCTGTATATTCTCTGGCTCATGGAAAATATCGAGTATTTTTTCGGGATGGAGAAAAAGCGAAATCGAATATGCATGGGTATTTGGTGTCGAATCGCTAAAATACTGCTGGCTATTGTGCCATACATGAGGCAAATTAGATCCTACAAAAATTATCTCTTCATTATTAAAATCTTCAATGCTATCACCAATCATGCGCCGCCCTTCGCTTTCAATCTTGTAAGTAAGCTGACATTCTTCGTGAAAATGGAAATCAGTAGAGAAATAGGGTGCGTCTACTACCTTTATACCATAAACGTCGTTTATTTTTCCATCCAGTATTTTGGCAAAAATCGGTTTCATTTGATACAGGCTATTTTCTTTACAGTAAGTTTTAGCACTTATGGCAGCTATTTAGTTATGAGAAACTAATTTACTATTTAACATCTTAAATTACCAATTACGACAAACAAATTTAACAAATAGGCTAATATAACATCACTATTAGCAAATTACACCTCAGTTAATTTCTTTTTTCCTTAATAATTTAGCTTATTATAAATACTAACCAAATTAAACAACATGCTTCATCATAAAATTATTGTACTAACAGGCGGCGCCGATGGCATTGGCTGGGAATGTGCAAAAGCTTATTCAAAAGCTGGTGCAACTGTTTGTATCCTTGATAAAAACCCAATAGCCGAAAACAAACTAAATGAACTCGAAACAGCAAAAAAAATAGCCATATCCTGCAATCTAGTTAATGAAAATGAAATTGCTACTGCTTTTAAAACCATCATTCAAAAGTTTGGTAATATAGATGCCATACATAACAATGCGGGGATTGCACATCCTTCAAAAACGCTTGATCAAACTACAGATGCTGAGTGGGATTTATTGATGAATGTTAACTTAAAGAGCATTTTATATACCACCCGTTACGGCATCGAGCATCTTAAAAAAACAAAGGGTTGTATTTTAAATACCAGCTCGATGGTAGGCACTATTGGGCAGGACAATCATGCAGCTTATGTAGCTACAAAGGGGGCAATTAATGCATTAACCAAAGCCATGGCCCTAGATTATGCATCATACAAAATACGTGTTAATGCGATTTCGCCCGCAGCAATTAACACTCCAACCTTGCAATTATGGAGCAAAGAACAGTCCAATAAAGAAGAAATACAGCATTACTTAGATAAGCTCCAACCGTTAGGCAGCATGCCAGCTGGTGATGTAATTGCAGATGCTTGCCTATTCTTATTGAGCGATGCTGCCAGATTTATAACAGGAACTATTTTACCAGTAAGCGGTGGTGCCGAACTTGGATACAGAACCATCATATAATCCAGATTACTAACATGATAAACAAAATAGAAATTAGCGATAAACGATTTGAACTATCAACCGGTGCAGGTAGCGATGCCATACATAAAGACCCACAATACTCTTATGCAGTTACCAATTTAACCAACGAAAACGGCATTACAGGAACAGGCTTAGCTTTTACACTGGGTGCTGGTAACGATTTGGTTTGCAATGCTGCTCAATTTTATGCCAATACTTTAAAGGGACTAGATATTGAAGAATTGATGAGCGATTTTGGACAGACCTTTCGCACCTTATCAAACGAACAGCAATTTAGGTGGCTTGGGCCTCACAAAGGTGTTGTACATTTAGGATTAGCTTCTGTAACCAATGCCTGTTACGATTTATGGGCAAAAAAACGTGGTGTACCGCTTTGGAAACTCCTGATTGATTTAAGTCCTGAAGAAATTGTAAATACACTCGATCTCTCCTACCTGGAAGATGTACTCACTAAAGAGGAGGCAATAACCATGCTGCAAAGCCAAACCGATTTCAAAAAATCGAGGGAAAGTATTCTTGATATCGGTTATCCAGGTTATGATACTTCCGTGGGCTGGTTTAACTACGACGATGAAAAAGTACGCGAAAACTGCAAAAAAGCTATAGCCAATGGTTTTACGGCAATGAAGCTTAAAGTAGGATCAACCGATCCTAAACGTGATATTAGAAGGGCAAACATTGTACGAGACGTTGCTGGTGAAACCTCAAAAGTAATGTTAGATGCCAACCAGCAGTGGACACTGCCACAAGCCATTTCAATATGTAATGAGCTTAAAAATATGAATCCTTTCTGGATCGAAGAACCCACGCACCCAGATGATGTATTGGCACATCAGATTTTGGCCAAAGAAATTGCTCCTGTTAAATTGGCTTTGGGCGAACATGTACCCAACCGCATTATTTTTAAAAACTATCTGCAAACTGGTTGTACGGGTTTTGCCCAGGTAGATGCAGTGCGTGTAGGTGGTGTTAGTGAGTTCATCACGATTAGCTTATTATGCAAAAAATTTGGCGTGCCCGTAGTACCACACGTTGGCGACATGGGACAGTTACATCAGCATCTGGTACTCTTTAACCATATTGCTATGGGGCACGAAGCTTTATTTCTGGAACATATCCCCCATTTAAAACAACATTTTAAAAACCCCATTAAGATTGAAAACGGAGTTTACATCACTCCACAAGAAGCCGGAAGCAGCTGTGATTTAAAATAACGAAAAGTCTAACCAAATATGATCAGTACAATCGATATCGTAATTACCGTTGCCTATATACTTTTTATTGTAACCATAGGTTTATGGACCGGGACGCGAAAAAAGAAAAACGAAGAAACCACCAGTGGGGAATACTTTTTGGCGGGCAAATCGCTTAAATGGCCTATGATTGGCCTGGCACTGTTTGCAACAAACATTTCGTGCCTCCATTTGGTAAGTTTGGCACAGAGTGGATTCGACAGCGGACTTTTAAATGGCAATTTTGAATGGATGGCTGCATTTACCCTCATTCTTTTAGCCTTGTTATTTATTCCTTTCTATATCCGTTCGGGTATTTCTACTTTACCCGACTTTTTAGAACGGAGATATAACCGTGCCTGTAGAGATTGGCTTGCATTTATCTCTATCCTATCGGCCATTATTATTCATATTGCCTTTTCTTTTTTAGCAGGTGGTATTGTACTCGAAACTTTATTCGGTATAGATATGTATGTGAGCATAGTGGTAATTGCTTCGCTAACCGGTCTATACACCATTATAGGCGGCTTGAGGGCTGTAGTGGTTACCGAAACCATACAAAGTTTGGTACTAATTACCGGAGCCATTATCATTACAGTTTTTGCATGGAATAAAGTTGGTGGCTGGGATCAAATGACAGCTATACTACAAAAAGAAAATGCCATGGATAAGCTCAGTATGATACGCCCGATTGGCGATAAGAGTGGGATGAGCTGGATAGCTGTATTTTTAGGCTATCCCGTTTTGGGTATTTGGTACTGGTGTGCCGATCAAACTATTGTACAACGTGTTTTAGGCGCAAAAGATGAAAACCACGCCCGCGTAGGCTCGTTATTCTGCGGTTTTATCAAAATTTTACCGGTCTTTATTTTCGTACTACCAGGTTTGTTTGCTTACATTTTATATAAGTCTGGTACAATGGATTTATCGAGTTTACAAACTGTTGGCGCCAATGGCGAAACGGTGTTAAACACCAAAGGCATTTATACTTTAATGATTACCCAACTTCTGCCAAAAGGATTGGTGGGGATTTTGGTAGCCGCCTTGTTATCAGGATTAATGAGCCAAATTGCAGGTGCATTAAATTCTATCGCCACTTTAAGCAGTTATGATTTATACAAAAGATTTAAACCCGAAACCAGCGATAAAAAATTAGTTAGTGTAGGCCGTTGGTCTGCAGGTATTGCCTTAGCCGTTTCAATAGGTCTCTTACCATTATTAAATAGCTATCAAAGTCTTTTCGAAGGTATAAATGATGTGATAGCACATATTGCCCCTCCTATTACCTGCGTATTTTTATTGGGTGTATTTTGGAAAAAAGCATCGGCAAAAGGAGCACAATATACTTTGCTGCTGGGTTCTATTATTGGGGCCAGTGTTTTTGTAGTAAATAAAGTATATGGCACAGAAACTATAATTGGTAATATACCCTTTATGATGATGGCCTTTTACCTGTTCTGCATCTGTGTGTTTATACAGGTAGTATTTTCTTACCTCTATCCGGTAAAACACACCGCTCAAAGTGAAGCCTTATACTGGACTTCTATTTGGGAACCCCTTAAAAGTAAAGGTTGGAGCGGGATAGGAAATTATAAATTTTTATCTGTGCTTTTGCTAACTATAATGGGCGTTTTATATGTCTGCTTTAAATAAAATTGATATGAATATGAAAAGATTTCTCTTGTTCTTCGTTGCATTAACCACTTTTTTTAGTGTTAACGCACAAACCAAAACAGATGCTTCAGTAATGAACGATTTTATGGATAAACGATTCGGAATGTTCATCCACTGGGGTCCGGTAAGTCTGCGGGGTACCGAAATTGGCTGGAGCCGTGGCGACCAGGTGGAGGTAGAAGATTACGACAATTTATATAAAGAATTTAATCCTGTTCTTTTTGATGCTGATGCTATTGTAAAAACAGCTAAGGATGCCGGCATGAAATACCTAACTATTACTGCCCGCCATCACGATGGCTTCTGTTTATGGCCAACGGCTTATACCAACTTCAACATTACCAACACACCCTATAAAATAGATATTGTTGGCGCATTAAACGAAGCTTGTAAAAAACAGGGCATTAAGTTCTGTATTTACTATTCAGTTTTAGACTGGCACCATCCTGATTACCCAATCCATTCGTCAAAAAATCAAACTATCGATCCAAAATCGGATATGAACAGATACCTAATTTACATGAAAAACCAGTTAAAAGAGCTCATTACCAAATATGACCCTTATATGCTCTGGTTTGATGGACAATGGGAAAAACCATGGACTGATGAAATGGGAAAAGATTTATATGCCTATCTCAAACAGCTAAAACCAACTATAATTACCAATAACCGATTGGGAAAAGAATTTGCAGCAATGGAAAATAAAAACATTGATGCTTCTAAAATGATAGGTGATTACGACACGCCTGAACAAGTAGTAGGAAAATTAAATATGCAAACCCCATGGGAAAGCTGTTTTACCATTTGTAACCAATGGGCCTGGAAACCAAATGATAAAATGAAATCGTTAAAACAATGCCTCGAAATTATTTCGAAAACAGCAGGTGGTAATGGTAATCTTTTATTAAATGTTGGCCCTATGCCTGATGGTAGAATCGAAGCCCGTCAAATAGAACGCTTAAAAGAAATTGGCGATTGGTTAAAAATAAATGGCGAAGCTATTTATGGCACATTGGGTGGGCCTTACCAGCCTAATGATGATTACGCCACCACAAGAAAGGGAAATAAAATTTATCTACATGTATTAAATACCAATCTGGCCAAGCTGAGTTTGAAAACTATTCCAGGTTTAAAAGTTAAAAAAGCATACCTGTTAAATAACCAAACTGTTAATGTGGAGCAAAAAGATGCTATTTCTCTGCAACTTCCCAGCCACCAGACCAATCAGTCAGATTATATTGTTGTGCTAGAATTAAACGGAAACGCCGAAAACATTCCAGTTATTAAATAAACCGATACAGCTTGCTAGCAGGTAAGGCTTTATAACCATTAAAAAGTAAATAATATTCTAATGAAAAATTTAAAGACAATATATTTCTTGGCCTTAGCTTTCGTGCTAATTTTCTCCGCCTGTAATCCACCTGCAAAAACAGAAGCCAAATCATCAAATGCAGCAAACAAGGTGCTGCGTTATGGCAGTATTACAGGTCTGAAGCCCGAACAGATGGCTTATTACAAAAAGTTACATGCTGCAGTGTGGTCTGGGGTATTAAAAAAAATAACCGAATGCAACATTCATAACTATTCCATTTATTTAAAAGAAATTGAGGGTAAGCAATACCTTTTCAGCTATTTCGAATATACGGGGAACGATTTTGCCGCCGATATGAAAAAAATGGCTGCCGATAGCACTACCCAGCGTTGGTGGAAAGAAACTGCACCAACTCAAATCCCATTGCCCGATGCTGCGGCTAAGGGCGAAACCTGGAGCAATATGGAAGAAGTTTTTCACCATGATTAATCTTACAATCAATAAATAGCTCACTAAATACTTATGATCAAGAAAATATACCCCTTTCTTTTTTTTATATTGATAACCTGTTCCACAAGCACAGTTTGGTCACAATCAAAACAGCAGGATAAAATCTGGTATACCTCTCCAGCTAACGCGAATACAAAAGACAATCCAAATGGCTGGAAAAGTGACCCTGAATGGTTAAAAGCACTGCCTGTTGGTAATGGTTTTTTAGGTGCGATGGTATTTGGTGATGTAAACAAGGAAAGGATACAGCTTAACGAAAAATCTTTATGGAGCGGAAGTCCTGACGATAACGATAACCCTGATGCAGCTAAATATATTCCCGAAATAAGGAAACTTCTTTTTGCTGGGAAATACAAGGAAGCGGCAGACTTAACTAACAAAACCCAAATTTGTAAAGGTAAAGGTAGTGGGCAGGGTAATGGTGCAACCGTACCATTTGGTTGCTACCAGACTTTAGGCGATTTACGATTAGATTTCGGCAAAAAATCTAACTTTAAAAATTATTATCGCGAACTAGATCTGATTACGGGAATAACCTTAACCAGTTACGAACAAGATGGCGTTAAATATAAAAGAGAAGTTTTTTCTAGTTTTCCAGATCGGGCTTTGGTGATAAGGTTAACAGCCGACAAACCTAATTCTTTATCTTTTTCGTTATCACTAAGCAGACCAGAAAGATTTAAAACGACAGCCAAAAATGGCCGCCTAGTAATGAATGGAATTTTAAATAATGGGAAAAATGGCGATGGCATGCGCTATAAAACCTATGCTATTCCACAGCTTACGGGTGGAACTCTAAAGGCAAATGGCAACGCTTTGCAGATCACAAAAGCAACCTCAGTTACCATTATATTAACGGCTGCTACAAACTATCGGTTACATTATCCAGATTATACCAATGCAAATTTCGAAAGCGAATTAAATATGGTTACTACAAATGCAACTGCCAAAAACTACGAATTATTGCGAAACAGGCATGTAACTGATTTTTCATCTTTCATGAAAAGGTCTACGTTAAATTTAAATAACAGCGACAATACCCTACCCACAAATGAGCTGATGACCAAAAATGTACAGAGCCAAAATGAATCGGCCTTATATGGCCTGTATTATCAATACGGTCGTTACCTTTTGTTATCTTCATCACGTAAAGGAAGTTTGCCGGCCAATTTACAAGGCATTTGGGCCAATCAGATACAAACCCCGTGGAATGGAGATTACCATACCAATATTAATGTTCAGATGAATTACTGGCCGGCTGAGGTTACCAATCTCTCCGAATGTCAGGAGCAATTGGTTGATCTGGTTTCATCGTTATTAGAACCTGGAAAACGTACAGCAAAAATCCAATACCAAATGAAAGGTTGGGTATTGCACACCATTACCAATGTTTGGGGTTACACCGCCCCGGGAGAACATCCAAGCTGGGGCATGCATGTAGGCGGTGGTGGATGGATGTGCCAGCATTTATGGGAACATTATGCCTTTACCAGGGATAAAAATTATTTAGCGAAGGTATTTCCTATTCTTAAGGAAGCAAGTCAGTTTTACTTAGATTGGCTGGTAAAAGATCCAAAAACGGGGAAATTGGTGTCGGGTCCATCACCATCACCCGAAAATTCATTTTTAGCTCCCGATGGGGCTAAAGTACAGATTAGTATGGGCCCCACCCACGATCAGGAACTGATTAACGAATTATTCAGCAACACTTTGGCAGCTGCCAGCATTTTAAACATTAACGAAACAGACTTTCTTAAAAAAGTAAATGAGGCCAGGCAGCATTTAGCCGCTCCAAAAATAGGTTCAGATGGCAGATTAATGGAATGGGCAGATGAATTTAAGGAACCAGAAATACAACATCGCCACTTAGCACATTTATATGCGCTTTACCCTGGCAATCAGATTACGAAAGATAAAACACCAGAACTAGCAGAAGCGGCAAAAAAATCATTGGAAATGAGAGGTGATGGAGGTGTTGGATGGACATACGCCTGGAAAATTGCACTTTGGGCGAGATTAAACGACGGCGATAGGGCATTTAAAATATTAAACGCCCAATTGCGGCCAACATCGGATATAGATACCAGGTACGATGAGGGTGGTGGAAGTTATTATAACCTCTTTGATGCCTGTCCTCCTTTCCAAATAGATGGAAATTTTGGCGTAATTGCAGGTATTACCGAAATGTTGATGCAAAGCCATGAAGATTTTATAGAACTATTACCTGCATTACCAAGCCAATGGAAAGATGGAAAGATAAAAGGGCTTGTTGCAAGAGGTGGTTTTGTGGTGGATATGCAATGGCAAAATAACAGCCTTTCTACCAGTACTATTGTTGCAAAAAGAGGTGGCGAATGTTTAATCCATTATAAAAATAAAACAGCTAAACTGCAAACCAAGGCTGGTGGAGTATATAAACTTGTCCCATCAGATTTTAAATAATTTTCATGTAAAATTCGGGATACATTTAAATCCACATCCCGAATTTTTCATTTTATGTTATGCTACCGTTATATCTTCTTTTACTACCCCATCGGCGATGTGCAAAATCCTATTTCCATATTGCGCATTTTTTTCGGAGTGCGTAACCTGAATAATGGTAATGCCATCTTCCTGATTTAACTTTTTAAACAAGGTCATAATTTCTTCTGCCTGTGCCGATTGGAGGTTTCCAGTTGGTTCATCGGCCAAAATAATTGATGGTTGGGCAGCTAAAGCCCTTGCAATGCCAACCAATTGCTGTTGACCACCCGAAAGCTGGTTTGGAAATAAATCTTTCTTGGCCACAATATTAAAACGGTCTAAAAGATCTGCTATTCTACTTGCCCGTTCAGCACTTCCCACTTTTTTGTAAAGCAATGGTGCTTCAATATTTTCGTAAACGGTCATCTCATCAATTAAGTGGTAGGCCTGAAAAACAAAACCGATGTGATTTCGATAGCGTTCAATGCGTTTACGTTCATTCAACGAAGTTACATCCTCTCCCAAAAACTCATAGGTTCCATAAGTTGGCTCTTCAAGCATACCAATAATATTAAGCAAAGTAGATTTCCCTGCACCCGATGGGCCCATAATAGAAACAAATTCACCTTTTTTAATGGTGGTAGTAACCAAACGCAACACATAGTTTTTAATGCCTTTGTTTGCGTAATATTTTTCGATGTTATTTAATTGTATCATATTTTTAGGGTTTGGCGTGGAGCGTTTGGCGTTTAGCGATAAATCCATGCTAACCGCCAAACGCTTTACGCGGTCTTATTCATATTTAAGTGCTTCAACAGCATTTGTTTTTGCAGCACGGTAGGTTTGCCAGGTAATTGTTAAAATGGAAATCAACAAAGTAAGTGTCGCAGTTAATACAAACATCCATAAACTTAAAGATGCTCTTAATTCGAAATGCTGCAACCAATCGTTCATGATGTAATACGCAATTGGAAGAGATATTACTATTGCTATAAATATTAATTTTATAAAATTTAATGAGAGCAAGGTCATTAGTTCTAGAATTGAAGCACCCAGAATTTTGCGGATGCTCACTTCTTTTATTCTTTGCGAAGTACTAAAAGATGAAAGACCAAACAACCCCAAACAGGATACGAAAATGGCCAGGCAACCAAAGAGATTAGCCAAAGTGCCTAAAATCCTTTCATTTTTTAATTTAATTTCATTTAAACCATCAATAAATTTTATCTCGACAGGAAAATTTGGGTTTATTTCTTTTACCAGCTTATCAATTACACCAATACTCTCACTCAAGCTTTTAACAGGATTTAACCGCATTGTAATTACATCACTAATATCTGCATAGGCAATAACCATTGGCCCTGCCACCTTACTCGGATCTCCCCAAACTATATTTTCAAAAACCCCTACTACATTTCGCTTAGCGCCTTGATATAAAACCCTGGCGCCAATTGGATTTTTTAAATGCATCACCTCTGCAGCTTTCTTGCTCAATAGCAATGCGGCAGTGTCTGAAGCAAACTTTCTGTTAAAATCTCTGCCGTTTAACAATTTTATATTGGTTGTTTTAATAAAATCGTAAGTAGTGTAAATCTGGTCAAAATCTATCATTTTATCACTTTCGGCCATTCCATCCCAACCTAAACCACTAATGCTGCTATTTTTATTCGAAATACTGCCTGATGACTGTGTTACGCCAACTACAGCCCCACTGGATAAGAGTCTTGTTTTTAAAAGATCGAATTTTTCGTATAACATCCCTTCGTGCGGTATTTCTATCAAACCGGTTGATCTGTAACCTAAAGGCGTATTTTTGATAAACTGAATCTGTTTGTAAATGGTTATCGTTGCAGCAATTAACACGATCGAAAAGCTAAATTGAACAACAACCAGAACCTGCCTGAAGGTTAAACCATATCCTGTCTTAAAGTTCAAAGTTTTTTTAAGCGCTTGTATAACATTAAATCCTGAAAGATAAAATGATGGATAGCTTCCGGAGATAAAACCAGTGATGATTAAAACACAAAAAATCAAGAGCCAATTGATTGGATTTAAATAATCAAAAACAATTTCAATGCCTAACAACCGATTAAACATGGGCAAACTAAATTCGAGCATCATAATGCTAAGTAAAATGCTGATGAGGGTTAAAATAAATGATTCTAGCATAAACTGAAAAATCAGATTTGTTCTGGATGCACCCATTGTCTTTTTAACACCAATTTCTTTTGCCCTTCCTTGTGTGCTGGCTGTGGCTAAATTCATAAAGTTGATACAGGCAATAAGCAAAATACCGATTGATAAGCCTACAAACAATTGAACTTGCGCAATATTGCCACCGATACTTTTACCATTTAAAAAAGTTCCGTGTAAATGCAGTTTTGTTAACGGATAAAGGAATACATCTTCTTTTGCAGCTGAAAAGTGACGACTTATAAATCCTTTTAATTTCGAATTAAAAGCAGCTACATCTGTTTTTTCATTTAATTTTAGCAAGGTATAATAATCATGGCTTCCCCAATTTGGTTTCTTTGGCCATTGATTTAAATTTTCATATAAAGTCCATGTTGTTAACGATTCAAAGCCATAGGTAACATTGGTGGGAAGATCTTTTATTACTGCGGTAACTTTTAAATCAACCTGGTTTTCGAAACGCACTTTTTGATTCAGTACATCAGTTTTACCAAATATCCTTTTTGCAGCAGTTTGCGTTAAAATAATCGAGTTGGGATCGGTTAACGCTTTTGATGGATTTCCGCTTATAAAATCGTAGTTGAACAACTGCAAAAAATCTGCGTCTACGTATCTGCTACTTAGCTTTAAACTTTCTTCGCCGTTTGCCACCAGTCTTTTATATACATCTGTAACCCTTGCGCCATATATTACTTCAGGAAACTCTTGTTTAAGTGCCCCTAACATTACATTCTGAGATTGATCAATTGTTCTCATCACCTCTCCATTCTGGCCGTTTAAATTAATCATCGCCTGATAAATATGGGGCGAGTTTTTAAATTGTTTGTCGTAGCCCCACTCATAACCGGCATATAACAGGAGTAACAAACAAGAAGTTAAACCAATAGCCAAACCACCAATATTTATGATTGCATAAACTTTGTTTCTAAATAGGTTTCGTAATGCGATTTTTAAGTTGAGCTGGAACATAAGTGCAAGGTTTAGCGGAAAGCGGGTAGCGTTTAGCGAAAATTTATCGCCTAACGCCAAACGCTATACGCAAGGTTATTCATATTTAAGTGCGTCAATAGTATTTGCAGCAGCTGCTTTATACGAGCGGATACTTACGGTAATCAAAGTAATTGCCATCGAAATAACCATTGCGAGTGCAAAAGGCCAGATACTGATATCGATTCTATAGGCAAAGCCAGATAGCCATTTCGAAATAAATAAGTATGCAAGTGGCCATGCAACCAGATTGGCAATAAAAACCATTATCAGAAACGATCCGTTAAGCATCCTAACCAATTCAATTGTCGAAGCACCTAAAACTTTTCTAATGGCTACTTCTTTGGTGCGTTGAGCTGCAACGAATGATATTAAACCAAATAAACCAATAAAGGAGATAAAAATAATGGTACCTGCAAATACCTTAAAAAGCGTACCCATAATTTTTTCTCCCTGATAAAAATTGTTTATATCGTCGTTAAGGAAAGATTCGTTATACACAAATTCAGGAAAATTGCTTTTCCAAACCTGTTCAACACTTTTCATGGTAGTCATCATTTGCTTTGCATTTAGTTTAACAGCTGCATAATAATACCTTTCTATACGCGAACACACAATAATGGGATCAATAGATTCATGCAGACTTTTATTTTTAAAATCCTGAACTACACCAACAATTGGTTTTTTCTGTCCTCCTAATGAAATCATTTTCCCTAACGCATCAGCAGGTTTGGCTACATTTAATCTTTTCAATAAAGTTTCGTTCACAATAAATTCGTTAGTAGAATCACTTTTACTTAGGTTTCGCCCTGCTATAAGCTTTAAATCAAAAGTTTTGAGGAAATCCTCATCTGCATTTTTTGCATTTACCTGGAAATCGGCATCTTTCGAATTATTATAAGCAAAGGAGCTTCCATTGTTATTTTGCGATGAGGGTGCTGTTCTACAAAAACTCACTTCCTCTACCCCTGGCAATTGCTTAAGTTGGGCTTTGAACCGGTTAAAACGTTCAACAGTTAAACTATCATTAGGTAAATCGACCATGGCAATGGCCGTTGGATTAAAGCCAAGCGGTTGCTCTCTGATGAACTTCATTTGCTGCAGAATAACCAAAGTGCCAATTATTAAAGTGATGGTAATGGCAAACTGAACCACGACCAAAACCTTCCTTAAGCCCAAACCACCTGTATTTGCAGAAATTTTGTTTTTTATGGCCAAAGCTGGATTAAAACCCGACATAATTACGGCTGGATAAAAGCCTGCGATTAGGCTCACACAAACCACTAAGACAAACATAAACACCAAAATAATAGGATGCTGAAAAAAGCTAAACGATATTTTAGCGTTAAAAAGATTTTGCATAGAGGGTAAGGCAATCTCTGTTAAAACACTGGCAATTAACAAGGAGATTAGCACGATGATAAAGGTTTCGGTCAAAAACTGTGTTACCAACTGCCCTCTTTGGCTACCCATTACTTTGCGCACGCCAACTTCTTTACTCCTGCTTACCGCTTGCGCAGTGGCCAGATTAATAAAATTTATAGAAGCCGTTAAGATTAAAAATAAACCGATTACCATTAAACCATAAAGCTGTTTTTTAGGCATTATTCTGCCTGAAAAATTTCCGAAACGCTCATTATAATGAATATCAGCCAAGGGCTGAAAGATATGTCCCTCTTTACCAGGTGCTTTTTCGGTATAATATTTTTTTATAAACAGCCGTAAAGGTTCACTTAATGTCTCAATTTTAATTCCGCGCTTCAATTTAAAATAACTCTCTGATGCAGATGACACTGAACCCCAGTTATTTAAATTCCGGTCTTTTAGCGACTTATAAGAAAGCATAATCCGCAATGGAACAGAATTATTCTCTGGTACATCATCAATAATACCTGTTATAATGTAATTCAGGTTGCCATCGTAATTAATCGTCTTACCTAAAGCATCATTCCAGTTTCCAAAAAACTTTTTAGCCATTTCTTTAGATAAAACAGCATGGTTTGGTTCTTTTAAAGATTCATAATTACCAGACAACCATTTATAATTAAAAATCTCGAAGAAATCGGGCTCAACATAAAAAACATTCTCTATGCTTTTTACCTTCTCCTTGCCATGCTGGTCGTTTACTTTTACAATTCCACCGCTATTTTGTATGGCAGAAACTTTTTCAATATAGGGCGAAAAATCATCTCGTACGGCAGGTGTAATCGGAATAGGCACGCCTTGCGAATAAAACTGGTTTCCATCACTGTAATCCCAGCTGGAAACCATGCGATAAATTCTATCCTGATCTTTAAAGCCTTCATCAAAACTCATTTGATAACGGATAAAAATAAAAATCAGGATACAACTCGCCATACCTATAGATAGGCCAAGAACGTTGATCAAGGTATAGCCTTTGTTTTTCCAAAGATTTCGCCAGGCGATTTTTAAATTGAGTTTGAACATAGTTTTAAGGTTGAGCGAAAAGCGTTTGGAGATTAGCGAAAATTTATCGCCTAACGCCAAACCCGATACGTAAGTTTATTCATATTTAAGTGCATCAACAGCGTTTGCTTTGGCTACTTTAAAGGTTTGCAGGCTTACCGTTAAAATGGCTATAATTACCGAGGTTAAAAGGGCAAGCAAAAAAGGCCATGGATTAATAGTAATCTTATAATCATATTTCTCAAGCCATTTGGCAACAAGAATATAGGCTACCGGAATAGCGATCACATTAGATATGATTACCAGTTTCATAAAATCTTTGTTCAAAAGGACCAGGATATCAGAAAGATTGGCGCCCAATACTTTACGGATACTGATTTCTCTACTGCGCTGTTCAGCGGTATATAGCGCTAAACCTAATAAACCTAAGCAAGAAATGAAAATGGCAAATCCTCCAAAAATATTAGAAAGTACACTGAGCAACTTTTCGCTCCGGAGTTTTTCGGCCATGCCCTGACTAACCAGTTTCACTTCGATTGGATAAGCAGGATTTAAACGTTGACTTACCAATTTTATCGCTTCGATTGAATTAGAAAGCGACTGCTTAGGATTGAGTTTAAGCAGCAAAACTCGACTCGTTTTGACATTGTAATAATAAACTGTTGGCTGTATTTTAGAAGCAAGCGATTCGTTAGAATAATCTTGCACCACGCCCACCACTTTAAGTGGCGGGTTATCGCCCCAATGGATAACGGTACCCACAGGATTTTTTAACCCCATTATTTTAACAGCAGTTTGATTGAGGAGCAGAGATGTAGATGTATCAGCCGAAAATTTAGGATCAAAATCTCTCCCTGAAAGAATCTTTACACCAGTTGTTTTGGCAAAATCAAAACCTGTACTTCTATAATTAATAATCGAGACATCATTTTTGGGCTTTTCTGGCCATTGAATGTCGCTAGTAATTGAACCACCATCTGTAAACGAACTTGCATATTCTGTTGCAGCAATTATGGCGCCTGCCCTCTCCAATTCATTTTTAAAAGTTTGCAACTTCTGTGGCTTTGTCCACTCTCCTTCTAAATCGACCTGTGCCAGCGCAGTTTGATCAAAGCCTAAGGGCTTATTTTTAAGGTGCTGAATTTGGCTGTAAATTACAATTGCTGAAATAATCATGCAAATGGAAAGGCTAAACTGCACTACTACAAGTGTTTTGCGGATAGATAATGAACCAGTTGAACCCTTAAACCCTTTTAATACCTTTACGGGTATAAATGATGAAAGGTAAAATGCAGGATAGCTACCAGCAAGCAAACCAGTTACCAGTACTATAGCAAGTAATACGCTCCAAAACTGATAAGCATTGTAATTAATTTTGATCGAAATATCGAGCAGATTATTAAAATAAGGTAACGAGACTTCGAGCAGTGTAAAGGCAATTAACATTGCTAAAAACGACAACAAAAGCGATTCGATTATAAATTGGCCCATTATTGTATTTCTGGTCGAACCTAAAGCCTTTCTAACACCTACCTCGCGGGCACGTTTCTCTGATTTAGCAGTTGAAAGATTCATGTAATTGATGCAGGCGATAAATAATACACAGATGGCCAGAAAAACAAATAATCGCAACTGATCAATTTTACCCCCTACCGATTTCCCATTGTCAAAATCATCGTATAAATGAAATTTGCTTAAAGGAAAAAGGAAAGGTTCGTAGGTCATTTCTTTTAAATCGGGTTCTTTGTTTACGATGAAGTGTTTTAGTGCTACATTGGTTGCATCTAAAGAAGCATTATCTTTAAGCTGAAATAAGGTTAAACAAGTAATTGCTCCCCAACCGTAATTTTTTTCAGAAGGATTTTCTTGCTCAAAAAAAGCCCATGGCTGTAAAACATCAAACTGCATGCTTTGATTTTTTGGCAAATCTTGTATTACAGCACTAACTTTTAAGCTTACCCTATTATCGTATTTAATACTTTGTCCTATTGGGTTCTGGTTACCAAATAATTTCTTTGCTGTCGATTCGCTTATAAGTACGTTATTAGGCTCGGATAAAGCAGTCCCTGGATCGCCGTAGATAAATTTCTGTTCAAGGATTTTTAAAAAATCGGGATCTACATTAAATCCTATTAGTTTAAAACTATTCCGATTATGGCTATATAATTTCTGACCATTGTTCATCGAAATACGGGCCGCACTTTTAATGCCTGGCAATTCTGAAACCCCAGCTTTGGCCAGTTTATTAGGAACTGCCATTGTGGTAGCCAGTTTACCGTTAAACTTTAAATTTAACGCAGCAAAATATACTTTATCGGCATTTTTATACTGCTTATCGTAGCTCCATTCGTAATTTACATACAAGAGTAACATTAAACAACAGGCCATGCCGATGGCAAGCCCCCCCACATTGATCAATGTAAATCCTTTGTTTTTCCATAGGTTACGCAATGCTATTTTTAGGTTTAATCTGAACATAATGGGTAAACTGTATAAATTGTTAAACTGGTTAATTGTTATATTGTCAGCTGAAAACTGCCAACTAAATTATTCGTATTTTAGTGCATCAACAGGGTTGGCGTTTGCGGTTTTGTAAGCCTGAAAACTTACTGTAATTACAGCCATTAATAAGGTTCCGAAAGCGGCTACTGGGATAATCCACCAGCTGATTTCGGTATGAAATTCAAATTTATTAAGCCATTTGCCCATTGCATAGTAACTGATAGGGGCTGAAATAAAAATGGCAACTATAATCATTTTTATAAATGAGAGCGATAACAACTTCATTAAATTGCTTACCGAAGCACCAAGTACTTTTCTTACCCCAAATTCTTTAGTCCGTTGCTCTGCACTATAAGCAACCAGGCCAAACAAACCTAAACAAGAAACAAATATGGCTAAGCCACCAAATAGGTTCGATAACACGCCCAAAGTTTTTTCTGTATTGTATTTTTCGCTGTATAAAGCGTTCAGGAAGTTGATCTCCAGCGGATATGCTGGATTTATAGACTTGGTAATCCTGTTAATGGTTTCGATATTACTTTGCAAACTGTTGTTTTCGTTTAGGCGCATGGTAATGTTTCCAGTACGTCTTTGATCGAAGAAAACCACCATTGGGTGATTTGATTTATAAGGAGAATCCCAAACGTAATCGTTAAACACACCGATAATATGATACTTATCGCCAAATACCGTAACTGTTTTCCCAACAGGGTTCTTGTATCCAAATGTTTTTACAGCCGAGGCACTTACCATAACACCTACAGAATCAGAAGCAAATTTTTCTAAAAAATCTCTTCCTTCTATTAATTTAATCCCGTTTGTTTTAATAAAATCATAAGTGGTAGAAACCTGGTTAAACAATTGGGTATTGTCTGGCTTGGTCATGCCTTCCCACTGAATATCCATAAAGTTTTGCCCACGATGTGATAAACTTACAGACGATTGGAACATGGCGGTAACAGCACCTGATTTTAGCAACTGAGCGCGCAAAACATCATATTTCGTTTTCAATTCGCCATCCTGAGGTATTTCAACCAAAGCATTTACATCAAACCCTACAGGTTTATTTTTAATGTACTGTATTTGCCTGTAAATCACCAAAGTGGAGATAATGAGCACAATGGCGAAGCAAAATTGGCCCACAACCAATACCTGCCTTAAGCTGATTGAAAACAGCCCTCCAGATTTTATTTTTCGCTTTAAAGTTTGAATCGGGTTAAAGGACGACAAATAAAATGCAGGGTAACTTCCGGCAATTAAACCCGTTATAAATACGATGCCTAAAATGCCTAACCAACTACCTTTATCAAAATAAGACATGCTTAACTTTATATTTAACAACTGGTTAAAGGTTGGCAGGAAGATTTCTAAAATGGCAACAGCAAATATTACCGCGATAAAGGTTAACATCATCGATTCGGTTAAAAACTGTATAACCAAAGAACCCCGGTTAGCACCTATGGTCTTTTTTATACCTACTTCTTTTGCACGTTTTTCTGATTTGGCCGTAGCCATATTCATAAAATTAATACAGGCAATAAGTAAGATACCAAGTGCCAGGGCCATAAATAAATAAATTTGCTCTATTGCGCCACCTACACTTTTACCTTCTTCGAATTTTCCGTTTAAATGAAGCGCAGATAAAGGAAACAAGACTTGAGATTGGTAATTATCGTTCGTATTCTTTTTAAGAACGTTGTATATTTTTTGGTTAACCAGCTTCAAATTTGCCCCTGTTTTTAATCTCACCAAAGTTGTATAACTATAGTTTTCCCAGTTTAAACTCTTTGCACGTTCATCAATAGTCTCGTAAAAAGACCATGGCATTAAATAATCAAATTTATTTGAGCTGTTATCTGGCTGATCTTTAATCACACCTGTAATATTTAAATCGAACCGATCTTTAAAACGAATGGTTTTATTTATCACATCAGTGCTTCCGAAGAGTATTTTAGCAGTATTTGTTGTTAAAACAACCGAATTTGGATTATTTAAAGCTGTTTTAGGATCGCCCTGTACAAACTCATAATCGTACATTTTTAAAAGATCGGGTTCAGCAAATTTCGATATCCGCTTAAATGAATTCTGCCCATTGGCGATTAAATTCTTAGCACCGTAATCCATCCTTGCGGTGTACTGAATCTCAGGGATATCTTGTTTAATCGCTGGTCCGAAAGCAGTGGTAGAGCCTTCAAAAGTTCCGGAAATTTTACCGTTATCGCCAGGAATATTAGTCATAGTGGTAAAAACATTAGCCGATTCTTTAGCCTGCTTATCAAAGTTCCATTCGTAGGTTACATACAAAAGCAACATTAAACAGGCAGCTAAACCAATAGCCAGGCCAATTACATTAATGAATGAGCTTACCTTGTTTCGCCAAAGGTTCCGCAAAGCGATTTTTAAGTTTAATCTAAACATAAGGTATAGGGTTTAGCGTAGTGCGCTTAGCGTTTGGCGCAGATTTATCGCCTAATGCGATCCGCTTTACGCTGGTATTATTCATATTTTAATGCATCAACAGGATTTGCTTTTGCCACCTTAACCGACTGGACACTAACCGTAAGTATGGCAATGAGTACCGATAAAGCAATAGCTACAATAAATGGCAATGCTGATATAGCAATACGATATTCGAAAGCTGAAAGCCATTTATTTACAATGATATATGCTAATGGGAACGCTATAAGATTGGCAATGGCCACCAATTTTATAAAATCTTTATTTAGCAGCACGAGGATATTGCCAGTGCTGGCGCCTAAAACCTTACGGATACTGATTTCTTTTTTGCGTTGCTCTGCCATAAAAAGTGCCAGACCTAATAATCCTAAACAAGAAATGAAAATGGCGAAACCACCAAACCAGTTTGAAAGTGAACCTAAAAGTTTTTCATTTTTAAATTTCACTTCAAAAGATTCGTTCACAAATTTGCGGTTAACAGGATAATTAGGTTCCATTTGCTTCACTAAATCATCAATTTTACCCAGTGATGAACTGATATTTTGATTTGGATTTAACCGCGCAATGATAACCTTCGCATCGTCCTTTACATTAACCCTAAAAATCATTGGGGCCACTCTCTGGTACACACTTTCTACCACAAAATCTTTAACAATACCAACTATAGTTAGCTTTTTGTCTCCCCAGAAAGTAATAACCTTACCGATCGGATTCTTTAATCCCATCATTTTCACAGCCGCTTCATTTAACAATACACTAGCTGTATCATTAGGAAATTTCGCAGAAAACTCCCTACCACTAACCATCTTAGTTCCAATAGTTTCAACAAAATCATATCCTATTGCTCTATGATTAAAAGAAATAGCCTCGTTCGGGTTTTTACCTTCCCATTCTACACCCGTTGTATTATCTCCTCCTTCAGTAAAATCTGTACTAAAAAAAGTAACATCGCTTGCAGCGCCTGATTCTAGTAGTTGCGTTTTAAGCAATTCTAATTTACCAGCATCATTCATTTTACCGGATACCGCTATTTGAATTAAATTGGATTGATCGTAACCAATAGGCTTATTTTTAACATAGTTAAGTTGCTGATAAATTACTGCTGTACAAATAATTAAACTTGCAGCAAAAACGAATTGGCCAACCACTAATACTTTCCTCACCGAAGTGGATGAATCTGCTTTAAGCGTGAAACCTTTTAAAACTTTGATAGGCTCAAAAGAAGATAGATACAGCGCGGGATAACTACCCGCAATAAAGCCGGTTAAAATCATTAAACCCAATAATGCTAACCAAAATGGGCCATTATAATAATCGATTGTTAATTTAATATCTAACAAACTATTAAAATATGGCAAACTAACCTCAATTAAGATAAAAGCTAAACCTGTGGCGATAAATGTGATGAGCAGGGATTCTAAAAAAAACTGATTAATTAACGATTTACGTGTCGATCCAATTGCTTTACGAACGCCAACTTCTTTTGCCCTACGCTCTGAGCGTGCTGTAGATAAATTCATAAAATTTACACAGGCAATTAGCAATATGCAAAAGGCCAGCAATAAAAATATTTTAAGCTGATCTATTTTTCCACCTACCGATTTACCGTTTTGAAAATCATCGTATAAGTGCCATTTGGTTAAAGGATGCAATAAAGCTACTGCTGTATTATCTTTTTGATTGCGTTTGTAAATACCATGCATCAAATCATTTGCAGTAGTGAAAAAGTTATTATCCTTTAACTGAACAAGTGTTAAACACATGTTGTTCCCCCAATTGCCTTCCTTTACCCAAGATTGACGCTTTTCGAATAATGCCCAAGGCATAATACATTCAAAAATTAGGCTGCTATTTGCAGGAGCATCTTCTATTACAGCTTCAACTTTTAATACTTCCTCGTTCTCGAGCTTTACTGTCTTATTAATAGGATCTTCATTTCCAAATAATTTTGTTGCAAAAGATTTGGTAAGGATGATGGTATTTACATCTTTTAAAACTTTTGCTGAATTACCTTCAAGAAATTTATAATCCAATATTTTAATAAAATTCTGATCGGCAAAGACGGCATTGCTATTTATCTTATTATCGCCAACGGTAATGAGTTGTTTCCTCGGATAAGTAGTGTGAGAGGTATACTTAACGCCGGGGATTTTTTCTTGCACTTCTTTAGCCATAACATTTGGTGTCCACGCCCAGCTAAAAGTTTTACCACTTGCCTCCATGTTTTGATAAACTACATAAGTTTTGTCATTATTGGTGAATTGCTTATCGTAGCTCCATTCATAAGCAACATAGAGCAACAAAACCATGCAACTGGCCAAGCCAATGGCTAATCCTCCAATGTTAATTAAGGAGAATCCCTTGTTTTTCCAGAGGTTTCGCAAAGCGATTTTTAAGTTTAATTTGAACATATTTTTATTGTTTGGCGATAAGCGTTTAGTGTGTGGCGTTCAAAAATGCCTACCTGGTGGTCTTTACCATTTTGCCTTCCCAAATCTCCCCATCCGGGGAAGATTATTGGGCGGCTATTATTAACTAAACTAAAATCTTTTTTGAGGTTGAAGGTTTAGAGCTAAAGGTTTAAGATGTGATTTAACCATATGCCTTAAACCTTTTACCTTAGGCCTCTATATCAGCTCTTCGTTCCTGCTTTTGTTTATCTTCTCCGATATCACATGACCATCTTTCAGATTGATAATCCTGTTTGAAAAACTTGCATCATGACTGGAGTGCGTAACCATCACGATGGTCGTTCCGGTTTCATTCAGTTCGCAAAGTAGCTCCATTACTTCGTTACCATGTGCGCTATCCAGATTTCCGGTAGGCTCATCAGCCAGAACTAATTTTGGTTTGGTAACCAAAGCCCTTGCTACGGCTACACGCTGCTGCTGTCCACCTGATAATTGTTGAGGAAAATGACCGCTACGGTTTACAATATTCATTCTTTCGATAATTTCATTTACCAGCCTCTTGCGTTCTCCAGCAGGAATCTTGTTATAAATTAATGGCAGTTCGATATTTTCGAAAACGGTTAATTCATCAATCAGATTGAAATTCTGGAAAACGAAGCCCATATTTCTTTTTCTGAAATTAGAACGTTCCCTATCGTTAAGTGTTAAAAGTTCAGTGTCGATAAACTTATAACTTCCACTTTCGGGCTTATCTAATAAACCCATTACATTTAATAAGGTAGATTTCCCGCAGCCCGATGGGCCCATGATAGAAACAAATTCTCCAGCTGCAACATGGAGGTTAATGCCGTTAAGTGCCGTAGTTTCTACTTCTTCGGTTTTGTAAACTTTTTCCAGATTTTCTATTTTAATCATAGCTTTTTAGTATCAAGTATAAGGTATCAAGACCTGATTATATTGTTAATTTTATTGTCTATTTGGTTAATTGACGCTAAACCCCTAACGCTAATCGCTAACCTATTTATTAATCTCCACCTGATCATACTGGTTAAACTGATCGTAAGACGAAGTAATTACTTCATCACCTTTTTGCAAACCATCCAATATTTCGTAGTACAGATAGTTTTTACGCCCGATTTTTACATTTTTCTTGGTTGCTTTACCATTAGTTACCACAAATACCCAAGAACCGCCTGTACTCTGGAAAAACTGTCCCTGAGCCAGAAGCAGCGATTTGCTATTATCAGACAGCGTTAATTTTGTTTGTAACGATAATCCGCGACGTAAACCTTCAGGTGCTGCTCCTTTAAAAACCATTTCTACCTGAAACTGACCTGCTGTAACCTCGGGTATTACTTTACTCACGGTTAAGTTATAAGTTTTACCATTAAACTCACAGTTAGCCGTTTGTCCTTCTTTTACCCGATTGATATAATATTCATCAACACCTGCCTGAAGTTTATAACCTTGCAATACGTCAATCTTTCCAATCATTTCGTTAGAATTATATGATTTACCAATTACAGGATCGTAAGAGGATAATTTACCTGATACCGGAGCTTTAATCGTCATATTTTCGATGTTATTGCGGATCATCTCTAAACTTTCATTCATTTGTCCCATCGATTGATCGATTTGAGCCAGTTGCATTTTACGGCTTTGATTTTCTTGCTTAATGGCCTGACGTACAATTTTCAATTTGCCCTGATAATATTCATAATCCTGGCTTGATTTATTAAATTCTTGTTGTGTAATTACTTTTTTAGTGAAAAGAGAACTATCTAAACGATATTGGCGGGTTGCCGTTCTTAAGCTATTTTCTACATCCAAAACATCTTGATTTAAAACCCTCTGGTTTTGCTCTAAATCCAATCTCGATTTACGCAACTGATTAATCTGCTCTGTAGCTGCTGTTTGGCTTGAAGTATAACTCAACATGGCATTTGAATTGGAAATTCTTAGTAATGGGGTTCCTTTTACAACAGAAGCACCATTTTCAGTAAAAATTTCGGCAACCGTGCCACCCTCTGATGAACTTACAATTACCGAAGTTAACGGAACTACACTGGCATTTAATAACACTACATCTTCAAAATCGCCATATTCTACTTTACTGATGGTTAATTTATCGGCATCTGCACTGTAAACTTTTTTGAGGGATAAAGTATAGCCATAAATTACAACTGCCACGAAAGCAATTGCTCCACCCATAATTAACAGGGTTTTAGTGCTAAATCTTTTCTTCTCTATTTTCTTATCCATGTGTTCGGTTGTACTGTTTGGTTTCACTAATAACCAAGCTTGTGCCAAAAGCACAAAATATAATTAAAGCGCTAACAATCAATAAATTAAAAGTTATCTTATTTTTTATCTGTTCATTATCGGACAGTTGATGTGCGGGAGCGGACAGTTTTGGTATTTTTGCCTCACCCCTTTATCCCCTCTCCATGTGGAGAGGGGCAGGGAGGAGAAAAAAGCAAGGTACAGAGAATAGGTTTGATACTTCTGATGTAAAATAAAAAGCATAAACATTATCTTTAATAGGTTAAGTAATCAATAAGATATGGATGATTATAAGGATAAGTTATTTCATAGTGCCAATTCGAAGCTGTTTGAATTTTCGAAAGCATTGCGAAAAAATCAAACAGAGGCTGAAGAAATCATGTGGCAATGTTTGAGAAATAGAAAAATCCTGAATTTTAAATTTAGAAGACAACATCCATTACACAAATATATAGCGGATTTTTATTGCCCGGAAGCGAAATTGGTAATTGAAGTTGATGGAGGAATACATGAAAAAGCCGAAAATCAAGAATATGATCAAAACCGAACTGATGAACTTAAGCAGATTGGAATAACGGTAATCCGATTTACGAATGAGGATGTAAATAATAACCTGGATAAGGTTATAAATGTTATTAAAAGATACCTTTCTCCTTGAGGATAGGGAGGCAGGCACCAAAAATTACACCCAACAAGAACATTAGGTTCAAACCACTTTACTGCAAATCCCTCTCTTCAAGGAGAGGGACAGCAAAAAAGAATAAATATATACTAACTTTAATAGGGAGAGGTTATGCTTGATGCCACAGTTTTAATTATCGATGACGACGACGATATCCTGCTTAGTGCCCGTTTGTTTTTAAAGCAGCAGGTAAAACAGGTGATTACCTGTAAATCGCCAAAAGAGATCAACGTTTTGTTAAGTAAAAATGAAATAGACATCATTTTGCTCGACATGAATTACCAAAAAGGTGCTAGTGATGGCCGCGAAGGATTATATTGGCTAGAACATATTTTATCGATTGATAAAGATTATGTAGTCATATTAATGACTGCTTTTGGCAATGTTGAACTGGCAGTAAAGGCGATTAAAAAAGGAGCTACCGATTTTATTCTTAAACCCTGGGAAAACGAAAAGCTGTTTGCCACCATTTCTTCGGCATCTAAACTCCGCGAATCGACCAAAAAGGTAAAGAAACTAGAAAAAATACATTCCTCGTTACAAAAAGATCTAACAAGAGGTTTCGAGAATATTGTTGGACAGGCAGATGAAATAAAACAATTGCAAAATACGCTCTTAAAAGTAGCCCCTACCGATGCCAATGTGCTTATTCTGGGCGAAAACGGAACGGGAAAACAAGTTTTCGCCTATGAGATTCATGGAAACTCGCAGCGGAAAAACCAGGTTTTTATGCATGTGGATTTAGGTTCATTAAACGAAAATTTATTTGAAAGTGAATTATTCGGTTATGCCAAAGGTGCTTTTACCGATGCCAAGGAAGATAAACCTGGCCGCTTTGAACTTGCCGATGGTGGAACGATCTTTTTAGATGAGATTGGAAATTTAACCTTACCGCTTCAGGCTAAACTTTTAAGTGTTTTGCAAAACCGTACAGTTACCCGCTTAGGTGAAAGTAAAGAACGCAAGGTAAATGTTCGCCTAATAACGGCTACAAATATGCCCTTGAACGAAATGGTATCTAAAAACACCTTCAGACAGGATTTACTTTTCCGAATTAATACGGTTGAGCTTTTATTACCGGCATTGCGTAAACGTGGAACAGATATTTTACTTTTGGCCAATCATTTTATGCAGGTTTTTAGCTCAAAATACCATAAAGATATAAGAAAACTAAGTATTAAAGCTCAAGAAGCACTTTTACAATATAAATGGCCAGGCAATGTGCGCGAGTTACAGCACGTTTTAGAAAGAGCCGTTATTATGAGCGATGGTGCTGATATTGCAGAAGAAGATCTGCAGTTAAGTCCGCAGCGCTACGCACAGAATAACGCAATGCCTGATGAAATGGCACTTGAGGATATGGAAAAAATGATGGTGCAGAAAGCAATTGATAAACACAAAGGAAATATATCAAAAGCCGCAGCAGAATTAGGCTTAACGCGAGCTGCATTGTACAGAAGAATTGAGAAATTTGGAATCTAAGCTGAAAGCTGAAAGACCAGAGCTTAAAGCTTTAGTCTTTCGCCTTTAAGCTTTCAGCTTTAAAAACATGTTTTATCAACGTTTTACTTTTCGTTTAATATTTCGCCTGCTGATTATCAATCTGTTAGGCTACCTCTTATTTTACCTAATTAAAAACACTCAGCTCTGGTTTACCATAATCGGGGTTGCACTGATTTTATTGGGAGCAATTATTTCACTTTACTATTACATCAATCAAATCCGATCAGATATTAACCGTTTTATTCTTGCCGTTAAAACAAGAGATCATACCTTAAACTTTAAAAACAAGGCAACTAAAGGAAGTTTTCCTGAGTTATACGAATCCTTTAGCGATATTTTACAGGTACATAAACAGATCCGATTGGAACAGGAAGCCATGTTTCAACTGATAAAAACCATCCTGGAACAGGTTCCTGTAGGTGTAATTGTGGTGAACAATACTGAGCAGGAGAAAGAAGAGATTGCATTTTTTAACCAGGCAGCATCCAATCTTTTAGGCGTTCCTGCTTATAAATATTGGCATCGGTTAAAGGAGCATCTACCCAATTTTTCTAACGAGATAGAACAGATTTCTACAGGAGGGAAAAGATTTTTGGAGCTAAAAATCCAGGACAAACTGATTCAATTGTCAACCGAGGTGATCCCTTTAAACCTTTATGGGAATAATTATACCATTATTAGTTTTCAAAACATTAAAGATGAAATTGAGCAAAAAGAAACAGAAGCATGGAATAGATTAATTGGCGTAATTTCTCATGAGATCTTAAATTCGATCACACCAATCAGCTCATTATCAGATACCATAAACAAAATGGTAACAGACAAGAAAATGCTCACTGAGGATGAAATGGACGATTTAAAAACGGCTTTGCAAACCATACAACGAAGATCATCGGGTTTATTGGATTTTGTAAAAGACTATCGATTAATTGCAGAGCTGCCTACACCAAATCTTGAACCGCATACCATTGGCGAAATACTGAAACATATTAAAGTATTAATGCAGCCATTTGCCAAAGTTAAAAACGTGGTATTGGATGTGGAGCAAACTTCTTCAAAAATCACCATCCAGCTTGATTTAAAATTAGTTGAACAAGTGCTGATTAACCTGATTACCAACAGTATTTATGCTGTAGAAAACAGAGAACACCCACACATTAGCGTAAATTACCGCTTAGAAAACACCAAACTTTATATAGATGTTACCGATAATGGAAAAGGTATCGATGCTGGTGACCTGGAGAAGATTTTTGTTCCATTTTATACCACCAGAAAAAATGGATCAGGAATAGGCTTAACCATTAGCCGCAATATTATGAAAATGCACAGGGGCAGTATAGAAGTTATTTCTATCCCCGATAATAGCACTACTTTTTCGTTGGTATTTAATTATGTTTAATCATTTGAATGTTTTTTTGAACTAAAATATCAAACAAAAACCAGTTTAATACGCTTTTAATGATGTGGATACATCAAATACAAGCATGAAGACAGTTATAATATCGAACAGACTACCCGTTAAAATCATCGAAGAAAACGACGAATACACATTTATTCCAAGTGAAGGAGGACTTGCCACTGGACTGGGAGACGTTTACAAATCGGGTAATTCCATCTGGATCGGCTGGCCAGGAATCGAAGTGCCAGAAGAACGCCAGGAAGAAGTTACACAAAAACTGGCAGCATTAAACCTTTACCCGGTTTACCTTACTCAAACCGAAATCAATTTATATTACGAAGGCTTTTCAAACGAAGTATTATGGCCAGTATTTCATTATCTCGTTACATATGCACATTACGAGCAAAACTACTGGGACTGCTACCAATCTGTTAATGAGAAATTTGCAAAAAGTGCCATGCAGGTACTCAACAGAAGAGATAAAATCTGGATACAAGACTACCAATTACTCCTTCTACCGGGCATTTTAAGAGAAAAACTACCCAATGCTACCATCGGTTTTTTCCAACATATCCCCTTTCCTTCTTACGAAATATTCAGATTGATTCCCTGGCGTGAAGAGCTATTAAATGGACTTATAGGTGCAGATTTAATCGGTTTCCATACTTTTGATGATGTTCGCCACTTTATCAGTACCGCAACACGTTTGCTTCCAGTAAATTCATCATCAAACGTACTCAGTAGCAATGAAAGGCAAATTGTTGTCGAAGCCTTTCCAATGGGAATAGATCATCATAAATTTTCAGGTTTAACCGCAACTAAGGAGGTGCAAAAAGAGATTGAATATTTCAGGACAGGTAAAGAAGATATGAAAGTAATCCTGTCTATAGATCGGCTTGATTACAGCAAAGGCATACTAGAAAGATTAAAAGCTTTAGAATTACTACTCCAGCACTATCCCGAATATATCGGCAAAATTGAGCTTTTTATGATTGTTGTTCCTTCCAGGGATACCGTACCAAAATATAGCGAGTTAAGACATCAGATTGATCAGTTTGTTGGAAATTTAAATGCGAGGTACCGTTCAATGAACTGGATTCCGGTAAATTATTTTTACCGCTCCTTCCCTATTGAAGTGTTATCAGCCCTTTACTCCACAGCAGATATCTGTTTGGTAACGCCCATGCGGGATGGAATGAATCTCGTGAGTAAAGAATATGTGGCCAGTAGGAACAATAATGATGGAGTGCTTATTTTAAGTGAAATGGCCGGTGCCTCTAAGGAACTAACAGATGCTGTGATTGTTAACCCAAATAACCTGGGCGATATTATGGAAGCCATTGTTACTGCCCTTAAAATGCCTTTAGCAGAACAACAACTGCGCATGAAAGCCATGCGTGCAATTGTAGAAAAATTCAATGTTAAACATTGGGTTAACAATTTTATTTTAAGATTAAACGAAGTGAAAGATTCTCAAAAATCATTATTAACAAAACATGCAGTAAATGCCATTAATGAAGTGATTGCAACCAAATATGTACAAACACAAGATCGTGTGCTATTTTTAGATTATGATGGTACACTTGTAGATTTTACGGGAAATATTGATGACGCTTCGCCAGATGCAGAATTGTACGATTTAATTGAGAACCTCACACTTGATAAGGCAAATAAAGTTGTAATTATTAGCGGTAGAAGGAATGAAACCCTGGAAAAATGGTTTGGACACCTGAAGGTAGATTTGATTGCGGAACATGGTGCCTGGCAAAAATCGTTCGGAGATAAATGGAATAGCCTGCCACTTTTAACCGATCAGTGGAAACAAGAAATAAAGACTTTATTAGAAACCTATACAGATCGCACGCCAGGATCGTTTATTGAAGAAAAAAGTTACTCATTGGTTTGGCATTACCGAAAAGCAGAAGAAGGACTTGGCGATTTAAGGGCCAATGAAATTATCAGCCACATGAAAATTTTAGCTGCAGATAAAGGTCTTCAACTCATGCCGGGCAATAAAGTAATTGAGTTTAAAAATATGGAAGTTAACAAAGGCAAAGCTGCTTTAAACTGGTTGTACAATAAAAAGCCAGATTTTATTTTAGCGCTTGGCGATGACCATACCGATGAAGATATTTTCAGGGCATTGCCAGATGATGCTTTTACCATTAAAGTTGGCAATAACATTTCGGAAGCAAAATATTACCTAAATGATTTTAAAGAAGTGAGAAAACTGCTTTGGAGTTTAGTTAAAGAATAGTTTGTGGGAAGGAGTTAAAATTTAGCGTAACGTCATCCCCAACTCGATTGGGGATCATAATGCTTATTGCTTTAGGATTCCCGCATGCGCGAGAATGACGTAGCGCTAAATAAAAATTCAAATGCCATGGTCTGTGTCTCCCACAAACCTTTTTTAATTAAGTTAGAGGCTGTACCATAAATATAGTTGCATCCTGTCCAAAGGGCTCCTGAGGAGAGCCTGTCGAAGGACCTGCTTAAGTGCCTTTCAAAGCGTTTCGACAAGCTCAACGTGACAAATTCGAATAAAATCACAATTTATGATACAGCCTCCTTGGAATGTCGATTTGCAATCCACTTACTACTTTACAAAAATATCGGCCTATCCAGTTTAATTGCAATGCGATAAGCTGCATTCATTAAACCTACGTGGCTATACGCTTGGGGGAAATTACCCCACTGGCTACCTGTTTTTGCATCAACATCCTCACTAAATAAAAGAAGGTGGTTACAATATTTAATAATGTTTTCGAATTCTTTAATCGCTTCATCCGTTCGGCCAACACAAGCCAAAGCTTCTACATACCAAAAGGCACAGATTAAAAATGTTGTTTTTGGTTTACCGAAATCATCAGCATGTAAGTAACGGTAAAATAGTCCGTCTTCCGTTTTCAGCTCCTTTTCTAAAGCGATTAAATGGTCTTTCGCCCGATCTGAAGCCGGATCCAAATAATTCATCATAATCAACTGTAAAGTACTGGCATCTAAATGTGGGCTTCCTACAGCATTGGTATAAACTTTTCGTTCCGGATCGTAGCAGGCTTCTATATGTGCAGCAGCCTTATCAATTAAAATCTGCGCCCGTTTTTCGAAATCCTCATTACCAATAGTTTTAGCCATTTTTAAAGCAGCCTGTGCTCCTGCCCATTGAAATAAATTACTGTAACAATGTACATTGGCAATGTTCCTGAATTCCCAGATTCCGGCATCCTTTTCATCAATTGTACGCTCCATTTTAGAAAGCACACTTTCAATCCATCTTACCGAATCGCTACGTTCTGAAAAAACAAAACGGTGGTCGGTATAAAGCGGTAACATCGAAATTAAAACCTGACCATAAATATCATTTTGAATGTGTTCGTATGCTTGGTTTCCTACCCTAATGGGTTGTTCGCCTTTATAACCTTCTAAATGATTTAGCGTATGCTCGGTAATTTCCCTTTCGCCCGCAATGCCATACAAAGGTTGGTAACGGGTATCTTCGGCATGCGAAATATCAGATAAGTAATTAAAATACTTCTCCATTTCTTCAAAATGCCCGATATGATTTAACGAAGTTAGTACATAATGCGAATCGCGCAGCCAGCAGTATCGATAATCCCAGTTTCGGGTACTGCCAGGCGATTCTGGTAAACTCGTGGTACTGGCCGCTATAATCGCGCCTGTATCTTCATATTGATGGATTTTCAGCACCAGGGCCGAACGGATTACAAAAGGCTGGTAAAAACCTGCTATTGATGAATGTTTAATCCATAACCGCCAATAGGCAATGGTTTCCCGTAAAAAATTTTCAGCTGTACTTACTACAGCGGCCTCTAAATTTTGACCATAAGTCATAATAAGATATTTAGCCTCATTTAATACAAATGCTTTTTCATCAAGAATATAGGTAAGCGACACATTAGTGCTTAGACGAATATTTTCGTCGCAGCCGAAATAATCAATGTGGTTACTGCCCCTACTCGATTTCATTTTGCCTTTCCCATAATCGCAAACTGGTTCACATTTTATGGTAATGCGCGGATTTCCTTCTAAAGGTTCGATCTTTCTGATAAACATTAATGGTTTAAAATAGCGATCGTATAGATGAAAACGTGGTGCAAAATCTGTAATCCGATATTTTCCATCTTCGGCGGTAATCTCTGTTCTTAAAACATTGGTGTTCTCGATGTAATATTGATTCGAAGTGAATTCGCCTTGTGGCAGGATTGAAAATTCGCCTCCTTTTTTCTCATCCAATAAACTGCCAAATACAAAAGGGCTATCGAAACGGGGCCAGCAAAGCCAAGATATATCAGTATTTTTATTTACGTGTGCAATGAAAGCGCAATTTCCTATAATTCCTGTTTGATAGAGGTGCTGTTCAGCCATAAACTATATTTTTTGTTTATTTATTAACAAGCCGAGCGGAAAAATGTTAGGGAGAAATGTCAAAAAAGACCTCATAGGTTTCAAAGAACCATAAGGTTTACAAATAAAAAAGGATTAATTAAGTGTTTTTTTTTGAAATGAATGGTTCTGTTTCAATGGCTGAGAGCAGTCCTGCTATCGCTTCAAGTCCTCCCTCATTCTTCAGTCCGGGCTTTACGCTTTATCAGGTTTAAGAATAAAGGGTCAGTTCTTATAATTATCTTGGAATGAAAGTTTCTTTTACTTGATGATTTGAACAGACCTCCAACAAATAAGCCTGATTGGAATGATTCCGATTTTTCATCGGAAGTAATGAAAAGCAGGGCTAACTTTAAAATAAACCACAACAATTGCCTTCCAAATAATATAGCATTAAATAAAGTATCTACCATTTCTTGGAAATGAAAGGTTCTGTTAACAGCAGCCTGCAGTCCTGCTACCGCTTCATTCCTCACTCGTACCTCGCTCCGGGCTTTTCGCTTTATCAGGTTTATAAGAAAGGGGTTGTCATCAAGACCTTATAGGTTTTTAAAACCTATAAGGTCTGTACATAAAAAAAAGCCAGTCACGAAAAATCGCGACTGGCTAAGTTAATGATAATGATTATCTTAAATAACGGTTCCACTAGGTACTACTGCTCCTTTTTTAATTACAACTATACCATCTTTAACAGCATAAAGTTCAAAGTCGCCATCTTCTAAATGGTTGCCACCATTAATTTTCACATCGTTTCCAATGCGACAGTTTTTATCGATAATAGCGTTGTTGATGAAACAGCGGTCGCCGATACCAATTAATGAATTCCCTTTACTGGTTTCTTCCTGAATTTCTTCAAGCGTTTGGTACCTATCGCTACCCATAATATAGGCATTGGTAATTACGGTATCCTTGCCAATTCTTGATCTGATCCCTAAAACAGCATGTTCTACTTTACTGGCCTGAATAATACAGCCTTCAGCAATAATGGTTTTATCTAAAGTGGTACCCGAAATTTTTGATGGCGGTAACATCCTGGCTCTTGTAAAAATAGCATGGTTACTATCGAACATATTAAATTTAGGTATTTCATCCGTTAAGCCTAAATTGGCTTCAAAGAAAGATGAAATATTACCAATATCGGTCCAGTAACCTTCGTACTGATAGCTTAAAACCCTGCTCTGAGAAATCGCTCTAGGCAAAATCTCTTTACCAAAATCCTTTTCCTCTTCGTTCTCATTTAAGATATTGATCAGGTACTCGCGGTTGAAAACGTAAATACCCATCGAAGCTAAGAAGTTACGCCCTTCGCCCTGCATTTCTGCACCGGTATCCGAAATCCAATCTTCCAAACCTGTTTTAGGCTTTTCGATGAAAGAGGTGATCATGTTTTCATCATCGGCTTTTAAAATACCAAAATCAGTTGCGTCTTTAGCTGTTACCGGGATAGTGGCAATGGTAATTTCGGCATTGGCTTCGATATGTTTTTCAATCATATCTTTAAAATCCATCTGGTACAACTGATCGCCAGATAAGATTAAGATGTAGTCGAATTCATGCGAAACAATATGATGCATACACTGACGAACTGCATCTGCTGTACCTTGGAACCAACCTGAGTTTTGTACAGTTTGTTCAGCCGCCAAAATATCAACAAAAGCCGTACTAAAATGGCTAAAGTGATACGTGTTTTTAATGTGTTTGTTTAAGGATGCTGAATTAAACTGGGTTAACACAAACATTCGATGAATACCAGAATTTAGGCAGTTTGAAATCGGGATATCTACCAATCGGTATTTACCAGCAATCGGAACTGCTGGTTTAGAACGTGTTTGTGTTAATGGCGATAATCTAGAGCCCTGGCCACCGCCAAGGATAACGCCTAAAACTTTGTCGGTCATGTTTAAGCTTATTTTAATATTTGGTATAATTCTATATAATTTAATGCTGCGTTATCCCACGAATGGTCTATCTTCATCATTGTTTTTCTTACTGCTTTAAAAGCCTTCTTGTCGTTATATAACTCAACTGCACGGTTAATGGCATGGGTAACATCCCAAATACTTGTTTGATCGTGGCAAATCCCAAAACCGTTGTCTCCTATATCAATTACCGTATCTTTCAGTCCTCCAATCCGGCGCACAATGGGAACAGTTCCATACCTTAACGCATAAAGCTGATTTAAACCACAAGGCTCCACTCTCGATGGCATGATCAGAAAATCTGCACCAGCATACATCTCGTGCGAAACCTGCTCATTGTAGCCGATATAGGCATTGTATTTACCAGCAAAAATACCTTTCAATTGATTTAAACGGCCTTCCACCCAATTATCACCTGATCCTAAAACCAGGATATTAATATTATCCCCATGCTGTTGTAAAGCCGTATAAAAAATATCAGGCAATAAATCAGCACCTTTTTCATCAACCAATCTACCGATGAAAGTAAATAGGGGTTTAGACGGATCTAATTGGAAAACATCACAGAGTGCTGTTTTGTTTGCCAGTTTCCCTGCTTCTACTGTTTTTAAATTGTAACCTTTACTCAACATCGGGTCGGTTTCAGGATCCCAAACCTCGCTATCGATTCCATTTAATATCCCTACCGATTTCCATCGTTCCTGCCTCAACAAACTTTCCAATCCACGGGCATTGTTCATCATCTCGTCCAGGTAACTTGGCGATACCGTGGTTACTTTCCAGGCACATTTAATGGCCGATGCTAAAGGATTAATGGCATCTTCCCAGCCCAGTAAACCACCTTTCCACAAATCGAATGCAGGTAAATAATATAATTTATCCCATCCAAACTGACCTTGGTATTGTGCATTATGAATGGTTAAAACCGTCGGGACACTGCTAATTGGCTTATATTTTACGCAATTTGAAACCATAAAGGGGATTAAACCTGTATGGTGATCGTGGCAATGAAGTACATCCGGGCGATGCTCCCATTGTACAATCCAATCTAGTGTAGCAATCTGGAAAGCCACAAATCTTTCCGTATCATCTTTATAACCATACACGTTTGGACGGTCGGTTAAACCCTGGATATGAATAATGTATAAATCGAACCCTAATTTATTGGTTTTTTCTTTTAAAATGCGGTATCGAAAATGGTTATTGCCATAGTTTGCCCAGGCATCGTAAGTAACTTCAAATTCGCTTTCACGGATAAATTTTGTATCGTACGCAGGAACTACCACTTTGGCAATGTGGCCTAATTTATTTTGATACTTTGGTAAGGCCCCTACTACATCGGCTAAACCACCAACTTTTGCAACAGGGTAACACTCGGCGCTTATATGTATAATTTCCATCAAATATTTGGTGTAGATAACGTAAGTAAGTTACTAATTGTTTTGAGCTTTGCAAATAATGAAAATTATATTTTTAGTTGATTATTTTAAAGGAAAAATCGTCATCTCGACTGGAGCGCAGCGTAATGGAGAGATCTAATTCATATAAATTTACTTACGTTTTTTTTAATTAATAAGTGAATATTCAGTTCTTCGTGGTAGTCGGCAGACCTGCTTTCCGCTATAAGTCCTCACTGCGCTCCGGGCTTCCGCTTCAATCAGGCTTAAAAACAAAGTTGGTTCCAAACAAAGCTCAAACTCCATCAGCGGTAATCACTTAAATCTGCGGGAGAATTCTGCTAATGGTTTCCCGCTGATTCGCAGATATACACCGAGTTTTTTAAGATTTATAAAACAAAAAAACCGCCTAAATCCTTAAGCGGTTTTAACAACAAAACAAATATATTTTTGGTTTAAAAAATATCTTAGTACTCTTCAGCGATAATTTCGTAGAAATCGCGGATCGGCTGAAATTGTGGGTGTAATGATACTACGTCTCCAAAAACCAACAAAGCCGGTGCAGTTATTCTTTTATCTTCAACAATCTCAGCGATGGTGTCCACTATACCGATGGCAATTTTTTCTTCTGGCGTCGAACCATTTTGAATTACCGCTACTGGCAAAAGGTTTTTATTCTCTGCCTGGAATATGGCAGCAATTTCTTTTACCTTTTCAATTCCATTTAATACAACTATAGTTGCTTTGGTTTTTGCCGCAATATATAAATCTTCAGAAATTTCGCCCTTCGAGTTTGTTCCAGTTACTGCCCAAAAACTTTCGCTCAGGTCTTTATAAATCATCGGGATCTTTTGCAAGCTTGGCGCACCAGTAGCACTCGAAATACCTGGAATAATTTCTGTTGGAATGCTATACGATTCTGCTGCATCTATTTCTTCGTATCCTTTTGCAAAGAAAAATGGATCGCCGCTTTTTAAACGCACCACGTGACCGTAGTTTAAAGCATAGTCAACAATTAATTTATTAACTGCGTCCTGAGAAAATGATTCATCATCGCTACGCATACCCACGTAAACTTTCGGAATACCATCTGGCGCATGACACAATAAAGCCTCGTTCACATTTGCATCATACAAAACAACATCAGCTGTTTTTAATGCTTTAACACCTTTTAAACTAAATAAATCCGGATCGCCAGGACCTGCACCTATTAAAGTAATTCGTGGTTCAATGTTCGCTTTTTCTACTTTATTCAAAATCATAACAGATAATTTAAGCTCGTTATACGTTTGTTAACTATACAAATATACAAAGTCTATGGAAATAGTAGTAATTTATTTTAAAATAATTTTATTTAATTTTTAGTGGGTGTTGTTGAGTATTAATGAGCCGTTAATCTATAGTAGAATGTAAATGTTTGGTGTGCCACCAAACATGGAGTTGGTTGTCATTCTGAACGCAGTGAAGGATCTTTACTCTGAAATGTAGATCTACATCAAAAGATCTTTAGTTAGACTATCAATGACGATTCCTCTCAGCCTATCACTGCAAAAAAATCCCCTGTCATCTATATTGATTTTTATACAATAAATTAACCCTCAGGATGACAAACTGATTGAAGATTCCGTGTATTCTGTGCCTCCGTGGCCAAAAACTTAGCCAAGTATCTTACCGAGACGCTAAGACCAGTAGTTTTTTCCTTAGATTCGTCATTCCCAACTCGATTGGGAATCGTAATGCAATAAGCTTTAAGATTCCCGCCTACGCGGGAATGACGCTCCAATTATAATCGACGATTGGTAATGCGCTGAAAAATCATCATTTTAAAAAAATCCTTCACTGCGTTCAGTATGACCAATTAGGCGTTTACTTACAATCCACTTCTTGAAAAACAAACTTCCCAGCCTCGAAATTAATAGGCTTGCCTTTAACAAAATAAGACCTTCCTAGTGTGGTTTCAATTTGCCCTACCCCCATAACCAGTTTACCATCTTTCTTTAAAAAGGCCAATGGATTGGTGTAAACGCTTACGGTATCTTCGCCAGTTTTAAAGCGGTAATCTACTAATAAAGTATCACCATTAAATTTCCCATCAATGGTGCCATTGTTATGGGGCTTTTCTCCATAGTTGATCAATAATGAACCTGTAACTTTACCAGAGGCCAATATTTTCACATTCATGGCAGCACTATCTTTTTCAAAGGCCGCAGCATAACAATTCTCATTAACCAAAGAATCGGTTTTAGTTTTGGCGCCAGTAGCTGTTTTATTATTTTGAGTACAGGCGTAAGCAAAAGGGATTGCTGCCAATGCGAGGTAAAGGATATTTCTTTTCATGGTATTGTGATTTATTATTTTCTAATCAATATATAACTACGATGACTATTTTCCGCCATTTCCATAATGTAAATCTACATCAATATACTATTTTCGGGTGTTAGTACAGGAGGCAGATCAGACTCATCAAGCATATCCCTCATGTCGATTTCTATTGTCCGCGAGATATTGGTAATTGGCACATCATTGGCGCTTCCTTCAAAGGGATTTGTAGAGCTTTCGCCAACAATATCCAACGAGTTAAAAACCCAGGTGAGTAAAATAGCGAATGGAACGTTTAGCCAAATGGAATAACCTTCTATTAAAGTACCGTTCCCCAATTTATTAAATTCGTTTAATAAGCCATAGGGCACTAAAAACACAAACAAATTTAACATAATGGTAGCTATTGATGAAAAATGGCGTGGGTAAGGGAAATTTTTAATTCTTTCGGCTTTACCCTGGTTATCGTAAAAACTGGTAATTGAGCTTTGCAAAGATTGTAATTGTAAATCGGATAAATTAGCCGCAGTGGCCAATTTATTGATATGGCTCGATTGTAATGCCATTATTTGAGTAGCCTTATTTTTCTTGGTTAGAATGTATTTCAACTCATCGGCTGGAAGATATTTCGATAAGCTATCTTCTAACTTATCTGTTTTCTCGGAAACATGATACAGTCTGGCATATTCAATATTGCGGGGATCGTTCGAGTTTTCCCAGGCCCTAGGCTCCCTTAACTGAAACCTAAGCGCAGTTAACCAGGCAAAATGGCGGTAAAAAATGAGCTGAACATCTGCCTTTTTATCCTGAGCTGCCAGATAATCGCGTATCATTACACCAAAAGCACGGCTCGCATTTATAATTCCGCCATAAATCTGCCTGGCTTCCCAAAGACGTGAATAACTGGCATTATTTTTAAAACTAATGATAAAAGAAACGGCTGTACCTAAAAGTGCTACCGGAACCCATGAAATGGAGAGAAACGTGAACTTACAGAAATGATAAAGTACAGTTGGAATAATGGCGAGAATGGTTAAGCGATAAATATCTCGTCGGGTCCATACAATAAATTCGAAAAAGGTGTATTTCTTTCCAGCGTGCATAGTTTTTGATTTATTCGGAATAATTATCTAAGGGATTTAAACTAAGATATAACCTGTTGGCGGAATTAATTTTTTAAAAAAAAATAGATGCCTTTATTATTTATCAACATTTTTAAATATTGCTTTTATTTTAAATAAATATTTACAACATTTGTATAAACATTGTAAATATGAATGATATTGAAGATGCTATTTCTCATGTTAACAGCAAATTAAGCAGAGAAGAATTGATTGAGCATTTTAACTATAAGTTAAGGTTTGCTGAAATAGAGGTTGAATCTTTCAGGAAAATATTGGCT
>NZ_SJSO01000012.1 GCF_004331735.1 Pedobacter psychrodurus
AGGTAAAACCAGGGTACACCGGATGGCTAATAAAGAGCTTAAAAGATTGCTGCATATGTGTGCATTATCTCTAATTCAACATAATGCGGAATTCAAAACATATTATAATAGAAAAAAGGATGAAGGGAAGCATAGCATGAGCATAATTAATGCTGTTAGAAACAAGATAGCACTAAGAGTTGCTGCAGTTATAAAAAATCAAGCCAGCTATAAAAATAACTATAATATGGCTGCTTAAAATTTGTTTTTATCATAACAATCATGCTGATCCGATAGCTATCGGATTTATTTCAGCATCTTTCTTGCTAATAACAAGATTTGATATCTTAAAAACTATACTTTGGAGATAAATGTTGATTTTTTTTCCGCTCTTTGCCGCGGGGCATGGTACTTTGGAGCGCCAAAGTACCCAAAGCGCTTTGTCAATCCGGCAATGTGGCTCCTCACCACCCACGCTCATCAAAAAACAGCAGCACTTTGTTTTGTGTTCAATTCTCGTGAAAGCTTTAACTCATCGCTTATGAACACAAAACCACTGCGTTTTAGGTTTGGTAGTGCTATTTGTTCTATACTGCATCTGTTTTTTGATTTTCTGCCACTTGGGATTGAACGCCTAAAAACCCACACATCAAGATGTGTCCACACGATAGGCGCAGGCGGGAATCTTAATGCAACATATAAACCTAGCTAAAACATTAAGATTCCCAATCAAGTTGGGAATGACGATCCACCTGTAACTATTGTTTGCGCTCGTTTCCAAATGAGTGCGTAAATAACATTACGATTATCGAAAAAATACTTCTTTATTCCGTGCTTGCAGTGTTTCCGTGGAAAAAAAAGCGATATATCTACCAATCTAACTTCAACAAAGCTACCCCTTGCCGGGCCAATTCCATTTCAAAAGCGCCGCTTGTGGTATCAAATTTCCTGGGTTTACCAATCATTTTAAGTTGCCCTACTTTTTCTAATGCTGCAATCTGTTTTGCATCTGGATTTGGAGGTGAACCCATTTTTTTCCATGCTGTATAGGAATTGCTGTTTTCGGTATCAATGCAATATGCTGTGAGGGTTACCGTTTTAACAGGCAACTTATTCAGCAAGATGGAAACAGCACCTTTCGAGTCCGTTTTATCCTCATCGTGATAATTCCACAACATAACAGCGGCTGTTTTCTCCGCTTTAGTGGCTAAAACACCTATATCTGTCTGCGGTTTTCTGATACTCGAATCCAAAATAGCATTTAAATTGTACATGCGGTTACTTATGGCTTCAACACGGTTCCCTTTCATCTGGCCAAACATTCTGAATACATTTAAAACAGGTTTATCCACACCGTTGGTGGCTAAATCTCTAAAGCCAGCAAACCAAGGCTGGTTTTCGAATTCGAACGACCAGGTAACAGCGCCCAACAGATTGATGTTATATTTATCTGTAAGTTCATAAAGCCGGGCAAATGAAGCTGCGGTATAGCTCGAATACATGGTGCCGTTTCGGTAGGCATTTTCGGGGTTAGTACTCATGCCGCAAGCGGCACAACCTTCGGGATCAGATTCACCAATAATTACAGGGATGTTTTTAAGCTGAGGATATTTACTGATGATTTTATAATTGCCATCAATATTGCGGAGCTGAGCCCTTACATTCATCACTACAGTTCCATTAACTACCTTTGGCGATCCTTTGGCATGAAAAAGTACAGCGTCTAAAGGAGAACCGATTTTGCCTGTTACATAATTGGTATCGGTTAAACAATGTTTAATAAAGGCATCTAAATACTTGGTGCCTCCACCTGTTACATTGGCGCCACCAATTTTTGCAGTGGGTAAAGCCCTTTTAAGCCCATCGGCAGCGTAATCGTAAAGTTTAAAGAATTCTGCCTGTGTGCCTTTCCAATAAGCTCCATCCGGCTCATTCCACACTTCCCAATACCAGCTCTCCACCTCAGCCTTGCCATAACGTGCTACGCTGTGTTTAACCCATTCGTAAACAAGATTGCCCCATTTTTTATAATCTTTAGGCGGGTAGGCCCAGCCGGTTAAAATTTCATCATAACGGGCACCTGGTTTCCATTTATGTTGGTAAGGAAAAGGTTTGGTTGATAAGGCTTCAGGCATAAAGCCAATTTGGGCTAAAGGTTTCATGCCCCTTTTTACATAAGTATCAAAAATCTGATCAACAATTTTCCAGTTATAAACCGGATTACCCTTGGCATCTTCAGTGTAAGCGTTGGTCGATCCCCATTTTAAAGCTGGAGTACCATCTCCAGAGGTTAGCAAATTATGCGCACGTACGTACACCGGAACCGGACTTAATTTTGAAATTTCCGTCAGCAGTTTCTGTCCATCTTTCATGTAGGTATAATTCGGTTCATCATAACCAAACCATGCCCATATTGGTTTCATTGGGGCAATATTCTTGTCGAAATTAACCACAACATTAGCTTTAGATTGAGCATTTGCTGTATAGACAAAAACGGATAAGCTAAAAAATAGGTAAATGCTTTTTAATGTTTTCATATTGTGTTATTTATTTTGGTCAAGACTTCCGAAGTTTATCAGGGCTCGTTGCCCTGGTAAACTTCGGAAGTCTGGCGCGACCTAAGGCTGCTGGTAAATTTCTGCTTCAATAATACTTAAACCACCTTTTAGTTTGGTTTCTGCACGGTCAACACCATCATCAAGTTTTTTACCGTTTACCTCAACGCCAACATTCGAGTTTTCTTTTTCTTTTCCTGAACCCACTAACTGTATGGTTACTGTTTTTCCTTTTGTTGCTTTACAATTAGCGGTAAAATATCCCAGGCTTGGTTTACTATTGCCTTCGAAAACTACCTTTCCATCAACTAAGATCCTCAATGGGTAAATTTTGGTTCTAAAACCATTCAGTTTCAAAGATACTGCAGATATGGTACTTTCTTTTGCTAAAGTATATTTGATCCATGCGGTAGCAATCTTTCCATCATTCACCCAATCACTCAATTCATTATCATCGAAGCTTAAATTGGCTTTATCGTTATTGGCGCCAGCTTCGGCAGCAACAATTTTGATCGATTTACGGGAAGCTGTGTATGAGGGATCAAGTGGTGTTGCGCCTTTGCTTAAGTTTGGTTTCAAGCCATCGCTTGGCAATTGGCCAGATAATCCCTGTGCAGTTTTAATCGGTAAAGTTTCGAAAGAAAGGCTCGCAGGCTGCAAGCCTTCAACTTTTGCCGTTAAATTAATTTTTCCGGCAGTAGTTGTCGATCTGATGAGCACTCTGTTCACCCCATTTTCAACGGGCAGGTTTTTAGCTAAAATATAATTATCTGGTCCTTGAGCTAAACCTCCACGCCATTCTGCAGGGCCATCTAAGCTAAAGCTGATCATATCTGAAGCGGTAGGGCAACGATTTCCGTTCTGATCTATTACTTCAATCTGAACCAATATCACATCGGCACCATCGGCTTTAAAGCCACTCGGATTTTTTATTGGGGTGAGTTTTAAAGCAACAGCTTTACCTGCTGTTTTCAATTGGGTTTCGGCCAGTTTTTTTCCAGCTGACGAATAGGATATAGCTTTAATTGTTCCCGCCTGATAACTAATGTTCTTAAAAGTGAATAGAAAACCATTACTTTTTTCACCAAAACCAAGCGATTTATTGTTCAAAACCAATTCTACCTTGTCGCCACTAGCCACCACATATACATTCTTTTTTACACCCGTCTTGTAGTTCCAGTGCCCGATTAAATGAATGCCAGTTTTTTTAGTGTCAACCCAACCATCCCACATCACTTTGTGTGCAAAAAAAGCATCTTTAGGGATACGCATCGCATCTACTTCGCCACTTCTCCGGTAGTTTTCTTCTCCGCGATGATGGGTATTCGAATCAGAAAATATAATGTTAACCCCACCAGAGCTTACCCTGGTTCCAGTTCCTGGGCGTTCTTCGTAATATTCGTTCCAACGGATTATATCTTCAATGGCAAAAGAATCCTGGTTGCGGTTATAATCACTGGCATCCGCATCTTTGTATTTAGGGCCTGCGCCATTTACATGGAAGGGAGGAGAGAACTCATCCCAATATTTCCGCAGGGCCTCATCTCTCGAATATTCCATAGACCATACAGGTTTGGTTGCGCTTTTGTTGATATACAACATTTCGCCCCCATATTCTGCTTCTGGAATATCGAGCATTTCTCTCGATCCAATAGCTCTGCCTCCATTTGGGTCGTAAAGATTTCTAATCTCTTTCATTTCCTGTATGTGCGCTGCACTGATCGATTCGTTTCCACATTCGTAAAAAACGATACTCGGGTTATTGCGGTTGTAAATAATGGCATCTGTCATTACCGCTTTTCGTTGGTCCCAACGGGTACCGGTAACATCTTTTTCCGAATCTCCGGCAGGCATGGCCTGGATCAAACCTACGCGATCGCAAGATTCTATATCCTGTTTCCAAGGGGTAATATGCATCCAGCGTACCAAATTGGCATTACTTTCTACCATGAGTTGATTGCTGTAATCGCTTAACCAGGGTGGCACCGATAAGCCAATTGCCGGCCACTCGTTACTGCTGCGCTGGGCATAACCCTTCATCATCAATACACGATCATTCAAATAAACCATCCCGTTTTTAAATGCTGTTTTTCTAAACCCGGTGTTGGTGCTCAGCTCATCGATAATCTTGCCTTCAGATTTTAATCTTGAAGTAACGGTGTACAAGTAGCCATAGCCCCAGCTCCAAAAATTTAAACCGGTTACTAATGCTTCGGCTTTTAAGGTTAAAGTATCGCCAGCTTTGATATTGGTTTCTGCAGATTTAAAAGTTTTAACGATTTTTCCATCAAGGTCTTTAAGTTCTACCTCATAAACCAGTTTTTTATCCGTTGCACTTTCATTTTTAACCTGCGATTCGGAAACCACCAAGGCTGATTTACCTTTAATATTGAAATCTTTAGCGTAACAATAGTTACCTGTGGTTTTTAAAGTAGAATAAAGTGGAAGTGTTTGATATACATTACCGGTAACGTGCAAGCGTACGTTTTTTGATATCCCCCCGTAATTGGCATTAAAGTTTTTATCGTTCCATTGGTAGCCAGAGTTGGTCGCTTTTTCTTTGTAGTTCCAGGCATTATCGATTCTAACTGCAATCACATTTTCTTTGTTCTGATTAATTAAGCTGCTAATGTCGAACCCAAAGGCCATTACGCCATTTTCATGTCGGCCAATAAATTTTCCGTTCAGGTAAAATTCACCAGCCTGCCTAATGCCTTCAAATTCAAGGAATATTTTATGGTTTGGATTGTTTTCTGGAATGGTAAAATGCTTGCGGTACCAGGCGATGCCAGTTGATAAATCCTCTATCGATTTTTTAAAGGCTTCATCTTCGTTCCAGGCATAGGGTAGGGTAATGGTTTTCCATGTTTTGTCGTCAAAATCGGTACTTTCTGCACCAGATAAATCACCTACAAAGAGTTTCCAGCCAGGATTAAAGTTGTAGCTTTTTCTTTGATCAGTTGCTTGTTGTGCCAAAGCGATAAAGGGTAGGAGCGCAACCATTAAGAAAAGGTAAATGTGCTTCATTATATTTGGTTAGGGTTTAATTTAATAGCTAAGAATTTATCACGGTTGCAGCTGATTTCACCATTGAGGTATTCTAATTCTGCAAGTTGAATTACGCTTCTTCTAGTTGTTGCGTTGTCGATACCTTTATTCCCAGGTATTCGGCCAGGATGGGTAAAATAGTAAATATAGGCTTTGTCTCCGTTCACTATAACATCAGCATGACCGCCTATTACACCATCATCGGTTCCTTTTCCGGGTTCCTGTAAAATATTTTTAGGCTGCCGTTTCCAGCTGAGGAGATCTATAGATGAATATATGCCTAAACCGTTCCAGTTGTCGACCACCATCCAATAGGTGTTTTTCCAATAGAATACTTTTGGACCTTCGCAGCCTTTATCGCCAATCAATTTTTTGCCGCTATCTTCCCAATGGTACAGGTCTTTACTATCGGCATAATAGATCGATTTGCCAGCCATTTCATTGTTATAATACATGCGCCAGCCTTTGTTGTTAGGCAGTTTAAATACACAGGCATCAATGCAGCGGTCGGAGGCGAGCTTCAGTTTTGATTCGAATTTCCAGTTGATGAGATTTTTGCTGGTCAGGTGAACAATGTACCGCGGGTGACGCCAATCGTTAAAAACGCCAGGCACGTAGGTTAAATACATGTGGTATATCCCTTTATTTTCGATCACTTCTGGTGCCCAATGGGTATAATCGGTTAATCGGTATTGAATATCGCAGGTATCGCGGTAATTCCATTTTACACCATCTTTCGATTCGGCAATGCCAATCCTTGTGCCGTGCACCCAGCTCACCCCATCAAGGTTTTTTTCGTTGGCTCTGCGGTTGGTATAAAACATAAACCACTTTTTTTCGCCTTTATTCCAGATCACTACCGGATCGGCAGCGCCATCATAAACAGGATCGCTGTACAATGGTTTGGGAACGCGTTGTACTTTATTGCTTTTTTGGCCAAAGGCGTATATCGAAAATAGCATGAAACCGGCTAGCAAGATTTTCTTCATCTCTGAATTGGTAATTAAATGGAATTTTCTATTCTACAGGGAAATGAAACACCATTAATAAAAAAGGAAATATTTGGTTAAATAGTTTAAACGAGTTTAGCGTTTAAAATTGAGAGGGCCATCCTGCTCTATCCTGTAGAAAATGACCGGAATAAACTGCAAATGGCTTTAAGCGTGTTTGAAATAACGCTAACGGGCTATGTTATAGAAGTAACAAATGCAATACAAAAATTTTAGATTTCGTAATGTTGAGGAAATCATTTGTTGATCTTTGGATGTTAGTGTTTATTTGGTTTTTTGTACATAATGACGTACATTTGATTGTACGTAAATTTTATATAATGAAAGCAGTAACCATTTCTTCGCTCAGAACAAACATGAAGAGCTACTTTGATGAAATAAGTGCTACAGAGGATGTTTTAATTGTACCACGAAATAACAACGAAGATGATGCTGTTGTAGTAATTTCTATTAAAGAATACAATGCACTTACAGAAACTGCACATCTCATGTCAACGGAAGCAAATCGTAAAAGATTGGAAAACTCAATTGAAAGTTTGAAAGTAGGTAATACTAGGAGATTCTCTTTGGAAGACGGAAAATCGGTTGAGGCCTAAGCTATGAATATCGTATTTACCGAAGAAGCCTGGGAAGATTTTGAATATTGGATGGATAATGATGGGGAAGCAGAAAGAAAAATCAGAGAACTGTTGAAGGACATAAAGAGAACCCCGTTTCATGGTTTGGGCAAACCAGAACCATTAAAGCATAATTTAAAAGGCTTTTGGTCGAGGCGAATTACCGGAGAACACCGTTTGGTATACCAAATATCAGGAACCAAAGGTAAAGACCAACAATGTGCAGTTATTCAATGTCGTTTCCATTATAATAAATAGTGAGTAGATATGAACATGCAAAGATTTTTGGATAAAATATAGTCATATCCACATTCGATAAACAAAAAGAGCAATTTACCATAGGGCAAATTGCTCTTTTTATAAGGCTTAGTTTGTTTACCAGCCTGGGTTTTGTATGGCCTGTTTTTGTGCAGGAGTTAAAGCTTCTCCACCAATTTTAAGTACATCTAAGAAATTTTGTGGAATTGGTCTCAAGTAATGTTTGTTTTCTGCAGGTTTAGCCTCAAGGTTAAATGCAGCTGTTCGTGCTACCAACGTTTTGGTACGGGCCAAATCTTCCCATCTCATGAGTTCGCCCATTAATTCTCTCGAGCGTTCATCTAAAATGAAAGCCTTAAATTTATCTGCATTTGAACTTGCCGCAACTTTATCATAAAAATCTTTATTCGAGTTGAAAATATCAGCTTCGCTATTTAAGTGCATTGACGTTAGTGTGTTAGCAGTAGTTACAGGGATGTTATTTGATTCGAAATAGGTATTTTTATCTGAATATGATACAAAGCCTGAGCTGTTAACTGCCGGATTGGTTTTATAGGAAACACCACCATCAACATAAGCAGAACGATCTTCACCCTCTTTATAAGCTGCGCGATCGCGCACACTATTCAGGTATGGAATGGCCTGTGCATATTGTCCCAATCGTCCGTAAGCTTCGGCAGCAATTAGATAGGTTTCGGCAAGGCGCGCCAAAATTCCATCGCGCTGACCAAATTGCGAGGCAATTAAATTTCTGGAACCATCCATAAATTTCGAAAGCGCAGGGTATTGACTTACGCCATAATTACCATGTGCGTTTAAATAGCTCTGAGCTTGGCCGGCAAAATACCTAACGTAAATGCTTGGTGCTCTCAGTGTAATGTTTGTACTGGTGTAACGGGTATCGTTAGCATCATTGATGATATATAGAATTGATTCCTGACCACCGGTAAATTTAACCTGATTAACAAGTGCAGGGGTAGGAGCAGTTGCTGCCGTCCACTTGGGTGCACCAGCTGGGTTGTTGCATAAATAGCGCGTTTTAAAACTTTTCCAAAACCTCGAGTCGTTAACACGGTCAAAAACATCAATAGCATAGTCAGTTGATCTCATGCGCTGAAATTCACGGCCACCAGGGATATCACGCTGCATGCCCGGAAGGTTTTGATAAACAGATGGATAATACAAGTGAACCTGATTTCCATAACGGCCTTGTGTAGCCGTGTTATTGGAGAATTGAGCAGCAAGAATAATTTCTTTATTGCTTTCGTTGGGGCCATCTACAGCTGTAAAGTTCCAAAGATCACTAAAGTTCGTGGCTAAGGTGTGTTGACCACTGCCAATTACTAAATCGGCATATTTAACTGCGTTTTGAAGATCGGCAGTTTTGGTATCGCCATTCCAATCGTTATTCATTTCACTTGCACGGAACAGATATGCTTTGGCCAAAAAATGTGCTGCTGCCCATTTTGTAAGTCTTCCGGTTTCTCCTGGCGTAGCAGGAAGCAGGGTATAAGCCTGAATAAAATCCTGGATTACCTGTTCGTATACCTCTTTTGCTGAATTTCTGGTAAACTCTTCTTTAATGATTTCTAAAGATTCGAGCTGTAAAGGAACGCCACCAAATTGTTTAACCAATTTAAAATAATCGAAGGCACGCATAAAATAACCTTCACCTAAGCGAGTATTCTTATTGGCACCAGTATAATAGACCGGTACATTTTTAATCACAATGTTTGCCGAATTAATATTGGTATACATGTTGTCGAAAACAGCCTGTACATCGCTATTAAATGAGTTTAAACTACCGTCGTAAGAATTCCACATCTGTTCTGTTCTATCACCGCCTACGGTAAATTCATCTACGCCATAATTGGTGCTGGTATAAGCCCAGGTATAATTAAAATGGAACTTTAAGCTTTGGTACATTCCAATAACCAACCCATCTAACCCTTCTGTTTTTTGGAAATCGGATGTATTGCGTGAGTTGATCACTTCTTCATCCAGGAAACTTTTTTTACAGGAAGTGGGAAGGATCATTAAGCTTCCTAACAAAGCCACACCTGATATTATATTTATAATCTTTTTCATAATCAATATTTTTTTCGTTCGGTTAAAAACTTGCGTTAACGCCAAATACAACACCTCTGTTAAAAGTAGAACCACCCAGATCCGGATCGATCCATTTAACGTTAGAATAAATTAAACCCGGATTAATTACCTGTGCATAAACTCTTAATCTTGATAATGTTAATTTTTTAGTGATGTTTTCAGCGAAATTATAACCCAATGATATATTTCTGATCTTAATAAATGAGCCGTCCTGATAATTCATAGCGCTTTTATATTGGTCGCCTGCTGCACTGGCATAATTTGGTGCCGGATAAGCGTTTGTTGGATTCGTTGGCGTCCAATAATCTAATACGCGTTGTGCAAACCTGCCTTGTAAGGCTTCAGCGCCAGTTTCGATCAGGAAGTTATAGCGTGCTACAATAAATACAGATAAATCGAAACCTTTGTAACCAAATGTGTTGGTTAAACCGCCTGTCCAGCTTGGGTTATAGTGGCCTAATACCTGACGATCATTGTTGGCATCTATTTTATAATCACCATTTAGATCCCTGATTTTGATACTGCCAGCTCTAAAGTAACTGGCCAGTGGTAGATTGGCATTAAATTTTGCCATTTCAGCCATGTCTTCTGGTGTATTTTGCCAGATACCATCCTTTACAAAATCGTAAGCCACACCATTCCGCTGACCAATAAAGAAACGGTCAAGAACCATATTACCGCCGTTTAATGCAAGAATTTCATCTTTACTAACCGAGAAACTCAAAGTAGATTCCCAGCTAAAATCTTTTGTTTTTGCATTAACCGTATTTAAGGTTAAGTCGAAACCTCTATTCTTAGTCGATCCGATGTTATCAAATGAGGTAGGGTAACCATTAATAATGTTAATGTTCTTTTGCAGGATCAGGTCTGTGGTTTTCGATTTATAAAAATCTAATGATCCGCTAATTCTTCCTCTTAACAAGTCGAAATCTAATCCCAGATTATACTGTAGGGTTTTCTCCCAGCTTAATAATTTGTTTGGGAAGGAAATAGGGTTGGCCAAAGAGGCATCTGATGCTACATATCCGATTTGTGCAGAACTACCAAAAGTATAGGTAAGCGGTTGCAATAAGCCTAAGGTGCTACCAATATCTACTGATGAGTTCCCTGTACTACCCACCCCAAGCCTTAATTTCAACTGGTTTACCCATTTAATGTTTTTCATGAAATCTTCTTGCTCTATACGCCATGCCAGTGCCGCAGATGGGAAAAAATCCCATTTGTTGCCTGCCGCCAATTGAGAGGCGCCATCCCAACGGGTAGAAGCAGTTAATAGGTACTTATTGTTGAAACTGTAGTTTATCCTGGCCATGTAAGATGCCAAAGTGGATTTTCTTAGATCCGTATCAAAGCCATCTAAAGCCGTAATACTTGCCGCTCTCAATCCATACCAAAGGGGGGCAATTAGATTTATTTTACTTCCTGTTAATGATGAAGATTCATCTCTGAAAGAAGAAGAACTTTGTAGCAAGGTTACACCGAAATTGTGTTTATCGATGGTTTTATCATAGTATAATAAGTGATCGAGCGTATAGGCAAATTTATTGCTCTGGTTTAACTGTGCATAATTGTTAACCGAACCTGGTATACCTGCATCGCGGTTCACCGATTTTGCATCCTGATATCTGCCATTATAATAATTAGAAAAATCAGGTCCGAAATTGATGCGGTATTTCAATCCCTTTAAAATATTAACCTCAGCAAATGCCGATCCTAATGTTCTTAATGTCTTACGAAGGTTGATGTTATAATCAGCCTCTAGAACTGGGTTTTGGATATTGATATCTCCTCCCGGCAAGTTAATTCTATTGCCATTTGCATCATAAGGAACAGCCAAAGGAAGCATGCCCCTTGCTGCTGCATAAATATTACCAGCACCCGATGCACTGGCTGCCTGGAAACCATAGTTTTGTAAACCATAAGTGGCGGTTAGGTTAAGTCCCATTTTGAACCATTTAACTGGTGCAAGTTCAACGCTTAATTTACCGCTATATCTTTCAAAATCTTGTCCTAATTGCGTTCCTGTCTGGTTTAAATAACCGAACGATCCATATGCCTTTATTTTATCTGTACCACCACTCACGCTCAATACATGATCCTGCGTAATCCCGGTCCTGGTTACTAAATCACCCCAATCTGTAGTTGGAACTAAGCTGCCATCATAAACACCATTTTGCCAGCCTGCTGCAATGTTTGCTGTTACATAGCTATCGTTAGGGAAAATGCGGTTGTCGTCTGTTTGTGTAGGTATAGTGGGATAGGTAGCATTAGGTTGCGCTGCTGGATTTAAATAACCTACCCTTCGGAAAGCATCACGCCTAAATTCGATATACTGTCCCGAATTCATCATTTCCATCCTGTCATTCAGTGTTTCAATAGTTGCAGTACCTACGTAATCCATTGTTAACCGCCCAGTTTTACCTTTTTTAGTGGTTACTAAAACAACACCGTTTGCGCCACGCGAACCATAGACTGCTGTTGCTGATGCATCTTTTAGGATATCGATCGTTTCGATGTCGTTAGGGTTAATGGCGTCGATACCACCGGCTTGCAATGGAATCCCGTCTACAACATATAATGGAGAGTTACTTGCTTTTAACGACCTAACCCCTCTGATTAATATGCTTCCCAATTGGCCCGGTCGTTCGTTCGATGTTATATCTACACCTGCAGCTTTACCCTGAATGGCTTGTAGCGCATTGGTTACTGGTCTTGATCTGATTTCTTTAGCGCCGAGACTTACTACCGCTCCTGTTAAATCGCTTTTTTTAACCGTATTGTAACCTACAACTACAACCTCGTCTAAATCATTTGTTGAACTTTTTAGTTGAATGCTGATAGTCGTTTTTCCCTCTACAGGGACTTCTTGTGTGGTATATCCGATATATGAAACCACCAAAACCGGGTTACTCACCGTTGATGGAATCGTAATGGAAAAAGCACCATTGGCATCAGTAGAGGCTACAATAGTCGTACCTTTTACTTTTATACTAACGCCAACTAAGGTTTCACCTTTTTCATCAACAATTTTTCCCTTAAGGTTAACATCTCGTTTGCTCGTTGAAATGTTTGTACCCCCAGTTCCTAGTGTTGCTTTACGATTGGCTGCGTTTGCAGTACTCGCGACACAGAGTAGGCATAACGCCGACATACCCGTAATTAGGATTTTTTTGTACGAAGAGCCTTTTCGTCGCTTTAGATTTTCTGGATAAAAATTAAGATCCATAGTTTTATTGGTTTTGTAAATATTTGGTTATTTGGCCAAATAGCATATTAGATGGGACGTGCTATCTGTTCTGAGGGCATATGATTAAGCAATTAATCCATTATTTTCTGGATTTATTACCTGTTTACGATGAAAAATGAGTTAGTTTTTAATGTTTTGGCTATACCTGGCTTATTATTCTTATTTGTTCCACGGCTTTAAAATGGCAATATTGAGGTAATTTGGAGCAAACTATTGCATTAGGTTGGCGTAATTTTCTTGCTCATGTAGGTATTGATTAAAGGGAATTGATTATACTTGGTTGTACGAGATTAGAACATTTATTTGGGTAATCCGTCCTGCTCCATCCTGTAAGGCATAGCCAGATGTAAAGATTTTCTTCTTTGGGTAATAGATTTTAGCGCATTGGCCAATAGTTTATTTGGCTGCAACTAAAGGATGAATCCATACTGCTTCTGATTGCAGCTAATTAATTTTACGATAAAAAAAAAGCCTGTATTTTAAATATAGAATTGTCATCCTGAAGGATAATTTATTGTATAAAATGAATATTAGCGACGGGGGTTTTTTACTCCTATGCCGACGAGGAATCGTCATTGCGAGGAGGCCTTTTCAGCCGACAAAGCAATCTTACAACTATCGCTAGTAGCGAGCGCTTTAAGATTGCTTCGTGCCTCGCAATGACGATCTTTCTATTGGGTCCGTCAATAGTAGCCTGTCAAAGGACCTGTTTAAATGCCTCGCGAAGCGTTTCGTCTACTTGTCCCGATTTTTCGGGAAACTCAATGTGACAAATTCGAATGGAATCACAAATATGAGACAGCCTCATTTTTATATTGTTTCAACTACAATAAACCTAAAATTGTTCCTGCCGCTTAAAGTTAATAGCTGTTGTTCCAATTAGGATTACGGTTAAGATCGATATAGATAGCAAATTAACCCATACAGATGGCCTTTGCTGAGGAGTATATTTTTCCAGTTTATAATCTTTAATATCAGTACTGCCTACTACTTTATTAAGGAAGATGCTCGGATAAAAATGCAGCCGGATCTGCTCATGATATTTTCTAACCGCCTGCTGAAAATCGAGGTGGGTACTAAGATCCGATCCAGCCATATTGTTTATCCCTAACTGGGTTTGTATGGTAGGGAAGAACAATGCAAGCGTATTGGTAAATCGCTGTCTGACGGCCAGTTTATTCTCGATCGCGAGCCTACTCGCCATGGCCTGATCATCGCCCATTTGCTGCATGGCATAATACCAGAACCAGCTAAAGGTTTTCTCTTGTGGGAAGGGATACTGCTTCAGTTCCGGATAATGTTCAAAAAATGGTTTCATCGTAACTTCTTTGGCCATATCCCATTTTTCGTGGTAACCTTCGCGTTGGTTAATTACATGCTGCAGTGCTTCTGGCATGGGATATTTTCGGCTAAGAAAAAGATTAAGTGATGCTGGAATTATAATGCAGATAAGTACCCAAACGGCAACCAATGCCGATGCATTAAAGTTAGATGATTTTGCTAAAGAAATGATAAAAAATGAAACTGCAAACCAGAAAGCCAGATAAAGCATGAGCAAAGCGGTAACTGAAAAAAAGGTAAAATCTACAGGTAAATGCAGATAAAGAATGGCTACAAATAACAACAATAAAGCAACAGTAAAAATTACGGCTACCCTAACTAAAAATTTTTGCCAGATTACCTGAAAAGACTGGTTGGTTTGTGCCCTTAACAACGACCAAAGCCCGCTTTCTTTTTGCTCCGAAAGTAAGTTATAGTTAAAGGCAATAATCACCAGGGGAAATAAAAAGATAAATACGAAACTCAGATCCATATTTCCCAAAAGCAGGCTTACCGGGTTATTAATATCCGTATCGTAAAGTTGGCCTTCTAAGCCCAACATCGTTACCGAAATTAAATAAGGATTAATATCTCGCTGCCCATTGGCAAAAGCGGCCCAGGCATTGGGTGCATTGGCCAATGAAAACTTATTGTGGTAAAACAATAAGCCAATATCTTTACCAAAATGATCGATATTGCTGAGGGTGTTTTTCTTTTGTAGCATTGCTGCTTTTTCAATTACGGCCTGTTGGTCGGCAATAAATGTTTTGCCGAAATACAAACCGGCAAAGCCTGTAATCAGCAGTACAATGATGCCGATCCATGAGGAGCTGTTTCTAAAAAACAGTTTAAATTCGAGGTTATATATACTTTTTTTCATCCTTAATCGCTATATCGTTTTAATCCACCTGGTTGTGTATTGTAGCAGCATAACCGTTGCCAATAACCAACAGGTTAAAGCACACAGTGCCCATAACTCATTCGCCATTACCGCACTTAATTTGCCAAAATGGTAATTGAAATCAGGTTGCTCGGCCCAGTTTGCCTTACTAATGGCCAAAGGCTTTTCTTCTTCTCCTGGGGCAATGTTGCTGATCTTATCAATCTGTAGTTTATTCATCTTTTGCGCCAGCTGATAGCGGTAGGCTTCTGCCTGGTTCTGAAAATCAACAAAGGTGTCAAAATCAGAGGCTGTTATGCCCATCGAAATATGCTTGAGTGATAAGTAAGGATTTATGAAACCTGCTGCAGTGGTAATGCTATTCTGCTTTTCAAAAATTTTATTCAGTTCCTTTTGGTGCTTGCTGTAAATTTTTGAGGTTATTTTTTCGCCCTCTGCCATAATATAGCCACCATAGTTAAAAGGCAGTTTTTTTACATCGTTAACACCATAAGTTTTAAGTAATGAGTCTTTAATTGCGGCATAATGCGGATCATCTGGATTGTGGCTGTCGCCCTGTTTATGGATGTCCGTAGCAATGGCATCGGCAAATTCTATTTTAGATGGAGAGGGATGGATTTTTACGCCGATTCCTTGGGTAATTCTTGGCATAATGACCATAAAAAATATCCAGCAGGCCAATAAAGTGATTAGGGCTGATTTAGAACTGCGTGCAAATGCCGAAACCAAAATCGTAATGGCAGATATAACGAAGAAATAGATCGCATAGCTAAAAATCAGTACCAATAAGCGCAAACTGGCATCACCGCTAATCTGCCAATGACTTAGCGAAGCCCATAGCAAAATGGTAAGCAGCATAAGCGGGATAAATATTGATAAACAAATACCAATGATGCCCAATGTTTTGCCCCAGAGGAGTTGTTTCCAGCTTAAATTTTGGCATAGCAGAATTTTTAAAGTTCCTGATTCGCGCTCAGCAGAAATGCTGTTGTATCCTAAGAAGAAAATTAGAAGTGGTACCAGGAGTTGCAGCACCATGGCCACACTGATTTCACCGAAGCGTAACATCCCGTTAGAAAAACCTGCTTCACTAAAATTTACGGTGTTTTGTTTGTGCGCTTCTAAAAAGATCGATACACCTGCAAAACTTTCTATCCCAAAATCGAAGAAACTCAGTTCATGTTTCTCGCGGAAGGCGAGGTAACCGTAGTGCGCCATCCGGTGTGGGTGTTTATCTGGTTTTGCCAGCCATTGTGCCCTAACCAACTCTTTATAATGCAGGCGCTGGTTATTTTGTGTTTTATAATTCTGCCAGCCCACATAAGTGGCCAAACAAAGTGATAAACCCAATAGTAGGGTTAACGCTAAGGTGGCCCTGTTATTAAGGACTGTTTTAAAAGTCTGTTTGGCTATAGTGCTTATTCTATTTGGCATTATATGCTATACGTTACGTTAAACATTACATTTCTTGGTGTACCGGGGAAAAGGCGTAGATAGTTTTGTGCGCCAACCCAATAGGTTTTATTTAAAATGTTATTCATATTTACAGCCAGTTGCACTTTAGAACCAGCAGGCGAATAATAAAGCGCAGCATCTATCAGGGTATAAGCAGGCAGTACAAAATCTCTGATGTACAAGGGAAGTTTAGTGCCACTATACTGTAAACCTGCTCCAAAACCTATTCCCTTTAGTTTGTGGGTTTCAAAGTTGTAGCGTGTCCATAAGCTGGCACTGTGTTTTGGTGTGTTCTGCACCCTTTGGCCAATTAAATCAGGATTAAAATCATCCTTAATAATGGCATCTACATAACTATAACCTGCATTAAATTGCCAGTTAGACCTGATAAAACCAGAAGCTTCGAATTCGATACCTCGGCTGCGTTGTGCACCACGTTCTATCAAGCGGTTTACATCCAACGGATCATTTGCATTCATCAATAGGTTTTTCTGGTTAATTTCGAATACCGAAATATTAAACATCAGGTTTTTATTCAGCCATTCAGATTTTGCACCAATCTCCTTTAAGTCGCTTTCTAAAGGTTTAAAATTGGTGCCTGCAGGTGGTGGAACAATAACCAGGGTTGAGGTATTACCTTGCGGCTGGTAGCCCTGTAAATAGGTTCCGTAAAGGTTAATGTTTGGGTTTATTGCATAGGTAATTCCGGCCCTTGGCAAAAGCTTATGCTGATAAATTTTCTTTTCTGTAGCTAATTTGTAATTGCTGTAATCCTCGTACCACTCTTGTCGTAAACCCAATGTTAAGGTAAGTTGATGGTATTTTATCTGATCTTGCAGGTACACTGCATTAACCAAATTATATGCAGCCGGAATTTCTGTTTTGGTAAAAACGTAATCGCTTAAATTTTTAATGGTATAGGCTGGGTTGGTCAGGTTAAAGTGCTCTACGTTGGGTACTGGTGCATTTATACCATTTACCACCTTAAATAAATAGAGATCCTTTTTTGTAGCATCGTACCTTGCGGCAATGGTTCCATCTTTTAAACGATAGCCCTGAGCCGAGTTTTCGCCGCCGCCCCGCAGTTTCTGTGTGTTTATTCTATCGTACCCAATTACCAGCTTATGGCTTAAGCTAAAAGTATTGGTGTTTATACTAAAATAGGTGCTTAAATTGTCGGTTCGCCATTTTTGCTGACGCTGAACGGCACGCATGGCCGCCAGGGTAGGAATAGGTTGATTATTTTCATCAACGCCAAAAGCATTGGTGGTTCTATGTTCTAAAAGATCTTCGTTCCAGTTTTGCTTCATATAAGCCACATTAAATACGATATCCTGTGTAAGGCTATGCGAAAAATTGGTCATCAACATTAAATCCTGACTGTTAAAGCGGTCGTTGCTGGCCCCCATATTGAAACTGATCGGTGTACTTTTTAAATCGGTTTTACCAGCAATTGCACCAAAAATAGCCTGGCCACGGTCTAACCTCGAATTGCTGTTGTTCATTACAACTTCTACATTTAAACTGGTTCGATCGTTCGGGATGTACGAAAACGAAGGGGCAATGAGGTAACCCTTTCTGTATTGAAGATCCCTGAAGCTTTTGCTGTCTTCATAACCCACATTAAGTCGGTAAAGCAGCGTTTTATCAGCATTTAAAGGACCAGTAAAATCTAAAGCACCTCTAATGGTGCTGAAACTTCCGGCCGAGAGACTAATCTCTTTGCGATCTTCAGTCAGTGGTTTTTTTGTTACCAGGTTAATGCTTCCCCCTGGGTCTACACTCGAAAATGTAGCACTTGCGGGACCTTTTATTACCTCTATCCGTTCCAGATTATTGGTTAAAGGCTGGTTAAAATAATATTGGCGGGTACGCATGCCGTTAATAATAGCACCTTCTTCGTTCTGGTTAATTCCCCTGATCGAAAATTGGTTGTAATAACTGCTTTGTGATACACTGGTTACATTTTTAACCGCATCGGCCAGTACAGCCGCCTGCCTGTCGGCAATTAATTCTTTCGAAACCGAAGAAATAGCCTGTGGGATATCCTTGTTCAATGAAGCCGTTTTGGTGGCCGAAAAAGAATAGTTTCCATAGTACTTTTTGCCATTGGTACCTACCACTTCAACGGTCTGCAATTCCTCATTGGTGGTTTGCAGTACAATCGCATCCAGTTTCAAATCACCAATCCCATTAACGGGGTAAATGCGATTAAAAGTGCTGTAGCCTACGGCACTAATGGTGATGGTGTAATTGGCCATTTTAGGTAAAATAACCGAAAAATTACCGAGCGAATCGCTGCTTGTATTCAGTTGGTCTTTCCCATTCTTAAATTTAATAGTGGCTTTTTGGATAGCTTGGTTTTGGGTATCGATTACTTTTCCACTCACCTCAATCTGAGCAAAAGTGACCAGGCTAAATGTGCTGAAGAGCAATAGCAAACAGAGCGCACAGGAAATAGAAAAGCCTTTATATGTTAGATACATGGATTGGATTTGTTTTTAGATGGTTTGTAAGTATAATTCCTGAAGATCGGCTGCAGTAATATCGCTGGCTTTAAGTGTATGGATTAATTCACCTTGTTTCATAATGCCAATGTGCGAACCTACATTTACCGCATTAAAAATATCGTGTGTAGCCATTAATATCGATTTCCCTTCAGCAGCCAGTTGTTTAACCAATTGGGTAAACTCTGCCGTAGCTTTTGGGTCCAGCCCGCTGGTGGGCTCATCCATTAAAATGATTTTTGCATTTTTGGCTAACGCGATAGCAATCCCCACTTTTTGGCGCATGCCTTTACTAAAACCCGATAAATGGTTATGGTGGGCAGCTTCCTGTAAACCACATTGCTTTAAAAAACCGATCAAGCTTGAAGTACCATAGTTAAAACCCGCCAGTTTAGAAAAGTAATTGAGGTTTTCGATGGCCGAAAGATTGCTATAAAGCATAACCACCTCAGGAATGTAGGCCAGGTGTTTCCGCCGTTCATCATTGTGCGCGGAGATTTCTTCGTTGTCGATTAAAATTTTTCCGCTACTCGGCTCAATAAAACCTAGAAATAAATTGATGGTAGTGGTTTTTCCGGCACCGTTTTGGCCCAGCAGGCAAAATACTTCACCAGGGTTAACAGTTAAATTAAGTTGGTTTAGGGCCTGGTATGCCCCATAATTTTTAGATAATGAAATAGCCTGAAGCATAAAGATATAGACGTATAGGCGCATACCAAACATGGTTGCACATTGAACAAAATGAAATTTCTGGATAAAAACTCGCGAATTGGGTATTAAGCCATTAGGCTTGGTGGGCCTTTATTGGCGCAGCATAAGATGTAAGCAACAGCATGCCTCATCAGGTAAGCACAAGGTTTAATCGTTGGTTTAACTACAGGCAAAGCGAATGCAATGGGAGCAGGGAGATCGAAAATGTGCGAACGGTGTTTCAATACCTCGCACAATTTACATTTTAGCTTTGCCGAAGCCAATTGTTTAAGCGGATGCGCCTGGCTACAGCTTTGCTTGCTGTAACCGGTTTTTTCGGCGCTATGATGGTGAAGGCTTTCTATCAGTGTTGCATTAAGAAATACCGCCAATAGCAATACCGCCCATATACGGGCAAAAATTTCTTTACGATATGTATACATCGAATAGCTCAATGCAACAAAGTTACATTTAAAAAATTAAAAATCAAGTAATAGGTTAATTGTATGTAGTTTAATCGACTTCGGACTAAATATTATTTGCCCTTCGACTCCGCGATCACTGATGTCATTTTTTAATTACTTAAATGTGAGTGGTTTATGTTGATTTTGTGTTTCCGCCCAACTAGGCCGTAGCAACATATCCCCGTTCTACTTAAATCCGGCCTAACAAATTTTTCGGGCTGCACTGGCCAAGCCAACCTAGTAGCTTCGAAAGAAAAATTTTCAGCCGGTGTTTTTTGTTTTTTCATGGGCCCATATGTTTTCAACGGCATTCAAGCTAGCCGTGCTGGTCTTTTTGACGCCAAAAAGAAAGAAGCCTGTCCGGCTAGGACTAATAAAACACCCCGTCCTGCGGACACCCCTCTGAAATAGGGGAATTACATATCGCACAAGACCAATAATTAAATGTCATTTATAATGATTTTATGAAATAAATTAAGCCTAAGGGTGACTTTTAGATTGGGGAATCAGCGTATATATTAATCGTTTAATCGACTTTGGGCTCCAGACTTCGGACTCCTGACTCCCCGACTTCCTACTAACCCCAATAATTCTTACCTTTATTTCAAGCCATGGATTCTAAAGAAATACTAAAAGCACATATTTTAAAAACGGCTACTTTAACCGACCAAGAGTTCGATTATTTATTTTCCCATTTCAAGTCGAAGTCTTTTAAAAAAGGACAGGCCATTATTAGTGAGGGAGATAAGGTAGATCACGAATATTTTGTGATCTCGGGCTGTTTAAAAGCTTTTTTTATCAACGATGAAATTAAGATGTATATCCTGCAGTTTGCTATGCCTACCTGGTGGACTTCAGATTATGGCGCCCTATACAACCACACTCGCGCAACCATAAGCGTAGATTGCATTAGCGATGCAGCAGTATTATGCCTTTCTAACGATGACCGCGAAAAAATCTGCAGCGAAATCCGTCAGGCTGAACATTTTTTTCGTTGGAGAACAAACAGAGGTTATCTGGCTTCGCAAAAAAGGCTATTATCTTTTATGAATAACGATACCAAAGCCCGCTACGAAGAACTTTTAGCCATGTATCCTCAACTGTATAATCTCGTACCCAAACATTTAATTGCGGCCTATTTGGGAGTTTCGAGAGAAACCCTGAGCAGGCTTTACAACGCACAAAAATAGCACATGCAGAATGTGATGTACATCACCTAAGCCCTGTAAAAATCCTCCTTTACTTTGTATTGTCAAATCACTAACGATTGATAAAACAAAGAAATGGAAACTACAAAATTTGAAATTGTAAGCGCTCAAAGCAACATCAACTGGACGGGTAAAAAAGTAACCGGAGCACATAACGGAACCATCACGATTAAATCGGGTTCACTAAGTTTAAGCGATGGTAAACTCAGTAATGGGAAGTTTATTATCGATACCACCTCTATTGTAATATTGGATGTTACCGACCCTGCAACCAATGCACAGTTCGCCGGACATTTATTCTCTGAAGATTTTTTTGCAACCGATCAATTCCCAGAGGCCACATTCGTCATTACAGCTGTTGATCAAACCAATGAAGATAATACCGTAATTACTGGCGATTTAACCATTAAAGGCATTACACATGCTGTAGTTTTTGCGGCAGATGTGGTTGTTAACGGCAATACGTTAACTGCTTCTGGTAAAATTTTTATCGATCGTACCAAGTACAACATGAAATTCAGATCAGGCAATTTTTTCACCAACCTTGGCGATAACCTGATCTATAACGAATTTGAACTTGACGTAAAATTAACCGCATCATTAACCATTTAATCGAACAGCCATGCCATACGTAAAAATAGAAGTAACCCGCGAAGGTGTTACACGCGAACAAAAACAGACCTTAATTAGTGGAATAACCAAACTGATTACCGAAGTATTGGATAAAGATCCAAAGCTTACCCATGTAGTAATTCAAGAAATCGAATTGGATGATTGGGGATATGCAGGCGAGCAGGTATCGGTATTGCGCGAAAAAGGGATAACCGCAAACAATAAATAATCATCAAAAACATGAAAACACTAACAGTTATTATAACAGGCGCATCAACAGGTATTGGTCGTGCCATTGCAGCTTTATTTTTAAAACAGGGTCACAATGTGGTGATCAACGCTGCAAATGAGAATAATTTAATCACTGCGTTCAATGAATTAGGATCGCACCGTCAATTGGCCATGTTAGCTGGCGATATCAGCAACATTAATACAGGTAAACTATTGGTAGAAACTGCAGTAGCACGTTTTGGTGCTGTAGATGTGCTGATAAATAATGCCGGTATTTTTGAGCCAAAACCTTTTTTAGAGGTAGATGAAGCACACCTGGATAAATTTTTAAGCATCAATTTAAAAGGCACATTTTTCACTACTCAGGCAGCCATAGCGCAAATGTTGAAACAAGATGGTGGTGCAATTATTAACATCGGAACCGTATTGGTAGATCATGCCATTGGAGGTTTTCCTGCAACTGCACCCATTTCGAGTAAAGGGGGGATTCATGCCTTAACCAAACAATTGGCTGCCGAATTCGGTAAAAACAACATCCGGGTAAATGGCATCGCACCAGGGATTATTAGAAGTCCGTTACAAGAGAAAAATGGCATTAGTGATGCAGATGCGTTTGCAGGTTTACATTTATTAAACCGCATTGGCGAAACGCAGGATGTTGCCCAGCTCGCCCTGTACCTGGCAGAAAGTAATTTTGTAACAGGCGAAATCATCAATTTAGATGGAGGTCATGTAGCAGGTCATCATATTGGATAAGTATAAGAATTAAAGCAAGAACCAGGTATGCAAAAGGAAATAATTAGCCGGAGCATACCTTAAAAATTAAAACCATGAACAATTACACCGAAAACGCAAATGCAATAGCAGTGGTACTGTCATCTTATTTTAAGGGAGTTTTTAATGGAGATACCGCACTACTCAGAAAAATATTTCACCCTCAGTCTATATTGGCTGGTGATGTAAACGGTATTCCATATTTTAAAACGCTTGATGAATACTTAGAAGGTGTAAGTAAGCGCAAAAGTCCGCAGGAGCTCAATGAAACATTTCGTATGGAAATATTGTCGATAGAAATTATCAATTCTATTGCAATTGCCAAAGTTCATCTGCCTATTTTTGATTTTAATTATTACGATCTTTTATCGCTAAATCTAACCGATCGGGGATGGGTAATTGTAAATAAACTTTTAACCAACGTAAAAATTTATTAGGATGTGGAATAGAACTAAAATAACCGAACTTTTAAAGATCGAATATCCGATTTTATTAGGCCCTATGGGCGGTGGATTCTCAACGCCTGAGCTTTTAGCAGCCGTATCAAACGCTGGTGGTTTGGGCAGCCTTGGCGCATATACCTTAAGTCCTGAAGAAATTATCGAAACCGATAAAATTGTAAGAACCAAAACAGATAAACCTTACAATATCAACCTATGGGTAAATGATGTAGATGAGCGTTTGTTTGATTTTCCAGCAGAAAAAGTAGAGGAGATTAAAACATTATTCAAACCTTTTTTTGATGAATTGAGTATTCCTTTACCCGATCTTGACACCAATATACCTTCAAAATTTTTGGGACAGGTAGAAACGCTTTTCGAGCTGAAACCCGCAGTATTTAGTTTTATATTCGGTATACCTTCAAAAGAAATATTAAACGAAGCACGAAAGCTAGGCATTAAAACAGTGGGTGCAGCAACTACATTAGATGAGGCCTTAGCACTCGAAGAAGCCCAGGTTGATGCCATTGTAGCAACAGGATTTGAAGCGGGTGGGCATCGTCCTTCGTTTCTTAAACCGGCAAATGAGTCGCTAACAGGAACTTTTGCATTGATCCAACAAGTAAAAGCGAAAACAAAAACACCAATAATTGCTGCGGGAGGTATTGCCGATGCGAAAGGTATAAGGGCAGCGTTGACGCTTGGTGCAGATGCAGTCCAGATTGGTACCGCCTTTTTAGTAACCGACGAATCTAATGCAACGCCCATGCACAAGGCAAAACTTTTTTCTGAAGAATCAAAAAATACAGTACTTTCTAAATCATTAACGGGGAGAATGGGCCGGATGATCGGCAACCGAATATCTAGCGCTATTAATTATGAAACTGAGGTGTTGCCATTTCCGCTGCAAACCCGATTAATGGGGCCGTTAAGAGCTGCTGCCATTGCACAGGGCAAAACAGATATGTACAATTTCTGGTCAGGACAAAACGCAGTAAACTTAAAATATACTTCTGCAAAAGAATTAATGGAAGTGTTGGTTAAGGAGATGGATTAGTTCATTTGTCATTGGTTCATTTGTCATGGGGCTAGTTGGTTAATTGTTTAAAGTGGTTAACTGAAAACTGGCAACTGCAAACTGATTATTTGGTTAACGGTTTAAACTGGTCAATTGAGAACTGGCAACTGCAAACTGATTATCGATTCATCGTTTAATTCCTCCATTTTGTCTCTTCAGTAAGGCAACATTTGTGCTAATTTGCGAAAAATATATAAATTGAACCGTTATTTTTTTGCTTAGTATTGCAAAGATATTCCTTATATTAATGAAACCTGATAATTTTCAACTATGGCCTGATAGTTTGCTTGTTAGCGATATGCAAAGCAATGATCGGTGTGCGTTCGAAAAAATTTATAACAGGTATTGGAGCAAACTATATTTATCAGCCTATCATATTTTGCGCAACAAAGAGGCGGCTGAAGATATTATACAAGAAATATTTGTGAGCCTTTGGTTAAAACGGGCGCATACCTCAGTTGATAACCTGAATAATTACCTGTTTACTTCAGTTCGGTTCCAGGTATTTAAAGCGATTAGAGATGGGAAATTACGCACCGATTTACTTCATGATACCGAACTCTTGGTCAGTCCGCACAATGCTGAAAATGCTTTTACCGAAAAAGAGATTGCACAACGTTTAGATGAGAGTATTGAGCAGTTGCCTCAAAAATGTAAAGAAATTTTTATCCTGAGTAGAAAAGAGCACCTTAGTGTAAAAGAAATTGCCGACCGATTAAACATTTCACCAAAAACAGTAGAGAACCAGATAACCATCGCATTACGCCGCCTACGTACCGATATGGGCGAATTCTTGTTTTGGGCCATCTTATTATTGGCTGGTATTTGGGGTAAATAGCCCATCCATCATCGCCACAAAAATTAATTCTAGCTTATTTTTTAATGTCTACTGAAATTTCTTGTTAATTTAAATTGTTGATTTATAGTTTGTTGTAAAATAATTAAATTTCTTTTGGGGGATACTGCCCATTTTGGGTACATACACCAAACCATAAGCGATTGAAAAAAGCAGAGTTAATAAAATTAACAGAAAAATATATAGCCGGTACTGCCAGTGAAGAAGAACGCCTTAAATTAGAATCCTGGTACAATAATCAATTGAACCATAAAACTTTGGCGAGTGAAAAACAGATTGACGAAGAAGAGCAAACTGAAGTTGGCGAAAAAATTTTTAATAAAATTAATCAACAAATAGATCAGCAAGATAAAAAACGCCCAGGCAGGTATTTTTATCGTTTAGCAATTGCTGCATCATTAATCGCCGTTCTAGGATTTGGTTGGTATCTTTTTAGCGAACGTACTGATGTTAAAAAAATAAATAAATCAGTTAGTTTAATCAAACCTGGAGGTAACAAAGCCTTTTTAACACTTGCTGATGGAACTAAAATTAATTTAGACCAGGCGCAAAATGGTACTATAGCCAAAGAGGAGGGAATTCAAATTACCAAAACAGCCGATGGGCAATTAATTTATACCATTTTAGAAAATAAATCAGCGCTAGGTAAACCGGGTTTTAACACGATCAGCACACCGGCTGGCGGCCAGTATCAGGTTACCCTGCCCGATGGAACTAAAGTTTGGCTAAATGCACTGTCATCATTAAAATATCCTACCAATTTTATAGGCAAGTATAGAACAGTGGAGCTTACTGGCGAAGGTTATTTTGAAGTGGCCAAGAATAAAAACAAGCCTTTCAAACTCAAAACAGCAAAACAAGAAATAAGTGTATTGGGTACGCATTTTAATGTTAGTGCCTATGCCGATGATGCTGAAATCAAAACAACCTTGATAGAGGGTGGGGTAGCCGTTAAAAACTTTAGCCCCCTGGCTATCGGCTTATTAAAACCAGGTCAGCAGGCTATTTTTCAAAATAAGGGCTTCAAAGTGAGCAATGTTGATGTTGAAGAATACATCGCCTGGAAAAATGGTTTTTTCATGTTCAATAATGAAGGCATTAAAGAAGCGATGCAAAAACTGGCTAGGTGGTACGATGTTGATATTGAGTATGTTGGCGATTTTGATGGAATTTATTTCGGAGGATCTTTTTCCAAACACAATAACCTGCAAGAAACCTTAAAAATATTAGAATCTACAGATAAGTTTAAATTTAAAATAGAAGGAAGGAGGATTAAAATTTTAAAATAACATATTAAATTTTAATCTGAAAAACGGATTTCGAGTGCAATCGAAACCCGTTTAAAGCTTTAGATTAAAATTGTTCCAACAATAACCAAATAGTTAAAACATTCTAAATGTAATAGCAACAGCTATAAGCATTTAACTTAACCTAAAACCTAACAAATGTATGAAAATTTACGATTTTAATTTATGTAGCACAAGCTGCATAAAGAATAAAATTCTGTTATCTATGAAGCTAACCATCTTATTGCTTTTTGTAGCCTTTTTACACGTTAATGCGGCCAGTTTTGCGCAAAAGAACATTACGCTTAACGAAAAAAACGCTTCGTTACAAAAAGTGCTTAAAGCAATAAAAAATCAAAGTGGATATTATGTGTTTTTTATCCAGAGCGACTTAAAAAAAGCAAACACAGTAAGCATTGATGTAAAAGATATGCCCTTGGCTGAAGTCTTAAATCAATGTTTCAAAAATCAGCCGCTAACTTATTCTATACAGGCCAATACGATTGTAATTAAAGAACGTCCTTTAAATATTGCCCCAAGCTTTAATCTAGAACAAAGTACACCTGTAAATAAGGTGATAGATGTAATTGGAACTATTTTAGATGAAATAGGCAAGGGCATACCTGGTGCCAGCATTAAAGTAAAAGGAAAAGAACAGGGTACGATGAGTGATGAAGCTGGAAACTTTAAATTAACAGGTGTAGCAGATGATGCCACTTTGGTAATTTCTTATTTAGGTTACCAAACCAAAGAGGTAAAAGCTTCGGCAACGGTAAAAGTTACTATGGTGCCTCAAACCAATGATTTAAATGAGGTAGTAGTGGTAGCCTATGGTACACAGAAAAAATCAAGTTTAACAGGAGCTATTGCAACCATTACACCTAAACAGTTAAAAGAGCGACCTGTTACCTCTATACAAAATGCATTACAGGGTATTTCGCCAGGATTAACCATTTTGCAACGCCCTGGCGATGTAAGTGCAAGCGCTACAGGTGGTACGGCTGTTAATATAAGAGGCAGAAGCAGTTTAGCAGGTGCCGGTACTCCACTTTATATTATTGATGGTATTCCGGCCAGTTCGCAAGAATTTGCCACATTAAATCCAAATGATATTTCGGGCATGTCAGTGCTAAAAGATGCATCTTCTGCAGCTTTATATGGCTCGAGAGCAGCTAACGGTGTAATTATGGTAACCACCAGAAGAGGTGGCGGAGAAAAAGCAACCATCGAGTTTAATGCCAACTACGGCTGGCAATCGCCTACTCGTATTGCAAAATACTTAGGATCAGTAGATTATACTACGCTTTATAATGAGGCGCTTACCAATGTTGGCCGTAGTCCAATGTACACGCCAGCACAGATAGAGTTATACAGAAATGGTTCTCAACCAGATTTATATCCAAATACAGATTGGTATAAAGAAGTTTTAAGACCAAGTGCGCCACAGGCCGATGTGAATTTAAATATTAATGCCCCTGGTAAAATTACCAGCAGTTATTTGGGTTTAAATTATTTAACTCAAGAATCGTTGATTCCAAATAAAGATCAGGACCGTTTTAATGCCAAATTAAATACCGAAACCAAGGTTATCGAGAATATTTTAAAGGTAGGTACCAATATTTCCTTTATTAACCAGGCTTTCGATCGTTTGGGTAACTTAGCGTGGACTGAATTGAACCGCTCTTTGCCTACTACCGTTTTTCGTCAGAGTAATGGCCAATGGGGATCGGTAAACAATGGTACTGTAGCCAGTAGCTCAATTCCATATCGTAACCAAGCCCGTATGATAGCCGAATCATCGAAAGGCAATAATCGGAATAATTTGCTTCAAACTGCTGCAAATGCAACATTAACACCTTTAAAAGGTCTCTCAATAAATGGATTGGTTTCGTTAAAGTTTACCAATAACAATAGCACAGCCTTTAACAATACCATGACGCCGATTAATAACTTTTTAACAGGCAATCCCATTTCACTCCCCGCAGGAGTAGGGACACAGAACGATTTAAGAGAATACTGGGTAAAAAGAAAAGAATTGTTGGTACAAGGTACTGCAGATTATGAGCGTACTTTTGGTAAACATTATGGCAAGCTAACGGTAGGTGCATCGCAAGAAAGTAATGTGCTTAGAAGTGCATTTATTGGCAGAAGAAACTTTCCTAATAACGATTTAAGTACCATCATCAATGGTTCTGGTAATGGAGAAGATATATTATCAGATAATAATAACGATGATATTATCGCTGGAGTTTTTGGTTTAGCCAACAGAACTGCGGCCGAAGAATGGTCAATGCGATCGATGTTTGGCCGTTTTAACTATGCTTTTGAAGATAAATACCTGTTAGAGGTAAATGCCCGTATCGATTATTCTTCGCGTTTCCGTGAAGATGTGCGTAGAGCCTTCTTTCCATCGTTTTCAGCTGGATGGGTAGTTTCTAAGGAAGACTTCATGAAAAATATTACCTGGGTTGATAATTTAAAACTCCGCGGTTCTTATGGCTCACTAGGTAATCAGGATGTGGTTGCTGTAGGGAACTATTTTAACAGATTAAATGCTGGCTTTCAGTATAGTTTTGAAGGTACAGCACAAGATGGAATCTGGCAAGCAGACGGATCATGGCCAACCACAACCTGGGAAAAAGTATACATGACCAATTTTGGTGTAGATATGACTTTGTTTAAAGGTAAATTGGATATTACTGCAGATTACTACATTAAGGATACAAAAGATTTATTATTACGTAATGCCGCCCTTGCATTTTATCCTTTAAACGTACCTTTTACCAATTCGGCAAGTACCCGCAATACTGGTGTAGAGTTAGCCATTAACCATAATAATAGAATCGGAAAAGACTTTACTTTTAGCATTGGTGGTAACTTATCATTGATCAAAAGTAAAATCACCAAAATTGGAGACAATAACAACGATCGATTTGATGGTCAGTTTATCCAAAGAGTTGGCGAATCGATTGGATCTTTTTACGGTTATATTGCCGACGGTCTTTTTGTTAGTAACGCAGAGGTTGCTTCACATGCTTTTCAGGATGCACGTACCAGAGCTGGAGATATTAAATACAGAGATATAAATGGAGATAATGTAATTAATGCTGCCGACCGTACCGTTATTGGTAACGATGTGCCTTTCGTAAACTATGGTTTTAATTTAAGCGCAGCCTATAAAGGTTTCGATTTTAATATCCTTACTTATGGTGTAGCCAAAGTAAAAACCTATTTAGGTCAGGAAGCTTCAGCACCTTTCTTTAACGGTGCAAACGCCAAAGTACAGTTGTTAAATCGCTGGACAAAAGAAAATCCTGATCCCAATGCCGATTTCCCAAGAACATTATTAACCGCAGATGCCGGACATAATATTGATCAACTTTCGTCATTCTACCTGTTTAGCGGCTCTTATTTCAGGGTAAGGGGCATTACTTTGGGTTATACATTACCTCAAAATGCAGTGAAAAAAATTGGTTTGTCTAAATTAAGAATATATGGAACAACCAATAATCCTTTCACAATCATGGCAGATAAACGTTTGGGCGATTACGATCCGGAATCTGCTTCAGGCCGTGGTGGCTATCCAGGTATTAAAACCTGGTCGTTTGGTTTAAGTGCAGGATTATAAAATGATTAGAAAAATGAAAAAGATATATATAATTACAAGCCTACTGTTATTAACTGTTTTTGTTTCTTGTAAGAAAGATTTTTTAGAGAGACCACCATTAAATCAAGTATCGGAAGCTACTTTTTGGAAAAATGCCAATGATGTTTACTTAGCCGTAAACGGTGTTTACAGTCAGTTACCTGGCGATGATATGGTGTATGATGATGCAGCAGCCGACAATGCACATGCTCAGTACCCTTGGGAGAGTTCGGCAACATCAGTATCATCGGGTAACGTAAATTCTACTTTAGATGCAGGTTGGAGTTTTACAGCAGTTGGTCGTGCCAATTATTTTTTAGATAATGCTGATAAAGTAACCAGCATGGATAAAACCTTACTGGACCGATATAAAGCTGAGGTACGTTTTATCAGGGCTAATGCTTATTTCTGGTTGATTTGTAAGTTTGGCGATGTACCATTATCGACCAAAACAGTTGAGCTTGGTAGAGAAAATGTACCAAGAACACCGAAAGCAGAAGTATTAAAATTTGTAGTTGATGAGCTAGATGCCATCGCTAAAGTTTTACCGCAAAGTTATGCGGGTGGTAAACCAAACGAAAAGGGCCGTATTACCAAAGGAGCAGCATTGGCCTTAAAAGCACGTGCTCACCTGTACGAAGGTCAGTGGCAATTGGCTGCAGATGCAGCAAGCCAGGTAATGACATTGGGTTACGATTTGTTTAAAGTAACAGCGGAAGATGCACTAAACGCCAAAGATGACTACAGTGTTTGGGTAGATTTCGCAAATGCCGATGACGAGAAAAAATTCCGTTTAGGTTTGCGCAGTTACGAAGCTTTGTTTCAACAAGTAAATGAAGGCAATGTAGAAGTAATATTAGATAGGCAGCGCATTCCACAACAAGATATTAATTTCTTAAATACCTTGTTACCTTCGGGCGATCTAGGTGGTTGGGGTTCTATCGCACCAACGCAAGAACTGGTAAACAGCTATCCAAGTTATAAAACAGGCGATTTAATTACTCCGCCATCGCAAGCACAAAGGGCAGCATGGTATAAAGCGAAAGATCCTGCATTTAAAAATGAATATAAAAACAGAGATCCACGTTTTTATGCCAGTATTTTATTCGATGGAAATCCTTGGAGTGCCATCGAAGACGACTACTCATTTAAATGGACTGAAGGCGCCGGTAACACAGCCTTAACTGGTTATAGTGTGCGTAAAATGGTTGATCCTAAAATTTATAGAGATCAGATTGATAACCATGCGAATAATATTTTAATCCGTTATGCTGAGGTTTTATTAACCTATGCCGAAGCTAAAAACGAACTAACTGGCCCCGATGCAACCGTGTATGATGCCCTGGATAAAATCAGGACGCGTGCGGGTATGCCAGTAGTTGACAGAACTAAATATGCCACACAAGAAACTTTGAGAGCATTAATCAGAAATGAAAGACGCGTTGAGTTGGCTATTGAAGGACAGCGTTACATGGATATCAGACGTTGGAAAATTGCTCCACAGGTAATGAAACCGATATATAGTATTGCCGATGCCGCCAAGCCGATCCAAGAAAGAACCTGGAACGATAAACTATATTTAATGCCAATCCCGCAAGATCAGATAGATCTCTCTAAAGGTATTTTAAAGCAAAACAGCGGTTATTAGAAAATACACAACACACAATGAATAAATAATGATGAATAGCGGCCAGTTCTTTACTGGCTGCTATTTTTTTTGATCGTATTTTTAATTCCTGCTCAGTCGCTGATTAGCGATCTGCATTTAAATAAGATGAATTATTTTGTTTTTAGATAACTATGCTTAAACGTTTCCTCCAGTTATACATTTTTGACTAATTCATTAGTTTACTGGTCATTAGTTCATTGGTTAATAGTTTTAATCAGTTAATCGACTTCCAATCGTTCAATTGGTAATCAACTCCTCTGGCTAAGCACTCCTGATTAAGACTTCGGATTAAAAACGGTTAATTGACTCTAAACTCTAAACTCCAAATACCAAACTTCCAACTCTTTAATCGGCTCTGGACTTCGGACTCCCGACTAAAGACTCCCGAATCATTTCTACTTCACCCGTACATTTTCTCCAGCCAACCTAACGGTTTCGCTAATTCTTATTGCTCTTGTTTCTGTTCTTTTGGCTTCTGATATCCATTTTAGTATGGCTTTCTTTGAAGAACGAGGGAATTTTTCCCAATGTGTTTGTGCAAGCTTATTGGCTTCAAATTCTTTTTTCAGATCATCGGGTACAATTAGGTTTTCCACATCATTCAGGGCATCCCACATGCCATTGGCTTTAGCTGTTTCGATTGACAACAGTCCTGCATGGCTCATTAATCCTTGGTCTATCATGTGTAAAGCCTTATTCTTGTTAATTGCGCTCCAATTGCTTTTAGGTTTTCTTTTAGAGAAAAATTGATATCGGCTTTCCTCATCCCGTTTAACAGTTAAACTATCAATCCAGCCGTAACAAAGGGCTTCATCAACTGCATTAGCATGAGGAAGGCTATCTGCAGATGCATTTTTTTTATAGATAATCAACCAAACAGACACTTCTTTTTCATGATTTTCGGCTAGCCATTGGCGCCAATCGGCCTGGGTTTTCGCATAAAAAGCTTTAACTCCGTTTTTTATTTCTTCCATAAAAATATAGTGTCGTTTTTTTTGATGCTTAATCTTATTAAGATAGTAAATTTACCATTAATGTAATTGCTTTAATTGAGATTATAATGGCTAATCAATCTTCGAGAAATGTATGGGTAGATTATTTACGGTCTACCGTTACTGTCTTAGTGGTTGCACATCATGCTGCATTGGCCTACACCACTTTTTCGGTATTTAACACAGATGCTTATATCCTGTCTACACATCCTGTAGTAGATCGTAGCAGATGGGCATTACTTGATGGTGTAGTCAGTTTTAACGATACCTTTTTTATGTCGCTCATGTTTTTTCTGGGTGGACTTTTCTTCTTTTCCAGCATTAATAAGAAAGGCAGCTTATCATTTATTAAAGATAAAGTTTTCAGATTATTGATTCCATTTTTATTGCTGGGGACCATGCTGATGCTTTTGGCTTACTTCCCTTCATTTTATTTAATGAGCGGTAGTACCAATATTTGGGTTTACATTAGGGATTTCTTCACAACTGAAGCCTGGCCAGTTGGGCCACCATGGTTTTTATGGTTGCTGTTTGTTTTTAACTTGGTTGCTGCATTATTTCACCAATTAATTAATGGCCGAAAGAACTTCTTCCTGGAGCTAAACCTTAACAAAAGCACTAAAGCTTTTAGCCTGTTTTTAATTTTGTTTTTAATAGGTTTGCTGGCTTATCTGCCCATGGCAGGCTATTTCGGGCCTTATAGCTGGACGGGAATTGGACCTTTCGATTTTCAGCTCAGTCGTTTAGTTTTATATTTTGCTTATTTTGGAATTGGAGCAGTTGTTGGAAAATTAGCGATCAGTGAAGGAGTTTTTGCTGAGGATTCATCACCCGTTAAACACTACCGTTTATGGTGCTTATTAGCGATTATTGCTTTCATTTCCTTCTTGTTCCTACCGGATCTTTTAAAGGAAGTGTTGGGTCAAAAACTTATGGTTAATCAAATTGCAATAGTAAATAATACGCTATTTGTGCTTTGTTGTACGCTAACTTCTATAGCATTTCTCACTACTTTTAGTAAGTTGGTTGTGAAAAAGATTACCTGGTGGGATTCGCTTAGTAAACATGCCTATTTAATTTACCTGGTACATTTTGTCTATATAACCTGGTTCCAGTTTTTATTGTTGAATTTTAACATAGGCGCAGGATTTAAGTTTTTAATTGTCTTTATCCTGTCGCTGGCGTTAAGTTGGGGAACCGCTTATTTGCTGCGGAAGATTCCTTTGGTGAATAAATACCTATGACTGTATGATGTCTAATTAAAATTCGATTGCCGCATTTGGTGATGGTCTTCCTTGCTTTACTTTAAGCTGTTCATTGTTTTGCTAAGAGCCATTTCCAAAGTTATCTAGGCTTGAATATCGGCCTACTTGAAAAAAATGCTCAAACACATAAGGTAATCCTTCTGCATACAGGCGGCTATCACGATCGGCTAAATGAAAATGAAGATGAGGGCCGGTAGATTGTCCGGTAAAGCCCAACTGGGCAATTATATCACCTTTTTTAACTTTTTCTCCCGGTTTAACCCGGATACTATTGGGGTTTAAATGCTCATAGAAAACATACTTTCCTTCGGCGATTTTAATGGAAACATAATTGCCGCTGGCCTGATCGGGTGCCGGATTTTTGTGCTGAGATACGGTTGCTGATTCGTTAAAATCATCTTGAACTGACGATACAATGCCATCAGCTACTGCAATTACAGCATTTTTGTAACCCAGCCAGTTTTTGATCGAATCTGTGTTTTTTATGGCATATTTCCCCGTACTATCAACGCGGATAAAATCGATGGCAAAACGGCCAGGAAGATATTGCTTTCCTTTTTCTGAATAAAATACTCTTCTATGTCCTGAAGTCCATGCCGGATCATAAATGGCAGTCCATAAACCTGTTTGCAGTGGTTTGCCCAATACCGTTGGTTTAGTTGTTGTGGGGAGTAATGTAGTTGCTATCAATGCGGAGGTTCCTTTTGGCCCTTGGTGATGAGGATAATATTCCAATCTATTTAGAATAGGCTTGGATTTTATGACCTGATTTTCAAGTTCTACATAAATGACGCAAGAGCCGCCAGCAGGAATAATCAGATTTCTGTTTTTGTGGTCACTGCTTTTTGTGCGTTCGGCTAGTTTTTCTCCACTTAACGCTAAGTAATTTTTGTGATGTCCAGATATTTTCAAGGTTTTGATCTCCATGGTATCTGCAGAACTGTTTTTGATTTGGAGTTCATAATACAGTGTAGGCGTGCGATTGATCTTGATCCACGATGGGTTTTGGTGAATAGATAGTGATATTGTTTCTTTATTTTGAGCAAAGAGCGGCTCAGAAAGTAGACCTAAACCAAGAAGAAAATTAATCGCTAATAACTGTTTAATCATGCTTTTGAATTTTATCAACTCCGGACTAATTATGGTTCATTTGTTCACTGGTCATCTGTTAATTGGTGCATTTTCAAAGTAATCAGTTAATCGACTCTAAACTCTAAACGCTTAACTCCAAACTAACCATTGGTTTATTGGTTCACTGGTCATTTGTTAATTGGTACATTTTCAAAGTAATCGTTTAATCGACTCCGGACCTCGGACTCCCGACTTCGGACTAATTATAGTAACTGGTCTAGGGCCTTCAATGTAGCCATCTAATGTAACGGCAAGGTCGAGAATAATCTTTTTCATCTTTATAAAATTATTGTGTACGCTCAATACTAAATGCGCGATCTTCTTTGTTAAAACCCACTTTAGGGTAATAGTTAAAGGCAGTAGGTACCGATAAGAGGAGAAGCATACATTGATCGCCGAGTTTTTGGCGTGTAATAGCAATCATTTCTTTGCCTATGCCAGCACTTTTAAAGCCCGTAAATACGGCCAAGTCTGCCAGGTAAGCACACCAAACCCAATTGGTAATGGTTCTGCAAATACCAACAAGTTTATCCGCTTGCCATGCGGTAACCAATAGATCAGCATTTTTTAACATGAGCGCTATTCTTTCTGGGTCAGTTGGCCTTTTAAGTCCGGCCTGGACACATAGTTCAATTACTTCTTCTGGCTTAGGGATTACAGCTGTCTCATAGGTAATATTCATATCAATAAAATGGTTTTACTACTAAATTACAAAATAGAAAGGTAATGGATAGTAAAAATGACACCGGAAATGGGTTAAGTCATTGTTGCTATCATCAGTTAATTTTTCAACTTAACCTTAAGTTAACATATACGCTCTTTCTTTGTTCAGCATTGCCTGATAGAGATGCTTTTAACATGATCAAACCCTTAAGTATTCTTGTGCTTTTCCTGCTTTTTATTTCGAACGCGTTTGCGCAGGAAGAAAAATTCGAATCGATTATTGCCCTGAACCAAAAAGATCCTACTGCGGCCCTGGTACAGTTAAAAAAAATATATGCCAAATCTATCGATGATAATGATGAGCTTTTAGAAGGCAAATGTTTGCAGCAAATGGGCAAGGTTTGTTATACACAAGGACATTTTAGTCAATCGTTAGAGTTCTTTTTAAAAGCCGATAAAATATTTAACAATGCTAGTCAACCACTTTTGCTGGCTGCCAACCTTAACGATGCTGGCGTGCTATATTATTATATGAAGCAGAAAGATAAAGCCTTAAATAGCTATAGTAAAGCCATTGGTATTTATAAAAGAGCGAATAACTTAACCGGGCAGGCAACTGTTTTGGGTAATATTGGGCAGCTATACGAAAAAAGGCAGCTTTACGACAGTGCATTTTATTATCAGAAACGGGCATTAAAAATAAGCGGACAGGTTAACGATAAAAGCGGGGAGGCAAAAATACACGAAAACCTGGGCAGTATATATGAAGACCTGGAGCGCTACGATTCTGCTTATGTGCACTTTAAACAGTCGCTAAATTTATATCAGGAAGATCATAATGACCTGGGGAGTATTGAGGTAATTAATAATTTAGGCGATATCCTCCGTAAAACAGGCCGGTATAAGGAAAGTATTGCGCAAACCGAAACTGCGCTGAAACTGGCCGAAAAGATGGGGAATATTTATCAGTTAAGCTCCTGTTGCAGAGATTTGGGTAAGGCTTATGAGCTGTTGAATAATATGGATAGCGCATACCATTATGTAAAACTTGGCTATAAATACACGATCGATCTGTATTCGGAAGATGGTGCCCGGCAGGTTGCCTTTTTACAGGTACTTTACGATATCAATAAAAAATCGGATGAGATTAATAAACTGAAAAACGACCGAAAGGTGAACAGGATTATTGCTTTTTCTGCCACAATTGTGGTGATATTATTGGTTGTTTTAGGTTTTGTTATTTTTAGCAGGCAACGGTTAAAGTTAAGAGATCAACAGATGTTGGCGCGGCAGAAGGCAATAGAGCACGATATGACCAGTCTGGAGCTCAAAAATCTTCAGCTCGAAGAACAAAACCTAAAGCAGTTGCTAGAGGTCAAAAGCAGGGAGCTCTCTACCCATACCTTAAACCTGATCAAACACAATCAATTCCTGGAAAACCTGAGAAGTACCTTACAGGCAATGGTAAAAGAGGATAAACGCGATCAGAAAAAGCAGATGAACCAGATCCTCGCCGAGATTAATCAGAGCTTTAACCACGAACGCAACTGGAAAGAATTTACTGTGGCTTTCGAACAGGTGCATCATCAATTTCTCGAAAGCCTAAAAAAATATAGCAACGAGCTTACTTCAGCCGATATGCGCCTGATTGCACTGTTAAAAATGAATCTGGATTCGGGCGATATTGCAACCTTGCTCGGTATATCTACCGATAGCTTAAGGGTATCGAGATATAGGCTAAGGAAAAAGCTGAATATGGCGCAGGGTGATAATTTATCTGCATTTATCCAGGCACTATAAGCGTTACATCAGCTTTAATATACTGCCTTTTTTTAAGTGTTTTTAGGGCTTAACAATTTGTTAATGTAACGGTAATAAAAGCATAACGGCGTTTTGAGGTGTGTTTAATTCGTTGATAATCATTGTATTGTATTTTTGTGTTGCTTTTTGATATATGGCTATTGTAACGGTGTTGCCTTTATGTAACCTCAATAATTTTTTTGTGTAAAATGGTGTATACACCTTTGTCCCGTCGATAATAAAAAGACATTACCAAACACAATGAATAAATTATTACAAATTCTGTTTTTACTTCTTTTTTGTGCAGGCACTGCTAACGCCACAAAACTGAAAGGCCACGTTTACGATAAGCAAACTGGAGAGGCCATTGTAGGTGCAACAGTGGTTTTAGAAAACCCAAGGCGCACCACAAATACCGGATTAGATGGTACTTTCGAATTTAAGGATGTAAAAGTAGGTACAGCCAAAATTAGTGTAAGCTACATTACCTACAAAACCATCGAGAAAACCTTAGTCATATTGAAAGAGGATAATGATCACTTAAAGTTCTACATGGAGAGCGATTCGAAAAGCCTTGATGATATTACCATCAAGTCTAATTCAGTTAGCTCTACTGATCAGGGTGCAAGGCGCCTGGAAAAAAATGCCCCACAGCTGATGAATATTGTATCAGGGAGGTCGATTGAGATTTCGCCAGATTTAACAGTAGCCAACGTGATGCAACGTATTTCGGGTGTTTCAATCGAGCGCAATAGCAATGGCGATGGGCAATACGCCATATTAAGGGGTATGGATAAACGCTACAATTATACTTTGGTAAATGGTGTGAAAATTCCAAGTCCGGATAATAAATACCGTTATGTTCCGCTTGATCTTTTTCCTGCTGATTTACTCGATCGTTTAGAGGTGTATAAAACGCTTACCCCAAATATGGAGGGCGATGCCATTGGAGGTGCCATCAATATGGTAATGAAAAATGCTCCAGGCTTGTTGCAGGTAAATGCCAATGTTTCTACAGGTTACAACCAATTGTTTTTCGATAGAAAGTTTACCAGTTACAATGCTTCAGGTATTAATTACAAATCGCCTTATGAAATAAACGGGAAAGCTTATAATGCTACGCAGAACGATTTTACCAAGGGCACACTCGATTATAAATATAAAAATCCTGCGCCTAATTTAATTGGGAGCTTATCCTTAAGTAAACGCTTTTTGGATAATAAACTCGGGGTGGTGCTGGCAGGAAGTTATCAGAATACTTACCGTGGCAGCAATAGTACTTTTTACAATAACGCAGTTGTAGGCATCGATCCTTATGCCAAAATTACCAGCAAAAGTTACCGTGAGTATTCTGAACAGCAGCAACGCACAGGCTTACATGGAAAGGTTGATTACGTTTTTAACAAAAACCACCAAATCAGCTTGTACAATGTATATGTTAACTTAAAAAATCAGCAGGTTAGAAATGCTGTAACCACTACTTATAATGGGGTTTACAATCCAACCGCTGGGAATGCCGAATTGGTTTACGATACCCGTAGTCGTTTAACGGAGCAACAGATTTACAATACTACACTTCATGGCGACCATAAATTCTTTGATGATAAATTTAAAGTACAATGGTCGGCTGTTTATTCTTCGGCCAAAAATGATGTACCTGAAAATACCAGTATCAGTTTAAACGGAATACAGCAGAATTTTCAAAGCAAACGTACCAGTTTGGTCAATACCAACCCGGTTACCCGCAGGTGGGAGCGCAGTACCGACGAGGATTTAGCAGGATATCTTGATCTGACTTACCAGGTTTTAGCTGGAGCGCACAAACTGGATATTATGGCAGGAGGTTTATACCGCGATAAACAAAGAAGCAGTTTCTTTAACAACTACAACCTTGCCCCAAGTGCAGCAAATGCATTTGATCTATACGGTGTAAATTTTCAGAATTATACAGATTTAAACCTCGTAGTAAGTAATTCTACAGGTGCAGTAGCTAATGCACTAACCTACGATGCAAGTGAAAAAATAGCTGCTGGATATGGTATGTTTAAATATAACTCAGCTAAATTAGAAGTGATAGGAGGGCTAAGAGTAGAACATACCAACCAAGGTTATAATTTGCTTTTTCCTGCAGGAGAAGCTTTTCCAAAAGGAAATCAGATTTATACTGATCTGCTGCCCAGTTTAACCGCAAAATACTTCTTAAGTGCAAAAGCGCAATTACATGCTTCTTATTACAAAGCCCTTAACCGCCCGGGTTTTTATGAAATTGTACCTGGAAAAGTAGTAAATGAAGAATTTCAGGAACGAGGTAACCCAAACCTTCAACGTGCCTTAGCAGATAACTTCGATTTACGTTATGAACTTTTTCCTGGTGCTTCCGAGCAGTTATTAGTTGGTGCTTTCTATAAAAGGATAAAAAATCCTATTGAATATACCTTTCAGGCCGATGCCGTTCGCGGACAGGATATTTATTACACACCTGGAAACTTTGGTACGGCCAATAATTATGGTGCAGAGGTAGATTATATCAAGTATTTCAGTAAAATCGGCGTAAAAGCCAATTATACTTATACACATTCGCGTATTGTAACCCCTAAAACCACAAGAAGCATTAATAGTACAACAGGCGATATCCAGGCACTTTCTGTTGATCAGGAGCGACCTCTTTACGGACAATCAGCGCACATTGCCAACTTATCGCTATTGTTTAAAGACACAAAAAAGGGCTGGGATGTTCAAGTTGCTGGTGCCTATACCGGACCACGCATCAACACGGTTTCCCAATTTTTAAATAACGATTTATGGCAAGAAGGTTTCATCCAGATGGATGCATCTGCCGAAAAACGTTTTAAAGGTGGCATTAGCGTTTTTGTAAAAGCCAATAACATCTTAAATACGCCAACAAAATTATTTATAAAAGGGACAAATCCTGAGAATAACAATATCAATGAAGACCTGGTTAAAAACGGAAATACATTGATCAGAAGTGATTATTATGGCCAAAACTACCTGGTTGGCTTCAGATATAAGTTTAATTAATAGAATTTAAAGATACAAAGACATGAAATCGAATCAGATTTTTAAATTGATGATCCTGATGGTGCTAGCCTTAGCAGGATGTGAAAAAGCCAATATAGATGTAGATACCTCCGCTGTTGATGGTTCGGCAATTGGTGAGGTTTCTGGAGTTTGGGCTAAAGGTAGCACGCAAGTAATTAAAGGCGATATTATAATCCCCGAAGGGAAAACGCTAACGATTGAAGAGGGGGTAACGGTATTAATGGATACGGTTGCGAAGCCAGAAATTATTATTAAAGGCAATTTGTATGCTTTAGGCACCACAGAGAACCCTATTAAATTTACGGTAAACGATTTTTATAAAAAGCCATCAACCAAGTTTGGCAAGCTTTGGGGTGGTATTTTAGCTGGCCCAACATGCGAGGAATTGGTACTCGATCACGTCATTCTCGAATATGGTGGCGCTAAAACTTCCGACGCCTCTACATCCGTTAAATTGGGACTTTATAAGGCCGTTGCAGGCGAAAGTTTGCCAGCGCTTTGGTTTGCTAATGCCAGGGGCAGGTTGGTAGTTCAAAATAGTACCATCAGAAATTTTCAGGAAGATTGCACCTATATTGAAGGTGGAAGAATTATTTTTGCCAACAATGTGTTTTATACCACGGGGGTAACAGGAGGAGAGGCCATGAACTTTAAATCGGGCTGTTTGGCAGATATAGCCTATAATTTGGTTTATAGTACCAATACCAATGCTTTAAAATTATCTAACACTGGAGATAAAACGCCACAAACCTATATTATTGCTTACAATAATACCATGGTGAATACAGGTTGGAGAAGACCAACGGCGAAAGGTGGATCAATCTGGCTGGAAAGTACTGTACGTGCCGATTTGTATAATAATCTTTTCGCCAATACTCGTTTTGGTGTGAAAAGGGATCCTAAAAAGCCTGAAGACAGCCGCTCTGCTTACAGCAATAACTGGTATTATGGTTTCGATCAGGCTACCGTAAATCAGTTTCAGCCAACTGGCGATATTGTGGGCGGGAAAAACGATGTAATTAGCAATGTTGCTGGAGCAAATGATCCTAAATTTGTTAATTATCCTTTAAACACAGCAGTTACTAATGCCGATTTTAATACCGCATGGGATTTTCACCTGCAAGGCAACTCACCAGCTTTGGGTAAGGGCATCACCAACTTTACCCGTCATCACCAAGCTGGAATTATAATGAAAAATGGTATAACTTATATCTCACCCTCACCATCAACATTTGTTGGTGCATACGGAACTAAAATATAAAATGAAGCGTAACAATATATTAAATCTTGCCACCTTTGTGGTTTTAAGCCTAACCATTTCATGTAATGGAGGTACACAAAGCGGAAATAGTGAAGCAATAAAACCCTTATATGTATCTGATCCAGTCGATTTTGATACAGACGATCCTGCGATCTGGGTAAATCCTAACGATCCAGCACAGTCTTTGGTAATCGGTACCGATAAAGATACCAGTGGTGGCTTATATGTTTTCGACCTGAAAGGTAAAATCATCAAATCGAAAACAGTAAAAGGCTTAAAGCGACCAGATAATGTTGATATTGCGTATGGTTTGCAGTTGGCTGGGAAAAAAACAGATATTGCGGTAACAACAGAACGTTACACCCATAAACTGCGGATATTCTCTCTTCCCGATATGAAAGCAATCGATAATGGCGGAATTCCAGTTTTTGTAGGCGAAACTGGTGCGGAGTACCGCGATTTGATGGGAATTTCGATGTATACCGATCCTAGTGGAAAAATTTATGCTATTGTTGGCCGTAAAACGGGTCCTAAAAACGGAAGTTATCTTTGGCAATACCTATTGTCAGATGACGGAAAAGGCAATGTTAAAGCAGATTTAGTGCGGAAATTCGGCCAGTATAGTGGCAAGAAGGAAATAGAAGCCATCGCTGTTGATAACGAACTGGGTTATGTTTACTATTGCGATGAGCAGGTAGGTGTACGTAAGTATTATGCCGATCCGGCCAAGGGAAATAAAGAATTGGCACTTTTTGGACAAGGTGATTTTGCTGTCGACAATGAAGGTATTGCTATTTATAAAACTTCAGGGAATAAAGGTTATATTATCGTATCCGATCAGGGTGCTAAACAGTTAAAAGTGTACGATCGGGTGGCCAAAGCCAATACTGCTCATCCACATCCGCTGTTAACCACGGTTAAATATTCAGCCAACCAAACGGATGGTATTGATGTGGTTTCAGTTCCCTTAAATAACGATTTTAAGCACGGTTTGTTGGTGGCCATGAGCGATGATAAAACCTTTCATTTTTATAGATGGGAAGATATAGCAGGTAAAAAACTTACTAGTGCACATCCATAACATTCACATTTATTTTTTGGAAAGCAATTGCAGGAGCATTTAGGGAGGTTCAGTCCCGCTCCCGCTTCTGCCAATTTGAAGGAAATCGGCATCTCGCTTTGATCAGTTTTAGGAGGCATAAATAGTACTACTATTTTGGGTATAATAAACCCGACCGGCAGCGTTATCCCCGATTCCTTCTATCGGGATAAAGCAAAGGGCGGGACTAGGGGAGCCGAAGCACCACTATCCCTACTTTCCAAAAAAAAAATGAATCAAGTTTAAAGATCTCTACCTGTCTGCATCTTTATAGATGGGAAGATATCGCGGGGAAAAAACTTACTAGTATAAATCAATAACATTAACACTTGTTTTTTGGAAAGCAATTGCAGGAGCATTTAGGACGGTTCAGTCCTGCTCTCGCTTCTGCCAATTTGAAGGAAATCGGCATCCCGCTTTGATCAGGTTTAGGAGGCATGGATAGTACTACTATTATGGGTATAATAAACCCTTTCCCGTTGCAGGTGGGTGACCAATGTCGTTAATTTAAGCGTTTTTAACCACAGATGCACACAGATAAACACGGATTTTCATATCTGTGTGCATCCTTTCTATCTGTTGTTAAGTTATTTTTGCTTATGACGAAGCTTCGAAGAAATTATTGTAGTAGTGTGATGAGATTGGGCTATACCGCAATATTATTCGATAATTTATACTCAGACGGGGTAATACCCGTCTGTTTTTTAAAATACTTGCCAAAAAAAGAGGAATTGCTAAAGCGAAGTTCCATGGCTACCTCCGAGATATTCATTACATGGCTGGTTAACAGTAGTTTCGCTTCCCTGATCACCATTTCATCAATAACTGCCCCCGCCGTTCTATCGGTTACCTGTTTAACAACCTGCGATAAATGCCTCGGTGTAATGCGTAAACAGTTGGCATAATAAATTACACGCTTTTCCTGTTTAAAGTTTTCTGATACCAGCGATAAAAAACGATTGGTGAGTTCTGTCCTGCTATCGTGAACAAAAGGCAATGGGTCTTTCTGTTTGTTTTTTAGCAGAAAGAGATCATATAGCAGTTCCAGGAAGCTATTATGCACAATGTTTTTAATCTGCGGGGTATCTTTAGATACATTCAGCTTTTTGTGCAGGGCAAGCATATCATAGTAAATGAATGTATATTCTTCTTTTGATAATGAAAATTTATGAGTAGGATCGTTCTGGAACATTCTGTAAGCTTCTCCGCTATTAAAGAATACCCCCTTGGTTTTTAAATAACTTTTGTTAAAATGGATACTGATGAAAGAAACATCGCTGTTATCCTTAATCTCATAAACGGCATGTGGGAAAATGAGTAGAATATCTCTGTGATTTAATACGTGCTCTACAAAATTTATCCGAAGGTTCATCTTCCCTTTTGTGATCAGAATTAAAGCATAACTCGATACGCGGAAAGGTTCCGAACTGCAATAATGCGGATCACTACTATGGTGGATTTTCGCCATTAAGCCATCATTTAAAGAAAGCGCTTCCTCATGGTTTTTTTCTGAAAAAGTTTTATTGAGTAACTCTTGTTGCATAAAATCGATCAGCGTTTTTTAATAATTTCTTAACAGATTCGATCATCTTTTGCACTACAATTTTAGCCATTCGGTTGTGGATGGTTTTTCGCCCTTTTATCTGTCGGATTTTGCTGTGACAAATGTAATGTTCGTAATGAATTTTGCAATAACATTTTTCTAAAATGACTAATTCCTGATTAATTTTCAATCTTTTGATTAATAAATATAATATTTTAATTAACTTAAAAACAGTAATTTATGTTATTTATTATGCTGTTTTGCCTGTTTTTTATTGTTTTACTATTTTATAATAAAAGTCAGAATGTCAATTAGTCAATTCATCTGAATGTCACATTTTGCCAATCCAACTTTTTGACCAATATATCCCACATTTGAACCTTTTTTTGGCTTCAATTCCGCGTTAAAATTGTGTTATCAAATCGTTTGGTTAATACGGCCTTAATCTATATAGTTGATTTTAATCTCCACAAGTAGTATTCAGGTGCAGGCCAAACTTTCAGACCAGGGTTTTAAAAAACTGAAGAATATAAGTGTTCAGCATGCGTAAAAAATTACAAGATAGAATTGCCTCTTTTAAGGATGCGGCGGTGATAAAAGAAAAGGGATTGTATCCTTATTTCAGGTCGATAGAGTCTGGCCAGGATACCGAGGTGGTTATAAATGGAAAAAAGGTACTCATGTTTGGTTCAAATTCCTATTTAGGTTTAACCAATCATCCCCAAATAAAAGAAGCCGCCAAAGCAGCTATAGAAAAATATGGAACAGGCTGTGCGGGGTCACGATTTCTGAACGGTTCGCTCGATATTCACCTCACGTTAGAGAACCGATTGGCCGAGTATGTAGGTAAAGAAGCTGCAGTACTTTTTAGCACTGGTTTTCAGGTTAACTTAGGGGTAATATCCTGTTTATTAGATCGTAACGATTATCTGTTGCTGGATGAGTACGATCATGCCTCTATTATTGATGGAAGCCGTTTGGCCTTTTCGCGCACAATTAAATATGCGCATAATGATATGCAGGATCTGCGCCGTAAATTAAGCAGGTTACCCGAAGATTCGGCTAAATTGATTGTTTCTGATGGCATTTTCAGTATGGAAGGTGATCTGGTTAACCTTCCTGAAATGGTAGATATTGCCAACGAATTTGGCGCCAATATTATGATGGATGATGCACATAGCCTTGGTGTAATTGGCTTTAATGGATCGGGAACGGCATCACATTTCAATCTTACCGACGATGTAGACCTGATTATGGGCACTTTTAGCAAATCACTGGCCTCATTAGGTGGTTTTATTGCTGGTAATACCGAAACGATAGAATATATTAAGCACCGTGCCCGCTCACTGATGTTCAGTGCAAGTATGCCGCCATCTGCTGTAGCAAGTGTGATTGCTGCATTGGATATTATCGAATCGGAACCTGAACGGATTGATAAACTTTGGGCCAATACAGAATATGCAAAGAAACTTTTGCTCGACGCAGGTTTCGATATCGGGCACAGCAACAGTCCGATTATTCCCATTTACATTCGCGATAATACCAAAACCTTTATGATTACCAATACCCTTCAGCAAAATGGGGTATTTGTAAACCCGGTAGTTTCGCCAGCTGTGCCTTCAGATTCATCTTTGATTAGATTCTCTTTAATGGCCACGCATACTTTCGATCAGATTGAATCAGCCATAACAAAACTAAGTGCAGCATTTAAGGCCGTTAACGTAGAATTAGTAGGAAGCCAATCATGAGAGAACTGGTAAAGGTTTCTGGTAAAAAAGCACTAAAGGCGTTTGTAGATTTCCCGCATCAATTGTATGCTGGCGATGTAAACTATGTTCCGGAACTTTTTATTGCACAGCGTGATCTGCTTACCCCTGGCAAACATCCTTTTTACGAACATTCAGAGATACAGCTTTTTTTGCTTTATGATGATGGTAAAATAGTCGGGCGAATTGCCGCAATTAACAATACTAACCACAATAAAGTTTACGGCGGAAATGATGGTTTCTTTGGCTTTTTCGATTGTATTGATGATGTAACAGCGGCTAATGAGCTTTTGGGTGCGGCACAGGAATGGTTGACGGAAAGAGGATTGACGAAAATTTTAGGGCCTGTAAATTTTTCGACCAATGAGGTTTGTGGGCTGTTAATAGAAGGTTTTGATGGACCTCCTGTAGCCATGATGCCCTACAATGCGCAATATTACCTGCCGCTTTTGGAACAGACAGGTTTTCAGAAAAATGTAGATTTAAGGGCCTACCGTTATACTGCAGGTAACTATAGTGAAAGATCGGTTAAGCTGCTGGATAGGATAGAAGAACGGCTGCTCCGCAATGACATTGTACTCCGCAAAATCAACATGAAGAAATTCAAGGAAGAGTGCAACGCGGTAAGAGATGTGTACAACAAAGCATGGGATAAAAACCTTGGTTTTGTACCGATGACAGATAAAGAGTTTGACTATACGGCAAATGATTTAAAACTGATTCTCGACCCTGAGTTTTGCATCCTGGCCGAGCAGCATGGCAAGATTGTAGGTTTTGCACTGGCTATACCCGATATCAACCAGATCCTGATCAAGATTAAACGCGGAAGGTTGTTTCCTACTGGTTTGATCAAACTTTTAGCCAATAAAAAGAAAATTGATGGCATCAGGATTTTATTGCTTGGTGTAGTAGATGGTTACCGTAAAATGGGAATTGAAGCTTGTCTTTACGGCCGGATCATCAAACATTTCAAGGCCAAAAACATGAAATATGCAGAGGCCAGCTGGACTTTAGATCATAATGATATGATTAATAAACCTATTGAAGATATTGGCGGGGAGTTATACCGAAAATACAGGATTTTGGAGAAAGTGATATGAAAAAGCGGGTATTGATAACAGGGGCAACAGGGTTTGTGGGCTATCACTTGATTGAATCTGCCTTGGCGAACGATCTTGAGGTGTATGCAAATGCTCGTCAATCAGCCAGTGTAGATCATCTTAAAGATTTTCCGATCAACTACGTGGATCTTGATCTTTCTTCGATCTACCTGCTAAAAGAAAATATAGAAGAAAAAAAATACGACTATATCGTTCACGCAGCTGCCGTAACAAAGGCGAAAAAACTTGATGATTACAACCAGGTAAACGCCATTTACACCAGAAATCTGGCGCTCGCGGCTTCCAAATCGACACATGTGATAAAGAAATTTGTATTTATCAGCAGTTTGGCTGCACTGGGGCCTTTAAATCAAAAAAATGAAAAACTAACCGATAAGGGGGCATCAAATCCGGTAACCAATTATGGGATCAGCAAGGCACTTGCAGAAACGTATTTGGCTCAGATCCCAAATTTGCCCTTAATTACCTTCAGGCCAACAGCAGTGTATGGTCCTAGGGAGAAAGACATTTTCATATTGATTAAAACGATTAAAGCAGGATTCGAACTGTATATCGGCAAGCAAGAACAGGAACTCAGTTTTGTATATGCTACTGATCTGGCCGATATTATTGTAAAAGCACTCGCATCTGATGTGGTTGGCAAAAGTTATAACATTTCTGATGGGGCAGTTTATAACCGTTCTGCGCTAGCTGCACATGTACGTAAGGCCTTAAACAAAAAAACAGTGACTGTGAATGTACCTGTGCAAATGATTAAAAGCCTTGCCTGGTCGATGGAACGCTTGTATGGCGTATTTAATAAAATACCTGCCTTAAACGTAGATAAAATAAAAGAACTCACCGCCCTGAACTGGGGCTGTGATATTAAAAATATTCAGAACGACTTTGGTTTTGTGCCCCAATTCGGGCTCGAACAGGGCCTTACTGAAACCATAAACTGGTACCGTAAAAACAATTGGTTATAAGATTTTAAATAAAATACAATGAAACAACAAGTAAAAGCAGCTGAAGGCAAGCTGGGAATATTAATGCCAGGACTAGGCGCTGTAGCAACAACAATGATTGCCGGAGTTGCTGCAATTAAAAAGGGTTTATCGAAACCTATCGGTTCGTTAACACAGATGGGTACTATCCGTTTGGGCAAAAGAACTGAAAACAAACAACCAAAAATTAAAGATTTTGTGCCCTTAGCTGGTCTTGAAGACTTAGTTTTCGGTGGCTGGGATGTATACGAGGATAACGTTTACGAAGCAGCAATGAATGCCCGTGTGTTAGATGCTAACCTTTTACGTGATGTACGTGAAGAATTACAGGCCATTAAGCCAATGCGTGCTGCTTTCGACAGAAATTATGTAAAAAACCTGGATGGTAAATATGTAAAAGATATCGATAACCGTTACGAACTGGCTTTAGCCGTAATGGAAGATATTAAAAACTTCAAAGCAGAAAATAATTGCGACCGTATTGTATTGGTTTGGTGTGGTTCTACTGAAATTTATTTCGAAGCATCAGAAGTGCACGAATCGCTTGCTGCATTTGAGCAAGGTTTAAGAGACAACGATTTACGCATTGCGCCAAGTATGATTTATGCCTATGCTGCATTAAAATTAGGAATTCCTTTCGCTAACGGTGCACCAAACTTAACCGTCGATATTCCTGCACTGATTGAACTGGCTAAAGAAACCGATACCCCAATTGCTGGTAAAGATTTTAAAACAGGTCAGACTTTGATGAAAACCATTTTAGCACCTGGTTTAGCAGCACGTTCGTTGGGTGTAAATGGTTGGTTTTCTGATAATATCTTGGGTAATCGCGATGGCCTTGTATTAGATGATCCGGATAACTTTAAAACAAAAGAAGTATCGAAACTGGGGGTATTGGAAGATATCTTTAAACCAGATGTTAACCCTGATTTGTATGGAGATATGTACCACAAAATCAGGATCAACTATTATCCGCCTCACGGTGATAACAAAGAAAGCTGGGATAACATCGATATTTTCGGTTGGTTAGGCTACAAAATGCAGATCAAAATTAATTTCCTTTGTCGCGATTCGATTTTAGCTGCGCCAATTGTACTGGATCTTGCTTTGTTTATCGATCTGGCCAAACGCGCAAATATGTCAGGCATTCAGGAATGGTTATCATTCTACTTGAAATCGCCACAGACAATTCTAGGTGTACCAGCAGAAAACGACATTTTTAAACAGTTAATGAAACTTCAGAATACCTTACGTTACATTATGGGCGAAGAATTGATCACCCATTTAGGCCAGGATTATGAAGAAGAACTGATAGAAACAGTATAGTGTTTATCCACAAATTTCTTTCAACGGCTCTGGGAATCGGGTATATCGGCAAGGGCGCAGGTACTTATGCTGCTATAGCAACCTGCATCTGCTGGCATCTTTTCCAGAGCCCTTATACCAACCCTTATTTATGGCCGGTGCTCTTCACTATGCTCATCGTAATGTTGGGGGTGATGAGTGCCGATCGGGTGGAAGAGATTTGGGGAAAAGACCATCAAAGGGTGGTGATTGATGAAGTGGCAGGAATGTGCATCACCCTATTGTTTGTGCCTTTAAAGTGGGAATACACCCTAATAGGGCTAGTTCTTTTTAGGTTTTTTGATATACTCAAGCCACTTTACATCCGTAAACTCGAAGCGTTACCGGGTGGTTGGGGTGTAATGGCCGATGATGTACTGGCTGGGATTTATGCAAATGTTATTCTGCAACTGCTTGTTGTTTTAGAATTGTTTTAACCATGATGTTCACTTATCTAAAAGCACAGGCATCATCCTTAGTGGCCTCGGCAACAGATTTCGGTGTGACCATTATTGCCGTAAATCTTTTTGGTTGGTGGTATTTGGCGGCAAGCATTACCGGTACGGTTACGGGTGGAGTGGTTAATTTTTATGTGAACCGGAAATGGGTTTTCGAAAGTGAATCTACAGCTATTAAATGGCAGATGTTAAAATACATTTTGGTATGGGCAGGTAATCTGATTATCGTAACCACGGGTGTGTTTATCCTCACCCACTTTTTTAATCTCAATTACGTACTCGCTAAAGTACTTAGCTCGGTTTTAACTGGGATAAGCTATAATTATATCATGCAAAAGCAGTTTATTTTTTCAAGTTAAATGAAACCGATCTATTCATTTTTGTTACTCGTGGTGCTCAGTTTTATTTTGCAGGTAAATGCTTTTGGCCAGAGAACGGTCGTATCGGGCATAGTGCGCGATGCGGTTACCAAAGAAACCCTGCCTAATGTTTCTGTTTTCTTTAAAGATACCAAAATAGGCATACAAACCGATGTAAACGGAAAGTACACATTGGTTTCTCCCGATCCTCAAAATGAAATCAGTTTTAATTACGTGGGCTATCGGGTAGTTTTTAAAAATATTATGCCATCTGCAACGCAGGAACTTGATCTTGCTTTGGTACCCGATTCGAGGGCACTTGATGAAGTGATCATCGTAGGTGGTAAAAAGATAAAATACCGCAATAAGGATAATCCAGCCGTAGAATTGATCCGACAGGTAATTGCCCATAAGGAAGAAAACCGCATTAAGAGCTACAACACCGTGTCTTTTAGGCAATATGAAAAAATGTTGTTCTCGTTGAGTAATGTATCGGATAAGTTTAAGAACAAAAAGATGTTCAGGAATTATCAGTTTTTGTTTCAGGAACAGGATTCGACATTGATCGGAGGGAAAAACCTCCTTCCAGTTTATATTCAAGAAAAACTTTCAGATAGTTACCTCAGTAAAACACCTGAAAAGAATAAAACGGTTGTAATTGCCGAAAAACAGGTCAATTTTGATAGCCGCTACATCGACAATAAGGGAATGAAAACCTATTTCGATAGGATGTACCAGGATATTGATATCTATAAAAACAATATTTCGGTCATCAGTAATGAATTTTTAAGCCCGATTTCGGATGGTGCACCTGCTTTTTATAAGTTTTTTATTACCGATACGCTAAAAAATCAAAAACCTCAAATTATTGAGCTGTCTTTTACGCCCCGAAATACAAACGATATGTTATTTGAGGGAAAGATTTATGTAACCAACGACAGTCATTATGCGGTTACAGGCGTTTCCTTTGGTGTAAACAAAAACATTAACCTCAACTTTGTTCGTGCGCTAAAAGTCGATCTCGATTTTGAAGCCAACGATAAAGGAAAATACAGTTTAAGCAAAAGCAATCTATTGGCCGATTTCGGCATTGGCAAAACCAAAGGCATAGGCTTTACAGGCGAACGTAGCGTTACCTATAAAAATTACCAGTTCGATACGGTTTTGCCCGATACTATTTTTCAGGGGAAAAATACCGTTGTGCTGGCGGATGCTGCTAAAAAAGACAATAATTTTTGGGAGAAAAACAGACTGGATACTATTTCGAAGGATCAGTTGAAGATTTATGGCAATATCGATACCCTGCAAAATCTGCCATCTTTTAAGCGGACCATGAGAATTGTTACCCTTTTATTTGCAGGCTATCAGAATTTAGGCCCTTATGAAATTGGTCCGGTAAATACATTTTACAGCTTTAATAATGTAGAAGGTTTAAGGTTGAGAGTTGGAGGAAGAACAACGCCCGAGCTCAGTAAACGCTATTATTTCGAAAATTACTTAGCCTATGGCATTAAAGATGAGAAATGGAAGTTTTTCCTTTCCGGAACTTATTCGCTGAACAATAAATCAATCTACGAATTCCCTCAGAACTACGTTAGGGCGAGTTTTCAGCGCGATACCAAAATTCCTGGGCAAGAGCTACAGTTTGTGCAGGAAGATAATTTTCTGCTCTCATTTAAAAGAGGCGTAAACGATATGTTGCTGTATAACGATTTTTACCGCTTAGATTATGTTAAAGAGTTCGAAAATCACTTTTCTTACAACCTTGGTTTTAAAAAGTGGACTCAAACGCCTGCCGGTGGACTCAATTATCTTAATGCAGCAAATCAATCTGTTAACAGGTTAACTACCAGCGAAATTTCTTTGCAACTCAGGTACGCACCAAATGAGAAATTTTATCAGGGAAAAATATACCGTGTGCCCATTGCCGACCGTTATCCCGTATTTAATTTACGCTATACTGCAGGTTTAAAAGGTGTTTTTGGTGGCGAATACAATTACCATAACTTAATGGGAAGCATCGATAAACGTTTCTATCTATCGCAGTTAGGCTATAGTGATGTAACTTTCGAAGGAGGTTATATCGCCGGAAAAGTGCCTTTTCCATTATTGGCTATACACCGTGCCAACCAAACTTATGCCTATCAGCTCAATTCGTACAACCTGATGAACTTCCTCGAATTTGTAAGCGATCATTATGTGAGCATTAACATAGACCACAATTTTAATGGCTTCTTTTTTAATAAAGTGCCTTTGATCAAAAAATTAAAATTGAGGGAAGTGGTGTCCTTTAAAGCCTTATATGGTGGTCTGCGGAATGAAAATAATCCAAATTTTCAATCAGGATTGTATCAGCTTCCCATTTACGAAAACGGTGCACAGAGAACTTATGCTTTGGGCAATGAACCCTACATGGAAGGCAGTGTTGGCGTTGGTAACATCTTTAAATTATTAAGGGTAGATCTGGTAAAGCGTTTCAACTACCTCAACAATCCAGAAGTTTCGGAATGGGGAATAAGGGCAAGGGTAAAATTTGATTTTTAAGAAAAAGCTATGGAGACTAAATTAAGAGACAGCCTGCAACAGGGCATATATAAAGTAATCAACCCTTTTGTAAAAGGATTGATTAAAATAGGTTTAACACCTAATGCGGTAACAACCATAGGGTTAATCCTAAATGTTGGTGTGGCTGTGATTTTTGTATTGGGTGCCGAAAAATCGAACCGTGGCGATATGTCTTATATCGGTTGGGGAGGCGCATTAGTGCTTTTTGCTGGTCTGTTCGATATGCTCGATGGTCAGGTGGCCCGTTTGGGGAATATGAGTTCGAAATTTGGCGCCTTGTACGATTCGGTACTCGACCGTTATAGCGAAATGATCATGTTTTTGGGGATCTGTTATTACCTGGTGGCACATCATTATTTCTTAAGTTCGTTGTTCGCATTTATCGCACTCATTGGCTCAATGATGGTGAGTTACACTCGCGCAAGGGCCGAAGGTTTGGGCGTGGAGTGTAAGGGCGGTTTAATGCAGCGGCCAGAACGTGTGGTAACCATTGGCGTTTTTGCGATTGCTTGTGGTATTGCAGGCCATTTTATAGGAGGCGATTATAAGGTTTATGTGCCAGGCATTTCATTCCATGTTTTCGAAACGATGTCTATTTTTACCATACCCATTACGATAATGGCCGTATTAACCAATATCACAGCTGTTAAACGCTTACAAGAGGCGAAAAAAGGCTTAGAAGCGCAAGAATTTAATGAGCGAAAAGGAAATAACAAAGCTGCGTTGATTGCGGGTCTAGTGTTGACGGGATTAAGTGGAATGTTTTCTCTTAACGCAAAAGCGCAGGGCACCGATCCTTCTCCAATTAACTTTCCAACGCCAAAGGGCATCAGCAATCAACTATTTTATTTACAACGCGATCCGAATACCAATACCATCATCTGCCAGTTAAACATAGATAAACATGGCGAAGTAAATAAAGAACAGCCCGTAAATGTATTTTGGATGCGCTATGGAGATAAAGGCGAAAAGAGAGAACTGAGTTATATCCAACGGAAATTTGCATATGGCATTATCAGCAAAAATTTGGGTAATGGGCAGTTCGAATTGCGGTTTACCTCACATAAAAAACTGCCCATGTACCTGAATAAATCTGGTGTAGATAAAAAATACCATGTTTTTGTCACGATCAACAATAAAAAAATGCAATTAGAACGGATATTCCTTCGAATTGAAGGCGGTACATTTTGGTTTCCGAATGTAAAATATGTAGAGATAAAAGGGGTGGATGCTTCGGAGCCTTCAAAGGTGTTAGTTGAAAGGATTAAGGTGTAGCGGAGGGCGTAATGCGGATGGCGTTCTCACAAAGTTCGTCATTGCGAGAAGGCTTTTTCAGCCGACGAAGCAATCTTAAATTGTAGGTTATAGCGATCGTCTTAAGATTGCTTCGTGCCTCGCAATGACGACCCTTTTATTAAAATCTATATCGTTATGTCAGTCTGAGCGGAGTCCTCTCTACACGTCATTTCGAGCGAAGTGCAACGTAGCCGAGAAATCTAACTCGATAGATCTCTCCATTCCGCTTCGCTTCAGTCGAGATGACGGCCAAAGGATAAACCGAAGACCAGTTTAAATAATTTTACCAATGAAAAAGAATTTTGTTTCAAATTCCACCGCATCCATCAGGATGTTTAAGAATGACTTTTTAGAGGGTTTATCAAAAGTTCGGTTTTATGTGCCGTTGATCGTGTATGTGCCAGTTATTGCCTTTCTTTTTTGGAAAGCAATTGTGGAAATCGAAATGCCAGTTTTGAGCTTTGCAGGTTGGTTTTTACTCGGTCTGGCCATCTGGACAATCACCGAATATTTCCTGCACCGCTACGTTTTCCATTTCGAACCAGAAGCGGAGTGGGGCAAGAAAATCCATTTTATTTTTCATGGTGTACACCACGATTACCCTAACGATGCGAAAAGGTTAGTCATGCCACCTTCGGCCAGTATGCCTATGGCTCTGGGTTTTTACTTTCTTTTCGATTGGTTACTGCCCGATACCGTGGTTTATCCATTTTTTTCCGGTTTTATGATCGGCTACCTATTTTACGATATGGTGCATTATGCACTTCACCATGCCAGTTTTAAAAGTGGTTTCTGGAAACAGCTAAAACAGCATCATATGCTTCACCATTATTCCGATTCGACCAAGGGTTATGGGGTAAGCTGGACTTTTTGGGACCATGTTTTTAGGTCTAATTTTGATAAAAAATAACATGCAGCAAGAGGTATTGCTTAAAAACAGTTTTTATAATCTTCGGAATATTTATCTAACAGCTGCTATTTCTGTTGGCTATCTCTTGTTGTCTATATTGTTAGTCGGCTTTAAAATCGATCAGCTGGTACTGATTTTTATTTTTAATGCATTATTTTTCATCTCAGCGGGAACAAGGCGATTTATTCTTGGCTTTTCAATCTTTATCGTCTACTGGATCCTGTTTGATTACATGAAAGCTTTTCCAAACTATCTTTTTAATACGGTACATATTGAAGATTTGTATGACCTTGAAAAAAATACTTTCGGCATTAACTACCATGGCTTAATACTTACACCTAACGAGTATTGGAAAATAAACAGTACTGCATTTTTTGATGTATTGACAGGGTTTTTCTACCTGATGTGGGTGCCCGTTCCTTTAGCATTCGCTACTTATCTTTTCTTTAAGAATAAAGAACAGTTTGTTCAGTTTTCGCTCACTTTTGTTTGGGTAAACCTGTTGGGTTTTGTGGTTTATTATGCTTTTCCGGCTGCACCACCATGGTATGTGCAGGAACATGGCTTCGAATTTATCGCGAAAACTGCTGGTAATACTGCTGGATTGGCCCGGTTTGACCATTATTTTAACATTACACTTTTTCATGGGATATACAGCAAAGGTTCTAATGTATTTGCGGCTATGCCATCGCTACATTCATCGTACCCGGTTATTGTTGTTTATTATGGTTTAAAAAACCGGCTGGGGAAAATCAATATTTTCTTTTTTACCGTAATGCTCGGAATCTGGTTTTCGGCCGTTTATACCAGCCATCATTATACGCTTGATGTATTGGCTGGATTAAGTTGCGCATTTTTGGGTATTATTTCTTTCAATTATTTAATACGCCATACTAAGTTGAAACAGTTTGCAGCGAATTTGATAAGTGCCATTGGTAATTAAAAAGCCCAATATCCGATCTTAAACGATCAGCTATTGGGCTTAAGGGTGATAAGGTATTGGAAATTAGAGATGAAACTAATTATTTAATGCTTATCCATTTATTAAGCATATTATCTGGTGCTTCAAGTAGTAGTTTATAAAAAGTCGAAGGGTAATCCTTAAGATCGGCAAAATAATGTTGCTGGCTAGCATCAACCTCGGCCAAAAGATGGTAATTATCCTTTTCACCTGTTTTAAAGTTATTACTTGTTGCCAGCCAAATTTTTACTTTTCCTTTCTTTTCAAGTGCTTTCCAGCTAATGTCGAGATGATTTTGTACATAATTTGCTTTTAATCCTGATATGGATACCGGACCGATAAATGCTGTGCCATCAATTTCCTGAGCTACATTTTCAGGTAGTTTTACATGGAGATAACGGGCGATTGACGGCATGATGTCTACAACACCAAGATCGAAGTACTGGGCGTAAGTATTCAGGTTTTTATAATTGCTCACCATCCAGGTTGAACGTTGACGATCAGATTGACCGCCATGTCCGCGACCAGTTTTTTCATCACGTCCATGATCGGTGGTGATTACGATCAACCAATCTTCTTTAAATTTCTGTTCGCGGTAAGTAATGGCATCCCAAATCTGGCCCATTTGTTTATCCAACATTTGGATGGCATTATAAAACTCAGGACTATCACCATAACGGTGCCCCATATCATCTGTATATTCGAGATATACCCACGAAAGATCAGGTGCTTTACCATGAATGGTGTTGGCGGCCTGCTTAACCACTTCCTCATCAATAAGGTGCATGTAGGCCGAATTTTTATCATGTTTAAAGCGAATCGTATCTAACTCGTAACCATCGGCTACAAAATCGGGCTTAAAGGTGCCAGTTTCAGGAAGCCCATCGCCAAGCAACTTAGTCCGGTTATCGGTCCAGCTGGAGAAAATTGCCGTTTTTTTCTCGGGATACTGATTTTTAAACAGCCTGAAAATGTGTTGATAATTGTAGTTGGGCGCCTTAATGTCATTATCGGGTACGTTATGTTTATTTACCCAGGTGCCAGTAAGCAAACTGTTATAACCAACAGCAGATATGGTTGGTGTTTCATTATAACTTGCCTTATCGCCACCCACATGCATGCGCGAATATGATCCCGCTGAGATGATCTTTTTAAAATTCGGTAAGTCCAAGCGTTCCATCACATCGGCAGGGATGCCATCAGCGATTACATAGACCACTTTACGGGCTCTGGTTTGGGCTGATAACGATACTGATAATGAAACGCAACAGGCGAAAATAATTGTCCTTAATAACATAGTTCTATTATTTATTAGAAAGTGTGTGGAAAGTATTCGTTTTCAACTGTTCCGTCATCGTACATTTTAAGTATTGCATATCCAGGCGGGGTTTCCAGGTAATAGCCAGGGCCTGCCGATTCTGCATCGCCCTTGCCCCACCAAAAACCACTCATGGCTCCATTACAACAGTATCGAACGCCATTGTAAACCGTTTGATCGGAAAGATGGTTGTGTCCGCTCAGGCAGATTTTTACCTTATCGCGGTGTTTGTAGAAAAGATCTTTCAGTTTTTTACAATCCGAGTGTCCGCCACCAACCAATACCTGGGTGGTGCCCAGGATTGGATAATGCGACATGAGCAGGGTAGGTGTAGCAGCAGGAAGGTTTTTTAATTCCTGCTCAAGCCAGTTATACTGCTCATCATCAAGCGAAATTTTACTGTTATTCCCGTCAAGAATAATAAAATGCCAGTTCTTTTTTGAGAAACTATAATAACGGTTAGGAATTTTCAGCCGTTTCACCACATAGTTCTTCCCATACATTTCATCATCTTTTGCAGGCGCTTTCCACCAGGTATCGTGGTTGCCAATACAGCTGTGTATTTCGTATCTATCAATTGTTTTAATGCAGTCATCCCAGATAGTCCATTGTTCGGTTACCTGGTTACGCACTACGTTATCGTAAGAAGCATCGTTAATCGAATCTCCTCCGTTTAAGAAGAAATCAACTTTATGTTTGCTGATAATCTGTTTTAAACATGCTTTAAATCGCTTAGGGGCATTTTCTCCTGCACGTATGTGCACATCGGTAATATGCGGCACAGTAAGCACTAGTTTTTTACCTTTTGGTTTCTCTAGGAGTGTTTCTGAAGCCAATGCTGGTAATGTGCCTGAAAATGCAGCACCTGCTGATAGTCCTATGGCCTTTAATAAAGACCTTCTTTTTATTTCTGCCATCATTACCAACCAAAAATTTGTTTCAGTTTAGGGTTCAGGATTACTTGTTGCTGTGGAATAGGGCGATAATAGAATTTTGGTTCCTCAAAGTTTCTGGTCACATTTTCTGTTACGATATTCCCTCCGGTGTTGCCATTCTTTAAGTAAACCGTTGCATCAGTCCCGATTAATCCTGCACGGTAATAAATAAGTTTTACGCCAAGTGAGTTCTTTTCCTTCTGGTCTTCGCCCGGAATAGTTGCCGTTCTATCGATCAAAATGATATCATCAATACCATCGCCAGTAAGGTCGTATTTGCCCAAGCCAGCGAAAAACATGCCTTCAGGGCTTTTGGTGAGCAGTTTGCCCACTTTCCAACGCATTAAGTCGTCAAATCTCATGTTTTCGAATGCATATTCTACCCTGCGTTCCCTTCTAATTTCGAGTATAATACCTGCGTTAGCGGTAACATTTGGATATTGCAATTGCAATGCAGGATCGGGATTGGCGTTAGCCGTTGCCAGGTTAAGATCAGGCAAGCCAGCTCTTCTACGAAGCAGGTTTACAGATTGATCGAGCTGAGCTTGAGTTAATGTGCCTAATTCGGCGAAAGCTTCAGCATAGGTTAACAACACTTCTGCATAACGGTATACCGGAAAATCTACGCCGTTTAAGATCGCATTATCGGTACTGTTTACATAACCTTTTAGTTGGTGATAGCCTGTGAAGTTTTTGTTTAAGCGCTGAATATATGGTGTAGGATCGGGCACTCTGATCCATCCTGGATAAACTATGGTTTGCGACATGCGTGGATCACGGTTTTTAAATTCTGCCACAAAACCCAGTTGCGCGTAATTGGCTACGTCTGTAAACCTACTTCCATCTTTCATTAAGTACGTTTGTAATAGGTCTTTAGCGGGTGCCTGCTCATAATCGCCGAATACAGTCGAATTCACATTCTGGCTTTTGCTCTTACTCAGATCAAAGATGTTAACCAAAATCACTTCGTTATTGGCAGTTAAATCCTGACTGGAGAAAAGTGTTGCATAATCCTGTTCCGGTTTCCCGGTATTGTAAATGTTAAACTTTTTGCCAGCGATGATCTCCCCGGAAATTCTTGCTGCAGTTTCTAAAAAAGTATTTGCTGAGCTGCTTAAATTCAGTTCATTATGGTATTTGCGATAAGTACCCTCGTAAAGTGCTGCCCGTGCATATAACGTGGCTACTGCCCATTTTCCTGGGGTACCCACCGGAACACTTTCCCTTACATTTTTATAGGCAAAATCCAGATCTGCCATTATACTGTCGGCTATCAATGTCCGTGGATCACGAGCTTTATATAGTTCTTCGTCACCTGGTTCCAATGTGCCTGAATACCATGGTACATCAGAGAAACGCTTTACTTTGTCTAAAGAGAATTCGGCACGGTAATACCTGGCCAAACCTGCATAATGGTTTTTAACGGCAGCAGAAACCTGTGCTTTTCCGTAATTCTCCAGAAAGTAGTTAATGTTTCTTAACCTGCTCCAGCTCCAGCCAGTTGTGATGTTCTGGGCATTCGTGTTACCAGTCATAACATTTTTTATCTCAACTGCTGCGGTGGTGGCTACGTTATCGGTACTCTGATCATTAAGGTAAGTATTGCGGTCTGGCTGAGAGATTAGGCCATTTACGTAAAGCGAAAGATCACTTTCCGTATTAAAGAACAGGTTAGGGGAGATGGAAGTTTGTGGAAAACGGTCCAGCCCAGCTTTTTTACAGGCCGCGAGCATACCCACAGCTGCAATAAATACGATATATATATACTTTTTCATTTTTGAAATGATTTAAATGTGAGGGCTTAGGTTAAAAATCGAGGTTTAAACCGAAAGCATATCTGCGTTGATAAGGATATGCCCAGGCGCTTGGTCCCTGGTTAACCGCTTCTGGATCGATAAATTTCTTGATCGAAGAAAACTCATATAGGTTTTCTCCGGTAACAAATACACGAAGGCGGTTTAGATGAAACTTTTTGGTCCATTTAACTGGTAGGGTATAACCAAGTGATACGTTTTTGATCCTCAGGTAAGCACCATTTAGCAAATATTTAGTTTGGGGAATATCTAAACCCGATCCATAATTGGCATCGGCAAGCCACGATTGTAATACTGGATATTGTGAATCGGTATTGGCATCAGCGAGTCCGGCGGCGATATATGAAGCCGAGTGTTTAGCCCTTTGTTCTGGCGAATCAGCTGCTCCACGGTAAAAATCAAGGTTCCAAGGGTAAACGTTAGCATAAGGTTGTTGATATGGCCCCCAGAAAAGATAGTGATGAGGGTAAAAGTCTCTTTTTAGTACACCTTGCAAAAACACTGAAAGATCGAAACCACTCCAATCCATATTCAGGTTGGCACCAATGGTATAACGGTCAGAACTGTTTCCAATGATTTTTAAATCCTTTGGATCGTTTGAACTCAGTCCTTTTTCTATTTTCTTATTTCCGTCAAGATCTACGTATTTTGGCCATCCCTCAACAATAGAAAGGGCACCCCATGGAATAAGTGCAGATTCATCTAAAGCGGCAATTTCTGCTTTACTGCGAAAAACGCCATCATTCTGTAATCCCCATATTTCTCCAAGAACCTGTCCTTCGCGGTAATTTGAAAATAGGTTCTGGTCATTCTTGAACTTGGTAATTTTGGCTTTAGAATCGGCCAGGAATATTTTAGCATCAAAGCTGAAAGGTTTCGAACCGAGATCAAACCGGTCTCTATAGGTTACCGAAAGCTCCCATCCCTTGGTGCGAAGATCTGCTGAATTCTGACGTGGTACACCGGTGCCTAACACACCTGGCAATTCCTGTCCTGCAGTAAGCATACCTTTGGTATCGCGGATATAATAATCGAAGGTGAAAGAGAGTTTATCGCTCAATAGTCCGATATCGGTACCGATGTTTAAGGTCGATACCCTTTCCCATGTATAAGTCTGAGGATCAACATTTAGTCCCGGGGCACCATTAATGATCTGGTTCTGGCCATTACCCCCGATCAGATAACCAGAAGTCCCAGTGGAAAGTGATTGGATATAACCAAAGTTAGCATTGTTGTCGTTTCCAAGTGCTCCCTGATTTCCAAGATCGCCATAAGAAGAACGGAGTTTAAAGGTAGATATTGTTGGTGATAATGATTTAAAGAAATCCTCGCCACTTGTTATCCAGGCCACGGAAGCAGAAGGGAAAAATCCCCAGCGTCTGTTGATTGGAAAGCGTGAAGAACCATCATACCGTCCTGTTGCCTCAAATATGTACCTGTTTTTATATGTGTAATTTAATCTCGAAAATGCACTATTGGTGGCATAGGCGGAATAACCTGCGCTAGCTGTTGCTGTTCCGCTGGTAAGTGAGAGGTAAGGTAATGAGGAAGAAATCAGGATATCTTTGCTCGCATTAACAGCAGAATAACTATAATCTTCACTGTTGAAACCTACCATTGCGCTGAAAAAATGATCACCGAAGGTTTTTTTATAGGTGGTGTATAAATTAAACGTATTGTTGTATAAATAACCATTGTTTTCAGTTACCGAACCGTTTCCACCCTCTTCGCGGATATCATTTGGACCATAGCCGATTTTGTATTTTTTGCTATCATTATGTGTTTTCCATAGTTCGCGCTTAAAAGATGCATCAGCATTTACCTGAAGATCGCCTTTTAAAAACAAAGCTGTAGCACTGGTAATATTCTGGAAACCGAACATATTCTGAAGGTTATTTCCTCCATCAACAAGTTTTGCAGCCAATTTACCAGCAGCGGTATTTGCCCAGGTACCGTCAGGGTTTTTAGCTACATCGGTAGGCATCAGATAATACAGATCGGTAATATTTCCGTTGGGAAGTGCCCGTTTGGTTTGATAAATATTCAGGTTATTATCGATTTTAAGCCATGAAAGCGGAGAAAAGCCCACTTTTGATCTCAAACCATAACGATCCCAATAATCGGCGGTAAGTTTGTTTAGTCCGTTATCTTTGGTGTAATCTGCAGAAAGATAATAGGTTAAAGGTTTTTCATTAACGGTAGCCCCACCTGAGAAGGTAAGGGTATGGCTTTTAGATAAACTTGAGTTATTAAAAAAATAATTATACCAATCGTTACTTCCCATATAAGCCCATTTGGTAGGATCGGTTGGGTTCAATCGGGTATCGGCTATGGAAGGATTATCTGATCTTTCTTTTGCCCAACGGTAATATTCATCGCTATAATTTACATAATCCCAGGGGGTATTATCGGTAGAGGTTTCTAAAACCCTCGAAAAAATATAAGGATCGGTGACTGGCTTAGGGAGTAAAGTTGGTTTAGCCCAAGACTGGAAAGTATTGTAACTAATTACATTATTGCCTGCCACGCCTTGTTTAGTGGTAATCAAAATTACACCAAATGCGGCACGTGCTCCATAAATGGCTGCCGATGCCGCATCGCGTAATACCGTAAAAGAAGTGATATCAGAAGGTGTTAAGCGTAACATATCATCATTACTGGTAGCAGGAATACCGTCAATAACAATTAATGGTGAGCCCCCGTTAATGGAAGTATAGCCCCTGATGTTAATGTTAGGTACACTGCCCGGTGCACCACCAGCGTAAGTGATGTTCAGCCCGGGGCTAATGCCCTGTAAACCCTGCAATACGTTAGTTACTGGTCTCGATTCGAGCTGTTTACCAGAAATCTGATCAATTGCACCGGCAACATTGATTTTTTTCTTGGTTCCAAACCCAACTACCACCACTTCATCAAGGTTGGCAAAGTCTGGAGATAGAGAAACGTCGATTTTTGTTCTGCCGCCAACGGCAATTTCCTGTTGCTTGTAGCCAATGTAGGAAAAAATAAGGGTTGCATCAGGTTTTACACTGCTTAACGTGTAAATACCGCTGCTGTTGGTAGCGATGTGTAAGTTTGTCCCTTTTACGGTAATGTTTACCGCAGGAAGCGTTTCACCCGTCTTTGCATCAGAGACCACACCTTTAATGGCGATCCCTTGAGCAAAGCCGCTAGTGGATAGGATCAGCAGTGTGAACATCCAAAGTAGCTTTTTTTTCATTTTTCTTAATATTTAGTTGTTTGATTTGGAGTAATAAGTTCTTTTCAGCGGCGCTAAATTGAACATATCATGTTAAAGTTAAGTTAAGACTAAATTAATATATTAATTGAATGTTCATTCAATCTATTAAGGAAAATAAATTTGCAGAATACAACTACTTTTGATTAGTTTGCCTAATTAAATTAACTGCACGATGGGACGCAAAAGCCTAAAAGAGACAAGACGACTAGAAATTATTAAGGTATTTTACCAGGTAGCAAAGAAAGAGGGTTACGAAAATACCTCTATTGCCAAGATTGCGAAGGTGATGGATATTAACCCAAGCCTTATTATCCACTATTTTGAAACCAAAGAAGGGCTTACTTACGAACTGATCGACCACATACTCGATCGGTATTTACTAATCTACACCATAAAAAACAAAGGGAAAGCAACCTTAGCCGATATACAAGGCACTATTGAAATGCTGTTTTCTAAAAAATGGAACCTGCTTTTTGATGACGGATTGTTTTATACCTTTTATGCTTTGGCATTTAGGGAAAAAAAGATCAAGTTAAAGTATAAACTTATTTTAGATGCGTTACGCAATGGTCTTGCGCTGATGATTGAACAGTGCAATGAACAGCATATCACGAATGTTGAGAATCCTCAGGTTACTGCTGATTTTATTTTTGTATTGGTAGATGGTGCTTATTTTTATCTTTCAATGGAAAGTGATAAGAAAGCATATTTAGATCGTTTGGCTTATTATAAACAAAAGGCATACGATGCCCTTTCCATATCATCTGTTAAGGCTGTTTCTGCTCCCGTTTGCTAAACTGTCTGCTTAAAGCATATAAACCAATAGACATCCATAGCACATTTGCTACAGCATTTGGTAGATCGTGGGTGTTTAATGCGGTTATAGCTAGGCACAAACCACCTAATATGTTGAGGGCCTGAAAGGAGAGTGAATCGGCACGGATTAATTTCATACTTAAAAAAAGATATCCAAGGGTACAAAATGCTACTCCAGACCATCCAATAATTGACATCACTAAGTTCATCATGTTGTTTGTTTGCTAGTAAAGCTATGAAATAATGTGATTCATCTATATGAATTGATGGGCTAAAAATCACATCGGTTTAGATTTTATAGTCTAAAAAATTGCTAATTTGATTTGCATATTTTATATAGCACTGTGTATTTTAAACACAAACTGTTATATTTAACTGAAACAAAAGTAAATATGGATTTGAACATTGTTACCCTAAGTGTTATAACTTATATTAGCGACTATGATTATTACGATTCGCTTACAGATTTAAATAGCGATGCTAATTCAAAAACTTTTACTAAACTGGGCGAAATCCGGGAAAGAAATAAACGTCATACTACAGAGCTTTTTCCGAATGTGAAATTTCGCGATAGTAAAAACCAGTTACTTGCCATAGGTAGTTTTAAGCAGGCGGTTAAAGCTAAAATCGAAACATTATCGAAGAAAGAAATAGAAGATTACCTGGAAACATTTAAAAAAGATGCTAAAAAAATGGCCAGGTTCTATAGAAAGATCAGGAAATAACAGCGAATTTTTTTTGATACAGAGATGTTAAGCCTGTTTAGTATTCAACAGGTTATTTTATGTTAACATTAGCACGATACTTTTGGTTATCCATATTGTTGGTATAAGTTTTTAATTTTTGTGTCATGACAGCTGCAATCGAATCAACCAGTAACGACCATTTTCAAGGTGTATGCCCTTGCGGTAAGGGTGATAAATCGGATTTGGAAAGAATTCCACGGACATTTATGATGAAAATCATGTTATTCTGGTTACCTATAAAACGCTATAGGTGCTACCGTTGCATGCGTAACCGCTGGGTACTTGGAAGAAAATCACATCAAATCAGTCAATAAAAATCTACTCGTGTAACACCAGGATTGCTTTTACCGATTTATTCAGTACCTGATTAACCGTACTACTGGTAAATAACCGGTAAATAATATTGTGGTGATGTTTAACTAAACAAAGTATATCGGTATGGTTACTTTTAATGAAATCCATAATGCCGTTTGGGGCACTACTATCTATAATGTAGTTAAATTCTATTTCTGTATCGGGAAGTAACGCTCTGATCCTTTTTTCTCCAGTTTGGATATGTACCTCATCCGATTTTTCAGCAACATAAAGCACTTGCATTTTTCTTGTACCCGAAGCTTTTAAAAGTTCGCTCAGTGCTGTAATATCTTTAGGCGATAAAACGGTTTCATAGTCGGTGGCCAACGTAATGATGGGGAAATTTGTAAAGCTACTTTCTAAGGGAACAATTAGCGTTGGGATTCTCATTTTGGTAACCGCCATACTGGCGTTGCTACCCACAATACCGCTAATGCCTGTTGCCCCGGTAATGCCCATTACCAAAAGTTCTACTGGATTGTTTTCGATATAATTAGTAATTACTGCCCTTAAAAAACCAACATCACATATGGTTTCTAGTTTAACATTGGTGTGGTTTTCTCTTATCTTAATGTTTTCGCCCCATTCTTTTAAGGCAGTTCTTTTGTTTTCGTAATAAGATTCGATAAAAATGGCATTATAAGTACTGTTGTTTATCCCTTCGGTAGGGTGGATGGCATGGATGGCCACAACTTCCATTTTTAGTGTTTTTGCCATGGCCAAAGCGTAAGCCATGGCATTTCCTGCACTTCTCGAAAAATCTGTTGCTACAAGTATCTGTTTCATTTTTTGAAGGATAATAGGATGATTTGAAACGGTTAGATAAACAAATGAAAAAGCATGAATAACAAAATAGCCAATACAATTGATACCGGTAAGGTAAGCACCCAGGCCAATCCAATATTTTTAAGCGTGTTATTGTTCAGGTTTTTTCTTCCACCAGAAGCCACCATGGCACCAGCTATCCCGCTTGATAGTACGTGTGTGGTACTTACCGGTAATCCGAAGGCTGTACTCAAACCGATGGTAGATGCGGCTACAATTTCTGAAGTTGCACCCTGAGCATAATTTAAATGTTCATTTCCAATCTTCTCACCAATGGTAACCACTATCCGTTTCCAACCAATCATGGTGCCAAGCCCCAGTGAAATGGAAATTAAAAGTACAACCCATAAAGGTGCAAACTCAACCACTTTCGCTAATTCGGTAGTATTATCTGCCAGGAGCTGATCGTCGGCTTTATGAATGATCAGTGTTTTATCTGCCCTTACTACTTTTACCGAAGCAATTACGTCTTCTATCTGCTTACGGAAAAGATAGGTGTTTTTTTTATCTGTTTCATTTTTTAGCGACAGGTGAAATTTAGCCTTGTCTATTTTAGTTACCAGCGTGGTGATATCCAATCTTTTGCCCTGATTAAGTGCTGCTGTTTTTTGAAGCAGCTGTTCGGTTTGGTTCAGTTGGAAAAGTACTTTATCATTCGGGATATGGTGATTTACAGCAAATTTTGCCGGCAAAAAAGCAATCAGGATCAACATGAGCAAGCCAACACCTTTTTGTCCGTCGTTACTGCCATGAAAAAAGCTAACTAATGTACAAGTGGTGATGAGTAAGCCCCTGATGAGTAAAGGAGGACGGTCGTTTTCACCATGCGGGATGTGGAAAAGTGCATGGTACTTCACAATATGTTTTAAAAAGTACATCAGCAAAACGGCTAAGCCAAAGCCAATAATGGGCGATAGAATTAACGATAAGCCAATTTCTTCGGCTTTACCCCAGTTTACGCCTTTGCCTCCGTAGTACCAGGTAAATGCCAAACCAGCACCTATCATAGCACCAATCATGGTGTGCGAACTCGAACAGGGGATACCCAAGTACCAGGTGCCCAGGTTCCATGCAATAGAGGCCAGTAAAACAGCCAATACCATAGCAGCCCCAACGCCAATAGGAAGACTCATCAAAGCATCTAAGGGAACAAGTTTTAAAATACCCATGGCTACGGCAATGCCACCGGTAAATACACCCATAAAATTCCAGAATCCTGACCAGGGAATAGCGATAACAGGTTTAAGTGCTTTGGTATAAATCACTGTAGCTACTGCATTGGCTGTATCGTGGAACCCGTTAACAAATTCGAAACCGACAACGGCAAGTAGGCAGACTATAAAAATGATGACAAGAGGAGTACTTAAATCGGTGTTTCCCAGAAAAGGGATAATGTTGCAGAACGATGGCATAAAATCAGTTTGGAAATCCATAGCAGATAACGGTATCTGCACTATTCAAATAAATGAATAAGTAGCTGATTTAAATCGTGTTGTAAGTTAAATGATTGTTATCAATACGTTAAAGTGCGCAGTTGTTTTTAACAAAAAGGGGGATTACCAATTGCAGCTAGCTTTGGTTTCCCCCATTTTCTGTAGAATAAATACAAATCCTATTGAAAATATTGAGAAAGATCTGTTAATCTTCCACCAGATACATAAATAGATCTGGTTGGCGTGGTAACGGCTGTTCTGGCATCTGCAATTACAAATAATTTTGATTTTCCTGCCTCAAAATTTATCCCGTTTTCAGCAAAGGCTGCAGTGATTCTACCCTCATTAGGCTTTAGCGTATAACCATTAAGCACTAAAGGAGTACCAGAGGTATAAGGCTCGGTATTGGTTCCTTTTTCAACAATATCAAAACTGTAAATATAATTTGCCCCTGGTAAAGGAGGTAGTTCTATCGAATTAAAAGACCCATTGTTAGGTAAGGTAAATCTAAGCTCGGGTGTTACTTTTGTTCCGGCAGTTGTATTCGATGCCGTTTTAAGCCTGGTATAGAAAACAAGGTCTACATCAACATTTTTAAATTGATTTGGAAATGTAGTTTCAAATTTAGCCGTCAGCATCATGTTAGCAGGATTAACAGGGGGATCAACTTTTACATTATCGACTATTTTAATGCCATCAAAAAAGAAGCCTATATTTTGCTGTGCCGTGGCCGATTCGATTGTCTTAGTTAGGAGAATAGCAGTTTCTCCTTTTTTGCGGACTGTTATTTCTCTTGTGGTACCTTTATCGATCAGGACGGAAGATAATTTATCTATGGCGCCATTACCTGAAGAAAATACAGTCCCATCCAACAGGAATTCGAGTTCGCCAGATAGTGCATAGCCTTTAAGTCTTAATGAAATGGCATTGTTATATATTTTGGTCCCATCATAAAACAGGCTAATATTCTGATCGAATGGAGTAGCCATAATGGTTCTGGTAAGCAATATTTCGGAAGTACCCTTTTTTCTGATCTTTAAAACGGCATTCTGGTCTTTTATGGCAAGCAAGGTTTTTAAACTGATGCCACCTGCGGGCGGAGTAGCTATTATACTGTCTTTATATAGGTATTCGAGCTCAACACTGGTTGTCCCACTAATGCTTAGTTGGATAATTTTAACTGGTTCTGGCTGTAGGAGTTCTGCTTTGCGACATGATAAACTTAAGACTGCAAGAGAAGAAAGAAAGAAAAGCGTAAAAATTTTTAGTTTCATATAAAGTGTCATTACATTTAAAAACAGTTGCCTGTTTTTATAATAAAGAGACCATACCCTAAGGTATAGCCTCTTTGTGTTAAGAGAGAAAAAAATTAGAATACAAGTTTAGACCAGCCAGCTGACCAGGTTGGTAAAGTAACCGTAGCTGGAGAACCTGGCGTGTTGTACCATGGTTGGCTTACACCAAAATAACTTGCGTTGGTTGGGTTAACGACTAATGAGTTACCACCACCATCAACATAAGTGCCAGATGCTGTAGTAATAGCGTTGTTGAAACCATGAACAGATGTAGTACTGATGCTTGAAACACCGGCTGGAGCATCTGCATCAAATGCGATACCTGTGTTGTAACCAGAAACAATTACATCGATCAAATCAACTTCCGAACCTCTACGCTCGCGGATACCGTTACGGTAACCTAAACCGGAAATACCTGAAGGATTTTCAGTTCCGAATATACTTACGTTAATTAAAGTTGGGTGTGTTTTAGGGGTTAGGCTAAATGTAGCATCTTCTGCAGGTGCATTGTTATCAGATTCGATACCGTTTGAATCGCTGTTACCACCACTTGTACTGTGTGTAGCATTTTTATCTGCAATGGCTACTGCATCACTTAATGTACCTGTAAAACCATTGTCGAAATCAAATTGATCATCATCAGAAGCTAAAGCAATTAAATTACTTGCGCTAACTGTACCACCAAAAAATTCAAATCCATCATCAAGGCCGTAAGAAACCTGTACGTGATCGATAGTAGTACCACTACCTACACCACCTAAAGTTAAACCGTTAACCTCAATGTTTGGAGCCAACTGGAAACCAGCATACTCAATACGTACATATTGGAAAGTACCACGGTTATCGGCATCGTTAGAACCTCCGTAATGGAATTTAGATTCGTTTGCTAAACCTTCAATCAGTTTATCACCAACGTTGATCGTTGCATTACCTAAAATAATTGTACCACCAAAATCACCAGGTTTACCTGTTGTGCTGGCATCACCATCTAAAAGGTAACGGCTGGTGAATACAATTGGATCAGCAGCTGTACCAACAGCATTGATGCTACCATCTTTTGCTATAACCAATACACCATTTTGTACACCAGGGGTATTAACTGATGCTTTAATATAAGTACCTGGTTGGATGGTTAAAGTAGCACCGTTTCTAACGGTTACTATACCGCTTAATTCATAAACGTTTCCTGCTGTCCAGGTAACAGAGCTGGTAATGTCTCCGCTAACGGCTACAACCGGTAATGATGATTGTGAATAATCTGCTGCTGAAGTGCTGCGGTTGTTGAATGAAGCTGATCCACCTTCATTTTTTTTACAAGCTGTAAAAGAAACAGCAACAATTGATAAAAGACCGATTAAATTTTTGAAATTTTTCATTTTCGTTTTTTTGTTTTTCATAGGATCTTATAGGTAGGATCCATGTTTTTTAGGTTGATTTTTTGGTTATTTAGGGGTAGGGACAGATAATTCCTTCTTTTTTTATGGAAATAAAAGCCTATATATCACTAAATAGGATGTTTTTTATATCTTAGTATTTCTTATCGATAACTAAGCAGATCTGTTGGCTGCCCTTGGCTTTTAACAGTAGGTTTTTTAAAATATTTCAGGTTTATCCTGATTGGCCGTTCCACTAGAAATGATCGGTTTAAACGAAGGGTTCTGGTACAACCTTTCGTTTTTTTTATGGCTATGCAGGAAACTTTGTTCCTCCTTTCTTTTTAAATGGTGTAACCTTATTTATATTGTTTTTCATGGTAGCATTAAAAATTATAGGTAATGGAAGTACTGTATGTACGGCCAAACTTTTGAGAGAACAGTACTTGGTCTCCGTCTTCTAATTTGTTTGTAAAGCCTGGTTTTAAACGGGAGAAGTTACTGTAATCGGCAGTTCCAGGAACGTAATCGGGATTACGCTCGTAGCTTCCTGTATTTCTAAAAATAACCGATGCTTTATTAAGCAGGTTGCCCGCATTTACCTTTACCTCGAACCTGTTTTTATAAAACTTATAACTCACTTGGGCGTCAATCTGGTCTCTCGGGTTTTCGTATTCGATGCGGTTAAGCTCAGCACTAACAAGTGTTGTTTTACGTCCGGATTTATTATAGGCAATGTTAAATCCAAAATATTCATCTAAATACTGCAAACCTGCATTAATGAGGTAAGGAGATTGCCCATACATATTTCTTTTTACCTTGGCATTTACAATTATTGGACTACCATCGGGCGCAGTTGCTTTATAGGTTCCTACAACATCGGCTTTTTGCAGCGTTAAATTGCCATATAGCGTAAACCGCGATAATAGGGGAGTGCTGGCAATAAAACCAAGGTTTTTTCTGAGCTCGAATTCTAAACCATAAACCTTCGCCTCGTCGGAGTTTAGGATATAATAAAAACCACCGCCACCATTAGAAAGACTAAAGGTTACTTCAACAGGCTTATCAAAGCGTTTATAAAAGGCACTTGCAGAAATAATTTCGCCTAATCCAGGGAACCATTCTACCTTAAAGTCGTAATTTTTGATTTGTGTACTCACTAAACCTTCGTTACCAAACTGTGCATCGAACATAGGATCGTACCTGAAAAACTGGCTGTTATCCATTAATTCGGGTCTAATGGTTGTGTTAGAAAAAGCAGCCCTGATATTAATCTGTTTGGTTGGACTATAGGTAAGGTTGGCCGATGGTAACCATCTCCATTTCTTTTCGTATGGCAACGCAAAAGAACTTCCTCCCCTTACATTAATGTCGTTACGCAGTTCTGTATATTTATAATACTCGGCTCTAACGCCCCAAACCAGACGTAGTTTTTCGGCAAGGCGGTTATCCAGCATCATATAGCCAGCTTGTGTAATGCTCTTTCCTTTATAGCCGTTTAAGAAATAGTTATTGATATAGTAGTTATAGCCATTATTGCCAATTTTAGCTGGATCAATCATTTGGGCAATCGGGATATACCTTAAACTATCGGCTATTGTTGGGCTTTGAACCAGTGATGCAATTTGCCAGTTTAATGATCCTTCTTTACGTATGCCAAAATAGCCTGTTTTGAAACTGTTATTTAATGGCCCGGTTTTAAATGGTATGCTGGCATCTCCATTCCACGAAAAATGATGTTCATTATTACTGTAGTTATGGCGTGAAGTGGGTTTGATATAACCTTCGGTTTGTGCACTCGATGCGTAAAAGTATTCGTAATCATTACCTGCTTTTCTTAAGTTTTGTGTGGCAATACCAAGGTCCTTCTCTTTCCTGTCTATAGATGTTCTGGATAAATTCCATTCTAACTTTACTTTTCCAACCTGGTGCTGACCGTTCAATTTGTTCTGTAACAGATCTGTATAAGTAGGGTCATCTGCTTCTACAATCCTGTTGGGCTTTAAGCCTGCAGCAAAGAAATTTCCACCTTCATCACTGTCATAGCCAATGGTTCGAACAAGATCGTTGTTGTAAATATGCGTATAGGTATTGCGGAAACTGAACCTGTTTTTATCCAATTGTAAACCCACATTGATCATTGCTGCAAGGGTAGTATTAAACATGTATCTGGCACCAGTGTTGGTTGTATTGGGGTTCCAATCGCTTCTGGTTTGCTGTTCAATTGTATTGATGTTCTGGTTGTTGCGATAATTTAAAGATGCGGTAAAACCCAGTTTTTTGTTATTGTTGGTATCAATACCTATCAATCTGCCGATAGTAAACTGATAATTTTGCGATGGGGCAGTTTTATATTGATACATCGTGAAATTATCGTTTGTAAACTTTTGGCTCTGAGCAATCAGCTTTTGTTTGTATTGTTCATCTGTAAGCGTATTATTGGGAACAATGGTACGGTCGGTATGCTGTAAGTCGGTAGGGAATTTTCTCCTGCCATCATCAAAACCGAGGTAATCGTTTTTACCCCGTTGATGACTTAAAAAGTCTTTACCTGTACTTTGGTCATTGTAAGCTGTACCCGCTGTAAAACTCATGAAATTTTCTGTTGGGATATCTTTAGTGTTAATCTGGATCAATCCACCACCAAAACTGCTGTTCATATCAGGGGTAACTGTTTTGCTGACAACTACATTATCAACCAGGCTGGAAGGGATGAGATCGAAAGAGAAATTGCGGGTTTGGGCTTCGGTGCTTGGCAGGGTAATCCCATCTAACTGGGCGGTATTGTAACGTTCGCCAATACCACGTACCAATACCAGTTTATTATCTATTGAGCTTACCCCACTAATTCTTTTTAAACTTTCACCTATATTTTTATCAGGTGTTCTGGCAATTTGTTCTGCACTGATCCCATTGCTGATTTCGGAGGCATTTTTCTGACGGGCCAATAAACCTTCAACTGATGCTTTTTTGTAACTGGCTGTTACCACAACATCCTGTAGTCCTTTTGCATCAGGTTTTAACGAAATGTCTAATGGTGTATTTTTATCAGTCTTTACATTTACTTCGCTGATACGCTGGGTAACAAAAGAAATATAGCTAACCTCTACAGTGTAGGTGCCTGGTTCTACACTTAAACTATAGCTACCGTCGCTGGCGGTTTGAGTGGCTTTACCCGTTTCGATAACCTTAATGGATGCGCCAGGAAGGGTTTCTCCTTTTTCGTCGAATATTTTTCCCGATATCCGGCCAGGTTTTACAGGATCTGGTAATTTGTAAAGCAATATGGTATTACTTTCAGCAAATTTATAGGCTACTCTTGTTCCGCTAAGAATTTTTCTGAGGATAAATTCAATCGGCATATTTTTTACTTCGAGGCTTATCCGGCTATTCTGGCTAAAAATCGATTTATTGTAGTTAATTGAAAAGCCTGCTTTTTCTTCAAGTAGTGAAAGTGCATCAGGGATACTCTTTTCTGCTATTTTAATGCTCAGGTTGCTTTCTCTAGGTGTTTGTGCGAAGCCTCTGGCTACTCCCTGATTAAACAAAAAGATACATAGCACTAACATGGCCACCATTGGCCGGTAATCCAAATTGATAATATATTCTTTTATATATTCATAAAATCCTATTTTCATAGGTTCAAGATGTTTTCTAATTCTCACGGGTTAAAAACTTTTGTTTAGGAGCTGGATTGTTCGAGCAATCCGGCTCCATGTTTGTGTTAAGAGGTTTAATTTATTTTTCATAGGTATAAATCCGGTAATGTTGCGCATTCCTGCTGCGCCATAAAGTATAGCTAACCTATCATTGGCAGCCCTCCCCCCATACGGTAATTGTTTTAGTGGTTGTATCTATTTTGTATTCCATGTGTTTTCCGCTCATAATCCTGAGCTCTTCCATTACATGGCTAATGCTTTTGTTCGAAAAGGTGGCGTTAAACCTGCATTGGGTAAGTTTACTACTCTTTAATTCAATGCGTACATTGTAATATCTTTCCAATGATCTGAGCATATTTGGAAGGCTTACATCTTTAAATACAAAGCTGTTTTTGATCCATGCATTTACTTCTGTTATATTTTCGGTATGTATATTATAGTCTCGTGCTTTAATATGGTAGAGCAATTTCATGCCGGGCGTTAGTAGCGATAAGTCTTTTACTTTTCCTCCACTGCTCTCGGAAACTTTTACTTTTCCTGTGCGTACCGCCACACTAAATGTACCATCTTTAGGGTAGGCGTAAATGTTGAAAGAGGTACCCAAAACCCTGGTCTGCATCTGCCCGCTATGTACAATAAAGGGGCTGGTGGTATCGCGCTTTACTTCAAAAAAAGCTTCTCCATCAAGTTGTATATTTCTTAAACTGCCTTTTACAAAATGTGATGGCCAGGTAAGCTTACTTCCGGCACCCAGGTATACGATTGAACTATCAGGCAAAATCAACTTTACTTTTTCACCTTTTTGAGTGGTTTTACTTAAAAAGGCAATGGCTGTTTGTACTGGTTGCTGTGCTTTCTTGTATGCATACCAGCCAAGTGCCCCTGAAATGATGACCACAATTGCTGCGGCATATTTTAATAGTGGGAAGAGTAATCGGCTTTTTGGTTGGCGTTCCTCAACTTTATCCCATACCTGTGCCAGCCCTTGAACAGCGGCTAATGAGTAATCGGTTTCTCGAGTTTGTTTTGTCCACGCCTTTTCCATTACACCGTGAAATTCACTATCGGCATTTGCTGGATCGGCCAGGTATTCCATCAGGATTTTTTCTTGCTCCGGATCGGTTTTACCTGCTAAGTAATGTTCAAATAATATTTTAATGTTTTCTTTCACTTTAATGTTTGTAAGCTTTTATGCTGCGCGCTACTGTATATATGCGCGAAACTCCAGATACAGCTATAGGAAATGAATTTTTTTTTGAAAGTTGAAGAATTGGCCAATACAATGACTAATAATCAATTTATTTAAGGATCTTACTGTCAGGATAGATCCTGAAACAAGTTCAGGAGGACGATCGCTGGGATTGCGCTAGATAAGTCTTAATGTACTTAATTTCTTAATGATGAAATAATGGAAGATGTAAGATGGATGAGGGAATTAAATAATCAGGAGAGACCAGTTAGAGAGTTAATGATAAAATCTAAATTTCCTTTTCTCCACTTGTTTACTACAGGATAGATCCTGAAACAAGTTCAGGAGGACGGCCGTTGGGATTGCACTAGAAAAACCTTAATGTCCTTAATTTCTTAATGATGAAATAATGGAAGATGGAAGATGGATGAGGGAATTAAATAACCAGGAGAGACCAGTTAGAGAGTTAACGATAAAATCTAAATTTCCTTTTCTCTACTTGTTTACTACAGGATAGATTCTGAAACAAGTTCAGGATGACGACCGCTGGAATTGCGCTAGATAAGTCTTAATGTACTTAATTTCTTAATGATGAAATAATGGAAGATGTAAGATGGATGAGGGAATTAAATAACCAGGAGAGACCAGTTAGAGAGTTAATGATAAAATCTAAATTTCCTTTTCTCCACTTGTTTACTACAGGATAGATCCTGAAACAAGTTCAGGAGGACGTGCCGCTTGGACTGCACTAGAAAAACCTTAATGTCCTTTACTTCTTAATGATGGAAGAAGTAAGATGGAAAATGAAAAATAGGAGAGGGCGCTTATATTAACACTCCATGCCAACCGCTTAGCAAAACATCACCAATACAAAAGATATGATCGTTTCTGGAGAATATGTTCTAAAGTATTTCCGCATAATTCCAAGCGATTTTTTGAGATGATTGTTTACCGTGTTTTTGGAGATGCCCATCAACTGAGATATTTCTTCATGTGTATGGTGGTCATTCCTGCTCATCAGGTATATTTTTTTCACCTGTGGAGAAAGGGTTGCTATAGCTTCCTGTGCAATCTGTTTAGATTCTTTGGCATTAAGTTCGTCTTCGATGGTATTAAAAGATTGTTCATGCTTCAGGCTTTCGTTGCTATAGGCTTTTTCTCTGGCTTTTTTACGGAGTGTAGTGAGGAAATTGTTACGGATAAGCGTATAAAGGAAGGCATCGAAATTCTTTTCCGGATCTATCTTCGACCTGTTTTCCCAAAGTCTTACAAAAACGTCTTGAGAAAGTTCTTCTGCTTCTTCTCTGCCTCGCGTAAAATGGTAGGCATAACCATATACTTTTTTTCTGTACTGATGGTAAATTTCATTAAAAGCAGCTAAATCGCCAGTTTTTACTGCATTCAGGAGCCTTACATTTTTAAAATCTTCCAACTGTTCCATAAGTAGCGGTTATGGGAGGCAAGTTAGCGGTCGCGTTTAAAGTTAATGTTAACACAATGAAAACCTTTTCTATCATCTTTTATCGGTGAGTGCTTACAATGCTTTGCTGGGCAAACTGTGCCCTCGAATCCATTAAAATACGATCAGCCCGAAAGCCTGCAGAAACCGCTTTATTTACGGTTATAGAAGTTTTGATGGCTTTACCTGTTGCCGCAGCGATTGCTGCTTTTACCATCAGATCTGCAGGATCACCTAGTTGAAGCAATGGTAAAACACTCATTTCATTAATTGCGATATCGGGGTTTATCCCTGCACTGTATGCCCCATTTCCCTGGGCATTAAAGAGTTTGTAAACAATCGGGTGCATTTCCCAGCTTACCTGTTTTGGGCTTCTGGCATCAAATATCCTAAACGAGGCTTCATCTTTTCCCCTAGTTTTTTCGCCGATCAGTACCACCTGAATAAAAGGTTTGAGGTTATTGATTATTACTTCTGAGGCAGACGCTGTAGCAGCTGTTGATAAAATATAAACCCGGCTTAGGCCAAGGTTTTGTTGCAAGAGGGTATTAAAATTTACAGTACCATCGAAAGTTGCTGCAGTACCAATAGATTCTGTCCTGGCTCCTCCATTTTTATTGCCTCTGTAGATGATGAAAGGTTTGTCGAAAGATATATTTTTAGCAATCATGGCACATATGCCAGCTGCTTCTGCTACCTGACCACCAGCGTTATAGCGGAGATCGAGGATAAGTTCGGATATGCCTTCTGCTTTAAAATTACTGAAAACAGGAGTGAGTGAACTGGCCAAACCACCATTGAAATCGAGAAAATAGAGGTAGCCGATTTTTTTTCCATCGCTTTCTATAACCTTGCTAATCTCTCGTTGGTCGAGTATTACACCTTTACTCAGCTCAACAGTTCGAGTATCTGTCCAGGTATTGTTATTCAGCTCGGCTAAACCTAACGAAAAGCGGTCGCTGTTTAAGATTTCGTTTTGTAAAGTCTGTGCATTAGCAACGGTTAATGTTTTGCCGTTAATTTTACTAATGTAATCTCCACGTTTTAAACCAGCCCTCGAAGCCGGAGAATCTTTTAAAACAACTTTAATGATCCCGATAACCTTTGCGCTGTTTTGGTCGCTAACGGTTACATAATCAAAGCCAAAATTTCTGTTGCTTGATGTTGCGGTGGTTGGGTCATTAGGAATACTGATATATGAAAAACGATCGGATGAATTGCGGATGGAATTAAAAAACTCTTTTGGCGATAAACTGATCTTAGGATCGGCAGGCAATTGCTCATTCCAATAATAGTAGCGTTTAAGGCTATCGAGTATCCAGGTGTTGATATTCTCATTGCTTCCTACCGGATAATCGGGTTTTTTATTGCCCTTTTTGCAGGATGACAGGATGGTTGAAAACAGGATGATAAGATAAATACTATAATAAGTTATTCTTTTTAAGTAGGTTATGGTGTTTGTCATCGCCTTTCCGGATTTATTAGCAAACTTAAAACTACTATTGTTAACTCGGGATTAATTTTCAAAGTGGATTTGTCTATCGCTTATAGCCTCAAAAGAAATGGTGCTCTTTGTTAAGTTATGATTATAAAATTGGTTAATGTTAATATAACAATAATTAAATAGTGGCTTTTTATTGTGTTAACTTTGCACCGTGAATTTCCCACTCTACATCTATTACGAACTGCTGATCCGCTTATCTGAAATTGAACCCGAAATCGGTCATTGTGTATCCTCAACCGCAAATGAAGGCGTTTATATACTGCGTACCACAAACGGCACAGTAAAAGTTCCGCTTAACTTTTTAAAGCGACAGTTCGAAGATCCCAATCTGATCAATAAAGACGAATTAGTAGAACTAAATAAAGGTTTTAAGCCTAGCTACGAGTAATTCGGTAAATGGTCAAATAGATCATTTCTAAAAACAAGACAATTTTTTGCTGAAAATAGAATTATCAAATCTATGCTGTAAAGTGTAGCAGAGAATTATGCCAGGTAATAATTGCAATATCACCTGGCATAATCTTTTTATTTTATGGCACCAAATGCTGCAAAATAAGAGTTTTTGTGCAGGATCTCAGTAACGCGAAACCCAACTTTTTGCAACAAAGCCAGTTGATAGTTTAAAGAACGCGGGGTATCTTCATATTCAATATAATCAAATACCTTTTGTTTATATCCTTCACCACCAAGTGTTTCAAGGTAGGCCCCGTATTGATCTTGAAAAAGGTTATCGATCAATGGCGAATCGTGTGCAATGAGATCCGAAATCCAGATACTGCCTCCAGGTTTTAAAGCCTGGTAAACTTTAGTAAAAACCAATTCCCAATCGGCATCTGTACGCAAGTGATGAAATGTTGCAGCAGCAAGTACAATATCGAAATGATTATCGGGTAAATTAAGGTTACGCATATCATCCTGTACAACCGTTATTTTTCCAGTGGTTTGTGCCGATACTCTATCTCTTGCACGTTCTAGCATTGGTAAACTCAAGTCGTTAAGGGTGCAGTTAAGATCTGGAATCTTGCTGAGCATTTTTAACGTGTAATTGCCCGCACCACATCCAATATCCAACAGTTCTTTCGCATTTGGATTAATGTATTTGGCTGCTCCGGTGCAAAGCTCCATGGTTAGTGGCGCATCGATGGTGGTTTGTTGACCGCTTTCTAAGTTCGAGAAACGTTCTACATCGTTATCAAACCTTGTTTTGATTTCTTCATTTGTTGCTTTCTGCGAATAATCTTTATTCATTGCTTTATTTTTTTTGTAAAGTTAGTGCTGTTAATCATATTTGTAAAATATCAATTTTAGCATAAAACAATACTTAATAGGTATTATAGATATGGAACTTAGACACCTGTTGTATTTTAAAACGGTTGCAGAAGAACTTCACTTTACCAAAGCAGCAACCAAACTTTTTATCTCGCAACCTCCTTTGAGCCGGCAGATTAAAGAACTTGAAGAAGAACTCGGTGTACAGCTGTTTACTCGGAGCAATAAGCGGGTTGCGCTAACAAATGCCGGCAAGTATTTTAAGACTGAAGTAGATGCCATGTTTGCCAAACTGGAAGAAAGCAAAGAAATTGTTCGTAAAATTCACGGAGGAGTTAGCGGCGAATTAAAGATTGGCTATATCAGTTCGGTTTATCAATCACACCTGGCAGAAATTTTAAAAATGATGCACCAGGAATTTCCTTACCTGAAAACGAGTTTGTTCGAAGTACCTACACTTACTCAAATTAAAGCGTTAGAACATGGTGGCTTAGATGTAGGGATTTTAAGGGCGCCGGTTTTATCGGAAAAATTGAAAGTAGAATCTTTGTTTTTTGATCCCTTTGTGGTGGTTATTCCTTTAACAGATCTGAAAATTGATGGTCAGCACGAACTTGCCGATTTTTTGAAGAAAAGTCCATTTATATTCTTTAATAAAGATTTTGCACCTCAGTATAACCAGAAACTTATGGAGATTTGCCAGAGAATGGGCTTTAATCCAGACATTACCCACGAGGCCAACAATGTACATTCCATATTACAATTAGTAGAGGCTGGATTGGGCGTGTCTATTTTACCACTGTCGTTAAAAGAGCAATATACACAGTTGAAAGTATCTTTTATTGAATTTGACGCTATTCCTGTTAATACAGAGGTGGTATTGGCCTATAAAGAATCGAATAAAAACCCGGCATTAACCTGGTTTATTAAACATTATACCCAGTTAAAAACTACCTGATTAATTCAAAGCAAAAAAAGAGCCTGTATCATAAAGACAATTTCTCCTCAGATTTTGTCACGTTGAGCATCTCAATGAATCCTATCGTGTGGACACATCTTTTGGGTGTGGATTTTTAGGCGTTATGTTAGCCTGCTTTAATAATACACATGTTTTGCCGAAGAACGCTGTCAATCCCATTGGCAGGGGAATCAAAAAAACAGAGGCAGAAAAGAACAAGTAGCACTACCAAACCTCAAACGCAGTGGTTTTGTGAAAATAACCCTCAAACTTTCATATAGTATAAACGAACAAACCCCGAAGGGCTCAATCAGACCAAAGAAACTATATAAAAGAGCTGATTAAACAAAGTGCCGCTGTTTTTTTGATGAGCTAGGGCTGCGTGGAGCCACCTTGCTGGATTGACAAGGCATTTATTCATCTTTTATTATTGTTTTATTGGCATGAATGAGCTGCGCTAAAGCTACGGTTTTGCATACTTTTGATGCCTCAAAAGTTTGATGCCCTGCGGCATATGAGCAGAAAAATAATTAAATATTTGTCTCCACACCATAGGACTTTCGGGGCAGGTAGTCGAAGACCTTTAATAGCCGAAAACAAAAAAACATTTGTCCTTCGACAGGCTCAGGATGACAATATTTTTTTTATTTTCTCCTTAATTTAATGACATTGGGCGGGAATCTTAATGCAACCTACAAACCCTACTAAGGCATTACAATTCCCAATCAAGTTGGGAATGACGATCCATCACATAATGTCATTATCATGCTAATGTTTTAGCTAAAAACTGAATTCTCAGGATGGCAATTTATTTATGATAGATCCTCTTTTAGATGTAGCAAGCCTCTGTGTTTTCCACTGTTAGTTTCAGTCTCATTTTTATAATTTGGGTGGCTAAATTCGAGACAGCTGTTAGTACGGCCTCATCATTGAGTTACCGAATTACGAATTGAAGCCAGAGTGCAAAGTTTAAACTATCTGGGTTCAATATTCAGCATTAGTGCCGTTTTAAGCTAAATAACTTGGTTTTTAGTGATTTGTGTCCAATTTTCTACCCTTTCTTTAACAATTTTCAACCTTTTTTAAAGGATAATATATCAGTTTTGATTTAACCAAACCCGTATCCTTCTTGGCTTCAGGAAGATATGAAAACATTATAAGTATGTCTATGTAAAGCATTTTTATAAGCAATTAACCAAAACGAACAATTATGAAAAAACAACTACTTCACAAGCCAGATCTTTTGAAGGTTAATCAAGTGCAAATTCTGCGCTATTTCTCCGCTGTGTTTTTCGGCTCCCCCTTTCTGGTACACCTTAAAACTTTAACAGAAATGTTTAATGTGGTGCCTTATCCTAAAACCATGTTGGCAACGCTAAAATTTGACAACATCAAATACTTTCCATTTCAAAATTTAATTCCGAATTAAAGCCTGGGCCAAATTACAAAGGTAAAAACAGCTAAACAGTATCCGCGCCTAAGAAAAAGACCAATAGGATTTGATGGAGAGCAGCTCCATTAGGCTTTGTTATTTCTTTTCCTGAAATATTGCCATAACAATGGTGTGGAGATTATTTGCCTAAACCGAAAGGTTTGGATGGGATTGTATTGCTGTTTTTATATAGTCAAGCCAACAAACATTATTTAAGATGAACGAAAAAAATCAAGAATTGGATCATTACATTGAACAGCTTTCCCCGGTCTGGTTATTTAAAAACAGACCAGGAAAGATGCGCTTATTTTTAATGGTATCGATCATGTTTACCGGTATGATCAGCCTTAAGTCGTACGGAAAAGAAACAGATTACCTTAGTGCGGTTTCCAATAATACCTATTTTCAGGATACCACAAAAAAAGCAAAACAGCCGGTTTCTATCGATTCGGTTGTGTTGGTGAGTTATGTATCTAAAAGAAATGTAGATACCGTAAAACTCAGCAACGTTAGTATTTATCCTTTTATTTCTTTACAGCAAGCATTAAAGAGTAACTCGAAAGGCTTATATGTACAGGAAGTTACAGGCGAACCTGGTAGCGCAGATCAATCGATGTTGTTAAGGGGCTTAAGCAGACCTTTGCTTTCGAAAACCAATGTTGCCGAAGCACAGCCTGCAGTTTTTATCAACGGTATTCCCTTAATTGGCGATAATCCCTTTGTTTATACCATCCAGGAGTATGATTTTTCACCTATTGGACCAGCCACCAATTTATTATCGTCTATCGATTTAGATAATATCCAATCCATAAACGTGATCAGCAATTTGGCTGCTTTATCTATATATGGCCCACGCGCTGCAAACGGTGCAATATTAATTACCACCAAAAATGCACACCAGGGCAACCGCGAAATTTCTATTAACAGCTATTACGGCTATGCGACCAAAAATAAGGTAAGCACCACCAACGGGCGAGACGAAAGCCTTTTAAGGCGTACTTTTTATAATAAATATGCCACTGCCGAAGATTTTGATAAATACCCTTCGTATTTGGCAGATGCAACTAACGAAAACTACTATGGCCGATCAGACTGGACCGACCTTTACTATAAAAACTCGGCCTTACATACCATAAATGCCAGTATAACAGGCGGAACATCAAGATCTAATTTCAGGTTTTTTGCCGGTAACACTTCTAATGCAGGTAATGCCGACGATACACGGCTAAACAGATACAACGCATCATTTTTTATTAATGTACTTCCCCTAAAATGGCTCACCATATCAACCATGGTTAATGCCACACGGTTAAACCGGGATAGGAACCGCTCGTTAAGAGATCGTTTTGCCGAAATGCAATATGTTCCGGATTTGATTAGCCCAATAGCGCCCAACAAAAATATTTATGGCAACTATTTAAGTGAATATGAAAATAAAACCATCGATAATAACATTAATAATGTAATTCAGGGCTCGTTCTCTGCTAATGCAAAGTATAAAAACTTCGATTTCATTACCCGGATATCATTCGATTATAATGAGGGGATGAGAGATTTATTTTATCCTACAACTTTAATGGATGGGAACAATTATGTATCCAATTTTTACGCTTATAACCAACGTTTAAATGTTGATAATTCGCTTGCTTACAATTTTACATTAAATAAAATCCATGTTTTTAAAGCATTGTTTGGCCATACACTTTCGCTCGATGTGAACAAGTACAATTACCTGCAAGGTTATAAAGGCACCAGCGATTACATCAGGATCAATAGTGTAGATGGCGATATTAGCCATAGCGATTATTTGCAGCCTGAAGGTTTTTACACCAAAAAGTTTACCGACAAACAGAAAATCAATGTAAGTTCTCTGTACAGCAGCTTTGATTATACCTTAAACAACGAGTTTTTTGCCACCCTAATTGCCCGTACCGATGGTGCATCGAACATGCAGGCCAATAACAGATGGTTTTTTTCGCCATCGTTGAGCACCAAATGGGATATTACCAAATACATTAAGACCCAAAAATCTATCCTTAGCAGCTTAAACCTAAACGCCTCATACGGCAGGTTGGGTACCCTTAATATTATCGATCAGTATGGTGCTGGCCCTCAATATGTAACTGATTTAGGCTGGAGTTCAAATAAATCGGTGGGCTCGTATGGTGGTATTGGTACTTTATCCAGACCGTATAGCTCGGGCTGGATTGGTTATGATATTCCCTGGGCTTATGTAGAAGAGCTTGATCTTGGCGTAGATGGAGCCTTTTTTAACAGCAGGTTGCAAACCAGATTATCTTTCTATTCTAAAAACAATAAACGGATGATTTTGGGGGTGCCGGTTAATGCCGAATCGGGATACACCAAGGAGTACAAAAGCGGACTGGATGTAAATAACAAAGGAATTGAGCTTGCTGTTTCGGCCGAAATATTGAAAGCCAAGACCAATAAACTGGGCTGGACAACAGACTTTAACATTGCTTTCAATAAAAATACGCTGAAAGCATTGCCAAACAACCTTAAAGAAATTACCATCGGAACACAAAAACTAACCGTTGGAAAACCGATAGACCAGATATTGGTGCTGCAAAGTCAGGGCGTTTATCAAACCGATGTTGATGTTCCGGTAAACCCGGCCAACTTTCAGATCATGAGCTATAAAGGGCTGAAGCTTCACGGAGGAGATCCTAAATGGAAAGACCAGAATGGCGACTATGTAATTGATGAAAACGATAAAGTTGCCATGGGCGGTTATTTGCCAAGGATAGTGGGGAATTTTAATAGTACGCTTAATTACAAAGGTTTTAACCTCGATTTTAACATCTATTTTGCCTTAAAAAGAAGTATCATCAATCAATCAGCTGCAAATCAGCTCGATTTCATTAACAAAACCGGAAATAACAACATCAATTCTGTAAATGAGATTACTTTTTGGCAAAAAGGAATTAATGTTGCTGATTATCCTATTTATAACCCATGGAGTGCTGTTCAGTCGTACCGCACAGATCAGGATATTTTTGTTGAAAACGGATCATATGCAAAATTAAGGTCGGTTTCTTTAGGGTACGACATTTCCAAATTCAAATACTTCAGCAAAAGCTTCAGGAAAATTTATGTGTATGCCTCGGCGCTTAATGTATATACCCTAAAAAGTTATACCGGGGGTGATCCAGAGCTGGTTAACTATGTTGGTGAAGATACGGGCTATGGCCTGCCGTTGCCGAGAACATTCACACTAGGTTTAAAAATTGATTTATAAGCACCAAATAATCATGTATAATAAAATAATACCATCAAGAAGCGTATTCAAAGCAGTCCTATTAATGCTGTTCAGTACAGTATTTATATCGGCCTGCAATAAAAAACTGGATATTGATTCTACCCACCTGGTAAATGAAAGCAATAACTGGAAAAGTTTAGCCGATGCCCGTTCGGCATTATTGGGTTCTTATGGCCTGTTAAGAGCTGCATTGGCAGATAATAATGCACATTGGTTATATGGCGATGTACGGATGGGTGATTTTAAAGCTACCTCCCGATTGGATTTAAAAGCCATTACCGAAAATAATTTAAACGCGCCATATCCGGTTGTAAAATCGCTGAGCAACTGGCGTAAATTTTATGCTGTAATTAACAGCTGTACGGTTTTTATCGACCGTGCCGGAGAAATTCTAAAAAACGACAAACAGTATACCGAAGAAAATTATAAGGTAGATGTTGCCCAAATGAAGGCTTTAAGGGCATTTACCTATTTTTATATGGTCCGTATATGGGGCGATATTCCCCTAATTACAGCCTCTACAGATGGTAATTTTACAGAACGCCCAAGAGTAGCAGGCGAAATTGTATTACAGTTTGCTACCAACGAACTGTTAAGCATCGTAAATAATCTGCCATATCGCTATGGGGCAATAGAAAATGGTTTTAACCAGCAAAACTATTATGGAAAAGTAGCGCCTTATTGGGATGGTATTTTATTCAACCAGATTTCTGCCTATTCAATTCTGGCGCACATTGCTGCATGGCAGGGTAAATACCTCGATGCGGTAGCTTATTCAAAGTTTGTGATGACCAATTTTGGCTTAAGTGGTGGTGTGTATACCACAACCACAAACTTGACCAAGGTAGATGGCCTGTTTTATGGTAATAATGCATCCCAGCTGGTAGGCTTTCCTTTTAATTACAATACAACGGAAATGAGCACTATAGGCCATATGGAAGATTTGGCCTTGGCTGCACCCATTATCGCCAAAGCTGTTCCGCAGATTAAAATGCCCGATGATGTAATTGCTTCCATATTTAACGAACCTAACGATCTGAGGTTTAGGTTCGATCCGCTAACGGGTTTACCGGTATCTGATTATTTCAGTGGATACGGAACTTCGAATACCGTATTCAGCAAAATAAAGTGCATCAGAAATGCCTCAACCGATGGCTCATTGGCCATTTATAGCTCAGCTTTAATCTTTACAAGGATAGAAGAAATTACCCTGCTCTATGCTGAATCGTTGGCTGCAATAGGCAGTATGGATGATGCTACAGATGCTTTAGATATTGTTCGGAACAATAGGGGCATAGGCCTTTACAAAGGTGCCAATGCAGGATTGATCGATGCCATTTTTGCAGAACGTAGAAGAGAATTAATGGGCGAAGGCTGGAGATGGTACGATTTGGTGAGATATAACAAACTGAAAAACAACGATGCAAAGTTTTTAGACCTGATAAAAAAGGGTGGTATATACTGGCCTATTGATGAAGAGGTACTAAACACCAATACAAAAATTACACAAAACGAATATTGGAGGTAATGATGATAAAAACTATTAAAAATATAGCAGTCTGTATGGCCATAACACTGTTTATACTTTCCTGCAAAAAGGGAGATGACGGGGCATACAATTACGAAAATGAGGCAAACGTGTTCGATGGTAATGCATACGCTTACCTAAAATCGCAAACCGGACAGTACGATTCGCTGCTTAAAGTGTGCGACCGCGTCACCTGGGTAAAAGATACCTTAACAAACAGCAAAGCGATTACTTTTTTTTCGCTTACCAACCGAAACTTTTCGATTGCCTTAAACGCGCTTAATAATTTAAGGATAAGCCAAAATAAAAAAGCGTTGGGCATTTCCACCCTGGATGTAGACCAACTGGGGATTTTATTGGACCGTTACATTGTTAGAAAAAAAATAACCACTGATAGCTTACACTTTGCCGATGGTGCATTTTTAACCAGCACACATTTTAATTATGGAATGAATGCGCAGGAGCTAAACTCAAATGCCAGCGGATATGTTTTTGGCGGACCAAAAGGGGTAGTGTACAGCGATATTAAAAACTCGCAGTACACCAAAGAATGGAAGTCGGCTACTACACAGGCGGTAAATATTGCAACCAATAATGCAATCATACATGTGCTTTCTGCTTCCCACGAATTCGGTTTTGGCGAGTTCCTAATCAGATTAAATAAATAAATCATGAATAATATGATATCAAAAAATAAATCATTTGCCTTATTCTTTGTCGCTATTGGCGTATTGGCCATATTTAGCTGCAAAAAATTATTGCCGAGCGATAGTGATGCCTTTAATAAAGATGCAGGTTTTAAACAAACCACCTACAGGCCTATACTGGGGCGTACCACATTAATGGGGGATAATTTCAACATAGAAAGTTCGTCTTTGCCCTTAACTTTCAAAATCGTAGCGATGCGCAATGGCGACGGCCAGACCAGCCCTGAGCTTTTAAAGCCTTTCCCGGTACTGGTATGGAAAAAAGCTTACGATGGAAGCGAAAAATCTATTCAGGAAATAGAAAATAAACGCACTACAGAACAGCACACTTTATTTGAGGTTGGCGAACACTCAGGCGAATTTATTATGTGGGCTGAGGCCAAGAGCAATATTGTTAAAGCACTTCCCGATTCGGGTTATGTTTTTGATGTAGAAGTTGCTAACAATGGCGGGCGTAAGTATTTCAATAACCTGGTATTACAGCCACAGCGAGAATTGCCTTACGAGCCAAACAGAATAAACCCACTAACGGGAGCCAATACCGGCGGTACCATTACACCTTCTACCATGGCTGGTATTTTCGGCGAAAAATCGGGTCAGCCTTTAAGCTCCAATGATGTTACCATATTGTTTAATAAAATAGGCGAGGGTAATTCGCTTTCCTTTAAGTTTTTAGATACGCTATTAAAGCCTATTGATCCAGCCAAATTTAAACTCACCAACTGGACTAAGCTGGTGCATGGTTTCAACCTGAAAATGACACCAACATCGGTTAAATACGATGTGGCTTACCCAATCCCTTTGGTACAGATTCCAACGCCTTACACCAATGCCGCAGGATCTAGGGCCCGTGTAGCCTTTTCGTATGATCGGATTGGTTTTGGAGGCTTTAGGGTAGAGGCCAACCTGGGTTTAGACTTTGCCATTTTCGAAAAGGGGGATTGGGAAATCGTAATCTGGTTTAATAAGGATAACCCCAGGTTTACTAACGATTAGCACCAGAAAAATAAGTTGAACATGAGTTTTTATTATACAGATATGGCTAAAAAATACATATTAAATTTATTGCTGTTAATTACGTTAACGGTATTGGGCAGCTCAGCGTGGGCCCAAAACCTGATCAGCGTAAGGGGCAAGGTTGTAGATAAGGGAGATGGTAATGGCATACCGGCCGTAACCATTATTGCGAGTACGGCAACCAGGGCAATAGGAATGACCAGAGATGATGGTTCATTTACCATTAGCGTACCAGATAACGCAACCCTTACCTTTAAATACCTGAATTATAAAGATGTTACCGTAAAGTTAAATGGTAAAAACGACCTGAAAATCTTGATGGTTGAAGATCTTACCACTTTAGAACAAGTTAATATTACTGTTGGTTACGGCCAAAAAACAAAAGAAACCGTAATGGGTGCAGTAACTTCACTCAGGGGGAAAGATATACAGGATGTTCCGGTGAGTAATGTTGCCGAGCTTTTTCAGGCCAAAGTACCAGGCTTAAACATCCAGAATAATACGGGTAGTCCGGGAGCGGCACCCAGTATTAACATGCGGGGTTTATCAGGCATTAGTGTAACCGGATCAGGTGATAATGCATTTTTAACACCCACTTCACCACTGTTTGTAATTGATGGGGTGCCTGTTGATTTAAATACTGACTATCAGTACGGATTTTCCAGTAATGGTCCTGGCATTAGTCCTTTATCATTAATCCCTGCTGAAGATATAGAAGAAATCCTTTTCTTAAAAGATGCAAGTGCAACAGCATTATATGGGGCACAGGGTGCTTATGGTGTAATTTTGATCAATACCCGCAGAGGTAAATCAAAAACCCCGATTATTCAGTATTCTACTAACTTTTTCTTTAATACCCCACCAAAACTACGTCAGGTTATTGGTGGGGCTGCTGAGAGTAATTTAAGGCTATGGGAAATTTATACTTATGGTGCCAACCTATACTCGGCCAGGCAGAGTATTGATAATACCCCAATGTTGGCCGATAGTTTAAATGCTTTTTATAATAACTCTACAGATTGGCAGAGTATTTTTTACCGGTCTACCTATAACCAACAGCATAACGTAAATGCAAGCGGTGGTGATGACTCTTTTAATTATAAAATTAACCTGGGTTATTACGACGAAAAGGGGATACAGGAGAATACAGGTTTTACCAGGTACTCGCTAAGCATGAACACCCGTTACAAACCGAGTCCGAAATTTAATGTAAACCTTATTCTTTCCAGTAGTTTGGGCAATAGCCAGAAAGGCAGCGGCAACGGGATTCTCCAAACAGGAGTTGCCGCTGGTGCAGGTTCATCCTCACTATTACCTGGCCCAAGTTTAATTAACAGTAATCCGGCCTTGGGGGCGTTAATTGTCGATAACGATAATAAAGCCGGTAATATAAAAACGAGTGTAGAAGCGCGGTACGAGTTTCTTACCGGTATGGCTGTTTCCAATATCACCAGTTACGATTATTCGATGGGAACAACCGAAACCTTTAACCCGGCCATATTGAATAACAACGTTGCAGGCGTATACTCGTATAACGATAAGCGGAGCACACTTTACAACAGGGCAATGGTTAGTTTCAATAAATCATTGCAAAAGGAAGTTCATAATATCGGTGCCTATGTGTTTTCCGAAATTTATGTCCGAAATTTCCAGGCGCATGCCATTCAGCAGGATCAATATACCAACGACCAGTATCAAGGGCCTTTTGGTACAGCTGCAGCGAGTTCACTTGGGGGGATATTGGATAATTATACCGATTCTAAAGCTGCTTCACTAGCCGCAAGTTTATCATATAACTACAAAACAAAATACCTGATAGAAGCCACATTCCGTTTAGATGGAACCTCGAGCACAGGCCTTAATGCACCATGGGCTAAAAACCCTTCATTGGCCTTGAAATGGAATTTCAATAAAGAAAATTTCCTGGCCGATTCTAAATGGCTCGATGTAGGTATGCTTAGGCTTTCTTGGGGTAGAAATATTGCACCGGTTGGCAACGTATTTGACGCCAACGGAACATACGATTATTATGGTAACTATAACGGTATACCCACCACCGCCATTGATTTTAACAATCTTCCAAACATTAAATTATTACCAACCACAACCACACAATACAACGCAGGTTTAGATTTAAACCTGTTTAAAAATAGGATTACATTAAATTTTGATACCTATTACAAAATGGTTGATAACCAGTTATGGGAGAAAAACATTACTACCCATAATGCCTTTACCAAGCTAAAAACCAACGAAGTAAGCAATGTTAATTATGGTTATGAACTGGCGCTTAGTTTTAGGCCTTTACCAGCCAGTAGCAAAGTTAACTGGTCTGTTAGTATAAACGGAGCCTACAATAAAGAAAAAATTACTGCACTTCCTGATGCTACCCGACAACTTTTATTAGATGGAGGCGCCACTGGTCAAGCCATATTGTACAGGCTGGGCCGAAACTCGTTAACCAATATCCTGTATAACTTTAAAGGGGTATTTTCTACCGATGATGATGTTCCGGTTAACCCTGCCAACGGAACCCGTTACCACACTTTTAATGGTTCAACCCCAGTGTATTTCAAGGCAGGAGATCCTTATTATGCTGATATTAATGGCGATTATGTGCTCGATTCGAAAGATATGGTTGGTGCAGGTAACTCGCAGCCATTAATTAACGGTGGTATAAGCAGTTTCGTTTCTTACAAAGGCTTTTCGCTTAATGTAATTATGGCCTACACCTGGCACAGAGACATTCTGAACAACCCATTGGCGGCAAGTTTCCAGAATTTCTCCTCACCATTTTCGGCAAACAATTTAGTACCGATAACAGAATACAACATCTGGCGCCAATCGGGCGATGTGGCCAGCTACCCTAACCCTTACGATTATTTACGTTATGGTAATTATTCGGCTTCGGCTTCCGATAAATCGACCCAGTTTTTGCCTTTCCGTTATAATCAAACCCTGTTTCAGGAAGATGGCTCCTATTTAAAACTGGCTACGGTAACCGTTGGTTACACTTTTAAGCCCGAAGTAACAAAACAATTGGGTATCACCAGTTTAAGGGTGTATGGTACAGCCAATAACATCCACACTTTTAGTTTTTATTCGGGTGCCGACCCTGAAAATGTGAGTTCGCTGGGGAGAGATAACTCCGGCGGTTACCCCGTGAGGAGAACATACGCTTTAGGCTTAAACATTCAATTATAAACAGGATAACGATGAAAAAAATAATATATATACTATCAGCATTACTGCTACTGAGTGTAAATTTTAGCTGCAAAAAATTCTTAAATGTTGAGCCGCTAAGCAAATTATCGGGTAATAATTACTGGAAAAACGATGGTGATGCAGAGGGCTTTGCATTGGGGCTTTACCGTTCGTTTAGAGAGGCCACCATGCAAAGTGTCCTTTTCGAAATCGGAGATACCCGTTGTGGCTGGGCCATACCATCAACAAAAGGTTATCCACCACGGATCGATTTTACCTATATGGCTACCAATAACCTAAAAATGGCCATTGCAGCAAGAGCCGATCGCTCTTTGCCAGGTTATGAGGCCAATGCCATTAACGAGTGGTTTCAGCTTAACTCACGCTATGATTTAATCCAGAAATGGTTGCCTTTTTATAAAGTAATCCAATCGGCCAATATTATGGCAAAAGAAGTAGAAGCCATGCCCGATGCAGCCATTTCGCCGGCAAGAAAGAAACAGTTTATTGCTGAAGCTGTTTTTATGCGCTGCGTATCTTATTTCTTTTTAGTAAGACTATTTGGCGATGTACCGTATTACACCGATGCTTACAACCAGGAGGCGCTGCCCCGTACCAATATGGTAAAGGTTTTAAAAGGCTGTTTGACCGATTTGGCCGCAGTTAAAAATGATTTGCCATGGACCTACAACGATCCAACTTTTAAAGGCATAAGGGCGATGCGTGGCGGTGCAATAGATTTAATGATGCATATGAATATGTGGTGTGCTGGTTTCGATGCCGCCAATGCCATTTCTTATTACAACCAGGTTGATGAGCTGGGTAATGAACTACAGAATATCGGTGTCGACCAGGAAAAGGCCTACCGCTTACTACCTATCGAACAAACTTACCTGGTGATGTTCGGTAAATCGCAGGAAAGCCTGTTCGAGATACAGTTGAGCGATAATACTGGCGAAAATACTGCGAAACTCAGGTATAAATACTCTTTCTCGGTGGTTCATAATCCATTCTTCGCCAGTAGCGACAGACCCGTGAGCGAATTGGTCTACAACGGTGATTTTATGAAGAAAATATATCCGGAAAGTGCTACCGATAAACGTAAAACCATTTGGTTTGACGAAAACATATACGATCAGACCGGGCTTTGGCAGTTCTACAAATTTTATAATAGGGCAGCTTTGGTACAGTTTAGCGATGATAACCCGATTATTTTCAGGTTGGCCGATGCCATTTTATTACATGCAGAAGCTTTGGCCGAATTGGGCCGCGATGGCGAAGCTGCTACTTTGCTCAATGTAATCAGGGCCAGGGCTGGTGCCGATGCTTTTCCCGCAAACCCTGGAGAAGGAAAGATAAAAGATGCCATATTTTTAGAAAGAGCAAAAGAATTAATGGGCGAGGGGCATCATTTTTATGACCTGGTGCGTACTAAAAAGATCCTCGATCCAAAATTTACCCCAAACCCGCTTTCGTTTTCGGCATTTCAGGCCGGTGCATGGACCTGGCCCATCGATCCAAGTGCATCCATCAATAATCCTCATATGACTTTGAATAACTATTGGAAATAATAAGCAATAAAGCAAATAATACGATTTAACCTATTAAAAGAATAGATTCAATGAATAAGTTTAACAAAAACACAGTACTGCTAACACTTGCCCTAATCATTGTGAGTTTAGCCTTTAGCTGTAAAAAATATGAACATTATATAGATGGAGGGGTAAAAGAAGCCAAATTTGATGGTACCATATTACAATACCTCCAATCGAAACCCCTGCATTTTGACACCCTTACGCAGGTGATTAAAATAGCAGGTATGGAAAGTGTTTTCAGTAATGATAACATTACATTTTTTGCACCTACCGATCCAACAATCGGCAAAGCTATCCGCACCTTAAATAAAGAACTCTTATCAACAGGAAAAGATACCGTAACCAAACTGACTGATGTAAAACCAGCGGTATGGAAAACCATACTTTCTTTATACCTGTTTAAAGGAACCAACCGACTTAAAGATTATAACCAGGTTGATACACTGGCACTGAACACCTATAAGGGACAGGGCTACCTTTCTTACAATAGCACGCCAATGAACATTGGAGTGGTGTACAACGATGCGGTAACAAATGCTGGCACTGCGACAGAAGTAAGGGTAAAATATGCCGGCTACAGGCAGGTGATGATTTCTTATATCCCGGATTTATCGAGACCACAGGCCTTTTGGATTAATGCACTTGTGGCTTCATCAGATATCAATCCCACAAACGGAATTGTCCATGCACTCAAAATCGAAAAGCACTCCTTTGGCTTTAACAGCAACTACTTTAATTCGATAGCGATAGAAAATGGAATTGGGAATTTATAAAAACATAAATATGTTAAGAAATAGACAAATTTTCGGTAAAAGTACCAGCTTAAATACATGGATGGCCTGTATGTTATTACTGGTACTTTCTATCTCATCCTGCAAAAAGGCAAATCCCATAAGCGAAGATCCCTATGCAGGGGGTAAAGAAACATTGGGTATAAAATTCTTATCGGATGTATCTGATACAGAAGATGTAAACGGGGTTACCCAGATTACGTTTGAGGTAAACGGTTTAATGCCTTTTAAAGATAAAGTGAAATTCTACATCAACGATACCGAAGCCACCATCACCAAAATAACCGATAAAACTATTACTGTTCTTTTTCCAGCTGGTGCAAGTACAGGCGGGACCACGCTTGTGGTTGATGATCAGATATTTTTTGGTCCAGCCTACAGGGTGGATGGTAAGGTTGAAGTAGATGCCACTTTTGCCACCAATACCGATTTTGCGTTTATTAGGCAGGTTTTACCTTTGCCTAATGGCAATTTAGTAATGGTTGGATTCTTTAATAATTATATGGCTGCAGCTACAATTAAAAAGCCCATAAACAATATTGTTTTAATCAATGCTAATGGCTTTATCACTAAAGGGTTTCTAACCGGTAAAGGGGCAAATAATGCAATTTCTTCTATTGTGAGGCTGCCGACAGGTCAGTTCCTTGTGGGCGGTAGCTTAACCAAATACAACGACCGTGATGGCATTAACAGTATCACCAGATTAAATTCGGATGGCTCTTTGGATTCATCGCGTGTCGAGGTGGTAGGCAACAGTTCAGACCGTTCATATGATACTGTGGCTACTTTCAATGGAGGGGTCCTTGGTAATGTAAGCAAGGTTTTTAATTATAACAACAGCATTTATGCGATAGGTAGCTTTAATAACTATGCCGAGTATTTCTACGAACGTTCGACTAGGGATAACAAGGTTGTTGGGTACACGCCACTTAATGGATTGCTGAAAATGACTATGAGCGGTAAGATGGATTCTACCTACAATTTTAATAAATCGGCTAACCAGCCTTATCAGGCCGGCAACGGTTCTATCAGTGATGCGCTGATGCAGAGCGATGGTAAGATTATCCTAGTGGGTTCCTTTACAACTTATCAAGGTTTAAACACTGGCCGGATTGTAAGAATAGGCACAGACGGGCTAGTAGATGCAACCTATCCATCTGGAACAGGAGCGGATGATGCGATAAACGCCATTACGTATAGCGCAACTTCGGGCAAATATCTTGTTGCGGGTATTTTTAATAATTACAATGGTTTTGCAACAAAAGGCCTGGTGATGTTAAATGCTGATGGTACGATAGATAAAAAACTGGTGCTAAAACAGATTGAAGGTGGAAGTATTGGAAAAGCTTATCAGCTAAAAAGCGGCAAATTACTGGTATTCGGATCTTTTAAAAAATACGATGGTATTATCAGGCAGGGTTTCATGATCTTGAATCCCGATGGAAGCCTAGCTGCAGGATACAACAACACAGGTAAGTTTCAGGGCATAGTAAACGATGTGTACGAAAGTGTAGATATTTTCGGAAACCCCACCGCACTTATTGCCGGTGCAATTTCTCTTTTCGATAACCAGCAGGTTTCAGGTGCTGTCCGCATCTCTATAAAGCCATAAAATAATGTTGTTATTAAATAATCATACAATGAAAAGTAAAATAGAAAAGTCAACATTTATAGTGAAACTAACGGCCGTTTTAGTCGTTTTAATGATTTCTATAATTTCTTGTAATAAAGAATTAACCGATAGAAAGGATTTCTCTAACAATACCGGGGGCAATGTTATTGATGCACAGCAGCAAAAAGTATTGTACGTTATTGTGGATGGCGCCAGGGGAGAGTCGGTTTTTAAATCCTCAACCCCCAATTTATCCAAAATGATCAAGAATGGCATGTTTACCATTAATGCTGTGTCTGATGAAAACGGATTAAGCGCTACTTCGTGGGCAGATATGCTTACGGGCGTAGATAAAACCAAACATAAGGTGATTAGTGAGGATTTTTCGAACAATAAACTTACCGATTATCCAATGTTCTTTAAACGGGTTAAAGACAATACCAGTTTAAGAACAGCTGCTTTTAGTATTTCTCCGGCACTTAGTACAAAACTGGTTACTCATGCAGATGTAAACACTTCCTTGCCGAATGATGAGGCAGTAAAAACAGCAACACTGGCTGAATTAGCCAATAATAATGCGGCAGTTGTACTTGCTGAATTTCAAGGGGTAGATAAGGCAGGTGCACAATATGGTTACGATGCCAGTGTACCTCAATATGCAGCCGCAATAACCAATATCGATACTTACATTGGCGAGCTAAATACCGCCATTAAAGCACGCCCTAACTTTAGCAAAGAAAACTGGCTTATCGTAATTGCATCAAATAAAGGGGGAGATTATCCGGTAATACCAGCTTTAATGGATCAAACCTTGTATAGTAAGCCCTTGTTAAATGGCTTTGTTATCCTTTACAACCCTAATTTCAAATCTACCATTTACAACAAACCTGCTAATTTAAATTCATTACCCTATTTAGGAAGTTATGGGAAATTAAATGGCGATACCATTGCCAGTGTTGATGCTGCCAAATCGAACCTCTATAATTTTGGTACAACCGGAGAGTATACGGTAGAGTTTAAATTAAAAGTTCAATCGTTTGGGACCTTAAATGCACCTATATTTTTTAAAACATCCAGTCCGGCCAACGCTGCCACTGGTTGGTGGATTATCCACAACGGATCGAACGGTACATGGAGGCTGGGTGGTTTGGCTTCTGCTGCAATATCTACCCCAACTACCAAAGCTATGGAAGTTAACCAATGGTATAACATTGGCTTCAAAATCTACTTTGTGGGTACTGTGAGGTATGTACAACTATATCAGGATGGCGATCCAATTGGTTCTCCGACGGTAATCACGGGAAGGACTGTAAACAACAGCGAGCCTTTGGTTGCTGGCTACCGTTCAGGTTTCGGTAACAGCGCAACACAGTTTATAACTGATATTAGAATCTTTAACGCCGCCGTTCCCGATGCCGTTATAAAAGATTTTGCCTGTCAGGTACTTTTAGATAGTAGGCATCCCAATTATAATAACCTCATCGGTTATTGGCCGGCACTCGATGGCGCCGGTACCCTGATTAAAGACCAGAGCAAATCGAAAAATGATTTTGTTTTTCAGAAATCTACCCAGTGGCTGAGCTTTGAGGATTACGACAATAAATTCTGCATCAAGCCAACACCAGAGCTATATAAAATAGTACCAAGAGGTATCGATATACCACGATTTATTTTAGGCTGGCTGAACATAAATGCAACGGGTTTTAACCTCGATGGAAAAGTTTGGACACCGATTTACACTAATATTTTAAAATAACTGAGCCATGAGAAGTAGAAAAATAATAGGCTTAACCTCAGCTTTTGCAGCTCTTTTGTTGCTTACTCAATCCTGTAAAAAGGATTATGGCTACTCTTTTGAAGATGGCTATAGTAAAACTGAAGTAGTAGATACTTTTGGAAACCAGGATCTGGATACCTCCAAGTATAAGGTTGATAGAACGCAGTTTAACTTGGCAAGGGTTTTTCCAGGTTTGGTGGCAATTTCTGAACCAAGGATTAAAAACACCAAGGTAACCCTCGATTTTGATTTTGTATATGCAAACAATGCCAACCTGAGAATTTCTGTACCACCGCAAGGCTGGTTTAGTACAGGGATGTATGCACCTGCAGGCGAGCTGATTCAGATCGATGTTCCGGCAGGTGAATATGGAATGATTGCTCAAATAGGAGCATGGGATGACGATTTAACCAGTTTAACCACAAAGTTAAGAGCACCCGTTATTTACACCCGTCATAACCTTGCACCAGGCAAAAATCTGATCCGCAATTTATACGGTGGCCAGGTTTATATTATTCCGCCAAGAGCACTAGGCAGAAAAATAGATTTCTATTTCACGGGAACGGTTAAATCGCCCGATTTTGTGCTGGGCGAAACTACAGATGAAGAATGGAAAGCCATGATTGCCAAAACGACAGTTCCTTTTTTCGAATTGCGTGGCAAACGGATCATTTTTACCTTGCCGATTTCGCGTTTGGCTAAATTTCCAATTGCCAGCCCAACGGCTTTAATGCAAACCTGGGATGAGCAGATTTTACATTGTTACTGGGAATGGTATGGTTTATCAGAAAATGCTGCTGATGCAAGAGACTTAAATCCGATGTTGCCATGGCGTATTGTACACGACATACAGCCTTCAGTTGGGACACAGCATAGCGGTTACCCGGTTGTAGCAATAGCCAATGATAATTATTTTGCCCAGGCCGTAACACTAAGTGGTGTAATTGGCCAAAACTGGGGTACCTACCACGAGCTGGGACACAATATGCAGATGAACAATACCTGGAGCTTTGATGGTAATGGGGAGGTTTCTAACAACATTTTCTCTTTAATGGTAACCAAGTACCATGGTTATAAGCACAGTAATTATAAGCGGATGATGACCGCTGCATTGGCTTTTGTAACGCCTACCGGTACCAAATCATATGCTAATGCATCAGAAGATGCAAAACTAGGCATGTTCATCCAGCTAATGGAACGTTATGGATACAGTTTTATCACCTACCTCGCTACCGAGGCCAGGCATGCCCGGTTTACATCCAATAACAATCAGGATAAGATCGATTTCTTTTACGAACGTTTATCGGAGTTTGCCAAAACCGATATGGAGCCTTTTTTAACTAAGTGGGGTATTACGGTTAGTGCGGTTTCTAAAGCTAAAATTTTGGCCAAATACCCATTGCTAACTGAAACAGTATGGTTATCCAATCCAAGTTAATTTATTAAAAAGATATTAAATAAACCAACAATGAAGAATTATTCACTTTGTTTAAAAAAATACAGCGTATTGATTATGCTGCTGCTGTGCGCCGTTATTTTTGGTTGTAAAAAGTATTATGATCCACCAGCAGTTTTCGAGAAACAGGAAATTGTTTCGGTTAAAAAAAGAAAGGTATTGCTGATCGGTATTGATGGCGCTACAGGAGAGGATGTGAAAAAAATTATGCCCCCAATTATTTCTTCCATACTGCCCAACAGTAAATATTCGTGGCAGAGCAGAAGTGATGCTCCCGTTAGCGATGCCGGAACCTGGAAAAATATCATGACGGGGATAGCAACTATCCATAAAATACAGGATAGCACTTTTGTCGTTCCCGAAAGTGCCAGCGAGCATGATGCTGTTATAGAATATCCGTCGTTAATTGAGCGTTTGCAGGCCACCCCTAAAATGAGGTATTCGGTAGCGGTTTCTCCCTGGAATACATTGGTTAATCGCTTACTTCTTTATGCTGATGAGCCCATTGCGGTTAACAATGATGCCGCTGTGGCCGATACGGCGGTTAAGAAAATAGGTATCAATAAAGCCGACCTAATAGTGGTAAACTTTAACCAGGTTAACCAGGCTGGGCTTAAATATGGTTATTCTGCTGATGTGCCAGAGTATAAAGCTGCGGTAACACAGGTAGATACTTACATTGGTAAATTACTGGAGGCCGTTAAAGCCAGAAAAACATACGCAAATGAAGAATGGTTGGTGGTAATTACGTCGAATCATGGCGGAGTTAACAAAGGCTTTACCAGTCAAACTGAAAAAGAACGCAACTCCTTTAATATTTACTACAATCCTGCTTTTAAAAAGGTAGAAATAGATAATGTTCCTTTAACAGATGGATTTTTATTTCCGGCAGCTAAGGCGGCTACCGATGCAAAAGCTACGTTAGCTGCAGCAAATTCGGGCATTTATGAAATAGGTGCATCGGGCGATAAAACCATTCAACTCAAGGCGCTGATCAGATCCAGTTCTACTACAAACGGAGCAAATTTTGTTTTGCTTTCAAAACTAAACCACTCTTACAGCAGCACAAACGGCTGGGAAATCATGGTTCAGGTTAATGCGGATGGTACACGGCAGTATAGAGCAATTTTAGGCTATAATACCTTAATCGGCGTGCCTGCCCCAGCTAAACTCCAATTAAATTCCTGGTCGGCCATAACCCTGAAAATTTATACCGAGGCCGCCAAAAGAATGGCAGTGCTATATATTGATGGAGTGCCCGGAACACCCAGTGATATTACCGGGAGAACGATAGGTACCAATGCCTATGACCTCACTTTGGGGAATATTACTTCAGCAGTAAATAGCGGCTCCTTTGCCGTAAACGATATAGCCATTTACAACAAAGCCCTCTCAGATGACGAAATTAAAAACTTTACCTGCAGCGATGGCGTAAAATCAACTGACCCCAGCTATGCTAATTTAATTGGATACTGGCCTTGCAAGCAGGTGAATGGGAATAAATTGCTCAATCAGGCTCCTGCTGCTGTTGGTAAAGATTTGATTTTAGGAGGTAATGGAGGCTCCTGGACCGGATTGGAGAAATCAATCTGTAATGCCACTGCTCCATCGGGCAATACCATTATGGCAGTCTCCAATTCCGATATCGCTTCTCAGATTATTTACTGGTTTGGTGTAAACATAAACGACTCCTGGAAACTGAACGGAAAATCGTGGCTGAAACTGTATGAAGTAGAGTTTTATAAGCAGTAATCAAAAACATCAACCCCAATTAATGTAAGCTAAACCAAAAAACAAAACTAAAAATGAAAAATTTAAGCTATAAACTTTTATGCGTTCTTGTCATCTTAATCGCTTCAGTAAGCATCTCAAAAGCACAGTACAAAGACTTTTATGTCTCTGGCCGTCTGGTTACCATTTCACTTAGCTGCGAACAAAATGGATTTGGTGGTCAATATTATGAAAACAATCAGGTAGTTGGAGAATGGGTAGGAGGTGATTTTGTTATTACGGCAAAATATGAAAATGGTGACCCCTTTTATGGTGATTTAGATTTCGATGTTAACATTAAACGGGAAGAAAATGGAATCATAACTGACGATAATACCGAGCATTTATACATGAGTGGTGGTTCCTATACCCTATTATACAATGCCATTTTATATGACCAGGGCCCTTATACCTCGCTCTATACTTGGGTCAGCTTTCCTTAACCATTAATTAAGAAGATTCTTACGATAACATTATAGCATGAAATACAAATACTATATTATAATTCTGGGTATAGCCCTATGCTTTGCCGCCTGCAAAAAGTTTGCAACCGAAGCACTAAACGATACCACTACCGAAAAAGTATCGCTAGATATTAAAGTTATTAACGACGATGATCAGTTGCCTGTGGCAGGGGTTAAAGTTATTATTAGTCGCCAAACGGCTGGAGCAGGCACATATACGCAGGTAGATACCATTCGAACAGATAAAGACGGCCTAATAAAAACAGAATTACCCTATCCAAATAATATAAAGGTAGAAGTAGATACCACTTATTATCACAAAGCCGAGCAGGCTATTTATTTTAATGCTGCTGCAAGTGCCATTTTGCACACTACACCCAAGTTTGGTATGGCACCATTGAATATAACTGTTAAAGATGAGAATAATATAAGTGTGTCTGATTTTCCCTTATTAATTGATACCAAAGCGCCCGGAGCCGACACTTATATTTCTACCGGAGGTTTGGAACATGTAGGAACTAACGGGCAGCTGGTGGTATCGCTACCCTATCCAAATGCCGTAAGGGTAATAGTTGGCGATACCATGAAATACTTCCCTGATACCGTAAAAGCAACACTTAAAAATGTAAGGGGAGAGGCGGTGAGTCTTATCGCAAAACTTAAACCCTTAACCGTTCCATTAGAGATTACCGTATTAGATAAGGACAATAATGCGTTACTGCAGGGTATCGATGTGGCCGTTCTACAAAAATTGACAGGCGAAACTAATTTTAAAGATATTGGTTTAGCGGGCACAACCACAAGCAATGGGAAGTTGGTTTTTAATGCGCCTTTTGAGGGCGAGGTAAAAATTCGAACAACCGATCCCTCATATTTCTTCCCAGATTCTGTGATTACCAGAATGGCTTATGTCCAAAATAGAAAAGTGACATTAAAGTCGAAAAAACTGAATCCTAAAGCTCCGGTCGATGTGCTTGTTTACGATCAGGCAAATAACCAGATTTTACCTGGTGTAACGGTTAACGTAAGTTCAAAAATTACCGGTGAAACTGCATTTAAATTAGATACTACTGCAGTTACCGACGAGAATGGAAAATTGAATGTTCGTGTACGTTTTTCTGGCGATATGAAATTTGAAGTACTCAATGATACTTATTTTAGTTCCAAATCGATTACCGCAACAAATACAGGTTCGGCAGCTAAACAAGTTAGTTTGCCATTATCAGTTAAAACCGCCACATATCCGGAGCCAGTACTTACAACTTTGATGGTGAGTTCGCTTACTTTGAACAATGGGATTACTTTAAATGCCCCAACTGATGTGGCCAATGATAAGCGGGGCAACATTTACATTTGCGATCAAAATAACAACCGCATTATACGGGTAAGCAGAAATGGTAATACCACAGTTTTAGCCGGAAGTGGTACTGCCAGTAGCGTTGATGGAACCGGAACAGCTGCTACATTTAACAAGCCAAAAGGTATGGTGCTTAGCCAGGCTGGAACCGAGTTATATGTAACTGAATATTCAGGTAATAAAGTAAGGAAAATAAGCATTAATCCAACCAATATGGCAGCTACTGTAACTACCATTGCAGGCAGTGGTGCAGCAGGTACTGCAGATGCCGTTGGAACAGTAGCCACATTTACTAACCCTAGTGGCATTGATTTAGATGAAGCAGGTGGTGCCTTATATCTGGCAGATTTATCGGCAAGTACATCAGTCGGTAGAATTCGTAAAATAGTATTAAGTACCAATACCGTTAGCACGCTTGGTACAGCAACGATATTTACTCCAAATGCAATTGCCCTAAATCCGAATAAAACATCACTTTATTTAGGCGCTTTTGGAAATACCTTCGGCTCTACTGAAAGTTATCTCTTTAGAGTTACCGTTTCGTCAGGCGCCAGAACCGTATTAAAACAAACAAAAACTACCAATTTTAATGACCCTTCCGGAATATTTATTAGCCCGGCCGGAGTTATTTTTGTTTGTAGTGAGAAAGCACATTCCATAGCAAAAGTAACAAGCGAAGTAACCACGAATTCAACATTTGGTTTATTGGCCGGATCGGGTACGGATGATCGTATTACAGGGGTTAATGCGGTAACAGGTACTTCAGGGAACATTGATGGCGCTGCAGCTAATGCGAGGTTTAATCTGCCATGGGCTATAAAATACAATGCGCACGCTGGTAATTTCCTCATCGCTGATCAGGGAAATAATAAAATAAGGATAATGAAATCAAGTACCATTAATTAGTGCTTATAAATAACCAGCTAATTAAGGGCTACCCATGAGATAGAAAAAAGGCTGTTCTCCAATAGGAGGCAGTCCTTTTTACGAATTTCAAAGTCATGTAGAAACCCGGTAAAAACGGTTGATTTGTATAAAACACGATCAGTAAAATGGATTGATGTAAGATTATACCCTAAAAAGGTAGTTGATTTCTGATTTTCTACCCTATCATTTATAATTTTCACCTCTTTTAAACTTGTAAAAGCACAAATTTGTCGCAACCAACATCAAAGCCTATGTTAAGGCTTAACACAAAATGAATTATACAAATTTACCTAACCTATGAAGAAATTATTGTTCGCCATATGTTTTCTGGCTACAGCAGTAATTGCTAATGCACAACAGGCAACTGATGAAAAAAAAGCCATGAAAAACCTGCTCAACAAGCAGTTTGAATTTGCACAGAAACAATATCAGTTACTGGCCAAAAACACACCGGCAGACCGCATGCCAAAAACCTATTATGCAAAAAATAATAAGCTGGAAACGAGCGATACCAAATGGTGGTGCAGTGGTTTTTATCCGGGTTCGCTACTCTATATTTACGAATATACCAAAGATTCTGGCACCTTAAAAGAGGCCGAAAAACGCCTGGCTGTACTAGAGAAGGAGAAACATTATACAGGAAACCACGATTTAGGTTTTATGATGTTCTGTAGTTTTGGCAATGCCTATCGCATTACTGGTAATGCTATGTATAAATCAACTATCGATACTGCTGCAACTTCGCTTGCCACACGCTACCGTCCGGCGGCTAAAGTAATCCAATCGTGGAATAGTAGTAAACAGTGGAAAGGCCCTGTTATTATTGATAATATGATGAATCTGGAGTTACTGGCATGGGTATCCGATCATGGTGGCGATCCGAAATACAAGGAAATTGCCATCAATCATGCCAATACTTCGCTTAAAAACCATTTCAGATCAAACTCCAGTTCTTACCACGTAGTAGATTACGATATGACCACGGGCAAAGTACTTAGAAGAGGTACGGCCCAAGGCGCGTTCGACGAATCGGCCTGGAGCCGTGGTCAGGGATGGGGACTATATGGTTATACCATGATGTACCGTTTTACGAAGAACAAACATTATCTTAATCAGGCAAAAAACATCGCCAAATTTATCATCAATCATCCGAATATGCCTGCCGATCAGGTTCCATATTGGGACTTTAACGCACCAAACATTCCAGATACTTATCGCGATGCTTCTGCCGCTGCAGTTATTGCCTCTGGTTTGTTAGAATTAGGGCAGTATGCAACAAAAAGCGAGCGAAAATTATATGTAAACGAAGCAAAAAAAATGATCATTTCACTTTCATCTGATGCATATTGTGCAAAGCTGGGTGAAAACGGCGGGTTTTTGCTCATGCACAGTACAGGAGCTTTACCTCTGAGATCAGAAGTCGACGTTCCGCTTAGCTACGCCGATTATTATTATCTCGAAGCGTTAATACGCTATAAAAACTGGTATTTATAACACACAAAAAATGGAAAGAAGAAAATTTATAGGAGCGTTGTCATTAACTGGAATATTTGGGCTGTTTAATCCTAATGAAGTTTTATCCGTTACAAAAAATAACACCACCACAATAGGTCGATCAAAAAACGACAGAGAATACTGGTATAAACTGCTGTATAAAATTGCCAGTCCGGTTGTTTCCAATTTAGCCAACGGAACACTTATTAAAAATATGCCAGTGGTTACGGCGCCGAAATTCGACTCAAGAACACCTGCCGTATCGTATTTAGAGGCTGTTGGCCGTACCTATGCCGGAATTGCGCCCTGGCTTTCGTTACCTGATGATACCACAACTGAAGGCGTTTTAAGAAATACACTTAAATTACAGGCCATTCAGGGATTGGATAGCTGTTTTGCCGCAAACAGTCCTGATAAACTAAATTTCAGCAAAGATTATCAGCCAATTGTAGATTCAGCCTACCTGGCGCAAACTTTTTTAAGGGCACCTAAAGCTTTGTGGGAACCGTTAAAACCCGAAACAAAGCGCGAAATCATTACTTCGTTTAAATCATTGAGAAACAGAAAACCTTTTAAAAATAACTGGTTATTATTTGGTTCTATTACCGAAGCCTTTTTATTGTCGATTGGTGAACCGCATGATGAAGCCCGCTTAAATGAAGGCGTAGATACATTAAACGCATGGTACAAAGGAGATGGTTGGTATGGCGATGGCGTAAATATGGCTTTTGATTATTACAACTCTTTTGTTATCCATCCGATGATGGTGGATACACTTGCCGTGATGCTTGATAAAAAGCTAATCAAAAAAGAACGGTATGATCTTGCTGTAAAAAGGATGCAGCGTTATGTAGTAGGGCAGGAACGCATGATTTCTCCCGAAGGAACCTACCCACCAATTGGACGTTCAATTACCTACAGAACAGGTGCTTTCCAGGCTTTAAGCCAAATTGCCCTCATGCGTAAGTTACCTGCTAGTATTCAGCCTGCTCAAGTGCGTTCTGCTTTAACTAAAGTTAAACAGAACATGTATGATATACCTGGAACTTTTGATGCAAGAGGTTGGTTACAGCTGGGCTTTTGCGGGTATGATCCTGAAATAGCAGATTATTACACCTCTACGGGCAGTCTGTATATGGCTACGCTATCATTCCTTCCTTTAGGCTTGCCAGCTACCGACGAATTTTGGGCCGCACCTTCAGCAGAGTGGACATCGAAAAAAGCCTGGACAGCAAAACCGTTCTCCAAAGATTATCATGTAGATTTTTAACTGTAGGCAAAAAAAATAATCAATTATATATGTCATTAATATTGATTTATACAATAAATTATCCCTATCAATGACAGATTCCAAAAACCGAGCGTCATTCCAACGCAGGTGGGAATCTTAAAGCTTATTGCATTATCCCAAGAGTAATGTCATTAAGTTAAGGAGAAAACAAAAAATATTGTCATCCTGAGCCTGTCGAAGGACAAATGTTTTTTTGTTTTCTCCTAATAAAGGTCTTCGACAGGCTCAGACTGACAGCGCATATGCTTAACTTAATGACATTGCCCAAAGGGATGCCTTTGGCACGATTTCCAATCAACCCGATAACTATCCGGTTGGGAATGACGCTACGGTATGTAGATGTTATCCACTCGAATGTTTTATCAAAAACTAACCGCTTAGGATAATTGACTTGAAAAGCAAAATCTCGACAACCTTTATCGCTGGAGCACATGTACTAGGCAACAAATCCACTTCATCCGTATAAAAGTATGGTACAAATCGCCGGATATAAAAATTAACATATACACGAATAAAAGGTATATCTAGCGTATTTCAGTAATGTTGCACCTTTAATTGAAATGATACACGGGATCTTGATTTATTACCCGTTACTAATAAGAATTTTAGCCTGGCGATCAATCAGCCTTTCTTTTTGAGGTCTTTGATAATGTATTCAACCCATTGATCTCCTGACATGTTAAGCTTAATATCAGGACTGAATCCGGTTGCATCGATAGGCTTCTTATCGGCCCAGCTCGATTTTGAAACCGGCATCATGAGTACCAGCATTTTGCACGGAAGAGGGGTTGGTGATGCTGGCCCTTCGTAATCCATCATGCCTACACTATTTCTACCGTACCGCGTAGTCTTTTTGCTTTGATTCATTAAATGAAAAAAGTATTCTGTAGAGCTTCCGCAAAGTTCATCAGTAATGAGTGCAACTTTAGCAGGGCTGCTAAGAACAGCGTCAAGTGGGATCGTTAATCCAGGGATCTGATAAAACGTATCCTTAGTAGATGAGAGTTCTTCGTAGATTTTTTTGAGGTTAGCTACATATTCATCCGGATAGTATTTTTTTAGATTTACAGGCACTGGATTTTTGACAAAATACTCAAGTTCTGATCTTTTAAGTCGGACATTGTCCTGAGAAATGCGGAGTAGTGGACTATCCTGTTTGATAGGGTTGGTCATTACGTATGGCAGCAGAAAACTCCAGCCAGAATTTCCACCTCCATTTCCTCGTAGATCTATGATCAGGTACTTACTGCTCCTGATAGCCTTGTCGTTAGCTGCAACCAATTTCTCAATCTTACTATCGTTATTAAAGAAAGTTGGGATTTTGATGTAACTGGTTTCCTTGTTCAATTGATTAAAATCAAGTCCATTGTTACTGTTTTTCCATGTACTTAACTCCCTTTTTTCTTTTGTGGTCATTTCATTTGGGTAAATTCTTCCAAAAAGGGAGAAATTCCACAACTGCAGCAGGCCGCCCCTTTGCTGCGCATAAAAATCTATACTGCTAAATACATTGTATTGATTTAGCAAGTAACCTTTTTGGTGCGGTTTTAGTGTAAAATATACAAGTCCTTTATGGAGCATACTGTCCTTTGCACTAAGTACAACGGCCTTGTATTCATTACCCTGGAATTTTTTTATCCCCAGGGTAATTGAACTGTCAGCGTTTATCCATATGCCTTCAGTGCCAATATCCGGTTTCAGTGTTTTAAAATAAGATTCGTCTATAACTACGGTCTCTTTTTCGTAATCATCTTTGTTGAGGTATGTCAATGAAAAATGTTTGTCCTGAAAAAATCGGATATAATCTTTAATGAGATAGTAACAGTTTTTTGTATTGGTTTCATTTTCTGCCTTTGCACGGAGCTTGGTTACCAGATCTCCATAGGCCGATTTTGTTTTAGCATATACTTTTTTGGGGAAGCCGGCATAGTTGAGCTCAGTTTTAACAATTGCTTCATTTAAATTCTCCAGGCAGTTACAGGGTATCTGCTGTGCCACGAGTAAAAAGGGAAAATTAGTGGTAATAAGGAGGGTAATTAGTGTTTTCATTACAGTAGTTTGATTGAACACTAATATATTAAAGTTATTGGTTTTTAATAATATGGGTGCATAAACCTAAGTTGTTTAATATCAGCATTTAAACCAATTCAAACTTGGGTTTTTTATCTCAATCAAAAATATCTAATTACACGCCCTGGAGCGTTCCTTTATTAAAAATTAAAAGAGAATAAGATCATGTCGGGTTAATGTTGGTATCTTAACCTCATCAATACCAACAAAATGAATTTGTAAAAAGGACTGAAATACTCGTCGCTATGGATTATTTTAAAGTAACATCGAGGTAAACAGAATGCCTGCCATATGTTTCATAAAATGGTTTAAAAACCACATCGTCGATTGTAAATTGTAAAGCTTGAGGGTTGCCTTTAATTGATTTGCCTATATCTCTAGCGTTTAAGGTTACTTTACGCCAATCTTTTCTAGCTTCTGGCTCCTGTGCTGCCAGCAATATTGGCCCGTAAAATAGACTGGCTATATTCGGTTGATCCATAACCGGATCGAGGTGAAATTGGAAAGGCATTTTCAATTCTATAATGTCGCCATCTTTCCAATTGCGGCTTATTTTTAGGTAACTGCTTGGGGTAGCTTGAAACTTTTGTTCTTTCCCGTTGATTTTTACAAAGAATCCTTTGGTAGCCCAGTTTGGCACACGCACATTGATATCAAATTTTCCACTGCCGCTAATGGTTAAACGGGTATTGTCTTCTTTTGGGAAATTTGTCGTCTGTTTTACCGTTACCTGGCGTTCTGTCCATTTTAGTGTTGATGGAATGTACAGGTTCACATATAGTGCCTGGTTATCTTTGCTTTTAAAGTAGATTGAATTTTGTAGTTTGGTGCTGCTCTCTATTGCAGTGCCGTTACAGCAGGTAAAACCTGTCATATCCGCATTGCCAAATTGTTTAACAGATCCCGGTCTGAGTGGTACATGATAGGTATTGGCCGGACTATTCTCGGCAACAGATGCCAGGATATGATTATATAACCCGCGCTCATAATAGTCCATTAATTCTGCGCGCTGATCGAAGAGAAACAGGTCTCCGGTCAATTTTAGCATATTGTAGGTGGCACAGGTTTCATTCTGCCCGCCTTCTGAGAAACCGTTTTCGTACAAAGTAGCTGGTTGGGCAATAAAACACTCCGCATTGGCTGGGTTACGGGCACCTGCAACTCCTCCGATACTATACATGTAATCGTCAACCATTTTGTGCCAGAAATTATCTGCTATGCTGTAATATTCGGGTTTATTGGATGCACGGTACATTTCGATACTCCCAACAATTTGAGGTATGTGTTGATTGGCATGCAGCCCACGGAAAATATCTACATTTTTGGCCAGCCCATACGAATGTGCAGTATCGCCAAAGAACACTTTGATATTATCAAACAATTGCGCTGTTTTTAAGTACTTCGCTTCCCCGGTAATGCGGTACATATGCGCCATCGACTCATTCATGCCGCCAAACTCCCCGGCAATATAGGTATTCCACATCTTTATAAGTGTTTCCTGTGGCAACCGGCTCAGGCGGGCATACACCCAATCGCTCATGTTGGTGGCTATTTCAAGTGCTTTTTTATTTCCGCTCACCTCATAAACATCTATTAAGCCGGCCAAGATTTTGTGCAAGGTATAATATGGCGCCCAAACCTGATCCTTCTGTCCGCCATATCTGGCTCCGTTTTCTAACATGATAAATTGATCGGGAGGGTAAGCGCTGATAAATCCTTTGCCCCAGTTCCAATAATCGGTACGGATGCCTGCTTCACTAAGATCAGAATCATAATCTGGTTTGCCGGGACCATGCGGCACAACGCTCGGATCAGATACGTAGGTGGAGCCTGCATTTTTTGGTTTCCCTGATAATTGGGATAGTTCATACAGCGTATTTACCATATACTCCATTTTTTTTGAGAAGTTGGCCTGAAGTGCCTTGTCATATCCGGTGCTGGCATAGGCCTGAGCAATTGCCGAAAGGTAGTGGCCTGTAGCATGCCCCCTTAATTTGGTGTCTTCACTGTCCCACACACCCAAAGGTTTTGCCCCTTCAGGTTGTTTTTGGCCAAAAGCCTGACGGAACATGTAGAGAAAGGAGTTAGGATCGGTTTTAGCCAATGTTTTAATAAACTTATCGCGGTTTTCGATAAATTTGGTTGCATGGCCATGAGTGTCTGTTTGTAGAGAAACCCTATTTAAAGCAAAGGGCTCCAGCTTTAAGGATGGCGCGGCTGATTTTTTAAGTGCTTTTACGGTTACAAATGCTTTAGGTTGGAAAACCGTTCCTGCAACACGCCCGGTAATGGTATAAAGTCCGGGCTTCAAAACTGTGCTATTGTCGGTTGGAGAAGGCCATAGCACACGTACTTTTGGACCTTTCACCTCATTCTGGTAGGTACCCGGTACATAACTGGGTAATCGTGGTAAATTTCCGACTTCTGTTTCTACCTGAACATCTGATACATGAGCTAAATAAGTATTGTAAAGCTGTGGAGTGCCTGAAGAAAACTTTGGAAGATCATCTTCACGCTTACCCACATTTACTGCGTTTTCCTGAGTACCTCTTTGGGCATTGCGATAAATTCCGGCAATCTGCCCTGCACTTAGCGGAACCCGATAAATACGGAAATCATGTATCATTGCATTAAGATAGGGATCTCCTGATGTTAGCGATTTTCCGATATAAAGCAGATTTTTTCCCCCTGCTTGCTGATCGAATACCTTTGCTAAATCTATTGGGATATTCTTAGCTTCGGCCACAGGTTTACTATTCACATAGGTAGTCATAGATTTTGATGGAACATCGATCACTACGGTAAGATAAACCCATTTATTTAGTTCTATAGCCGGAGAAACCGCTCCGTTTTTATTGGCTTCCTTTGCTGTGATCAATGCCTGGAAGCCTTCTTGGGCATTTGTTCCAACAGGGGCTGCAAAAAAATGTTTAGTTACATCTTTCCCAAAATCGAAAAAATACTGACCGGGCTGCTTTGAGCGTAGGTATATCCATCCTGATATACTGAGCGATTCTATATCTGTTAATGCTTCTCCTGGAACAGTAACAAAGGAATTGTTATCCCCAGAGAGCGACAAAACCTTTCCGAACCGGCTGTCATTGATAAACTTGACCCCGTCGCCCTGAAATTTGGCATGAAAATTATTTCGGGACCAGTCTTTGGCATCTCCATTAAAGATATAACGCGCACTCATTCCCGTTTCACCAATACCATCCAATATCTGGTCTCCATTTTGTGCCTTGGCAGTAGTGATACACATGGCTAAAACAGCAAGGAACAGGATGGTATGCAAGGATACTTTGTATATTTTCATGTTTAAATCATTTTATCAATAAGCCCTTCTTAGATCTGTTTATCTCAAGATATTTTATGCCCAGATCTTTTAGTAAGAGGAGATGAATTTAAAGAATGTTGAATAAAACAACCCATAAAATTCATCGATAAAACTATGAAGAACCCCTGTGTTTTTATGCTTCTTTTTTATCTGATAGCTACTAGATATTAACAAGTACCCTGCCGTACAACAAAATAAATTATGTATTGCCCTGATTGGGCTGGTTGGTTAAAATACGAATGTTATGCATCAATATACAACGGAAATCTAGGTTACGCTTCGTTTATATTTACATCCTGATCCATCAAGTCTGGTTTTTATAGGCCGGGATATCAACATTAACTATGAAAAACATTTATCTAAACCTCTTCGTTCTTTTTCTCCTATGCTACTCTTTCCAACCTATAATGGCGCAATCTCAGCATTTGGCTAAGGGGCAGGGCAATCCTGTTATACCAGGTTATTTTGCAGATCCAACGGTGAAAAAATTTGGGGATACTTATTATATTTATGCAACAACCGATGGCAATGGGGGCGGATTTGGGCCATCGCAGGTATGGAAGTCGAGGGATTTCGTGAACTGGGAAATGCAGGACATGAACTGGCCGGTTACACGTTATTACTGGGCGCCTGATGTTATCCAGGGGAGCGACGGAAGGTATTATCTCTATTATTGCCAGCCTGTGGAGATTTTCGGCGCAGTGTCTGATACTCCTGTTGGTCCCTGGACTTCGCTTTTACCCGAAGGGAAACCTATTGTACCTAATTTTTTGGTGCCCAAGGTGATTACACTCGATGGACAGACTTTTAGGGATGATGATGGAAGGTTTTACATGTATTGGGGTACCTGGGGGATCTATCCGGACCATGGGTGCGGAGTGGGTTTACTTAATCCGGATATGAAATCGTTCGAAAAACTGGAGAAAATACCCAATACCGTGGCCAAAGATTTTTTTGAAGCGCCTTTTATGTTCAAAAGGAAAGGGGTTTATTATTTAACGTACTCTTCGGGCTACTGTGAGGATGGGAGTTACCGGGTCCAGTACGTAAAGAGTGATAAAGGACCGATGGGGCCATTCGTTTTTGGTGAGAACAACCCGGTGTTATCGACCAATAAGGATGGAACGGTGCACGGTCCCGGGCATGAATCGATACTGCAGCAAGGGGATGATTTTTATATGGTTTATCATCGCCATAACAATCCGCATTCAGGGGGAGGCTTTCATCGGCAGATTGCCGTGGATAAGATGGAATTTGATGCTGATGGCAATATCCTAAAGCTCAATCCCTCACATTCAGGTGTTGGCTACCTGGGCAAAAATGTTAACCCGTATGCCGATCTGGCCCTGAATGCAAAAATAAAGGCCTCATCTTTTTATAGTGATGATTTTAAGCCTTCTTTTGCCAATGACAACAATAACGGAACGCTATGGAAACCCAAAAACAATAGGGCTGCATCATGGCTTGAGATCGATCTAGGGAGTGTAAAGCCTGTTAAGAGTGTCCATACCCAGTTTGAATATGCTACCTGGTACTACCAGTACATGATCGAATACTCTATCGACGGGAAATTATGGAAGACCTATGCTGATAGGACCAAAAACCTTCAGCATGGCAGTCCAATGGCTGATTATGGTACTGTTACTGCCCGCTATATCCGCCTGAGGATCACTGGTACCGAATACCCTGGGCTAAACAGGGCCGTTTGGAACATTAGGGTTTACGCCCATGATGGTTATAGGCCCGGCACGGTTCCATCTGTTAAGAAGTCTGGTGTGGATAAGCAGATAAGTGCTCAGGGGCTTTTGGTAGATCTGGATGCATCAGGGTTCAAGCCTGGCGAAACTGTTAACCAATGGGAAAATAAAGGGAAACTGAAAGGATCTTTTAAAGCGATGGAGGGGAGATCATCTACTGCAGCTGTTATCGCCGGGAAGAACGCACTCGTTTTTAAAAATGGAACCTCTTTCAGGTCTACTTTTCCTGCACCGCTTTCGCTAAAGGGCAATAGCAGCTTTAGCGTGGCGCTATGGGCCTATAACCCGGATGTGGCAAAAGAAGAGCCTATTGTATCCTGGACTGGCCGTGCGGGCGGTGAGCTGGCAGGGGCCGCTCTTGGGTATGGCAGTCATAAAAAATGGGGTGCTGCTACGCATGGGGGCTGGGCAGATATGGCGTATGGGAAAATTCCGGAGGCTGGGAAATGGCACCACATTGCACTGGTGTTTGACGGTACAATGGAACAGATATATGTAGATGGGGTGCTGGATAAGCAGGAGCGTAAAATGCTTTTTATAGATGGGCTCTCTGATTTTCTTATCGGGACCAATAATGATAAGGGTGCTTACTTTTCGGGCGCTCTGGCCTCCTTGAAAATATATGATACACCCCTAACGGCCAGGGAGGTAAAACAGATGGCCCTGGAAAAAGTAAATTCGCAGGCGGCTGTTTTTCTGGATGGTGCTGCGCTTGACTACGGCGGACTTAAAAGCTGGAAAAATGAAGGTTTTGCATTGGGGAGTTTACAATCAATTAAAGGTTTTTCTATTGTTGGGGATGTAGCGGGTAGAATCGCACTAAATTTAGGCCATCGCACGGAAATGAAATTAAGCAGTGGGAGCGAAGCAGCTCCTGCAGCATCAGGCGCCTATACGCTCATCACCCAGCTATACGTATCGCCTGGCCAAAAAATAAGGATAGATTATGGAGGCAGGGGCCTGGAGATAAAAGGGAAATCAAAGTGGCAGCATATTGCCTGCACTTTTGATGGAAAAGTATCCAGGGTATTTGTGGACGGACGGCCATCAGAGATCAGATCGGTGGCGGGGAGCAAGGAACTGACTTTTTTAGCTCTTGGGGATAGCTCCGCAGAGGCAAAAAGCGCGGTTTCTGCGGTTTATATCTATAAACATGCATTTGCACCATCCAAAATCCTTTCAGATTATAACGCCTGGAAAATAACTTTACAGGGGAAACCAGCAAGGGCTGCCTTTAAACTAAGGCCAGATGCAGTTTCTCCGGAGATGGCAAGTATGACTGCAGCGGCGATCAGACTTCCTGGGAACAGTTATGAATACCGTTTCATTAGAAGCGATAATGCTGAAAAAGCCGCATGGGCGCCACTGAATGAATATACCGATTTTGGACTGGAAGAAAATAAAGCTTACCGGTATTCAGTCAAGGTTCGGGATAACTTCGGCAATGTCAGCCTGCCTTCGCTCGAAGAGGAAGTAAAGACCGATCTTTCGCTGTTCAGTATCAGTACTGATAGTGCCAGCAAGGAACATGATTATCTGAAAAGTAGTACCGAGGGAGCTTTTTGGGACGGTATGACGGGTAATGCTGATCAGGTTTCTTTTAAAAACGGACTGCTTACCCTCTCTTCGGCCAATACCAAATGGGACGGTACATCTCCAAACGGACCATTTATCTATAAAAACATGTATGGTGATTTTATTGTAGAAACCGCAATAGCGGACCTGTCCGGTTTAAGCGATAAAAAAGCTGTGGGCGCAAATGATGCAGGCTTAATGCTGCGCGCTGGGGACGAAAGTTTTGCGCTTTTACAGAACAGTGTGATGCTGGGCTGGGGTGTTGGGAACATGGTTACCGATCTGAGCAGGTCTGCACGTAAGCAGACCAATAATTCGTCTGCCTGGAATTTTTATAGACACCTTCAGGTGCAGCGGAAAAACAATATCTTCTATCTACGGGGCAGCAGCGATGGGAAAAACTGGAAAGATCTGCCCGGTAGTCCACTTGTACGTGATGATATGGGAGGTAAGACAATCCAGGTCGGGCTTTTTCAGGCCAGTTATGGCGAAAACAAGGGCTATGGTACTTTTGGTGGTTTTAGGATTATCAAGAAAAGGTAATAGTCCTTTAACTCGGGTTACCGATCTGTTTTGGCCAGGGTGATAGCCATATTGAGATCCCTGAGCACTTCCGTGACCAAATCTTACGGAAAATGGAAAAATATCAGGATTCTTTATATCCGATAACATGTGTTCAAAAACCGGCCTGATCGCTAATTTAAATATCAGGCCGATTCCATTCGATAATATCTGCAGATCTGTTTACCTACATCCCGTCAGATCGCATTGCAAAAACTAATTTTACATGTCTAAAGGCATTTGTTTCGCTCCATTCATTGTCATAATTTAAGCCGTAAGCCCAAAAATGCCCGCCACCTGTGTGTATCGCACCACTTTGACCATCAAAAATCTTGACAAGGGCAACTGTATTGGCTCCCAAGAAGTCACCTGTAGAAGTATTTGATGTCCATCCGCCGCTTATTCCTACGCCATAAGTGTGCGCAATTTCGTGCATTGCCGTACGTACATTCTGGTAACTGGTGTTTGCACCAAAACGTATATTTCCATTTGTACTGCCGTCAGCTGTCGGCACACCTGTGTTATATTGTACAGTAAGCGTGCGCGATGGCCAGTTAGCACCAGCGTTATACCTGGCACAGGCATCGTTCATGGCATTGGTAATGCGTGTCACTACATCGGCAGGTACTCCTGTACTGTTCAGTACCCAGCCCAGCTGGCCAGTTGCGTTAACCGTTAGTAAAGACCATTGTTGGTTTTCCCCTCCCCAGTAAGTCCATTGGTCCACATTAGCGCCATCATCAATTGATTGATTGGCTATATCAAGGTCCTTGCCACTGTTTCTGTTTACAATACGGTAATAACCGTTGCCAAGCGACGTAAATAGCCACTGCTGGTTTGTTGCTCCCGAGTAGGTAGATATATTTACATTGTTTCCGTCGGCTGTTCCTGCCTGGTCTACCTGTAAACCTTTGGAGCTATGCACACCAATAATCGAATAGTAGCCACCAGACAGTAGCGTTAAATTCCATTTTTGATTTGTTCCGCCAGTACCCGCGTACTGTGAAACATTAGCGCCATCTGCAGTCTGAAATCCACCAACATCAAGAACTTTTCCACTTTTGCGGTTCACGATGTAAAAGGTGCCGTTTGTGGCGGATAATGGGGTTTCGTTAGGTGGTATTGCACTCAATTTTGCCCTTATCGAAAGCGGGTCTTTAGTGGTGTCAGGATCCGGAAGGTCGCCTTTTCTGCAACTGCCGGCTAATAAAATGAGTCCAAGCATAAAGATGCCGAATGGACCTAAGGTAGAAGATTTTGTTTTCATAAAAATTAGGTAAGGATGAATGAACAGGCATATGTATCTGTTCGTTTGGTTATTTTAAAGAGGGCATATGCTACCCATTTAGTTGAGCCCCTCTTTTTGTACTTTGAAATGTAGAACCCGTTAAAGCGATTTTAAATTGCCCGGTTTCATCACCCAGAACAGATTGCCGCTGATCATACTGGCTAAATAAGCTTATTGATGCTTTTGTGAACCGTAAGGGTATTTGTATTGCAATAAAGATTATTAGCTGCTGGTTAACAGGACCTGAAATTTCGGTATGAAAAGATTAAGGTTGTTAACAGCGTATTAATGCGTTATAAATGGCTTCACGAAATTGGGTTGAAGAATTAATAAAAATAGGGGTTTGGTGAAGTTTGAGATTCTGATGATCTTCAATGCAAGCAGCGTTTCTAAATGCAAAGGTGATTGGACGTTTTGTAGCATAATTTAGTTTTTCATGGTCGGTTAAACGGTTGGTTTATTTCGGAAAACTGGTTATATCAATTTTTAATTGCCTGTAACCATCAATTACCCAGCTAGTAAATCTCGGATAATTAGGATCTGTCATGTATTTTATACTTGGTTGAAACAAATAAACTACAAAAAAGGGCTTGTAGTGAGGGGTAATCTCATCAAAATTAGGGGTCAAATTCTTTTTATTTTCGCTGTTACTGCCTTATTTTGAGTTTTTTATAGAAATTACATTTTTTATAAGCGTTCTTTTTACGCTTATTTTTTTTCCTTAAAGAAAAAAAACAAAAAACACAGGTGTGGTTTATGTTTATTTTTGAACTGTACAGTAAACAGCTATGTTGAAACCGAATGAAATTGGGGCGGGTAAAAGAATAGATGGCAACAGTATTTATCAGTTGCTTCGCGGTGATTTTTGAGGAATCAGGCTACCAGCATAGCCGTTATAAAAAACAAAAAAGGATACCCTTAAAAGAGTATCCTTGCAGTATTCAATAACCTAATATTTGTGTATTAATTGGTATCCCACCATAAACGATCAGTGATTTTTGCCTTTTGTTGTGGCTGTGGATTAGCAGTGATTTCCGAATTTGGATATAAAACCCTTCTTGGGATATCGGATAGTGCATTTTTAACTTTTGTTAGGGATGGATAACCGGTACGGCGCCAATCGGTAAAGTTCTCTGGATTCAGAAAATTTGAGATGAACTTTTCTTCAATGATCAGACGGAGTGCATTTGAAGAATTTAACGTGCCCCTCGAAGAAAGATAACTATTGACATCGGTAGTAACTACACCTAGTTTTTCCATGTGCTGCTTAATACCGTCCTGATAAAATGGCTGGGCAGCAGATGCTCCTGAAACAATAAAAGTTGCTTCAGCCTTTAAAAAAAGTGCTTCGGTATAATTTACCAGATAATTCTTTGCGCTGGCGCCTGCATAAAAATCAGATGGAATGGAATACGATTCCAGACTTCCGATTTCATCAAGTCCGATCTGTCTTCCTGTATATAAGCCGGTTTGCACGGCTGGTTTAACCATTTTGCTCAGCCTTGGATCATTTCTAACGGTAAAGTTATCGACAAAAGTATTAGCCAGTACGAAGGTCGTTCCGGGCAGAAAATTCTGCTGCCAAGGGTTTTCGGCGCCCGCGGCACCACTAAAGGCTATCTTACAGTCATCACTATTGTTCTGCATGCCGTTATTCAACGCTGTTAGTGCAAGCTGGGCCTGGGCAGCAGCTGAACTGCCAGGTGACTTGGTCAGGTGCATATAGTAGCGTGCTTTTAAGGTGTAGGCGAGTTTTTTCCATTTAGCCATGTCGCCCGAATAAATAAGGTCATCACTGCCGGGAGCTGAGCCAGCATTCCGGCCAATATCTGCAATCCCCTCGTCTAGCAAGCGCTGTAGCTGGGTATATATCTGTTGCTGGGTATCGTAAGTAGGATTGGCTACATCAATTCCCTTGAAAGCCTGACTGTAGGGGATATCTCCCCATGCATCGGTTGCGTAGCCCAAAGCATACGCAGTGAGTATTTTAGAAATCGCGGTATAATTAAAATTGCCGTTTGCAGCTGCTTTTACATTTAGGAGGCTTAGGTTGTTCAGCGTGCGCACGTATACGTTGTTCCAGTCACCGTCCATATCAATGTTATACATCTGGTAAGTGCCGAAATTTGGTGCTACCTGGTTCAGCGCCATTACCTGCAGGTACTGCTGAAGCACTACACTTAAATTCCCGTCGCCAGATGCGTTGATATTTTGGGAGATCAGCAGCTGTATAGGGGGCAACATGAGCGATTCCTTAACATCTATCGGTCTGTTGGGGTCATAGTTAACATCTATGTATTTTTTGCACCCGGCAAAAGCCATCATAAATGCAAAACTTAGAATGAAATTTATCTTTTTCATATTGATTCTTTTTTATGTATTGGCCTATAATGTTAATTTTAAACTGAAATCTACCGAGCGGGATGTTGGGGTCGAGAAAGAATAAATTCCCTGAGATCCGTTTGAAGAACCAAAAGAACTTACTTCCGGATCTCCACCGGTAAAGTGTGGTGCATATATCCATAAATTTCTGCCCGTAACCTGGAAACCAATGGTTTTAAAAGGTGTTTTTTGCAGCCATGTTGGTTTTAGGTTATAGCCTATGCTAACGTTTCTCAACTTTACATAAGTACCATCCTGGATAACCGATTCCAATACACCATTGGCCCGCTGGTAATAGGCCTGTCCTGAAACAGACACCGTATTGGGTAAACCTGTAGTCGCATTTACACCCTCAACAACACGTGGGCCACGGTCTTCGGTAACCTTTGGCGTGCCGTAGAAATAGCCATAGCCATCAACATTGTTCTGGATATCGCCTCCCTTTTTCATGTCAAAAGAGAAACTCATGGTGAACTGCTTATATCTTAGGTTATTAACAATTCCTGCCATCCAATCAGGGTTAATATCACCAATTATGCCCTGTTCGTCTGCAGCAAATGGCAGCCCATCATTACCGATCAGCAGTTTTCCTTCACTGTTCCTGGCGTATCGGGTACCATAAATTACCCCATAAGGCTGATCTACAAAAATAAAGGTAAAGCCATTGCCAACCTGCTTCAGGTCCTTGTAGATCGAAAGTACTTTATTTCTGATCCTGCTATAATTCAGGGTCAGATCCCAGCTAAAATCCTCAGTTTTTATAGGTTTCGCATTTAAAAGCAGCTCTATACCCCTGTTACGCATCGATGCGGTATTTACACTGGTCGCGTTAAACCCGGTTGATGGTGCCAGCGCTACATTAGGAATAATCCCGTTTTTTGTCTTTTTATCGAAATAGGTAACCTCCAGGCTTAAACGGTTTTTAAAGAAACCTGTTTCTAAACCTACCTCAAATTCGTTGATCCGCTCATTTTTTAGGTTTGGATCGCTTAAGGTTTGACTGATCAAAAAGCCCGACTGCCCCTGATAGGGAAAGGCAATGTTTCTTACCGTCTGTGATTCGTACGGCGTAAGCAGGTTATATGGCCCGATGCTGGCATTCCCCACGGTACTATAAGATAATCTTAATTTTCCAAAGCTCATGATATCAGAAAGTTCCCTCGAAAAGAAATTAGAAAAGATAAAACTCGTAGCAGCAGAACCATAAGGATAAAAACTGTTGTTTTTGGCCAGTACCGAAGTGCCGTCGTACCTTCCGGTAAGGGAGAGGATTAAGAACTTTTTATAATCGATATTAGACTGTAAATAGAATCCTATTTTTCTGCTCAGATAACTTGTTTCGGTAAATTGTACGGTTGATGTAGATCCGATGTTATCAAATCCCGGAACGGTTATGCCCAGGCCGTTGGCATTGGCAGTTTCACTATAGGTTGATAGTATGTTGTTGCCCAATAGTGCATCGAAGGTAAAATCGCCAAAACTTTTGTTTGCACCGATGATCAGGTCATTATTATATTGCCTGAAATTGCTGTTTCTGTTTACAATCCGGCCATTAGGGTTTGAAACCGAGAGTAACGATTCGCGGTATTTGCCCTGTTCAACATAAACATCAGCACCAAAACGTTCTGTTATGGTTAGCCAGCTCAATACTTTGTAATCAGCATTAAAAGTCGGTAAAAACCTGTTTACTACAGAAGTATTGCTGATATTATCTAATACCCAATATGGGTTGTTCCTTGAAAAACGGAACAGCCTTTGCGTTCCATCCGGATTTACGGCTGGCTCCAGATTATAGGAGACTGGTGCAGTAAAAATAGTCCATACAGGGCTTTCAAGAGCATATCCTTCAGGTAGCCTGGTGTTTTTTGTATTGGCATAGTTGAGTGAAAAAGTAATATTGAGATCCTTTAAAACCTGGGTGCTGAATTTTCCAAAAACGGTATTCCGGTCAAACGATGTAGTGGGTACTGTGCCTTCCTGGGAAAGGTTGGTATAGGAAAGAAAATAGGAGTTGTATGCTCCGCCACCATTTAATCCAATGGTATTGGTATATGTTTTACCTGTTTTGAAAAATAAGTCAGACTGATTATATACCTGTGCCGGCTGTCCGTTTATTTTCAGGGTGTCCATCTTTGCTCCCCACGATGTACTTGTTTTTTGGGTAAGCCCATCAAAATACACACCATTAGATCCCAATGAATATTTATCCTGAATTTCGGGCAAAAGTGGTTTCTCCAGAGATAACGACGATGAAAAACTCAAGGAAGGCTTTTTGTTCTGGCTTCCTGCTTTGGTTGTAATAATAATTACTCCTTTTGCACCATCAGACCCATAAAGTGCTGTTGCCGCTCCTCCTTTGAGTACATTGATGCTCTCAATGATATTAGGGTCGAGATCGGCAATTCTATTTGTTCCGGGGCCAGAATTCAGGTTTCCGGTTTCATCATTGTTCACTGGGATACCATCAATAACCATTAAGGCTTCGTTGTTTCCGTAAAGGGAATTGGCTCCCCTGATCACAATCCTTGACGAACTGCCCGGAGTACCCGAAGAACTTGTAATCTGAACACCCGAAACCTTACCGGCCAGGGCATTTACCAAGTTCGGCTCTTTGGTTTGGGTTAATTGCTCACCTTTTACCTCTTGAGAACTATAAGTGAGGTTACGTTTTTCACGCTTTACACCTAGTGCAGTTACCACAATTTCGTTTAGGCTTTGCTGGTCGTCCTTAAGCACAATCACCAGGTTGTTTTGTCCTGTATAGGCGAGCGCTCTGGTCTGGAAACCAATACCGCTAAATACAAGCACTGATGGATTTGCGCCTTTGATCGAGAAATTCCCCTGCGAATCTGTAGAGGAACCGAGGGATGTACCCTTAATCTTTACAGAAATACCCGGTAAAGCTGCCCCGCTTTCATCTGTAATTTTGCCGTTTATGGGCACCGTTTGCGCATGGATCTGCAAAAAACAGAGCATGACTATGGCTAGAAAAGCAATTTTGAGTTTGATCATGATTTTGTTCAGTTATTAGTCAGATCAAATTTAGTTGTCTTTTAATGTATGTAGATCGATGATTTTATCATGTATTAACCGTAAATTAACAGGAATGTTACATGTAGGGAGAAATGATATGCTGTTATAGTGAGTGAGGCTAAACTGATGTGTATCATTATATATCAAAGGTTTTACCTTATATAACAAACATATAGCGTAAACTACTAGTTGATAATGATTGGAAATTTAATAGGAGATATCAAGGAAGAAAGCAGTCGCACCGATACTGATTGTAAAGATCAAACCTCATTTATCCCGCAATTGCTAATTGATCTCCATTATTTAACCTTTAAAATGTATCCTAATCCATATACATTTTCTATACTAACCTGTTCTGAAACCTTAAAGAGCCTGCGTAGCCTTGAAATGAACACTTCAAGGCTTTTTCCATTAAAATAATCGTCATTTCCCCATAGTGCTAATAAAATATCCTTTTTTTTAACAACCTGATTAATATTGCCTGCCAAATGGTCTAATACTTCAGATTCCCTTACAGTGAGTGAAACCTCTTTATTATCGGGCATTAGCACAAAAAGCTGGTCTTTTTTGTACCTGATATCGCCAATATTGATAAATCCCAGGCTGGATCCTGATGGGGTCTTTGGCGTGCTGGAAAACTTATTGATGATATTTCCTATCCTTAACACTAATTCTTCGATTTCGAATGGCTTTGATATATAGTCTATTGCACCGATCTTGAGGCCCCGAAGGCGGTCTTGTTTTTCATTATGTGCGGTAAGGAAGAAAAAAGGCTGGTTAGTATTTATCTTTACCATCTCAGTGGCCAGATCAAAACCGTTCATGTCTGGTAACTGCACATCAATAATCACCAGCTTGTTATCGAGTCGGTTTGAGCCATAATAATCCAATGCTTCTGTGGCAGCCTTAAACCAAAGTACGCTAAAGCCCCTTAATTTCAGGTATTCCGAAATCACGTTGCCCAGGTCTATTTCATCTTCAATTATTACGATATCATAAAGCATAATTTTTTGGATTAATGATTTATACTGTCCGCCCTTTGCCCGGCAGGAATGTGCACCAGAAATTCTGTTCCTTTTCCCAATGCTGTTCTTACGCTAATTTCCCAGCCATGAATATCCAGACATTGTTTAACATAATATAGCCCGAGCCCCAGGCCCGAAACCGTATTGTCTTTGCCCGCACGGAAAAACTTATCGAATATTTTTTCCTTTATGGCCTCTTCAACTCCCTTTCCATTATCTTTAATATGTAGGATGTAACCGCCATTGTGCGCCGTAATAAAGAGTACCGTCATTTTTACATCACTATGGTTGTGTTTAAAGGAATTATCCAGGATATTCTGTAACATGGTAGTAAACACAAAAGGATCCATCATGATTAGTATTTCAGAACCATGAGGATCAAAGGTGAGGCTATCTGGTGCCTGGACTTTTATTTTATAATCGTTAACCAGGGTAAGCACTTCATAATTAAGGTCTGTTTCCTCTAAATTAATATTGTTGTTGATTTCCGAAATCTCCAGCATTTGATTGATGTGGGAGTGGAGTCTTCTGGCCTGCCTTTCTACAATATGCACAAGCGCATTTACGCGATTTCTGTCGTTGAGCACTTCATCTTCATGCAAACTTTTGCTTGCCACCAATATCGTAGTAATCGGTGTGTTAAATTCATGCTTAATGCTGTTCAGGAAATCAGATTTAATGTCGGTTTCCTTTTTCTGCCGCATCCAGCTGATATAAGTATAATAATTAATGCCAACAATAATGATAATACAAAGTGCAACGAGCGAAAATGTCGGGAGCATTTGATAAGCCACTTTTAAAGTACGGCCAGGAGGATCGACAAAAAGATTAAAGGTAATTCTAAAATCGTAAACCAGCTTACCACTAACCGAAAGGTTGGTTACCCTGTTTTGAATAGTTGGATTGGTCAGTGTACCATCAATGATCACACCATAAGGCGTTTTTTGGTCTGCCTTAAACTGGGTATCGGTCTTACTGTCGAATATGGTGATATTCCCGATTTTGGTGTCAAAATTTACTTCTATTTGCTGGAAGGTGAGCAGGTATTGAAGGTTAGCGTCCAGCCCGTTTCTTTTTACAATGGAGCGAAAAACACTGTCCATCGAACTTTCCTTTTGCAGCTCCGTTAGCAGCGTATCGCTCACGCGTTGCGAAAGTTTGTTAAATGCTGTCCTGTTAGTCAGGTAAGTTTGTTTAAGCGCCGGCATATTTCTGGAGAGGACTGAATCGATGATTTTTCCACCCCCGCTAAAAACCTTATCATCCGATATACTGCGTCCATATTCATCGTTTATCAGCGTTTTTTCCTTTAAACTATAATCTCTGTCTCTCAGTACATACGAATTATAAGTTAATCTGAGCTGTACCAGGAGCAAGATCAGAAAACTGACCAACACCACGGACTTATATATGCGATCTTTCATTTTATCCCTTAAAAATAGGCCTATTATTTCATAAATACCCTAACGTTAAGCTTTTGTTAGGTTTCTGTTACGGTTTCGTTCGACAAATTTCGTCTATCTCAGATGTAGTTTTGAATATTGAAAAATAAATGGTGCCGTTTAACCGGATTTTTCTTGATTGAAAGAGATTGACAAAAATCTGTACCGCAATCATTATTCAACAACTAACACAGATACATAAACCAAAAAGAAGAAAAATGACCTTTAAAAGGATTTTATCATTATTACTTATTGTCTCGGGAACAATATCTATTTACCCGGTAATGGCCCAGCAAAAATCAGCCAATAAACCTTTGCCTGAACTTCAACAGGATTTTGTTGATCTTGGCCTGGGTATGTTCATTCATTATGGCATGCCTACCTTTATGGATCAGGACTGGTCTGATCCTGATGCAGATCTTTCGTTGTTTCAATCGCCGAAGCTCGATGCAGATCAATGGGCAAAAGCAGCAAAGTCTGCTAACATGACTTATGGCTGTTTAACAACCAAACACCACAGTGGATTTCCAATCTGGAATACCAAAACCACCGCATATAATGTAATGAATACGCCACTAAAACGCGATGTGGTGAAAGAATACGCTGATGCATTTCGTAAGAATGGTTTAAAGGTAATGTTATATTATTCTATATTGGATACCCACCATGGCATTCGTCCAAACCAGATTACTCCGGAGCGTGTAAAGATGATTAAAGATCAGATTACCGAACTGTTGACCAATTATGGTGAGATCACCGCCTTAATTATCGATGGATGGGATGCACCATGGTCGAGGATTTCTTATGATCAGGTACCTTTTGAAGATATTTATTATTTAATTAAATCATTACAGCCAAATTGTTTGGTAATGGATCTGAATGCGGCTAAATACCCTACACAGGCGCTGTTCTACACTGATATCAAATCTTACGAGCAAGGTGCCGGCCAGTTTATTTCGAAGGAAAATAATAAGCTTCCCGCACTCGCATGTCTTCCATTGCAGGCCAACTGGTTCTGGAAAACATCTTTTCCAACTACTCCTGTAAAAAATGTAACTGAGCTGGTTAACAAGTTTATCATTCCTTATAATGGCGCATATTGCAATTTTATATTGAATGTAGCCCCGGGCAAAAATGGCCTGATTGATGATAACGCGTTAGCGGCACTTAAAGAAATGGGGCAGATTTATAAGAAGCCTGCAGCTCTTCCACGCATACCAGCGCATCCGGCTCCGATCATTTCTAGCAATATTGCGAAGCACATTAAGAGCAACAGTAGCTGGGGCGATGATATGAACATTATGGATTTTGCCAATGATGATGATTTTGGTTCGAGCTGGTCTTCAAATCACACCGTAAAATCGCCATGGTATGAGCTGAACTTCGAAAAGGCTGTTCCGTGCAACATGGTTGTGCTAACTGCAGGTAATAACCGAAAAGCCACTTATAGCTTCCAATATTATGCAAATGGCAAATGGAACGCTTTAGCGGCAAAAAATGAGGGCGAAAAAAAGGTGAGCATTTTTAGGTTCGAGCGCATCTGGTGCGAGAAGATTAAGGTAAGCATTAGCGATTTTGATAGCGCGCCTGCAATTGCAGAGCTGGGCGTGTTCAACGAAAGAAGGTAATAAAATAAAACATTTAGCCGGATCATATGCTGACCCGGCTAATTTGTTTAAGCGCTTTTCCCTTGTCTCGGTTTTATTTGAGCTAAGGGAATACTGTACTGATCAATCTAACTAATCTGATCAATATTTTTTTGAAATAAATCAACACTTAACCAACCAAACTTTATGAACCAAAATTTTACTGATAGGATAAGGCGTTTGCCTTATTGTGGGAACATATGGATACTGCTCTCGGTATTCAGTACCTGTTTGCTGTTCCTGGGCAGCCCCACTTTTGCGCAGCAGGGCGCAACAATCAAGATTACCGGAACCGTTAAAGATTCTCTTGGTTTAGGTATACCCGGGGTTAGCCTTCAGGTAAAAGGGCAGAGTGCTATGGGGACTATTACCGATGGCGATGGTAAATTTTCCCTGAATGCTACGGCTAAATCAACCGTGGTAGTCTCATCTGTAGGTTTCAGGCAAACTACTTTTATTGCTGATCCACTAAAACTCAAGGTAGACCTGATACTACATTCAGATGATAACAATCTTTCTGATGTAGTGGTTACTGCTTTTGGAAAAAAAGAGCGAAGAGAAGCCATGGTAGGATCGGTTACCAGTATCACACCTTCAAAACTGAAAATCCCATCAAGCAATTTAACCAATGCCCTGGCCGGACAGATTGCCGGGGTAGTGGCCTACCAACGGAGCGGCCAGCCCGGATTGGATAATTCTACGTTTTTTATCCGCGGGGTAACCACATTTGGCTACAAGCAAGATCCATTAATTTTGGTGGATAACGTGGAACTCACGCCAACTGATTTGGCAAGGTTGCAGGTTGATGACATCGCGAGTTTCTCGATATTAAAAGATGCCAGTGCAACTGCTTTATATGGTGCCAGGGGTGCCAATGGGGTAATTTTAGTGACCACCAAAGAAGGTGTAGAAGGCAATGCGAAGGTAAATGTACGTTTTGAAAACTCCATTTCACAGTCTACTCAAAACCTCGAAATTGCCGATCCCATTACCTTTATGAAGATGTACAATGAGGCGCTAACCACAAGGAATCCTTTAGCGGTGCCCAGGTTTAGCCAAAATGATATTTACAACCGCGAGCAGACCTTGAGTGGTGCGCCAGGAAGCAACAAGTATGTTTATCCTGCCGTAAACTGGATAGATGAACTTTTTAAAACCAGCACCAACAACCAACGGTTGAACGGGAGTGTAAGCGGTGGCGGTAAGATTGCAAGATACTATATCGGTACATCTTACAACCGCGATAATGGGATACTAAAAGTGAGCCCGGTAAATAACTTCAACAATAATGTAAAGCTCGAAAATTATCAGCTCCGCTCCAATGTCAACATCAATGTTACGCCTACCACCGAGGTGGTACTGAGGCTGTCGGGTACTTTTGATGAGTACAACGGACCAATTACCGACGACGGTTCTTTTTCTGCCGATCTTTATAAAAAGGCACTACATACCAGCCCGGTACTGTTTCCTGCATTTTACCCTGCCGATCCATCGCTGGGTATAGATACACACATTCTTTTTGGAAATAGCTCAACAGAGGGTACTGGAAATACCGTGGGTTTTTCCAATCCTTATGCAGACATGATGAAAGGATATAAATCCTTCTCCAGGTCAAGAATGTCGGCACAGTTAGAGTTGAACCAGGACCTGAAGTTCTTAACAAAGGGTTTGACCTTTAAAGGACTTTTTAACACCAACAGATATTCCTATTTCGACCTGACCAGGCAATATTCTCCGTTTTTTTACAATGTAGCATCCTATGATAGGATCAGCAATCAATATAGCCTCAACTGGATCAATAACCAGCCTGGCCAGGCCTCAGAATACCTGAGTTTCGAACCAGGATTTAAGGATATCAATACTTTTGTTTACATGCAGGCGGTTGTAGATTACTCGAGGCAAATCGGTAGTAAACATAACATCAGCAGTACCTTAATTGCAACCAGGCAACAGCGTTTATATGCCAATGCCATCGATCCGGCTACCAATTTATCCAGCCTTCAATATTCGCTTCCTTACCGCAACGTAGGCCTTTCAGGAAGGTTAGGCTACTCGTATGATAACCGGTATTTTGCTGAATTTAATTTTGGTTATAACGGATCGGAGCGTTTTGCCGAGAAAAACAGGTTTGGTTTCTTTCCTACCATTGGGGGCTCATGGGTAATCTCTAATGAAAAATTCTGGGATGGTGGGCTAGCACATACCGTGAATAAGCTTAAACTGCGTGCAAGTTACGGTCTGGTGGGTAACGATGCCATTGGTGCACAACGTTTCTTCTACCTGTCGAATGTGAACCTGAATGGTGGTAATCCGGCTTATTTCGGGCAAAGCAATAGCGTTAGCAGACCAGGTGTTAGCATCACCAATTATGCCAATGATGCGGTTACCTGGGAAACTTCCAGACAGACCAATATTGGATTGGAGATCAGCTTATTTAAAAGCCTGAATATTATAGCTGAGGTATATAAACAACACCGTTACAACATCTTGATGCAACGTGCCTCGATTCCTTCGAGTATGGGTTTAGAATCGGGCGTGAGCGCAAACTTAGGTACTGCAGATTCGAGGGGAATAGATTTTTCTGCCGATTATAGTAAAACATTTAGGGGCGGATTTTGGATGTCGGGCAGGATGAATTTTACCTTTTCACAAAATAAATACGGACAATACGAACAGCCAGCCTACAAAGAGCCATGGCGGATACTCTCCGGACAGAAAATCGGGGTAAGATGGGGCTATATTGCCGAACGTCTTTTTGTTGATGACCAGGAAGCCGCTGCTTCTCCAACACAGCTTTTTGGTGCCGGAGCATCTGCACCAAAGGGAGGAGATATAAAATATACCGATGTAAACAATGATGGAAAGATCACTGAAGCTGATCAGGTTTTTATTGGTCTGCCGTCTACCCCTGAAATTGTTTATGGCGCAGGTTTATCAATGGGATTCAAAAAGATCGATCTTTCACTCTTTTTCCAGGGGGTAGGTCGCACGAGTTTCTTTATCGATCCATCACAGGTTAGTCCATTTTTAGCTAACAGGCAGGTACTTCAGCCCTTTGCCGATAGCCATTGGACGGAAGAAAACCAGGATCTGTACGCCAAATACCCACGTTTGGGAACCACTTCTTCAGAAATCAGCAACAACCTCCAAACCAGTTCATGGTGGATGCGTGATGGTGCTTTCATCAGGCTGAAGTCGATAGAAATTGGCTATACTTTCCCTGATAAGTTATCGAAAAAAGCATTTCTGTCTAACTGCAGGATCTATTTCAATGCCTTAAACCCACTCACCTGGAGCAGGTTTAAAGACTGGGATCCGGAGCTGGCCTCAAATGGCTTCAGCTATCCGATCCAGAAAGTGTATAACATCGGAATAAATGTAAACCTCTAAGCAGATTTGTAATGAAATTGAACTTAAAACTCATCATACTCCTTGCAGTGATTTCGGGCATGACCCTTTCCTGTAAGAAATACCTGGATGTAACGCCAGATAATGTGGCCACCATCGATTATGCTTTTAGAAACAGGAATGAGGCCGAAAATTACCTTTTTACCTGTTACTCTACCATACAGAACATGGGGCCATCCAATGGCGATGCTGCTTTTACCACCTCTGGAGAGATTTATTTTCCAAATACCTTAACAGAGGCCACATTGGGGAATAGGGAGGCAGAGCAAGGCTTCCACCTGATCAGGGGCGTACAAACGACTGATAACCCTTCTTTAAATTATTGGGATGGGGAACAGCTTGGTCAGCCTATTTTTAAAGCCATCAGAAGATGTAATATTTTCCTGGAGAATATCGACCGTCCGAAAGATTTGCCGCAGTTTGAACGCAACCGCTGGATTGCAGAGGTGAAGTTTCTTAAGGCTTATTACCATTTTTATTTATTAAGAATGTATGGTCCAATCCCGCTGATTAAGCAGAATTTAGCGATAGATGCCGGCACAGATGAAGTAAGGGTAAAACGCGAACCTGTTGATGCTGCATTTACCTATATCGTATCGTTATTGGATGAAGCCACTCCCGATCTTCCACGTACCATTCAGGATCCAGCCCGTAGCCTGGGCCGAATTACGCAGAATATTGCGCTATCGGTTAAAGCAGAAGTGCTTACCACGCAGGCGAGTCCATTTTTTAACGGAAATCCTGATTATACCGGATTTAAGGATAAAGATGGTACGAATCTATTTCCTGCCGCATTTAGTGCAGAAAAGTGGAACAAAGCGATGCTGGCCTGCCAGGCAGCGATAAAATCATGCGAAGAAAGTAACCTTTCCCTTTACCATTTTACCTCTCCCGGAAATCTTCCTACTATACCTGCACCATTAAAAACGGTGATGGATATCAGGCAGAGCATTACTGAGAACTGGGAGAAAAATGCTGAGGTAATCTGGGCGCTTAACCCTGAATTCGGACTACAATCTATGGCTATGCCGAGGCTTACCAATGCCATGGTGCAGAACATGGGCGGTGCACCTGGCAATTTTGCTGTACCCATTGGTATGGCCGAGCTATTTTATTCTAAAAATGGGGTTCCGATTACTGAAGATGCTGGCTACGATTATAGAGGACGTTATACTGTTGCTGCAGCGGGTACAGAAAGTAAATATTATTTAAAAACCGGTTACCAAACCATTAAAATGCACATGGATCGGGAGCCACGGTTTTATGCCGATTTATCATTCGATGGAAGCTGCTTTTTTGGCAATGGTCAAACCGATCCGGAAAACATGCTCTATGTGCAGGCTCGTGGCGGAACTTCCCTTGCTGGTCCGAAAGATAATATTAGGGTTAATGTATCAGGCTACTGGCCGAGCAAACTGGTAAACTACCAATCGGTATTTGGTACAGAGGTTACCCAGTCGAGTTTCAGGATGCCGCTAATCAGGCTTGCAGGACTTTATCTTCTTTATGCAGAAACGCTGAATGAAGTAAACGGGCCTACAGCAGATGTTTATACTTATATCGATAAAGTGCGTACGCGTGCAGGTTTAAAAGGAGTCAAGGAGTCCTGGACATCTTATTCTACAAATCCTGGTAAGGCATCGAGTAAAGATGGCCTCAGGGCAATTATTCAACAGGAACGCCGCATTGAGCTTTGTTTTGAAGGAAGAATAGGCTGGGATTTAAGAAGATGGAAAGTGATGCAGGATGTACTGAGCAAGCCGCTTCAGGGCTGGAATATCCAGGATACTACTCCCGAAGGATATTACCGTCAGCGTAACCTGGTAATCCCGGTATTTGGCTTAAAAGATTATTTATGGCCACTTAAATACAACGACCTGATCGTAAATCCGAACCTGGTTCAAAATCCTTATTGGTAAACTTTAAACATACGATGATGAAAATTAGATCAAAAATATATAACAGGCTTTGCAGCTTGCAGTTTCTTGTGCTGTTGCTCGTGGCCTGCTCGCTTTATTCCTGTAAGGAAAGTGAAGGTTTTAATGAGGTGGTATCTAAAGATATGACAAAGCCCGGAGCACTTACCGGAGTAAAAGTAGAAAACCTGGCTGGCGCAGCAGTAATTTCTTACGTGCTTCCCAATTCAGAAAACCTGCTTTATGTACAGGCAGAATACAGGATCAATTCGCGCACGGTAAGACAGTCGAAATCTTCTTATTATAGCGATACAATCAGGGTAGAAGGCTTTGAAAAGAGTGGAGATTACGACGTTACGCTTTATGCCGTATCTCGTGCAAATGTAAAAAGTGATCCCGTTCAGGTACGAGTTCGTCCGGCAACGCCTTCTTATTTAGCGGTTTATCCAACTGTGCAAATCCAGGCAGATTTTGGTGGAGTGAATGTAACGGCCAGCAATCCTGCTAAAAAACCAATCGGGGTAATTGTAATCTCGAATGATAAAACCACAGGAAAAATGCTGCCGATTGAACAGTTTTATACTGAAGCCGAGCACATTAACTTCAGTGTACGGGGATTTGATACGCTAAAAAGAGATTTTGGAGTGTATGTGACCGATAGATGGGGAAATATCTCTGATACGCTATATAAGTCCATTAGTCCGATTTTCGAAATTATGGTGCCAAAAGCACAGTTTAGTGAATACAGATTGCCTTCTGATTCTCCATTGGGTGCTACAGGTTTGGGTTGGAATACGACAAGACTTTGGGATAATAATACTAACGATCCGGGGTGGCACACAGAAGCAGGCTACGGTAAGCCCCTACAACTCTGTACCTTCGATATGGGTGTACTCACCAAGCTCAGTCGTTACAAACTATGGGAAAGGGGAGAAGCCTACGGAAACGACTATTCTTATAACCATGGCAATCCTAAAGCCTGGACGCTTTGGGGATCGGCTAAATCTGCTCCGGCAGATATCGAATTACCGGTAACATCGGCAAAAGGAACTGTAGTGGGCGACTGGATCAACCTGGGGAATTTTAACTGTCCGCCGCCTCCTTCTGGTAATTCTCCCGGACAAACCACTCCGGCAGATCTTGCCGCGGTTAAAGCCGGATTTGAATTTAACATCGCCCTTGATATTCCGAAGGTGAGGTTTATCAGGCTGGCCGTAAACTCTACCTGGGGAAATGCAGATTTTGCCCACGTAATGGAATTATCTTTCTGGGGAAACACCAACTAAAATTAAAAAAGATGACAACTAAACATATAAACAGCATTTTATTGGTTTTTATGGCCATTGCAGTGCTTTGTGGCTGTAGTAAGGATGCACTTGATTACAGAAAATATCTCGATGGAAAAGAACGGATCTATCCAGGTTTTCCTGGTAAGGTTGCGGCTGCACCAGGCAATTATAGGGTAAAACTATACTGGAAAGCCAGCCCAGACCCGAGTGTAACCCGCTACAAAATATTCTGGAACAATTCTGCAGATTCTTTGGAAATGGCCGCACCAGACCGTTCAGTTACTGATGTATCGGTAGTTATCCCCAAACTGGTGGAGTATAACTATTCTTTTACCATTTATTCTTATGATAAGGCCGGCAATAAATCTGTGCCTGTTCAGATCAGTAATGTAAAAATTTATGGCGATAGCTATAAATCCAGTTTAACCAATAGGTTTCTGGTATCAGCAAGTCCTTATGTATTGGATGATAATGGCATCACCCTTAATTTTGAGCGCCCGGATACCATCAATATTGCAACAGAAATACGCTACACCTATAAGGATGGAACGATCCATAAAAGCGCGTTAGGTCCTGATGCAAATTCGATCAGGCTGGCCGACTACAAATCTGGAACAAAGATTTATTTCAAGTCAGCCTATGTGCCTGTAAAATCGGCAATTGATACCTTTTATACTGCAGATTTTGATTCGTTGAGCAATATTATGGTGCCGGTAGATAAATCGTTATTCCGCCCGCTTAAATTGGCAAATGATGTAGGCACTTATGTGAGTGAAACCTCTTTATCAAAACTCTGGAACGGCAATAAAGCCCCAACCGAGTATCCGGATATTTTCCATAGCGACGATAAGTCACCACTTCCTCATCACTTCACTTTTGACATGGGAAAACGGGTATCAAACCTTGCACAGTTCGAAATCATCGGGCGCGAATGCTGTAATAACCCTACCCAATTTGAAATCTGGGGAATCGCAGACCTAACAGGTGCTGAAACGCTCTCACCAGGCAATTCTGCCGGATGGACAGCAGAATCGAAAGGAAGAGGATGGACGCTGCTCAAAACAGTAGAACGCTCAGACGATGGATCGGCGCCATTTAAAGTTACGCTTCCAGAGGGCTTGCCAGCCATGAGGTACATCCGCATCCGGGTAATCAAAGTGGCCAGTGGCAATGCTAATTACAGCAATATCAGTGAAATATCATTCTGGAATAAATAGGTTTTCTCCAGCACAATGGAGGAATAATAAAATTATGCATAAAACTAAAACAATCATTTATTTACTAGTCCCAATTTTTTTATTGGGACTAGTTTCAAGGTCCAACGCGCAGATTAAGGATCAGTCTAACAAGACGACAAACACTCCTGATTCCGTTTGGAAGGAACATTGGTTTGAACATCAGGAAGAACTGAAATTAGTAGAAAGCAATGCAGATGTGGCTGTTTTTTATGATAAAAATATGCCGCGTAGTGTTAAATGGCCTGTTGCTGTGATGGCAGATTGCTGGGCTTATGTTAAGCGTAATTATGGGAATTTCGGCTCAGATCCGAAACTGTATGTGATCCTGCACTGCGCAATGGGTAAGGATTATGGGGGTGGTCATCCATCGCCCTTTTTTGATGCCAGCCACGATTACCGGAATGTGATCGATTGTGGTTTAGCGCAATGGGACAAGCCAACCGGAGAGCAGATTGGCATGCCGATCCATGAAATGGGGCACATTGTAACCAGCGCAAGCCACGGTGCTAAAGGCTCTCCTTCGGATGTACTATGGGGCGACAGCAAGTTTATGGAGATCTTTAATTATGATGTGCTCAGGAACATAGGCATGAAAAATGAAGCCGACAAAGTGTTTACGCAAATGCAAACCCAGTACGATGACTTTCCCCGATCTGGTACACAATGGTTTAAAAACTGGTTTTTTCCTATTTACAGTAAGTATGGCGAAGGAAAAGTGCTCAACAGGTATTTCGAACTCCTGGCCTTAAACTTCCCGAAGAATAAAAACAACCGTTTTGGAAGAGATCTCAACTTCGGTGAGTTTGTACACTTTTGGAGTGGTGCAGCAGGAGTTGATTTAAAAGATACAGCAGAAAAGGCTTTTGGTTGGCCAGTTGAATATGATCTTCAGTTTAAACAGGCGCAAAAGGATTTTCCGAAACTGAATTATAAAACTGAAGGCGCTGCTAGATAAGAGGCGCATTTAATAAAAATATTCCAGCTTACAAGCGTTAGCTCTGAGTAAGGTTATGGCTTGAGTGGATAAGATACCCGGTGAGGACCGGTCATAATTCAGCTTTGAGGAGATTCGATTCTTTTCAAAACTGATTTTAGTTTGGTCAAAACATAGGTTGTGGCGGATACCCAACCTATGTTTTATCTTTTAGCTAAACGCAAGCGTCAAACTAATCTTTATAAATCCACTCCAAAGTTTTATCAAGAACCAAGCTCTATCAATAACAGATTCCAAAGAACGGTCGTCATTCCCAACTTGATTGGGAATCTTAATGCTTTAGCTAGATTTGCATGGTACTTTAAGATTCCCGCCTGCGCGAGAATGACGCCCGATTTTTAATAATTTGTCATCCTGAGCTTGTCGAAGGAATTATTTGAATACAATTGCTGCATTCCAACAAGCTCAAAGTGAGAAATTCCAAAGAACGGTCGTCATTTCCAACTTGATTGGGGATCTTAATGCTTTAGCTAGATTTGCATGGTGCTTTAAGATTCCCGCCTGCGCGGGAATGACGATCTATCTTCAAAAAAGCCATTATTTTCATGCATTCCAACAAGCTCAATGTGACAGATTAGTTTAGCTATTTATGCTTTAATAAATGCCAAAATATCTTTATTAATCGTATCTGCTTCGGTAGTTGGCATACCATGAGGGAAACCTGGATAAGAAATCAATTTCCCATTCGGTAAAAGTTTTGCCGCTCTTGGTGCCTGGTTAAAAGGAACGATCTGATCGTCTTCGCCATGTAATACCAATACCGGAATTTCTACGCTTTTTAAGTCTTCAGTAAAATCTGATTCCGAAAATGCCTTTATGCCCTCATAATGTGCTAATACAGAACCCATCATGCCCTGGCGCCACCAGTTATGTTTTATGCCTTCCTGAACTTTTTTGCCATCTCGGTTCCAGCCATAAAATGCTACAGGGAAATCGTAGAAATATTGTGCCCTGGTAAAGCCAGTACCCTGACGGATTTCATCAAATATTGCCATTGGCACACCTTCTGGATTACTTTCATTTTGGATCATAATTGGCGTTACTGCACTGATCAATACTGCTTTGGCAACGCGGCCTTTGCCATGTTTCGCAACGTAACGGATCACTTCACCACCACCAGTTGAGTGGCCAATGTGAATGGCGTCTTTCAAATCAAGTGCTGCTGTTAGTTCGGCAATGTCGGCTACATAAGTGTCCATATCATTACCATTTGCGCTTTGACCTGAGCGGCCATGTCCACGGCGATCATGTGCAATCACCCGGTATCCCTGTTGTAAGAAAAACATCATTTGTGTGTCCCAGTCATCTCCAGATAATGGCCATCCGTGATGAAAAACGATTGGTTGTCCTGTTCCCCAATCTTTGTAATAAATTTCAGTTCCGTCTTTTACTTTAATAGTACTCATAGCTTTTTTATTAGATTAATTTTAATTTTTTAAAGCAGTTTTTGCGAATCACTCAAAACTAATAATTGATGTTGAGGTGATTACTCAACTGTATGTTAAGTTTCGTGCTGACTTATTACAATTTATGATCCATTTTGTTAAGTAGTTGAATTGTAGTTGTTTAGTATTTGTTTTTTAATTATTCTTTTGCGTTATTTCGTTAATTTACGTTAGTTATTTGGTAGAATCGATTTTTGCTGAATGATTTTTGATTATGCTTTATTGGTAAGATGATCGTATTGATTATAACAACAATCTGGAGCAGTAGTTTCAGTGCCTTATAATATTATCATTTATTGTTTGTCTAGCCGATTTCAATAATGATTTTAGGTAAAATCACGTTATTTCGTTAGTTATTTTGTTTAAACAAGAACCCTTTAAAGCTCAAATAACTGGTTATTTGTTGATTATATTTGTGGTTTATCCTTTGTTGAGAAAAAGCCATGCATTATACCCTTCTTCAGTTCCTTATTTTACTTTCAGTAGCTTTCCTGTTAATCATGCTGGCACAAAAGGTAAAAATTTCCTATCCCATATTTTTAGTGCTGGCAGGTTTGGGAATAAGTTATATCCCAGGTATTCCGGCCATGTCGATCGATCCTGAAGTAATCTTTCTAATTTTTTTGCCCCCCTTACTTTATGAGGCCGCCTGGTATACTTCGTGGAACGATTTCTGGCGCTGGCGCAGACCAATCAGTTTGCTGGCGTTTGGTTTGGTCATCATCACTTCCGTTGCTGTTGCGTTTTTGAGTTCCTCCATGATTCCTGGTTTTACGCTTGCCATGGGCTTTCTGTTGGGTGGAATTGTATCTCCTCCTGATGCCATTGCAGCAACCTCGGTACTTAAAAACATTAAGATTCCGAAACGCATCACAACGATATTAGAAGGTGAAAGTTTGGTTAATGATGCATCCAGTTTAATTGTGCTCCGTTTTGCACTGGCAGCAGTAATTACGGGGCAATTTTCATTTTCAACTGCAGCAGGCGATTTTTTCTTAAGCACTACGATGGGAATTGTAATCGGTTTGGCGGTGGCACACGTACTATACCTTATCCATCGCTTTTTACCCACTACACCAAGTATCGATGCGGCAATCACGCTGATTTCACCATATTTTATGTATCTCGCTGCAGAGCAGTTCCATTATTCGGGGGTAATGGCCGTAGTTAGCGGCGGTTTATTTTTATCTTATCGATCGCACGAGATTTTTGCAGACGGACAAAGCAGGTTGCAAGCCATCAATGTTTGGGCAACATTAACCATAATTCTTAATGCTTTTGTGTTTATTTTAATCGGATTAGAATTACCCATCATTATGGCAGGTTTAGAAGGTTATTCCCTTTGGGAAGCCTGTAGTTATGGGTTAATCATCAGTGCGCTGGTTATTTTGCTGCGCATTGCTTGGATTTATCCCGTGGCTTTTATTCCAAGGTGGCTATCTGCTAAAGTAAGAAGAACTGAAGCGCATCCCGGTTGGAAAGGTCCATTAATAATCGGTTGGGCCGGAATGCGGGGGGTAGTTTCTTTAGCTGCAGCACTTTCATTACCGCTTACCTCTGCCGCTCATATTAATTTTCCGCACCGTAACCTCATCATCTTTATCACATTTGTGGTTATTTTGGTCACTTTGGTTTTTCAGGGCCTTACTTTGCCTTACCTCATAAAGGCGATTAATATTGCTGAAATTGATTCCTTGGTACCCGATGAGCAGCAAGAGGCCAGTATTAAACTAAGGCTATTAAAGGTTTCATTAAATCGTTTAGAAGAAAAGTATATTGAAGAGACTGATGGTATTGCTTTGGTGAAGGGGTTGAGGAATGAACTCGAAAACAGTTTAAACCATGCATCCAGAAGATTGGAATCGATGGAGTGCGAAGCGATTGAAAATGCCGAAATGGAAGTGTACAATCATATTTTAAAAGATATTTATCATGTACAGAGGCAAGAACTCCACAAGATCCGTAAAGAAAAGCAATTTAGTGATGAAGTGATTAGGAAACAGGAAATGCAGATTGACTTATCAGATACTAAAATTCCACATACCAAAATGGCACTGAAAGGTAATGGTTAAGTAGGTTGTGTATCAGTAGGTGTTGGAGCGAGTATGATTTAAGTCGAGAGAGATTTTTCGAAATAGTTCAAAGATCTCTCCACTGCGGTCGAGATGACGATACCTCAAGCTTATTTTTGCCACTCCAATATTTTTCTGAGAAACTGACCTCTACCATTAACGTTATTTGGTAATCGTTTGTTAGTTAGGTCTGTATTGTTTGTACATTTCCACCCAGCTAGGCCACAGCACCGTATCTTCGTTCTACTTAAATCCGGCCTAACAAATTTTTCGGGCTCCACTGACCCCGCCAACCCACTTGCTTCGAAAGAAAAATTTTCAGCCGGTGTTTTTTGTTTTTTCATGTGTCTTTATGTTTTTAATGGCATTCAAGCTAGCTTCGCTGGTCTTTTTGACAGCAAAAAGAAAGAGCCCATCGGCGGCGGCGGATCTGTACCGATTTCACATCGGTAGCCGAGGCAAGGATGAGCCAAAGGGCAAAAAAATAATCAACTATATAAGTCATTCACATTGATTTTTTATCCAATAAATTACCCAGGGTAAAAAATCACAAAGTTTAATCGACTCTGGACTACCGACTTCGGACTAACTGCCTATTTAACAAATTCAAACTTTATCCCTAGTTTTTTAATTTTCGAGTTTAATGTGGTTGAAGGGATATTCAGGATTTCAGCCGCCCCACCTGGCCCAAATATCTTGCCTTTGCACATTTTCAAAATGTTCAAGATATGCTCCCTTTCCATTTCTTCCATGGTTTTAATTTTGAAGTGATCTTCACCAGTGAAGCCAGTAGCGGATGCCGAATGGGGAAGATCAATTTTAGTGATCGTTTCTCCTTCGGTTAACAACATAGTCCTTTCAACTAAGTGTTCCAGTTCCCTGATATTTCCCGGCCAGTCGTACTCTTGTAATTCTTGAAGTGCTTCTGCAGAAATCCCGGTTACCCCAGAGGATCCTTTTCTGCCGTATTTAGAGATGAAAAAGGCTACCAGTGCTGAAATATCTTCTTTGCGCTGCCTTAATGCAGGTAATTCAATAGGAAAAACATTTAAGCGATAATATAAATCCAGTCGGAACCTACCTTCAGATACTTCTTTTTCGAGGTTTCTGTTGGTGGCGGTAATAATCCTGACATTTATCTTTTTGGTATAATTCCCGCCTAAACGCTCAATTTCTTTTTCCTGAAGTACCCTTAATAGTTTTACTTGTGCCTCTAAAGGAAGTTCACCAATCTCATCTAAAAAAATCGACCCACCATCAGCCTGTTCAAACTTGCCAATGCGTTTTTCATTTGCACCCGTAAATGAGCCTTTTTCATGCCCGAAAAGCTCTGATTCTATTAAGGTTAAAGGTAAAGCAGCACAGTTTACGGTAACTAGGGGTTTATTTTTTCGGGGAGATAATTTATGGATGGTTTGGGCAATTTTTTCTTTTCCGGTACCACTTTCGCCCAAAATTAGCACTGAAGTATCATCTGGGGCAACCAGTTCGAGTTTTTTAAAAGCTGCATGCAGCAAGGTACTATTGCCGATAATACCATTAAAATCTTTCGGAATTTCGGGGTTTTCCCTTTCAATGATCGGTTTTTCTAATGTAGGTGAAGTTGGGGCAGGGATTTCCAAAGTAATATCCTTTCCGTAAATAACCTGATCTAAAACCAGCTCCAGACTTTTTTTAAACTGATTAATAACCCCTGAATGAACTTTTGTATATAAATCAGAAAGGTGGTTAAAGAAAACAAACTGGAATTGCTCACCATCTCTTTCAATTTCGGTAACTAGGGCTGATTCTAATGCGTAATGGTCAGAAAGTCTTTGTACCCATGGACTTTCCATCCTCAGTTTTCTAAAATCATATCCATTAAAAATCGATTTTCCGCTATGAACGAGCGCTGTGGTGTTCCATGCTTTAAAATCACGACTGGAAACATTTACTTCCTTCAATAAATTTTCGTTATTGAGCATGTTGAATTTTCCATCAAAAGATCGGATAATATTGATGTCTTTCGTTGTTGACCGGGGATTTGATTTGGTAATCCAGAGGAAATCGAAAGGGACAACAGGATACAGTGCGGCACTTATTTGTTTCAGCCGTTCCGAAATGGATACTTGCTTTTCTGCAATATGTTCAATTTGTTTGTGTATTGGTGGCTCTGTGTGATGGTTATATTTCAGGTTTTGTTCATGTCTGTAGCGGGCAATGTCCAGCATCACCATCAAGTCTTTCTCCCGAAAGGGTTTTACCAAAAAACCGTAGGGCAGGGTTGCTTTTGCTGCTTCTAAAATTCCCTGATTGGTATTTGCGGAAATGTAAATAAATGGAATTCCCATTTCGGTAAGTTGCCCCGCTAAATCAATACCTGTTTTATCGCCCTGTAAAAAGATATCCAACAATATCCAGTCGGGTTCTTTGGTCGCGATTAACTCGAGCGCCTTTACCACTGATGGAGCTATCCCACACACTTTATAGCCTGCTTTTTCGAGCATGATCCTCAGGTCGTTGGCTACAATAAATTCATCTTCTACAATTAAGATTTTCTGTTTCATTTTCAGGCGAGCGTAATATAAAAACCGACAATCAACAAGCGGTTTGAGCAGATTAATGCCATTCTATGCATTCAATTAAAATACCAATAGCTAAGTTTTTGTTTATCAGTATTTTGTGGTGTGTAGATGATTTTTAAATTCATGATATATCGTCGATTTACTAAATATCACTACCGTTTTATATCCAGCTTTTTAATTTTAGAATTCAATGTTGTTGCTGGGATGCCCAGGAGCTCGGCTGCGCCACCACTGCCCGCAACTTTGCCTTTGCAGAGTTCCAAAACCCTGATAATATGATCTCTCTCATTATCGCTAATCGTTTTTATTCCGTTTTGGGAAAGGGGCTCTTCATTTTTAATTCCAAGTTCCAATTGATCTGGATTAAGTTTTCCATTCGATGAAAGTAACACACTCCTCAAAATTACATGTTCCAGTTCCCTGATATTGCCTGGCCAATCATATAACATCAGCCGGTCCATAAAATCAACGGGGATTTCATAAGTGGTTTTACCTACTGCCTTTGCATGTTTCTCAACAAAATATTCAGCCAATAATGGGATATCGGTTTTTCGTCGGCAAAGTGCAGGGACGTGTATTGGGAAAACATTGAGGCGATAAAAAAGATCAAGTCTGAACCTGCCTTTTGCGATCTCTTTCTCCAGATTGAGGTTAGTTGCAGCGATTATTCTTAAATCGACTTTGATAGGTTGTTTTCCACCTATCCGTTCAATTTCTTTCTCCTGCAAAACCCTAAGGAGTTTTGCCTGAAGGTCGAAAGGCATTTCGCCAATTTCATCCAAAAAGATGGTACCGCCGTTGGCTTCTTCAAATTTCCCGATCCGGGTATTAATCGCGCCTGTAAACGCTCCTCTTTCATGACCGAATAGAATAGATTCAATTAAATCAGCGGGTAACGCGGCGCAGTTTACAGCTACAATGGGTTTTGTATTTCGATGCGATAAGCGGTGAATGCTTTTGGCCATTTCCTCTTTTCCGGTTCCACTTTCTCCGGTGATCAATACCGAGGTATCCGTTGGGGCTACAATTTTTATTTTATCCAAAACACTAAGCAAAGCCGTGCTTTTACCGATAATATTTTCGAAATCTTTTTTAGCCAAAGGATAATCACTTTCCTGATGTAAAATGGATTCCGTTCCGGCTTTTTCCAATTCAATAATGTGCGCCAATTTTTTCTCTAAGGTGCCTGATAAAAAATTAAGCAGCTCCATGTGGGTGGGCTGGTAAATGTCTTCAGTTCTGCTGTAGAATGAAAAGCTGATTTGATCGCCATTTTCCAGGTAGAATGTTTTAACCAGGTTGGAATAAAGATGATAAGTATTGGCGATTAAATTTTTCATTGGAGCGGCCTTTTTAACCCCTTTAAAATCATCACCGATATAAATGGCATCGGCTGTGGTTTCTGGCACCAGTTGGTTGATGGTATTGTATTCAGCCCTGCTTAAACCTATATATTTTAAAAACTCATTTACGGTAAATAAGTCGTACTGATCAAAATTTTTTCTGGTAATCCCGATTTCACTATATCGTTTTCCATCTTTTCCGATGCCCGAAAGTGCGATAAAATCAAAAGGAATATAAGGTTGAAAGGCACTTGCGATGCATAAGATTTTCTTTTGCCAGGTTAAGGACTTCATTGAAATATCTACTATAAAATCCTGCATAAAGCGCTCACTGCTCATTTTCATGTTATTGCTGTTTTCCTTACGGTACCTGGCAATATCGATGCTTAATAAAATATCCCGGTCGCGGTAGGGTTTAACAATAAAGCCGTAGGGGCAGGTAGATTTTGCGGCTTCCAGTACTTTCTCATTCGAATTGGCGGAGATATAAATGAAAGGAATCTCACTTTTCATCAAATCGTGCGCCAGGTCAATTCCGGTTAATCTGCCCTTAAGGTAAATATCTAAAAGAACCAGGTCTACCTGGTGTTTTTCCAATAAAACCTGTGCATTTTTAACCGAATCGGCAATGCCAACCACCTGATAGCCGGCACGCTGCAAAATCATCTGCAGATCGTGTGCAACGATAAACTCATCTTCAACAATTAGAATTTTTTCAGTCTTCATCTGTAATTAATCTTGCAACGGCAATAAATCTTCATTTTTGTTCATAAAAGTTAAGCTTAGCGAAACACCATCTTTGCTTTCCATCGTAAAAATACCATCAATTTGGGCACTCAGTCCCTTCATTAAAGTAATGCCCAGTGTGTTGCTCTGCTCGTAATCAAAGTCGGGCGCTAATCCAACACCATTATCTTTGATAAACAGTTGGTAATAATCTTCCTGGCACTCTTTTAAGTTAATGATCACTTTGCCACCATGAATATTAGGAAAAGCATACTTGCAAATATTGGTAATCGCCTCGTTAATAATTAGGCCGAGCGGAACAGCTTTCGAAATATCCAGTTCGAGATTTAAAATGTCCAGTTCAAAAATGATCTTTTTATCGTCGTTAAGGCTTTCCTTCAGATATTCGACCAATTCGACGATATAAGGCTGAATGTTTATGGTAGCCAGATTTTCTGTCTGATAAAGCTTTTGATGGATCAGTGCAATACTCTTCAAACGGTGCTGGCTTTCTTTTATGGCCTCAATTGCCGATAAATCTTCCAGATAATAACTTTGGCTGTTCAGTAAACTCATTGTTAGTTGCAGGTTGTTTTTAACCCGGTGATGTACTTCCTTAATTAAACCTTCTTTCTCCTCAATTAATTTGTTTTTTTGTTGGATATTAATTTCGAGTTCGGCATAAGCGACATCTAATTCTGCTTTTTTCCTGACCAGTGTCTCATGAAGTTTCTTTTTCAACCGGAACCTGCCGTAAATTAGAACAAGCACTATGGTTAAAAAAGCCAGCCCGGCAACAGTTGCATTTTTGATCCATTGAATGCGGTTAAGTTCCTGACTCTGCAGTTGTGATTTCTTCCTGAGAATTTCGTTTTCATTCTCCTTTTGCGAGGCCTGGAATTCAATTTTCAATCGCTCAATGGTGTTTAGATTCTCCTGGCTAAGCATAGAATCTCTAAGCTTATGAAAGGTTTGCAGGTGAATAATTGCTTCCGCCGGACGGTGAGTAGATACATCTATTTTGTATAGGATTTCATTTAACCGGATCTGCCTCGGCAAGGTCATACTGATCTGGTTTTCTCTAGCCTTTTCGGCATACAGCAAAGCCATATTGTAACTGTTCTGAGCGAAATAAAATTCACTTGCAGAGAAGAAAACAGAAGTTTGAAAGGGGTTGGAGTATGTTTTTAAGGTAGCATCGTCTAGCAGTTTATCAAAATATTGTTTAGCCAGATTATACTTTTTTAGCGCCGCATAACACTCTCCAAATGCCAGAAACATAAAATATTGATGCCCACTTGATGGATTACCCACTTCACTCCATGTTTTTTGGAGTATGGATAGCGCTTTTTTAGCTTCACCTAATTTGATCATCTGGCTCGTGATGGCATATGCCGTAATAAACCGGAAAGGGTCTTTTTTGTTCCCACCATTAAGCGTTTTACTGTACCATGCTATACTTTCTTTGGCTTTGCCCATGGCCTCGTATGCAGAACCCACTCGGTTTAAATAGGTGTCGAGCACTTCCTCATGGCTGCTCTGCGCTATTTTTACGCTCAGTAAAGCACAATTTAAGGCCTTGCTAAGTTCTCCCGTTCGTTCGTAAACCGCCGAAAGTAAATCATAGGCCATTGGGAGGTCGGGGAGTTTAAATTTTTTGTCTAAAGCAATTACCTCTTCAAGCTCTTTTATCGACAAATCAAATTTTTCTTCCTCCAAATGGAAATCGGCCATTGTTTTTAGGAGCGTTGCCTCTCTGTATTTTTCGTCGAAAGAGGTGCCAATTTCTTTATATAGCGCATGCGCGTTGGCGGCCCGATTGTAAAACGTTTTGTTTCTATAATCAGAAACCGTATCAGGAACATGAACATAATACGAATACCATGCGTTAGCCTCAAAATGTTTATTGCCGATTTTTTTTGCAATGGCTATCGCCTTTTCATAGGTAAGTGCCTGCTGCACCCGTAAATGCTTCTTGTTTAAAAAACTGGCATACGCCATTAGTGTGCGAAATTCCCAATTTAAGGATTTAAGTTGCTCACTTAAACGGAGTGCTTTTTGCAGATAAGGCAGTGCCTTTGCTAAGTTTACTTTTTGGTTTTCTTGTTGATTGATGTAATGATTGGCAATTCTGATCAGGTATTTAACCCGGTTGGTATCGGGTTCAGCTTCCGAAAGAAGTTTGTTTAGCCTTTGGAGTGAATCTTTGGGATTTAAGTCGTTCACCTGATTTCTGGCTGAGCTGCTATTGCTCTTAATGAGAATTAAACTAAAAACCCCAAGCACGGCAACGAAAGCCACCATTTTATTGATGTGCTTTATTGTTGAGGCTTTCTTTATTAATCTGTTTAATTCGATCATTCAATTCTACTTATTCAGGATGTGTTCCCGTTTAATCTTAAATTTTTTAATTTTTGAGTTGAGCGTTGTAGCTGGAATGTTTAAAATTTCTGCAGCCCCACCAATACCGGATATTTTGCCCTTACAGCGCTTTAGTATCGATAGGATATGGTCGCGCTCGTTCTCGTGGATGCTTTTTATTTTTTGCTCTTCTGTATGGTTAACCGCCTCATTTCTGTCGATTTTAGGGAGGTGGATCTCTTTTAATATGTTGCCGGATGTTAACAATATGCTCCGTTCAATCAAGTGCTCCAGCTCTCTTATATTCCCAGGCCAGGGGTAGAGCATGAGTTTGTTCAATGCGCTTTTGGAAATGGCGTTTACCTGTCGCCCGGTTTTCATCGAAATACGCTCAATGAAGAATGCTGTGAGATGGGGGATATCATCCAATCTATCCCTTAATGGAGGGATGGAGATTGGAAATACGTTAAGCCTGTAATATAGATCGCTCCTGAAATTTCCTTTTTCTACCTCCTTTGATAAATTTCGGTTTGTTGCGGCAACAATTCTAACATTTGTTTTAATCACCTCCTTGCCACCAATACGCTCAATTTCTTTTTCCTGTAAGGCGCGGAGCAGTTTTACCTGAAGTTCTAATGAAAGTTCACCAATTTCATCCAGAAAAAGTGTTCCATTATGTGCCAGTTCAAACTTGCCAATCCGACGTTCTGTTGCACCTGTAAAACTTCCTTTTTCATGACCGAAAAGTTCACTTTCGGCTAGGCTAGCAGGTATTGCGGCGCAATTAATTTTAACCATCAGCTCATTGTGGCGAAGAGAAGAGTTGTGTACCGCCCTTGCAATGAGCTCTTTTCCTGTTCCGGTTTCACCAATGATCAGTACAGTGCTATCGGTGGTTGCCACAGCATCAATCAGGTGAAAAATGCTTTTTAATGACTGGCTCTGTCCAATGACCTCAGTATGGTTATATTTATGTTGGATTTCTTCTTGCAGGTAACTTTTTTCGTCTTCTAATTTTTGTTTGTATTCATTGATTTCTACAAGCTGCTGTTCAATTTTTTCGTTTGCCAGGATGTTCGATATCGCAATCGAAATTTGTAGCGAAATGCCCTGAAGTAAATCAAAATAAATGTTCGATAATGAATTTGCGTTTTTAGTGTAGAGGTAAAAGAAACCGATACATGCTGATCTATCGGTCATTTTTAGGCCGATCATTTCTTTGATGCCTTTGTTGTGCCAAAATTCCAACCACGCAGGCGCATCAGCCCATGTTAAAACCTCTTCAACATTGAAAACGATTGGTTTTTCAGATGAAATCATCGCCCTGCACATGCCATCATCGAGCGTGTATTTTTCTGAAGCTTTTGGTGCAATACCTGCCGTTTTAAGAAAATCTTCTTTTTGGTTGTAGATGAAAGCGCTGTGCGTTGCCTGGTCATCATTAATTAAACAGATGACAAAATCATCAAAATCAAATAGTTTTTTTAGTTTTTGATCGATGACGTCGAACAAATCAAGTTTGTTGCGTATAGAGGCGATTGAGTTACTTAAGGATAACAGTACTGCATTTTCTCTTTCTTTCTGCTCAAGTTTTTTAAGCAGTAAGGCGTTTTCATTTTCAAGAATTAAAGTTCCGTTGGTGTTTGGCGAAGTATTTTTTGTGTTTCGAACTTCAGACAGATTACCCGTGCTTTCCATGTAGCTAAGGTAGGGTTTATAAAATTAATTAATGACTAATGTGATGTAATATGTGTAACGCTATTTCGTTAGTTAATTTTTTTATTGTTTGATTATCAATATTTTATATTGTTTTTTGAAATAATATATTTTTTGAATTATTTCGTTATTATGTGTGCTACACCAGCCGAGATTGTATAATCCTCGTAACGTCCTGCTGAATTTATTTTATCAGTATTTTTTATTGTGTTAAGGCCTAATAGCTACTTCGTAGTCAGCATCTTTTCCAGTTGTAAACAGAGGCTGTAATAAATTACTATTGGCAAATTCCTAAAATAGGTCGTCATTGCGAGGAGGAACGACGAAGCAATCTTTTCTGTTCGCAAGTCCTGCTGTAAAGATTGCTTCGTCGGCTGAAAAAGCCTTCTCGCAATGACGATGCCCCTAAGGGAATCAAATACGCACCCAACTCCGTGCCTTTGTGTTTTCCTCCGTTTTCTCTGTGGTTAAAAAACGCATAGCTTCCCATTGCGGTTAAAAAAACTAAAATTCGTAAATCAACGATATATGGTTAATCGTAATTCCTGTTATTTTATTTAAGTTGTTGATATTTAGTTGTTTAGTGTGTGGTATGTTTCTTGGAACAGTGAGGGAAACAAAAAATACTTAAATATGAAACCATCACCAGACTTATTATCACCAGAAAATCACGCATTGGTATTAATCGATTTTGAGGGGCAAATGGCTTTTGCAACCAAAAGCATCTCCATTACCGAACTTCGTACCAATGTGGCCATTATTTGTGGCGCGTCTAAAATTTTTAACGTACCCACTATTGTAACTACAGTTGCTGAAGAATCGTTTTCAGGTCCTGTTTTTCCTGAAGTTGAGGCATTTTATCCTCAGGCTACGTCAAATTATATCGATAGAACTTCGATGAATACCTGGGAAGACGGACCCGCTTACCAGGCAATCACGGCAACAGGAAAAAAGAAACTTGTATTGGCTGGCCTTTGGACAGGCGTATGTATTGTTGGTCCGGCATTATCAGCCTTATCAGAGGGCTTCGACGTTTTCGTGATTACCGATGCCTGTGGCGATGTAAGCAATGAGGCACACGAACGTGCCATTCAGCGAATGGTACATGCAGGTGTGAAACCGGTAACTTCTGTGCAATATATTCTTGAGTTGCAAAGAGACTGGGCCAGAACCGAAACCTATGAGCCTGTAACCACTTTAATGAAAAAATATGGTGCAGGTTACGGTATCGGTATCCAGTATGCACACAAAATGATAAAACATTAATTCTCATTTAAGATAAAAATGAAAATTGATTATCCCCGTTTCGCGATTATGGTGGTTACTTGCATTTGCTTTTTAACAGCAGCTGCATATAGCCAGAGCATCAAGCTTATGCGCTACGATGAGGATTACAGTAATTTGAAAGATTCGGGCAGGAATTTCTACAACACCTTAAAGTTCCTGCCGCTTTCTGTAAATAAAAAAGTATACCTCAGTTTTGGCGGGGAGATCAGAGAAGAATACGGAGGCAAAATCAATGAAGACTGGATCAAAGATCAGGGTTTCAATTATTCTTTTTTACAACGTTATTCGCTTTATGCCGATTTAAACATTGGAGAAAAACTGCGGTTTTTTGCTCAGGTAAACAGTGCGCTCGAAAACGGGAGTAAGTATGGACCTTCTCCGGTTGATGAAGACCAACTTGCAGTTCAAAATCTTTTCGCTGAATATAAAATACTAAAAGACTCATCAAACAAATTAGCTGTTCGGGTTGGCAGGCAGGAAATTAATTATGGTTCGGGCAGGTTAATTTCGGTAAGAGAGGGTACAACCGTTCGGCAATATTTTACTGGAGCCAAAGTGATGTATGCAACCCCGCGATTTTCACTCGATGCATTCGTTTTAGCAGCCGATGAAGTTAATTTTGGAGTATTTGATAACCACCCAAGTCACCAGGCAAACCTTTGGGGCGCTTACTCCAACCTCAATATTCAAAAAGGAGGAAACTTCGATTTCTACTACTTAGGAATTAGTCGCGATAATGCTGAATTTGAGGAAGGCATGGCAAAAGAACTGCGGCATACTTTAGCTACCCGATATTGGAAAAGTGGTGGCGGTTTTATCTATAATATAGAAGCTGCCTACCAGTTCGGGAAATTTGGAAATGGCAATATCAATGCCTGGACAATGGCCCTTGAATTTGGTTATACCTTCGAAAAAACCAAATTTAAACCTTCTGTTAATTTGCGGAACGACTACATCTCAGGAGATCAGAAAGCTGGAGACGGAAAATTGCAAACTTTTAATCCATTGTATCCAAAAGGAGGTTATTTTGGGTTTAATCCACTCATCGGTCCATCAAACTTAATTGATTTGCATCCTTACTTAACCCTTACCATAACGGATAAATTAGGTGTACAGGCTGATGTTGTTCTTAATTGGAGGTACGCTATAAGCGACGGGATTTATCGTCCGAGCGGAAATTATAACACCGCAGGCTCAATTTCCGATCATCGCTTTATCGGTACCACTTATCTGCTCAGTGCAGATTATAAATTCAATAACAACCTCTCATTGAGTTGTGGGGGGCAATATTTCAGGTTGGGTGATTTTATAAAAGATATCGTACCGCTCTGGGACAATTCAAAGTTTTTTAATGCTCAGGTATCATACAAATTTTAAACATAAGAAAATGAAAAACAACTTCACTAAACAATCAAAATCTGCGTTCCAAAACATCAGGATAGCGATAATAATATTTTCAGTATTTGTTACAGGAACGGCATTTGCGCAAACTACCACGGCACTGGGAACAGCCAAAATTTGGGGCACAGTTGATGGAATTGCCATCGAAGGTATAGTTCAGGGGCCATCGGCGCAGGTTAGCGATTTGCAGATTGCCTGTGTTTTCGAATACACCGAAGGCGATATTTTTAATTCTCCACCCGCACTTCCGCCTGCCTTAAATGGTTTGGTACACTTAGATCAGGATATGAAAGGTTTGATCACCGAAATCCGTAAAAGCGGGAAATTTCTTGGTCACGCTAACGAAACGATCTTAATTTCTCCACCAAAAGGTACCATAGGTGGTAAACGCCTGCTTTTAATTGGACTTGGCGATCGGAATAAATTTACACCAGATTTAATGACCGGAGTAGGTAGCATCGCAATGAGAGAAGCGCTTAAACTTGATGTAAACAATTTTTCTTTTGCAAGCGACTTAAAAGATGCAGGGATCGACTCGCCAACCGCATTGGTTGCCGGCAATGTAGTGAAAGGTGTTTTCGAAGCTTACAGAACCCAAACGTGGTTAAAAGAAAAGAACATGGCAACCTTTAAACCGTTAGCGAAAGTGATCCTTCTTGCTGGGCCGGCATTTTTTACAACTGCGGGAGAAGGCATCCAGGAAGCAATTGCTGCTATTAAAAATTAAGATTTCAAATGGTTTAAATACCTAAAAAAAATACTATGGATGCAGATATAATTTTATTTAATGGCAAGGTACATACCATTGCCAAACAGAAGGAAGAAATAACAGCCGTTGCCATTAAAAACGGGAAGTTCATCGCTGTTGGTAGTGATAGCGACATTATGAATTTTTCGGGTTCTGCTACAAGGTTAATTGACCTGAGCAAAAAGCGGGTAGTTCCTGGAATTAACGACTCCCATATTCATTTAATCCGCGGTGGATTAAATTTCAACCTGGAATTACGTTGGGATGGTGTTCCATCATTGGCCGATGCCTTTCGCATGCTTAAAGATCAGGTAGATATTACACCATCGCCACAATGGGTGCGCGTAGTAGGTGGCTGGTCGGAATTTCAGTTTGCCGAAAGAAGAATGCCTACACTGGAAGAAATAAATGCCATTGCGCCCGAAACGCCTGTCTTTATCCTCCATTTGTACGACCGTGCTTTTATGAACCGTGCTGCGCTTAAAGCCGTTGGGTATACAAAAGACACACCTGCGCCTCCGGGTGGAGAAATCCAGAGAGATGCAAACGGAGAGCCTACGGGATTGATTATCGCGAGCCCGAATGCGATGATTTTATATTCTACTCTGGCAAAAGGCCCGAAACTTTCTTACGAACATCAGGTAAATTCTACCCGTCATTTTATGACAGAACTGAACCGTTTTGGCATTACCAGTGTGATTGATGCTGGTGGAGGTTTTCAAAACTTTCCTGACGATTATAAAGTGGTAAATGAATTGAACGAACAAAAACAACTTACCGTTCGCATTGCCTACAACTTGTTTACCCAACGCCCGAAACAGGAATTTGAGGATTTTGATAACTGGACCAATACGGTAAAACTTTATCAGGGTGATGATATGTACCGTCATAACGGGGCAGGTGAGATGCTGGTTTTCTCGGCAGCCGATTTCGAAGATTTTCTTCAGCCAAGGCCAGACCTCTCAGATAATATGGAGCCAGAACTGGAACGTGTGGTGCGTTTACTGGTTGAAAAAAGATGGCCATTTAGGCTTCATGCCACTTACAACGAAAGTATCGGCAGGTTTTTAAATGTATTTGAAAAGGTAGATAAGGATATTCCTTTTGCTGGCCTGCCATGGATATTCGACCATGCCGAAACCATCGATGAAAAAAATATTGAACGTGTAAAAGCATTGGGTGGGGGTATTGCGATTCAAAGCAGGATGGCTTATCAGGGCGAATATTTCACCGAACGTTATGGCGCAAAAGCCGCGCTACAAACGCCACCTATAAAAAAGATGCTCGAAATGGAAGTTCCTGTTGGCGGTGGTTCTGATGCCACACGCGTAAGCAGTTACAATCCATGGGTTTCGATGTTCTGGTTAACCGCTGGTAAAACAGTTGGTGGCTTAAAAATCTACAGTGAAGAAACCGTTTTGTCAAGGGAAACTGCTTTAGAACTGTACACCAGAGGCAGTGCCTGGTTTTCGAACGAACAGCAAAAGAAAGGGGATATCGAAGTGGGTATGTTGGCCGATTTAGCCGTTTTAAATCACGATTACTTCCAGGTTGACGATGAGCAGATCAAAAGCATCGAATCTGATTTAACCCTAGTTGACGGCAAAATTGTGTATGCAAAAGGCGATTTCTCATCATTCTCACCACCAAAAATCCCAATTCTGCCAGACTGGTCGCCAACTAAGAGTTATAACGGATATTATTCTCCAGCAACCCATAAAGCAGATCAACAGGGAAAAACAAAAGGTGCAAACGGAGCCGATTCGGTGTTAGCGATGGTGCACTCTTGCGTTGGCAGCTGTAATGTACACAACCACAATCACGATGCAGTGAGGACCAGTAACCTTCCTGTAAATAATTATACCGCATTTTGGGGCGCACTGGGCTGCTCATGCTTTGCTTTTTAACCATGGAAAATATCATCAAATACCTGTTATATTCTGATTTGGGATCAGACCTTAACAACTGGGCGGTACTCATTTTCAGGGTACTGCTCATGCTCGAACTCTTCAGGGTTCATGGAATGAAAAAGTTCCGTGTTCAAAATGGAGAAAAGGAGCATGTGCCGAATCCTTTGGGTTTGCCCGATAAACTAAATGGCTTGGTGGCTACATTTTCTGATACCATTGTGCCATTTCTCGTTGCCATAGGTTTCGGAACAAGGCTTTTCCTTCTGCCATCTATAGGCGTAACGGCAATCGGTTACTTTGTAGTACACAGAAAAGATTCGATTGAGGTGCGCGATGTGCCCTACATGTATACATTGGCCATGCTCTTTTTATGTGCCGTTGGTGCCGGAACTTATTCAATAGATTATTATTTAATCAACACTTTCTTTAATTAATATACAAATCAAAATAACAAAACAATGGAAGCTAAAATTGGAATCAGCGCAGATAACCTTGCAGAGGTTGCACATTCATTAAGCAAAATTCTTGCAGATGAATACGTTTTATACACCAAAACGCGTAAAGCACACTGGAATGTAGAAGGACCAGATTTTTACAACAAACACAAGTTCTTTGAAGAACAATACACCCAATTGGAAGATATTGTGGATGAAGTTGCAGAACGGATCCGTAAACTAGGCCATTTTGCACCAGCATCGCTTAAACAATTCCTGGAGTTAACACACTTAACAGAAGACGATCGTGGTAAAAACGATGCCCCAACCTACATCAAAATGTTGCTTGCCGATCACGAGAGTATTTTAATTCACTTAAGAGAAAACATCGACAATTATGCTGGTGCATTGAAAGATGCCGGAACAAGCGATTACATTACAGGCTTAATGGAAACACACGAAACCATGGCCTGGATGTTAAGGGCTCATTTATCATAAAACAAAAGCAAAATGGAAGAAAAACAGAACAATATCTGGTTTGTAACCCTTGTGTTGACCATTATAGCTGGTTATTGTGATACGATTACCTTTGTTGCTGCTGACAAAATTTTCTCTGCACACGTTACAGGCAACTTTATTGTATTCGCTTATCAAATGATTAAAGGCTCTGATGGTGATGCATGGATCAAGCTGCTAACTTTCCCAATATTTATGCTCTCGGTTATGGCTGGTGGCTGGATATCGGCGAGATTTTCGAACAGGCATTTTCTGCTTTTATGCGAGGGGATTATCCTTTTGGTTGGCGGGGCAATTGCATATTCGCTCGGCTATATCGATAATGGAGAAATCACCTGGCCCATGTATCTGGTTACCATGATTGTTGTTTTCGCCATGGGTCTGCAAAATGCATTCGGGAAACTTTTTGTAAAGGAAACCTATGGGCCAACAACCATGATGACGGGTAATGTAACCCAGTTTGCACTCGATATCAGGTCTTTTTGCAATTCTGGTTTTAAAAACGCTGATTTCCTTTCGGGGATAAACAAAGGACTGATCACGCTTGGTGGCTTTTTAACCGGATGTCTGCTTGGCGCCTGGGTTGGGCAGCTTTTTGGTTTGGTTGGTATCGTGTTACCCGGTATCGCAATGGTTGTCTGCTATTACAGCACAAAACCAAGCGTAAACGATGTTAAGCTTTAAACATGCTGATAAGAAATAGCACAACGGTTTTTTTTAGTATGAAGATTAACGCCTTGATCATCATTTTTTTGCTAATAAGCCCTGTCTTTGCAAAAGGGCAGGGCATTAGGACAAAAACAGAGGTAGAGGCTGCTGAAATAAAACTCCGCAGGCTTGGGCAAACAGAAAAGAAGGTCGATTTATTGGTGGATGTTGGAACATATTACCTCAATTTGCCTGGCGAAATAAAAGCAGATTTATCCACTGCGATGAATCTACAGCAACAAGCTTTTAGCCTGGCTGGCAAAATCGAATATCCTAAAGGAATAGCTGGAAGTATGGTACTCAAAGGCAATATTCTCCGCGAATCAGGAGATAAGGTAGGCAGTACCAAAATCTATACGCAGGCAATCGCTTATGCGAGCAAATTAGATCTGAAAGATCAATTGGCAGAGGCTTATTCTGCTATGGGTGCTCTTTTTAGCAATGAAGGAGCTGATCTCGAAAAAAAGATTGCTTACAATGAAAAATCGCTGGCCTTATACCATCAGACAAGCAATAAATTAGAAGCCGGAAATTCACTCAAAAACCTGGGGGATTATTACAACATTAAAGGGCAACCTGCCTATGCCATTAAGCTGATGGATTCGTCTCTTGCTGTTTATAAATCTATTGGTTTTAAAGAACTGCAGGGCGTTTATAACAATATGTGCATCACGAATATTAGTCTTGGTAATTTTTCAGAAGCCTTAAAATATGGTTTATTGGCCGAGAAAACGGCAGATCAACTGGCCGATACGAGCTTGCAAAGAAGTTCTATAAACAACCATTTAGGTTTAACATATTACTACCTGCGCAATGATCAGAAAGCGTTGGCTTATTGGTTGGAGGCCAAGAGAATTGCCGAACGATATAAGGATGCAGGTTATATGCAAACCATTATTGCTAACGTAGCCACCATCTTGGTAAGGATGAAAAAGTTCGAACAGGGAATAACTCAACTGAAAGAACTGATGAAAAAATATCCGCCAACTGATACACAGATGAAACTGCGCATCCCGTATATCTTGTTCAACACTTATTACGATATTGAGCAGTACGCCAAGGCCGAACCTTATTTTAAGATGCTGATAAAGTTTCATCACGATTTGCCAAAAGATGATCCGAATCAGATCTATTTATATCGGAGTATCATCAGGAAATTGATTCACGATAAACAGTTTATAGCCGCCGATGGCTATCTAAAGGAGCATGAAAAACAAAGTTTACAGCAGAAAAACTTGTTGGCTCTTTCTCAGTTGCACAGACTTTGGTTCGATGTAGATTCGGCGCTGAATAAGCCCTGGTCGGCAGTGGAGCATTATAAAACCTATAAAAGATTAACAGATTCTATTTGGAACAACGAAAAGAATAAACAGATTTCGGGGCTGGAAATCGAATTCCAGACAGAGAAAAAGGATAAGGATATTGCATTACTCAGCCAGAAAAACCAATTGCAGAAAGTTACGATCGAAAATGAGGGCAGGCTGAGGTATATGTTTATTGCCGGACTTTTTATTGCCGTTTTGTTTGTGGGACTGATTTATAACCGCTATCGGTTAAAAAAACGGAGCAACCTCATTTTAGAACAAAAGCAGAACGAAATCAATACGCAGAATGAGCTGCTTAGAAAAATACTCGACGAGAAAGAATGGCTGCTGCGCGAAATCCATCACCGCGTAAAAAACAACCTTCAGATTGTAATCAGCCTGCTCAATACGCAGTCGGCTTATCTGGATAATGAAGATGCCCTGGTGGCGATCAGGAATAGCCAGAACAGGATGCATGCCATGTCGCTCATTCACCAGAAGCTTTATCAATCTGATAATCTGGCCGAAATTGATATGAAATGGTACATCCAAGAACTGGTAGATTATATGATCGAGTGTTTTGGTACCGATAAGAAAATCCAGTTTACATTAGAAACGGAGGCGATAAAATTAGATGTTGCGCAGGCCGTTCCGCTTGGTTTAATCCTGAATGAGGCCATTAGTAATGTGATTAAATATGCCTTTCCGGGTGATAAAAAAGGTAAAGTGCACATTTCTTTCCTGTTTATCGGAGAGGAGGTTTGCGAACTGAAAATTGCGGATACCGGGGTCGGTTTGCCAGATGGTTTTGATCCAGAAAATACCGAATCGCTCGGAATGAGCTTAATGACCGGACTTACCGAACAACTTAACGGCGAGATTAAAATGTGGAATAATGAAGGCCTCGTGCTTGATGTCATCTTTAAGCGCCACAATGAATTAATTACAGAAACTTCAGAAATATTAATCAATAAAAATTAAACGATATGAATAACAATATTTTAGGCTTGCACCACATTACAGCGATTGCAGGCAATGCGCAACAGAACTTCGATTTTTATACCAAAACATTGGGTTTAAGATTGGTGAAAAAGACCGTAAATTTTGATGATCCGGGTACTTACCACCTTTATTATGGCGATGAAACCGGGTTGGCAGGAACAATTCTTACCTTTTTTCCATGGGATGGAATTGGCCAGGGCACAGAAGGTGTAGGAATGGCAACAGAAATTGGTTATTCGATACCTGCAGGCAGCCACGAATTCTGGTTAGAAAGATTTGGTGCAGCAAACGTTAAAACAAAGGAAATTACCGAACGTTTTGGGGAGCAGGTGCTGGCTTTTAAAGATCCAGATGGCTTGTCACTAAGTTTAATTGTGCCTAAAACAGCAGATATTAGAACACCCTGGGAAACCGCTGATGTTAAAAAAGATACAGCAACAAAAGGTTTTCACAGCACCACTTTAACCTTGCAAAGTATCGATGAAACTGCAAAAGTGCTTACCGATTTATTTGGTTACCGTTTATTGGCCCAAGAAGAAAACCGCTATCGTTTCATTACCGATACCGTAGAAAATGCAGCCATTGTTGATCTGTTGGAAGTGCCAGCTGGCCACAGGGGAAGAAATGCGGCAGGCACAAACCACCATGTTGCATTCCGTGTTAAAAATGAGGATATTCAAATGGAATTAAGAGAACAAATTTTGAGTAAAAATTTGCAGATCACGCCAAAAATAGACCGTGATTATTTCTACTCATTATATTTCCGTGAACCAGGGGGCGTACTTTTCGAAATAGCGACCGAAAATCCAGGCTTTACCGTTGATGAGCCTTTAAATGAATTGGGTACCCATTTAATGTTGCCGCACCAACACGAGCATTTACGTGATGATTTAGAAAAATTACTTCCAAAATTATCTTAAAAAATATGGCACAAGTAAAATTAAACATTCAGGAAGGCGAACCAAGTTCGTTCGACATTTATGATGAAGACGGAAAAGTTGGCGAAATGATTTTCGACATCAAGGATAATGATTTAACCGTCTACCATACTGAAGTAGACACGGCAAAAGAAGGACTGGGATATGCGAAAATGTTGCTTGAAGCAATGGTTGCCTATGTTCGTGAAAATAAATTGATGGTAATCCCCATGTGCCCATATGTGCACATCCAGTTTAGGAGGCATGAAGATTTATACCGGGATATCTGGAACAAAGTAAAAGAAGAAGAATAGCGAGATGAAAGAAATTATTAAAGCAGGAAAAAGCTTCGATCAGGCAGAAAAAGTGCTGATCATGATCCATGGGCGTGGAGGAACGGCGCAGGATATTTTATCAATGTCAGAATACCTTAATGTTTCCAATTTTGCATTGGTAGCGCCGCATGCAGAAAATAATACCTGGTATCCACAGTCATTTTTAGCCCCAAGGGCAAATAACGAACCTTCGCTATCAAATGCCTTAAAAACAATAAATGATACTGTACTTGATCTGGAAAAAGAAGGTTTTTCAAAAGAACAGATCTACTTTTTGGGCTTTTCGCAGGGTGCCTGTTTAACATTGGATTATGTTGCAGCAAATGCAGCCCGCTATGGTGGCGTTGTGGCTTTCACTGGTGGCCTTATTGGCGAACAGGTAGATCACCGCAACTATCATGGCGACTTTGATGGCACACCGATCTTCATCGGAAGCAGCGATCCCGACATGCATGTTCCGGTTTCCCGGGTAAAAGAGTCGACAACTTTACTCGAAGGCATGGGGGCGCAGGTAACAGAAATTATTTACCAAAATATGGGGCACACCATCAGTCAGGCAGAAATTACACAGGTTAATAAATTAATTTTTAACGATTAATTTATAAATGGAAAAAGAAACGGGTAGAATAGAGGCTTTTAGCGATGGCGTTTTTGCCATCGCAGTTACGCTTTTGGTACTCGAACTTCACATTCCCGAACTGAAGGATGGTGATACGCCAGTTCACCTACTAAATGCACTGAAAATTCAATGGCCCGGTTATATTGCTTTTGTAATTTCATTTTTTAGCATTTTCATTATCTGGGTAAATCACCATAAAATTTTTAAACAGATTTACAAGCGAAACACAGGGCTCATGTTTGCCAATGGATTCATTCTGTTCCTGGTTTCGCTTGTTTCTTACCCCAGCGCCTTATTGGCTAAATTTTTTCTCAGTGATTCGAAACAGCTTTCGGTAACCATTTACACAGGATTGTTCGTTTTGATTAACCTGGCATTTAACTTGTTGTGGCAGCAAGCTACCTTAGATAAAAAATTATTGCGCCCGGGAATAAGTGATACCGCCATCAGGCGGCTCAGGAACAACTACCTTTATGGCTTTCCTACCTATTTAGCCGCTTTCATTGTTTCATTCTTTTACCCGGATTTAGCTTTAGCAGTTTGTGTTTTACTTTGGGTATTCTGGGCAGCATCATCAAAGAAAATTAACTTTACCGAAACACCGGTTTTGTAGTAAATAAGGACTTAAATTCATAAAATATGTCAAAATACAAAATTGCGATACTTGATGATTATCAGGATGTAGCAAAATCATTAGCCGATTGGACACCGGTTGCGGAGTATGCAGAAATTGAAATATTCACCAATCACCTTCACGAAGAAGATGAGATTGTAGAACGCTTAAAGCATTTTGAGATCATTTGTGTAATGCGCGAACGCACTCCTTTAGCACCAGGTTTGCTCCTGCGCTTACCCAACCTGAAACTGGTTGTTTCTACAGGAGCCAAAAATCGATCTATAGCTATTGAAGCCGCAGAAAAACTGGGTATTGAAGTGCAGAACACTGGGTATTTAGGCCATGGCGCATTAGAACTTACCTGGGCACTGTTAATGGCCATTGCAAAACACATTCCGCAAGAAAATGCCAATCTACGTGCAGGCGGCTGGCAACATATGGTGGGTAGGGATTTAAAGGGTAAAACTCTTGGCATATTAGGACTTGGGAATTTGGGTGCACAGGTTGCTGCCGTAGCTAAAGCGTTTGATATGGATGTGATTGCCTGGAGCGAAAATTTAACCCGGGAGAAAGCAATAGCTGGTGGTGCAAGGTATGTAGATAAAAAAACGCTATTCCAGGAGTCTGATTATTTAACCGTTCACATGGTGCTGAGCGATAGGAGTAAGGGCATTGTTGGGGCCGAAGATTTGGCGTTCATGAAACCGACTGCCTACCTGATCAATACTTCAAGGGGGCCACTGGTCGATGAAAACGCATTGATCAAAAGTTTAGAAGAAAATAAAATTGCCGGTGCGGCTTTAGATGTTTTTGATAAAGAACCGCTTGATGCAGGCCACCCATTCAGAAAATTGAAGAACGTACTGGCTACACCGCACATCGGCTTTGTTACGCAAGATACTTATAAACTTTTTTTCAATGATATTGTTAAAGCCTTGCTGGATTGGCTGCCAGAACATCCGAAAAGTTAAACAAAGATTAATCGTCATTCCCAACCCGTAGCTATCGGGTTGATTGGGAACCACGTAGTGCTCATGAATGCCTTTGAAGAGAAGAAAGCTTATGAATAATCGTAATGTAATAAGCTTTAAGATTCCCGTCTGCGCCTATCGTGTGGACACATCTCTGTAGCGGTCGTAATGCTGATCCGATAGCTATCGGATTTATTTCAGCATCTTTCCTGTTATTAAATGATACTAAACCCTTAAAAACGCTAGTTTAGGCACATATATTGATTGTTTTTTTTTCGCTCTTTGCCGCGGTGCATCAAACTTTTGAGGCATCAAAAGTATGCAAAAATGCTTTGTCAATCCAGCAATGTGGCTTGTCACCGCCCAACACTCATCAAAAAAACAGCGGCACTTTGTTTTGCTCGTTTCTGCTAAGTAAAAGTTTGAGTGGTATTTTCACAAAACCACTGCGTTTTAGGTTTGGGGGTGCTATTTGTGCTATTCTGCAACTGTTTTTTTGATTCTTCGGCCACTTGGGATTGACGGCGTCCTTTTGTAAAATCTGTGCTTTATTAAAGTTGGTTAGCAAAATGCATAAAAAACCCAAAGCAAAAGATGTGTCTACATGATAGGCCTGCGCGGGAATGACGACCTTTGTATTAGAATCTGTCATCCTGAGGGATAATTTATTGCATAATAATCAATATGATTGATGTATATGATTGATTATTTCTTACTTACCTCGGCTCGCCGCCGCCGATGGGCTCTCTCTTTTTGGTGTCAAAAAGAAACAAAAAACACCGGCTGAAAATTTTTCTTTCGAAGCTAGAAGGGGGGCTGGGTCAGTAGAGCCCGATCCCGATAGCTATCGGGATGTTAGGCCGGATTTAAGTGGAACGGAGATACGGTGCTATGGCCTAGCTGGGTGGAAGTATATATTCAATACAAGTCACTCATTAATAGGTAATTAAAAAATAACGTCAATAGTAGGCACGAAGTTTACCTTTCCTAGCTTGTAACCACCCCTTCGGTTATTGCTAATAGGAAACAGATTCTTCCTATTGTCAGAATGACAAAACGGTGCTGGATCATTGCAAAGCCAATTTTTTTTGCTGTATCTATTCCCCTCTTTCAGCTAATCTTTACACACATCTTTGTGTTCCATTACTTGTGCATAAACTATAAATTGTTGGTTGAATTTATCTAACCCCTCTTTGATTGTGATATATCCTGGTGGACCATGAGATTTATATCCGCTCCATCCTGCCAGTCTAGCTAATAACCATGTGGCCCAAGCCAGGGTTTGCTTTTTGTATGGATTTTTCTGTAATTCTGTGCCTCCTTCCACTCGTTGTCTTACCATATCTAGATAATCTATTTGGTTCGAACTGAATACATCTGCTGCCTGCATCGATTCAT
>NZ_SJSO01000013.1 GCF_004331735.1 Pedobacter psychrodurus
CACCTTCAAGAATATCATCATGTTCCAATCGCTTGTTCGATAGCATACGATAGAAGGCAGCTTTTAAGGAATGGGTTGGAGCTAACCGATTGATGACTGCTGTTCCCGAAGATAATAAATCTGACAAACAATTTTCTAATCTAACTGCAATACGACTATCTGATAAAAAACCTTTATAAACACCTGAATAACAATGATCTAACATCATTAAAGATACAAAAAATAAACCACAAATAATTGATAATCAGATCGTTATAATATGTTTTCTATAAATAAATGTGTGTAAAGATTAGCTCTTTTAGAGGGGTGTCCGCAGGACGGGGTGTTCTATTTGTTCTAGCCGGTCAGGCCTTTTTCTTTTTGGCATCAAAAAGAAACAAAAAATGCCGGCTGAAAATTTTTCTTTAGAGGTCAGTGGTGTGGCGGGGTCAGCAGAATCCGAAAAATTTGTTAGGCCGGATTTAAGTGGAACGGGGATATGGTGCTGTGGCCTAGCTGGATGGAAATGTATAATGTCGCAAATATCTTATTAGTAAGTAATTGCAAAATAACGTCAATTAAAGCTTAGTCGAAGGACCTTACTTATAAAAGGCTAATTGTTAAATCGCTCAATCCACGCCAACCGCTTAACGCCAAAACCGTGGCCCGACTGTAAAAGCGATAATTATATAAACATTTTCGGTAAAAGTGTAACATCCGGAAAGGCCATACCGCTAGCTTTGTTTAACAATAAAACCCTGCTCTGGTTGCAAAGCAAATTAAAAATGCAGCTCGCTAACTGGTATCAGGAAATACTTTGGTAACAATTTAACTTAAACACAAAATGAAAACGTTATTTAAATTATTGACAATCAATATCCTCGCGCTAATTGTGGCTGGCAGTTTGTCAGCGCAAGAAAAAGCAGCGTCAGTTAACCCTTTGCAGGCTTACTACGATGTTAAAGATGCCTTAATTAGTAGCAATGCAAGCACAGCGGGCAACAAGGCTACTGTATTAATTAACGCCATAAAAGCCAACGAAAAAACCAACGCTTCGAAAGTATTGCGTGATAAAATATTATTTGATGCCGAACACATTGCCGAAAGTAAAGATATCGAACATCAAAGAGGTCATTTTGCCTCCCTGTCGACCGATTTTTATGCCTTGGTAAAAGCAGTAAAACTTAGCGAGGAACCCATTTATTACGCTTATTGTCCAATGAAAAAAAACTATTGGTTAAGCGAAGGCGAGGCGATAAAAAACCCGTATTATGGTAATAAAATGTTAACTTGTGGCAAGGTTGCCGAGGTACTTAAATAAAACATAAGCCAAAAATGAAGTTTATTTTAGTTTGTTGCCTTAGTATTTTGCTCAGTAATTTTGCTTTTGCCCAACATCAGCACAACGAGGTAGAAGCAGCTGCCCCCAAAAAAGCCCCTCAAAAAGCAAGTGCTATCGAAACTTTAAGCAACAACAGGTTGCCAAGGCTTGTTCGCTATGATTTGTACATTGCCGATACAACGGTAACTTTTGGCGGAAAACCTAAACGAGCCATTGCGGTTAATGGGCAAATACCGATGCCAACGCTAACCTTTACCGAGGGCGATACAGCAGAAATACACGTGCACAACAGGCTAAAAGAGTCAACTTCATTGCATTGGCATGGGCTATTTCTCCCTAATCAATATGATGGGGTTCCGTATTTAACCCAAATGCCTATTGAGCCCAATAAAACCCATGTTTACCGTTTTCCTATTATACAGAATGGTACCCATTGGTACCATAGCCATTCGGGTTTGCAAGAGCAAATTGGTATGTACGGTGCTATGATTTTGAATAAAAGGGACGAACTGGCTATCCCTACAGTACCTGTTGTGTTAAGTGAGTGGACCAATATGATGCCTCACGAAGTTGATCGGCGATTACACAACGCCAATGATTGGTTCGCGATAAAAAAAGGTACAACACAAAGTTATGCTGAGGCCATAAAAAGTGGACACTTTAAAACCAAGCTCACCAACGAACTGAAACGGATGACCGCTATGGACGTGAGTGATGTATATTATGACGCATTTTTAGTAAATGGAAAAAATCAATACCAGGTACCAAACAACCTTAAAGCAGGTGATAGGGTAAGGTTGCGCATTGCTAACGGAGGAGCATCTACCTATTTTTGGCTCACTTATGCCGGTGGTAAAATAACAGTAGTGGCCAATGATGGTAACGATGTAACACCTGTAGAAGTAGATAGGCTGATTATTGCCGTTTCTGAAACCTATGATGTAGTGGTAACCATTCCCGAAAATAAAAGCTACGAGTTTTTGGTAACACCCGAAGACCGTACCAAATCAGCCTCGCTGTGGCTAGGCAGTGGGCGGAAAGTGCCGGCTCAAAAATTACCCAAATTGAAATATTTCGAAGGCATGAAAATGATGAACGAAATGATGGATATGAACGGCAATCTGGTGCAGATGGAAGGCATGAAAATGCAGAACCAGATAATGGATATGAATACCGTAATGTATGCTGAGCTGGACGATGCTGGGACAGATACAGCTGTTTCTGATGCACACAAAGGCCATAGTATGCGTGATGTTAAAGCCGTAAAAGGGCCATTAACCACATTAAATTACGACATGTTGCGCTCGCCTGAAAAAACGGTTTTGCCTAAAGCCTCAACCCGGCAAATGGAGTTTCAGTTAACGGGCAACATGAACCGTTATGTTTGGACTTTGGATAATAAAACCATCTCCGAAGAAGATAAAATCCTTATCAAAAAGGGCGAAAACCTGCGGATCATTTTATATAACAATAGTATGATGCGTCATCCTATGCACTTGCATGGGCACGATTTTAGGGTAATTAACGGCCAGGGTGATTATGCTCCTTTAAAAAATGTACTCGATATCATGCCTATGGAACGTGATACCATTGAGTTTAGCGCTTCAGAAAGTGGCGATTGGTTTTTTCACTGCCATATTTTGTACCACATGATGAGCGGGATGGGTAAAATTTTTAGTTATGAAAACTCACCACTAAACCCCGAGATTCCGAACCCTAAACTGGCACAGCGAAAACTTTTTGCCGATGATAGGATGTTCCATTTTATGGCCGAAAACGATTTTGCCAGCAACGGAAACGACGGTATGGCCATGTTGGCAAATACGCGTTGGAGTATTGGAGCCGAGTGGCGCTTAGGTTATAATAAAATGCACGGCTTTGAAACCGAGACGCATATTGGCCGATATGTAGATAGAATGCAGTGGTTAATGCCTTTTGTGGGTTTCGATTGGCGCTATCGGAAAATGGAAGCTGGCGAACAGGAAAGCAATATTTTTGGCCAAAAAAGTACAAAGGATAAAAGAAGTATGTTTAGTGTAGGGCTTGCCTACACCTTACCCATGTTGGTCATAGCGCAAGCAGAAGTGTATCACGATGGTAATGTTCGTTTGCAGTTAATGCGGGAAGATATACCGGTTTCTAAGCGCTTAAGGGCAAGTTTTATGGTAAACAGTGATAAAGAATTTATGGGCGGACTTAAATTTATTGCCACTAAATACATGGGTATTTCTGCACACTATGATAGCGATATGGGTTTTGGCGCAGGTTTAACGCTTAATTATTGATTTAATGTTTTTTGCTCGGGTATTTTGGTTAATGGTTTTGTATTTGTCGAATTTAGCAATAAAATCCATTAGAATTTTGTCAGTCACCACAAGTCAAACTGATGTTATAAGCTGATGCTATTTTCGGTCAAACCAATTTTCTATTTTTATACCGTCCAAACGTTCAAAATCCTTTATATTATCTGTAACCAAAGTTAGTTTATTCTCAATTGCTGTGACGCCAATAAATAGGTCGAATTCGTCGTGTATGGGTTTGCCTATTTTTCGAAGTCTAACCTTCTCTTTTGCGTATCGTTTAATTGAACCATAGATTGGTACAATTGAAAGTCCGCTTACAAATGCGTCAACAGCTTTATGTGATTTTGCCGGGTTATCGCTATTCTCCGCACCGTACCGAAGTTCTGCAACTGTTATTTCTGAAATGAAACAATTTTCTCGTCCTTTTTCTCGAATGCGCTCGTCTAAATTTAATTTCCCTCGCAAAAAGAAAACACAGATGCTTGTATCAAGTAGATACTGCATTATTAGAATTTGATTTCTTTACTCCTAAAAAACCTGCTTGATTTAATGTCCTTTATAATTTTCTCGCCTGATTTTTCTTTAGAAAAAGCCCCAAATGATTTGTAAAATTTATTGTCTTTTGTTGTCTTTTCGGTTTTTAATGACTTTGAAAGACTTTCTATTAATTCAATTTTACTTAAAGAGCTGAGACCCTCAAATAATCCTGAATAAGTTTCAACAATATGTCTGTCAGTATAACTCATTTTGCTTTTTTAGTAAAGTTACGATTTTTTTTGTCATGCCCAATGAGTCGTGCCCATAACATGCAAGAAGTTAGTTGTTTGTAATCTCCCTCAACAATTTATCGCATTCAGCAAAGGCGTTATACAGATATTTATTGCGGTGTTTTTCTCCCTGACCGCTAAAGGAAACCGATTTCATAATCAGGCCTTGCATCCATTGTTTGGTTTGTTTGCAATAGGCCTGGTCTTCGGTTCTTAAATAATTAAATGTATTAAACCTGTTGTAGCAGGCCATACGGTCTTTAAAATCGACCAGGTAGGCAATGCTTCCCAGTACATCACAATTGTACCAGTTAAAAGTATGGCTTGGGTCGATGGTTTTTTTACTGCTAATGGCATACATATTCATATCGGTAAGGCAATACCTTACCTGTTCTACAATTTTGATGGCCAGTTCGGTATCAGTAAGGTGCCCGGCTTCGAATGCATACCTGATCTGTTCGAGTGTGCCTGTTACGGTATCTTTAGACCATATTTCGGTGCTTGGTATTTTCAGATAAGTAGCGTGAAGCTCTTGTGAAATTTTAATAATCTCCTCAGATAGGAAGGAGGAGCTGAATGGCATTTCGAGATTATTGGCACTATTTGCCCAAAAGAAGAGCTTAAAACTGGTGAGTTCGGGATACTTGAAAAAATGAAATAATGGGATATCGTCGGTTGTGATGGTGATGTGTTTTTTGCCACTATTCCTGATTGCCTTAATGTTATCCAATAAGTTTCGGAGATAGCTAATCATATCTAAATCTTCATTTACACTTAAATAGCTAAAAGTAACGGATAACGATTGTTTCGGGCTGTATAGGAATGGGACGTCAAAACAGTCAGAAAGTTTGATGATTTGCTGGAAAGTAAGGTTGCTGTCGCCCCTGATTTTCTTATAAGCCTCATTGGTACTTATTCCTAATTCTTCGGCTACACTCAGCGCCAGATTTTGGTATTCGGGCAGGGCTGATTTAATCGCCTGAAAAAATAATGCTTGCTGATTATCCATAAAGATTAATTTATGAGTTGAGTGATGTATATTTTAATAACTATTGGAATTGTTATAGGATGTTAATTTATAAAATATAATTTATAATCTCCAATGGAGTTAAAATATTTACTTTAAGGGTATTTTTAAAGTTGTGTGTAATCTATAAGGTTAATTAAGGATTGTTTAGTGCTTTAGATTTGGTAAACAATTTAAACCTGAAATATCAAGATGAACAAATTAAGATTTATAAAAGATGAAGGCTCCGAATTCTATAAAGAATTGAACGAGCAAGTGGAACAATATTTTATTCAAACCGGAATGAAAAAGACGGGAAACATAAAGATGTTTTTCAAGATCTTCCTATACTTTGGTTTGGATATCCTATTCTACACCTTAATGATTACCAGCCATTCGGTACTTGCATTTTATGCTTTTTACCTGTTGATGGGCTTTTCGGTTTTGTTAACTGCTTTTAATGTTTCGCACGATGCTGCCCATGGCGTGGCGGTTAAAAGTAAGTTCTGGAACCAGCTGTTGTTTTCGTTGAGTTTTAATCTGCAGGGTAATAATGCTTATGTATGGGGCAAGAATCACAATGAATCGCATCATTTATATACCAATGTAGAAGGTAGTGATATCGATGTGCTGAACAACCCGCTGTTTAGGATGACCGAATCTCAGCCTTTACAATGGTACCATCGGTATCAGTTTATTTATGCACCATTTCTATATCTCTTTTATTCCATTAACTGGTTCTTTTTTAGGGAAACCCTGATGTTGTTCAATTTATCGAGCCGAACCATTAAAGTGGAAATCCCTCGCGCTGAGGTCATAAAGTTAGTAGTATATAAACTCTTGTATATAGGTTATATGGTTGTTTTGCCTGTTTATCTGTTGCCTTTCGGTTGGACGGTCATTCTGATGGCTTTCCTGCTGAACCATTTTATCATTTCCCTGTTGTTTGTATCGGTCTTGGGCGTTGCACACTTATCAGATTATGTTGCTCACCCTGTGCCCGATGAAGATAATCAGTTAAATATGAGCTGGCCGAAACTGCAGTTGCTTACTTCTATAGACTACCATGCAGAAAGTAAATTTTTAAACTGGACACTAGGCGGTTTTAACGCTCATGCCGTACACCATTTGCTCCCAAATGTTTGCCATGTGCATTACCTTAAAATTATTCCAATTTTTAAGGCGCTGGCTAAAAAACATAAGCTTACTTATATGGAAATGTCGTATGGCGAATCGTTAGCCTCGCATTTCAGGTTTTTGAAAATGATGGGCAGAAGTGAACGCTTAATCCCGATGCGATATGAAGGATAAACATATTCATGTAGCGGCTGATAGTCAGTTGCTAAAAGCAATATACAAACGTGTGGAGCAGGAACTGGTGATCGATAAATCTGCATTTATGAGAATGATTGCTACTAAGTTTCTGGTATATTTCTCGCTCACGGTATTTGCCTATTTAGCCTTGTATAAAATTGCCGATCCGATGGGTTTCGTAGGCTGTTTTGTAATATATGGTTTTATCTCGTTGCTCTTTGCCTTTAACTTTTCGCACGATTTTTCGCACAATACCATTTTTAAAAGCAAGCGGCTTAACCACATCTGCTTTGTAGCTATTTATACATTGGTTGGGGCGCATGCCGAGGCGTGGAAACTGAGGCATGTTAATTCGCATCATTATGCACCAAATGTGGAAGATTATGACTCAGACCTTAAAATATCGAAGCTGATCCGCGTGGTGCCCGATAGTAAACAGTATTGGTTTCATGCTTACCAGCATTTATATGCGCCATTGGCTTATACTACTTATTCTTTGTTCTGGATTTTTATCAAAGATTTTGTCATCCTCCTTAGCGATGATGGTTATGCCGTTAAAAAGGGTTTTAAGTATTACCTATCTTTTGTGCTTCAGAAAATAATGTATATCAGTTTGTTGTGGGTATTGCCTATACTTTTTTCGGCTCAGCCATGGTACGTGGTCGTGTTTGGTTTTTTGATGATGCACTTAAGTCAATCACTGTTTCTGCTGTTTACGTTTTTTATGACGCACCATGTAGAAGAAACGCAATATCCGAAGGCAGATGCGCAGGGTTATATTAATGCTTCGTGGTTAATGAACCAGATCAAAAGTTCTAACGATATGCATCCGTTTAGTAAAACGGCGAACTTTATTTTGGGTGGCTTTAACAATCATATTGCCCATCATTTATTTCCGCATTATCACCATGTATATTACCCACAGATCAGTAAAATATTGTACGAAATGTTAAATGAAAACGGCATAACACCCAATTGCACGAGTTATTTCGGTGGAATAAAATCTCATTTAAGATTGTTGAAGAAAATGGGAAAAGCAGCTTAAACTTTATATAACCAGGTTATGAAATATTTAATGATATGCTGTTGCATGCTCTTTTTTATAGATGCTTTGGCACAGCAAGATACTTTACATCAAAGGCGGAAAACCTATTTTGGCCTCGGTTTTAGTTTGGGTGGTGGAGGAAACAGAGGACTATATGGTGATGTGGATTTTTACCTGCAGAAAAAAAATAGTTATATCTCACTTAAAACTTCAGCGATAGAGCGTATCAAGATCTTTTATTTTGGCGGTTTGCCAGAGCCTCGTATTTCTGATATCGGTATTTTAGTGGGCAAAAGTTATACAATTAATCGGCGCCATTATTTTAAGTTTGGCGCCGGGATTTCATTGGTTGATCAGATAAGCCGTGGTGCATTTCTGTATAACGATTGTGATCGGCCTGGCGGATGCCTTTTTAGTAATAATGTATATGAAACGATCAGAAAAAAAACGATCGGGTTACCGCTTGAAATAACGTACGGCCTTTATTTGGATAGGACAGCAGCAGTTACCGTTGGTTTTTCGGCGAACCTGAACAATGTACAGTCTTTTTATGGGATATCCGTTGGACTGGTACTAGGCAGGTTGAAAGATAAAGTAAACCGCGAGTATTAGGTGTAAATGGCTTTAATCACGATAGACCTAGTTTTAATACGGTGGATTTTATTATCGGCAAGACCTTTCATTATAAACCTGATGGGAACGACAGCCCGAGCTTTTTCTGCGAGGCTACAGTGTACAGCAGGACTGACTATTTTTGCTTTCGCTAACCTATGTTTTCCAAAAAAAAACTGCAATATTATAGATTGCTTCACCCCATCACAAAGCACCGCTTCGTTCGCAATGACGAATATTTTTAATGAAAAGAAGTAGCGGGTACTTTTACCTGTTCGGTTACTCCCTGATTACTTTTTATCAGCCAAAATGCAAAGATAGAACCAACTAAAGCCATTGCGGCACCAACATAGGCTGGCGAGGTATAATCGAAGCCATATACCAGGGGAAGGCCGCCAAAGAAAGCACCCAGGGCATTGCCGATATTGAAACTGGCCTGACTTGCCGAAGCGGCCAACATTTCGGAGCCTTTGGCACTCTGGATCATTAACATCTGTATTGGAGCAGCCAACGCAAAAGATACGGCGCCGGTAACAAAAGTCATAATTAAAGCTAATGGCTGACTTGCCGATACGAAGTGTACAATGGTTAAGGTAATCACCATGGTTAGTAATAGGGCCGCCGATGCTTTTGCAGGCGAAAATTTATCGGCCAGTATGCCGCCGATGTAATTGCCACATAACATTCCTAAACCAGCTAACATTAATATATAGGTTACTGCATTTGGCGAAAAGCCTGCAACATCTGTCATTAATGGGGCGATATAACTGTACCAGGTAAATAATCCACCTGTTCCGATCGAAATCATAAAAATGATAATCCATGCTTCTCTTTTTTTGAAGAAACTTAGTTCGGCTTTTAAATCGCGGTTTTTGGTGGCTTCTAAAGCTGGTAACCATAATTTTAAACTTAGCAAGGTAACGAGGCCCACAAATACGACAACGGCAAAAGAGATTCGCCAGGAGAAATTGTGACCAATAAAGGTGCCCAAGGGTACGCCAACAATATTGGCAATGGTTAAGCCCATAAACATTAATGATACAGCTTGAGCCGCTTTCCCCTTTTCGGCTATTCTGCTGGCCACTACCGATCCCACGCCGAAAAATGCACCGTGTGGTAAACCCGAAAGCAACCGGGCAATGAACAGGGTATTAAAAGTAGGGGCAAATGCAGAGAAGGCGTTGAAAACCGTAAACATGATCATCAAAGCAATCAATATCATTTTTGGTGGGTATTTACCCGCGATCATAATCAATAATGGAGCGCCGATTACCACACCTAATGCGTAAGCGGAGATTAAATGTCCGGCTTGTGGAATCGTTACTGCTAAATCTTTTGAGATATCGGGTAATAAGCCCATCATAACAAATTCTGTTATTCCGATGCCTAAACCGCCTAAAGTAAGTGGGAGCAAGTTCTTGTTCATAGCGTGCTTAGTGTTAAAATTACACTATGTAAAGTTAAGGCTTTTTATTTTAGGGGATTGTAAAAATTAGGCCATTTATAGAAACATGTAAGATGGAAGAGGTAGGATGGGAAATGGAAGATTCATTGCTGATTGTTTCATTGATAGTCAATGGCTCATAGCCAATACCACTAACAGATGTGAAGCTGAGGTATTGAATATGAACTAATGGCCAATGAATTATTACTGCCAAAATCCCTACATCATCCATTTTACATCTCACATTTTCCATAACAAAAAAAGCTTGTCCCACCCTGTGGAACAAGCTTTTTTGGCTCATGTAAAGATTTACTACTTTGTTCTGCTGTAAGCTAAAATCTTGTTGATGGTTTCATCTTGAGGATTTTTAGCCAGTCTATCTAACTTACCTTTTATTTGATCATAAAATAAGTCGATTTCTGCGTCCGATTCAATATCAGTTTTAGGCTGAAACATGTTAGGTGTAGGTAAATTTACATTTGTTTTTGATGTAGAGGTTTTTGTCATAAGCAACTAAATGTGATAAGTTTTATAAACTTAACGATAGTTCAGATGCTTTATTTCGAGCCTCAAAAAAAAATATGTAACATTTTTACTACCCTTTGTAGGTCATCTCCTTTGTTTTAAGCATTTTACGCAAATTACTGAGGGCATAACGCATGCGGCCCAAGGCTGTATTAATGCTCACATCAGTTAAATCTGCTATCTCTTTAAAACTTAAATCAGCGTAATGGCGCATGAGGAGCACTTCTTTCTGCTCATCAGGCAATAAATGGATCATTGCTTTTAAATCTTTATGCGTCTGGTCGCGAAGCATTTTATCTTCTGCGCTTTCGTCATAAAAGTGTAGCATATTGAATACATCCATTCCATCAGCACTGGTGATGATTGGTGTTCTCTTTTCTTTTCTGAAATAATCTATAACCAAATTATGGGCAATACGCATTACCCAAGGTAAAAACTTACCTTCTTCGTTATATCTTCCTGATCGCAGGGTGTTAATTACTTTTATAAAAGCATCCTGAAAAATATCCTCCGCCAGATATTGGTCTTTTACCAATAAGTAGATAGAGGTATAAATTTTACTTTTATGTCTTCTTAAAAGTTCCTGCAATCCATTCTCGTTCCCGGTAATATATACCTTTACCAGGTCCTGATCATTATATGATTGTAAATTCATAGGTTTACCTACACTAAATCCCGTACTATTTGCTAAAAATTAATTTGTAGATGTTTAATTTCTATAGCTTCTCTCCTATGTTTTTTGAATGTGTTAGTTTGGTTTTGAGGTTGTTAATATCCAAAGGAAGTTATTTTTTTATCAAAAAACAAAAAATAAAATGTTAAAAAATAAATTAACCATCTCAGTACCCTATTTTTGTATGTTCTTAAAACCCTAACAACATTCTGGGGTTATACATTATATTCGTTACCATACATGAGCAAAAAAGAGGCCGAAAAAGATCCGCATAAAAATATTATCATTAAAGGTGCCCGTGTGCACAACCTAAAAAACATCGATGTTGCCATTCCAAAAAACAAGCTTGTGGTGGTAACAGGTATGTCTGGTTCGGGGAAATCTTCGCTGGCATTCGATACTTTATATGCAGAGGGGCAACGCCGATATGTAGAAAGTTTATCTTCTTATGCCCGCCAGTTTATGGGCCGGATGAATAAACCCGATGTTGATTATATTAAAGGTATTGCTCCGGCAATTGCCATCGAACAAAAGGTAATTACTTCTAACCCTCGTTCTACCGTTGGTACTTCTACCGAAATTTACGATTACCTCAAACTGCTTTTCTCGCGTATCGGTAAAACCATTTCTCCTGTTTCGGGCAAAGAAGTGAAAAAGGATTCGGTAAGTACGGTGGTAGATTATGTAAATGCCATGCCGGAGGATACAACGGTAACGATTTTTTGCCCGCTGTACCCACACAATAACCGTACGATTAAGGAAGAACTGGCTATTTTATTACAGAAAGGATTTTTACGCGTTCTGATCAATGATAAAATAGAAAAAATAGAAGCGGTTTTGGACGATGCTGATTTTAAAGATGCAGAACTTACTGATGATAAAACGGTTCAGATCCTGATTGATCGTATTGTAACCAACCAGGAAGAAGAAACATTAAGTAGGTTGGCCGATTCGGCACAGACTGCTTTTTTTGAAGGTAAAGGCGATTGTTATGTAGAAGCCCAGGGTACAACGAAACATTTTAGCGATCGGTTTGAACTGGATGGAATAAAATTCGAAGAACCTACGCCGAACTTTTTCTCTTTCAACAACCCTTATGGCGCCTGTAAACGCTGCGAAGGTTATGGAAACGTAATCGGCATTGATGAAGATCTGGTTATTCCTGATAAGAGCAAAAGTGTTTACGATAATGCTATTGCCCCTTGGCGTGGCGAAAAAATGAATGTTTGGCTGCAGAATTTTATTAAAGCTGCCCCGAAATTCGAATTCCCGATTCACCGACCATACAGTGCCTTAACAGAAAAAGAACAACAGTTACTTTGGACAGGGAATAAATATTTTGCAGGCCTGGATGCTTTTTTTAAAGAACTGGAAGAGCAGACCTACAAAATTCAGTACCGCGTAATGTTATCACGTTATCGTGGTAAAACCACCTGCCCTGATTGTAAAGGTTCGCGTTTGCGTAAAGATGCATCTTATGTGAAGATAGCTGAAAAGTCGATTATCGATGTGGTGCTGATGCCATTGGCCAAAGCCCTGGTTTTCTTTAACGAGCTGAAATTAAACACCAACGATACCAAAATTGCCAAACGTTTATTGGCTGAGATTGATAACCGTTTCCTTTATTTAAACAATGTAGGTTTAGGCTACCTTACCTTAAACCGTTTATCGAATACGCTTTCGGGTGGAGAATCGCAAAGGATTAATCTGGCAACTTCATTGGGGAGTAGCCTGGTGGGTTCCATTTACGTTTTGGACGAACCGAGCATCGGATTACACCCACGCGATACCAATAAACTGATTGAAGTGTTGATTTCACTCCGCAATGTGGGTAATACGGTTATTGTGGTAGAGCACGAGGAAGAAATGATGCGTGCGGCCGATTACATCATCGATATTGGTCCTGAAGCTGGTACTCATGGTGGTAATTTGGTTTTTAGTGGTAATTATGAGGAGATTTTAAAAGATAAAAACAGTTTAACAGGTCGTTACCTGGCAGGCATAGAAAAAATTGCCATTCCAGATAAACGCCGAAAATGGAAAGATCATATCCTGATTAAAGGAGCGAGGGAAAACAATCTCCAGAATATCGATGTGAAGTTTCCACTGGGTGTTTTTACTGCAGTAAGTGGCGTTTCAGGATCGGGCAAAACCAGTTTGGTTAAAAAAATCCTGTATCCGGCATTGCAAAAAGCGATTGGAAACTACGCTGGTGAGCAAACTGGGGCTTATGATGGCATTTTTGGTAATTACGACCTGGTAAGCGCTGTAGAAATGGTCGATCAGAATCCGATTGGCCGTTCGAGCCGCTCTAATCCGGTTACTTATGTAAAAGCCTGGGATGATATCCGTGCCTTGTTTTCGGGCCTGGCATCGGCAAAAGCTGCGGGCTTAAAACCAGCTGCTTTCTCTTTCAATGTAGAAGGTGGCCGTTGCGATGTTTGCCAGGGTGAGGGTGAGGTGAAGATCGAAATGCAGTTTATGGCTGATATTTACCTGCCTTGCGAAGCTTGTAATAGTAAACGCTTTAAACAACAGGTTTTAGATGTAACCTACAAAGAGAAAAACGTATCCGAAATTTTGGATATGACCATTGAGGAAGCTGTAGAATTTTTTAAGGATGAGCAGAAGATCCTCAATAAATTAAATCCATTGGTTGATGTTGGCTTGGGTTATGTACATTTAGGCCAATCTTCTAATACCTTATCGGGTGGTGAGGCGCAACGTATTAAACTCGCTTCATTTTTAATTAAAGGAAATAATGCCAATAAAACGCTGTTTATCTTTGATGAGCCGACTACTGGTCTGCATTTCCATGATATTAAAAAACTGTTAAAAGCACTGAATACTTTGATCGAACAAGGGAATACTATTTTGGTGATCGAACATAATATGGATATGATCAAATGTGCCGATTGGGTAATCGATATCGGTCCTGAAGGGGGCGATGGCGGCGGTCAGGTGGTATTTGAAGGTATACCAGAAGATTTAGCGAAGGTAGAAAAATCGTACACCGGAAAATATTTAGCATCGCATTTAAATTTAAATCCATAATTTCGGCAATGCTTTTTCTAACGTTTTTCATAGGCATCATTCTCAATGCCATGGGTTATATTCCCCCAGGCAACATTAATCTTACCGTTGCACAGCTCGCCATTAACAAGGGCATGCGGCAGGTTTGGTACTTTATTCTTTCCTTCTCTTGTGTAGAAGTGTTTTTTACCTTTGGTATGATGCGTTTTGCCCGCTGGGCCATGAGCGATATCAATCCAAACGAGGCCGTTAGCGAAGTACGCTTAAGCACTTTAGTCGATTGTTTTATGATCGTGATGTTTTTGGTGATGGGTACCATTACCTGGAAAAATCGAAAAAAAGTGCCTAAAACAAGTAATACCAAAGAAGATAAGCGCAGCGGAAGTGTTTTATATGGGTTAATTTTAGGGATACTAAATCCTGTTCAGATTCCATTTTGGCTGTTTTTTGGCAATTATGTAATTTTACACCAATGGATCGAAACCGATTACCTCTCATTAGTAATCTTTAGTTTGGGCTCTGGCGTTGGCTCTACACTAGCGCTTTACCTATATGCTCATTTTGCAACCTATATTCAGGAGAAGTTTACGTTAAGCAGCTTAATTATCAATAAATCGATAGCGATATTCTTGTTTGCATTGGCAGCTTATCTGGTTGTGAAACAGGTCATCGTTATTTTATAGCATTGTTTGCTGAAAGTCCTTCGACAGGCTCAGGATGACATGCGCTTGAGTTTTTTTTAAAAATAAATAATCGATCCTTTTTTAATTGTCAGTCTGAGCTTGTCGAAGACCCAAAGGTAAGATACCGTAGATGAATGATTTTAAAATAACATTCATTGAATTTTTTTATTACAAACCAATTCTTTTTCGTGCTGTGAGGACACATACCGAGGAATGGGTCTCTAAGTATCGTCATCTCGACCGTGGTGGAGAGATCTTTTAATATAGTCCAAAGATCTCTCCGCTACGCGTTGCTCCGGTCGAGATGACGACCCTTATATTGGAATCTATCAATGGTAGCTCGTCGAAGATGGAACAACACGTTTTATTTTTTGAAAAGCAGGTTTCGTTAGTTTCAATCACTAATCCAAGGTCTGTGTCCTTACCGACCTTCAAGTTGGCTTTTATCAAGTATTCAATAGGAAGAAATTATTTGCTTTTCGTTCTGTGAGGACACAGACCGAGGAATAAGCTTAGGAAGATATGCGCATGATTTCTGTTATAAAATTGATACACAATTACGCTTCGGTTAACCTAATCATAACATTAAATTTATGTTTAAGAAGCCATACTAAGTTAATATTGGGCTTTGATATAAAACATATCTTATCCTTATGTCTAACAGACGATTTTTTCTGAAAAATAGTTTGGCCGCTGCTGTAGTGGCCAGTATTTCGCCAGTTTTTTCCTCATTTGCTGAAGAACACACAGCCCCCGCCAGATCGGACAAAGCACCTAAACTGCGTTTCGCGATTGCATCCGACGGGCATTATGGCCAACCCGGAACAGAATATAAACTGCATCACGAAAATATAGTAAAGTGGTTAAATGAATCACATGATAAAAATCCACTCAATTTTGTGATTATTAATGGAGATCTTGTTCACGATCGCCCGGAACTATTGTCAGAAGTAAAAAAAGAATATTACGATAAACTTAAAGTTCCTTTTTATGCCATCCCGGGTAACCACGACCATGCTGATGCAAAGATCTGGAAATCGGTTTTTGGATATGAGGACAACTTTTCTTTCGAAAAAAATGGAGTAGGTTTTGTTTTGGCCAACACTTCTGATACCAAAGGAACTTATTTATGCCCCAACAATGATTTTTTAAAACAGGAACTGGATAAGTTTAAAAATCTGAAAACTGTTTTCGTGGTGCTACACATTCCCCCTCATTTCTGGGTGCCCGAAAGCCCTTTTGTAGAATGCCCGGATACGATTAAGCTGCTGCATAGCTATGCAAATGTAAAAGCAGTATTCCATGGGCACGACCACAGTCTCGATGCCGTTTTTTATACCGATAAACTGCCGCATTTTTTCGATGCACACATTGGTGGAAACTGGGGTACAGCCTATAAAGGTTACCGCATTGTAGAGGTTAATGAAAATGATAAGATCCTAACTTATCAGGTAAATGCAAGTCAATCGCCGTTATTAAATGAAACCAAATTTTAATTGATAAATCATCGCAATGAAAAAGACATTTTTGATGCTCATTTTTGCCGGTGCCGTTTTAAACTGTGCCGCCCAGCAAATAGGTGAAACCAAAACTGATATCAAAACAGGAACCGATGCCGTTCAGCCCTTTCTGTTTTCGCTGAATACCTTAACCGCAGAAAATCCCCGTTGGAATATCCACTATTCAGGGAGTTATGGTGAAAGAACCAACGGGCAGTTTGGTTATGATGGCTTAGGACAACAGTTTGGTGTTAAAGGATATTTAGGCAGCAGGTTCACCTTGTATGCAACAGCAGCAATCGGTTTTGCCAATTCAGGAGGCGTAACCTCTGCCGAACAAGCTGAGGTGATTAGAGATTTAGTGGGCGGTAAAGGCATATCCGGTTTTAGGTTAGGTGCTGGTTTAGGCTTAAGCAGAGACTGGTCGAACGTTGGCTCAGCGATTAGCAGGATCACCGCTTCATTTGATCGAACAAATTGGAGAATAGGGGGTAACCTTCGCTTTGAAAAAGCTTTTGATAAAACCAGAGATAAATTGGATTTTATTAGCAGTTTTGGCTATCAATATCGCGTTTCTAATGTTTTATACCTTGGTTTCGAAGCTTTGGGGCAGGATTTGGAAGGATTTTGGGAGAAAGATGAAGCAGAAGGTGGTGCAAAGGTGATGATCGGGCCATCGATCAACCTGGAACCAAACCATTCGAAACTTTCATTCTCTATTTCCGGCGGACCTGTTTTTTATGCGACCCGTAGCCAGGTAATCCCATCAGAGGCCATCCGCGAAATCGGTTCGGTAGCATCGGGCAATGGCTACACCATCAGGGCCCTGGTTAATTTTAATCTTCAGCGTTAGTGCTGTTATCTTCAATTTAAGAAAATGAAAAAATCATTCCTATTACTAATACTGTGCTTCTTTTTTGTCCAAAATGGATTTGCACAAAGGCCAGGCAAAAACGAAAGTACTCAACAAATTTTATTGCCAAATGGATGGAAACTGAGTCCGGCAGGGCATTCGCTGCAATTGGGCGATCTGCCTTTAAATATGCAGTTGAGTGCTTCGGGTAAATATATTGCCATTACCAACAACGGACAAAGTACGCAGTCGCTGCAACTGCTTGATGCCAGAACAGAAAAAATTATCGATGAAAAAGTACTGAGCAAATCTTGGTATGGTATTGCTTTTAGTAAGGACGAAAAACACCTGTATGCTTCAGGTGGTAACGACAACTGGATTTTGGATTTCAACATCCAGAACGATAAACTTGGCAAGAGCGATACCATTAAATTGGGCCCGATCTGGCCGAAAGGGAAAATCAGCCCCGCGGGTATTGTGGTAAATAAAAATAACAGTAGATTGTATACTGTTACTAAAGAGGATAGTAGTTTATACATTATCAATCCCACAGAAAAGCAGATCCTGAAAAAAATTCAGCTTCCTGCAATTGCCTACAGTTGTGTTTTATCTGCCGATGAAAGTAAACTATATGTTTCACTCTGGGGTGGGAAATCTATTGCCGTTATCGATTTGGTATCAGAAAGTATCTCACAACGCATTCCTGTTGGCGATCATCCAAACGAACTATTGCTTAATAAAAAAGGAAATATTTTATTCGTAGCCAATGCAAATGATAATACCGTTTCGGTAATCAATACTTCAAACAATAAGGTAATCGAAACCATTGCTACTACACTTTATGCCACACAGTTAACAGGTTCTACCACCAATGGTTTAGCCTTAAGTACCAACGAGAAAACTTTGTACATTGCCAATGCAGATAACAATTGTTTGGCCGTTTTCGATGTAAGCAAGCCTGGGGTAAGCCAGAGCCAGGGTTTTATTCCGGTAGGCTGGTATCCAACAAGCGTTAAGGTTTTGGGATCGAAAATTTTGGTTACAAACGGTAAGGGTAATACGCCTATGGCCAACCCTCAGGGACCACAACCGATTTCTAAAGTAGATAATAGTGGTTACCACATGGGCAGTACGTCCAATAGCAGACTGCAGTACATTGCTGGTTTATTTAAGGGAACGTTATCTTTTATTGATGCGCCAAAACCTGAGCAGTTGAAAGTATACACCAAGCAGGTATATGCCAATACTCCTTTTACCGATAAGCGGACTATTACTGCCGATGGTGAAGCTGGAAATCCTATTCCACGTAAACAAGGAGAAAAATCGCCCATTAAACACGTTTTTTATATCATTAAAGAAAACAGAACCTACGATCAGGTGCTTGGCGATATGCCAAAAGGAAACGGCGATTCTACTTTAACTCTTTTTGGTAGAAAAATTACACCTAACCAACATGCCTTTGCTGAAAATTATGTGCTGCTCGATAATTTTTATGTAGATGCAGAGGTAAGTGCCGATGGACACAATTGGAGTATGGCCGCATATGCAACCGATGTGGTAGAAAAAACCTGGCCAACCAGTTATGGCGCGCGAGGCGGAAGTACCACCTTCGAAGGTGGTAGACCGGTTACCTATCCTAAAGGTGGTTTTATTTGGGATTATTGCCAAAGGGCGGGGGTAAGCTACCGCAGTTATGGTGAGTTTGGCGATTATGGCAAAGCGAATATTAAATCGCTGCAAGGCCATATATGCACTGCTTCGCCGGGTTTTGATATGGATATTAAAGATCAGGTGCGGGTAGATGCCTGGCAGCATGATTTCGATTCGCTATTGGTTGCAGGTGTTGTACCTCAGTTTAACACTTTAAGAATATCTAACGATCATACCAGTGGACAAAAGAAAGGAAAATACTCGCCACAGGCCGCAGTTGCCGATAACGATTTGGCTGTAGGCCGCATTTTGGAGCATTTATCGCACAGTAAAATCTGGAAAGAGTCTGTTGTTTTTATTCTGGAGGATGATGCACAAAATGGACCTGATCATGTTGATGCACACCGTTCGCCGGCATATGTGGTTGGTCCTTATGTAAAAAGAAATACACCTGTTCATACGATGTATTCCACTTCAGGATTTTTAAGAACAATGGAACTTATTTTAGGTCTACCGCCAATGAGCCAATACGATGCTGCTGCTATGCCGCTATACGAATGTTTTACGGCAACGCCCGATTTTACGCCCTATAATGTGATTCAGCCGCTTATCGATTTAGATACACGGAATGTGGCGGTGAATGAGAGCAGCAGACGTTCTGAACTGTTCAACTTTGCCAAAGAAGATTCGGCACCAGATTTAGATTTAAATGAAGTGGTGTGGAAATCGGTTAAAGGCGAACAATCGGTCATGCCAGCACCAAAGCGGAGTGCTTTTGTAATTCTCGAGAAGAAGAAAAAAGATGATGATGATTAGGTTGCTAATCATCATCTCGCTTTAAACAAAAGGGCAATTTTCGATTAAGAAAATTGCCCTTTTGTTTAAGAGTGAACGTCATTGCTTCCATGTGCTGTGTCTTCACAGAACATTTATTTGTCTCTATAAATTATATTAAAGATCTCTCCACTGCGGTCGAGATGACGAAACCTTGCATCCTGTCACCCTCACTCTAATATTTTTCTAAAAAGCTGAACCCTCAGGATGACAAAAAAGGATTTCCGCGGCATCCGATAGCTATCGGATCAGGTTTAAATTGGTAATATTTGCTACTATTGAAGGTTGGTAAGCATGATGCAGATCGATGGATCGTATTCCAACATTGTGCAGCCCCAAATAGCATTGCCTACTGCGGCCACCTAAACCTGATGGCAGCGGTCCCGATTTAAGCACTATTCTTTTATTTTTTATTGTGTGCTTGCTTGTTTCACAGGTTTTATCAGGATTAAGCGAACAGCAGGGCAGGATAAACTGAAATGCTACTGTATCTGATTTCCATAAAATGAAAATGATTCTCCTGCTTTCTGCCAAATTGCTTCGTGCTTCGCAATGGCGATTTTATTTATAATTTCCAGTCTGCTCTTTCGAAGTGGCAAGTATAACCGTAAGGATTTTTCTGTAAATAATCCTGGTGTTCTTCTTCTGCGTTCCAAAAATCGGTTTCGGGTACTACTTCGGTTACAATTTTGCCTGGCCATTTGCCAGAAGCATCCAGTTCGGCAATTAATGCATTGGCGGTGTCTTTCTGTTCTTCACTATTGAAAAAAATAGCTGAGCGGTACGATGTACCCACATCATTTCCTTGTCTGTTGCGTGTGCTTGGATCATGGATCTGGAAGAAGTATTCTAATAATTTACGATAAGTTAAAATAGTTGGATCAAAAGTAACTTCAATGGCTTCGGCATGTGTACCATGGTTCCTGTAAGTAGCATTGGGTACATCGCCACCAGCGTATCCAACAACTGTTGAGATAACTCCAGGGTAATGACGGATCAGTTCTTCTACTCCCCAAAAGCAGCCGGCTGCAAGAATGGCTTTTTCAGTATTCATATATCTTTCCTTTTTAATTAAATAAAGGTACGACGAAGATGTGTAAAAGGAAAGTAAAGAAGGGGGCTACTTGTATGACTTCGTCGGCAAGTAATATGCCAATCAATAGGATAAATCGGTTCTGTATTAAAACTATCGATTTCAATTGGAGCGCAAGGCCTCTGTTAAACAGGAAGTTTCTTCCCGTTTTACGCTTATACGCTTTCCCGAAAGTTCGGGATGCCCCGTTGCTGTAGGGTAACGCTGCAACCGGGGCTAGGTAGCTAAGACGGTTGTTTCATTTTGAGGTTGCAGGGGGCACAAGCCAAGGAGTTTTAAAGTCGCATTGGGAAGTTCTGATCGTGCGGTCGTCATGAATCGTCATTGCGAGAAGGCTTTTCAGCGGACGAAGCAATCTTTATAGCAGGGATCATTAGCATGAAAGATTGCTTCGTCGTTCCTCCTCGCAATGACGATCCATCGCAATAAACTATCCCTCAGGATGAAGATTTATAATACAACACCTATATGCCTTTTTAAAATCTGCGAAAATCTGCTAATCTGCGGGAACCTTTTTTTATTTATTCCGGCTGATTTAAGATGATAAGCGCAGAATCCAGTTGGCTGTTTGCAATTTTTAATGCCAGTCTACCATTAATCAATTTAGACAGTTAACCGATTAACCCACATCATTAAATAACATTCCGCGTAATTTTTCCTTTGATGATATAAAGCGATTCTATGTTTTTTTTATCAATCACCGTATCGCCTTTAAAATTTGGATTTGAAGCACGGAGGATTAATTTGGTATCATCGGTGTGCTGAAAAATTAGTTTTATGGTACGTAGACTGTTACTATCTTCATCCGTCATCACCACATAAGCTTCGCCCCATTGTAGAATTTCGTAATTGGTAATTTCTTTTATGGCTATAATTTCGCCTGCGGCATATTTGGGGTACATGCTATCGCCATAAACCGGTAAATAAGCCGTGCAATCGTTAAAAGGGAGGTAATTTACCAGGTATTCTGCCCGTTGTTCTTCTACCAGGAGATCTTTAGCATCCGATAGGCTCATATCGAAATAGGGAACGCCCTCTTTGCTTTCGTTAACGCCTGGCTTCTTTTTAAAAAACGGTTCGCCCGTTCCGTTTTCAAGCCATGTTAAATTTACGTCGAATTTAAGTTCGAGTTTATCTTTAATCGCATTGGATACATTGACTCTTTCTCTTAAAATATCCGATAAGGAGCCTTGCTTAATATTCAAAGCGGCTGCAAAATCTTTTTGAGTTTTAAATCTAAGTAAATCCATTAAAGTTTTTAAACGCTCATTTTCATTCATAAACTAAATATGTTAATAAGTTTTATGTATAATTTATAGTTTAACTTAATTTGTTTTGCTAAATTCGTTAGCTAATATAATCATTTAAAAAATATACGGCTATGGAAGGGAACTCAAATTTTAAAAAAGAAACGATGGTATTTATTGATGCCATTGAAAGCTTTTTTTTATCAAATGGTGTAGGCTATCATTTGAATTTTTTAAAAAACTGGTTAAACCCACCTCAAAACGAATTCGATTATTCGCCGCAAAAGCATCCTGCAAAACTGTTGGGTTTTTACGAAAAACTGTTGCCGCTATTCGATTATTCGGATTTAATTTTTAATCGGAGTGAAACCGATATTGCTTTTGTAAAGGCTATTGAGGCCGATGAATGTAGTTTAGAACGCGAATCGGTTCTGCTTGAATATTGTCCGAAATTATTGAGCAAAGTGGAGATGAAAAACCCAAAACTTACCTTCTTAGCTATTTTTATATTCTTTCAATCGGATAACTATAAGTTTATTTACAAAGAATGGTTGTTGGCCGGATTGGAAAATAACCTCGATCTGGATTGGGATCAGTATATTTTTCCGTTTTACGAGAATACCAAAAAAATGTTGGAGGCTTGCTGGCTCATCCACGAAAGGTTAATCACTAAAAATAGTTTTAAAAGTATCGATCGCTATTACCATATGGCCATGTTCGAAAGTACATCGCCTTTGGCTTTTGATCAGGAATTATTTGATGATCCATTTAAGGCAATTGAATTTTTTTTTAGTTTGGATAACCTTGCAGGGCACAAAGCATACCTCAAAAAATGGTATAAAATTGCCTTATCAGAAGAGAACCGTGTAAGTGATGTTGCCGATTATTTTTTCCTTTATAACCAGTTTACAAAATTGCTTAACACTGGCTATTTAATTGCAACCAAAAAACTAACTTATCAAGGGGCCTTGCCCGAGGGGTTAGTTACTACTAAAGATCGCTTTATTGCAAGCGATGCGTATCATAAAGGCCTTTACGAAGTAAATACACTACCGGCCGAACACATCGAAAACCCTTATCGGTTTGTGGAGTCTTTTTTCGTTCCCGAAAAAATTAAACAGCTGCGTTTAGGTCTTTTAGAGTGGTTATATGCTGCGTTTAGTACCAGGAGCAGCATTAAACTGATGGATAAGGAATTTTTATTTGAGCAGTATGAAACCATGCTGATGATCATGGAGGCTTTTTTTCTGATGATCGGTAATCCTTCACTAAGTGATAATGTTAACGACGAAAGGGGCCATTATGCGGAATAAATCATTAAATCTTAGCCATAGTGCCTTAAAAGAAGAAACCGTAATGCGCTTATTAAAGGGCATTACAGCTGCGGTACCCATTCAATATATTTATCTTCATACCAGCTTTTTTGCAGGTAAAGCGGTGCAAGAAATGCTGATTATGGTTTCGTTTAAACATGTGCGCATTTTAAACGAGTTAACACCAGTATTAAATATTGTATTTAACGGGCAAATGGAATTTACTTATCGGGTTTTCCATGTGCACGAGGTTGAGCAGACTTTGCTAGCGGGGAGTTTGTTTTTTTACTATGCCACTGCAGCTCAAAATTGCTTATTTAGTAAATCTGGAAGTTTTCTGGACTGTGGTGCACCTAGGCTCATTGCAGATCGGGTTAGCAGCACCTATCAATGCGAAACTAGTAAAGCCAACAAATTTTTATCGGGAGCCAATTTCTATTTTAAACAGCGAAATTTCGAATACTGCACTTTTATGTTGCACCAGGTTTTCGATTTAATGTACCGGGCCATTGAAGTTTTGGTCATGGGAAAGGATAAAAAAACGCATCGCATTAAAACCCACCAACAGTATATTAAAGCTTATGTAAAGCAGCTTTCTGAACTATTTAATCATGATGAGGAAGAGCTTTGTCTGTTGCATTTGCTTGATGAGGCTTATCTGGCTGTTCGGTACGAAAACAATTACGAGATCGGTGAACCAGATGTGATACGCATGCTTGAAAAAGTAGATTTATTATATATTGTTGCAGAACAGGTTTATCAGGGAATTATGAATAATCATTTTGATCAGCAGGTTGCTGAAATGCGTATTGGTTAATCGTTACTGGTAAAATTACTGATGAGCTAGCAACCACTATTAAATTCTGTGTGCTTTATTCATTGTCATTATATTTTTTATCGTATTTATTTGCACTACTCCATTGATCGTATCTCGGATTAAGGTTTGCTCCAGCTAAAATCCATAAAGCTTACATTGTTTTTGCGCGAAGAACTTACCGCAATTCCGCTATCAGCACTATCGGTAAAGGTGAAACCTTCCAATTCATCAGCTTTGTCCGTATCAATTACTGCTAAAACAGTTTCATGTCCACTTGAAATGGATTTATCCAGATCAAGAAAAGTTAACCGCCATTTACGCCCCTCAATCTGGTTCTGGATTAACACCAGTATACCTTTATCGGCAATCCAATGTAGGTTTTGTACCCATGGCGAGCAGGTAAATTTTTTATAAAGGACTCCCTTTTCGCTGGTTTTATTGGCTTTTGATAGTGCTTTTGGATCATACAAGCGAACTTCATTTGCTTTATTGCCATAATCGGCTGTTGCCACAAACCATTTGCCTTTGTAATTTACATATTCGGGCCGTGTACCTTGTATGCATGCATCATCTTCAATGGTTTTAATCAGGTTTCCCTCCAATGTTTTGGCTTTTAAAAAACCTTCCCAGTTAACGCAGTTGATTACCGCTTTCCAAACCGTGCCTTCGGCATTTTGCCTTACCGAATTACCCACAAATGTTGGTAAACCTCTACGGTATGCGATACCTGTAGGATGTTTGATAATGTTCTCTCCCTTTACTGTAAATCTATATTCCTTATTTTGATAGATTAATGAGTCTTTTTGGAGTTGATATTCACGCATTACACCAACTTCTCTATCTCCATAAAGAAAATACCGCCCATTCTGGTAAGAAATTCCCTGGCAAGCCCCTAGTGAATCAACTGTAATATTTTTGGTGATCTTTCCATCTGTTTTATTGTATCTGGCTACAAAAAACATGACGATCAACAATAAAATTGGATTTAATGTTTTCATAAACTAAGGATCTAAAGGTTCATCAAAATCAATCTGTAAAGAAGCTGTATTTAAGTAGAATTCAGATTCTGTATCGCTTATACGTTTTCCATTTTTGTAAGGATAATAACCGAGTTCTTTTTTGCAACGCTCGGGCAGGAGATTGGTAATGCTGTAGCTTTGCGACCTTACGGTACAGGCCAAACCAGGTTTATCAATTGGCATACCGTACCTAAACATCAGCCTAGCACAGTTGCGCAGATTGGTGGTGGTATGGCGGGCATGTGGCTCCATAATAATGGCACTTTCAGGTATTTGGAGCTTCTCCATTAAAAATTTCTTCATTTCGTACGCTTCGCTAAACTTGGTTTTATAAGGGTGAACACGTCCGCCAGATACCACAATAAATGGTGCTTTACCCTTTTGGTATTGTATGGCCGCTAACCGACAACGGATCATCCCACCAGGACTTAGTGCAACTTCCTTTTCTTCTGGGCCAGCACCTGGTACTAAAATCACACTATAAGGGTATTTCTTCCAATCTGTTTTTTTGATCTGGTTAATGGCTGCCAGGTTTACGCCCTTAACCATTGGCTCATAATCGGCGGCATCATTCCGCTCATTCAGTTCCAAAGCTTCAAGTGCAAATTGCATGCTAGGCTCAAAAAACAGATTATTATTGCTTTGTAATGCTAACGAAGCACTGGCTGCTGTAAGTTCTGCAAACGCTTTGTCCTTTAAGCTAAAGCTGATGGAATCTATCTTAGGATAATTGGGTTTATTCCCTTCCACATACACGCCAATGGTATAATTAACAGCATTGGCATCTTGCTCCCAGGCTTTAACCAAAAGCGTTTTGTGTTGTTCTTTGGCAAACATGGCATAACAACCTGAGGGGATGAGGTGGTTTTTTACCAAATTTCCCAATGGATTATTTTCTGTATAAAGCAGGGCCAAACGGTTCCCAATACTGGCTATTTCCTCATTGGTAAATTTTAAAGCCTTGGCGTAACAGGCAATATCTGTTTTGCAGGTTTTCACCGCTTCATTTACCTGTGCCGTTTTTAGTTTGTAGAGGTTATTCAGCGCTGTATCTGTGCTCAGTATTTTGCGTAGCTCGGGCAGTTGCTGAAAAAGGCTAAGCAGGTAATAATTTTTGTACTGTACCTCATTTCTGGTCTTGATGAGCTGATAAGACTGCATGGGCACATCCTGTGCAAATAAGCCCTGGCAAAACAGGCAGAACACTAAAAACGGGTAGAGGAATTTCATTCGAAAAGTTTTAGAAACAAACATCGGGTTTAGGCATTAAACAAAGATTAACATCATGTTATCTCTTTCGGAAGATTAAAACGGGGTAGTAACATCATTATGGTGGATTTAACATTGAGTTAAAATAACCTCTCCAATATGCATTAAGAGTTAATGCAAGGGATACATAGTGTTAAAAGTACACCTCTACTTTTGCGGCTGTAGAACGCTCAAAAAATTACTCATTAACCTTAAAGGATAAGCCTATGTAAATGTGAAATCTACGCTTCTACTAAAAAACAAATCCCAATTATATTTCAAAACCATTACTAAGAACAAAAAGATGACATCATTTTTTTTAACCGCAAGTATAAAAAGTGCTTGCAGGAAATTGCTATTGCCTATCGGATTACTGGCCATCTGTAATGCTAACGCAATCGCAATAAACCACGGTGTGCCTACATCGGATATAAAGCATAACGCATTTGCCTCGGTAAGTGGAACAGTTACCGATCAAAATAATCAGCCTTTACCAGGTGTGAGCGTTTTCGAAAAGAAAACAAAAAAAACAACAGTTACTGATGCCAATGGTAAATATTCGATTACTGTTGATGAAGGTGCAATTTTAGTATTCACTTATATTGGATACGATAACGAGGAAGTTGCGGTTAACGGCCGTTTAAATATTAATGTTACTTTAAAAGAAAGTAGTAATACCTTAAATGAGGTGGTGGCTATCGGTTACCAGAAGATCAGAAAATCGGATGTAACGGGGGCGATTAGCAGTGTTAAGGCCAGCGAAATGAATTTAACTTCTCCTACTGTTGGCCAGGCATTGGTTGGTAAGGTTGCAGGTGTACAGGTATCGCAAACCAGTGGTGCGCCATATTCGGGCACCAAAATCAGGGTGAGGGGTATCGGTTCCATTAACGCCAGTTCTGATCCTTTATATGTGATTGATGGTTATCCGGCAGGAAATAATGTATCGATCAATCCAGAGGATATCGAAACCATCGACATTTTGAAAGATGCGGCTTCCGCTGCCATTTATGGTTCAAGAGCATCGGGTGGGGTAGTGTTAATTACTACCAAAAGAGGTACTGATGGAAAAGGGAAGTTTGAATATGATGTTCAGGGTGGTGTTTCTCAATTGGCTAAAAAAGTAAAACTATTAGATGCCAATCAATTTATCCAGCTTTTAATTGATGGACGTAACAATGCCTATAAAGATTTATGGGTAAACGCTGGTAAAACCTGGAACGATGCCATGTTTAGCGATAACAATACTACCCGTATTGCCAATGTAGGTAACGGAGGTAGTGTAAGTATCCCGGCCGATCTTTATAATTTTAGTACACAACAAGCTATCCCTGCTGCTTACAATACCGATTGGCAGGACGAACTGTACCGCAATGCAGCCTTTCAGCGCCATAACCTTTCCTTTTCTGGCGGTAATAAAGATGTAAAATACTTTTTAAGTGGTGGTTATCAGAACAACGATGGTATTGTAACCAATACCAACCAGAAGGTAACCAACTTTAGGGGTAATATTGATGGCAAAGTGAGCGAGCGTTTACATGTAGGCGCAAACATTGCTTACACAAAGAACGATAATAGAGAGGTACAGGAAGGACGTTATAACTTAAGCCCAATGATGTCGGCATTAATTTATCTGCCTTACCTGCCAGCAAGAGATGCCAACGGAAATCCTGTTCAGTTTGGAATGGGTTCACTTTCTTCTCAGTTCGGAATTCAGAACCCTGAAAATCCTTTGGCTACGGTTGAACAGTTAAAGATTACCAGAAAGAGCAATAGGAGTAATTATAATGCCAATGCTACTTACAAAATTTTAGAGGGGCTTAATTTTAAGGCTAACTTAGGAACACAAACATACAACGAGAAATATGAGTATTATTTGCCTACCAGCTTAAGTAGTGGCAATACCCCACCTTACTCTCCAGAATCGATTAGGGCCGCAAATGCAATAGCACAAACGCTTAGTCAGGTAGATCAACTGGCAGAGTTTACTTTAAACTATAATAAAACCTTTGGTGAACATAGCATAGATGTTTTAGGCGGATATTCTGCCCAGAAAACATCAAGTGATCTGATCCGTGTTGCGGCAAGCGGGTTCCAGAACGATTATATCGGTGAAATTACGGATAAAGGGGCTGAGGCAGCATTTTTTAGATTAGATAGAGCAGGTAAAACAGTTACCACTTTACTTTCTTATTTTGGTCGTTTCAGCTATAATTACGCGGGCAAATACTTTTTAACTGGTTCCTTCCGTCGCGATGGTTCATCAAGGTTTGGTCCGTTGAATAAGTATGGTAACTTCCCTTCAATAGCTGCTGGCTGGAATTTATCTGACGAAAGTTTTTACAATAACTTTTTGGGTGAACAATCGCGGGTTAAGCTAAGGGCCAGCTGGGGCTTAAGTGGAAATAACAATATTCCAGATTACCGCACACAGCAAGAGTTAAGCGCACCAGGTGGCGCGGTTTTCGGGAGTGCAATTTCTACCGCCATTTGGCCAAGCAGCATTCAGGATAGGGGATTAGGCTGGGAATCTACTTCTCAGTTCAACTTTGGTACGGATATCAGTCTGTTCAAAAACCGTGTGTCGATCATGGCAAATTATTATTTAAGTTACTCTTTTAATTTATTGTTTAACAAACCTCTTTCGGCAATTGCCGGAACATCAACAATTTTAACCAATCTTACTGATAGTAAGGTGCGCAATAAGGGTTTCGATTTGCAGATTGATGGCAAAATTATCCAAAATGAAAACTTTACTTTCGGTTTAAGTGGAAACATTGCGGCAAACCGAAACAAGGTTTTAGACCTGGGTGGCAACAGTACTATATTTACTGCTGGTGCAGAGCGCTCATATATCACACACGTTACACAAGAGGGCCAGCCAATTGGTATGTTTTATGGATTTAAGGTTCTAGGCCGGATTACTGCCGATAATTTAGGCAAGGTAGCGCCATCAGCTTCTTCTACCAATCCGGCAAAAATCGGTGATTTATATTTTCAGGATACCGATGGGAACGGCATTGTAAACGATGCGGACAAAACCGTAATCGGCACACCATACGCAAAATTTACCTATGGTTTTGCCTTAAATACCTCGTACAAAACGTTCGATTTAAGGGCCTCATTTAACGGATCGTACGGAAACCAGGTTTTAGATGGACAGGATTATTACCTGTACAACTTTGAAGGTTCGGGAAACCAGTATGTAGAAGTTGCCGATCGTTACAGAAATGAAGCCAATCCGGGTAGTGGTTTAAACTACCGTGCATCGCGTGCGGGTACCCAGAGTAATAGTACCCGTTTATCGTCATTTTACATTCAGGATGGATCTTATTTCAGGTGTACCAATATTACTTTAGGTTACAGTTTTCCAAAGCAACTGGCCAATACACTTAAGGTGAGCAACATCCGCGTTTATGCGAGTGTAGATAATGCCTTTACCATTACCGATTATAAAGGTTATAATCCTGAGGTAGATTATAGTGCGGGCAATAACCTTGCTCCTGGTGTAGATTATGGAAACTATCCATTGGCAAGAACCTATAACCTTGGTATCAAATTGACTTTTTAGAACTAAAGAAATGAAAAAACATATTTATAAAGTATTGGCCCTAAGTGCAATTTTAAGTTTGGGTGCCTGTAAAAAAGATTTTCTAAATCAAAGTAACCCTAACGCCATTGCTGTAGAAAACTATTTTAAAACAGAAAATGATGTATTGTTGGCTGTTAATGGTGTTTACCAATCGCTTAGAAGCAACAATACCCTGGGTGAAAACAGCGGTTTATTTACTGATGAACGCTCTGACGATGCGGGTAGGAATGATAACCAGAGTAATGCCGGAGAGCCCTTTCAGTTTAATGATTTTTCGCTCCTGCCAAGCAATTCTTATTTAAAGAGCCATTGGTTAGCACTTTATGAGGCTATTGGCAGAACCAATGTTGTACTTACAAACATTGATAAAGTATCTTTTACCAATGCGGCTACTAAAGAGAATTATAAAGCAGAAGCGAAGTTTATCAGGGCTATTATGTATTTCGAACTGGTTAGGAAATGGGGACCCGTACCAGTGGTAACCAAACAGCTTAGCACAGCCGATGAAGTAAAAGATAACACTTTTCGTGTGCCTGAAGCGGATGTATACAACCAGATTGTAATCGATTTAAAAGATGCCCTTAACAGCACATTGCCAAATTTCCAAACGGGGGCGAATATAGGTAGAACTTCGAAAGCGGCAATAAACGCATATTTGGGTAAGGTGTTTTTAACAATGGCGGCTACATTGCCTGCAAATAAAACCGAAAACTTGAGCAATGCCAATACTTATTTGACGACAGCTTACAATATGAAAGCTTTTGGAAATTTATCTGAAATTCCATATGCTGACGTATTTGATGTAGCTAAAAAAGGAATTTGTAAAGAACTGATTTTCCAGATTTCTTACAGACAGGGCGATATCAATTTTAGTTCGAGCATTGCAGCAAATAACCAGGCCAAAGGCGAAACCATCAACTCGCTCAAACCTTCTACCGGGATTGGCGGTAATGCAAAGCTTGATCTGATTAATGAATACGAAACAAGCGATTTAAGGAAAGATTTCTCTGTTAAATTTGCCAATGATGCAATTGTAAAAGACTGGTTTATTACCAAATTCCGCGATGCGAGCCAAGCGGCAACCAATGCGGGTTATGGAGGTAATGATTATATTTTAATGCGTTATGCTGACGTAATTTTAATGCTTGCCGAAGTAAACATGTTGCAGGGCAACGATGCGGTGGCCATTCAGTATTTAGATATGGTTAGGACAAGAGCTGGAATGCCATTATACGCTGTAGCAAAAATGGACGCCACTTATGCGGCTAAATTTCCTACTCTAAAATTGGCTATTTTACACGAGCGTAGGTCTGAATTCGCTTTTGAGCACCAAAGATGGTTTGATTTAATCAGGAATTTTACAGCAGCAGAGTTGGTTACTTACTTAAAAGCCAAACCACAGTCTTCGTATGGTATTGCTAAACTGGCTAACGTAACTACTAAAGATAGGTATTATCCAATTCCTTTTGATGAGGTTAAACTAGATCCGGTTAAAATGTACCAGAATCCGGGATATTGAGCGAAATGACTGATTTGTGTGAGCAAATCAGTGTATCTTTATACATGTAATTTTTGGGGCATTGCAGCATTGCAACGCCCCTTATTTATCATCCGCAGAAGTTATAAACTCACTTGGGGTTTTACCGAAATGTTTTTTAAACTCTGAACTAAAATATTTCCGATCGTTAAAACCTACTGAATAAGCAATTTCGGCAATATTGCCTGAACCTTGCTTGAGTAATTGGGCGGCTCTTTTTATTCGCAACGATTTAATAAAATCGTTTACCGAAAGGTCGGTTAGTGCCCTTATTTTTTTATAGAGTACGGGTTGGCTCATGCCAATTTCAGATGCGAGGGTAGGTACATCAAAATCTGTATCAGCAATTCTATCTTCGATAACCTGAATAATCTTGCTTAAGAAATTCTGCTCTGTGGTGTTAATCACCATGTTTTTCGGTTCGAGTGTAATTACCTGGGCAAACTTTTGTTTAATGGTTTCTCTGGCGTTTAACAGGTTCTGGATGTTCAGTTCGAGTATTTTTAAATTAAATGGTTTCATGATGTAGGCATCGGCTCCGTTTTCGAAACCGTTTACCTGGTGTACATAAGCCGATCTTGCCGTTAATAAAACCACAGGGATATGGCTGGTTCGCTCATCTGTTTTAAGTTTCCGGCATAATTCGAGGCCATCCATTATGGGCATCATTACATCACTGATAATTAAATCGGGAATCAGATCTAAAGCACAGGCTAGTCCAGTAACCCCGTTTTCGCACTCGTAAATCAGATAAGAGGGGCTTAAAGCCTGTTTAATAAAGGTTCTTACATCTTGGTTATCTTCTACCAGTAAGATGCTGTTCTTTCTCTTTTCCGCTGAATCATCTGGCACGGCATCATCTTCCTTAAACTGTTCGGTTACCTGCGTTGCACTAAGGTTATAATTTAAGGCATCGTCGTAATAAACATAATCGGGAATAAAATCGGATGGATTAAAATGTTCTTTCCCTGTTTTTAAACTTACTGTAAAAGCAGTATTGCCAAAGGCTTTGTCGTTTTTAGGTGTGCTTTCGAAACTGATCTGCCCATGATGCAGTTCTACAATGCTTTTAGAGAACGATAAGCCCAAACCTGTACCAATGGTTGTAGTGGCATTGGCCTGATAAAAATTAGTGAATAAATTGGCCTGGTTCTCTAAAGGAATGCCTTTACCGTTATCACAGATCTTAATATTAACCAATTGCTTTTCTGTTTCTATCTTTAGGCTAATTTTTCCGTTTACAGGTGTAAACTTAAAGGCGTTTGAGAGTAGATTAAACATCACTTTTTCCATTTGAACCTTATCAAAATAAAGTTCAATTTCTGCAAGTTCGGTTTCAAACTGGTAATCGATGTTCTTAGATATGGCCATGTTCTGGAAAGCCAGAAATATTTCCCTGCAGAATTTCACCAGATCACCCGGACTTACATGTAATGCCATTTTTCCGCTTTCAGCTTTTCTAAAGTCGAGCAGTTCAGTAACCAGGTTCATTAAACGGTCGGCATTGTTTTTAATCGGTTGCAGATCTCTGTTTAGGGCAGGGTCGTCTTTTGCGTTTTCGATCAATTTATCCAATGGACCAACAATGAGGGTTAAAGGCGTACGTATTTCGTGAGAAATATTGGTGAAAAATTCTAACTTATGTTCGTTAATCTCTTTTTCTTTTTTGAGTACAGCTTTTATCAATAAATAACGTATAAATACAAAGGAAATGGCTGCAAAAGCACAAACGTAAAAGAGGTAGGCCCACCATGTTCTATAAAATGGCGGCAAAATTTTAATATCTAACGTGCTCGTTTCTTTGGTCCAAAGCCCATCATTATTACTTCCTTTAACCATAAGGGTGTAGTTTCCGGGAGAGAGGTTGGTATAGCTGGCCGAAGGAATGTCTACATAATTCCAGTTTTTTTCGAAACCACCGAGCTTGTAAGCATAACGGTTTTTATCAGCTTTTATAAAGTTAAGTAGCGTAAAATCGATAGAAAATACATTCTGGTCAGATTCGAAGGTAATTGATTTAATGGTGCTGATATTTTGTTTAAGTAGGCCATCTTTGGTATTCAGCGCTATAGGTTTATTAAACAGTTTTAATCCAGTAAAAATAACAGGTGGAGTGTTTTTATTCTCTTTGATTTCGTTGGGGAAAAAGCTCACCATTCCACTTAATCCCCCAAAGAAAAAGGCACCCTTACTGTCTTTTAAAAATGATTTGTAATTAAATTCGTTGCCCGGCAGTCCATCTTTAATATTGTAGGTTTTACAAGTTTTAAGTTTGGGGTTGTATTTACATAAACCTTTGTCTGTAGTTATCCATAGGTTATTAAAATCATCTTCCAGTATGCCCATGATGTTATTGCTGGGTAAGCCATCAAAAGTGGTCATTCTGGTATAACTATGGCGATCGGGATTTAGCTTAAATAAGCCATTATGCAAGGTGCCTATAAGCAAATACCCTTCTTTATTGCCAGTTAAACAAGTGATTTCATCATATTTTAAAATTTCAGGATCGGCAGCAACACGGCTCACAAATCGCTGGCTATTTCTTTTCAACTGGTAAAGGCCTGAGTTGGTGGCTACCCAAAGGCTTCGTTTGGCATCTTCAAAAATGTAAAGTATGGCATCAGTTAAGCCATTTACCCGATTGCGGGTAAATTTACCTGTAGTACTATTAAAGCTATTTAAGCCGCCGTTAGTACCTACCCAAAAGCGTCCGTAACTATCTTCAAAAACGGCTGTAATTTCATCGCTACTAATGGATGAGGTGTCGTTTTTGCGTTTCGTATATCTGACAAAATTTTTTGTTTCTGGCTGAAAAAGGTTTAGTCCTCCATAATGGGTTCCAACCCAAACGCTGTTTTTTTTGTCCCGTATAACCGATTTTACCAGATTTGCACTTAAGCTTTTGGGATCATTAGGGTTATTTTTATATCGGGTAAAAGTATTGTTTTTCCTGTCGTAATAATTTAGCCCTTCTCCTTCAGTCCCAATCCAAAGGTTTTGGTGCTGATCTTCCATAATCGAGCTGACTACATTACTGCTTAAGCCATTTGTTGCTGTAGTGCTTCGATAAACCTTAAAGGGGGTATAATTGGGGTAAACCATGTTGATGGCGCCGTAATAGGTGCCTATCCAAATTATGCCTTGCCGATCTTGATAAATATCGTAAACGGAGTTTTGACTCAGGCTGGATGGATCTTCCGGAATATTATGTAAGGAGTTGAAATTTTTGGTTGCAGGATTGTAGATGTTGATGCCATGTAATGTTCCGATCCATAATTGACCTTCTTGGTCCATTATAATTTTGCGCACATTATTGCTGCTAATGCCTTCTTTGTTAAGACTAGAGTATTGGTAGGTGGTAATGGCTTCTGTACTTAGGTTTAATTTGCTTACACCGGTTTGTTTGGTCCCTATCCATAAATTGTTTTCACGGTCTTCAACCATTGTGGTGATATGGTTATCTGTCGCTTTGTTCAACTCTTCGCTAAAGTCTTTAAAGTATCTGAGGTGTATTTTTCCTTTTTTAAAGCTCATGTTCATTAAACCATAAGTTGTACTTAGCCATAGTGTTCCATTATGGTCTTCTGTAATGGCATAAATTTCTTCGGGCTTTTGTCCATCCAGAAAGCGTTTAAATTTATACCTTCCATTAGTGTTGAGCAGGTTTAAGCCAGTTTTCGTACCGATCCACACACGGTTCTTTTTGTCCTGAAAAATGCACCTTATAACAGAACCGCTTATGCTGTTGGGATCTTTGTCATTGTGCGCATAGCGGTCGAAGTTATCATCCGCTTCATTATATTTATGTAACCCTTCTGATGTGCCAATTAATAATGTTCCATTTCTTAAAGCTAAAATAGATGAAAGATAAGCCGCATTACTTAGGCTTTTCTTATTGTTATTGTCGTGATTATATACCTTAAAAGATTGAGAGTCGTATTTATTTAACCCGAAGCGGGTACCAAACCAGATAAAGCCTTTTGCATCTTGTGCTATGGCCAGTACCGAACTTTGCGAGAGCCCATTTTCTACATTGAGGTGTTTAAAAGCATATTTGTTTTGGGCATTACTTACAATGATAAAAAGTACTAAAGTAAATGTTAGCAGGTATTTCATGTTGGCAGAAAGTGAGGGATGGTTAGCTTTTACCTGATTAAAAGTACAAAATGTTTCTATTATAAAAATCAAATACGTTTGGTAAGGCAATTTTAATACTTTATCTGCTTATTTGCCTCTCCTAATGCTGTTTTCTGCCTTTCTTTAGGATTTTTACACCTATTTATTTAGGATTTTACCCCCTTCTTTTTTTCTCTTCTGAATAGATTTGACCCTATGCATTTGTAACTGATTGCATTGTGACAGCCAAATATTTAATAACCAAAAAACTAATCTGTATGTAAAGCGAATGCGCTGTCATTCCTTAATAACGGATAAGCAACTAGCCAACAAACAAGAAAATATGAGGAAAACTTACTTTAAGCAATTAATGCTTTTTTCGTTAACGGTATATGCTGTGTGCCCAAGTGTGGCCAATGCAAATACCATACGAGTCAAAAGCCATGTAACGGGGAAAATTGTGGTTACTAAAAATCATAGGTTAGAAGTAACAGGAACGGTGACCGATAATTTTGGTAATCCATTGTTTGGCGTAAAGGTTTCGATTAAAGAAACAGGAACCAGTGTTTCTACCGATAAGAACGGGAAGTATAAAATCAGTGCTGTAGAAGGCGATATTTTAATCTTTACGCTTAACGGCTATTTGGTAAAAGAGGTAGAAGCAAATCAGGCTTTATTGAATATTAGTTTAGGCGAGAGTCAGAAACGCCAGGCTACTACACCTGTGCTATATGGCGAACAAAGTGTAACAACCAATCTACAATCTACTTCAACCGTTTATAACAACGATTTAATTAAGGTTCCGGTAGCTGGAATAAATAATGCATTGTCGGGCAGGCTGGCAGGTTTGTATACGCTACAAAGTAGCGGTAGACCTGGTGCCGATGGAACAAGTATTACAGTTAGGGGTAATGTACCATTGGTTTTGGTAAATGGCGTGCCGAGAGATTATCCTTCTATAGATCCTGAAGAAATAGAATCGGTAACCATTTTAAAAGATGGTTTATCTACGGTAATGTTAGGGCAGCAGTCTTCTAACAGCGTAGTGATGATAACTACGCGTAAAGGGGAGGTAGGAAAACAGCGGATCTCGCTTACCGCTCAGGCAGGTTTACAATCGGCTATTAAATTGCCTCAACCGCTAGGCGCTTTTGATTACGCTACTTTGTACAACGAAGCACTGGCAAATGATGGTAAGGCACCACGATATACTGCGGCTGATTTAAATGCCTGGGCAACCGGATCAGATCCTGTATTTCATCCTGATGTAGATTGGTATGGAACTATCTTAAAACCAAATACTGTTTTTAGCCGGTATAATTTAAATACCTATGGCGGGGGCAATTCTACACGATATTTTCTTGACGTAGATTACCTTAATCAGAGCGGTATCCTTAAACAGGATGATCAAAATACTTACAGTACCAATACCGATTATAAAAGGTACCTGGTTCGAACCAATATCGATATTGATATTACGCCAACAACTTTATTAAACTTAAACTTATTTGGACGTATCCAAAATGGCAACCAGCCAGGTGGTGCAGGTGCCAATACCGCGATTTTTACTACAGGTACAACGTTAGCAAATTTTGGTGGGAATAATATTTTTGCGCAATTGGCCGCTACACCCAATAATGCTTATCCTATTTTTAATCCCAATGGATCTTTAGCCGGCAGTTCTGATTATCAAACCAATTTATGGGCAGCAACTACTCGCTCTGGTTATTTTTATAACAGTACACGCGATGTTTCTGCCGATATCTCCTTACGGAAAACCCTCGATAATGTGACCAAAGGTTTGTGGTTAAAAGCTTTGGCCAGTTTTAATACCAGTGTATCAGAAAACATTATCCGTACCAAACAGTACGCAGTTTACAAGCTGGCGAGTACCAATCCTGATGTATACCAGAAATTTGGTGTAGATGGTCAGCAGATTAATCTTTCTACCAATTCTGGGCAGAGCAGGAATTTATTTGTGGATTTTTCTGCAGGTCTAGATAAAACCTATGGCAACCATAGTATTAATGCACTTTTAAAATACAATTCGCAAAGTGCACAAACGGCCAACCAAATCCCGATGATTTTCAGTAATTTATCGGGAAGGGTAGATTATAATTATAAAGAAAAGTATTTGGCTGAGGTTGCTTTAAGTTATAGCGGCTTAAACCGATACGAGGAGGGTAATCGCTTCGGTTTCTTTTATGGTTTTGGTTTAGGATGGAATATTGCTAAAGAAGATTTTTTAAAAGATACCAAATGGTTAAATGCGCTTAAAGTAAGGGCCAACTATGCCTATACAGGTAATGCAAACGCTGGTTATTTTGCTTATAAGCAGTATTATGTAACAGGTGGTTCTTACAATTATGGTACTACACCAACTGCAATTACCGGAACAACAGAAGGTACCTTAGCCAATGCAAACATTACCTGGGAGAAAGCAAATCAATATAACCTCGGCATTGATGCGAGTTTGTTTAACAACAAGCTGTCGATAGCTGCCGATTATTTCAATAATGAGAATTTTGATCTGATCCAAACCAGAGGAAGAAGTTCGGCATTATTGGGTACGGCCTATCCTGCAGAAAATATAGGCATTAGCAGATATTCGGGGGTAGAGTTTGACCTGAAATACAGCAACAATATCGGCAACTTTAACTATTACATTGCTCCAAATGTTTTCTCGCTCCAAAAAATCATTCAGTATCAGGATGAGATCGATAGACCATACTCATGGATGGTTAGAACTGGGCAGCGCGAAGATCAGACCTTTGGTTATATAGCCGATGGCTTGTTTCAGAACCAGGCTGAGATTAACTCAAGCGCAAAAATACAAGGTTATAGCCCTGTGCCGGGTGATATCAAATACAAAGATTTAAATAGCGATGGCATTATCAACGAGCTTGATATTCAGTCGCTCAAGAATAATAATCCGGTCTGGTTTTATGGTTTAAATTTAGGTTTCAGTTACAAAGGTTTCGATTTTTCTGCACTGCTACAGGGGGTTCAAAACCGTTACGTTTATGTATCGGGTTCAACAGAATGGGCATTCCAAAATAATGGTTTAGGGCAGGCCTTTGAGCAAAATCTTGGCCGATGGACTCCTGCTACAGCAGCCATTGCCACACAGCCGCGCCTAACTATTGGTTCAAATCCTAATAACGAGGCTACCTCATCATACTGGTTGCACGATGGGAGTTACGTGCGCTTAAAAAATGTTGAATTAGGATACACACTACCCAAAACGCTAACCAATAAACTAAAACTCGCTTCAATCCGCTTTTTTGTAAATGCTGTAAACGCAGTTACGTTATCGGCTTACGACAGGGTAGATCCTGAGGTTTACGGAAATGGTTACCCGCTGCAAAGAGTGGTTAACGCTGGTTTAAATGTGAAATTTTAATGCTGGGTTGATATGAAAGCTCAAAGGGATCAGGGAAATTCCGGGCCATGAGCGTTTCATCACCATTAAAAAACAAATTAGAAACAGATGAAAATTAAGATAAAAGAAATAGTTGGTGTTTTAACCATTACCATCATTGGTTTTTCGGCATGTAAAAAGCCACTATACGAAACAGAGCCAACCAGTCAGGATATTACTTACGTTTTCGACAAAACAGACTCGCTGGGCATACAGGCCAAAACGTTTTTGGCAGATATTTATTCCTATCTACCAAATGGATACAATAGAATTGGCAATGATGTATTAGATGCAGCCTCTGATGATGCGATTAGTTCATCACCAGCAAGCACCATCGAGTATTTTGTTAACGGCCGTATTTCTGCGGTAGCTACTGTAGATAACTCTTGGGACAATAATTACAAAACCATCAGAAAGGCCAATATATTCCTGGCCAATATTGATGTGGTGCCTTTAAATCAAAAAGGATTAAAAGTGTACTGGAAATCAGAAGCCAGAATACTTAGGGCAATTGCCTATTTCGAACTGATTAAACGTTTTGGTGGAGTACCGTTACTTGGCGATAGGGTTTTGGGGTTGGATGATAATATTCAATTACCTAGAAATACCTATGCTGAATGCCTTAAATATGTGGTTGATGAATGTGATGCTTTAAAGGCTATCGCCAGACCCGATAACACGCTGGCTGCTGATGAAGATTATGGAAGGGTTACCCAGGGTGTGGCACTTGCCTTAAAAGCAAGGATTTTATTATACGATGCCAGTCCATTAAACAATCCAACCAACGATTTAGCCAAATGGGCTTCGGCAGCACAAGCTGCTAAAGATGTAATGAGCCTGAATATATTTTCATTAACTGCGGCTTATACTTCAGTTTTTAACACGCGAAAAAATAGCGAGGTTATTCTTGCCTATCAACGAGCGGTAACTTTCGATTTGGAGACCAGGAATGCACCAGTAGGATATACTGCTACCAATGCATCTGGTTCTGGTTACACTAGTCCTACTCAAGAACTGGTTGATGCCTTTGATATGAGCAACGGAAGAGCAATTAGCGATCCGGCCTCGGGTTACAATGCTGCAGACCCTTACACGGGCAGAGATCCACGGTTTTACAGAACTATTTTTCACAACAACGCAAAATGGTTAAATAGAATAATTCAAACTTATGACGGCGGTTTAGATAGACCAGGAAGTGCCGTAAATGTACAAACCCGGACCGGTTATTACATGCGTAAATTTTTGAACGAAACTTTTGAAAGTGCCACTGTTTACAGTAACCAAACACACAATTTCCCGATTTTCAGGTATGCAGAAATTCTGCTCAATTATGCCGAAGCCATGAACGAAGCGGCAGATAATGCCATAAACAGAACAGAAGCTTTTAACCAGTTGAAAGCGTTAAGGTTAAGGGCTGGTATTGCGATAGGCAGCACAGTAGGGTATCAACATGGATTAAAAACTACAATGACTCAAGCTGAAATGAGAGAGGCCATCAGGCACGAACGTAGGGTAGAAATGGCTTTCGAAGAGCAACGTTTTTGGGATATACGCAGGTGGAAAATAGCTGGAACTGTGTTGAATGGCACTTTGCATGGCATGCAGATTATCAAAAATGCAAATGGCACATTCTCTTACACCCAAACAAATGCCCTAAATGTATCGTTCGATGCTTCTAAAATGTATCGTTATCCAATTGCAGCCAGTGAGGTGAACAAGAACAGAAACTTAACGCAAAACCCAGGCTGGTAATTGGAGATTTTAAAAAATGTTAAATGATAACCATACCTATTATGCAAAAAATATTATATAAATTATTAATCCTTTTTATCCTTTTGCCCGGCATTTCTTTGGCGCAAACGGTTATTAGAGGAACTGTAGTCGATAATTCGGGCCCCTTACCTGGTGCTACAATTGTAGAAAAGGGTTTAACCAACAATGGAGCGGTAAGCGATGGTGAAGGTAAATTTCAATTCACTTTAAAAGGAACCTCAAAAACGCTTATTGTCAAATCAATCGGTTATTTAACCCAGGAGGTTAATGTAGCTGGAAAAACAGTAGTATCCATCAATTTAAAGGCCGATACTAAAGGCTTGGACGAAGTTTTGGTTGTAGGTTTTGGTAAGCAAAAGAAAATTACCAATACCGGGGCTATCAGTTCTATTTCGGCATCAGAAATTAAACAAAATCCAAGTGCGAGTATCCAGAATACCCTTGCAGGTCGCTTACCAGGTTTCACCTCACAGCAGAGAAGTGGTCAGCCAGGGGCAGATGGCGCAGCTTTCTTTATCCGCGGTGTAAGTACTTATGCAGGTAGTACCTCTCCTTTAATTATTGTTGATGATGTGGAATATGATTATAACCAGGTTTCCGATATCGACCCCAATGAAGTAGAAACTGTTTCTATTTTAAAAGATGCTTCGACCACGGCTGTTTACGGTATTAAAGGTGCTAACGGGGTGTTGGTAATCACTACTAAAAGAGGATTAGCAGGTAAACCACGAATTAATTTAAAATCAGAGGCTGGTTACCAGATGGATGTAAACACCCCTGAATTCTTAAATTCTTATGAGGCTAAATTATTGAACAATGAGGCACTAAGGAATTCGGGCGATTTAACCAATAAAGCTTACGCTACTGATGCAGATCTGGCAGCATACCGAGACCATACCGATCCATATGGCCACCCTGATATTGATTGGTGGAAAACCATTTTTAAACCAGGTGCCATGATCACCAGGCAGAACCTCGATTTCCAGGGTGGTACAGAAAGTGTAAAATACTTTGTATCGGCAGGTTATTTATGGCAGAACGGTAATGTAAGAGATTTTAGTTCGGATAACGGTGTAAACAGTAATTTCTATTACAAACGTTATAATTTTAGATCGAACTTAGATATTCAGGCAACCAAAACCTTAAGTATCCGCTTAGATTTAACCGGCCGTTTTGGCGAAACCAACCAGCCTTTTAATTCACAACAAGGTAATGCCTATTATGCAAACGGAAATGGTATTGTTGGCGAAATTTACAGCGGTGGTTATTTACCACCCTGGGCTTTCCCAGTTACCAACCCAAATGGCTCGTACCCATACAATCCTTTATTAACCAATGCAAATACCAGTATTATTGGTCGTTTAGCAGAGTCAGGATATTCGAGAACTTTTGATAATGACCTGAATATTGTTTCGAGCGCCAGCCAGAAGTTAGATTTTATTACACCTGGTTTAGCAGCAAAAGTATTATTATCGTATGCAAGTGCCCAAAGTTATAGTGTAAGTGCAAGCAGGACCGCTTTACCTTATTATCTGTATAATTCAGCTACAGGTCTTTATTTGCCATTAAATGCTACACAATACCGTACGCCACCATTTTCGGCAGGATATAGCAATACCAGTATTTTCCGTACCCTAAGTACGCAATCATCTTTAAACTACGATCGTAATTTTGGCGATCACCGTGTATATGGCTTGGTTTTGTATAACGATAACCGTGTAATTAATTCAACTACAACAGCTGATGCCAATCAAGGGCCAGGTGTGCCAACAGTAATTACAGGAACAACGCTTAGGGGGGGATACGATTACAAAAACAAATATCTGATTGAGTTTAATGCCGCCTACAATGGTACCGACCGTTTTACGGGTTCTAAAACCAAAGGTTGGTTCCCTGCTGCATCAATAGGCTGGAATATTTCTGAAGAGAAATTTTTCTCGGATAATATCAAGTTTATAGATCTATTTAAAATCAGGGCATCATATGGTATGGTGGGATCAGATGATATTGGCGGTGCTAAAAAATACCTTCAGCTTTATACACAAGGTTCTGGTTCTTACAACTTTGGCACATCGCCTACTTCATACAACGGTATTACCGAAGGTAGCCTAGGTAACCTGGATGTAACCTGGGAGAAAGAAAAGAAACTGGATGTGGGTATTGACCTGAACATGTTTAAAGGTAAACTAAAAATTACTGCCGATTATTTCAACAACGACAGGTACGATATTTTAACCACCAGACAAAGTGTTCCCTTTACCATTGGGGTAGGTTTACCACCGGTTAACCTGGGTAAAGTAAACAACAGAGGTTTTGATGGAGAGGTAAGCTACAACGAAAAAATTAACGATTTCTCGGCAGGGGTAAGGTTAACTTTCTCTTATGCCAAGAATAAAATCCTATATCAGGATGAAGCTCAGCCTGCTTATCCTTGGTTAGCGGCAACGGGCAAACCGATTGGTCAGTATTTTGGATGGCACTTTTTAGGTTTTTATACTGCAGCAGAAATTGCAGATCCGAATGTGGCCAAACCAACAACAGCTGTAGGACCTGGTGATATGAAATATCAGGATCTGAATGGCGATAAAATTATTGATGATACCGATAAAGGAGTAATTGGCAAACCAAATCTGCCAAACACTACCTATGGTGCAAACTTTAATTTCGGGTATAAAAACTTTTACCTGAATGTATTTTTTCAAGGCTCATATGGTTATAGTACCCGTTTCCACTCAGAAACTATTACACCAGGAAACTCGAACTATCAGCCGATACATTTGCAACGCTGGACACCAGAAACAGCTGCTACAGCTATCTTTCCACGATTGGGTGGTAATGCAGTAACCAACTTTCCAAATGCCACAAACAATTTCTCTGATTTTTGGACGAGAGACAATTATTATGTGCGTTTAAAAACGGCAGAAATCAGTTATCTGTTTCCAAATGCATTGGCTAAAAAACTACGCCTTTCGGCAATAAGGGTATATGCCAATGGTAACAACCTGCTTACTTGGACCAATGTAACCGACCTTTACCAGGTAGATCCCGAAAATGGAAACAGTACCACAACGGTAATCAGTGTTTACCCAACCCAGCGCATTTATAATCTTGGATTAAATGTTACATTTTAATTAAAATGATCATGAAACCATCATGGGCATGCTGTTTAAAAATAGTGATGAATATGCCCATGATAGCTTCATCACCTATAAAATAAATCATTATACAGATGAAAAAGAAAATTTCTATCATAGCCTTATTTGTTCTTGTAATAATCAGCTTTTCCTGTAAAAAAGGAGGCTTATTGGATGAGAGCACATTAACTACCCTAAACGAGGAAACCACCTTTGCAGATAGTATCAATACCCAGTCGTTTTTAACACGTATTTATCAGCAGGTTGGCTTTCAGTATGATATTCAATACTTTGACGCCGGTGGGCATGCGGGTGCGGCCGACGAAGGTGTTGCAGGCCGTTACAACGGTACCCAAAATTCGGCAGTGGTTATTGCCTTTGGTCTGGTTTCTAAAAGCACAACCAATAGCGATTTTATTAGCATGTGGTCGGTTCCTTATCAGAATATCAGAAGGGTAAATGTACTTCTTCAGAATATTGGTGGGGCGCCATTAAGTGCAGCAACCAAAAAAGGCATGATTGCCGAAGCCAGATATTTAAGAGCCTGGTATTATTTCCTGTTGATCAGGGCTTTTGGAGGTGTTCCATTACTGGGCGATAAAGTTTATGATATTACCGAGGATTTTAACTTAAAGAGATCTACCTATCAGGAGTGTGTAAATTATATTGTTTCAGAATGCGAAGCTGCAAAAGCAGATTTACCAACCAATGCAACCATTCTGCCCCAAAATTATGGTCGCATTACCCAGGGAACTTGTATGGGTTTAAAATCGCGTGTTTTATTATATGCCGCAAGTCCGTTATTTAATGGTGGTCAACTAGCTACATCAGGCGAAGTACGTGAGCTAACAGGTTATGCTACTTACGATAAAGAACGCTGGAAAAAAGCTGCCGATGCTGCATTAGATATTATCAATACCGGTAACTATTCTTTATATGTAGATAACGGGTTGCCAAGCGGTACAACCAATAGAAACGGATATGGTTTTTATAAGGTTTTTCAGATGCGGGTAAACAGCGAATACTTGTTTGCGGCAATGAGGGGGGCACAACGAGAGTTTGAAACTTTTTTACTGCCACAGAGCAGATCTGGTGGTTATGCCTTCACGGTAAGCCAGCAAACGGTAGATAAGTTTCCGATGATTAATGGAAAAGCCATTAATGAAACAGGTTCTTTATACGATCCGGCCAATCCTTACGCCAACCGCGATCCCCGTTTTGCCAATTCTGTAATTTATAATGGTGCCCCATGGATTTTGAGTGGGAATAATAACGCACCGGTAAATACTTTTGTAGGTTCCGGTACAACAGATGCTGTAAGTGGGCCGCTTGGATTTAATACAGGCTATTTTCCGCGTAAATATCTTTTAGAAAACTCTACAGGGAATGGTGAGCGGTGCTGGGGGCTAATTCGATATGCCGAAATTTTATTGAATTATGCTGAAGCATTGAACGAATATAGCGGACCAGTACCTGAAGTGTATGCCCAACTAAGAAAAATTAGAGAGCGTGCTGGTATTACCGCAGGCACAGATGGTAATTATGGAATTAAGGCCAATGCAACACAAGATGAAATGCGGACCATTATTCAAAAAGAACGTGATATAGAATTGTTTATGGAAGAACACCGCATGTGGGATGCCAGAAGATGGAAAACAGCTGCGGTTGATTTTGAAAAACCAATACGAGGCGTTAAGATTACCAAAACAGGCAATACCTATAGTTACGAATATGTAGATGTCCGTGAACATCATTTTCCAGCCAACTATGGTTTATTCCCGATGCTGGCTTCAGAAATAGCAAAAAATACAGCATTGATCCAAAATCCCGGCTGGTAAAAAGTAAAGAAACAGCAGATCGATCTAAAAAAAATGGTTAGTACATCGTTAGTTTGGGGCCACCTTGCCCAGCTTGGTGGCTTTTTTAAATGTTAAAATTTATTATTGAAGCGTATTAAATAGAAAATGCCGTTTAACAAATTAAAATATACCCGCAGCCTGCTGAAAGTATACCTCCCGGTATCCTTGTTACTATTGCCGTTCATTACCTGTGTGGCACAAATACCAGCGGATGAAGTAAATTGGCCTGTTTTTATGGCCAGGCAAAATTTAAAGTGGGATAATCTTGGTAAAGATTATTACAGTGGTATTATCCTGGGTAACGGGCTGCTCGGTACCAATATTTATAAAGAAAACGACAGTTTAATCCGTTTCGATATCGGCAGGAGCGATGTAGTAGATCACCGTGAGAAACTAATGCCTAGTGCTGGTAAATTATATTCGCAATCGCGTTTGCCAATTGGTTATTTTACGCTTAAAACCGAGGGTAAAATAACAGGCGCCAAAATAGCGCTTGATATTTACAATGCCGAAGCCAAAGGCCGCATATTTACTACACAGGGAACAATCCTGTTTACTGCCTTTGTTGCGGCCAATCAAAATGTAATTAGCATTTCGGTTAACACAACGCAGAAGGAAAAAGTTTCAACCTGGAAATGGAACCCTGGTAAAAGCATCAGCCCGAGGTATCTCCAAGCCTACCCGACAGATAAGCCTGCAAACTATCCTGAAAACCCTCCTGTAAAAATTACTACTATAAACGGTTATACCTTTTGTAATCAACCCTTACTCAATAATGGTGGTTACACCACAGCTTATAAAATTAATGGCAATGCCAGTTCAGGCAAACTGCTTGTAAGCGTGGGGTACGATGGGTATAATAATCTCGATGAAACGAAGGAAGCCTTAAATAACCTTAAAAACTTTAACTCCGATACAGAAAGTATTGCTGCGCACCGCAATTGGTGGCACCACTATTATCAGCAGAGTTTTATTGCCTTGCCCGATAAACGCATGGAAAACTTTTATTGGATACAGCTTTATAAACTCGCTTCTATTACCCGCGCAGGTAAACCCATTGCCGACTTAATGGGCCCCTGGACAACTGCTACACCCTGGCCAGCCATTTGGTGGAATTTAAATACCCAGCTTACTTATTCTCCAATTTTTACGGCTAATCATTTAGAATTAGGCGAATCGCTTTTTAAGTCTTTAAATGTTCATCAGCAAAATTTAATCAATAATGTTCCAGCACAATGGCGTAACGATGCTGCTGCCATTGGAAGGAGCTCTTCTTACGATCTGGTAAGTCCAATTACTGAAGCAGAGATCAACAAGGGGACATTTGAGCCAGCAAACCTCACCTGGATGTTATATTATTATTACCAATATTATAGCTATACCAAAGATGAGCAAACCCTCAACGCTAAAATTTACCCTTTATTAAAAAGATCGGCAAATTTTTTAATCCATCAACTTAAGCAGGATGAGAAGGGGATTTATCATTTTCCGATGTCTCATTCTCCGGAATATAAAAATGCAGAGGATGCAAATTACACCTTGTCGAGTTTAAGCTGGGCATTGCAAACTTTAATTAAGGTAAATAAAACGCAGCAATTGAAAGATGCCGATGCCGATAAATGGAGCTTGATATTGAAAAACCTGGCACCTTTTCCCGTTGGCGATACTGGGTTTTTGATCGGTAAAGACGTGCCATTAAATAGCTCGCACAGGCATTATTCACATTTGCTGATGATTTATCCATATAATCTGGTGAATTGGGAACAGCCAGAAAATAAGGGGCTGATCAGCTTATCTTTAAAAAACTGGCTCTCCTATAAAAATGCGCTGGCAGGCTTTTCTTTTAGTGGAGCTGCTTCTATTTACGCAGGTATGGGCGATGGCGATATGGCTTACCAATGGTTAAACGAATTGTTTGATCGTTTTATGCAGGCCAATACCCTATACCGCGAATCAGGGCCGGTGATAGAAACCCCTTTAGCCGCCGCCACTTCTATCCAGGAAATGCTGATCCAAAGCTGGGGAGACAAAATCAGGATTTTTCCTGCCATTCCATCTAGCTGGAAAAACGTTTCGTTTAAACACCTTAGAGCAGAAGGAGCTTTTTTGGTCAGTGCCGATATGCAAAATGGGGAGACAAAAAATATTAAAATAAACTGTTTAAAGGGCGGGGCCTTAAGGTTAGTGAGCAACATGGATAAATTTTCTATCCGATCGAATAAGCGTAGTAAAATAGATTATCAGCAATATAAAGAAGGCGAAAAAATCAAAATTGAAATTAAAAAAACCATAAGTGGAGAAACCATACAGCTCGTTTCTACAAGCTTTGAAGAAAAACAGGCGCCAGGTTTTCCTTATAGTCAATATCAAAACTGGTTTTGGGGCTTAAATAAAAAATAAAGATGTTTGGCGTAAATAAAAAAACAAACTACAAAATAAAGGTGTACCAAAGGGTTAGACTTGGATTCATGGCAGGATGCCTACTGCTGATGAATATATCAGCGCAAGCGCAAAACGAACCTTTTAATACCATTCTGCAACGTATTAATAAAGATTTGCAGACTTTTGTTAAAGATAAACCATTGGCTGACGAGGTTACCCAGCACCTTAAAAATCTAAATGCCGATGGCAGTTGGCGAGATATTAATTATGCTGATGCACAGTATGATCCCTTAAAGCGGATCAAAGATATGGCAACCGTTTATATCCGCCCATCGAATAGGCTTTATAACAATAACGAGCTATATGCAGCTATTGTTAAGTCTTTACAGAACTGGTTGGATAAGAACCCAAAGAATAAGAACTGGTGGTACAATGATATTTTTTATCCGCAGGCTATTGGAGAAACGCTAATATTAATGCGAAGCGCCAAAATAGGGCTTCCTGCAGCGCTGGAAAATGCTTTGATTACAAGGATGATCAGAAGGTTAAAAACAGGAGATGGTGCCAATACTTCAGATGAAGCCTTACATTACCTATACAGGGCCTGTTTAACCAAAAACAAAGCAACCTTAGATTCGGCTGCTAAATATTTATTCGAACCTATTGCCATAACCGACGGAAAAGAAGGTGTTCAGGTTGATGGCAGTTATTATCAGCACGGAAAACAGCAGGCCATTGCCAGTTATGGAAGGGTGTTTGCCGGAAATTCGGTTAGTGCGGCTTTCTATTTAAGAGAAACTGAATATGCCTTGCCGAAGGATCAATTGGCTATTTTGGTCGATTATCTTAAAAATACTTTCTTAAAAACCATAAGAGGATCGTTTTACGATTTTAATGTACGTGGCCGCGGTATCAGCCGTAAAGATTCTTTAAGCAGTGGCATGGGCGGTATGGTAAGCAAAATAAAACGCTTCGACCCTGAAAATGCGGCTTATTGGGATGCTTCAACATTAAGAACATCGGGTAAAGAGCCTGCCAGTTATGCTGTTACGCATAGCCACAACCAATATTGGAAAAGTGGCTATACCCTGCACCTTCGCCCTGCATATACCTTTAGTGTGCAAACAGCATCCACTCGAACCTTACGTACAGAGCGCGGCAACAACGAAAACATATTGGGGAAATTTCTTCCCGATGGTGCAACCAATATCCAGCGCAGTGGATCGGAATACGCCAACCTGATGCCGGTATGGGAATGGGATAAAATTCCTGGAACAACCAGCAGGGATTATGCCGATGATAATGGCGCAACCATTAAAAGTGATTGGGGAATTCCGGGTACAACCAAATTTGTTGGGGGAGTTAGCGATGGCATTTATGGTGTTTCGTGTTATGATTTAAATTACGACAGCGTTCAGGCAAAAAAGGCCTGGTTCTTTTTTGATAAAGAAGTAGTTTGTTTAGGTGCAGGTATTAACAGCAGTGCAAAGGAAAATATCACCACAACAATCAATCAGGCCTGGTTCAGGGGCAATGTGACTTCTTCAAATGGCGCCCAGGCCAATGGTAAAAGCGAGCTCTGGGCAGTTCACGACAGTATTGGCTATATTTTTCCCCAGGGTGGAAATTTAGAAATCAGCAACAAAGCACAAACCGGGAACTGGTACCGAATCAATCATTTTCAGAGCAAAACCGAACTGAAACACAACGTATTTAAAATCTGGTTAAATCATGGCAAAAATCCTCAGCATGCCAGCTATCAATATCTAGTTGTGCCGGGAGTTGATGTTGTAGGCTTAAAAAAATACGACCGATCGATGATACAGATATTGAAAAACACTGATGAACTGCAGGCTGTAAAACATATTGGACTGGACATGCTGCAAGCGGTTTTTTATAAAGCAGGAACACTGGCTGCTGGTGGCTTATCGCTTCAGGTAGATCAGCCGTGTACGGTTTACATTAAAGATTTAAACGGTAAAAGCCCTACGCTGTATATCGCAGATCCAGCACAAGAAAATGCAAGCATCAAGGTTTTGCTAAAGTTGCCAGGATTATCGAAATCAAAAAGTATAGATTGTAATCTGCCAACCGGTGCCTTTGCGGGTGCAACGGCAAATTTTAAAATTAAAGAATAATACACACAGACTATTAAATTATGAAAAAAATCAATTTCGCTGTAGCATTGCTGATGCTTGGTAGTTCAGTTTCATTTGCGCAGACCGAGAAAAAGCCGATGGCTCAGTTAATTAACGATGAGTTTAAATTCGCCGCCGACCAATATAAAGTACTCGCTAAAAATATCCCTGAAGGGAAAACACCTCAGAGTTTCGAAAAAGGAAAATCCGTAAATTACGACATCAAATGGTGGTGTAGCGGTTTTTATTCAGGCAGTTTGTGGTATATATATGAACAAACCAAAGATCAAAACATTAAACGAGAGGCAGAGGCGGCCTTAAAAGTAATAGAACCGAACCAAACTTACACCGGAAACCACGATTTAGGTTTTATGATGTACTGCAGTTTTGGGAATGCCTATCGTTTAACAGGCAAAGCAGAATACAAAGCGGTAATTCAACGTTCGGCAGAATCTTTAGCTACGCGTTACCGTCCGGTTGTAAAATCTATCCAATCGTGGAACAAGAGCAAATTATGGGAATGCCCTGTAATTATTGATAATATGATGAACCTTGAAATGATGAACTGGGTAAGTGATAATGGCGGAGATAAAAAATATAAAGAAATTTCAGTTATACATGCCAATACAGCTCTAAAAAACCATTTCCGCCCAGATTACAGTTCTTTCCACGTAGTAGATTATAATCCTCAAACCGGAGCAGTAATTAGGAAAGCAACATGGCAGGGCGCAGCAAACTGTTCGGCATGGTCGCGTGGGCAGGGCTGGGCTTTGTATGGCTATACCATGATGTACCGTTTTACTAAAGATCCGGTTTATTTAAAACAGGCCAAAGGTATTGCACACTTTATACTGAACCATCCAAATTTACCTGCCGATAAAATTCCTTTCTGGGATTTCGATGCACAGGGTATTCCTTTTGCCAAACGCGATGCTTCTGCAGGCGCATTAATGGCTTCGGCATTGTTAGAGCTGGGGCAATACACTTCAGGGAGCGAAAAAACTGAATTTAAATCTGCCGCTGAAACCATGATCTATTCGCTTTCGAGCAGTGCTTATCATGCCAAATTGGGCGAAAATGGTGGCTTTTTGTTAATGCACAGTACAGGCGCTTACCCATTGAACAGTGAAATTGATGTACCTTTAATTTATGCCGATTATTATTATTTGGAAGCATTGGCCAGATATAAAAAATGGTATTTATAGAAAACTATTAAACGTGAGATTTAGGTGCTATTTAGAAGTAGCCAAAACTCACATTTAATTTAAGTTTTTATTTGGAAATGAGGGTTCAGTAATGCTTCGGTAACAGCAGTCCCGTTATTCGCTTTATCCCGATAGAAACCTGTGAAACAAGCAAGCACACCAAAATACAACAAAAAGCTGTGCTTAAATCGGGATGCACGCTACTACCGGGTTTATGAACAGCGGTTTGTGAAAAAGCTGCTAAGATTAATGTTTGCTGGTTAAATACCCAACCTTTAATAGTTTTACGTACCGTGCCACCTAGACCCGATTGAAGTGGACATCCTGATCCTTCATCGGGATAAAACGGAAAGCGGGAAGAAACCTGAATAATTGTACAGGATTTGCTCTCCAAATAATTTAATTTAACACTGAGCTTTAACACTCACATTATAAAGAAAATGAAATATAAACTGATTTTTTCTGCCCTGCTAATTTTTTGTCAGTTGGCAAATGCACAAAAGAAACCTACAACCGGTGCCGAAGACCGGGCTTTTTGGGTTAAAACCTTAAACCGCATCGCCTACCCCGTAATCCACAACCTGGCTAATGAAACTTTAAAAAAGAACATGCCATTAGAAAAAGCACCTGGCTATGGTTTAAGTGCGGCTAAAGTTACGTATCTCGAAGCATTAGGCCGCACCATTGCAGGTGTTGCACCTTGGTTGGCCTTGCCTGATGACGATTCTGCAGAAGGTAAACTTAGAAAAACCATGCGTACCGAGCTTTTAAAAGGTTTGGCCAATTCGGTAAATCCCGAGAGTCCGGATTATATTAGTTACCGCTCAGAAAGTCAGCCCATTGTTGATGCTGCTTACGTTGCACATGCCTTTCTTCGTGCACCAAAAGCACTATGGGAACCACTTGATGAACTCACCAAAAAGAGATTTATAGAAGAGTTTAAATCGTTGCGTACCCGTAGTGGTGCTTATAATAACTGGCTTTTGTTTTCGGGTTTAACCGAAGGTTTTTTATTAAGCATCGGCGAGCAGTATGATCCTGCCCGTGTTCAGTTCTCGATCAATAAAATGAAAGAATGGTATGTGGGTGATAGCTGGTATAGTGATGGCGAAAAATTTAGCATGGATTATTATAACTCTTATGTAATCCACCCCATGCTTGTTGATCTTTTAAAAGTATTGGTTGATAAGAAAAAAGCAGCTCAGGCCGATTATGATGTAGCCTTAAAAAGAATGGTACGCTATTCTGAATATTTAGAAAGAATTATCTCGCCAGAAGGTACTTATCCTGCTTATGGTCGATCGATCACTTACCGTACGGCAGCCTTTCAGGCATTGGCCCAAACGGCCTTAATGGAAAAACTGCCCGAATATGTAAAACCAGCGCAAGTTCGTGGTGGCTTAACTGCGGTAATGCATAAACTATACGACGGAAACCAGAATTTTGATGATAATGGATGGTTGGTATTAGGCTTTAACGGCCGTCAGCCAGAAGTGGCTGATACCTATACTTCTACCGGGAGTTTATACATGGCCACGCTAGGCTTTTTAACCTTGGGTTTACCTGCCGATAATAAATTTTGGACAGATGCTCCTGAACCCTGGACCAGTTTAAAGGCCTGGAGTGGAGAAACCATAAAAAAGGATTATAAAGTTGAGTATTAATACAAATAATAAGTAAGGTATAAATATATTTGCGGATAGGATCTGATATCAGTTCAGGTCTTATTGCAAAACTCAATTTTTAACCAATGAACAAATTCGAAAGCCGTTACGCTCAAAGCCCTAAAGAAGTTAAACAAATGGATACCGCAACTTTGCGGGATAATTTCTTGATCGAAAACGTATTTGAGGCAAACCAGGTAAACCTAACCTTATCTCATTTTGACAGGTATATTGTTGGCGGTGCAATGCCTGTTGATCAGAAAATAGCACTTCCAAATCCTGATGATTTAAAAGCAAATTACTTTTTAGAGCGTAGGGAACTGGGTATTATCAATGTTGGCGGAAAGGCAATTGTTACTGCCGACGGCGAAAAATACGAATTGGATTATAAAGAAGCATTGTATATTGGTAAAGGCACAAAAGAAGTGTTTTTTGAATCTGCTACCCCAGGCGAAGCGGCTAAATTATACATCAATTCTGCCCCCGCACACCATACATATCCAAGCAAAAAGGTAAGCAAAGCGGAAGCAGAAATCGTAGAATTGGGTACGCCTGAAACCGCTAATCACAGAATAATCAATAAGTTATTGGTGAACAGTGTTTTACCAACTTGCCAGTTACAAATGGGTATGACCGAGTTAAAATCGGGCAGTGTTTGGAATACCATGCCTGCGCATACCCACGATAGAAGGATGGAAGCTTATTTCTACTTCGAAGTTCCGAAAGGACAGAGTGTTTGTCATTTTATGGGCCAACCACAAGAAACCCGTCACATTTGGATGCAGAGCGATCAGGCGGTAATTTCGCCAAACTGGTCTATCCACTCAGGCGCAGGTACAAGCAATTATACCTTTATTTGGGGGATGGCAGGTGAAAATCTTGATTATGGCGATATGGACCATTGCGCTATTACCGAACTGAGATAAATTTACGCTCGTCATCTCGATCCGATAACTATCGGATGGAGCATAGCGGAATGGAGAGATCTTTTTAAATGATCAATAGAATAAAAAACATGTCAAACATATTTAATTTAGCGGGTAAAACTGCATTAGTTACTGGCTGTAAAAGAGGAATAGGAAAAGCGATGGCTTTAGCATTAGCCGAAGCAGGTGCCGATGTTATCGGCGTTTCTGCAAGTCTCGAACTTCAGGGCAGTACGATAGAGAAAGAAATTTTAGCGCTGGGCAGAAAATTTTATGCTTACCAATGCGATTTTGGTAAACGCGAAAATACCCTGGCTTTTGCGGCTCAGGTAAAAGCAGATCATCCAGTTATCGATATTTTGGTAAATAACGCTGGAACGATTTTACGTAAGCCAATTGCTGAGCATCCCGATGAGTATTGGGATGAAGTAATTGCGGTAAACCAAACGGCTCCCTTTATTTTAACACGCGAAATTGGTAGAGATATGATTGCAAGAGGCAGTGGAAAAGTAATCTTCACTGCGTCCTTACTATCATTCCAGGGCGGAATTACTGTGCCAGGTTATGCGGCGAGTAAAGGGGCAATTGCATCTTTAACTAAAGCTTTTGCAAACGAGTGGGCATCAAAAGGGGTTAATGTAAATGCCATTGCACCTGGCTATATCGCAACCGATAATACTTCAGCTTTGCGCGAAGACCAGGATAGAAGTACTTCTATTTTATCGCGTATTCCTGCAGGAAGATGGGGAACACCAGAAGATTTTAAAGGACCAACCTTATTCCTGGCCTCACCTGCCAGTGATTATGTTCATGGAACAATTTTGACCGTTGATGGCGGTTGGATGGGACGATAGGTTAGTTATGAGTTTGGAGTTTGGAGTAGTGAGTCGTATAATACTCCAAAACCGAAACTCCCAACTTTTTAAAACCCTACTGGTTTTTTATGCACCTTGGACTCCAAACTCCAAACGCCAAGCTCCCAGCTAGTAAAGGTTGTAAATCTCCTTAATATCTTTCAAAATCTTTTCGAAATCGATCTTCAGGTCAATTAACCGGCCGGTGTGGATGTCGAAAACCCAACCTTGAACGGTTAATCCACGATTAGCAATAGCTTCCTGAACTGCTGCTGTTTTTAACAGGTTTACACACTGCTCCTGCACATTAAGTTCTACCAGCCTGTTATAGCGGAGACCTTCATCCTCAATGGCATTCAGTTCATCTTTATGGATACGGTACACATCGCGGATGTTTCTTAACCATGGGTTTAATATGCCCAGATCGGCAGGTTGCATGGCTGCTTTAACGCCGCCACAGTTATAATGGCCGCAAACCACAATATGGTTTACTTTTAAGTGGCGTACGGCATAATTTAAAACTGTCATTACGCTTAAATCCACGTTGTTTACCAGATTGGCTACATTTCGGTGCACAAAAGCCTGGCCCGGTTGTATGCCCATTAAATCTTCTGCCGTAACACGGCTATCTGAACAGCCGATGTACAAAAACTCAGGGCTTTGACCTTTCGATAATTCAGTGAAATAATCAGGATTAATGGCCAGTTTCTCGGCAATCCATTTTTCGTTGTTCTTAAAAACTTCTTCTACATTCATGCTTTAAATAGAATTTTGAGATATATAAATTATGATAAGTGCTAAAAAAGATGTTTATCTTGCTATAAAACTAAAAAAAGATTTCCTGATTTGAGCAAGTTCTTCTTCTGTAATTGCATCCAGATTGAATTTAAAATCTATCAGACATATTTTCTTTCACGAGATTACTTAACAAGTTTCACCTCCGAAATGTTTAGCGATTTGCCAGATATTGAGGAATGAAACCCACAGTAAAGATCATAAAGGTGATGAAGGCCACAAAATATAAAAAGGGTTTAATTCCGCTGATATTGCTGCCATTCTTCAGCACTATGTGTCTTACTAAATCAGAAATTAACAAAAGAACACATAATAGAAATACGAAAACTAAAGCTATTCCGACTCCTATCCCGAAAATACCATTTTCACTTCTGGTATGAAATACATTGGAAATATCAATTAAGAAAAGAAGGTTCCAGATCACCACAATGCCAATGGCAACTGGAATTTTAATGGGGAAACCAGTTTGGTTTTGAAGTTGCGTGATCTCCACATCAATATGGTTGGGGGTAGGTGCCGTAGAATTAAGAAAACCTGTTTGCTCAATTTCGGCCATCCGCCCTTCGGCATTTCCAAGAAAAGTAAAAAGAATATCTTTATTGTATTTTTCAACCCGGTGGGTAATCCTGATTGAACTGCCGAATAGGGAAGTGTCAGGTTTAATGGAGATGATGTCTGATCTTTTAAAAACAAAATTACCCCTGATGGATGCATTAAGTTCGAGTTTAAATTCGCTTACTTTTAAAGTGGCAAAAGGCCAGATTGCCTTAAAGCCGCCTATTCTAACGCCACCTGTTTCTTCAAATTTATTCATATACTGAGCGATTAATCTGTTCGAATATATCCCATTTAATCTAATTTTTTATAGTCTTGATTAAATTTATATATGAAGAAAAATAAAAGCCAATATCAATCACCGTTTATTGTTTAACGCGAATTAATATTGGCTTTAAAAATGTTTTTTTAACTCGCAACGGCTACCGCATTTTTGTTAATGTGGTTAGGTAGTTCTTCAAGTGTATACAGGTTAACCAACGATTCTCTTAATACGTTCGTAGCATTGTACCAAACGTTGTCTTGGGTAAAATGACAAATGCCATTGGTGAGTTCGGTGATAATTGCACCAATTAAAATTGCGAAATGGTTTTCGAAAACATCACCCGAATGGTATTTTAAAGAAAATACTTTGTTGTAATTCTGCAGTTGCGTTTCAACCTCAGCACTCAATTTTACGGGTTTTGATACTTTCCTTTTTTTCTTCTTAAATAACCCTAATATCTTTTGGACAGCGCTTTGTTTAATAATTTTTTCTTTAAAAAGTTTTTTCTTGTATTCCTTTAGATCGAATGATTTAAGGGAAACGCTGAAATTTAGTTTTAAACTATTTTCGTTAAATATTTCGAGGCTAGGTTTATCCCATTTAAAAATAATTGGGAGGCTTCCGTTCGGATTTCTAAATGAAAAGGATGAGTTAATGTCCAGAACATTTTCATGTTCGTTTAACCTTTTTAAAATTGTTGGAATTAGATCGTCTGTTAAAGAATTGGTATAGATGTTAATATAAGCACTCATGTTTAATTAAGATTAGCTGAATCAATGTAAATTGCGCAGGTACTTTTTTGCCAACGCTTTATTTAAATGATAATTAAGGATATCATCATATTACGGAGCAATCTATTTTGCATAGCCTGCACTCCAGAATACCGATTAACTTGGGAATCTTAATGTGAATTGACAGTTGTAGTCTTTCATTTGTATATGTGGTTTTTTTGTGTGGCATATTTCCGCAAAAAATGCGGCTCGTTAAATTTCAATTACTTAAACGAATCAAAACACCGAAACGTTACAGTTAATTTTTTAAATAGCCTTTTAGCAATAATTATACCACAAATACCGTTGATTATTTTAATCGTTCAAGTAGCTTTTTCATATTTGTGAGCTGTAGAACGTTTTTAAATTCGGGTGTATCAAAACCTCCTTTATCTATCATTTGCTTTAAGCTTCTGTTAAAGCTCCTTACGGAAATGCCCAGATAGGCGGCCATGTCTTCTTTGGAGATGGAAATATGTTCGTCGGCCTGCAGTTTGAGCAATTTTAAAAGTGCATACTCTAAGGTGTATAGCTGTTGGAAGGATGCCCGTGTACTGGTTTGTATAATTCTGGTAGACAACTCCTGGAGTAAGATTGTAGTAAATTCGCTACTTTTATCAATTAGTGAAAGGAAAAGATGATCGGGGATAACATAGGCCGTAACCTCACTTATAGCGGTTACATTACACAAACAATCAATCTTTTTTATGGCTTCTAATTCGCCAACCACTTCGCCCTTACCTAAAAATTCGATAATAAAATCTTTGCCGTTTTCTTCAGAAATAAAACATTTGCTAATCCCATCTTTAATAATGTAGATATTGCTGATTTTTTCACCTTGTTCAATAAATCTATACCCTGCTCTAAAGTTTTTAAGTGTAATGGTTTCTCCTTCATTTTCAATACAAAAACGTTCGATAAAGGATAAGAAAGTAAGATTGGTACGAAGCATATTTATTTAGTCGAGACAAATGTCCTTTTTTAACGGTATCGGTTGCTTTACTTTTGTGGCACTAAAGTAAGCATATCCATGAAAAATCAAATTACTGTAATTGCTTTTGATGCTGATGATACCCTTTGGGTAAACGAACCTTATTTCCGCGAAACCGAAGAGCAGTTTGCAGGTCTTCTGGAAGATTTTATGCCTCATCATAGCATCTTAGCAGAGCTTTATAAAACTGAGATTGCCAATTTATCGCTTTATGGCTACGGAATTAAAGGTTTTATGCTGAGTATGGTCGAAACCGCATTGAGGATCACTTCGGGCAAAATAGATCCTATCATTATAAATAGAGCGATTGAATTGGGACAGGAAATGCTCAATAAACCAGTCGAACTGCTTGATGGAGTAGAAGAAGTACTTAAAGCCCTACACGGAAAATACAGATTAGTGGTTGCAACCAAAGGCGACCTGCTCGATCAACAGCGCAAGCTCACCAAATCAGGACTTGATCACTATTTTCACCATATCGAAATTATGAGCGATAAACAGGAGAAGGATTATCAAAAACTGATCAAACACCTGGATTGTAAACCTGAGGAGTTTTTAATGTTGGGCAACTCCTTAAAATCGGATGTTTTACCAGTATTGAATATTGGCGGACATGCCATTCATATCCCCTTCCATACCACATGGGTACATGAGCGTATAGATCATACCATTGAACATGAAAATTTTTATCAGATGGAAAGTCTATCTGAGGTTTTACCAAAATTAATTGAATGAAAGAAAAAATAGATATAAACACCTGGATCAGAAAAGATCATTTTAAATTTTTTAGCGCCTTTGAAGAGCCTTTCTTTGGCGTAACCGTAGAGGTAGACTGTACAGCTACCTACGAAGAAGCAAAAGAACATAACATTTCTTTTTTCCTGCTTTATCTGCACAAATCGCTGGTTGCTGCAAATCAGATAGAACCTTTTAGCTACCGCATTATTGATGGCGAAGTTTGGAAGTACGATAGCGTGAATGCCGCGGCCACCATTAATAGGCCAAATGGCACATTCGGATTTGGCTATATTGATTTCTACAATGATTTTGAAGCTTTTAGAACAGCGGCCAATAAGGAGATTGAAAAGGTGCAGGTCAGCACAGGTTTAATCCCTTCCTCATCAGGCGAAAATGTAATCCATTATTCTGCACTACCCTGGTTAAATTTCACTTCTTTATCGCACGCACGAAATTATGCTTATCAGGATAGCTGCCCTAAAATATCTTTTGGCAAGGTTAGAGATGAAAACGGAAGAAAAATAATGTCGGTTTCTATACATGTAAACCATGCTTTGATGGATGGCTATAATGTTGCCCAGTTCGTAGATCGCTATCAGGAGCTGTTAAACAAAAAAGAGGTTAACGAATATATTTAGCTCAAAACTTTAAGGAATAAAACCTAAAGCATATTTAATGTTCGGTTAATATTAGGAATTTATTTTCGGCGATGTTCATGGCTGCGGTTATTATTCCTTTCTATCTTTTGGCAATTGTAGCCATGTGTTATATGGATACCGCTTTTAAGGCCATTATGTTTTTTGTACTGTTACTTATTGCCACATTTGTACTTTTTCTGTTCATCAATTATCCTATGCAATCGGTTTTTGCGGTAATTTGCTTTATGGCGCTGTTTGCTATTAAACTTAAAGATTAATTAAAAAGATAAATTATCATTTGCATTCGAGAAAGTATTTGCTATTTTTGCTGCTCAAGCAAGAAGCTTGTTTCAATTACTGAATGATTATTTAATTTTTTGGTGTTGAATATTAAAATTGGGGGATTAGCTCATTTGGCTAGAGCGCTTCGCTGGCAGTGAAGAGGTGATCGGTTCGAATCCGATATTCTCCACTTTAACACATAAATATCTTTTTTTTAGATATTTATGTGTTTTTTTTTATTTAATATTTGTTTGAAATTTGCCTGTAAGCAGTAAAATTTGTCTCTAATACTGCCCGATAGTTATCAATTGTCTTTATGTGGAGAATATTGCATTCATTACAATTTAAAGTCAATTTGTGTATTTCAGTTAAAAATATCCATCTTGTTTCATTCCAAACTGTCCAGCTCGATCGGGGACTTTTGTTTTTAGTGCCCTTCCATCCAGACCGGCCTAAATGCCAACACCATTCCTTTTGCGCGGCAAAAGCCCATAAGAACCTTCAGAGTACTAGCGAAAAATGATAATAGATATTGGTCAGACAACGACGGGAACCCTTGTTTTTTAGCGGCTTTTAGCAGCCAGGATTCCTTTACTGCAAACCAACCAATCAATTAGTTAAGAAGGTGCTTTTCAGATATCTAGATAGTTTAATAATTAGCCGCTTTCAGTATGGTCTTTTGGTGAAAAATGGTTAACAGGTAATTTAAGGTTAGCATTATATGCTACTTTAATTTAGCTGATCCGAATTGTTTAGACCATTTAAATTTATTTCTTAAATGCTCCATCAAGTAAATATTTATTATCATTGCGAATATTCATAAATTTATAGCATAAGTTATTGACGATGTTAGACTACAGTAAACATATTGATTCGGACCTTGCCAGGTTATTTCGGTCAGGTGACGACCTTGCGTTTAAAGAAATCTATATCAGGTATGACAAACTACTTTTTCTATATGCCTTCAATAAATTACATAATGAAGAAGAGGCTAAAGATGCCGTTCAGGACGTATTTCTATGGCTACTGAAAAACAGGCATAGCTTCATTCTTAAAACAACACTATCTGGTTATCTCTATAAATCAACCCTTAATAAAATATTTGATATCTTTCGCCATAAGGATATTGTTAAAAAATATATAGATGCAGGAGATTATTATATTGATGTTGACAGTGAAGAAACGGACTATCTTATCCGGGAAAAAGATATCGCCTTACGCATTGAACAAGAAATTTCATCAATGCCGCCTAGGATGAAGAAAATCTATGAATTAAAGCGGAAACATTTTTTAAGTACAAAAGAGATTGCAATGCAACTGAACATCTCAGAAAATACAGTATCCAACCAGCTAAAAAAAGCTTCCAAAAATCTCAAAAACAAGTTGGGTGTGGTGATATATGTATTGTATATATTAAATTCTTAAATTTTACTAAATTTTTATTGCTGATTATCAGTGTTTTATATATTTAATTAACTTTTTGTTAATATTTATTTAAAGCAGAATGGCCAATTCGCATTTCATAAACGCCTTTGTATTAAATCGGGGAAATTATCACAGGTGATATGCAAAGGAAAAACATTAAATCAGTACTTGAAAAAATCAGCTCAGGTGATTTTACTGCAGATGAAGAAATAATTTCGAAATATTGGATACATCAGTTAAATCCAAAAATAGCGTCTGGATATTCAGATGATGAGTTGGAACGCGTGAGCAATGAGATGTGGATTATCCTTAGCAAAGAGAAAGAAATGCAGCCTGCAAAAGTCTATCGCTTGTGGCCGAGAATCGTGAAAATTGCCGCTGCGGTTGTATTGATAATTTTCGGAATTTATTTTTTCAATTACCATCCACATAAAGCTGCTCAAACAACAAATTTAACTACCCAGAAAGTTGTCCCGGGAACTATCGGAGCTACCCTAACCTTAGCCAATGGCAAAAAAATTAGATTAGCTGATGTGGGTAATGGAACAATTGCACAGCTGGCGGGCATTGATATTACTAAAACCGCAAATGGTGAACTGATCTATGAAATCAAAAATAATGCGGGAAGTATTCAAGAAATGAATACTCTTACTACCGCCAAGGGAGAAACTTATATGGTAATACTACCAGATAAAAGTAAGGTTTGGCTCAATGCAGCTTCAAGTTTAACTTATAATGCAACTAATTTTAATCAAGGTAAACGCGTGGTCGAGCTTAGAGGTGAAGGTTATTTCGAAGTTGCAAAAGATAGAGCACATCCTTTCGTCGTAAAGACAACAAAACAAGAGGTTGAAGTATTAGGCACACATTTTAATATCAATTCTTATGTTGATGAACCTACTACTATAACCAGTTTATTGGAAGGTGCTGTGAAGATAACTTCAGGTCAGCTCAAAGAGACTTTGAGGCCAGGCGAGCAATCCATTCTGAAAAATGGAGCGATGCAGATAAGCTTAGCTGACGTTGATGCTGACATTGCCTGGAAAAATGGAGAATTTATTTTTGAGGGGCAAGAATTTAAAAGCCTAATGCGAACCATTGGCAGATGGTATGATGTAATCGTAGTTTATGATTATGAACCAGAAAACCTTCATTTGGGAGGAAAGATTTCAAAATATGAAAGTATACAAGAAGTTTTAGATCTGCTCCAGGGAACTGGTGATGTTAAATTTAAAATAGAAGGAAGGAGGATTAGGGTGATTAAATAAGCTACTTGATCAAAGCCCCTAAGATGTAACCAGGAGTGCTACTAACACTCCTGGAGAGATTGGGCAATAAATTAAATTATTAACCACTGCGGCCTGAGTTAAGCGCCAGCATAAACCAACCAACTAAATGTATAAAAATTTTACCGAATATCTAGGTAATCCGCCTGGTTATGCCTTAAAATTCATATTAATTATGAAAATAACGCTTGCTATTTTTTTTGTAGGAATTTTACAGCTTAGAGCAAATACCTCATTTGCACAGACAATCTCTATAAATGAAAAAAACATTTCATTGAATAAAATCTTTAAACTAATACGTATTCAAAGTGGTTACGATATCATTTATAATAATGATGTAATAAGCTCGCTGAAAAATGTCAGTTTAAATGTAAATCGGGTAAGTGTTGCTGAAACACTTCAAAAAGTACTTGCAGATCAGCCATTAAGTTTTACGCTCAAGGATAAGAAAATCATGATCCAACGTAAAATAAGTTCAGTAGCTGATCCAATTAAAGAAAACAGATCAATTAGGGCCGATACATTAATTACCGGAACAGTTATCGATGCTAAATCGAGAACAGGTATTTCTGGAGTTACCATTTCTGTAAATAATTCTCCTATTAGGGTACAAACCGATAAAGAAGGTAATTTTAGTATAGTTGTTCAAGGCAATTCAAGTTTGCTATTTAATTACGTAGGTTATGAACCAAAAGTAGTGAAAATAGGAAAGTCGTTAAAATTACAGGTTATTTTAACTGAATTAAACCAAACCATGAACGAAGTGGTTGTTACTGGTATTTTCGAAAGAGCGAAAGAAGGATATACTGGTTCAGCTACTACTATTAAAGGCGCTGAATTAAAGCAGTATAGCGCGAATAATTTAGCTAAAGCACTTCAGGCTATAGATCCAAGTTTTAGGGTAATCGAAAATTTAAAAGCTGGATCAGACCCAAATGTCTTGCCAGATTGGCAACTTAGGGGTTCAACAACTGTTCAGGGTACCACAATTACAGGTGCCAATAATGCGGTAGCCTTTAAAGGTGAGTATGCCAGTAACCCAAATCAACCTTTAATTATATTAGATGGTTTTGAGTCTACACTTCAGATCATTCTTGATATTCCAATTGAGAGAATTGAAAGTATTACCCTATTAAAGGATGCTGCAGCTAGTGCAATTTATGGCTCTAAAGCATCTAATGGAGTAGTAGTAATTGAAACTACAAAACCTCTGCCTGGTAAAATTCGCTTCTCTTATAGTGGTAACATTAGCGTGCAAATGCCTGACTTAAGTGATTACAATTTGGCAAACGCAGCAGAAAAATTAGAGTTCGAAAGATTAGCGGGTGTTTACGAAGATCCTAATCCAGCGCAAGGTGGTTTACTAAAGGGAAATAGATACGCGGCATTAAAAGCAGATGTAATAAGTGGAGTGAATACCTATTGGCTATCTAAACCTTTACATGTATCTGTACCAACAAGACACAATTTAACCATGGATGGCGGTACAGAACAATTTCGTTATGGATTAAATTTAGGATTAACCAGCTCTCCCGGTCTGATGAAGGGATCATCTAGAGAAAGTCAGTCTGCTGCATTGAACATATCTTACAGACTACACAAGTTTCTATTTTCCAATCGGCTTAATGTAATCAATACCAGAGGAGATAATTCGCCGTATGGGACATTTAGTCAGTATGCCAGCATGAATCCTTATTACCGTGCATATGATGACAATGGAAATGTGATCAAGGTTTTAGACAGGAATGCCCTAGGGACAGGTACAACTGTGACTAATCCGCTTTATAATTCGACGCTACATCTTAAGGACTATACCAAAGTATTGAACATTATTAATAATATGAGTTTTGAATACCGTCCTACGGCTTATATGAGGTTAAGTACTGATTTGGGAATTACCAAAGATATCGGTGAAGCGGATGTTTTTAAACCAGCACAACATACAGACTTTGCTACCATTACTGATCCCACAAAAAAAGGAAGTTATGCGCTTACCAAAAGTGACAACCTAAATTATACTTTTAATCTTTCAGCTTCCTACAACAGGCTGTTGGGAGACGATCATATGACGGGTATTAACTTTCGTTATACGATGAATGAAGGTAAATCAAATAGCTTACAGACTACTGCAACAGGATTTCCAAATGCATTCTTGGATGATATCCTGATGGGACAACAATTTAACCAGACCATTTCTGGCGCAGAAGGTACGACAAGAAGTATGGGGGTTATTGGTGCATTCAATTATGCTTATAAAAGCCGATATGCATTTGATTACAATATTCGTATTGATGGCTCTTCCCAATTTGGCAGCGATAATCGTTTTGCTCCTTTCTGGTCTGCGGGTGTAAGGTGGAATGTATTCAATGAAGAATTTATGAAACAGGTCAAATTTGTGAATAACCTGACCATTCGTGCAACCTATGGTACCACAGGCTCCCAGGGATTTCCGCCATATCAATCACTAAAGCTTTATACCTATTCGAATTTAACCGGACGCCCATATATTGCATCCAGTGGGTCAGGAGCTGAATTAATTGGATTGGATAACCCTAATCTAAAATGGCAGGACACTAAACAAAGCAATTTGGGCTTGGATTTCTCTCTCGTTAATAATAGAATTTCCTTTCGATTTGATTATTATTCAAAGCATACTACCAATCTTGTAACAGATATGACTGTCGCTCCATCTTTGGGATTTTCAAATTATACCAACAATATTGGTTCTCTTGACAATAAAGGATATGAGGTTAATCTTAGCGTAATTCCGTATCAGGATATTTCAAAACAGGCTTATTGGACTTTGCGTTTCAATGCGGCCCATAATAGCGACAAATTGACCAATATTAGTAGTGCACTTAAGGCATTAAATGATATGAATGCAGCTAATATTACAAGCACACCATTACCTCGTTATGTGGAAGGCGAATCTTTAAGCAGAATTTGGGTAGTTCCTTCATTGGGCATTGATCCCTATACTGGTAAAGAAGTTTTTGTGAAAAGAAATGGCGAGAAGACATACTTATGGAATGCAGTAGATCTAGTTCCAGTTGGCAACACCTCTCCTAAGATTAATGGTAACATCAATTCTAATTTCAGCTATAAAGGTTTTGGATTGAATTTGAACTTCAACTATAATTTTGGTGCCCAAATTTATAATAGTACGCTGATAGACAAAATTGAAAACGTCAGTTTGTATAATAACGTGGATAGAAGAGCTCTTGATTTGCGTTGGAAAACCTATGGAGATGAAGCTTTATATAAGGCAATCTCATTAAATGGATCTTCTACACAGGCATCTTCAAGATTTGTAATGGATGCAGATGAATTTCGCTTAAGTTCGGCATCATTATCTTATCGTTTTCAAGAGCAAACTAGTATGTTAAAAAACTTAAATATGCGTTCTCTTCAGCTCTCCTTTAATATGGAAGATATATTTAGAGTAAGTGGTGTTAAACAAGAACGTGGAACAGAATATCCGTTTGCCCGCGTATTCAGTTTTTCAGTAAGCAGTACATTCTAAACACTAATCGATTAAAATATGAAATCTATTAAAATAAAAATAATCATATTATTTATGCTTTGCAGTGTAGGGCTGTTAACCTCCTGTAAAAAGTGGCTAGATGTAAAACCTAAAACTGCTGTAAAATCAGATGATCTTTTTAGCACTGAATTTGGGTTTGTAGATGCACTTACAGGTGTATATGTGAAAATGGGTGCCCAGACCTTATATGCTAAAAATTTGAGTTATGGCTTTATCGATGTGCTGGGTCAGCGATATGATAAACCCACTTACAACACCGCCGCATGGTATAATTATAAGAATAATGAAGTGCCAAGTAGTGCCCAGTCTACTGTTGGAGGCATTTATAGCAACATGTATAACATCATTGCAAATATTAATAACCTATTGGCGGCTGTTGAAGAACATCCAGATGTGTTAACCACACCAAAATATCATAACCTAATTAAGGGAGAAGCAATAGGTTTACGGGCATTTTTACACTTTGAACTTTTAAAAATGTATGGGCCTGTTTACGTAAAAACACCCAATGGATTAAGCATACCTTACCGTAATACCAATGCTACGGTGGCAACCTCGTTATTACCGGCATCAAAAATTATGGACAATGTAATTGTTGATCTGCTGGAAGCTGAAAGGCTGCTTAAGGACAGTGATCCGAAGAATTTTGCACAAACTGGCACCGATCCTTTCTTGTATCTGCGGCAGTTTAGAATGAATGTTTATGCGGTAAAAGCTTTATTAGCCAGAGCTTACCTGTACCGGTCCGCAGATGGTTTACATGCAGACGACAAAAGCCAGGCAATGGTTAGAGCAAATGATGTAATAAACAGCACCTACTTTAATTTTACTGTAAATAATGCTGATAACAAAATCTTATTCTCAGAGCATATATTAACATTGAATGTGGCTAAGATGACTGACTTGGTATTTCCAGATTTTGGATCATCACTTGCATTAACCAATCTGTACCTATCCTCAAGCTTGCTCAATACTATTTATGAAAAAAATAGTGGAGGAGCTACTGATTTTAGGGGAGGAGATAATGCATTTGTAACGGGTTCTGATGTGAAGGTGACTACCAAATATACATGGGGATTAAGTGCTGGTCCTCATAAGGAGTCTGTCCCCTTGGTTAGGCTTCCTGAAATGTATTATATTTTAGCAGAATGTGATCCTGATCCAGTGAGGAGTGCCTCTTATCTGAATACGGTAAGAAACAACAGGAACATATCGCAGTCGTTTAATCTGGTTCCAGGCACCAATTGGGATTCGATAGAATCTAATGGACAAACCCGCCGCACAAATGAAATCATGAAGGAATATCAGAAAGAATTTTATGGTGAGGGACAATTATTCTATTACTATAAACGGAAAAACTATAGCACATTTTTAAATTGTCCAGTACTGGGCGGAATGACAGACTTGCAATACGTTTTTCCTGTTCCAGACGATGAAATTACTTACGGTAAAAAATAAAGGAGATTAACCATGAAAAAAATATTTTATAGCTTATTGATGACTGCATTATTTTTTGCCGCTTGCAAAAAGCAGGAGTTGAGCCCTTATGACCAACCTGACGGCATTAATTTTGGTAGTAGTGATGCGCTAAAAACAGTGCTTTTTAGTAGTCCTGATGATTTTGTAAATGGGAAAGACAGTGTTCTAGTAACTATTAGTGTTACGCCGATGGGGAAAAAAAGAACTGAAAAAACCACCCTATATTTCAATAAAGTTGCTGATGTAAGTAATATAAATATTGCTGATGTAAAGATATGGAGGGATCCTTTATTGATTGATTATCTGAAAGCTACCTATATCGACACCATTGTTGTAAGAAGACCAAAAACTCCGAAAGCTTTACATGCATTGAATATTACTTTTGATTTTGGCAAATCGACTAAATTCACAACTGGAGTTACAGAAAATCAGACCGTTAGGATTGAAGTAAGTGACAAGTTTGAAGAGCCTTCTTGGTGGTCTTTCTATACTTCACAATTCGGAAGTTTTAGTGACGCAAAATATAGGCTAATGTTGAAGGCAACCAGTGATGTGTACTATTATTTTTCAGTTACAAGTGCATTGAATAAATCAAAAGCTGCATTAGCTGCGTACAATGTATCTAATCCAGGTAAGCCCCTAATGGACGATGCTACTCCTTCAAGACCAATTAGTTTTCCTTAATTATCATCTTAAATAAAAGTTATGAAATCAATAAAATACCTGTTTTCTATTTTGTTCACATCTGCACTTTTACTCGGGTGTTATAAAGACAAAGGAAACTATGAATATACTCCTGTAAATAAATTGAAAGACAGCGTTGTTACTACCTTAGTGGCTCGTATACCAACAAAAGATTCCACTATAGTTGAATATTTACCCCTATTTACTCAAACCATTAATAAAGATGAAAGCAAGCTTTCTTTTGAATGGCAGAAAAGTAATCCGACTGGACAATGGATTAGCTATAGCAAAGTAAAAACATTAAAATTTTCTGTCAAGGCTGGCTCTCTTGCTGAGAGAGATTTCTTCAGGCTTATTACTATAGACAACAGTGTTGGAATTAAATATTACAATGACATCATGATAAACTACGTTCAGCCTTTTGTAAAATGCTGGTTCGTTTTGCAAGATGATAACAGTAAATCCCTACTAGGAACGGTAGAGAACATGGGCCCCAGTGCATTGGTTTCCGCTGATGCTTATGGAAAAGAAAATGCAGGAGCGGTAATTGATGGAAAGCCCAGAGTTTTGATGGTGAATGGGTTATACAACAGCTTTACAAGTACAGGTTCCTGGCCGTTTGCTTCACTATATGTTTTTACAGATCAAGGTGGTAAGTTCTATAATGCGGGGAATTTAACTCCTTTATTGAACTATACTGGTTTTATGCGGCAATATACTGGAACACCAAATCCAACAAAAGCTTATTGGTATACTTCTAGAGAAGCTATATTAGATAAGGGAGAATTATGGCAGCAAGGTGGGGCTACAAGGTTTTACATGGCCCCATTGGATGGAACCTTACCTATCTTATCCCATAATTTTACGGGAGGAGCTTTCATATATAATGCGATGATTTTGTTTGATGAACTAAATAAGCGGTTTCTTTATTTTAACAATGCCGGTAATTCATATAGTTCGTCTAACACCAATCCTGAAAATCCAACAACAGAAAACAGAACTAAAATTACCAATATACCAGTAGCTGGAGCTTACCCTAATAAGTTTAACCCAACTGCAATAGGTGGGGATAAAACCTTTCTTTACGGTGGAATGTCTTATGGACTGTTTAATTTTGAGGCTAAAGCGCTCATTGCAACTTACAGCGAAATCGATGCAAATAAGCTGCATGTTTACGAATTTTCTTCCAATGGGATCCGAACCGGAACAGAAGCAAGCTGCTCAGCATATTGGCCTTGTAACCCTCCGGGCATATCAACAGCCTCAAAACTCGCAACGAGTTTTGCCTTTCAACGTATCTTGTTTTATTCCAGTGGTAACAAAATATACAAACTTGATTTAAATGCTACGCCTGTAAATGCTTCGGTTATTTATCAGCATCCGGATCCAACCGCAACAGTAACTGCTATGCGTTTCCGTACAGAATACAATGGTTTTTCAGATAATGGTACAATCAATTGGCTAGGCATTGGTGTGATGCGCGCTAATGGAGTAGGTTCATTAGTAGAACTTCATTTAAAAGCTAGTGGAGACTTAGTATCTGGGGAAACAGTCCAAGAATATTCAGGATTTAAAAGAATCGTTGATATAGCCTATAACAACAAATAACAAAGAACACACAAATTAGCCCTTTATTCTATATGTTTTCCTTAATGCAGTCTAATTTTCTTACTGCGCCAGAAACTGGGATTAGAAGATTGATTTTAGGGTAACTGTGTATTATAAGAACAATTAAAAAAATAAAAATGAAAAATCTCTTTAAAATTTTATTTCTCTTGAGCCTGATTGGCTCATATGCATACGCACAGAAAAAGCCAGATGATAAGTTTAGTCTTTCAATTGATGTGAGTAATATTCAGCCACAACCAAGAATAGTCATACTAACTTATTTTTTTGGTGGTGAAAATGGCATGCAAGGCAAAAGTGATAGCGTAATGGTAGAAAATGGTAAAGTCTTTTTTGAAGGCAGTATTCCTGAGCCCGCAATTGCCGTGATTGGTACTAAGTACTTTGGCCCAACAGGTGTATTTTGTTTAAGTGCAAATAAAATTGTAATTAAAGCAGGGACAGACATTACGAAATTGGAGGTGAAAGGCTCACCTTATAATAAAGACTTCCAAGAGCTTTTTGAGACCAAAAATTATACCGAACCCTTTAAACAATATATCATTACGCACGGAAAAAAATCTGCGCTAAGTTTATATGCCTTAAGAAGCTATTGGCAGTCTAAAGAATCTGGATTAGATTCCCTATACCAATTGTTAGCTGATGATTTTAAAAAACTTCCCTCCGCATTGATGGTGAAAAAAGATTTAGACTACAAAGCTGACTTATCATTGGGTAAAATAGCACCAAACTTTGCACAGCCAGATGCCGCAGGTAAGGTAGTCTCTTTAAAATCTTTCAGGGGAAAATATGTTTTTGTTGATTTTTGGGCTAGTTGGTGCCACCCATGTCGAGCAGAGAGCCCGTATATCATTAAGGCATACCAAAAATTCAAAGATAAAAACTTTGATATCCTAAGTGTTTCGCTTGATGACAAGGGAGGTCGTTCTGCCTGGTTAAAAGCAATTAATGATGATAAAGTGGGATCTTGGACACATGTATCTGATTTGAGTGGCTTTAATAGTGAGACTGCGAAAATTTATAAAATTAAGGCTATTCCTACAAATTATTTATTAGACCCTGATGGCAAGATCATAGGAAAAGATTTGCGGGGTGAACAACTGGAAAAGAAATTAAATGAAATTTTAAAATAGAAAATATGCAATTTATTAAAATATTCAAGCCTTTAACTTTAATCCTTCTGTTATCCGCAATTACCTTATCCAGCACTGCTCAAGAAAAAATAATAACGGCTGAAAAAATGCTGCAGCAGGCTTCAGTTAAAGCAAAGAAACAAAAGAAAGACATCTTGATTGAATTTTACGCTTCTTTTAATCCATGGTCAAAAATATTGCGTGAAAGTTTAGATGACCCTGAAATTAAACGAATTCTTGAAAAGCATTATATCATTTGCCCAATGCAAATCAAGGAGATTTCATTAGCCACGAGAAAAAGAGAGACCCCAGGAGGAGTTGAAATTTTTGAGCGTTTCGATAATTTTGTAGATACCAGCTACTACAGGGAGACAAGAAAGGTTCCAACACTGATTTCATTAGATGCCGTCTTAAAAAAGACTGGGCAGTATACAGGATTTCCTGCGACGGATAAGGAAACGCAAAATTTTGTCGATATGCTAAGGCTAACTTTAGAGGAGAAAGCGGTGGTGAAAGCAAAGATGATGGCTACCTATAGGGAATTAGGCCCTCCTAACGCGAAGGATATCATGGAAAGGGCAATGGAGGAGGCCAAGAGGGACCACAAAAAGATTTTCCTTTCCTTTACCGCTTCTTGGTGCCACTGGTGCCATGTGCTAGATACGGCGATCAATCATCCTTTATGCCAAAAAATATTTAAGGATAAATATGTTTTTGTTCATTTACTTGCCCACGAAGACGATCTTGAGATACACAAGCAGCAACTTGGCGCTTCGGAGCTTTTAGAGCGTTATCAGGGTAGGAATAGACGAGGTATTCCCTTTTCTGTCATCTTTGATGAAAATGGAAAATATCTTGCAGACTTTAATGGCTTTCCAAGCACAAATTCCAAATATGCAGCTGAATATAGTGTATTTGAGGAGATGCTGAAAAAAACCGGTGGGATCACTAATGAAGAACTTAAGATTATTAAGCAGGCTTTTTCATTAGCTAGCCCGTAGTGATCGTTCTGCATCATCTTATAGCAAAGGTAGCTTCCATATCCATACTCAACTTGATAAAGTGCTGAATTCCTAGGAAGAAATGAACAAGAAAATACATTTGATAATAGCATTGGTTCCACAAACGATTGAGAATAGGCGAGAAATTTAAATACGTAATATAAGGAAATGTTAATTTGCATACGCGGGAATAGTCAATTTTGGCTGCTCCCGCTTTCTAGTATGCTAGGTTTGGCAATGAGCTATAGGGTGAAAGTCCCGAATACATTTTGCAATAGGATGTGTTAGTCAATAGCAAGGGTGTCGTGTGGGCAACTGCGAATCTGACGGCAAATATGAACCATCTGAGTCGGAACTACATATAAGGCGAGATGATGGAGTGTTGCAAGACAAACATAGTGTTGTCACGGTAAAGTGGAAGTCTACTCCACCAACTCGGTACTTTCGGTAAGTGCGGTCACCATCCCAAAAAACTCTGCCAGTAAACCAAAAATTTTAGAATATTTTTTGCTCAAAATTCATCCATGGAAAGATGCAATAAGTGCTGATTTTTCTATTAAATTCCAGTTTTTCTATGAGATTTTTTAGTGAACCATAACATATTCGCCACATTATAAGTATTTAAATATGGTTTTTAAGCGGTTTAAACGGTGTTTTTTGTTTATCTTTATTTTAGCTAATCGATTGAAAACTCAGCCAGAACTCAGCCAAATTGCCCAATATGACGAATAAAAAACCGCTTTTAAAGCACCAAAGACAACGTTTAAGTAACGCAATTGATGAAATTTCAAATCCGATATTCTCCACAGTAAACTTAAATCACTGAAAAGCAGTAGTTCAACTGCTTTTCAGTTCGATAACTCTCCCCGTAAATGCCCAGGGAGCCGGAAATTATCCTCGTCCGGCAAGATGAAAAATCAAAACCTTACCAGTCAAAATCCTGAAAACATTGGGTATTCCAAACGTAAGTCCCAAGGGAAAGTGAAGTTAAATTTTAGGTATTTCTATCAAAATATGGCTGCATTTTTTTTTAGAAAGTGCTACTCTTTTCCACTTCAAATCTGCTGGCTATGTTGAGTGTCAGCTTAATTTTTATGGATTTTTTTATGTTTTTTCAAACGAAAGTGGCCTTACCTTGTTTGATAGTAACAAATAAATCATATGGCTAGGATAATTTTATTGGAGGACGATACAGATATACGAGAAGTGGTACAATGGATACTGGAATCCGAGAACTATGAGGTTTTTGGTTTTGTGAATGTTGCTGACTTCATGGACCGGGACCTAAATCTTGTTCCTGATCTATATATATTAGATGTTATGCTTCCAGATGGCTCAGGCCTGGATGTATGTAGCCATATTCGCAATGAAAGCAGAGATGCCCAGGTACCCATCATCATCATGAGTGCCCATGCCAGCCTGGAACAGGTAAGTAGTGGATGCGTGGCTGATGCCTTTATCCAGAAACCATTTGATGTAGATAGCTTGTTGAAAAAAGTAAATGAACTTGTTAACTAATGATAGGGAGTCTTCGTTGTCAGTTCAGCAGTTCTGTGCTGAGTTTTGAAATCAGGTCGTGCAATGATTATAACAACATGTCACTTAATCAATAGAAAAAATAAAAAATTTCATCAGAGGATTAATCAATGATTTTGATATTATCCTTTAAATAAATGCAACTCCATAAAGAACAACGATATGGGAAATGAAAAGCAGAAAATAAGCGCATTGATAGAACTTAACGATGAGCTTGAAAACTATTTCCAGAATACTATAATCCCCCAACTTTTCGTGGATGCCGATTTTGTGCTGAGAAAATTTACGCCACCGGCCATGAAACAGTTTAGGCTCCGTCCGGATGACATAGGCCGGCCGCTTGCCGAAATAAAGGACAATTTTCGCTTTCCAAGCATTCTCGAAAATATCCAGCATGTTATTGAGACCGGTGAAATCCTGGAGAAGGAAATCCAGACGACAGACATGAGCTGGTTTCAGATGAACATCATCCCTTATGTGATGATCAGGGAAAAGAAAACAAATGGGGTGATTATCACATTTGTAGACATTACTTCGCGAATTCGGGAACTAAAAGATCAGGAAAGCTTAATCCTGGAGCACGAATTACTCCTGGACACGATTTCACATGACATAAAAACTCCATTGACAAGTTTGGGATTAACGATTGAAATGCTTAAGAAGATCCCCGAAAAGGGAATGGACAAGTTCCCTGTATTGCTTGAAAAAGTTGAAAATAGCCTTTTTAAAATCAAGGACATCATCATGGACCTCACAGAGTCGCGCAGGTCTGATCAGCACTATCAGGCGCGGGCAGAACTTCTCGATGTTGAACAGATCCTTGAAGATGTACGGCTAACCCTGGCACCCCAGATACTGGAATCCACAGCGAAGATCAGCTGGGAAGTTCAACAGTCCGAGCTCTTTTTCGTCAGGCGTAAGCTTAGGAGTATCCTCTATAATCTCATAGGCAATTCCATCAAATACCGCTATAATGGACGCATCCCGGAGATCAAGATCAAAACCTATGTGGATGAGGATTATACCGTATTCACCATTACAGACAATGGCCGGGGAATTGCAGAATGGGACCAGGAGAAGATTTTCACCAAGTATGAGCGGATTTCAAGAGATGTGGAGGGAACCGGAGTTGGACTTCATCTAGTGAAGGAATTTGTATACCTATCGGGCGGTAGGATTGAAGTGGAGAGCAAGTTGGGCAAGGGTACGCAGTTTAAGCTTTACTTTAAAAACCATAACCATTAGTAATGCAACTATGCCGCTGTGTTATAATAATTGCCCTTCATAACCTGGGTTTTGATAATTTGATTTGGGTAATTTGGTAATACAGGGCTGGCTTTTTATGGTTGGCGATAAAAAAAGCGCACCTTTCGGTCAACAGAAATTTTGATAAGTTTACTAATAGCGAAAATACATAAAAACTCAAAACAATATGCCAAATCTTTGGTTTTAAGATAGAAATATTAATCCATTTAATTATGAACGACAATTCAAAAACAGTAGTAGCATTATTGGCAGGCCTTGCGGCAGGTGCTGCTTTGGGTATATTATTTGCACCAGAAAAGGGCGAAGAAACGGTAGACAAGCTATCACGGTCTCTCCGGGATTTAAAGGATAGAGTTGTCGATAAGGCGCAAAGTGAGATTGAAAGCTTGGGAAGGATTGGCAAGGAATATGCTGACAAAGCTGTCGACACCTTGGGAATTAAAAGGGACGAGGTGAGAGATGAGTTGGTCGCAGTCAAAGAAGACGCAAAGGACGCCCTAACGGATTCGATCGAAAAAGTATAATGTGGTAATTGCCTGCTCGGTAAATTGAATTACACAAATAAATATATAAAGCGGTTATACCGCTTTTTTTTGTTTTATTAGCCCGAATTAATAGGCTATAAGGGTTTATTTTGGGTTAATGCTATAGGATATAGTTGGTACTATCACCGACCCTCTACAGGATCATGGTGTTAGTAATGATACAGTGGCAAGTCAGCATCAATATCCAGTATCTTTAAACAGGGCAAAAAAAAACATCTGCCTTATGGGCAGATGTTTTTAACAATGTATGAAGGTTATTATCTTATCCTATCTTAACGTTGATTGCGTTCAGGCCTTTTCTGCCCTCTTCTACATCATAGCTTACTGAATCATTCTCACGAATGTTGTCCAATAGGCCAGATACGTGTACAAAAAGTTCTGCATCGCCATTAGCTGGTACGATAAATCCAAAACCTTTTGTTTCATTGAAAAATTTTACTGTTCCTTGTTGCATTATATTTTATTTAATTATTTTCAAATATAACAAAATTATTTGAAAACCAATGAATTATATTGCATGTGATGATTGAAAGATAATCTAATGCCATTGTCTCCTGGAGCAAAAATCATAACTATGGTCCGCTTCACCAAAAATAAATTTACTTAGGCCGATTGCAATCGGTTAGATGGGAAGCGGAGCTTTCTGGTTTTTCACTATAATGTTAGGTTCTGGATGCAGAAATTAAAACATAAGGGCATTTAATCTGTTCTTTTAGTTAAAGCATAAAAAATATATGAACGAAGATAAAAGACAAAAAGCCCTTGATCTGATTAAACAGGGACTGGAAACGGTAAGAGACAGGGAATACACTGAAATTGCTGAAATCCCTTCAGATGATCTCAATCTGTTACAGGTGAAATACAGTTTTGTGCATGACGGCATAGAAGGGATTTTTACCGTAATCGGTCAAAGCCATGAAGAAGAATCTGATACCGGAGAAGGTTTATTGAAATATTCCTTATTTAGCCAGTTCGATGAAGATTCCGTTCATTATCAGTCAATGACCGCTAAAGAACAGGTTGACAATGATCTGCTCAATGTTGAAGAATACCTTCACCGGCACATCAATGAGGGATAGAAGCATAAGTGTTGTCAGTCTGAGCCTGTCGAAGACTTTTACTAGTTGAAAGCAAAAAAATATTTGTCCTTCGACAGGCTCAGGATGACAATATTTTTTTTGCTTTCTCCTTAACTTAATGTCATTGGGCTCTCCGTATGATTCCTTTGGGCAGGATGACAATTCTATAATTTATGAAACAGCCTCATCTTTAATGATAAATTTTGATTTCTGCTAACAGCCTATTGCCCGGCACTCATTTCAATTAAAGTGGTATAAAAACACCACATTCCCCGTGTATGCCATTTTTGTCTGCCCCATAATGTCAAGATCAGCCTGGATTACAACTTTTGTTATGCCCCTTAGGTCTGAAATTGAAATCAGCTTCGCACGGAGCTGGACTTCATCATTGACCCGAACGGGAAGGTTAAACCTAAATTTCTCGATGCCATAGTTAACTTCCATTTTAACATCCCTGATGTCCGCAATCTGCTTCCACAGATATGGGATAAGCGATAGTGTAAGATATCCATGAGCAATGGTGGAGCCGAATGGGCTATTTAGCGCTTTATCCGCATCCACATGTATCCATTGAAAGTCAAGCGTTGCCTCTGCAAATCTGTTGATCTGCTCCTGATCGATCTTATGCCACATAGATTTGCCGATCTGTTTCCCCAGATAGGCTTTGTATTCTTCAAAACTGTTAATGATAACCATAAATATTTGGAATGTTATATATCAAATAGCATACAATATATTACTCAACTTGTTTGCCAGACAGTTAAATATGCTTTAAATTTTAAGGCTGTCTGAAGCGATCATCCATGCCCAATTGTCCGCTTTAGTCCTGTTAATAACAGATCGCCTAATAAATTTCAATTTTTAGGGTGTATGATCAGAATCTGTACAGGAAGGCATTGATGTGCATCCCCGCCCCGACTGATGCAAATACTGCAACGTCGCCCTCTTTTACGCTGTAACCCTTGATTTGCCCATGTAGTACCAGATCCAGTAGCGTAGGTACCGTTGCTACTGAGCTATTGCCAAGCCATGAAACGGTCATTGGTACTAGTCCCTGCGGCACACTGTTCCTGCCGTATAGCTTGAACAGATTTCTCATTATTGCAGCATCCATTTTTTCATTAGCCTGGTGCACAAAGATAATGTTGATGTCTTCAAGGGCCAGACCTGATTTTTCGATCGCTTTCTGGATTACCAATGGCACCTGTACAATAGCGAACTCATATAGCTTTCTGCCGTTCATCTTCATGAAACGATTAGCATCGTCTGCTGTAGGATCATTGGTTTTACCCATATACAGGTGGTTACCATGGCCCATTGCAAAAGTCTGTGTTTTGTGGGCCAGGATACCTTTGTTCTGTTCTGCCTCTTCGCCTGCCTCAAAAATGACCGCGCCCGCACCATCTGCAAAGATCATGCTGTCACGGTCGTGCGCGTCTATGATCCTGCTTAGTGTTTCGGAGCCGATAACCATTACTCTGCGCGCATCTCCACTCCTGATATAATAGTCTGCCTGTATGGAGCCCTGGACCCAGCCCGGGCATCCAAAAATAATATCGTATGCAACACAGTCTGGGTTCATAATGCCTAAGTGCTGTTTAACCTTCGAGGCCAGTGAAGGCAGAAGATCACTTCTGTTTGATCCTGGTTGGATGTCCCCGAAATTATGGCAGAAGATGATATAATCAAGGGTTTCTTTATCTATTCCCGAATCGTTCAGTGCCATTTGCGCCGCGCGGGCTGCAATGTTGCTACACAGCTCGTTCTCACCGGCATAGCGCCGCTCCAAAATCCCTGTGATCTGCGAGAACTTATTGATGACCTCAGCATTGGGCTTATCCAAGGGGACCCCGTTCTCAAAAAAAGTGGCATCCATAAAATATTCACTTCCAATTACTTTTTCGGGTATATAACTACCCGTGCCCCTAATAACAGACCTTGTCGTTTCTTTCATGGTATAGATGCGTAAGCGCTTAAATTTTAGGTTTCAAAAATATTATGAAATGTGATAAAAAAAAATAAAAATTGCAGATTAACCATCTGATCCCTTTTTTCTATAACGGAAAGCACTGGCAGCGCTTTCTATAATCCATTGGTATATAGTCACAATCGGGAAATCTGTAGAACACTTGCCAGCTGTAGCCGAAATAGTTTCACTGTTAACTTTAAGATCAATGCAGAACATGGTTAAGTAGGTACCAGAACACCCGCAAACGGACAACCGGAGACTATACATTAATCTGCACTTTGGCCCGAATTTAAATTGGTTATTCATTAACGTGGTATGCTTAACCTGATCGTTTTGACTTCGGTAGCTACCTGATAACCTGGAGATTCCGAATTGGTTGTCCGCTTTGCACATTAATCTGTTATTGTAAACTTTTTTCCAAATTCGCTGTTTTACAGATGTTAAGTGTTGATCGAAAAGAAAATTATATAGATTTGTCTGCATTTCTCTTGACAAACTATTTTATGGATATTTTAAAACGAAACAATGTAAAAGTATTTGGCGAAGGCAATACGACGATGGTATTTGCCCATGGCTATGGATGCGACCAGAATGTATGGCAGGATATCATCAATACCTTTGCTACCGGTTACCGGGTAGTCAGCTTTGATTACGTCGGCGCTGGCCTATCTGATCTTTCCGCTTATGATCCCGCGCGCTACAGCACTCTTGAAGGATATACCCAGGATATCCTGGAGATCTATGAAGCGTTGGGACTGACCGATACAATCCTCGTAGCCCATTCGGTAAGCAGTATGATCGGTCTTCTGGCAGGTATTAAGCGCCCTGATTATTTCAGGAACATTGTTTTTGTAGGCCCCTCACCCCGTTATCTGAACGATGGTGAATATTTTGGTGGTTTTGAAAAGGAAGACCTGGATGGCCTGTTCGAGATGATGGACAACAATTACCTTGGATGGTCTAGAGCACTTGCGCCGTCGATTATGGGCAATGCCGAGCGGCCGGAACTTGGTGAACGCCTGACCAACAGTTTTTGTGCGACCGATCCGGAGATAGCCAAACAGTTTGCCAGGGTGACCTTTTTGTCGGATAACCGTGCCGATCTACCCCATTTGACTGTGCCGAGCCTGACCTTGCAATGTAGCAACGATATGATCGCACCGATTGCGGTAGGTGAGTACATGAACCGGAACATGCAGGGCAATACCCTTGTTGTTATGGATGCGACGGGCCACTGTCCTCATATGAGCGCACCTGGGGAAACGATCAAGGCGATCAAAGACTATCTTAACTAACCACGATAAATCCTAACAGCTTGGAGCAATCTACAAACGATGATTTTTTAAGGGCGCTAACCGACCCCGAGCTGCTGTATGAGAATGCGCCCTGCGGCTATCTTTCCTTTGCTGCAGATGGCAAGATCGTGAAGGTTAACCAAACCCTGATCTCCTGGCTGGGATTTTTCAGAGCAGAAGTGGTGGATAAACTGACCTTCAAAGACCTGGTATCAAAGGGTGGAAAAATCTATTATGAGATGTTTTATATGCCGCTATTGCGCATGCAGCCTATGGTGAACGAAATCAACTTTGATTTTATCAGGAAGGATGGTTCAGCCTTCCCTGCGCTGATCAATTCCAGTGTATTCCACAACTCGGAGGGCAAGGTAGTGGCGGTGAATGCAACTGTATACAACATTACCGACCGCAAAAAATACGAGAAAGAACTATTGGATGCCAAAAAACAGGCCGATTCCGAACGTAGCAAATTTGAACTGCTTGCAGACTTTACACCGGAAATAATCTTTACTGCGGAGCCCGATGGGGAGATCAGTTATGTCAACCGGCGTTTCACCTCTTTCTTTGGCCTGCCCGCAGGAGGGTTTAAAACCCGGGATGTGCTCAGCAAAGTCCATGCGCAGGATCAGTTTAAGTTAATCAGAAACTGGACTGCTGCTGTAATGGCAAAAGTGGACTTTCAGATGGAAATCAGGCTGCAGACACTAAATAGTGAATCCCACTGGCATATGGTACGTGCCCTTCCCATCATCTCCGCCACCGGAAATGTAGAGAAATGGATGGGTTCCTGCACGGACATCAATCAACATATCAAAGCGATCCAGCACCTGGATGAGTTTATCACGGTGGCCAGCCATGAACTGAAAACACCCATTACCAGTTTAAACGCCTCGCTGCAACTGATGGAAAGGATGGTGGAGGTGCAAGGTAATGCCAAGCTATCCACACTCATGTCTCAGGCTAACCGGAGCGTGCAGAAGGTGCGCCACCTGGTTGAAGACCTGTTGCATACCGGGAGCATCAAAGAAGGGCAAATTTCCTTACAGAAAAAAGTGTTCAGCATATCTGACTGGTTGGCTGGGAGCTGCGGACATGTTAAGCTTGAGGAAAAATTCAACTTGCATATCGCCCCATCAGGGATTATTTTTGTAGAGGGCGATGAGCAAAGAATCGATCAGGTTTTAGTGAATTTTGTGAACAATGCGATGAAATATGCACCAGGTTCTACTGATATCTATATTTCCGCTGAAATCCTGGGTGAAAGGGTAAAAATTTCTGTTCGGGATCTGGGGCAGGGTATTCCTGCCGATAAGCTTCCCTATCTGTTTGACCGCTATTACCGGGTCGATTATACAGGCGGCAGTGCCTCCGGACTCGGACTTGGGCTGTACATCTGTTCAGAAATTATCAGGCGGCACGGCGGGGAGATCGGTGTAGATAGCCATCTTGGGGAAGGCAGTACCTTTTGGTTCACTTTGCCACTTTTTAAACCTGATCTTGAATATCAGCGTAACATGAACTGACTGGAATACCATAACCATTGACCCCTCTTCGCCGAAGCCTGTTAGCCCTTTGCTTTTCTTTGAGAATAACATTGCCAATACGAAGCCATAAACATAGCCATTCCTACCAGCAGCATTCACCAAAAGCGCTGATTAGGAGGAACTGGAAACACAGGTGCTGCCTCCATTCAGTGCTAAGCCCAAAGCGATCAAATATTGGGTTCCCAAAAACCTTTAAATTTAAAACTTTTAAAAGTATCTCGATAAAATTGTATTAACTACTAATGGGGCATTTTAATTTTAAGAAAGAATTAATATCAGGTTAAATTTTAATTGATCCAAGCCCTGGCATCCTTCTAAATTGCTGATATAGAACAATAATAGATTCTAACTATTCCATTATAGAATTAAATGATTGTGATTAGTTGTTCCAATTTTCTAAATTTATAATAATCCTGTTTAACCTGTTACAACGGATTAGTATTTCACTAACAAAATAGCATATATATATATGGAAAAAGAATCGAACGATATTAGCAAGTGCCCGTTTCATAATGGCAGCATGAAAAGTAATGTAGGTGGTGGTGGTACCAGAAATGGCGACTGGTGGCCAAAGCAGTTAAAACTGGGTATTTTGCGTCAACATTCTAACTTATCCAATCCAATGGACGGCGAATTTAGTTATGCCGAAGCTTTTAAAAGTTTAGATTTAGCCGCATTAAAAGCAGACCTTCATGCACTGATGACCGATTCACAAGATTGGTGGCCAGCAGATTTTGGTCATTATGGAGGTTTATTTATCCGCATGGCATGGCACAGCGCCGGAACCTATAGAGTGGGCGATGGCCGTGGTGGTGCAGGTGCCGGGTTACAGCGTTTTGCACCGCTAAATAGCTGGCCAGACAATGTGAGCCTTGATAAAGCCCGCAGATTGCTTTGGCCAATTAAACAAAAATATGGCCGCAAAATTTCGTGGGCAGATTTAATGATCTTAACAGGAAATATCGCCTTAGAATCGATGGGTTTCAAAACCTTTGGCTTTGCTGGTGGGCGTGAGGATGTTTGGGAGGCAGATGAATCGGTATACTGGGGTTCCGAAACAACCTGGTTGGGAGGCGATCTTCGTTATGCACACGGTTCAGACGGAGCTAATAAAGCACATGGTGTAGTGGTTACTGATGATGATGCCGATGGTGATGTTCACTCCCGTAATTTAGAAAAACCACTTGCAGCAGTGCAAATGGGATTAATATATGTAAACCCTGAAGGACCGGATGGAAATCCAGACCCAATTCTTGCCGCTAAAGATATCCGCGATACTTTTGGTCGCATGGCCATGGATGATGAAGAAACGGTGGCATTAATTGCAGGTGGACACACTTTTGGTAAAACCCATGGTGCAGCTTCAGCAGATCATGTAGGCAAAGAACCTGAAGCCGCTGGTATCGAAAGCCAAGGTTTGGGATGGAACAACAGTTATGCTTCTGGTAAAGGTGCTGATGCCATTACGAGTGGATTAGAAGTAACCTGGACCACAACGCCAACGCAATGGAGCAATAATTTTTTCGAAAACCTGTTTGGATTTGAATGGGAATTATCGAAAAGCCCTGCTGGTGCACATCAGTGGAAAGCTATAAACGCAGCGGCCATTATTCCTGATGCATTTGATGGATCAAAAAAACATTTGCCAACTATGCTTACTACCGATCTTTCTTTAAGATTTGATCCGGCTTATGAAAAAATATCAAGACGTTTCTTAGAAAACCCTGATCAGTTTGCTGATGCATTTGCAAGGGCATGGTTTAAATTAACCCATCGCGATATGGGACCTTTGGCGCGTTACCTGGGACCAGATGTGCCACAGGAAGAATTGCTTTGGCAAGATCCAATACCTGCTGTTAACCATGCATTGATCAACGAAAGTGATATTGCAGCATTAAAAGCAAAAGTATTGGCCTCAGGATTGACTGTTACTGAACTGGTTTCTACCGCCTGGGCTTCGGCTTCTACTTTCCGTGGTTCTGATAAGCGTGGTGGTGCTAATGGTGCACGGATCCGTTTGGCACCACAAAAAGATTGGGCCGTTAACAATCCTCCACAATTGCAAAAAGTATTGGGCGTATTAGAGGGGATTCAAAAAGAATTTAATGGTGTACAAGTTGAAGGCAAAAAGGTTTCCTTAGCCGATTTAATTGTACTGGCAGGCACTGCCGCAGTAGAAAAAGCTGCCGCCACTGCCGGACATTCAGTTACAGTTCCTTTTACGCCAGGCCGTATGGATGCTTCGCAAGCACAAACCGATGTAGAATCTTTCGGTTATTTAGAGCCAGCAGCAGACGGTTTCCGTAACTACCGTAAATCAAATTCTTCTGTTCCTACAGAAGAATTCCTGATTGATAAAGCCCAGTTGCTTAATTTAACAGCACCTGAGTTAACGGTGTTAGTAGGCGGTTTACGTGCTCTCGATACCAATTTCGACGGTTCAAAAAATGGTGTTTTAACCGAAAAGCCTGGTCAGTTAACTAACGATTTCTTTGTGAACCTGTTGGATATGGAAACCGTATGGAAAGCTATTGCTGAAGATAAAGAACTTTATATTGGAAGCAGCCGTTCTACTGGTCAGCCAAAATGGACAGCAACCCGTGCTGATCTGGTATTTGGTTCGAATGCAGAATTAAGAGCAATTGCAGAGGTATATGCAAGTACAGATGCTCAGCACAAATTTGTAAAAGACTTTGTGGCCGCCTGGAATAAAGTAATGAATTTAGATCGTTTTGATTTGAATTAATCTGAGGGTACAAAACTATTTTCATCAAGGCATCGCAAATCGCGATGCCTTTTTTAGTATAGGGCAAGTATAGGACAATTTGGAAGCCTATCAGTTCGAACGGGGTTGGTTCGGGGTTAGTTCGGACTTCAGACAGCGTTGTGACAATTGTATCCGAACAAACTCCGTTTTGAAATTGTATAAACTGCTGCTTAATAGCTTAAATGTCTTTTCAGGAAATTGTCTTTTGCCTTGGGAGGGTTTGAGAATGGTAGTTTGAGCGGCTTCTATTTTTCTTGAATAACCCAAATACAAAAAAATATTAAAGATTTTTTTTATTTATTAAAAACAAATCTCAATCTTATTTGTCTTTTATTTTCATTAGTTTGTTTGGTTTAGTTTTATTGGTGGATGCTAATAAGACAAAATAATTGGCCTCATAGAAATATGGGGCTTTCTCGTTTATTTACGGCAATAGTCCATTACACCACAATTGGAAATAGCAATGCTGATAAAAGTTATTGATCAGAAAACTGATGTCCTTTCTTTTGAAAAAAACTAAAATTTTTTACCCAATTCTTAAAAATAGACTTAAGTAGGTGAGGGATAATGAATTTCAGCTAAGCTGTTTTTTATTTATCCAAAATATTTATCCAAAAATTTTAGTGCCTGTAAAAGTAATCATACTGTAATCGGATTTGTACGATCGAGTATTTCTAATTACCAAAATAATATTCTTGATTTTGTGATAAAATATTTAATATTGATTTGATAAATCGTTTTATCAACAACCGAATATGAAGATGAGCTTAGGTACATTTACTCGCCATGGTGCGGTATATGTCTGTGTAGTTTATTTGCGTGTAGTTTTTAACTTTTCTAAAAATACGATCTCCCATCACGCAATTGCTTTTAACTCAAAGCCTTCAGATTAGAAATGATTATTTGCTGTCGATTGTTTTTATTGAATAATCGATAAAACGTTTTAGCTATTAGCAGTTGAATTATATATTATTAACTAACCATTTACTAAACCTAAAACCGATGAAAATCAATCTACTAAAGATTTCAGGGCTTTCCGTGCTTTTTTTGCTCAATAGCCCTGCTTTTTCAATGAATCCGGTTGCTGAAAAATCCGAGGGGTTTTCCGAGCTAAATATGCCTTTAATGCATATTCAAAACCGAAAAGTAATTACAGGAACCGTATTAGATGAAAAAAACATGCCTATTCCAGGAGTTGGCATCAAAAACATTTCTTCAGGTAAAACTGCTGTAACTGATGAAGCTGGTAAATTCAGCATTGAAGCCAATCCGAATGACGTGATCCGTTTTTCTTATATAGGCTATCAAAATAAAGATGTTACAGTAGGCAACGAAGCTAACATTAGCGTTAAAATGACACCTGCCGAAGCCAATAAGTTAGATGAAATAGTGGTAATTGGTTATGGATCGGTGAAAAAAACAGACCTTACGGGTTCTGTTGGTGTGGTAAAAGCCAGCGAACTACAAGAACGTCCGTCCTCATCGCTAAACCAGGCACTTGCGGGCCGTATCTCCGGCGTACAGGTAAACACCAACTCCGGTAGGCCCGGCGGTCAAACGAATATTAAAATCCGTGGATTTAGCTCAATCAATACCAGTAACAACCCGCTTTATGTGGTAGATGGTGTGGCTTTGCCAGTGGGGTCGCAAACGCAGAATAGTAATGCTATCGATTACATTAACCCCAGCGATATTGCTTCGGTAGAGGTGTTAAAAGATGCTTCTTCAACGGCCATATATGGTGCAAGGGGTGCAAACGGGGTAATTTTAATCACCACCAAAAAAGGAACAGCAAATACCCAACGCATTACTTATGATGCTGATTTTGGTGTAAATACATTGGCAGCACACCACGTTAAGATGCTTGATGCCTTCGAGTATGTTAAAGTGCAGGATCTGGCCTACGAGAATATTAAAGTTTACGATCCGGTAGGATGGGCAGCAGGAAATTATGCATCCACACCCGTTCCAAAAGCAGCCAGAATTGCTTTACCTCAGTTTTTCAATAGCAATGGAAATCCATTATACAACACCGATTGGTTAAAGGAATCTACACAGAACAAACTTTCGCAAAATCACCAGCTGGGTTTTACAGGTGGAAATGAAAATAGTACCTATGGCGTTTTTGCAGGTTATCGAGATGACCAGGGACTTTTGCTAAACTCTTATTTAAAACGTTATTCGGGCAGATTCAATTTCGATAGTAAAATTAAATCCTGGTTAAAAGTAGGCGGTAATTTGAGTTACAATAACCAGGATGAAAACATAGTTGATCAGGGAACAGGCGGTTTAAATTCTGTCCGCATGATTACTGAAGCATTTCCTTTTTTACCAATTAAACTGGCAGATGGTAAATGGGGCGATAATAAATTGATTCCATGGGCCGAAGGTGGCTCTAACCCGGTGCACATCTTAACGGATCAAAAATATGGCATGATCACTCAAACTGCCTTGGGAAGCATTTACTCTACCATTAGTTTTAACAAAGACCTGGAGTTCCGTACCCAGTTAGGTGCCAATATTGTGAGCCGTAACATTAATGAGTATAATGCCAAACAATTATATGGTATATCTGATGGACAGAATGGAACAGCCAACGTAACCAATGATAGGGAAACCTTCTGGTCATTAGAAAACTATTTAACCTATAACAAACGTTTTGCCGAATCGCATGCCATTAATGCGTTATTGGGTATTTCTTGGCAGGCCACCAATTTCTTTAGCAATACCAGCCATGCCGAGAATTTTGTAACCGATTTTTACGGGAACAATAATATGGGTTCTGGAAGTAAATCGATTACGGTTGGTTCTAGCCGTAACAGATCCGCTTTTAACTCTTATTTTGGAAGATTAAACTATGCTTTTAAGGATAAATACCTGGTTACTTTTACAGGTAGGGTGGATGGATCATCCAAATTTGGAGATAACCATAAATTTGCATTTTTCCCTTCAGCGGCACTGGCTTGGAAAGCTTCAGATGAAGATTTTCTTAAAGGAAACAAAACCATTTCTAATTTGAAATTAAGAACCAGTTATGGTTTAAGTGGTAATTCGGAACTTCCTGCTTACCAATCTTTAGCTACATTGGTTAATAACGCTGCCATTATTAATGATAGTAGGGTAACTGGTATAGGTATAGGCCGTTTGGCAAATCCAGATTTGGTTTGGGAAAAAACAGCACAATATGATGCTGGTTTAGAGTTAGGCTTATTTAATAACCGGATTAATTTAGAGGCCGATCTTTATTACAGAAAAACAACCGATATGTTATTGGATGCACCTGTACCACGTACCACAGGATACTCGGTGATCAGGAAAAATATAGGGTCTATGCAGAATAAAGGTTTAGATTTAGGTATCAATACGGTAAACGTACAAACTGATAATTTTACCTGGAAAACCAGTTTTAACATCTCCCTAAATCGTAACAAAGTACTTTCTTTGGCCACTCCTGATGATATTTTTGGTGTGGGTAATCCGAATTTTACCAATCAAACTGGTATTATCAGAGTTGGTGAGCCTGTGGGTTCATTCTGGGGGCTCGTACGTTTAGGAACCTGGAGCGAGGCCGAAAGGGCAGAAGCAGCTAAATATGTAAGTTATCGTGGTGGTAAAACTTTACTTCCGGGCGATATTAAATATTTGGATGTAAACGGTGATCATGCCATTACAGATGCCGACCGTCAGATTATTGGTAATGGAACGCCAAAAGGCTGGGGATCATTTGGCAACTCGTTCCGCTATAAAAACTTAGAGCTGATTGTAGAACTTCAATATTCTTATGGTAATGATGTGTTGAATATGACCCATCACTCGGGTGAAGACAGACAGGTACAGGCCAATAGTTTTGCCAGCGTATTAAATGCCTGGACCCCTCAAAACCAGAATACACCGATTGCTGCAATCAGGGATCAATCTGCCGGATATGTAACCAATGTAGATACCCACTGGTTAGAAGACGGTTCTTTCATCCGTGGAAAAAACCTTTTACTCGGTTATACTTTTGATAAAACACTTGTTGAAAAATTACGCTTAAGCAAACTCCGCGTTTACGCGTCTGTTCAGAATTTCTTCCTGGCCACCAAGTACACGGGTAATGATCCTGAGGTAACTACTTATGGAAATGCATTTGCGCAGGGACAAACATTTTTCGATTATCCAAAGCCAACTACTTTCATGGTAGGCTTAAACATTGGATTATAAATATTAACTAAAGAAAGGATATCAAAATGAAAATAAATATAAAAAATATCGCTGCTTTGTTGTTGCTAAGCGGTGCTATAATCGGGAACTCGGGATGTAAGAAGTTTTTAGATGAAACAGATCCCACCAATCTTTCGCCCAATAGTTTTTATACTTTACCAGAACATGCAGAAGCAGGTATTGCCGCTGTTTATGCAGAGATCAGGTTTATTGGAAACGGTGCTGGTATTTACTCCAACAACTGGCAGATGCTTGATGCACCAACCGGGATACAATCTACCGAAACAGCACAGAACTCCGATCTGAACAATTTGTATTCGTTAATCTATGACGGAACAAACCTGCACGTTAACCAAACCTGGAACGGATTTTATAAAGTAATTGCGCAAACCAACCTGGTGTTGGATAAAGTTCCGGGCATTAACCCGATGGATAATGCACAGAAAAAAAGGATTTTAGGCGAGGCTGCTTTCATCAGGGCCTGGGCTTATTTCTACCTGGTACGTTTATGGGGCGATGTGCCTTTGATTACAAAACCCATTACCAGCCCTAACGATCCTAATTTTTCTCCTTCCCGTACGCCACAAGAACAGGTTTACAAACTGATTGTTGATGATCTGGTTGCTGCAGAAGCGGCTGGTTTGCCTTTTATGGATGCAAGTGGACGTGTTTCTACAGCAGCAATTAAATCAGAACTGGCAAAAGTATATTTAACCATGGCCGGACAACCCCTTAACAAAGGAGCTGCATATTATAAATTAGCTGCAGATAAGGCCAAAGAGGTAATCGATTATTCAACCGGGAATCCGGCAACACTTGGTTTGTTTCCAAGTTATGGAGCCCTGCACGATGCGAAGAATGATAATAAAATGGAGCATTTATTCGGAATCCAGTACAATGATGCTGCCGGTTCCGGTAACCCTTTACAGTCGTCGTACCTACCATTGCACCAGCCCTTGGTTTCTAAAATTGATGGAATTGGAACTTCTATTCCAACCGCTAGTTTTTATGGCTCGTATGAGGCAGGAGATTTAAGGGCTAAAAACAGAGAAGGTTATTTCTTTACCGATTATTATACCGATGGATTTAAAATGCCGCTGGTTAACCGTGGTAAACCTTATGTTTTCAAACACTTTGATCTGATTGCAAATGGAACACTGGGGGTAGAAGGCACCAGCAGGAGCGACCTGAATATTCCACAGATCCGTTATGCCGAAACATTACTGATTTATGCCGAAGCACAAAACAGGGCAGATGGTAGTCCGAATGTTGCTGCCTATGCTGCGGTAAATACCGTGCGAAAAAGAGCTCAATTGACTGATCTTGCAGGTTTGAGCCAAACACAGTTTGAAGAAGCTGTATGGAGAGAACGCTGGCACGAGCTATGTTACGAAGGCATTAGCTGGTTTGATATGGTGAGGTTGCGTAAAGTGTACAACGAAACCACTAATGGTTTTGATAATTTTGTTGGCCACATTAATAAAAGTGTAAACCAACCTTTGCAAACCAAACATTTATTGTTTCCGATTCCTACTTCAGAAATCAAAAATAACCCTAACCTGACACCAAATCCAGGTTATTAAACTGAAAATTTCAATAAGAAAATGGTGCCGAAAATATTTTCAGGCACCATTTTTTTGTTTAGAGGGGTTTAATGAACGTTTCGTCATTCTCGCGCAGGCGGGAATCTTAAAGCTTATTGCATTACGATTCCCAATCAACCCGATAGCTTTCGGGTTGGGAATGACGATTCCACGCAATAAATAATCCCGTAGGATAACAAACGTGTAGGCATTCCGTGTGCTGAGCGCCTCCGTAGCTAACTATTAAGAATACGCTAATAAGATATTTGTGCTCATCTGTGGTTAAATACACAAAAAAGATCCTTCGACTCCGCTCAAGATGACAGACGATTGAGTGTTTTGTAATCTCTGAGCTTCCGTGGCTAATTACTAAAAAACACACTAATAAGATCTGTTTTTATCTGTTCCATCTGTGGTTAATGAAGCCAATGAAGTATAAACCCGAAATTAATTACATCGTTGTAAATCCAATCTGATGCAGATTTTGGGCTTATTCGGATTATAGTTTTTTACATCTCGCACCACAGATTTTTATATTAGATAAAATAAGTCTAACCAAATCATCTATGTTCAAGAGTCAACCAATATACCCACATGCCGGTATTATTCATTTTTTCTCTGGCTAATATTTCTTTCAATTTCAGCAGCCAATTTGCCATTTAACTTATTGTGATCTGAAGTTTTACAGATAAGCATTTGGCAGGTTCTTATCATGATAAGGGTCATTTAACAGATAATCATTAACTAAAATATAAATATGAGTAAAATTTACAACCAAAGAGGAGTATTGCTATACCTTAAGCGCATCGGTGCGGGTAAAGCAAAAATTTTAGCGGTTTTGCTTCTGGCGCTGTTCGGGAGTTTTAGCGCTTTTGCCCAAACCGCCATTGTGGGTACCATTAAAGATAACAAAGGCATAACACTTCCAGGTGTAAGTGTAAGGATAAAAAATACGTCGGTTGGCACCTTAACCGATGCTGCGGGTAAGTATATCATAAAAGCTCCCGATGGCAATCAAACATTAATTTTCACCTTTATCGGCTTTACTACGCAAGAAGTTGCCCTAAATGGTCGTACCACCATTAATATTACGATGGATGACGGTGCGCAAGGCCTTAACGATGTCGTGGTAATTGGCTATGGAACTGCACAGAAAAAAGATGTTACCGGTGCTGTTTCGAGCATTAAAGCTGCGCAATTGGAAAACGAAAATCCAAATAGTGTTACCGATATCCTTCGTGGTAACATCCCAGGCTTAAGTGTTGGTTTTAACAATAGTGCTAAAGGTGGAGGAGATCTGCTTGTGCGCGGAAAAACTACGCTTACAGGTACTACAACACCGTTGATTGTGTTAGATGGGGTTATTTTTATCGGTCAGCTGTCTGATATTAACCCTAACGATATCGAATCGGTCGATGTGCTTAAGGACGCCAGTTCACTTGCGGTTTACGGTGCTAAAGCGGCAACAGGTGTGGTAGCCATTACCACTAAAAAAGGAAAAAGCGGCGCGCCAACCATTACGGTAAATACAAACTTTGGGATGGCTACCCTGGCTCAAGATCAACCTGTGTATGATGGCCCGGGTTTTCTAAACTGGCGTGCCGATGTACAGCGCAGTGGGGGGGTAAATCCACCTTACATCTACAATGATCCAAATAATTTACCGGAAGGAGTAACGCTTACCCAGTGGTTAAATGGGCAAACCACCACCAACCCAACTGATCTTTGGTTAAGCCGTCTTGGTCTTTTGGCTAACGAGAAGGCCAATTATCTTGCAGGAAAAACAACAGATTGGTACGATATGCTTTTTGTTACCGGACAACGCCAGGATCATACCCTAAGCCTTAGCGGGAAAAAAGAGGAGGTTTCCTATTACATGTCCTTAGGCTACCTTAAAAATGAAAGCATTATTGCAGGTGGAGGTTTCAGTACTTTCCGTACCCGGTTAAACCTGGAAGGAAAAGCGGCTAAGTTTTTAACCCTTGGCATGAATCTGCAATTTGCCGATCGTGATGAGGGTGCTATTGAAGCGCAGTTCTCGCAACTGCCAGATTTATCTCCTTACGGCGATTTTTATAATGCAGACGGTTCTTTAAGAAGGATCCCTACCGATGATAATGGCCTCAATGCCCGTAATCCTTTTCTTGACCGAACTTATAATTCGAGGTTGCAAAAACAAAGCACTTTATTCGGTAGTCTTTATGCCAAAGTGCAATTGCCTTTTGGTATTACTTATCAAGCTAATTTTAGTCCGGGTTTAGATCAGTACCGCACCTTTAATCACCAATCTTCTAAAAATCCAAATGTAACCATACCGGGTGGTTCGGCATCGAGGGCCCAGGAAACCAGGTACAACTGGCAGCTGGATAACCTTTTAAAATGGAACCGAACTATAGCAACAGATCATAACATTGATGTAACGCTATTGGTTAATGCCGAAAAATACTCTACGTGGTACACCTTTGCAAGTAATGAGGGCTTTGCCCCAACCGATGTATTGGGTTTTCATAACATTCAAAGCGGTAACAAACCTACCGTAAGCAGCGATGATAAAGTATATACAGGAGATGCACTATTGGCCAGGGTAAATTATTCATACAAAGGCAGGTATGCTTTAACGGGCTCTGTCCGTAGAGATGGATACTCTGCTTTTGGAGCCTCAAAAAAACGTGCTAATTTTCCAGCAGCAGCAGTGGCCTGGACAGTAAGTGAAGAAAGCTTTTTGAAATCGGTTAAATGGATCGACTTTTTAAAACTGCGCTTATCTTATGGTATCAATGGAAATAGAGAAATCAGGGATGTTAACAACGTAATTGATCCTTATGTTGCTATCCAGACTTTAACCGGAGGTAAGTATCAATCGGTTAGCGGCAGTGGTACACCAGGAGAGGTAAATACGGTTGTAAACAGCTCGCGTTTGGGCAATCCAAACCTGGAGTGGGAAAAGACAAAGTCATTAAATCTTGGTTTGGATTTTGGATTTTTGAACAATAGAATCAACGGATCTATTGAACTTTATGATAAGAAAACATCAGATCTTTTAATCGGTCAGTCTTTATCATCCGTATCGGGTTATGCAAATGTTATTGCCAATTTAGGCCGTGTAAATAACAGGGGTTTTGAGTTGAGTATCACCAGTAAAAACTTTACTGGCGGAAATATCACTTGGAGCACTTCTGCAAACCTTTCACTTAACCGCAATAAAATTGTTGGCCTGGCCACACCAAATGATGATCCGGGTAACGGATGGTTTATCGGTAAAGACATCGATGTAATTTGGGAGTATAAAATTTTAGGGGTATGGCAGGAAAATGAAGTAGCAGAAGCTAATAAATTTAACAAAGGAATTAAACCGGGCGATTTTAAATTATTGGATGTAGATGGGAATTATGTTTACAACGATCTGGATAAACAGTTTATAGGCTACAAAAGTCCAAGGTTCAATTGGTCGTTCCGCAACGATTTTAATATCTATAAAAATTTCGATTTTTCATTCCAGTTCATATCAAGCTGGGGCCAGCTTAGGGCCGATAACCAAACCAAAAACCAGCCAGGAAGTGTAGGCTTTGGGCGATCGAGCTCTTATGTTGTATCTTATTGGACACCAGGTAATCCTATTAATGATTATGCCCGCCTAAACTCGGGTTTAAGTGGGGTAAGTTTTAATGCTTATCGTAAAAGCTCGTTCATAAGGTTAAATACCATTGCGCTTGCTTACAGCCTGCCAAAAGATTTTCTGGGCAAACTCAGGGTACAGAACGCAAAAATATATGCCAATGTAAGTAATGCAGGTGTATATGCGCCAAACTGGAACCAATGGGACCCGCAAACTGCAGATAATAACGGAAATCCTGTTCCAACACCAAGAGTTTACACTTTCGGACTGAATGTTACCCTTTAAAAAATGACGAAGATGAATATCACATATAAAAAAATAATTCCGTTTGTGGCCCTGGCTGTTCTATTATCAGCAAATGGATGTAAAAAATCAAATCTCGATTCAGAATTATTATCACAATTAGAACCTCAAACAGCTTTAACTGGTGTAGCGGCTATGAAAGCGGCTATAGCAGGTATTGGAGCCAATGTGAGGAGAGAATTTACTGGCGATATGGCACCGATTGTTACCGAATCTATATTCTCTGAAGTGGCTGTAGATGGAACAACCGATAAAACTACACAGGCTCAGGATATGGATACCCGGGTAACACCAGATGCCAATCTGGACAATCCTGATTTTAACAGAATCGGTTTTTACTGGACCGAAGGTTTTAGAGGGGTACGCATGGCCAATACCGTTATTACTTACATTGGTAATGTAACCTTTAAAGATGAGGCCGAAAAAAATGCAATTCTTGGCGCTGCATATTTCTATCGTGCTTTTTACTATTATCGTCTGGTTCATCAATTTGGCGATGTTCCTTTAAATTTAAAAGACATTACCTCACCAAAACTTGATTATTTCTCCACCAAGCGCGAGGTGATATTGAAAAAAATGCAGGAAGATCTGCTATTTGCCGAAAAATGGGTAAAGGATAATGTAGATCGCGGGGATGTAACCAAAGGTGCCTGCAGCCATCTGCTTACCAAAGTTAATCTTGCTTTGGGCGATTTTGATGCAGCCATCACCTCAGCCAACAATGTAATCAACAGTGGAACATATAGTTTAATGCGAAACCGTTTTGGCAGTACCGCCGGAGATGCAAGTAAAAATGTGGTGTGGGATTTGCACCGGATGGATAATAAGGCCATTGCAGCTAACCGCGAAGCGCTTTTCTTAACCATTGATCGGGAAACCCTCGCTGGTGCCACCGAACTTGGATCGCAGGTCATGCGTAATTGTGTGCCAGCCTGGCATTTTGCCAATTTAAAAACCCCATCTGGTATTACACAGGCCATTGTTGATGGCGTTAATGTCGAAATACCACTAACCCTGATGTATGGAAGGGGAATTGGACGTTACCGTGGTACATCTTATAGCACTAAAAACATCTGGACAGATAATACCGATTACCGCCATGCACCAGGCATGTGGATGAACATGACCGATCTGGTGTATAACAACCCTGCACTTAAATCATCCACTAACCCGTCTGAAAAGGCATTGTATGGCAAACCATTGGTTGATGTGACCCCAGCTAATGTAAATAACATGTTTCTGAATAAAGGTTTAGATACCATCCGCCATTTTTTCGGCTGGCCACACTATAAAACTTTTATTAATTCTACAAATGCACTTGCGGTTGATAAATATTGGACGCCGCCAAGAGGAACCAATACCGACTGGTATATCTTCCGTTTGGCCGAAACCTATCTGTTACGGGCAGAAGCTTACTATTGGAAAGGCAACCTCGCTTTGGCCATGGCCGATTTAAACCAGGTGCGTTCGCGGGCTAATGCAGCTTTGCTAACCGATGCTTCGGCAATTACCATCGGAACAATATTAGACGAAAGAGCAAGAGAGCTGTATTATGAGGAGCCACGAAAAACTGAGCTTACCCGCATTGCCTATATCTTTGCAACAACAGGAAAGCCGGCTTATAATGGGAAAACCTATACCCTTGCCTCATTTTCTGATAATAATTTCTTTTACGACAGGATTATCGAAAAGAACGATTTTTACCGTAATAAAGTACCAACTGTATTGGGCGTAAACTTCAGGATTTCTCCATACCACGTGCTTTGGCCAGTTCCGGCAGCGGCGCAGCGTTTTAATACAGAAGGCCGTATCAATCAAAATAAGGGGTACACAGGTTACGAAAACAATGTTCCGGCATTGGATAAAATTCCATAGATAGTTAATTGTTTAGCGGGTTAGGGGTTAGTTATGTATTAAACGCTAACCCCTAATCCCTAACCTTTAAAAAGTTTACGAAATACTAAACGCCACACGCTATCCGCTCACCTCATTGTAACGCTTAAACATCCTTTACCTATGGAAAATAAACCTGTTACATTAAAATTAATTGCAAAAGAATTAAAGCTGTCTATTTCTACCGTTTCCAAATCGTTAAAAGATTATCCACGGATTAAAGAAAGTACAAAGTTGCGGGTAAAAGAACTCGCCGCCAGATTAAATTTTACGCCCGATATTTCTGCGCTAAGGCTTAGGGACCGTAAATCGAGGATTATTGGTATTATACTGCCAAATCTTTCCGACCATTTCTTTACGCGTAGCATTTATGGCATGGAACAGTTGGCCACAACAAACGGTTACAATATTATTATCAGCCAATCACACGATAATTTTGAAATGGAGGTAACTGCTGCGGCTACGCTCTTAGGATCGAGGGTAGATGGGTTAATTGTAGCCATTTCCAAACATACTTCCGATTTCGCCCACCTCGATCAATTCGAGAAAATTGGGATTCCAGTAGTTTATTATACCCGTAATCCAAGTTTTAACCTTAACTGCCATAAAGTTTTAGGCAATACACATCAGGGGTGTTACATGGCCACCGAATACCTGATTAACCGCGGGCATAAAAGAGTGGCTTACCTCGGCGGACCAAAAATGGTAAATTTTAGTCATGATCGCTTCTCTGGATACATTAATGCACTTAAGGATAACGATATCTCTTTTAATGCTAACCACGTGGCCTATACCGATTTTGATGATGAAAATACCCTGGTAGCCATTAAAAACCTTTTTAGCGATCCTGAAAACGGACCTACAGCTTTAGTGGCCTTTAAAGAGAAGTTATTGTTCGATACGATTAAATTTTTGCGTTCAGTTGAACATCCTTATGCTAAAAAACTCGAATGTATCGGTTTCGGTAACGATCCAATTATTACTTATCTCAGTGCTCCGCCAATTGCATCGATCGAAGAAAACCCTGAGGCCTTAGGCGAACAGGCTGTAATGTTGTTGGTTAAACTCATTAATGGTGATATTGAAGCCAGGGATTATAAAAAAGTAATTGTGAACTGTAGTTTAAAAATCCACGAATCTTACGCCCTGTTATAAAATAAGGTTTGCCAATATATTAATCGCAAATATTTCAATCGTTGTAACATCCGTTAAATCGCATTTAGCTGTTTTTAAGGTAGTTGATGTCTGTTTGAGATTACATTTTTGATTAGGTTAGCGTATCAGATCAAGCTAACCAAAAGAATAAAAAACGGCTACTAAATTAAATCAGTAATACACTATCAAGGATAGTGTATTGCACCTCATTCAAAAAATCACTAACCAAATTTAAATCTAAACTAAAATTAACATGAGTCAGAAAATGAATTCAATGCACTTTATTGCATCAGTGGTACTTGTACTTTCCCTTAGCCTTTACGGTTGTCAGAAAGACAAAGTAGCAGAACCAATCTTAGAAAACATTGAGGTTGTAGAGCAATCAACTGCCAAAGCCACTACAGAGGCTATTCCAAGTAGTATCAATACCGGTTTTACCCATGCCGATGGCACATACACCTATGACGAGGCCAGTGCCGATTTAGGTGGTGCAACCTTAACAGGCTGGAACGAAAGCAGGGCCTATATTTCGGGTAATTGGGCCAGGGCTACCCTTGCACCTAATTCTGTTTCAAATGGTTTAATCGCTGGCGCCGATATATCAGACGGTTCGGCATACGAGGCAACCTTTAAAGTACGTTTCCATAGTCAGTTCGATTGGAGCCGGGGCGGTAAAGTTGGCTTCGGGTTCCTGATCGGAGAAGGTAATACCGGATGCGATATTGCCAGCGACGGTAACGGTGGAAGCTTGCGTTTAATGTGGTACAATACCGGTAGCCGTGTGTTTTTTCAGCCTTACGTTTACCACAGAGATATGGCTGGTCCTTGCGGCGATACCTTCGGCAAGTCGTACCCTTCATCAGGCAGCCTGGTTAAAGGCGATACTTACACGGTTCATTTATATGTGAAAAGCAATACCGGATCGACTAAAAATGGTCAGGTACAGGTAATCATCAATGGAACAACCGTATTGGATCAAGCTATCCGTTGGACGACCAACGATGCACAACGTTTGATTAAAAGGTTATCATTTCACAATTTTAGAGGTGGAAAAGATGTTGCAGTATGGGGCTCTAGCCAAACCAGCTACATTTATTTCGATGATCTTGTTGTGAACAAAATTCAATAGGTCATTATAATTGATTAAAGAAGAGATTGTATTTAAAGTAGTTTGACTAATTTAATTGCGGAATAATATTTCGATGGTTCGTCATTCCCAACTTGATTGGGAATCATAATGCATTAGCTTTAAGATTCCCGCATGCGCGAGAATGACGACAATGCCAGAATAAATCTGCTTTAATTCTTGTACATAACTTTCGGTACAATCTCTTTTTTGTTAAATGTTATTTCCTTATTACTTCAGCCTTAACATTCTTAAAACGGTTCTCTCCAATAGTATTGTCAAAAGGAGCAACACTTTGCATTACTGGTGAAGGATACCTTTTGGTATCAAATTTTCCTGTCCAATTGGCATCTTTGCTATCGCCAACCAATATTCCAGTAGTGGCGTTAGCTATTGTATTATCTTTTATCATACAATTGCTCGCCGCGATATAAAAGCCAACTTCTTCCTTTCCTTTCGCCATGCCATACATTAACCTAATGGCCGTTTGGATACCAACAATTTTATTTTTGATCACTGTGTGCCCGGTTCCATTAATTCTGATAGCACCCGTACCTCCTTTAAATGTATTATCGGTAATTACACAATCATGTCCACCACGCATCACCAACTCTCCATCGTTATCTTCGAAATAATTGTTCAGGTATTTATTGCCGCTGCTTTTATTGCTAATCACTTCGTTTTCGCCATTACAACGGATAAACCTGTTTTTGCGTACAGTACTTTCCGGACGCTGATTTCCCAATAATACCGGATCTTGACCTATTTGTACACACTCACCACCATTACCATTTTGCCAGCTCACTTTCACTTTATCACTAAAAATATTGTTTTCAATCAACGTAAATTTAGGATAAGATTCTTTGGTGATTTTAACCTGCACATCCTGGTTATCTACATTTGCTATGAAACTACAGCCTTGAACAATATTGTTGCTACCATTTCCTGATACGACAACTAAAGGCGTAAACTGCGATTTAACCTGGTTTGCAGAAAAATTACAGTCTGATATCCTGCAATTATTGGTCTTATTTAACTCAATCAATATACCCGTTTTACTCAATACACCATTTTTGAAATTAATCCCATTTATAAAAATATAATCTCCTGAAATTTTAAAAACTGGTTTAGTAATACTCCCTGAAAAAGTAACCAATCCCGATTTTTCTGCACGGATAATAATCGGTTTGGCCAAAGTACCCTTCGAGCTGATGACTATCGCCCAATCGGTATAATTTCCACTTTTGATCTCTACCTCATCACCTGCAACCAAAATAGATTCAATTGCCTTAAATTCTTGTTCGGTGCCGATATGGTAAACTTTGGCTGAGATTTTCTGGACGAAAACAAGAAGAAGGAAAATATAGATTACGTTTTTTTGGATCATTTTAACAGCTATTAAATGTTTATCAAACATACAAAAGCGAAGGGGTGATATCATACTCACAAAAGGTTTTTAGTAGTAATTTTACAGCCTTTAATCTGTGTATCGGCAGATTTTATGTTAATAGTTAAATTGAGTTTAAAAAAATAAAAGGTACGAAAGGGCTTTTTTAATTTATTAGGCTTATTTTTGCGGCAAATTATTGAACCACACGGGAGATTAATTAATGCCTGTGAACCTCGACAATCATTAGAAAAACTAATATTTTATCAATGACAAACGACAAAAAAGAAATATTCGAAAGCGTAGCACAACGTTTAAAAATTGAAGGTTTTAATGTAGTAAACCGCGATGAAACCCGCCCATGGGGTGGTTTCTTTGTAATAGATGAAGCCCAGGCGCAACAATTTGCAGATACTTATTTTGATGGATTAAATGTTGAAGACCTTAAAATAGGCGGTAAATTAAGCCCAAAAATTTTAATCGTTGCCCCAAACACACGTCTTTCGTGGCAATACCACCACCGTAGAGCTGAAATCTGGCAAGTGGTAACTGGTACGGTTGGCATCAAAACCAGCCAAACTGATGAAGAAGGTGAAGTGAAAAAATACGCTCCAAAAGACCAGATTAAATTACAACAAGGCGAACGCCACCGTTTAATTGGTTTAGAAGATTGGGGTGTTGTAGCAGAAATATGGCAACATACCGATGCTTCAAACCCATCAGATGAAAGCGATATCGTACGTGTTCAAGACGATTTCGGTAGATAATAAAATAATTTTAAAAATGGAATCCTGTTCTATACCTTTGAACAGGATTCTTTTGGTCTAAACGCTTAATCCAGAGTAGTTTTTACACAAGATGAAAAACTAAACGCCCTCAAAATACGTTTATATAGCATACACACGCATACATGATTATCTTCATTTTTTTTCTTTGCCATTGGTTTTTATCCCTGTTTAGTCAAACCTTTTTTCTTCACCGTTACTCATCACACAAGATGTTTAAAATGGAGCTTTTTTGGGAACGGTTTTTCTATCTGGTATTGCTGATTTCGCAAGGCTCATCATTTTTAAACCCCAGGGCTTACGCCATTCTACACCGGATGCACCACGCTTATAGCGATACGGAGAAAGATCCACACTCTCCGCATTTTTTTAAGGATGTTTTCGGGATGATGATTGCAACGAAGAACATGTATATGGATTATTTACAATTTAAAATACAGCCAGAACCAGCTTTCCAGGGTAATTATCCCGAATGGCCGATTGTTGATAAAATTGGAAATTCATGGGCTTGGAGAATTGCATGTGGACTGTTTTATATTGGTTTTTATGTGGCTTTTGCCAACCACTGGTGGCTATTTATCTTATTACCGATCCACTTTTTAATGGGCCCATTACATGGGGCAATTGTGAACTGGTGTGGGCATAAATACGGCTATTCTAACCATGATAATGATGATCATAGTAAAAACTCACTTCCCTGGGATTTCTTGTTAATGGGCGAGCTTTTTCAGAATAACCACCACAAAAAACCAAACAGTCCGAACTTTGCTACCAAATGGTGGGAATTTGATCCAACCTATCCGGTAATGAAAGTGTTGCACTGGATGCGTATTATTAAGATCAGAAAGGTTTAAAAGGTAAAGCTGAAAGACTAAAGCTCAAAGACTAAATTGCTAACTCGCCAGCAGCAATTGTCTAGCCACTCAGACCGGGATGCATTAAAATCACTGAATTAACCTGCATAATTTGTCATCCTGAGCCTGTCGAAGGACTAGCACGAGTCCTATTTGATGAATTTTTGCATCTAGATTTCTGTTTCTTGCACAGTTCTACATTATCTAAACCTGACAGCAGTGAAAATCCTTTTTGTTTGCAGTAACCTTGAATATGCTGTCATGCTGAGGCACGAAGCATCCGTTTCATATGCTGCAGATGCTTCGTGCCTCAGCACACCAGCAGCTCAAAAAGATTGAAGCAGGACTTCGGGAACCGACACGAACAGGAACCTGCTTTTCTAAAAAAAAAAACGTACTGAAAATGCGGAATATAATCTGCGTTTTGTCACTCTGAGCGGAGTCGAAGCGTTACTCAGGATTTTATAATAAAATCCCTTTTGCCTATCTTACCGTATATAGGGCAATCTGTTTTTTATAATTAATTTCCATACTATGATCAACTTTCTCAAAATTGTTTTTTCTGCACTACTTGTTTTTATGTGTTACAAGGTTATTACTACATCATTAGAGAGCAACCTATTCGATCAATGGGATTTTCTGGGTAGCATTCCTTGGATGCGCGCCACATTGTGGGATTTTTATGCTAACATCTTCATTATCACCCTTTGGATGTTTTATAAAGAAAAAAGCATTATTCTTAAAATCTCTATTACCATTTTGTTCGTATGTTTAGGTAGCATAGCAACTTTGGCTTATGTTTTAGTGCATTTATTCAAACTAAAAGAAGGCGAAGGTGTTAAAGAATTACTTATTAAGGCATAGGGTGTAGGATTGAGGGTGTAGGGTGTTGTGCTTTGAAGTTAATAGCTAAGCTAATAGGCTTTTGGCCTTAAACCCCTTTTACCTTATACCTTATGCCTCGAACCGAACATCTACTTTTTATCGCCCTCATCTCTTTAATTGCCTGCTGTTTAATTATGACCATGGTTTGGCTCTGGGCAAAGAAAATCAAAAACGCTGGTGTGGTTGATGTTTTTTGGGCATTGAATTTTCCCGTGATTACGTTGATTACTTTTTTCCTGTCGGATGGGTTTGAACCCCGAAAAATTTTAATTTGTGGTATGTTTTTACTAGCCGAATTGAGATTGGGTATTCATCTTTGGCAGCGCGTTATTGGTCATTTAGATGAGGAGGAGGGAAGATACGAGCAGCTCCGTAAAGAGTGGGGTGAAAAAGCCGATCGGAATTTCTTTGTGTTTTTTCAATTTCAGGCGATATCTAATGTTATCCTGGCAGTTCCATTTTTTATTATTACAGCCAATCCTTCACAGGCAATTTCTAGTTTAGAATATATTGGTGCTGCAGTTTGGGTAATTGCGTTCTTTGGCGAAATGATTGCCGACAGGCAGCTTGCAGCATTTAAAAAAGATCCCAGTAACAAAGGCAAGGTATGCGATACCGGATTATGGTACTACAGCCGTCATCCAAACTATTTTTTCGAATGGTTAACGTGGATGGCTTATTTCATTTTCGCCCTGGCCTCACCTTGGGGTGTCCTGGCCATCATCAGTCCTGCTATTATTTTGTATTTATTAACCAAGGTTACCGGCGTTCCGAACAATGAAGAGCAAAACTTAAGGAGCAAACCTGTAGCTTATAAAAAATACCAACAAACAACGAGTTCATTTTTTCCATGGGGGAAAAAGGATGGAAAAGGGAAAATGTAAGATGGACGAAGGACCATGCAATTCGCAAATCCATCATCAGCTTTACATCGTAAATCAACCATTTTCCACCATACACATTGTTCCATTAACCATCTTACATTTTCCATATCATGTGGTACGATAAACTTTTAGAAAACGATAAACTTCCTGATACGGCATTGCGTATTGGCATTAGAAAATTATGCAAACAACGCTTGGATGATGAAACGCTGGGCAACGAAGAATTACAGCAGGAAAAATTTATGGATCTGGTGGCAGAGCTGAAGCAATCGCCTATAGCTGTAAATACTGCCGATGCCAACGAACAGCATTATGAATTACCTACCGCATTTTTTCAGTATTGCCTTGGCAAAAACTTAAAATACAGTAGTGGCTATTGGAAACCCGGTGTTAAGGATATTGATACTTCGGAGGATGATATGCTGGCTTTAACCTGCAAAAGGGCTGACTTACAAAATGGCCAGAATGTTTTAGAACTGGGCTGTGGCTGGGGTTCGCTTTCGCTTTATATGTCGGCAAAGTTCCCTGAGAGTAGTTTTACAGTAGTATCTAATTCTGCTACGCAGAAAATTTTTATTGATGATACGGCAAAGCAGCGTGGAATACAGAACTTAACCGTTTTAACTGCCGATATGAATACATTTACCATTGCAGATACATTTGATCGGGTAGTATCGGTAGAAATGTTTGAGCACATGCGCAACTATAAATTCCTTTTAAACAAAGTTGCTTCCTTTATGAAACCTGATGGCAAGTTATTCGTTCACATATTTACGCATAAAAGCTTAGCCTACAAATTTGAGGTGATCGACGAAACCGACTGGATGAGCAAATACTTTTTTACCGGAGGCATTATGCCATCCAATCACCTGTTTTTTTACTTCAACGACGATCTCAAAATCGACAAACATTGGGTAGTTAACGGAACCAATTACGGTAAAACATCTGAAGCCTGGTTAAGTAATATGGACAAGCATAAAAAAGAAATTATGCCTATTTTAGAAAGTACCTACGGTAAAGATCAGGCTGTGAAATGGTGGGTTTATTGGAGGTTATTCTACATGTCGTGCGCCGAACTATTCAATTACAATAAAGGAAATGAATGGATGGTGTGCCATTATTTGTTTAATAAGGTTTAACCCAGTGCGTCACCCTGAACTTGATTCAGGGTCTTTCTAACAGATGCTGAAATAAATTCAGCATGACGTTAATTCAAATCTATCAAAATGCAAAAAATCGCCATTACCGGCTCAGGAATAGCAGGTATGGGTTGTGCCCATAAACTGCAACATAAATATGATATTACACTTTTCGAAGAAGCCGATTATATTGGCGGACATACCAACACGATAACGCTCGAAGAGGATGGAAAACCCATTTATCTGGATAGTGGTTTTATGGTTTTTAACTACCAAACCTATCCAAACTTGACCGAAATGTTTGCAGAAATCGATGCGCCTGTAATTAAAACAGATATGTCTTTCAGTGTTCAGTTTCTGCCTAAAAAGTTAGAATATAGCGGTTCGAGTTTAAACCATTTATTTGCGCAGCGAAAAAATCTGTTTAACATTTCGTACCTGAAAATGCTCATGCAGATTAACCGTTTCAACAAACAAAGTATCGAGATTTTGGATAAACCAGAATATCAGGATTATTCTATTGGAAGGTTTTTTGAAACATTTGGTTACAGCGAAGATATGCTTTGGCAGTACCTGATTCCGATGAGTGCTGCGGTTTGGAGTGCGCCAATGGAACAGATTCTGGATTTCCCTGCCGTTACCTTGATTCGTTTCTTTAAAAATCATGGTTTTTTGGGCTTAGATACCCAACATCAGTGGTATACCCTGCAAAATGGTAGTCAGGCTTACCGCGAAAAACTAATTGCACCTTTCCGCGATAAGATTAAAATTAACAATAAGATTATTTCAGTAAAACGATTAGAAAACGGTAAAGTCGAAGTCAAAAACGACAAAGGCGAAATATTCGAGTTCGATAAGGTAATTATGGCTACTCATGCCGATCAGACTTTCGAAATTGTAAAAGACAAAACCAGGCTCGAAACCGAACTGCTTTCTAAATTTAAATATCAGCTGAATAAAGCTGTTGTACATACCGATGAAAAACAGATGCCTGAAGCCAGGTTGGCCTGGAGCAGCTGGAATTACCGCGTAGAAAAACAGGGCGACCAGTTATTGCCGAGTACCATTTATTGGATGAATAACTTGCAGGGGGTTTCTAAAAAACGAAATTACTTTGTTTCCATTAACCCGACCGGAACTTTAAATCCTGAAACGATAGTTAAGGAAATCGATTACCATCACCCTTTGTTCGATGTTTCGGCCATGCAGGCACAAGAACAATTACATAAGTTAAACGAAACAGGGCCTATATATTACTGTGGCAGCTATTTTAAATATGGTTTCCATGAAGATGCATACAAAAGTGCCGTTGATTTGTGCATAGAGCTATAAATCATTTCGTCATCTCGACTGAAGCGCAGCGAAATGGAGAGATCTGCTAGTTAGATTTCTCGACTGTGTTGCACTTCGCTCGAAATGACGAACTCAAAATGGAGACATGAACTATAAATTTTGTAAATTGTAATATTAATGCAAATCAACTCAAACATATATACTGCAAAAGTGATGCACCATCGCCTGGCTCCAAAAAAACATTCTTTTTGGTACAGGGTGTATATGTTCTATATCGATCTGGATGAATTGGAGCTACTTGCAAAAAAACTACGATGGTTTAGCCATAATAAATTTAACCTCTTTTCTTTTCGGGATGCCGAGCACCTTCAATTACCGAAAGATAATCCCGATCAAACTAAAAATACCCGCCAGCATTTAGAAGATTACCTAAAAGAAAATGGAGTAGACGGTGCCGAACTGAAAATAAAATTGCTTACCAACCTTAATGTTTTGGGCTATAACTTTAATCCGGTTTCGTTTTATTATTGTTTCGATCAACAAGACAACCCAGTTTGTTGCGTGGCCGAAATTAGTAATACCTATCGCGAAATGAAACTTTTTTTCTTCGGAAAAGACGAATTGCAAGGCGATACCTTCAAAAAAATAACCACAAAATATTTTTATGTTTCGCCATTTATAGATCATGATGATACATTCGATTTTAAATTAAAAATACCGACTAATACACTCGATATTAAAATTGATGATCTGGATAAAAATGGTAATCTGTTTTTTATCAGTACCTTAAAAGGAGAGAAAAAAGCGTTAACCAACAGCAATATGCTGAAGTATTTTTTCTCCATACCGCTAATTCCTTTGCAGATAATGGGCATGATTCATTGGCAGGCTTTTAAACTTTGGATAAAAAAAATACCTTTTCACCCAAAATCCAAAAACCCTGAACTGCAACGCAACGTATATAAACCCTATAAACCACAAATAAAATAGATTAAAGATTATGAATACGCTTGCCGCTACCAAAACATCTACCGGTTTTTATGAAAGAGTAGTGCTTAATGCACTTTCTAAAATGACTCTGGGTAAACTAGAACTATCACTGCCCAACGGACAAACGTTGGTTTTTGGTAATGGTGAACATAAAATTGAAGCGAATATCCAGGTAAACCATCCCGATTTTTTTAAATCGATAGCACTTTATGGCGATATCGGTTTTGGAGAGGGCTATACCGCTGGTTTGTGGGATACAACAAATATTACTAATGTAATTAAATGGGTAATCCTGAATATCGAAAATGCCCCCTCTATTACTGGTAGCAAAGTAAAATCTGTTGCACTGAATATTTTTAAGTGGGTAAATAAAATTTATCACGTGCGTAGGGCGAATACCCTGGCCGGATCACAAAAAAATATTTCAGCGCACTACGATCTCAATAATGATTTTTTCGCTACTTTTCTCGATAAAACAATGACTTATTCGAGTGGTTACTTTTCTCCGGAGAACTTAAGTTTAGAAGAATCTCAATATGCCAAGTACGATCGATTGGCGAAACAGTTAAAGATAAAACCCACCGACCACGTTTTGGAAATTGGAAGCGGATGGGGCGGCAACGCAATTTTTTTAGCCAAAAATTACGGCTGCAAAGTTACCTCGGTTACCATTTCGAAAGAACAACAGAAACTAGCGCTAGAAAGAGTAGCGGCTGAGGGATTGGCCGATAAGGTTGCTATCATTATTCAGGATTACCGTAAAATTGAAGGCACTTTTGATAAGATTGTTTCCATCGAAATGCTCGAAGCCGTTGGTCACCAATACCTGGAAACCTATTTCGAAAAATGCCAGGAGTTATTAAAACCCGATGGGATTTTTGCCTTTCAGGTAATTACCTCGCCCGATAGCAGGTATGATAAATTGAGAAACGGTGTAGATTGGATTCAGAAGCACATCTTCCCCGGGTCACTTTTGCCTTCGGTAGCGGCAATAAATAAGGCGATAAATGAAACTGGTGATTTAACGCTTGTTGATTTAAAGGATATGGGCTTAGATTATGCCCGAACATTACATTTATGGTTTATCGAATTTAATAAGAACCTCGATAAGGTTAAGGCATTAGGCTTTGATGCGACCTTTATCCGCAAGTGGAATTATTATTTAAATTATTGTGAGGCAGCCTTTGCCATGCGGAATATTAATGTAATGCAGATGGTTTATTCAAGGCCTAACAATATTTCGAGGTAATTGTGTAATGTAAGCGGTAAGGTGGATGATGGGAAAATTCCATCATCCATTATCCATTTTACATTTTCCATGTTTTCTTTCACCGATAATTCCATGTCGTTTGCCGACTAATTAAAAGCGTTGGAGTGAAAAGTATAGGTTATAATTGTAACAAAATGCAATTTGCGTAGACTAATTACAAAAGACTAACTCTTAACATGAAAAAACTTTTACTACTTACCTTCATCCTTGGATTATTTTTTACCGCACAGGCCCAGTTTACTGGTGGTGGCTTTGGTGGAGGACCAAAAAAATCTACTGTTACCGGACGTATTACTGCCACTATACTCGATTCACTTACTAAAAAACCAATTGATTACGCAACTATATCGTTGGTAAATACGAAGGATAATAAATCTGTTAATGGTGGTGTAACCGATGAAAAGGGAAAATTAACTTTACAAAATGTATCGCCTGATTCATATAAACTAATGATCGGTTTTATGGGCTACAAAACAAAATCTGTTTTGGTTACCACAACGCCATCAAAACCTGATAATAATATGGGTACAATCTATATTTCATCAAGTGAAAATACTTTGGCCGATGTGCAGGTTCAGGGAACAAAAGCGGTTATCGAAAATAAAATCGATAGAATGGTTTATAACGCCGAAGCTGATGGTACAAACGCTGGTGGCGATGCAACTGATGTAATGCGTAAGGTACCTATGTTATCGGTAGATGTTGATGGAAATGTTCAGTTACGTGGTGGTGCCGTTCGTGTATTAATTAACGGTAAACCATCTGGTACTATGGCCAGCAGCGTTGCCGATGCACTAAAAATGATTCCTGCAGAGCAAATTAAAAGTGTGGAGGTAATTACCAGTCCATCTGCAAAGTATGACGCAGAAGGTTCGGGCGGTATCATCAATATCATTACCAAAAAATCGAATGCGCAAGGTGTAAGTGGTACGGTAAATGCATCTGCAGGTACACGTCAAAACAATGGTGCATTTAACCTAACTGCAAAAACGGGTCGTTTAAGTGTAAATGCAAGTTTGGGTACAAACTTAGCGTATGCTCAAGATTCGAGAGTTTTGTTTGAAAATAGTACCCGTACTGATACCATTGGCAAAACAACGATAACCAATATCATGCAGGATGGAGTTTCTAAATGGAGCCGTAAAGGGTATAATGGCAGTTTTGGTGTTGATTATGATTTTAATGCCTATAATAACGTAAGCTCCAATATAAAATACAATAACTTTTCAAACGGTGGTCCTGGAAGTGCAGATTATGTTTTAAATGGGGTGCCATTTAAAAACATCAGTGATATGGATATGGGCTTTAATAACTTCGACTGGAATGTAGACTATAAGCATACCACTAAAAAAGAAGGAGAAGAATTCACGATTTCTGGCCAATTATCATCAGGAAGAAATACAACAGATTTTCAAAACGAAATTATTGGAAGTTCATTTCCTGCTGTAAATAATAACAATACAGGTAAAAATCAAGAATACACTATACAAACAGACTACACTTATCCATTTAGCAAATCGACCATTTTAGAGGTAGGTGCAAAGGGGATTTTTAGAAACATCAATAGTGAATTTTCTAATAATGCAAACCAGGATTTTGAATACAAGCAGGATGTAGCCTCTGCATATGGGGTAATCAGCTTTAAATTGAGTAAAAAATTAAACTTTAAAGGTGGGCTAAGGTCAGAATATACCAGTATCGATTTCAATACTGTTAACCCGGGCATCCAGAAAAACAACTATTTCAACATATTTCCAAGCGCCATCATTTCGCAAACACTTAAAGGTAATGCAACTTTGAAATTAAGCTACAACCGTAGGGTACAAAGACCGAGTTTAGCTTATTTAAACCCTTTCCGTAATGAGAGCGATCAGTTTAATATCAGACAAGGAGAACCAACATTAAGTCCTGAGTTAAGTGATAACCTTGAACTTGGTTATTCAACCTTTATTAAAGGATCTGTGATCAATGCATCAGTATTTTACCGTCGCACAGGTGGAGTAATTGAAAGTTCTATAACTCCATTAAAAGAGAATGGGTTTGAGAAAACATTATCTACTTATATTAATGTGGGGGTAGCACAAACTTATGGTGCGAACGTTTTTGCCTCATACAATCCAAAACCAAAATGGACTTTAATGACTAACCTTGGTGTTAATACCTACGAGGTAAGCAATACACAAACAGGTTTAAGTACAGGTACCTTTTTAAACTATAATATATTTGGCCGTTCTGCATACGGATTTGGTAAAGGTTACAATTTCGAGTTGTTTGGTGTGGTAAACTCGCCAAGAAGAACTTATCAGGGTAAAACAGATGCAATGGTATTTTACGGTGCATCATTCAAGAAAGATATCTTAAACAAAAAAGGCTCAATAGGTATCAATACCTTAAATCCATTTACCCGCGATTTGCATATTAAAACTGTAAATAACTCTGTTACTACACTTGGAAATAAAACAAGTACGCTCTACCAAAGTACCAATATCTATTATCCATTGCGTTCTTTTGGAGTTAACTTTAGTTACTCATTCGGTAAACTTAAATTTACAGAAAAGAAAAAGATCAAAAACGACGATGTTAAACAAGATCAACAACAAGGCGGTATGGGCGGCGTTCAACAATAAAACCCAATCTAAATATACAGTTCAGGCCTCTCGATCAAAATCGGGAGGCTTTTTTAGTTCTAAAATTTAATTAAATATTTAGGGGCTCTTGCAGATTATTCCAGAAAAATAATATATGGATGGAATTATTGGTGACGCGATAAAAAACTGAAGTCTGTTTTGTAATCAGACCAATCCTAACATTTACCTCGAATGAGGATTCTTTAAACATATAAGGTTGTTCCGAAATTAATTTTATTGTTTTTTCCGTTTTTTTGATAAATTTATCAGCAACATTACCCCCAAACTTCTGTTGTATGAAAAGATAAACCGAGGTAATTGTTTCTTTTGCCCTTTTAGTATAAAAAATACTTAAAGCCATTAATTGCCTAACATTTCCTTTATACCGGTATATGGTGTTAGATCACCCGAATCGGCCTGTTGCAAAGATTCTTTAACGCCCTTTATTACTGCTTTGGGTATCACCTCACTTTTTTGTTCAAAAGTGATTTTCATAACTTTCATAACTGCTTTCAAAGCAGTCAGCTGTTCTTTATTCTCAGGGTAAACAATCAAAGCATCCATACTCAAAATTAAAGATAATTATTGCCATTAACAATAAAGCTTTGTCATTCTCCAATTAATAAAAAAAAATCTCTTTACAGTGGAAATGAAAAGCAACATTTTTTTCTAAGTTTTCTTGATCCGCTTTAAAATCATCAAACTCAGTGGATTGAAAGAATATCCACTAATATTGTTTTGAAGCATTACAACCGATTGATCATAAAAAAGAGGGACAACCGGAGCATAGTCCATTACCATCTGATCCATTTTCCGATACAGTTCAAAGCGTTTTTCATTATCGGTTTCGTAATAGCTTTTCTCGAACAACTGATCGAATTCTTTATTGTAAAAAGCAGTATAATTTGGCCCATAAGGGACTTTATTTTTTGAATAAAACATAGAAAGGAAATTCTCGCCATCGCCATAATCGGCCAACCAGGAACCACGGAAAAAGTTAACATTGTTTTTCGACATTAAATCCCTAAGGCTAGCACTTGGGCTTACATCAATTTTAGCTTTAATGCCTACCGCCGTAAGCTCTCCCTGGATAAATTCGATCAGATCTTTATAAGTTGTGGTTGTATTTAAGGTTATTTCTCCCATGCCTTTCCCTTCTGGGAAACCAGCTTCCGTTAAAAGTTTAGCAGCAAGTTTTGGGTTATAGGCATATCCCTGAACGGCCAGGCTATCAAAACCAGGCATGCCTTTAGGAATAAAACCAGAGGTTGCCGCTATGCCAATGCCATTTCTTAAGTATTTGATTAATCGATCACGGTCTATAGCATAATTAATAGCCTGCCTGATTTTTTTTAAGCGCAATGGCGATTTCTTCACAATCGAAAGATTGGTGTCAACCAATATACCAACATACTCTGTACACAGGTATGGGCTTTTGGTTAGCGTGAATTTTCCTTTGTATTTCGAGGTCATCTTTCCGCTTTTAGTCAGGATATCATCGCGGTAACTGCCGTCTACATTATAGTAAAAATCCAGATCCTTTTTCAGGAAACTCATAAAACCACTTTGTTTATCGGTAATGAAGCTGGCTTTTACGGCATCAAGATAGGGTAGTGCTATTCCTTTGACATCTTTTTCGAAATAATGATCATTTTTTAAAAGCACCAATATTTCGCCTTCTTTCCAATATTTAAATTTAAATGGGCCAGTACCAACGGGATGACTTCTGAAATCTTTACCATAATGTTCTACAACCTCCTTGGGTACAACAGAGCAATATTGGGTAGTGAGCAAACTCATAAAGGGCGGGAAAGGACGCACCAGCTTGATCTGAAAAGTAGAATCGTTTAATGCAATAAAATTATGTTTATCCTTCACTTTGTCGCTAAAAATCCACCCACCTGATGAGGCTACTTTTGGATCAATTAAGCGATAAAAACTATATGCAAAATCACTAGCAGTTACTTTGCGCCCTTTACCGTTCTTAAATATAGGATCGTCATGGAAGTAAACATCCGTACGCAGGTTAAAAGTGTAGGTTAATGCATCTTCCGAAACCTGCCAGCTTTTGGCTATACAGGGAAGTGTTTGCAAGGATGAATCGATCTGTACCAAACCATTAAAAATCTGGTTGGTCATCCAGATGGCATTCTGGTTCCGTGCAAAGGCTGGATCAATGGAGGTTAAACCCTGATCAAGATTAATATTGAAGACTTTTTTGTCTTGATGATTAGCATTCTCCTTACAAGAAAAGAATAAGCTTACACAAAAAAACCAAAATATATAATTAAATGAGCCTCGCATGCGATCAGGAATGTTATTTTTGCACAAATTAATAAATTTAATGCAGATGTCTTTTTTAAACGATTTATTTATTGGCCTCGATGCTGCTAAACAAGAAGAATTACAGGAACGTTTAGATCTAGTAGAACACAAGATTAAATTTATGGATAAAATGCCCGTAGCCTGCCTGGATACGAGCAACAATCCGGCTTATTTTTTATCAGAAGAAATTTCGCTGGCAGGCGGAATGATAGAGACTGACATACTTAGCGCTGTATTTATTATTTATTATCAGCCCGGGAAAACTTTAACCGATTTAATGAGAGAAGTGCCTACGGCATTAAATACCGAATGGCAAGCTGTGCAAAATAATCGCATCATTTTATTGAATGATGATGTAGACCGCGAAAGGACTGCCGAAAATGCTATTTCGCTTATAGAAGATATTGCCGAAATGTTACACCCTGGTTCTTTTATCTTCGGCCACGAAGGTGATAAATGGATCAGGTTTGGGGCATAGGTAATGTGAGATTTGAGACATTAGATAAGAGATGTAAGACGGATAAAAAAACGAAAATTCAATGCTCGCACCCATTTTCAAACGAGCGCATAGATAGCATACGATTTTATCTTTAGAAAGATGATCTATTCAAGAGGCTGTATCATAAATATAGAATTGTCATCCTGAGCCTGTCGAAGGACCTGTTTAAATATCTCGAAAGGCGTTTCGACAAGCTCAACGTGACAAATTCGAATGGAATTACAACTTTTGATACAGCCTCTTAGCCGAATCTAAATCTCCTTTATCTGGTATTCTTCTATTTTACGGTAAAGTGTAGTTAAGCCGATTCCCAAAAGTCGCGAGGTTTCTGTTTTATTCCCTTTAGTGTGGATGAGTACTTTTTGGATGTGCTGTTTTTCCATCTGTTGTAGATTATAATCGTTTTCTATCGGTGCAAATTCAAAAAATTCAGGAGGTAAGGCAGTAGCGCTTAAAGTATCACCATCTGACAGGATTACCAAACGTTCTATCACATTTTTAAGTTCCCGAATATTTCCTTTCCAGCTATGATTGCCCAATATTGATAATATTTTATCATCCATTTTTGGTGCTGATCGGTTTACCTTATCGGCAAATTCTTTCAGGTAATGTTTTGCTAATGCAGGTATGTCTGTTTTGCGCTCGCGTAGCGGCGGTAAAGTGATGGTAAAGACTGAAAGCCGATAATAGAGATCGGATCGGAATTTTCCAGATGAGGCATCAGCTTTTAAATCTTTATTTGTGGCGGCTAAAATCCGAACGTTTACTTGCTGTGTTTGGGTATCGCCCACTTTGATAAAAGTTTGGCTTTCGAGTACGCGCAATAATTTCGCCTGTAAATCGAGGTTCATCTCACCGATTTCATCCAGTAACAATGTGCCACCGTTGGCCTCTTCCAATAGTCCTTTTTTATCTTTATTGGCACCTGTAAAAGCCCCCGCTTTGTATCCGAATAATTCGCTTTCCAGTAAATCAGGACTAAAACCGCTGCAATTTAAGGCAACAAAAGGTTTTGCAGCCCTTGGGCTTTCGTAATGAATAGATTGAGCGAAAACTTCTTTTCCTGTCCCTGTTTCGCCTAATAACAAAACAGTAGTATCGGTTGCGCTTACTTTTTTAGCCAGATCAATCGCTTCCATTAAGGACTTTGATTGACCAATAATGGTTTCGAAACTGTGTTTTTTAGCGATTTTGTTTTCCAGGTCTGAAACCCTGCGTTGCAGATTTGATTTATCCATGGCCTTGTACAAAAGCGGAATAATCTTATCGTTATCATCGCCTTTTACGAGATAATCAAATGCCCCGTTTTTAATAGCCAGAACGCCATCGGCAATGGTGCCGTAAGCGGTAAGGTTTATAATTTCGACATAAGATTTTATGGCTTTAATATCCTTAACCAGCGCAACTCCATTAACATCAGGAAGTTTTACATCACTAATTACAATACTTACATCGTTATTTTTAAGCAATTTAAGGCCTTCTTTTCCAGTATTGGCCTGTAAGGTTTTAAAACCCTCTAATTCTATAATCCTGGAAAGTAAACTGCAGATTTTCTTTTCATCATCGATGATGAGGACCGTCCCATTCATAGGTTAAATTTATGCTGCAATATTAAGTATAAAAATGCCGAAAGATGATGAGGTGGATAAAATAAACGGCTTTGGACTTTAAGATTTGGACTTTAGACTCCAGATTTAGGACTCACAACTCCCAACTTATTTGTACCTTTTTCGTTTCCGAAGCATTAAAGTAAAAGCTTTTTAAGCATATTTGGTTTTTGCAAAACAAATTCTATGTTTAAGAGACTAACCGCAATATTCATATTTTGCTTTCCGGCAGTTTTTTGTGCTGCCCAACAAGTACGCCCAGCCAAATCTTCAGAAATTTATAGAGAGATAAAAACGTTAAAACATCTTCCGAAAGTTTTATACCTGGCTGCTCACCCCGATGATGAGAATACTGGTTTATTATCTTGGTTAATTAACGATCAAAATGTAGAAACGGCTTATTTATCACTTACCAGGGGAGATGGCGGACAAAACCTTTTGGGCACTGAACAAGGTGCGGCCTTAGGCCTGATCAGAACACACGAACTTTTGGAGGCCCGTAGATTAGACGGTGCACAACAATTTTTCACCCGGGCTATTGATTTTGGATTCTCTAAAAACACCAACGATACTTTTAAACAGTGGGATGCCGATAGCATTACAGCCGATGTAGTTTGGGTGATCAGAAAATTTAGGCCCGATGTGATTATCTGCCGCTTTCCACCGACTGCAGCTGCTGGCCACGGGCAACATGCTGCTTCAGCTGTTGTTGCAGAGAAAGCATTTAAGGCTGCTGCCGATAAAAATATGTTTCCAAACCAGCTTAAATATGTTTCTGTTTGGCAACCAAAAAGACTATTGTGGAACACTTTTAGATTTGGTTCCGTAAATACCACAGCCGAAAATCAATTAAAGGCAACAGTTGGTCAATACGATGCTCAATTGGGAATGGGTTATGGTGAGTTAGCGGGATTAAGCAGGAGCTTGCACAAAAGTCAGGGGGCAGGAACACAGTCGGTTGCAGGTGTACGTTCCGATTATTTTACAAATGTTTTAGGTGATCCAGCCAAAAGAACCTTGTTCGATGGTATAAACCTCAACTGGTCGGAAAAGGGAATTGGCGATATTGATGAACTGATCGATATTATTCTGTTATCTTTCAATTATAACCAACCCGATAAGAGCCTGCACGGACTGTTGATGCTGAGAAAGAAAATTGCAGAATTGCAGGATGTAGCCTTGAGAAAAGATAAACTCGCTGCTATTGATAATATTATTTTAAGCAGTGTAGGTTTTATGGGCGAGGTGGTAACCAACCAACCTGAAGCGATTGCTGGCAACAGTTATAATTTCCGTTTAAACTTAATTTCAAGATCGGCTACTCCTATAACTATAGAAAGTGTAAACTGGTTAAACCAAACGGATAATTTAAATAGAAAGCTTGCTAACGATTCATTGATTACGATTGAACGTAAGATCCAGATTCCTGCAGATGTGGCACAAACGGAACCTTATTGGTTAGCGAAGCCCGCAAAAGATGCAGCAACATTCAGTGTAGCTAATGATACTTTAATCGGACTTCCGGAAATGCAATCACCTGTTAATGTGCTATTGTCACTGAAAATAGAATCGGAAAAATTTGAAATCAGATTGCCTTTATCTTATAAAAAATTAGATCCGGTTAAAGGTGATGTTGTAGAAGCCTTAAGGATCATCCCCGCACTCGATTTAAGTTTTACCGAGCCTGTTTATTTTGCCAAAGAAAAGGAAGCGTTGAACGTAACCCTTCGTTTAAAGGCCAATAAAAACATTAATTATGGTAAGGTTAGTTTTAAAATCGGTAGTCAGGTGGTAAAAGCTTTCCAAGGCATTAATCTGGCCGAGAATACCATCAATACGATGAATTTCCTTCTCCCAGTTGAAGATTTAGCCAGAATTAAAACCAGCCAGAATAAACTGGAAGCTGTTTTTTCATCAGAAGCGAATGAATATTCAAAAGGGCAGGTATTAATTCAATATCCTCATTTGCCAACCCTACAGTATTTTGTTCCAGCCACAACATGGTTGATAAAAGGAGATGTAAAGGTACTGGCCAAAAAAGTTGGGTATATTGAAGGTGCCGGAGATCTGATTCCAGAATTTTTACGACAGGCAGGTTTACAGGTTGATGTATTAACGGAAGCAGATATCCTAAACACAGCAAAACTGGCCAGCTACGATGCTGTGGTAACCGGAGTAAGGGTAATCAATACTGAAAAAAGGATTAAAAACTGGCAAACTGCTTTGCGCAGTTATGTAGAAAACGGTGGCACCATGGTGATGCAGTACAATACTACACAAGATATGGCCCTACAGGATTTTGGTGTTTATCCATTTAGCATCAGTGGTAAAAGAGTAACCGAAGAAAATGCCGAGGTTAAATTTTTGAAACCCGAACATAAACTGTTAAACTACCCAAATAAAATTACCGCTGAGGATTTTAAAGGCTGGGTGCAGGAGCGTGGTGCTTATTTCCCTGATAAATGGGATGCCAAATACGAACCGCTTTTCGAGATGCACGATACCGATGAAGAGCCACTTCAGGGATCAACACTTTACGCCAACTATGGCAAAGGGAATTTTATTTATACGCCTTTAGCCTTTTTTAGGCAATTGCCTGCCGGGAATGTTGGTGCAGCCAGGTTGTTCTTTAACTTTTTATCAGCTGGGAAGTGATGAAAAATCAACTTAAAAACTGGAATACCTGGTATGTTTTACTGGCTTTGGCACTGTTATTCCAAATTGTATTTTATTACCTGTTTACTAAATTCTGGGCATGAGTAATATCGATTGGGCAGTACTGATATTTACCTTGCTTGCTGTGGTAACCTATGGTGTTTTTATTGGTCGTGGGCAAAAAAGCAATGCTTCTTATTTAAAGGCCGATAATAAAATGCCTTGGTACATTGTGCTATTGGGTATTATGGCTACGCAGGCCAGTGCCATCACTTTTTTATCAGCACCTGGGCAGGCTTATACCGATGGCATGCGCTTCGTGCAGTATTATTTTGGCCTGCCGTTGGCAATGATTGTTATCTGCATTACTTTCATCCCGATTTTTCAAAGGTTGAATGTATATACAGCTTACGAATACTTGGAGAACCGTTTTGATAAAAAAACAAGGGTTCTAACTTCATTGCTATTTCTGTTTTCGCGGGGACTATCTACTGGGATTAGTATTTATGCACCAAGTATCATCCTCTCCAGCGTTTTAAACTGGAATATTTATTTAACTAATATTTTAACAGGTGGGATTCTATTGATTTATACTTATGTTGGTGGCGCAAAAGCAATTGCGCATACACAGAAACTGCAGTTTTTAATCATTTTAGGAACAATGGCCTTTGCCGGATACCTTTTGGTGCAAAATATGCCTAATGGAATCGGATTTAAAGACGCCCTTTACCTGGCAGGAAAATCGGGTAAATTAAATGTGATTACCACCGAATTCGATTGGAAAGATAAATACAACATCTGGAGTGGTTTAATTGGAGGCTTTTTCCTTGCGCTTTCTTACTTCGGTACAGATCAGAGTCAGGTTGGAAGATACATTACCGCGAAAGACAATACCAATGCTAAAATGGGATTACTGTTAAACGGTTTGGTTAAAATCCCGATGCAGTTCGCTATCCTGTTAATCGGCGCGCTATTGTTTGCTTTCTTCTCTTTAAAGCCCGCACCTATTTATTTTAATGAACGTTCCTACCAATATTTAAAAGAAACTCAGCCCCAACAGGCAGCCAGTTTCGAAAAAGAACACCATGCTTTAGCGCAGAAATTTAACCAGCAATCAAAAAATATCCTTGTAGAAAAGGAAAAGCAATCACCATCTCTAAATTCTTCGATAGAGAATTTTAAATCTACCCAGGAACAGGTGAAAGAACTGCACGGTAGGGTAGAAGAGGCAATCAACAAGTCGAATTACAATGCGGAGAAAACTGATACTAATTATATCTTTTTATACTTTGTAAAGAATACCCTTCCGGTTGGTATGATCGGCCTGCTTTTCGCCGTAATCTTTTTGGCCAGTTGGGGGTCTATTTCTGCGGCATTGAACTCATTAGCTGCCTGTTCGTTAAAAGATGTACACCTCATTTTTAGTAAAAAAGAAGTAGATGACGAAACTGAACTAAAATATAGCCGTTTGCATACTTTGGCCTGGGGCATTTTTTCAATAGCTGTTGCCATGTTTGCTACACAGATGGGTTCGCTAATAGAAGCTGTTAATGTACTGGGCTCACTTTTTTATGGACCAATCCTTGGTATTTTTCTGGTGGCATTTTATTTTAAAAAGATAAACGGACCAATCGTATTTATTGCTGCAATCTTGTCCGAAATTACTGTTGTCGCTGTATATGAGTTCGATATTGTTTCATTCCTTTGGCTCAATGTAATCGGCGCAGCAGCAGTAATTATGTTTTCGGTAATTGGTCTCTTGTTTTCAAATCCAAAAACCGTAGCTGACAAATAATTCTAATTTTTACGCGCAGCAGATATTCGCTTCACGAGCGCAAGCCTAAAATTTAATACCTTTATTTTAAACAAAATAAATTATGTATGAACGAAGCTTGGGTTGATAGGTGGAATGACAGATATAGTACCGATGAGTTTGCTTATGGCGAACAACCGAATAACTATTTAAAAGAGCAATTGACTCAGCTAGATACCGGAACAATACTTTTCCCAGCAGAAGGAGAAGGCAGAAATGCTGTTTTTGCAGCTAAGCTCGGTTGGAAGGTCTCAGCCTTCGATATCAGTACTGAGGGAAAGAACAAAGCACTTCAACTCGCAGAAAACAATAAAGTTAGCATTAATTATCAGGTTGGCGAGCTTCAGGAGCTGGACTATAAAGCTGAACAGTTTGATGCCATTGCTTTGATTTATGCACACTTTCCATCGGCAATTAAATCAGCGTACCACAAAATACTGGGCAATTATTTGCGCAAGGGCGGTTTGGTTATTTTTGAAGCTTTTAGCAAGAAACACCTTGATTATCTTGCCAAGAATGAAAAAGTTGGTGGACCAAAAGAAATTGATATGCTATTTTCGATCGAGGAAATAAAATCTGATTTCGATAATTATGAGATTATCGTACTAGAAGAAAAAGAAATTGAACTGAATGAAGGCTTGTTTCACAACGGACTGGGCTCGGTAATCAGATTTGTTGGAAGAAAGAAATAAAGCAGTTTGATCTATACTTGGAAATAAAATCTAAATCTTAAAAGTGTCACTCCATTTTTTTTCGACACTAGGATTATAGTTTTTATCAACCTAAAGCCATAAATTCGTAAAATTAAAAACAACAAAAACATATAAATATAATACTATGAAAACGATGATTAAATCAATCGCTTTGCTATTTACAGCAATTACTATTTCTGTAAGTGCAATGGCACAAGATGCGCAGCCTAAACCAAGTCCTGCGGCTACAGCAACAGGAAAAGTAAAAGGTGCAACCATTACCATTACCTACAGCAGTCCAGCTGTTAAAGGACGTAAGATTTGGGGTGGTTTAGAAGCCTTTGATAAAGTATGGCGTGCAGGTGCAAATGAGGCTACTACTTTCGAAACTGATAAAGATATCGTAGTTGAAGGCAAAGCTTTGGCAGCAGGAAAATACAGCTTCTTTTTAATCCCTAAAGAAAGCGGAACCTGGACAGCTATCTTTAACAAAGAACCAAAACAGTGGGGTGCTTACAAATACGAAGAAGCTAAAGATGCTTTACGTGTTGATGTTAAAACCAAAGCATTAAAGGCTACACAAGAACGTTTGGTTTACAAAATTACCAAAAGCGGCTTCGCTTTAGAGTGGGATAAAATTTCTGTTCCAGTTAACATTAAATAATAAGATAAAATTATTTTAGAGCCGTCCCGATTTCACATCGGGGCGGCTTTTTTATGCGCTATTTTTGAAAATGACTGGCTTGTAATTCTTGGCGGTTTGAAGTCCCGCTTTCCATTACAAGTCCTCGCTGCGCTGTGGGCTTTTCATTGCAATCGGGTTTAGAACCAAGGGTTTATGTACCCTGCAACCCAACAAATGAAATGCTCCCTCCCTCAATAGCCCCGTTTGCAGCGTTACCCTGCAGCAACGAGGTACGAGGCAGCGAAGCGTAAAAGCGAAAAACGGGAAGGCACTTCTTATTCTGTACAGGGCTTGCGCTCCAAAATAAAAAATCATATTTTGTTAAAGCTTTTTCTCCCCTTTTGTAAAGAACCTAAAACATAATATCTACTTCATGTTAAAATACTATTTTAGGGCGATTTAAAAACAAACACAAATAATGAAGCTTTCCGTTAAACTACTGGCATTATTGCCCCTCATTTCATTAAACGTTTTAGCACAGCAAAAAGAACAGAATTTTTCTGTTAAAACTGCCAGACCTGTAGATCAGGTAAATGTTTTTTTAGGATCTTCAGCAGATCATGGGCAAATGTCGCCAGCGGCATCGGCTCCATTTAGCATGTTGAGCATAGGCCCTCAAACTTATCCTAAAACGCATACTGGTTACGAATACTTGGCCAAGAAATTTGAAGGCTTTACCCACAACCGTTTCGAAGGAGTAGGCTGTCAGGGTTCGGGTGGTAACATTTTCATCAAACCGTTTTTAGGTAGTGATCCGGCGAAGTCAGAACTGATCAAGACTTCTGAAAAGGCAAGTCCGGGTTACTATGAAGTTGGTTTTGAAAATAAAATTAAAGCCAGTTTTACTGTATTGGGTAAAGCCGGGAAGCATACCTACCAATTTCCGAAAGGGGCCAAAGGTTTTTATCTCGATTTGGGTTATGCTTTTAACGGTGCTTTTGTAGCCGAATCGCACGAGGTAAACGGTAATGCTGTAAGCGGGTGGATTACTTCAAAAACAACCTGTGGAGCGGGTAAATATAAATTGTTTTACCATATGGAAATTGACGATAATGTATCGTGGAAAGTAATCGACGATCATAAAATGATTGCCATGCTTAACGGAGAAGTAACTTCGATAGGAATTAATATTGCACTTTCTGCTGTAAGTGTCGAAGCGGCAAAAGCTTCTATCAATAAAAATCTGTTCAATGCCGTAAAGGAACAAAGCCAAGCCGATTGGAATACAAACCTTTCTAAAATTGCCGTAAATGGCGATCTGGAAAGTGCAAAGCTATTCTACTCACTTTTATACCGTACCATGCAATCGCCTTATGTAATTTCTGAGACTGATGGAACATATCGCAATACAAAAGGCGAAATTCAGAAAGATAAAGAAATCCGCTACAACGGATGGGCCATTTGGGATAACTACCGTACACAATTGCCTTTGCTATCTTTAATAGAACAGGATAGATATGCCGGAATGATAAGTTCTATTGCCGATCTCTATAACTCCGGCAAAAAAGATTACGCTGGGCAGAATGAACCTTCTAACACCGTACGTTCTGAACATGCCATTGTAGTTTTGCTCGATGCTTATCGAAAAGGTTATCCGGTAGATTTTAACAAGATTGCCGATTCGTTAGTGAAAGAAGTAAATGGCCTGGATTATAAATCTCCAGATAAAGCTTTAGAATCGAGTTACGATAACTGGGCACTGGCAGAAATCTTCGAAATTTTAAAGAATAAAGAAAAATCAGATTTTTATCACAATAAAGCCTTAGAATACAAGAAATACTGGAATAAAGATTTTAAAGATATGACCAAAAATGATGTCGACCGCATGCAGGCCCGTGGTTTATACCAGGGTACCATTTGGCAATATCGATGGTTTGTACCTTATGATTTTAAAGGATTAATTGAATTGGACGGAGGAGAGGAATCTTACCTGGCAAAACTTGATGAATTTTTTGCCCGTGATTTATACAACCATGCCAATGAACCAGATTTGCAGGTTCCATTGATGTATAATGTAACCAAGTCTGGTTATAAATCGCAATATTGGATGCATCAACTGGCGGCTGATACGGTAATCCAGAATTATTTTAACGATAACAGCCGAGGAATTGGTAGTTACATCGGTAAAATTTACATGAACCAGCCACATGCTTATTTGCGTACAATGGATGATGATGCCGGAGCGATGAGTGCCTGGTATGTATTTGCTGCAAGTGGTTTTTCTCCTGCCTGTGTAGGGTGGCCAATTTATTATTTAAACGTGCCTTTATTTCCATCGCTAAGTTATAGCCTGCCTAAAGGAAAAACTTTTACCATCGAAACGGAAAATTTTAGCTTGAAAAACAAATACATCAAGGCGGTGTTCCTCAATGGAAAGCCTTTCAAAAAGAACTATATCACCCAAGAGGATATTAATGCCGGAGGGGTGTTAAAAATCGTTGCTTCGGGTATCCCAGTTAAAATTTCGGATACGGAAAACTGGATTTCGAATCTTGAAAAATAATTTTAAAAAAGTGACAAAAAATAGCAAACTTATTTCAGGTAATCCTGTTGTTGTAGTATAAATTTCAAGAATCATGGCACCTTTAAAATTAAGCGAAGAACAAAATGCTACATTAGGCAATAGAAACACATTAGAACAAGTTAACGAACAACCTTTAGCACTTCACCCAGAAGCCTACAAGGTCAAAGGCCCATCTCCGGATAAGATGAAAACGGTATCATCATCTTTAAGGAATTATGCTCACGGGTTGTACGGGTTGTTGTAAAACGCCTCCGATAAAATCTCATCATACCAGATTATATAAAGCAGTCAAGATTAAAAAACTTGGCTGCTTTTGTTTTGATAAGAAGTCAAGTTTTTAAAACTTGACTTCTTTGGCAACTATTCCATTTGATGATTGCATACGTAGAAGTATTGGCTTTGAATTTGATGCTGTTTAACAAAATTATTTCTACCATTAAAAAAATCTAAAACTTCTTCTCTTTTCAATATTGTCTTTTTCTCTGAAAGAATTGTTTGAAAGGATGACCATTTATAATTTTGAAATTCTGTATAAATATTATGTTTTAATGTATTAGCGTGTATATAAATAATTAATTGATATAAATGTACTTCATCGCTAATTCTTACCCGTCGAAAAGGATTGACAAATAAAGATCCGGACCTGTTATTTTTCTTATTAAATGCCATAGCATAAGCAATGAAAAAATCTTTCATCTGAAATTCCACAGCTTGGTTATAACAGATTTCATTACGCAAATATTTTTTCTGATGTGTTTTTAATAAATCTTCACTCAAAGATCTTAAATAAGATTTAAGCTCGTTAGAATTAGTACATTTTACTAAAAAATGCGAGTGATTATCCAGGAGGATATACGAATAAGTACTTAAATAACCAGTTGAATATTGAGCGTATTTTTGAAGAAAGTATAATTTGTTTTCTTCGTCTTTAAATAATACCGAGCCACTAATGGATTTGCAAATGATATGCATAAAATCATTTTCGACGAAATCTTCAATATATTTTTCATTTATTGGCATAAATGAATTTATCGAAATTTCTTTAGAGCGTCAAATTTTTAATAGTTCAATTTGAAAGAAGTCAAGTTTTTAAAACTTGACTTCTTTGAATACAATGCATACCTTACCCTTTATGAAACAAAGTGCCGGAATATTGCTCTTCAGAAGAAAAGATCAGCAGGTAGAATTTTTTCTGGTTCATCCTGGAGGGCCGTTCTTCGCTAAAAAAGATCTAGGCTTTTGGACAGTGCCCAAAGGAGAATTAAATGAAGGTGAAGAAGCTTTAGCGGCTGCCATCCGCGAATTTAAAGAGGAAACAGGTCAAATCTTAACTGGCGACTTCATTGAATTAACACCCGTTGTACAAAAAGGAGGTAAAAAAGTGTGGTGTTGGGCGTTAGAAGGAGAACTTGATCCTTCAGTGGTTGTTAGTAATACTTTCGAAATAGAATGGCCGCCCCGATCGGGTAAAAAGCAAAGTTTTGCTGAAATAGATAAAGCTGAGTGGTTCGCCTACAGCGATGCTGTTAAATACATCAACGAAAATCAGATCGCCTTACTCGATGAATTAAAATCCAAACTAAGCCGTTAATTCGAAGTGTGAGATTTCCTTTTCGGCACCATTGATGATCATCGAAATCTGGTGGTCGCCCAAATGAAATTTACGCGTAGTAATCAGCACGAATTTTTGTTTTCGGATAATGTTTATTGTTGCACCTGCAGGGTAAATACGCTCAGAAATCTTGTACACTTTTTTAGTGTTCTGTCCATTTTGCTTTTTATAGTAAATGGCATATTCCAATCTCACTTTTTGTTCAGAAGGATTTTCATTGAGAATAGAAAACGAAAATTCCAGGCTTTCACCGATTTGGATCCGGGGTGTTAAGATTTTGAAATCTTTTAATAAAATCCCTCTGTCATCTAATCCATAATGTTTAAGGATATCGGTATGGCCTTGTTTAAGTAATGTGCGGCTACCATGTTTAATAATAGCATCTGTTTCGCTGCCCAGACCCGACCAGTTTTTAGCAACATTTAAAACAACCTGAGGGTGATCTTTGGCAATGTCGTTTAAGCTATTGGCAACACTTCGTCTTACATATTCAGATGTATCTGTTTTAAGGTTTTCCAGTATTGGTAAAATGGAAGCCGGGTCTTTTTTCAAAAATGGAATGCCCATGGCCTAAGGTAATCGCGGACGACTGCCTTCGCTGGCGAGCCTTCTCACTTTATGGCTTTCGTGCAACGACCATTGCTGCATTTTTAAAATCATCTTATTTTCGTATTTTAAAATAAAAGGACGAACGGCAAATTCGCAGCTTACAAACTGCGTAACAAATTCGAGTGCATCAACTGAACCTTCGAAATCATCAATACCATAGGTTTCAATATAATCAGGTAGAAACATGTAGGCCAGGCCATCTTCTCCAATGCCCTGGATCCTTAATTGTTCGATTGTTTTTTTAATCAGTGCGATCGTTTGAGGATAATCTTCTGGTAAAAAATCGTATAATACCTTTGAGGTATGTTTCATCCGTTCTTTCAATTCTTTTGATTCAAATTCGGGTGTGAAAATCTTTTTGATAAATTTCCTTTTGTCGAAACCCGGAATGGTAACCGCCAGTACATGGGTTAATCTATCATAAAAAGCAGGAGAATATAAATCTTTAAGCAGGCTGGCCATATTGCTTGGTAATTAAGTATTGGAATATCAAATGTATAATACGTTGCTAATTTACTAAAAATATTAGTATTAAAAAGCGACCACCGTGATAATTATTTTATAGTATCATTTTTATGTTTGTTTAATAATTTCAGCTTTTTCTTTGGCACATTTGTTTATCATAAAAACAACGAAATGAATCATACAAAAATAGGTTGGATCGGGTTAGGGAACATGGGCATCCCGATGGCAGAACAATTGATAAAAGCAGATTATGCAGTTACGGTTTATAACAGGAGCAAGGGCAAGGAAGCTTCGTTGAAAGAAATGGGTGCATCAATCGCCAAAACACCTAAAGATCTGATTGCAATTACCGATGTAATAATCGTTATGGTTTCTGATGATGCTGCGATAGAACAAATTTTTAAGGGAGAGGAAGGTCTTTTTAGTGTAGAAACTTCGGGTAAGGTTATCGTCAATATGAGCACTGTTTCTCCTTCGATTTCAAAAGGAATGGCGGCGCAGTGTAAAGCAAAAGGAAACCTTTATTTAGACGCACCAGTTTCAGGAAGTGTGAAGCAGGCAGAAACTGGTCAGTTGGTTATTATGGTGGGTGGTGAAGAAGGCGCATTTGATCAAGTAAAGCCGATTCTTGAGAAAATAGGCAAACTTGCCAAACTTGTTGGCGGCAATGGTGCGGGAAACAGTGCAAAACTGGCCATCAATTCGCTTTTGGCTTTATACGCCCAGGGCTTGGCAGAAACCGTTTTGTTTGCCAACCAGCAGGGAATTAAAACAGAAGATTTATTGGAGCTCATCAACAATGCAGCCATTGGCAATATTTTTACCAAAATTAAAGGTGATGCCATTATTGCTGATCATTACAAAGCTGCTTTCGCCCTTAAACATATTGTAAAAGATCTGAACCTGGCTAAAGCAGAGGGTATTTCATCGCCATTGGCTAAAACTGCATTGAATACTTTCGGAGAGGCGGCTGCGAAATATGGAGAAGAGGATATTATTGCAGTAATTAAACAGCTTAAGGAATAAAGCGACGTTATACTTATAGCTGCTTGTTGTCATCCTGAGCCTGTCGAAGGATAATAATTTGGTCTATCGGTTGGTGTCTCACCGACCGAAATTAAAGAAGAACCTATTGGGATAATAATGTTTTATGATTAGAAAATGAGTGGCTTGTGGTTCTTGGAGGGCTTTAGTCCTGCCATTTGCTATAGCTCCGATAGAAAAATCGGAGGCTGTCGCTGCTGTCAGGTTTAGGAACAATGGTGGGTGCACCAAACAACCCTAAAAATGAAAAACTGTTTTCGCCATCTAGTCCCGGTTGAAGTGTTACCCTGCAGCAACAAGGCACGAGGCAGCGAAGCGTAAAAGCGTAAAAGGAAAGAGAATTATTGTTTGTACCAGCCTTACGCTCCAATTATAAGTTGTTCATATATAAAATTAGGAAATGAAAGGATTGTGATTCTTGGCGGTTTGTAGTCCCGCTTTCCATTACAAGTCCTCGATGTGCTGTGGGCTTTTCATTGCAATCGGGTTTAAGAACAAGGGTTTCTGCACCCTGCAACCCTAAAAAATGAAACACTGTCTTAGCTGCTTAGCCCCGGTTGCAGCGTTACCCTGCAGCAACGAGGTACGAGGCAGCGAAGCGTAAAAGCGTAAAACGGGAAGGAACTTTTTGTTTTGTACAGGCGTTGCGCTCCAAATGATAAACATGTTTTTCTTTAGAAAGAAAAACCTTACCAATCTCTTATTAATTTATTTTTATTTAAGTCATTTAAAATGAGGTATTTGTATTTTTTTTATAAAAATAAGTAACATAGTATTTGTATCGTACGAAAAACATCGTACCTTTGGTTTATGAAAAGTAATCAAACTGAAAATAATCTGCCCGAACCTACTAAAGCTGAATTAGAAATTCTTCAGGTATTATGGGAATTCGGCCCATCTACAGTTCGGTTTGTAAACGATAAATTGAACGGGCAAAGAGAGGTGAATTATACATCAACTTTAAAGCAGATGCAGATCTTAACCGAAAAAGGAATATTAAAGCGTGATGAAAGCCAAATGAAGCACATTTATATTCCGGTTGAGGCAGAAGAAAAAACCAAAGTTCAGTTGTTAGACCGTTTTGTAAATACCTTATATAAAGGATCTGCTTCACAGTTAATGATGCAGCTTTTGGGTAATGAGAAAACATCTAAACAGGAAATAGAAGAGATTAAGCGGCTATTGGATAGCATGGACTAATTAATAACAACGACTCCTAAAAGAACCACAATAATGGAATTTAAATTAATTAACCTTTTGCCAGAAAACTGGCTTCATGCCCTCGGTGCTACATTATTCCACTCACTATGGCTTGGGGTACTATTGGCCTTGCTTGCCGGTTTGGTGATGTTTACTACCCGCAAAGCGCGTGCAACCATGCGCTATAACTTACTTACCATCTGTTTGGCTTTGTTTGTTGTGGCCATAAGCGTTACCTTTTCCAAAGAACTTCAAAAGCCTGTCGAAACAAACTTAAATCAGATCGTAATTAATCTCCCAAGCGGAGATGCAAATCAGCTTGCAATTTCAAACGTCCAAAATGATATGTATTTTGGGCTGAATAAAGTGCTTACCTTGTGGAATGCCTATGCTTATCAGATTGTGCTGATCTGGTTTCTGATCATCTGTGGAAAAAGCATTCAGCTGGTGGTGGGCTTAAATGGCGTATTTCATTTGCGTAATCATAAAACCTATGCCGCGGGTAAAAAATGGGATGAAAAGTTAGCTGAACTTTCCCAGAAATTAGGTTTAAGTAAACCCGTTAAAATCATGCAATCAGGTATCGCTCAAGTGCCCATGGTAGTAGGGCATTTTAAGCCATTGATCTTAATTCCGTTGGGTTTGCTCAATGGTTTATCGAACGCAGAGGTGGAGGCAATATTATCGCACGAACTTGCGCACATTAAACGTAAAGATTATCTGGTAAACCTGTTACAAAGTTTTATCGAAATCGTTTTCTTCTTTAACCCAGCGGTACTTTGGGTATCACAATTAATAAAAACAGAGCGGGAGCATTGCTGCGATGATTTGGCCATCGCCTGTGTAAACGATCGTAAAAACTATGTTCAGGCCCTTATCGTATGTCAGGAGTTTAAGCAGCGTGCACCTGCTTATGCCATGGCCATTACGGGCAGGAAAGGTAGCCTGCTGCACAGAGCTAGCAGGATGTTATTCAACACCAATTCAACTTTAAACAAAATGGAAAAAACAATATTAACCATCGCCCTGGTATCGGTAGTGGTTTGTACTGCCGCCTTTAAAAGCGTGGGCAATGCAAAAACAGTTACCAAAAAAGAGTTATCCAATTTAGTACAGACTAAACAGGACAGCACTAAAAAATCTAAAACTCCCGAAGGCAAATCTGCAGATCAACTGGAAAAAGAGATCAATGCAAAAATGGACCGCCAATTGAAACAGTTGGATGAGAAGCGTAAAAAAGGTGAAACTGATGAAGATGTGAAAGCCAGAGCTGCAGATAAAAAAGCGATAGAAGGTGATATCAATAAGGCTAGAGAAGATGCAAGGGTGAGGAAAGAAGATGCCAAAGCCAGAATTGCTGACGAAAAACTGAGGATAGCGAACGATAAACTTGCTAAAGAAGACGCTAAATTAGCTCAGGAAGACGCAAAATGGGCAAAAGAAGATGCCAAGTGGACAAAGGAAGTTGATAAATGGGCAAAGGAAGACGCTAAATGGGTTCAGGAGAATAAAGGTGGCGATGGTCCACGTGTACCAAGAGCACCACGTCCGCCGCGCCCACCTAGAGCACCAAGGGCACCCCGTGCGTATGCTGTACCGCCGGCACCACCGTTGCCTTCGGTTCCGTCAGCTCCAACGAATCCTCCAGTTCCACCTATGCCTCCAACGCCCCCTGTATATAACCCAAAAACTAGTACAAGAACAGGCGTACAAAGTACGGTTACCTCGAAAACCGTAACCAACGGAGATGGTCACGATTATACCAACCAAATCAATCAGGAACTAATGAAAGACGGCATTATTAACAGCACTAATAAATTATCGTACAAACTCAATAAAGACGATTTAATTGTAAATGGCGTAAAACAAAATGCTGATGTGCAGAAGAAATACAAGCAAAGATTTTTGAAGAACGAAAATCATTCGCTGATGTATAATTTCCTGATCGAAAACAATAAAAACTAAGTTCTAAAAGCGCTAATCCAATCAACACATCATGAAATGTAAGCTCATGGCTTTTTTAGCCGTATGGATGAATATTGCCCTTACCTTTGCTCAAACCCAAACTCCTCAATCCAGAATTTACGGTCGTGTATTGGATGCCGAAGGAAAAAATATAGAATTTGCCACAGCTGCCCTGCTTAAAGATTCGGTATTGGTTAAAACAACCTTCACCGAAAAGGATGGACTGTTTAGTTTTGATAACCTTGGTTATGGAAAATACCTGATTAAAATATCGGTAGTCGGATCGCCAATTTATCAAACTGATACATTGGTGCTGACTGCCAGCCATGCCGTTATTGCATTGTCAGCTATCAAAATAAAAGCTGGAGTAACCAATTTAAAAGAGGTAACTATTTCAGGGCAGAAGGCTTTTGTAGAACGAAAAATAGACCGTACCGTTGTTAATGTTGATGCTTTAATTTCGAATGCAGGCACAACCGCATTGGATGTGCTGGGTAAATCGCCTGGTGTAAATGTAGATCAGAACGGTGTAATTTCGCTGAAAGGTAAAAACGGGGTGGCTATTTTTATCGATGATAAACCAACTTATCTATCGGGTTCCGATCTGCAAAATTACCTGCGTTCGCTGCCTTCCTCTTCGCTTGATCAGATTGAACTGCTGACCAATCCTCCTGCCAAATACGATGCTGCTGGTAATGGAGGTGTAATTAACATCAAAACCAAGAAAAGCAAAACCGCTGGCTTTAATGGCGGGATTAACCTGAGTTTGAACCAAGGGGAATTAAGCCGATCGAACAACAGTTTTAATTTTAACTACCGAAAGGATAAGATTAATGTTTTTGGAAACCTGAGTTACAATTTGAACAACAGTTTTACTGATCTCGACCTGAACCGGAAATATAAAAATGAAGATGGTAGTGCCAAATCCTACTTTAATCAAAATTCTTATTTCCGCAGGCATGGCAACACCTTTAATTTAAAAACAGGGCTTGATTATTATTCGTCAGACCGTACAACCTGGGGAGTGGTACTTACCGGAATGAACCGGATTTCCAAACAGGTAAATAACAATACCAGTAATCTGTCTAATGCGTCAATGCAGTTAGATTCGGTAATCAGGGCTGAAAATATCGATCAGATCAAATATCAAAATGCAGGTGTAAATTTAAATTACAGGCACAAATTTAAGCAGGCAGGACGAGAATTAACCTTCGATGCTGATTACCTGCTTTACCGAAATCAAACTGATCAAACTTATTACAACTTCAGTTACCTTCCTGGCGGAACATTAAAATACCAGGATATTTTAACAGGTAACCTACCTTCGGATATAGATATCTATACTGCTAAAGTGGATTATACTCATCCGCTCGAAAATAAGTGGAAGCTTGATGCTGGTGTTAAAACCGCTTACACTAAAACGGATAATATTGCCGATTACTTTAACACTGCGAACGGGAAAACCAGTGCCGATTACGAAAAGAGCAATCACTTTTTGTATGAAGAAAATATCAATGCCGTTTACCTGAATATGAGCCGTGAAGGAAAGCGTTTCTCGCTTCAGGCAGGATTGCGATATGAAAACACGGTTTCTAGCGGTCATCAGCTCGGGAATCTGATCAAACCTGACTCCAGTTTTAAAAGAACCTATAACAGCTTATTCCCGACGGTTTATTTCTCCTATAAACTCGATACCGCTGGAAATAATCAACTGGGGCTGAATTATGGAAGAAGGATCGATCGTCCGTATTATCAGGATCTTAATCCATTCTTTTCTCCTTTGGATAAGTTTACTTATTATGTTGGTAATCCTTTTTTAAAGCCTTCATTTACCCAAAGTATAGAACTGTCGCATACTTTTAAAAATAAGATTACCACAACATTTGGTTACAGCTGGGTGAGGGATGAGGTGAACGAAACCATCGAAATTTTAAACGGCACGTATTACAGCAGGCCAGCAAATGTGGGCAAAACGACTGTTGCAAATGTTTCGGTAAATGCAGAGATCGACCTCACGAAATGGGTCAAACTGAATGCGTATATGGAATTTGCGAAAATGGTTTCCAAGACCGACTTCTACACAGGTTTTTTGATTACCAATGGCAGTTACTTCAGGACAAACCCAAACTTGCAGTTCAAGATCAGCCCAACCTGGAATGCTGAGCTAAACATGAGTTATCAAAGTAAATTTTCTAATGTTCAGTTTTTACTGGGATCGGTGCATGAGTTTGGTGCAGCAGTACAGAAAAAGCTTTCTGCAAAAAGCACCTTGAAATTAACAGCGAACGATATTTTTAGAAATCGGATATTTAATGGAGTAATCAATAATTTAGCGGCTACCGAGGCAAACTGGACAAATAAGCAAGATTCGCGCACGGTTGTGCTGAGTTATAGTTATCGTTTTGGTAAGGCATTTTCTTCCCCGGCTAAACACGAATCTTCTGGTGCCGATGCAGAAAAGAACAGGGTGAAGAATTAAGATTTTAGATAGTTCCGTCATTGCGTGGCGCTAAGCAATCTTACAAAGATGGGTAAAGGCAATCAAGCTTAAGAATCGTCATCCCGACTGGAGCGTAGCGGATCGGAGGGTCTATAGCGTTGACCATTTTTTTTGGAAAGCAGTTCCTGTGGTGCTTCGGTTCCGCTAGTCCCGCCCTTTGCTTAATCCTGTGAAGGGCAGGATAATGCTGTCGGTCGGGTTTATTTTACGCTGGATAGCAGTACTATTTAGGCCTCCTAACCCCGATCGGAGCGGGATGCCAATTCCTTCCAATTGGCAGAAGCGGGAGCGGGGCTGTTTTAACCTAAAAGCTTCTGCTTTCCAAAAAAAAATATTACCAACTGATAGTTCGTCATTTCGACTGGAGCAAAAGCGTAATGGAGGAATCTTTGAGCTTGATTTAAGAACAATAGATAGATTTTTCGGCTTCGTTGCACTCCACTTGAAATGACGATTCATGGATTTTCTTACACAAACTGATTCAACACCAGCACATCGATAAGGCCCAAAGCAAAACCGGCTAACAATAAAAAAACTAATAACGAATGTTTTTTATATTATAAGTTGAACTTCTCGCGCTGTTCGTCAGTAATAGTTACTGATTGACTTACTTTTAACATAATGTCAATATAGGCTGTTTCAGATATAGATCCCTTATACCTATGTGGTTCCCGAAAAAGTAAATCCTTTAAATATTCTTTTGAAAAAGCGATAATGAATCCACAGTCGACGTGACTAATGTGATCAAGGAAGTGATACTCATTCGGATCAATAATTACGTGATTATTTCTAGGTGAAGGATTAGTATTTATGCAAACAGCGGAAAACTCATCGCCTTGGATCGAGGAGGTAAGCAGAACAATATATTTCTCATGGTTAATATTGAATTAAGGAATCTTTATAATGATTATGGAATCAGCCACAACCAGTTCTTCAGCGTGTTTTCTTCTATATTCTTCCGAAAAGTGTTCAGTTAGTTGGTTAGGCATTTTGAGAGATTAACTGCCTGATAATATTCTTTAATATACCCAATCAAGCTTGGGTCAGCCCCTTCTTGAATTGCAATATCTTCTATTGATAGCCACTGGATGCCATTATCGAACGCATTATGATAAGCTTTGTCGTGCGATTTTTTCTTTAATTCTCCGAATGTCAACTCTTTGTTTTCCTTGATTGATTCATCTAGGCATAAAATGTCGCTTTTCGATAGCTTTTTCAGGTTTGGTTCTTCGTTAGGAATAACTTTTTTATTATCTATTTGTGTAAAGGAAGCTCCATAATCCAGTAGGTCATAACTGCTGGATGGAACAGGACCAAATTTCAGTGCAGCAAATCGATCATTCGTGATCAGTCTACCAAACTCAACCAAGTGTTTCTTCTCTGCAAAGTAAAGAATCTTAAGTGCTGCATATTTATCGGACATACCATCAGCATCGGATATTTCTCTTGAAATATACAACAGTGCTGCGTTAGCTTTGTCTTTATCGAACTGATATGAAATCATAGATTATTCAATGTATTTACGATACAAAAGTAAACAATTTAAGTGTCCAAAACAAAATAAAGCTAATTTTTTTAGTAAACAATAGTTTGTTAAGATGTTGATAATGTTTGTTTTGTTTTAAATTTTTTAAATAATTTGATTCAACAACAACACCCCAATAAGCCCTAAAACAGAAACCAGGCTTTCCATCATGGTCCAGGTGCTAAAAGTTTCTTTGAGGCTTAGGTTAAAATATTCTTTAAACATCCAGAAACCGGTATCGTTTACATGCGAAAACATTAAACTCCCTGCACCAACTGATAATACCATTAACTCAGGAGGTGTTCCGGGCCCAATTAAAGGGAGTACCATACCCGAAGCGGTGAGTGCTGCCACTGTTGCTGAACCCAAGGTTACCCGCAGTGATGCGGTGATTAACCATGCGAGTAATAATGGCGATAAATTTAGGCCGCCAGTAAGCTGTTTTACGGTTTCACCCATACCACTATCGATCAAAATCTGTTTAAAGGCGCCGCCTGCTGCAATAATTAAGATAATCATCGCAATACTTTTAACACCCTCGGCGCACGATTCCATGGCTTTTGTAATGGAAGTTTTTTGAAGTGCCAGCGCAATAATAACCGAAATTAATAGGGCAGCGGTAGGATCAGCTAAAAATATAAATAGCGGTTTACCCATATAATCGATTTTAATACTGCTTCCAAGGGTTCCGGCGATGATTAGAAATACCGGCAACAATGCGGTAATGAAACTCCTTGAAGCGGAAGGAAGGTTTTCTTCTTCGCCGATGCTGAAGTTTTGAACAGTTACAGATTGATCGCGTTTGAGAATCAATCGTGGGAAATAGATTCCGGCAATAACCGCAATAGGTACGCTTAAAGTTAAGCCGTAAATTAATGTTTTGCCAATATCGGCATGGAAAATACCAGCCAGTGCAACTGGACCAGGGTGAGGCGGTAAAAAACCATGTGTTACCGAAAGTGCAGTAGCCATCGGGATGCCAATGTATAATTTTGATAGCCCTGTAGTAGCCGAAATGGCAAAAACCAAAGGGATCAACACCACGAAACCAGCATTGTAAAACAAAGGAATCCCCACCAATAAACCCGTTAACAGTACGGCCCACTGAATGTTCTTTTTACCAAAAGCCCCGATCAAGATGAAAACAATTTTTTTTGCTGATCCGCTATCTTCAATCAATTTGCCCATCATTGCGCCAAGCGCTAAAACCATTACCATGCTGCCCAGCGTGCTGCCTATTCCATTGCTAATGGAGCTCATTACCTTTGTGGCAGGCATCCCCAATAATAAACCTGTAATAATCGCCACGGCAATCAGGGCTATCATTGGGTTGATCTTTTTCAAGATCAGGACGAAAAGCAACAGGATGCCGAAAAGCAGGATAAATAATGACATTTGGTTAGGACTTAGGGTAGTTTACTTTTTAACGGTAATGGTTCTGCCGGTAACGAGATTAAATTCATAAACCCGGTACAGGCCGTCATCACTAATCTCTATATTTTCCACCAAACCTGTTTTGCTAAAGGTATCGGTTACCATATCACCAATTTTTACATCCTGAAGTATATCGCTTGGTGTATCGTTGTTTAATCTAATCATGAAGGTAAAAGTATCGATTATTAATAAAACTTGTAGGATTGTTTTTAATCCGTTGTTGAGCTTGTGCAGCTTGAACAGTAATGGAATAACACTTAAGCCTAACATTTGGTGTCATGTTAAAGATTATCTTGCTTTGTGGCTACAATCATCAAAGCGAAAGCCGGTAATGATGCAATGTAGTGGTTCGATTCCAAAGAACGGTCGTCATTCCCACGTAGGCGGGAATCTTAAAGCTTATGGCATTATCCCAAAGGGATGCCTTTGGCACGATTCTCAATCAAGTTGAGAATGACGATACCTCAAGACTATTCCTCCTTAAACTTCCCTGTCATTTACTTTTATGAATAAATCATTCTTCAGCCCCGACAAACGCAGAGGCAATCATTAAAGAGAAAGCCGGTAATGATGCAACATAGCGGTTCGTGAGGACACGAACCACGGAATCAGTTCAAAGATCTCTCCACTCCGCGTTGCTTCGGTCGAGATGACGACCTTTCTATAGGGATCTGCAAAAAGGTCTTCGACTACGCTCAGACTGACACACGGAGAGTCAATCGTCAAAGAAAGTTGGTAATGATACAAGGCGGTGGTTCGTTAGGACACGAATCATGGAATCAATGTACTGTTCTGTACGCTCTATGCCTTTCTCTGTTTACTCGGTGGTTAATGCCTCGCATCAAACGCTCACCGCTTAACTTTCCGTTCTTAAAATCTTTAACGGTGGCTGGTTCAGGATGCTTCTTGTACTTAGCACACCTGTAATTACCACGAGCAATACAATTGAACCAAATAACAATATGGTTGGTATAAATGGAGGTACGAAGGTTGCATCAAAAGTAAATTTAGCTAATGCCCAACTTCCACCAATGGCTAAAATTAATCCGGCGCCTGCTGCAAAAGCACCCAGAAAGAAATACTCAATGGCATTTATTGCTAAAATCTGTTTTCTGCTCGCGCCCATGGTCCGTAATAAAATACTTTCTTTTATCCGCTGGTTTTTACTGGTTAATACCGAAGATATTAAAACAATCCAACCGGTAACCATGCTAAAGCCAGCCATAAACTGAATCACAAAACCAATCTTGCTTAATAGCTCATCTAACAGTTTTAATACCAGATCTAAATCGATGACTGAAACATTTGGAAATTTTTGCACCACTTCTCCCTGGAAACGAGCTGAAACTTCGCCCGATGGTACCCTGGTCATCAATACATGAAACTGTGGTGCTTCTTCTAATACGCCTGCCGGAAAAACAACCCTGAAATTGGTCTGCATCCTGCTCCAGTTTACTTCCCTCAAACTTCCAACAACCGTAGGAATCATCATGCCCTGCACATTAAAAAGGATTTTATCATTCAGTTCAACATGGATTTGCTGGGCATAACGCTGATCTAGAGAAATATAAACCGTTTCGGTGGGTTTTATTTTTCCGATCCATTTACCCGAGGTAATTTTTTCTGCTGCGGTTAAAGTATCTTGATAAGTAGCCCTGATTTCGTTGCGATAAGCCCTTCTGTTATTGGTATCTGCACTGGCTTTCTTTCCGTTAATTTCTTCAATGCGCATGGTAATTACAGGCACCTGGTTCATTAATGGCAATTTGAAAGCTTTGGTTAAACTGTCTAATCCTCCTTTTTGTGTATTCTGGATATCGAACATCACCATGTTGGGCTGGTTAGTACCTGATGAAAGCGTAACGCGACTCATTAATATCCCCTGAACAAAAAACAGGGTGCAGATAAATGCTGTTGATAAACCTATAGAAACGGTAAGCATCAAGGTTTGGTTATTCGGGCGGTAGAGGTTAGCAAAGCCTTGTCGCCATAAATAATTGGATGAGTTGGGCAAGAGTTTTCTCACCAGAAACATCAACAGTTTAGACAATATAATTAACAGCACAAAAGCGATGGCAATACTTGCGGTAAAAGCCAGCGTTTGTACCCATGTTTTCATCTGCAAGTGCGTAAAAGCCGTAATAAAGACCGCCATAAGCAGGTATACCAACCAGGTGAGTGGATCTCTTTTCCCAGCAGCTTTTTCGAAAGATATTCGGATGGCATTTAACGGTGAAATTCTTCTAACGGATAGGAGTGAGGGAAGGGCAAAGAGGATCGAGATGATAAGCCCCAATAAAATACCCTGACCAACTGCCAGCCATGAAACTTGCATAGTGATGTCGATCGGTAGAAAATCTTTTAACACTAGTGGAAGCAGAAATTGTATACCTGTGCCTAAAGCTGCCCCTAAAACAGAGGCAATTAAGCCAATAAAAAAGACCTGGATGAGGTAAATTAAAAATGCATGACGTGATTTTAGTCCTAAACACCTCAGCGTAGCAATAGCGCTTAATTTTTCCTGGATGTACACATGGATTGCACTACCCACACCAACACAACCTAGCAGTAAGGCGATAAAACCTGATAAAGCCAGAAAACGGTTTACATCTTTAAATGATCTTCCGGTCTGTTCTTTTCTCGATTCAACTGTATCGGCATCGAAACCTTCTTTTTCTAATTTGCCGTCCTGTTTTTTTACCCATTCATCTATTTTGGACGGATCGTTATACCTGAAATAAAATTTATTATTGATCCGGCTTCCGGTTTTAATCAGATTGGTTTTTTCGAGGGTTTGTAATGGAATATATACGGTAGGTGCAATGCTTGCGCCAATACCAGTTTGGCCTGGGGCTTTGGTTAAAGTTCCCAGTATATTAAAATTAAGATCGCCTATTTTTACCGAATCGCCCACTTTTGCATTAAACTGCAACATGAGGGTTTGATCTACCAATGCGTTTCTTCCCGATTGAAAAAGCTTTGCGGCGGCCAGTGGAATGGTTTCTATCGTGCCATAATAAGGGTAATTCCCCTCAAGGGCTTTCATTTGTACCAAACGGCTGCCTCCACCTTTCTGAAAATAAATCATCGAAGCAAAGGTTTTCTCCTGCGATCGTTCATCTCCAAGAGTGTCGAGCATTTTTTGCATGGCTTTGCTCACACCCTTGCGGCTATCTAAAACCAGATCGGCCCCGGTAAGTTCTTTTGCCTGCGCATCGATATCCTTTTGCAGGTTATCCTTAAACGAATAAACCGCAACAAGGGCTGCAATGCCCAAAACAATGGACGAGATGAAGAGCAATAAACGTGCGCGGTTTTTCCTGCTATCGCGCCAGGCCATTTTAAACAGCCACGAAAACTTAATAGATTGTTTTGGCAGGGTATTAGGCATATGTAGGGTTTTCGTCTGAAATGATTACGCCACCTTTTATTTTAATGCTTCTTGCTGTTCTGGCAGCCAGTTCAAGATCATGTGTTACAATAATCAAGGTGGTTCCCGCATCTTTATTTAAATCAAAAAGCAATTTGATTACTTTTTCACTGGTTTCTGCATCAAGGTTTCCAGTAGGTTCATCTGCAAAGAGAATAGCAGGTTGATTCGAAAATGCCCTTGCCAGCGAAACGCGTTGCTGCTCGCCACCTGATAATTGTACGGGATAGTGATGCGAACGATCGGCCAGGCCAACTTTATCCAGCAGCTCTAATGCATGTGCGCGGATATTTTTTGCGCCCCTCAATTCTAAGGGTACCATTACATTTTCGAGCGCGGTTAAAGTGGGCAACAGTTGAAAGTTCTGAAAAATGAAACCCACATATTGATTTCTAATAGCTGCCCTTTCATCTTCACTCAGTTTCTCTAAGGCAATGCCATTTAGCTCAACTGTTCCGCTGCTGGCCCTGTCTAATCCGGCACATAAACCGAGCAAGGTTGTTTTTCCACTTCCCGACGGACCTGTTATGGCTACAGTTGAGCCAGCCGTTATCGAAAAATTAATGTTATCCAAAACGGTGAGTTCCCGTCCGGCACTTTGGTAAATTTTGCTTACATTTCGGATGTTCAATATGCTTTCCAATAGCTGAATTTTTAGGGTTTGCGTGTAGATTGTAGCCAAACATAACAAGGCGCTGCCTGTTAAGGTAATGGTTTAAATAATAATTAGATATAGATTAATTAGATATGTTACGAAAACGATTAATGGGGCTATTTGTTTTAAGCCTTGTACTGCTAAGCTGCGGAAACCGGGAAAGTAAAGACAATAGGGATAAAACTTTAGATTCGGCTGACCGAAAAACGGCAATTGCGGCTACTGAACGGAAGAATATCCTTTTTTTTGGTACCAGTTTAACGGCGGGTTATGGGCTCGACCCAACAGAAGCGTACCCGGCATTAATCCAAAACCGGATTGATTCTTTACAAATGCCTTACAAAGTAATTAATGGTGGTTTAAGTGGAGAAACTTCCGCTGGTGGAAAAGGGCGGATTGATTGGTTACTTAAACAGCGTGTGGATATTTTTGTGCTCGAACTCGGCGCCAATGATGGTTTACGTGGATTACCTGTATCGCAAACCTTTAAAAACCTTCAGGCGATTATTGATCGTGTAAAAGCTAAATACCCGGATACTAAAATGGTGCTTGCTGGTATGCAGGTTCCTCCAAATATGGGTGCAAAATATGCTACAGACTTTAAAAACATGTTTCCTGATCTGGCGAAGAAAAACCAAATGGCCCTGATCCCATTTTTATTGGATAAAGTAGGCGGTGTTCCGACATTAAACCAGGCCGATGGTATACACCCAACTGCCGAAGGAGATAAGATCCTTGCAGAAAATGTTTGGGTGGTATTGAAGGATTTGTTGTAAGGGATACTATTAGGTCTATACCTTGCATCATACTGTCCCGAATGTTGGGGATCAGTATCTATCATGCGATTAAGATCCTGAGATGAACTACCATTGACAGATTTAAAAGACCGAGCGTCATTCCCACGCAGGTGGGAATCTTAAAGCTTATTGCATTATCCCAAAGGGATGCCTTTGGCACGATTCCCAATCAAGTTGGGAATGACGAACCGCTAAAACCTGTTATTGCAACTCCAATGTTTTTCAGTTTAAAAACTGACTTCTCAGGATGACGCGAGAATATTTGATTTATTGAACATCCTCAAGTGTGCCTAAAAATGCAATAACCTGTTTGATTTCCAGTTTGCTTAAGTTTAGCTTATCGGAAGATAAAGTCTGGTTTTTAATATTAATCCCCATGCCTGCGCCACCACCTTGGTTATAAAAATCCATCACCTGCGCTAAGGTTTTATAAACACCGTTATGCATATATGGGCCTGTTTTAGTGATATTTCTTATGGTTGAGGTTTTAAAAGCATGTTTATACTGTGGGTAGGCATAAAGGGCATATCGGCCCAGGTCAGTATCTATTTTAGGTTTTAGGGTATCTGTAGTAGCTGGTACGCCTAAAACTTCTGCTTCACTTTTAATAAAGAGCGGTGCCTGGGTACCATTAAATAGGGGTGCAAAATGACAGCTACCACATTTGGCTTTTCCCATAAAAAGATTAAACCCCTCTTTTTCTTCTTTACTTAACTGTTTTTTATCTCCCTGCATATAGCGGTCAAATCGAGAGCTAAATGGAGATAACGAACGGATATATGATGCCAATACATGCTGGATTTTCCAGGGATCGGCTTTCGCAGTTTTATCCTTATAAGCGCTTTGGAAAAGGGCAACATAGTTTTTTGATGAATTGATTCTTGCCGCTGCTTGTTCGAGTGAACCGTTCATTTCCTGTTTATGATGAACCACATCAAGCGCCTGATCTTCTAAGGTTCCGGCCTTTAAATCATAAAAGAATCCACGCTGTAATCCTGCATAAGCTAAGGTTGGTGTATTTCTCAATAACAATTTTCCTTTTGAAATTCCTGCTGCTTTGGTTAAGCCATCGGTAAAGGCGAGTGATTGTTGATGGCAGCTGGCACAGCTCCGGTTATTTCCATTAGAAAGTACAGCATCGTTGAACAGGATTTTTCCAAGTGCAATTTTATCATCATTAATAAATAGGGTACTATTGCCTACAAATTTGTTTACATTAAAGGCGTTTACCTGAAACATACTTGTAGCATCATCGCGCAGCGCAGCACCACTAGCAGCAGTCGATATTTTCTTCTCTAAACGAAGTTTATTGATCTGTCTGCTGATTGGATCAAGATATTCGGTTATAAAAGTTAAGCGATCGAAATGATTAAAATCGGGGTTTTTATCCAGGTAGCTTATCGCTGAATGTATCAATTTATCTGATGCATTATTTTCATACTTTGCCAATACGTAAGCTATTCCCTGAAGTGCCGAAGCCGTTTCGGGTATCGATTGTAAAGCATTTGGCGTATCAAAACCAGTAATGCCTAAACTGGTAATCCTGAAAATTTCTAAACGGATGGCATCAAATAATTGTGCATCGGTAATTTGGTATTGTTCATTAAAACGGCTAACACGTTGCAGGTTGAGCTGCATTTTTTTTACCTCATTAAGTAATTCCTTTCGGTTTTCTGCTGTTGGTTCCTCATAGATTATTTCTTCCATTACCTGAAAGCCTGTTGGGTTTTCAATGAGATTTTCACCCAGTTCAATTTCATCTATTGGGGCACCGTTAAGCAGGGCAGAAGTTGAAGGAAAAAAATATTCAATATAATACTCCAACTGTTTGTATTTTATTCTTGCCTGTAAAAAAGATTGTTTAATTGCCTTTTCATCCCTGTTTTGAACAGCCTTCGATAATTTCTGATCAACAATGCTTTGAAATTCGGTAAGCTGTTTATCAAAATCTGCTTTCACCAGTTCTGCATTTGATCTGTTTTCTGTTTTGCAGAAAATGGATAACAGAGTAGTGATGGTAATAAATACAACAAAAAAAACAATTTTTTTAAGGCTAGACATGCGTAGTAGGAGTTGAAATAAAATAGAAAAATCCCTTCCGGTGTTTACCGAAAGGGATAAAGAAGTGATTTAAGTTATTTAGAAACGCCGCGAACGATTACTACTTGTCCGCCTTCGTTATTATTTACCAATCTTGTTGTACCACCATCAGCATTTTTGTATTTATCGCTTGTCCAGGTATGTGGGTGTAAATTAATTATGAATGTATCGGGGATCCCAGTTAGTGCAGAGATATCATACATCGCGCCATATTCCCAACTACTTAATAGTACACTGTTTGATGGGTTGTATTTAGCGTTAAAGGTCGCATCAGTTCTGCGGTGGTTCATTTGTAACATCGGTTTTAACGATTTTGAAGCCATTGCAAATTGCCAGATGGTTCCATCATGGTCGTTGTTTTTGTAGAACGAATCTCCATCTTCCTGGATGTAAACATAGTTTTCGGTTACACAAAGGTTGTCTGGATTTACAATGCTTTTTCCAGGATTGTCATTTCCATCAACAGCAACTTCTAATTTACCTTTTAAAGGATTACTTGCGTCTAATACTAATTTGTAAACACGTCCCCACATGGTTTTTCCACTTACTGGAGTCAATTTATCGCCCTGGCTAACACCGGTTGCAGTGAAATATACTTCGCGTCCGTTTGCTGCACTACCTTTTCTGTAATCGATATCTTCTACACGGGCTAACATTAGTGCTTTTTTATCGATTGTTTGTTGCTGTAATTGTGCGCCAGTACTGCTTTTTACGTTATCAAGCTCTACAAATTCCACATCGTAGCTTTGTCCTTTGTCCATGTTGGTTTCTATCGGATCGTTATTGCTGCGTTTCATCACATATAACTTTCCATTTTCTAGGTCACCTTGGGTGTTGGACACATACATAGCCAATTGCCCATCGGTTTCATCTTCACCAATCAGGATAACGGTTTTGCCAGCATATGATGCTTTAGGAAGAGGTACTGCATTTTCGGCGCTCCATCTGCCTAGTGCACTAACTGTTCTTTGTTTATTCTTTTTATCTGCTGCAGCAAGTGGGTCGATCGCGTGGATCATAGATTCTGCACCGCTTTCTCCGGCAGTTAAGAAAACTGGTTTAGAAAAGCCATGTTCTTCTGGGGTTACCATTGTAGCAGAGCATAAACGGGTCATGCCACCATCAGAATCTACAATATATTCTCCTTTTACAGGTTTGAAATTTTTATCTAAATATACTCTCGATACCGATTGAAGAATTTCATGGTTATTAATCATGATAAAACCTTCACCAGCTGGATTTTTGATAATTCCTGCTCCATCAGGTTGAGCACCAAATATAAAATTTGGCGATTCTGCCAGCACATCATCCGAGCTGATCAAGGTTGTAATATTCAGGCTTTCAAAACCAGGCATGGTCTTTACCAATGAAGGATTTACTGAATAATCTTTTAGGGTAACTGGAGCGGTTTCTGGGTTTTCTGCCTCGTTATTTTTTTTACAGGCACTGATCACAACAGCCGAAGTAACGAATGCGGCAACAGCAAGGGCCAATGCCTTTTGCTTTAGTAATGTTTTGTTCATAAAGTTTTGTTTTCCGTTTGATGCAAAATTACATTGCCTATGTTTCCAGAAATTAAAGTATATGTTAAGCTAGACTGCATTGTACTATTTAGAATTGTTCTTTTGATCAGCAGATTAGCTAGGCCCATTCATGTTTCACTCTTGCCTAAAACTTTTAAGTGTTCCATCATTATTAAACTGAAGATCATAACGTTCTCGGCTGCCGTTAATGGTTGATGGAAACCAGCGCATGCCATTATCCCAAATGGAAATGTAAACCGTAGTGGTGGGCTTTGCACCTTCAATCTCAGCGGCCTTATCATTGTAGATTTGTATCACTTTTTGTGCATCTGCGAAATTCATTTTACTTAATGGAAATGTTCTGCGTTCAATGTTTCTAGCCAGTACAGGTTTTGGTTCAGACCAAGAGCCATCTTTGTACTTGTATGCATCTACATATTTAGGATTTTCGGGATGTTGTAATGCCAGGTTAATAGAGCCGTCTTCGTAAAAATGTACAGATTCATACATCATAATTTCTTTGTTGTGGTACTGTGGTAGTTTTCTCAGTTTCTCTTCTGCCTGTTGTAATTCCGAGGCCGTTAACATTCCTTCTTTTGCTTTTACTACCGTTTTTTCTGCGCCAATATTTTTCTTTCCAGTTGGTGGCAGGTTCATTTCCTTTAAAAATTCATTTACCCTTTTTTGGATTTCCTTACCGTTAGCTGGTGTTTGCTTTTGTTTCAGCAATTCAATATCATGAAAAAGATCTTTTGCCTTTCCTTGAAGTTCAGTTGTGTTAACCGTATCGCCATTGATGACCACAATTTTCTCCTGATGATGCTGTGTAGAAGTTGTTGTTTTAGTGGTGCCGGTATATTCTCCATTTGTGCCAAAATGATTTTCTTTATTATATTTTCTGACTAAAGAATCGTTTGGATGAAAAGTTTCATCTACACTTTTTTTGATTTGTTTACAACCAAAGCCAAGGAAGCAGCACAGTATCATCAGCGAAGAAATATTGGTTAAGTTTTTCATCAAAATTCTCCGTTAATTTCGTTTAAGTCTTTTTCAAAGGCAATTTTTTCTGGATTTTCTTTGAGGTAAAAAATAGATATATGTTCCTGTTTGGTTATATCAAGATCGAGCAGGTTTACAATTTTTTTAACATTTGCTTTGTACTTGTGGTTGTACTGATCGGTAAATTCCAGTTCAAAATTAATCATGGGCTGTTCATTTATGTAGGTTCCGGTTTGGCTGGCCTTAATCAAGCGCGCAGTTACCTGTGTGCCCTTAAATTTAATGAGGAATGACTCTTTGGGTTTGCCCAAGAATTTACTGAAAATAAAAGTGGCTATAAAACGGTAAAAAAGGAGAACGGCTGGGCAGATTAATAAGGGGTGTCCGAAGCTCATAAAACGCCAGCCCATGCCTTCGCTTTCTGATTGATAGGAATATACAAAATAACCAGCAACAATACATGCAATTGTGAGCCAGCCGAGGTTAATCAACGCAACAATACTTTTCTTAATACTTACCTCTGTACTGGCGAAAATGAAATAGGGAATCTTGTTCACGTCCTTATCCAGTAATAAACCCACGGTTCTACCAACCTCATAACGGCGTTCGTAAGGTTTTGAATCATTTACGGCTGTTTTTTGCCTGATCTCGCTACCCACCAGATTTTTAAACTGAAGGATAAGTTCATAGGTATCGTAAGCGGCACCTGCTTTTGATATTTTTGTAGCTTCTACTATTTTCGCCTCACGGGCCTCGCCTGTAGTTTTAAGTTTTTCTATATTCCGTTTTATTGAAAAATTACGGAGTACCCATTTGCGGTAATATCCTGTTAAAAGAGTGATCCACAATAGGATAGAAACGGCTACTAAGCTCAGTGCAAACCAAGGATCGGTATTTATCAAATTGGGTATGTTGTCGCTCTTGATGTTATAATATAACAACATGGGAAAAGGAATAGCGAAAAACAGCATGTAAATTATCCAGAATATCGAAAGCCCTTGTCGCATAATTGTCTAGGTTAGGTACATTACCAACTATTTACTGTTAAAATGAGTTTTTATTCAATTGTTTGCTTTGTATTGCTCAAAACTTTCGTCGATTGCAGTACAAAATGTGGTGTAGGTTTCATCATTAAAAGGAATAGTGGCTACCCATTGTTTTTGTGCTTCCCAATCAAGGCCTTCATGATACGCTAGTTTCCCCAATAGCATATAAAATTTCACTTTTAAACCATAATTCGAGTCAAAAGGGCTAAGCATAAATTTGCGCAACTGTTCGTTTTGTATTAATTGACTTTCCCATAAATGGCCGTTTAATGCGGTTTGTACAAAGGCCAATACGTTATCAACATTATTTGTTAAGGGCTGCCAAAGGTTAATTAGGTAATGATGATCATTTAGCCATTTTATTATCATTAAAATTAAGTTTACTTCGTAGTTCCATTTACGGTCAAATTCTGTGGCATGATACAATTCGTACGTTTCTTTTACAGCGGCAAAATAACCACTCAGCCTATTCTCTGCTGATATCAGACTCACAGTGATAGCTACATGTTCATTAAATGGGAAGTATATATTTGGGTATTTTTTGGCCCGGTCAAATTTACCGAAATGGTTTTCGATATTTTCTATACTGCTATCAGGTGGCGGACTAGCATTCCAAAAGCTATCGGGCTCTTTTCGTTGCCGCTTTTGGTAGAGTTTACCGTCAAAAACAATTTGGGTTAGATATGGAAGGTAGTTCTTCCCTTCTTTTAAAAGTGGGAAATCTTCATTTAATACTTCTGAGCTGAAACAATATGACAACCCCCATTCATGGTCTTTTAAGCCATTAGTGTTTTTTAAACCAAGTGGTGAAGTGCTATTGGGTTTTACAATGGGGATAGTATGTGGAGGAACAAGATTTCGCTGTACAAAGAAATCGATGATCTTTGGATCGGACACAGGTAAGCCCAGTAATGCTAGTAAATCTTTTTGTGTCATAGGGTAGGTGTTTAATTTATCTTTCACTGTTTTTGAATCAGTTTCTCAATTTCAGTTAAAACGTTGTTTTCAAATGCCTCCTGCCGTATCTGGCTTTTGCCGTTGTTAAGCAAGGAAGCTAAACTGAATCATTACAAATAAATATTAATCGAACTGGGGTTATAAAACTAGCTTTATTAATTATTTTTAAACATGTTTTTGAAATCGGGTGGTGAAACTGGTTTTGCCCCATTATTCACTAATAAAGTCACAATTTCGGGGTTACAATTATTGTATACCCCCATAGTCAAAGCGGTATTTCCATTAACATCGGGGTTGTCAACCTCGATGTTGTTTTCTAAAAGTACTTTGATAATATTTATTACATTTTTTTGTACAGCAAAGTGCAATGCAGTTCTGCCACCATTGTCTTGATAGTTGATGTCGGCACCATTTTTAAGTGCCCATTCAACTAATGGTTGATTGTCGTAGCAGCTTGCATTTATTAGAAGCGTCCTTCCGTCTCTATCAGGTGCATTGATGCCGACTTCCAAAAATAGCTTTTTAACAGCTTCATTATTTTTATCTGTGATGTTGATAAAGCTCGAGTCTATTCTTTTATCGACCTTTTTCTTTGCTTGCTTAGCCATATTATTAAATGATTTTGTTTCTTGAAAACCCCTGCAGACTATTTACAGTTTTGCATGGATGGTATTCATAAGTTATCAAAATGTTTAAATGCTTTTTTATTATTTCATTGTAGTTGACGTTAAAGAATACGATTGATTATTATATTTTCATTTCCCTCATCATCGGCTTCGAGATATAGCTTCCAGTTTAATTTTTCGGATACTTTTAAAAAAGTTTTAATGTAAAGCTGCTGATCTATATTTTTTCCTTTGGCACAAACAATGGCAATCAAATTGATAAACTCTATTTTCTTTACTGACGAAACATAGCTTCCTTCTTTTGCCTCTACCAAAGTAATCTCAACCCAGGGAAAATGATTGGCATTGCTCAAAGTCTGATGGTTTTTCTGTACAAAATTTCCGGTTTGGAACAGCGTATCCATTACACTTTTGGTTGCTACTTTTTGGGTATGCTCCTGATCACTTTTTATGTTGTAATAGTTGTACCTATCGCTCCACATTGTATGTTTTTTTAATTAGTAGATCGCATAAAATGCCCCCCTAGCCGTTTACTTGGGTAAAAGGTAATAACTTGTTTAAAAAGTTTTCATTTTCACTCCAACTTTTCACTCCCGATTTGTCGTCAATTAAACACCAGCCTTGAACAAAATTTTCGAAAGAATAGATGTTGTTTTGGAACTAAACCAACTTTCTCAGCCTGATCGGAACTTTGGTTAGCCCTAATTTTTTTTTAAATTCTTCTATGTTTACCATAGCGTTGGGGTAAGTGGGTAGTTGAATGACAGAATGACTAAAAAGGCATCTTTTTTACCTCAATGTTATTGTCTTTAGCATATACATCAGCAAGTTTCCACAGCTTATTGTATTTCTCTATAAATTCGTTATAGCGCTTGGTATCTAGTGCTGTTAAAGCCTTGATAATCTGTTCTTCCGGCTCATGCTGATCTATCATTTTAGCTATTTTAAGGTGCTCAGTTTTGTAACTTGTTAAAACATAATTGTACAATATTATAGAAGCATCTAGCATAGGTTTCGTCGCCGAAGTTGGCCTTAGGTTTTTTACTTTTTCCAAATTCTTTTCGGCATGCAAAATGGAATTTTCAAGATATTTTTCGCAAGTCATACCAGCTGTGCCAGATACGTTTTTAATATAAAATTGGTAACCTTCGAAATAGTAGGTGCCAAAGCGCGATATCTCATTAGAATTTAAGGCTGCCCGGTCAAAATATTCTTCTGGTGTGTTGAATGAAAATTCGCATGCGGTGATGGTCAGGACCATCACCATAAGCATGACATTTTTGATGTTGAGGCGCATAAACATCTTTATTAAAATTTACCAACAAATGAAGATTTGTCTTCGAACCATTTACCGATAAGCGGAATGGGTTTCAGTGCACCATTCGCTGCGTTGATGATGCCCATAATCCAAAGAATGATAAATGCATAACCTACAAATCCCAAAAATGATAAGCTAGGCACTATAAGGGCAATGATGGTAAATGCTATGTTGAAAATAATACTTACAATGGCAAGACCTAACGACTGCCTTAAATGATACTTAAGTAAAGTATCAGCTTTATCCTTTCCACTGAAATAAGCTACTAACCACCCAATAAGGGTGATGTAAGAAATGATTGAAAGGGTTTTGTTGTCCATGATTTCTGTTTTTTTAGATTGAAAAATTATTTAGATCAAATTTGGGGTTAATCATCGTTGCTTAAAAGAATTTGCCGCCTACAGAGCATCTACCATATTTAATAAAACGTCTACAATACATCTACGGATGTTTTTAACTTGTTGATTATTAGTGTTTTGTTTGTGTGTGCTGTTTTTGGTTTTTAACTTCAATTTTATCGAACCTTCAATCTTTATGTTAATTTTACGATATGAAGCATCAGGTTTTTAAAAACATAATATTCTTAATAGGCATTAACATATGTTTCTTCACGGCCCGGGCGCAAACATTATTAGACAGCACAGCACTTGATAATTTAAGTGAAAAAGATAAACCAGCCCTGCTTACGCAGTTGGCAGAAAGATATAGGGTTAATGCAAATTATGGAGCTGCTATTGTAAAGGCGCAACAAAGTGTAAGTTTGTCAATAAAACTCAAAAACTTTACCGAAGCCACAAAAGCATACGCTATGCTGGTTAATGTTTATGCAAATACGAAGCAGTTTGCTTTGTTGAAAAAAACAAGCGATACCACTTTAACTACTGGGCAACAGGCACAACAGCCCATTGCTTTAGCTTATGCTTATTACGCACAGGCTTTGTTTTATAATGCTATTGATAATAATGAATTGGTAACCAAGTATTGCCAGATGGGGCTTAAAATGTTGGAGAAAAAATACGATCCTTATCTTACTGCTAAAATATATTACCAGTTATATGCCCTGAATACGCGGTGGGACGATGTGAAAAATGTAAATAAATATGCCCAAAAGGCTACTGAAAGTGCACTGAAGACTACCGACTATAATCTGTTGAGCAACTGTTATATTGCCCTGTCGGTAGCTGCTGATTACAATTTTGTAGCAACCAAAAAAGAATTACAGCGAGATAGCATTATTTACTACTTAAATAAAGTACAGCATCTTTATAAACAATACCCTCAATATGTTGCCCGAAAAACATACGCCATGTCTTGTATCAATAGCGCTGATTATTATTTGAGGTATTTCCCGGATACGGACAAGGCTGCGAAGGCAAATGCCATTCGGTATGCAAGTATGGCCAACGAGGTAATGAGAAGGGTGCTAAATGGAGAAGAGGTTCGGGCGAGTAGTTTAGGTATTTTGAGCGAATATGCCAAAAGAGATAAAAATACTGTAATGACTGAAGGATATTTACAGGAAGCGTACAATATGATGAAAAGCCAGCAAACCCCATATTATTATACACTGATCAATATCGTAACGGCACTATCCAACTTTTATGAGCAAAATGGAAATTACGGAAAGGCGCTTGAGTTTCAGAAAAAGGCAACAGCATACAATAGCAAACTTTTTGATCAGAAGCAGGCTTTAAATGCTCAAAAACTGGAAGTACAATACGAAACTGAAAAAAAAAACAGTGAGGTGAAGCTATTAAAGCAGAGCGAAAAATATGCGCAGCAGCAAAAGTACCTGTACATTGGTATTGCAATTGCTTCGCTGTTGGGACTAATATTTATGTTCAGGTCTTACCATTTTAGGTTAAGATATTCGTTACAGCGCGAAAAACAGTTGCATTTGGAAAAAAAGGATGCAGAATTGCAGATGAAACTCGAAAAAGAGGCGCAGGCAAGACTGAAGGCAGAGCAGCAATTATTGGAAAGTCAGCAGCAGCAGTTGCAGAAAGAAGTAATGGCCAGCCAATTGCAACTGGAACATAAAAAAGAGATGCTTTTTCAGATTAAAGAAAAATTTAATGACAACCATCAACTGAATATTAATAAAATATGGAATGAAGAGCTCCTTTTAGATAATGATTTTGAAGAGGCTAAATTTCAAATCCAGCAAGTACATCCAGAGTTCTTCTCTTTGCTAAACCAGCGCGCTCAACAAAAACTCACCACACTCGATCTGAAACTGTGTGCTTATCTCCATTTAAAAATGGATACAAAAAAAATTGCGCAGATGATGCATATCGAGCCTAAAAGTGTGCGAATGAGCCGTTACCGGATTAAACAGAAGTTAGGTTTGGGGAAAGAAGAGGATTTGAATCTGTTTTTACAGAATGTAGGTTAACCGTATTTCAATCTAGCATGTTATTTTAGGTAGTTAATAGCCTTATCGAATCCTATTCGGGCAAAAATACCTGGCAACTGCCATAAACCTGAATTTTGCCCCGCTTGAATATGTTTTAAAGGTTGTTTCAAAAATGTGATTCACCGAATCACTCACCAACTTTTTTGAGTGCAAAGTGTATGTTTATAATATACGGAGATTTTTTATAAGTTTAAAATATAATCTACTGAAGGACGTTCAATCCATCAATAGAAATCTATATGTTAGGTTTTTTACCAATCATTTTCGGTAATGGGTTCGAGCCCCATCAGCCACCCTGTATGGGGCAAGAGATTTTTCGAAATCTTTTGCCCTTTTTTTGTTTAATAACTCATTGTTTTTCAAGTAGATAAGCTGATTGTTTCGTTCATTAAAAGTGTTCGATAAGTGCCATTCGTATGTCAATTTCTGCTGAAAACACTATGCTGATCAAATATCTTTTTCCCTCGATCGAAGATTTATCATAAAAAACATCCAATTGTTCAATATTTCCAATAGCTTTTAGGAGTAAAGCTTCCATATCCAGCACGGCCGCATCTGTTGTTAGGCGTATCCCGCTATGATCAAATTGTTGAACTTTAAAAATTGAGCTTTACAACAAAGCATGTAGATTTTTACAGCATTACATTTGTCCTATAAATTCATAACGATAAAAATTTAAAAAAATGAAAACAACAATTAAAATGATCCTATCTGGAATCTTAGCATTAAGTACCACAGTAGCTTTTTCTCAAGGTTCTTTGAACCCACCAAAAAAAACAAATCCGGTAGTAACACGCCTTGAAACAAAGAACACTGAAGTCGTCAAGAAATTTATTGATCAGGTGATTAATGGCGGAAAGGTTAACCTTATTGACAAGTTCTGGAATCCAGATATGGTTTGGAGAGGTGGAAGCCTTGGAGAAATTAACGGTATAGCCAACTATAAAGCATTTGCAAAAGCAAATATTGGTGGCGCATTTACCGATATGCATCTCGAAGTCAAAGATATCCTAGCCAAGGGGGATAAGGTTATGGTGAATTTCACTAACAGTGGAAAGAATACTGGAGAATTCATGGGTCGAAAAGCTACTGGAATAAATGCTAAGTGGAACGGAATGGGTATGTATAGGCTAAAAGACGGTAAAATAACTGAAGCCACATTTTCTGAAGATATTCTTGATTTACTAATGCAGCTAGGGATTTTTAAACTGTAGCGCCAAAGTGCATTGATTTTTTGGTGACGCACACTTATACTATAAATTAAAAAATAAAAATAAAAAAAAATGGAAAACAAGACAGTAATTGTTACAGGAGGTTCGACAGGAATCGGAAAGGCAACAGCTTTGGCTTTTGCAAAAAATGGGTACAATGTTGTTATTTCTGGAAGAAATAACAAAGCAGGTGAAGAAGCCCTAAAAGAGATCAAGGAAACAGGTGCTGAAGCACTATTTGTAGCAACAGACGTAACTAATGAGTTGGATGTTGTTAACTTAATTTCAAAAACGAAAGATACATTTAAAACAATAGATGTTTTTGTTAATAATGCAGGAATAGCCGGTGCAACTGAAGGTTTTTTGGCAGATTCAAGCGAGCAAAATTTAAGAAATCTGTTTGAAACTAATGTTATGGGAGTATTCTTCGGAATGAAGCATGCTATAAAGTCGATGCAGGAAGCAGGCGGAGGATCTATTGTTAACCTTGCTTCCATTGCAGGATTAAACGGAATTCCTTATGCTGCACAGTATTGTGCTTCAAAACATGCTGTAGTAGGGCTTACTAAAGCAGCAGCAGTCGAGTATGCCACACAAGGCATTCGCATCAATGCAATTGCTCCTGGAGCAATTAAGACCGACATCTTGAAAAGCGCAATTGAATCGGGTAGTTATAGCGAGGAAACCATTGCAGCAATTCATCCGATGAAACGATTAGGAACTGTTGAAGATATTGCCAATGGTATTTATTATTTAGGTTCATCAGAATCTCCATTTATGACAGGGCACGTGCTTGCTGTTGATGGTGGGTATAATGCACAATAATTATTTTATTTTAGTCGGCGTCGACATTTGAATGATGTCGATGCTTATTATAACTAATTTCGTTTTATTATACACTTAAATACTTTTGTTATGGATGTGATGCCAGTTGCTAAATTTGTACACGCGTGTTATTCAAATAAAAAGCTTGTTACGGATCCTTTTATTACAGAATTCGCAATAATGCACATTAAATCAGGTAGTTTTATAGTTTACGAAGCGGATAAAAAGCAGATTTTTACTGCGGGCAGCATTATATTCTTTAAAAAGAACCATCTCGCAAAACTTATAAAAGTGCCTGAAGTAGATAAGAATTTCGAATCGGTAAGCATGATCTTGAATGATACAGTAATTAAAAATTATATTTCAAGCAATCACTTAATTATGGAGGAGAGATACAAAGGACGAAATATTTTTGCGTTAAAAAACTGTACACCGCTTCAGGATTATTTTGATTCCTTGTATAAATATGGAAACGGATCAAACGAAGGAAAGCTGATTGAAAAATCTATGGTCTTGCTTGATTTGTTGTTGTTGCATGCACCTCAATTACAAAGTGCCTTATTAGATTTGGGTATGCCCGGTAAGATAGATCTTGAAGCTTATATGAGTAAGAATTTTATGTTTAATACTGAGATTAAAAATTTTGCTCATCTCACAGGAAGAAGTCTAGCAAGTTTTAAAAGAGATTTTAACCGACTGTTTTTTACCTCACCGCACAAATGGCTCCAACAAAAAAGACTTGATATGGCTTTCTTTATGTTAAAAGAAAAAAGCCTTAAGCCTACACAGGTTTATCTTGAAGTAGGCTTTGAGGACTTATCACATTTCTCTTTTGCTTTTAAAAAGACTTTTGGAATTCCTCCATCCATGATATATTCAGGCGAATAGGTTGTGGGCAACCTATTTTGTTGGAATAAATGTCATATTGGACAGAAATGAAAGGACGCTTCTTGTGGAGAAAAAAGATGGCTGTTGGCTGGTTAACAATACAGCTGATCATCGATTTGATGGTTTGTTTGGATATCGATATTTCATTAACGCCTTTTACCAACACATTATCGATAAGAAGGTTAGTTTTTAATGGGCATTTGAGAAATAGAATCGAAGTGGTATACATAGATATTATAGCCGCTACTATAGTGCCTGCAATGCAGTATTATTCCAGAATATCAGAATCGGTATAGCTGTATGAAAACGAAAAAACAACATTTAGTGCCGAGCTAAAAACCGATTCTTACGGATTGGGAATTGAATACCCGGAGTTATTCATGGAAAAATAGCTCTTTCCTATTTCTGGCCAGATATCATTACAAATGGCCGTGTTATTTCTTTTCCATCTCTACTGGTTATTTCTTCGGTCATTTGCTTCACCTCAACATTTACAAACCCCGATCGGTTGAAAAAATCTTTCACCTGGCTGATTTCATAAAATGTAAAATCCATTTGTGTCCAGGGAAGATCCCCTCCAAATTTTTTTTCAACAATGGCAAGATCAAATTTTCCTCCTGGGTAGAGTACACGATAGATTTCCATGAAATATCGCAACGGGTTTTTCCAGAAATAAAGGCTATTTGCTGAGAAGCAACAATCAAAGAAATCATCTTGAAATTCCAATCTTCCATCTTCTTCAATTTTGATAAATTGACTCCACTTTTCTCTCGTTGTTAATACCTTGCTTGATAATGCTTTCTGCAGCAACACTTCCGAAGTGCTGGCGCCATAATAACTGATCCTATCTGCCTTTTGAAAAAGAAAAGGAAGATGTTCCATATCATCCGAGCCGATTTCCAGTAGTTTAACATCAGCTTTCAGTTTCAGGCAGTGTAATAGTTTGAAAATGATGGTGTTGTTGGTGTGAGGGATATTGTTTTTAGCCGATGTGCTATTGGAATAGTCTGCCTGCTCACACTGTTCTGTAAAATCTATATGCTTATCCATGGCAACACTATTATTCTCTTTTATGATGTTTTTGTTATTTATTTCAGATCCTTTTTAAAGCGGATAGATTGATAAAACCTGCTTTGTTCAGACCATTTACAAGTTTGGCAAAAGTGAAGAATAGCCATTGTATGCATTTACACAAAAAGGATTTTCTTTTACAGAAAATAGAATTGTTTATAATCGTTTTGGAAAAAATCCGTTTTTTTTATGATAATTGCCATTATGGGAATCAATGTAGGTAAGGATTATGGGAGTTGGAAAAAGGTAGGGGGCAGTTTTGATGAATTTCCGGTTCAGGAGCGGTTGGTAACAGAAAGAAAGGAGAAATACAGATTTTCTTTTAGTGATGCAGAATTGGTGCAGATCAATACCCGCGATATTTATATCGTATATGGCGACATTTTGTTTAAACAGCATCAAGTGTATTTTAGGCCCACTTACGATGTTCCGGAAATGATAAAGTTACGTTTTACACTAGCTGGTAAGGGAACAATATTCAATCAGGTTAACAAGCAGAAATATATTTTTAGTTCCAATCAGCAGAATATTATTTATATGCCCGAACTTGATGGTACAGGTGAATACGATACCGCACATAACTACCGTTTCTTTGAAGTACATTTTGCTAAAGAAAAGTTTTTACAACTGTCTGAAAACTCATGTAAAGCGCTCCAGGTTTTGGCCGAACATACAGATGCCGGCCGTTATGCACAGATAGCAGAACAGAACCTTCCCATCTCATGGGCGATGCATAGCTGCATACAGGATATTCTCAATTGTAATTATACAGATAGATTAAAACTCATGTTCCTTGAGTCTAAGTGTATAGAGTTGCTTGTTCTTCAGGCTGAGGCTTTTGAAACTGCTGTTACAAAAAAACAGCATGTAGCCTTACAGTCTACGTATGATAGGGACTGCCTATATTATGCCAGAGACTATCTTATTGAGCACATTCACGAGCCACCCTCAGTTGCCGAGCTTGCAAAATTATGCGGTATTAATGAGTTTAAACTTAAGCAAGGCTTTAAAGGTTTGTTTGATAATAGCATATTTGGTTACTTAAGTGATTATAGGCTAAATTGTGCGAAAGTGCTGTTACTTGAAGGTACACCGATAAAATCTGTTGCATTCGAAATGGGTTATTCTTCTGTTCAGCATTTCAGCAATGCCTTCCGGAACAAATTTGCAATATCGCCAGGCAAGGTGAAAAGTTGAGTGCTTAATAAATGTTTGCGCAACCGCCCGGTAAAATTAAAAATGGGATCTTAAATATTCAAAGCCCAATTTTATTTTTGATTTATTGTTGTTGCTTTTGCTGTTTTTTAACGTTCCGTAAATAGCTATTTCCGTGCGAAGAACTTAGGTCTTTACCTGTACAGGTTTTGTAGGCTCGCCATTTATCAGTGTTTGGTTTCAGGAAAATCTTTAATGGGTTTTCTTTTATGGATCAAGCAAAAAAGTTGGGGATTAATACTAGGCATAAATCTTAGCTAATCTGAATAAGAAAAACTTTACACTTCTTACTCCCCTAAACTGTGCTCTGAATGCTTTTATTTTAGCATTGAAAGATTCAGCAGAAGCATTGGTACTCCTATTTGTAAAGTAGTTTAATATGGTTTCATAGTTGTTCTGTATCGTTCTTGAAATGGTGTTAAACGACTTGAATCCAGCGGCTTCTACCTGATTATACCAAATTGCCAGTCTTTTAAAAGCAACTATTCTGTCTTTGGATGTACTGAGTAT
>NZ_SJSO01000014.1 GCF_004331735.1 Pedobacter psychrodurus
ATCGTGTGGACACATCTTTTACTATTGATTTTTTTAGGCATTTTGCTGACCAACTTTAATAAAGTACAGGCTTTACCGAAGAACGCCGTCAATCTCAAGTGGCAGCAGAATCAAAAAAACAGATGCAGAAAAGAACAAATAGCACTACCAAGCCTGAAACGCAGTGGTTTTGTGTTCGAAGTTTGTAAAAACTTTCACTTAGCAATACCAACACAAAACAAAGTGCCGCTGTTTTTTTGATGAGCGCGGGGCGGTGACAAGCCACATTGCTAGATTGACAAAGCGCTTTGGGTACTTTGGCGCTCCAAAGTACCATGCCCTAGCGGCAAAGAGCGAAAAAAAATCAACATTTATCTTCAAAATATAGTTTTTAAGGAATCAGTGCTTGTTAATAGCAGGAAAGATGCTGACCACGAAGTAGCTATTGGCCTTTAAAACGCTAATAAAGATGTGTCCACACGATAGGCCTGCGCGGGAAAGACGAATTCGTTTAAACCAACAAATATTAAATCTAAACAACAGAAATCTCTTTTGTAGTAAAAAATTAAGTCCTATTTTTGCGGCATGTCGTCTAAATATAAGATTTTATACTTTTTCCAAAATTCTGATACCGCTATTCTAGAAATTCAGCGTCTTGGCCTGCCACACAATGCAGATGCAGAAGCGACCTACCACTGGCTTTATTTTGATAAAATTACGGGGTCGTTGATTAAATTATGGTTCAGATCGATGGATTCTTCTACCGAAATTGAAGAACGTTATTTTGAGCAGGGTTACCTTAAATTCAATAAAACAGAGGCTACATATATCGAAAAACACAATTCTTCGCAGCAAAAACTCACTAATATGGGCAATAGAGTTATTGGAGATGAAATAAGTGCTTTATTAGAAAACTATCTGAAATAATTTAGGGCATCTCTGGCAGTTCTGATTCTAAACCAACTTTACTTAAAGGATAACGAGAAGCATGGAAATCCTGAAGGGAGCGACAAAAACCAGGATACCACTCTTGTTTATGCATGCTTTCTAAAAGTTGCGCACAGGCGAGTACATCGGCGTCAGCCTGATGCAGGGCATGGGCAACAAAATTAACCACATCCCAAATGCCTTCCATCATAAAAAACCGAAAGGTAGATAGTATTGCAGACCATTGTACTTTTTTAGCTTGAAGCAAAAAGAATCGCGAAACAGGGCTGCATAAACGTTTAAAAGCCATATAATCCTCTTCTGCACCTTCCAGATTTAATAGGCCATCACTATAGGGTAAATTTACAATTTCTGCAGCAATTTTATCGCGGCCATGGAAGTAAACACTCCCTGCACAAATAGAAGATATCGATATCAGCGCTAAATGATCGTAGATTTCGGGATGCATTTTCAACTTGCCATTGCGTACAAATACCAGTCCGCCTTTTTTAGTTGTGCCAGGCTGGGTGTTCATAACCGATAAGCTTAAAAGCTCAAATTCATCAGCAAAATTAAGTGCCATTACAAATTGTGCAGCAGCCATAAAAGCGCTTCGATCAAGCGGTTTGGTGTTTATAACAGGTTTCTGAATTGAAAAAATAGAGAGTTGCAAAAATATTTAATTTGTTTGGTTCCGTCCGAGTATATCGACAGCGGCAAAAATAAAAATCCAATCCAGAAAATAACTATATAAAACGTTCCTAATGCTGGTTAGAAAGGTAATCAACTAAAAATGAGATGGAAATTTTTTCAACCTTTTTGTTCAGTAAATTTGCATCTTCCATTTTGATGTCAGGATGGAAAAATCAGGCAAAAAAAAAGCAGGACTAAATCCTGCTCAAAATCTTTTGGGGAAGAATTAAACAACTCTTACTTTAACTGCATTAAGGCCTTTTTTGCCTTCTTGAACTTCGTATTCAACTGTATCATTCTCTCTGATTTCATCAATCAGGCCTGATGCATGCACAAAAATCTCAGATCCGCTTTCTTCTTTAATAAAGCCAAAGCCTTTTTCTGAGTTAAAAAATTTTACTGTTCCGTTTTTCATTATACTGGATGTTTTTAAATTAAAAACCAAAAATAGGATTAAAACCCAAAAACCAAAATTACTGGCAAACAAAATTGCTAATTATGCACAAAAGATTTACAACTGTAAAGATTATCGCTGCCATTTTACAGTCTAAGGTACTAACTGCGAATGTTTAGGAATGTTAAAAAGATTTTCCTTGCGTAATGGAAGAATACCAATTAATTGGGTGCGACCTCAAATTCATGCCATCACTCTCAATATGATATAAGATAATGGGCATACTGAAATCGACAAAACGCTCTACCTGTCTGGATAGTTTACCGAGAAAATCTATACTCGATATGCCTTCCTTTAAATGAACGTAAATTACACTGCCTGTTTTAAACTCAAAGCGTTCTACCACTCCTGGCCACTCTGCTTTTATCCTGGTGAGGAAAGCTTTGATTTTGGGTTCTTCTTTTAGATTTTCCATAAGCTTATCAGGTTATTTAATATATGCTAATTTAAAGAATTATTCCAAATAAGATTAATTGTAACAGCACCTATACAATTAAGTTACAAAAAACCCATAAAGCAGAAAAGAGTTTAAAAACACAGGCAATTCGATGCTTTTTTAATTAAAAACCGAACATCAAAAGATTATTATTCAGAAGTAGAACAAATACAATGTTACAAGAACAATTTAGTCACGGAAATACAGAAAGTATGAAACGCCTAAAAGAAAATAAGTAATGGCAATGGCATTAACGATCCCCACCTACGCGAGGATGACGAATCTTTAAATAAAATCTGGTCTTAGCATCTCGCTAAGACCGCAGTGGAGAAATCTTTGAGCTATCCAATAAACATAGTTTAAAGATTTCTCCATTTCGCTATGCTCCAGTCGAAATGACGACTCATTTTTACAATCTGTAATTGGTAAATGATTGGGAATCGTAATGCTTTAGCTAGATTTGTATGAAGCTTTAAGATCCCCGCCTGCGCGAGGATGACGGACCTGCGGGTTACTTTACAGAAGCGACCAAAACATAATTACTTAACCGAAACAATTTCTATGTTTCCATTTTCTAATCCTTTCCCTTTAACATTCAACTGTATCATACCACCATTTTTATCAGACTGTACCACTACCACTAACTTTCCGCTGAAAAGTTTCATTGTTGGTTTCACGAAAGATTCTAAGGAAGTGGCATCGCCATTACAAACGGCTTTGAATATCCCCGCTCCCTTAACTTCAAAATTCAAAGCGTTTATAGCTGTTGGACAAGGTATACCGTTTTGATCAACTACCGATACGGTTACAAAAGACAAATCTTTTCCGTCGGCCGTAATTTCTTTTCTGTCTGGTGTTAACACAATTTTATAAGGTTTACCAGCTGTAATTACCTTTTCTTCTGCTACAGATTTTCCATTGCTATCAAATGCAATAACTTTTAATGTTCCAGGTTCATATTTTACATCCATCCACATCAATCTGTAGCGGTTTTGTGGTGACGATTTATCTTTTTTACGCACACCCAAGCTTTTACCATTCAAGAAAAGTTCGGCACTATCGTAACTGGTGTATACAAAAACAGGTGTAGTTTCGCCTTCTCTTCCTTCCCAGTTCCAATGAGGGAGTAAATGTAGTGTGGGTTTTGTTTTGTTCCAACGGCTTCTGTACAAGTAATAACGATCTTTAGGCAAACCTGCGAGATCGGAAATCCCGAAATAAGAACTTCTTGAAGGCCAGCTGCTATCGTATGGGGTAGGTTCACCGAGGTAATCGAAACCTGTCCATACAAATTCGCCGATTACCCAAGGTTTATCATCCTGCATTACAAAATCATCATCAGGTACATTAGACCAGCTGCAATATTCCAGATCATAAGAAGAAGACTGAAAATCAGGATATTGTTTATCAAATCCTTTTACAACCGGAAATTTATATATTCCTCTTGAGCTTACCGTTGATGCCGTTTCCGACCCCAATATAAATCCCTGCGGAAAAACTTTATTGGCTTCTTCGTACAGGTGAACCCGATAATTTAAGCCTGGAATGTCCATTAGCGCACCAAAGCCCGATTGCATAGTTGCTTTAACCTGATCCATCCCTACCGTAACAGGGCGTGTAGGATCTTCGCGGTGAAAAATCTCCTGAAGCCATTTAGCCCTTTTAACACCTTCGGCACCAAACTGATCGGGCACTTCATTTCCAGAGCTCCACATCACAATACAGGGGTGGTTTTTATTGGCTTGCACCAGATTTACAATATCTTTTTCGGCATCGGTATTGAAATATAAATGATAACCATTTTCTACTTTGGCTTTTGCCCATTCATCGAAACTTTCGGCAAGAAACATAAATCCCATTTCATCGCACAGCTCCAATTGCTCGGGCGAAGGCATATTGTGCGAACTTCTGATGGCATCACAGCCCATTTCTTTTAAAATGCTTAATTGTCTTCTTAAAGCAGCTGTATTGATGGCGGCACCAAGTGGGCCAAGATCGTGATGTAAACAAACGCCTTTAAACTTTCTTACCTGACCATTGAGGCTAAATCCTACACCTGCATTAAAATTGATTGTTCTGATCCCAAATCTTGTTTTCACCACATCCTTCAAAACGTTTCCTTCATACACACTCGATACTGAAGTGTACAAATAAGGCCTTTCCGGACTCCAAAGCTTAGGATTTCTGATTGCCATGTTCTGATCTGTTTCGTTGCCAAAAATGTTTTTTGCCGTATCAATAGCCACCTGTTTACCCAAACTATCTAAAATTTGAGTAACCACTCGAACACCATTACCTGTTAATTTGGTTTTGATATTTACTTTCGCAAATTCTTTCTTCACTACAGGAGTGGTTACGGTGATTCCCCATTGATCGATGCTTTTTTCTTCTTTGATGATCAGATGCACGTTGCGGTACAAGCCTGCTCCTGGATACCAGCGTGAAGATTTGGGCATATTCTTCAAATGGATAGCGAGTAAATTATCATTCGCTTTAAGGTCATTTGTAATATCAATATAAAAATAATTGTAGCCGTAATTCCATTGTCCAACCAATTTTCCGTTTAGGTAAACCCGAGGCTCACTCATGGCGCCATCAATCTGAAGCAGCACTTTCTGGTTTGCTTTAAGTGTTGGGAGATTCAGTTTTTTCCTATACCAGCCTTCACCAATATAAGGTAAAGCGCCTGTTCTACCTGTTTTTTCGCTTGCCTTTGTTTCGCCATTTTGAGTGATCGCCGTTACCTGCTTGTCTATTTCTTTATCAAAAGGCCCGCTAATGGCCCAATCGTGTGGAACGGTAACAGTTTCCCAACGCGTATCATTAAAAGTGGCTTCGGCTGCATTGGGAAAATTTCCCTTTGAGAATTTCCAACCTTCGTCAAGTAAAATTTCAGTCCGTTGTGCGGAGGCATTTAAATAAGCAAGGCTAACCATAAAAATGGTAAAAAATATTTTTTTCAATCGGAACATGTAATTGACGGTTATTTTAAATAGATAGATTCGATAGTAATATTAGTTGGTTTAGTGGTATTTCCATAACCAAATGTGATTTCAAATTTTTCAGCATTCTTCAGACTAAAAGCAGATCGGTCTGGCGACTGATAATAAAGTGGTAAAAAGCCAGGATAAGGGCGTGGAAGCAACAACTGTTTATCGTTTTTAAGCTGATTTAACGGAATTTCGATCGATTGAAAACCTTTCATTGCTTGGATTTCAGTCGCAAAAAAATGTGCATCAGTATCAATTAAACCGATTTTAATCTTTGTGTTTTCTGTATTTGCTTTAATCTTGATCACCAATATTTTTAAATTATTCAGCTCTGCAGTCCTCCCAGCCATTTTATCTACAAAGAAGCTTTGAAAACCCATCAATTGACCTGTTTTTGGCTTATTCATGGAGAGTTTCAGGTTCAATACCGATGGATTTTCTTCTGAAACATATTCAACTTTATTGTTTCCCCAATCAGGATTATAAATATTGATATTTTTTCCATCTATGCCTGCATTGAAGATTTCTACAATGGCATCTTTAGCTGCCACATAGGTCTGGTAACTTTCAGTTTCGAGTTTATCCCAGGCATTGGGATTTCCTTTTACATTTGCTGGAAAAGTGATGTAATCGCCATTTACTTTATGGACGATGATCTGATATTTCAGCAGACCATTTCTCACCAGTTCAGCAGGAATTGTTGCGCTATACTGGTATTCCTGATTTTTTTGTAAAGGAATATTTTTCACGCGGTTTACAGCATTTAGCTGAACAAAGGCAGAATCTTTCAAACCTAAACCCAAAATTTCTGCATTGATTTGTAAAGCTATATCTTCTGAAACTGTTGTTAAAGTCTGATGTTTCACAAAAACACCACCTGTTGAAGCTTTTGGCGCAACAAATTCACCCAAGGCTATATTCTGACTAATGCTTTGGGCGTTCAGATTGCTTTTCAAATTTTTCTTAGTCAAAAGATAAGCACCTGGAGAAACACTAAAACGATGTTCAACAGCTGCTGAATTAAAAGTATTGCCTTGATTTAATCCTTTGACTGTAAAACCAGAGCCTAGATCAGGAAGATCAATATCGATTGGTAAAGTAGACCAGATAATCTGTGTGACTTCTTTTTTTGGTGAAGCTTTTTCAAAAGAATCTCTGATCTGAATCGCATCTGGCATAACCTCTAAACGCCATACTCCAGTGGCGAGCTGATCGATAAAATAAGCCCCTCTACCCTCATATTGTACAATTCTGGAGCTTCCCACGCCTGCAATATGCTTCAGCTTTCGGGCATTGACTACTTTCGACGTAGTTGTATTGGTATAATAAAATTCCTCAGCGGTACTCATTTCACTTAGCGAATTTTTGTAATCAATTTTAAAAGGGCCAAAAGTATTACCGTTGTTCAACGTATCTAAACGGGTAGTTTGGTGAAAAACCTTTGAAGCAATTAACATACTAATCGCTTTTGATGGCGTATAAGCAAGATTTAAATAATGGGTTTGATATTCGGTATTGGCATAAGCGGTTGCCATCGGATCGTAGGCAAATTGTGTAGCCCATTGGAAACCTGCAGCCCTGAAACTTCTAGCCATTGCAGGGTACATGATCGGAGCCATCACATCACCCGCATCAAATTCGTAAACGGCTTTAGCACGATTTTTAAACGCTGGAATAGAATCGAAAGGAATTTTATATTTCGCCACATTCGGAAGGTAATTGCCCTGCAAAGTATGTCCGGCAACTAAACCTGTTGGGTACCATTGAAAGGTATGCCCCTGAACATTTGCTTTTACAATGGCATCAGCATACCAAGGCGATTCGCTGATGTTATAGAAAATGGGTTTGGTCCAACCAGTACTTTTTATGGCGGCTGTCATGCGGTTAACATATTCGGTTGCTCTTTCTTTCGGGCCATTATGATGAGGTTCGTTGTTGATCTCTGCTGCTAAAATAGCAACATCCTGTTGATAGGTTAAACCCGTGTATGGATTTTTATGTTTAAAAAACTGCTTTAAGTAGTTTTCCTGAGCTTTAAAAGCGGCTTCACTAACAACCGATTTATCTTTTCCGTATTTATTAACAAAGCTCCCGGTATTTTCATCTTTTTCCGGATAACCGTTTCCCCAAAAAGCAATCGGTGTAACCAAAGTTTTGATCTTACGTTTCTTAAGTTCTGCTAATAAAAAATCGAAAAGACGTAAATGCTCGTTATTGATCAGGTTTCCTTCAGCATCTGATATTTCCTGATCCCAAACATGCACACGGAAAGCATCTAAACCCAACCTTGAGAAATGATACACATCGTCTTTTATCGCTTGTTCGGCAGTTACACCCATCCTTACAATGGCCCGGTTACCGTATGCAAAAGGCGCAGTATAGTTTGTACCGAAAAAAGCAGCTTCCTTATTATCCTTCTCCCAGCGGATTACACCCGATGCATCTACATAAACACCTTGTTTATTTTGCGCATGGGCAAGTGTTGCAAATAGCAAAAAAACAACGATCCCCCAACCCCCTAGAGGGGGCTTTGACTTTCTATCGTTTATGTATAATTTCATATTACAAGTTGGTAAAATGTATTTGATTTAAGGCTTTGTTTTTTTTGCCTGGTACACGTCTTCAAGTACCAATTTGTCTGATTCGTGGAGATACGAACCACTGCATCGAACTTTTACTCCCCTTTAGGGGCTGGGGGCTAAGGCAGAAACGCATCCATTGCAACTGTTGGCTTGCCCGTATCATCAAAAGCACCCAATTTATAACCGCTCCAGCTATTGTAAGATTGTGGTTCCCAATAAAAAACCCCCAAACCTTTATTATTTGGCAACGATTTATTCTTCGCGATTAAGTCTTTAATAAAAGCTTTGCAGGCTACTGCTTCTGAAACCGGCATTCCCAATTCGCAGATCATTACTTCCGATCCATAACGCGAAACCATATCGGTCATATTGGTTAAACACTGGGTATTTTTTGCCGACCAATCAGTAGCTGTAGGGTACATCGACATTCCGATTACATCCCATTTGGCACCATTATTCTTTAATCCATCAAATATCCACCTAAATAAACTGTTATCATAACCATTAGAAATATGCACCACTACTTTCGAACTTGAATTTACCGCTTTTACGCCGTTATAGCCTGAAAGCACCAAATCTGCAAAGTTTTTCATATTTGTAGAGGCTTTTCCATCATTCCATAACATGCCATTATTGGTTTCGTTACCTACCTGAACCCATTCAGGTACAATTTTATTGGTTTTTAAAACCGTTAAAACCTCAACAGTATGGTTGTAAACCGAAGTTTTTAAGGCTGCAAAATCTTGTGTTGCCCATGCGGCAGGTTTGTTTTGCTGGCCGGGGTCTGCCCACGAATCACTGTAATGAAAATCGATTAACAAACGCATGTTCATGGCTTTTGCTCTTTTAGCCTTAGCTAACACATCGGCAGTATTGCAATAACCCGCCGTTGGATTCACCCACACCCTAAGGCGAATGGTATTGATACCCTTATCTTTTAAAATTTTCAGCAGATCCTCTTGTGCTCCGGCAGCGTTGTAAAACTTTTTACCCGCAGCTTCCATTTCAGTCAACCAACTTACATCGGCACCTAAGGCATAAGTACCAATTGGATCTGGCTCAGGATAAATCTGTGTTTCGCCTTTGATTGTTTTTTTGCACGCGGTATTTATAACTAATAGCAACAAAATAATGCACAGCCAGTTAACGTTTTTTATTTTTTTAAACATTTTCTATTCTTTTTAAAGCAAGTATTGAACTTATTTTTTTATCTAACTCGGTCGTCATTCCCGCGCAGGCGGTAATCTTAAAGCTTATTACATTAGAATTCGTCGTTGTGAAGGTTATTTAACCGAATACGTATAATTTCCATCACCAGCACTTAAATCTAAAGTAACGGTGAACACGCCCGTTTTGGTAATTGGAATATTAATACCGCCCCAGGTCGGTGCACCCGCATAGACCAATACACCATTGGCATCTACTTTATAACTGATATCGTAGCCGCCGTTACAGGTAAACACAAATGTTTTACCTGCAGTTAACGATACATTTGCCGCAACCCATTTACCTGTTGTTGCATTGTAAATTAAAGGTGTTGCCGAAGTGCTCCAGGCATTGTCATCACCGGAGATAAAGAATTTTACAGGCGTATAGGTAATGGTTAGTGCATCTACATCAGCATTTACTTTCATATAAGCGGGTGCTGGTGTGAGATATAAATTACCTCCTGTTAAGCTCATCGTAGTTGAAGTGCCTCCCCAACCGTAAACTTTACTGGCATCTTTTGTAGATACCAATTGAAAAGCGTCGCCGCCATAACCATCGGCATTAGGCAGGTTTAAATAACCCTCGTATTTCGAATTGAATTTAGCCGAGGTTAACACGAAACCGTTGGTCCTTGCGGTTGGTGTTTTCCAGGAGTTACCTCCTTTTACCATTAAAGCAGGATATTCTATTGTGGCTTTGTAGGGATTAACCGTTAGCGTTAAGCTTGAGTAGATCGGTTTGATAGTTGAAGCCATGCCCGTATTTTGTGTTACCTCGGCTTTTAAACGGACAACTAAAGTACTTACTACACCGGTTGGCAATAATAATTGATTGGCCAAAAGTGAATTAAAATCTGCGCCTAAATAAGCTTTCTCAAAAGTACCAGCAGCAAGTTTAACGATAACCGCGTTTGCCCAGGCATTTGCACCTAAGGTATCAGCAGGCACATCAAACTCTAAAGAATAAGATGGAACGATGCTCACACCAAAATCTGCAGCCTTAAAACTGAAAGTGGCGACATTGGTAGCATCATTTGCCGAAGTTAATACTACACTGGCGGCTGAACTTTTAAAGGCAAGGCTACTCGCACCTGGTGAGGTTACGATATTTGTGCGTTCTTCTTTTTTACAGCCAAAAAACAGACTGATTAAAAGAAAAGTATATATGATCTGAATGAGTTTTTTCATGATGATTTAGATTAATAACCTGTATTCTGACGAAGATTTGGATTGGCCGAAAGATCGGTTGGTGGCAATGGATAAAGATTGTATTTACCATTTACAGCTGTACCACCTTTACTACCACCTTTCCATGCCCATAAATAAGCAGCCGTGGTAAATTTTCCGAAACGGATCAAATCTGTTCTGCGGATGGCTTCGTACCAAAGTTCACGACCACGTTCATCTAAAATAAAATCAGCAGTTAACGCGCTTGAAGTGATATTTCCGGCAGTGCTCCCGTTATAAGCACGGGTGCGCAACTGGTTAATATAGGCTAAAGCTTGCGTTAAACTACCACCACTACCTCCACGTAAAACAGCCTCAGCATAAGTTAAATAGGTTTCTCCTAATCGGAAAAGTGGAAAATCAATGTCGGAAAAGTCTTTGGCAACATCCTGGTGTGGAGCCGGACCGCCAGAACGGGTTTTATTGCGGTATTTTGTGCTGGAATAACCATCGGTAGAAGTGTATAAATCGTTCACCTCCAGGTTTTGTCCCGACATATAAAACTGCGCTCTTGTATCTGTTGCACCTGTTTTATCAGCAAAAAGATTTACAAATTGCTGGGTAATCCTTAATCCGCCCCAGTTACCATTTGATCCTGATACCTCTGCAGGAACGCCTGCAGGTCCGTGCATCAGGTAAGTAGTACCGCCAAAATTCTGGGTACTGGTACCATCATAATTAATGGTAAAGATATTTTCATCAGTATTTAAGTGATTATCGGCAATGGTCAGTTCACGGTAATTGCCATGAAGTGTATAACCCGCGGCAGTAATTTTGTTGCAATAGGTAATTGCTTCGGTATATCTGGCGGTACCAGTATATACTTCTGCATTTAAATATATCCTGGATAATAAAGCCCACGATGCTGCTCTGTCGGCACGGCCATATTCGTTGGCTTTTGGTGCAGCTAAATCATTTTCAATGGCTTTGAGTTCTGATTCTACATAGGCGAATAAATCTTTACGGGCAATCTGTTTTGGTAAATCTTTGCCTCCTATTTCTGTAGTTTCGGTAACCAGTGGTGGATTTCCGTAAATATCCATCAATACCGCATACTGATAAGCCCTGATAAAACGGGCCTCTGCCCTAAACCTACGCACCTGATCGGCATCAGCACCCACGATTCCTCTTTTGCTTAGATTGTCATCGGATGATTGATTGATAAAATCGTTGCAAAGCGTAATCTGGAAAAATGAACGGTAATATAAACCGTTGATGATCGAATTTATCGACGACCAGGTCATTTCGTGCAGTCCCTGGATACCAGCATCATTTTGCCATGACCAAACCGCCTCATCGGTAGTTAATTCCTGTAAATTCCAGTATAAGCGAATAAAGTCCGAATTACCTTCATCTTTGATAATCTCTACCGGAATATCTGGTTGGCCAACAGATGCGTTTCCAGTAAGCGCAAAAGCGCCATAAACCTTGGCCAACGATTGTTTATAACCAGCTGCTGAAGTATACACTTTATCAGCTGTAAGATCATTTGTAGGTACTAAATCTAATTTGTTGCACGAAGTCAGTAGAGCGATTGCGCAAACCAAAGTGATTAGTTGTAAAACACGTGGTTTCATATATTTTTTATTAAAACAGTTCATCATCTTAAAAATTAACATTTAAGCCTAAAGAGAAAATACGTGGTCTTGGGTAGATATTGTTATCCACACCCGAAGCCACTTCCGGATCTAATCCTTGATATTTTGTAATTACAAATACATTTTGCACGCTGGCCGTGAGTTGCAGGTTTGCTTTGGTTTTTAAGATTTTACCGAAAGCATAACCCAAATTAACATTATCCATTCTCAAGAATGATGCATTTTGAACATAATAATCGCTAAGTAATTGCTGTGTTTTAAAATTGGTAGTCAGGTAATTGGGTGAAGCATTTAAAATAATTGCCGTACCTAAAATTTGATTTAGATTACCGCTTTGGCTATAATTATTGTTGTACACATAATTACCTAAGTTGGCCCTCAGGGTAAAAGACAGGTTCCATTTTTTGTAGCTCAGGTTATTGCTAAAACCCAGAAATACTTTTGGATCTGCTTGTTTCCCTTTTTTGAAATCGTTCTGATTGATTACACCATCACCATTCTGATCTACATAAACACCCTCAATCGGATTTCCGTTCTGATCATAAGTCTGTTCAAACAGATTGAAAGTGTTTTTCGGTCCGCCAACCGCGTTGATAAATGCATTTTGGCCACCAACGCCGCCGGCAATTGTCCCACTTGGGAAACCTGCATAATTTGGATCATTCGGCACCACCGTTAAATTGGTGATGGTATTTTTATTATAAGTGGCATTGAAACTGAAATCCCAATTAAAATCCTTTTCTCTAACTGGGTTAAATCCTAAAGTAAGTTCAATTCCTTTGTTTTCCATATCACCCACATTCACGATTGCTGTTGCCGCGAAATTTGTACCGGCAGGTTGAGGAATTAAATTCAACAAATCACTTGTTTTCTTTTGATAGAGATCCAAACTACCTGTGATACGGTTATCAAACAAACCAAAATCTAAACCAATATTGGCTGTTGCGGTTTCTTCCCACTTAATGTTAGCGATGTATGCACTAGGGCGGTACATTTGGTAAAAAGTATTTCCAAACTGGTAAGATGCATTTAAAGCACTTAAACCATAGGTAGACATGTAACCGTAGTTCCCAATCCCGTCCTGCTGTCCGGTAATACCATAACTGGCTCTTAATTTCAAGGCAGATATTATTTTATTATCCTTCAAAAAGGCTTCGTTTTTAACTGTCCAGGCCAATGCTACTGAAGGGAAAACGCCATATTTATATGCCGGACCAAAGCGTGATGAACCATCGCGGCGTATGGTTGCCGTTAACAGAAAACGTTCATCGTAGTTGTAATTCAATCTTCCAAAATAAGAGATCAAACGGTATTGCGGTTTATTAAAAGCAAATGCCGGATCAGAATTGGCTACCTTATTCCCATTCGCATCAAAACTTGGATAATTGTATTGCGTAGTTAAATAATCGTTGTAAGAATAACCCGCCGTTGCATCTATCCTACTTTTAATCGATTTAAATTCTTTAATATAGTTCAGGTAAAAATCCAGAACGGTATTTCTTCTGTTTTGTTTATACTGGTTGCTTACACCATTGCTTAAAATCGATTCAGCAGCATTTGGATCTACATAAACCGTTCCTTTACCCGAAGCTACATCATAAGCAGCATTCAAATTAGCGTGCAACTCTGGCAGAAAGTGAAAACTATAATCCAATTGAACATTACCAATACTACGCATCGGTTTCGCCCTGTCTTCTCTCTGTTCCAATAAACCAACCGGATTTCGACCAACCAGATTAACCAAACCTGTTGGCGTACTCGAATCTAGCCATTCCCAATAACCATTATAATCAGATCGATTGGTATAAGTTGCCTGCGTTGGATCAAAACTAACGGCTCCACCGATAGCTGAAGCATTTGCAAAACGTGCTTTCTGCATACTCCCCTTCAGGTTGATATCCAGTTTTAGGTGATTATCAAAAAATCTTGGATTGAAAACAATTGCGGCTGAAGTTTTCTGCAATTCATCGGTCCTGAGTACTCCTGTTTGATTTTGATAACCGAGAGATAAGCGATAAGGCAGTTTTTTAATCCCTCCGCTAATACTGATATTGTTATCGCTAGAAAAACCATCCTGATAAATCAGATCCTGCCAGTTGGTATTAAACGCTCCTAGTTTTGCTTTTTGTGCCGAGGTACCCTTTGAGTTTACAATCGCGCGGATTTCATCAGCACTTAATACATCTAACTGTTTGGTTAACTTAGAAACTGAGTTTACCGAATTGAAAGTTACTTTCAAAGCATCACCTAATCCCTTTTTTGTGGTAATGATAATTACACCATTCGACGCTCTTGCACCGTAAATGGCTGCTGCCGATGCATCTTTTAAAACCGTGAAGGTTTCAATATCATTTGGATTGATAAAACTTAATGGATTTGATGCACCCGAAACGCCACCACTTTCTAATGGTACTCCATCGATAACAATTAACGGATCGTTGCTGGCATTTAGCGATGAACCACCGCGGATACGAATGGTACTACCGCTTCCTGGTTGTCCGCTGTTCGAAGTAATCGAAACTCCCGATACTTTACCTGATAACATTTGCTCGGGCGTGCTGATACTTCCTTTTTGGAAATCTTTTACGCCAACAACCGCTACAGATCCCGTAAGGTCTTGTTTTCGGGTAGTTCCATAACCCACTACCACCACATCATTTAAGGTAGAAGCATCTTCGATTAAAGTGATGGTTAGCGTTGTGGTTTTAGAAACGGGAACTTCCTGAACTTTATAACCCACTGAGGTAAATTCGAGAATTCCGGCTTGGGCCGGTATCTTGATACTAAAATTTCCATTTGCATCAGTAGAGGTGGCAATCGCCGTTCCTTTTAAGCGGACACTTACGCCAGGCATGCCCAAATTATCGGGTGCTGATTTAACAACTCCACTAACGGTTGCCTGCTGTGCAAAAAGATATCCATGGGTAAAAATCAGTAGTAAAAGCATTAACATTTGCTTGTTACTCTTGATGAAAGATGTAAAAATGTGCATAGAATATTATGGTTAGAATTAACAATACAAATGAAGGCTTTATACCATTCTTCGCCTTGTGCTATTGTTCATTTCTTTTGTGCTAATCGACATATTATTGGGTTAAATCGCTTTCTATCCATCATTCCCGCGGAGGTGGGGATCCTAATGCGGAAGAAAAAGACCTAGCATAGTATTGCGATTATCTGCGATGAGCAACTACGTGATACCCAATCGACCCGATACCTATAGGGTTGGGAATGACTATCACGCTAAACCCCTCATACGTCATTCCCGCACAGGCGGGAATCCTAATGCGAAAGAAAAAACCTACCATGGCATTACGATTCCCAATCAAGTTGGGAATGACGACAGCGTCTAACCCTCCCATACGTCATTCCCGCGCAGGCGGGAATCCTAATGCAAAAGAAGAAGCCTACCATGGCTACGATCCCGAAGAAATTCGGAATGACGATATCGTCTAGGAATTTTATTAGAAACTTGTATTTTTAAGATATGGAACGAGGTGGTTGCGTATATATCATGACCAATATCTTTAACACGGTTTATTATATCGGTGTTACTTCAGACTTGTACTCAAGAGTTATAGAGCATAAACACAAGAGATATCCAACTTCTTTTACATCGAAATATAATTGTATTAAGCTGATTTATTTCATGCTTTATGATGACATTGAAGAGGCGATTGAGCAGGAGAAAAGACTAAAAAAATGGAATAGGAATTGGAAAATTAAGCTGATTAGTGATCATAACCCTGATTGGCTAGATCTGTTTAGTGAGGATTTGTAACATTTAGTATTAATAAGTTCCATCATTCCAGCGTAGGCGGAACCACGTTTGCTGAGCGGAGCTAATCTTAATGAATATACAAGCCCAGCTAAAGTATTACGATTCCCAGTCAAGCTGGGAATGACGACGGCGCCTAAACCCCTAATGCGTCATTCCCGCGCAGGCGGGAATCCTAATGCGAAAGAAAAAACCTACCATGGCATTACGATTCCCAATCAAGTTGGGAATGACGACAGCGTCTAACCCTCCCATACGTCATTCCCGCGCAGGCGGGAATCCTAATGAATAATACAAGCCCAGCTAAAGCATTACGATTCCCAATCAAGTTGGGAATGACGACAGCACCTTAATCTCTCCATTATAAATTCGGGATGATGTTGCTAGGCTAACCAACCAATTATACCAAAGGTTGCCAAAAAATGAATTATCTTTATCGCCTCAGAACTGTCTGACGAAATGATTAATGAACACGTTAACGAGAACCATTTTCCTGCTCCTCTTTATTTTTTCGATAGGAAACGTTGGCGCACAAAACTTAAAGTTTAAACACGTAAGTGTAGAAGATGGATTATCGAACAGTACCATCGAATGCATTTTTCAAGATCACCGAGGTTTTATCTGGTTTGGCACACGAGATGGTTTGAACAAATACGATGGCAGCCAGATCACCGTTTTTAAACACGATAAAAATGCGAATAGCATTAGCGATAATTTTATCCGGTGCATCTTCGAAGATCAAAGTCATAACCTTTGGGTAGGCACATCAGATGGGTTGAACAGGTTTAATGCCGAGAAAAACAATTTTGTAACCTACAGATCTAAAGACAAAAAAAATCAGACCAATAACATCATCACTTCGGTTAAAGAAACCAATAAAGGGATCTGGATTGGTACTTATGGCGGAGGGCTTAACTTGCTTGATAAAACCACAAATTCCTTTAGCCGTTATCCATATCGTTCCGATCAGGTAAAAACCGACAGAAAGAATTACATTAACGACCTGTACTGCGATGCTACTGGAAACATCTGGATGGCTACCGATGCAGGTATCCATATTTTAAACCTTAAATCTGGCAACGCAACAACCGTTAAAACTTTAGAAAATGAAACTTTTAGGGTAATTAAAAAAGATGCTAATGGTACTTTTTGGTTTGGAACTGAAGAAAATGGTTTAATCCGTTTCAACCCAGTTGATAATAATATAAAAACCTACCAGCACCAGGAAAAAAACAAAAATAGCATAGGCAGCAATCTAATAAGGGCAATTGTTTTCGACCAGCAGAAAAATGTATGGATTGGAGGAATTAACGGAGGCTTGAATCATTTCGACCCTGAAACAGAAACATTTACGCATTACCAGAATGAACCCGGTAATGCCTTTAGTTTATCGCAACGTACTGTTTCGGCTCTTTTTATCGATCAGCAGGAAAACTTATGGATTGGCACGCACCGGGGTGGAATAAATTTGTACAGTCCACAGGCCGAAAAATTTAAGCTGGTGCGCCAGGAGCCCAACAAAAACAGTTTAAGTTACAACGATGTGAGGGCTTTCCATGAAGATAAAACGGGTAATATTTATATCGGAACGGACGGTGGCGGACTCGATATCTATAACAAAACGAGCAAAACCTTTATCCATCATCGCTATAATCCCTTTAATCAGAATAGTATTGGTGCCGACGCCATTCTCGATATTACCGAAATAAAAAGCGGTCTACTTCTTGTTGGCACTTGGGCAGGTGGATTGAACATCATGCACAGCAATGGCTCTTTTACCCGTTTTAACCACAACAACGCCAATCCTACGTCTATTTCTTCAGATTATGTACAGAAATCTTTCGAAGACAGTAAAGGAAACATCTGGATTGGCACATATTACGGTGGATTAAACCTGTTTGATGCGCAAAGCAAGCAGTTTAAACGCATTACCGAAGGAAAAAACGGCAGTAAATTAACGGGCAACAACATTGTTTCCATTAATGAAGATCAATATCAAAACCTATGGATAGGCACTGATGATGGAGGTTTAAATTGCTACAACCTCAATACACAAGTATTTACCCATTATTTTATGGGCGGTGGGAAACGGCCAGATTTAAGGGTAATTTTCATCGATAATAAGGGCAATTTATGGATTGGCCAGGCCGGGCTTTACCGTTTTAACCGATCAAAGCTAAAATTTGAGCTTTATACCGATAAAGCAGGCTTATCAACCGAATTTATAAAAGGAATTACGGAAGATGATAAAGGTAATTTCTGGATTTCGACCGCGAAAGGCCTCACCAAATTTAATCCAAAGGATTATAACTTTAAAAAGTATAATACAGGCGATGGTTTGCAAGGACTCGAATTCGAAACTAACGCCTACCTCAAAGCCCAAAACGGAGAAATGTTTTTTGGTGGCGTAAATGGCTTCAACTCATTCTTTCCTGATGATATACAAACCAATAAATTTATTCCGCCGGTTTACTTGACCGAGTTTCAGATTTTTAACCAGAAAATCCTACCCAATACAAAAGGTTCTGCGCTCGAAAACGACATCAGCTACACTAAAGAATTAAAACTAGATTATGACCAAGCTACGATATCGTTCCGATTTGCAAGCTTAAACTATATAGCCAACGAGAATAACAACTATGCTTACAAATTAGAAGGCGAAGATAAAGACTGGATCAATGTAGGTAATGTTAAACAGGCCTTTTATACCAACCTTGATCCGGGAACCTACACCTTTAGGGTAAGGGCATCAAACAACGATAATGTTTGGAACAATACCGGAACGGCTTTAAAAATTATCATCTCTCCCCCATTCTGGGCAACCTGGTGGTTTAGGCTCATCGTTATTGCCACCACCCTGTATTTAACCTATTTAGCGCTCAGTTTTAAACGCAGGCTAGAGATCAGAAAAATCGAAGAAGAAAAAAGAGAAGAAATCCACCAGACACAGCTTCAGTTTTTCACCAATATTTCGCATGAGTTCCGGACTCCGCTTTCGCTAATATTAGGGCCGATAGAACGCCTTTTAAAAGAAGATACGCAAGAAAGTTTCCAAAGTTATTACAACACTATTCATCGTAATGCCAACCGCTTATTGCGGCTCATAAATGAGTTAATGGATTTCAGAAAAACTGCCTCTGGAGCTTTAAAGCTCAATGTAGTAAATGGAAACTTGAACCTTTTTATTGATGAAGTTGCAGAAGAATTTTCGGAAATGGCTGCTGAAAAGGAAATTAGCTTTACGGTTGAAAAAGAAAATCTCCCTCCCGATATCTGGTTCGACAGGCAGGTGATTGAAAAAATCATTCTCAACCTGATCAACAACTCCATCAAATACACTAAATCTGGCGGAACACTTAAACTTCAGGTTTTTACTGACTTAAACGACCATAAACCAGCTTTCGAAAACAAATTGGTGATCAAAAGTGATTACGAAGCCAATGTGTACATCTACTTCCGCGTAATTGATAGTGGAATTGGGATTTCCAAAGACTCTATCCAGCATTTATTTGAGCGTTATTACCGGATTACTGAGACGCATTTGGGTTCGGGAGTGGGTTTGGCTTTCGTAAAAAGTTTAACCTTACTGCACAAAGGCTTGATTCAGGTATCTAGCGAGCGCAACGAAGGAACAGAAATTATTATCGGTATACCAAGCAGTAAAACAGATTATACCTTAAACGAACAATTTAGCCAAAACAACGAACCTGGTGGAACCCGATTGGAAAGTATTAGTTACAAGTCAGAAACTGAAGTACCTTGGCCCGGCAGCGAACTTACCCCTGCAGATACCACTACAAGTATTCTTCTGGTAGATGATAACGAAGAATTAAGAAACTTTTTAAAAGATACTTTAAGTCCGTTTTACACCATTACCGAAGCTGCTGATGGCCATTCAGGGCTTGAACAGGCACGAAAAGATCTGCCTGACTTAATTATAAGCGATGTTATGATGCCTGGCATGGACGGAACCGAATTCTGTAAGCATATCAAAGAAGATATAGAAACCAGCCATATTCCATTTTTAATGCTTACGGCCAAAAACAGTATCGAGGCTGAGATAGAAGGTGCCGAATCGGGTGCTGATCTGTATTTCACCAAACCCATCAACACTAATTTACTACTGCTCACCATCAAAAACATTTTTGAGCAAAGACAGAAACTGAAAGATCATTATTTAAAAAACAAAGATACCGAGCCAAGAGCACTTGCCCATTCGGAAAGGGATAAAGCCTTCATCACCAAATTACTGTCGATTATCGATGCCGAAATGATCAACCCCGAAATGGATATCGATTACCTTTGCAAAGAAATCGGCATGAGCAGAACCAAACTTTACCAGAAGATGAAATCAATAACAGGTCAATCCATTGGAGAATTTGTTAGGTCGGCAAGACTCAGAAAAGCAATTGAGATCATGAAAACCGAAGATGTACTGATGACAGAAGTGATGTACCGGATCGGCATTCAAACGCAATCGTATTTTACAAAAGCCTTTAAGAAAGAATTCGGGGTTACGCCTACAGGTTACCTACAGAATTTAAAAAAATAAGGAAGAATATAAAAGTAAAAAAGCCCTTCAATCCTGAGAGGGCTTTTTCATAGTCGTCTATCCCTATAAGTAGGAAGCTCAAAACTAAATAATGTGTTTAATATTTTTAGGGGTTGAATAAACTGAACAGAAAAATTTTTTATCTTAATTCATTCTTTATTTTTTCCTCTTTACGTGCTTTTAAAGGGCTATAATAAACTATTATTCCACTCCCCTTGCATTCATCGGAATAACATACAATGATTTTGAAGCCGTAATAAACAACATATTTTTATCTTTTCCACCAAAACAAATGTTGCCACACCACTCCTCGGGTATATCAATATGGCTAATTTTTTCGCCCGTAGGTTTGTAAATGTTCACTCCTTTTCCGGTTACGTAAATATTTCCCTTGTTATCTAAAGTCATCCCGTCTGAATGCTGGTTCAGGATAAGCTGTTTGTCTGTTAATTTCGCATTGGCACCTATACTATAACGATAAGTTTTATTGGCACCCATATCGGCCACATACAAAAATTTACCATCTGGAGTCCCCACAATACCGTTAGGTTTAATCACATCATCAGCAACCACGATAGCTTCTTTTTTCCCTTTTGGAATATAATACACCTTTTGACCTTGAATCTCAGGCGATTTTCTAGCCCAGTAATCGCGCTGATAGTAAGGATCAGTAAAATAAATGCCTCCTTTAGCATCCAACCAGAGATCATTTGGTCCGTTTACCTTTTTGCCTTCATAATCGCTGAAGAGTACTTTTATCTTTTTGTTTTTATTGATAGACCAGATTTGGTTATTCTCATCGGCACACACAATTAAGTTCCCTTTCTTATCAAAATAAGTTCCATTTGCCCTACCCGATTTATCCATATATAAGCTCAATTTGCCGTTAATATCGTACTTCCAGATCTTATCGTTTGGTTGATCGGTAAAAAAAACATTCCCTTGTTTATCAACCGAAGCACCTTCCGTAAACTTAAATTGTGCAGAAATCACCTTTAAACTGTCCTGAACAAAAAGATTATCGCCTGTATTTTGTGCAAAAGAAGCGATGCCTAAGACAGAACACGCTAAAAAGAAGTAGTATTTTTTCATTTGTATTTTTTAATAATGTTAGTCGGGATTTGTAATCCCGACTATTTGAACTAAAGATTTCTAATCTTTTAATTGGATTGCAAATCCACAACTCATACAGTCGAGATTACAAATCTCGACCAACCCAAGGTTTATAAAGATATTAACTTACCCGCTTGCCTTTTAGTAACATATTTAGTGCATCGTTAAGCGTTCCAGCTTTTTGCACTTCGCCTTCATTTACAAAATAAATTTCATCGGCGTTTTCAATAGTATTTAAACGGTGGGCAATAATAACCAGCGTAGTTTCTTTTGATAGTTTATTTAAAATACTTCCCAAAAGCTGTTCGGTTATGGTATCGATGTTGGCCGTGGCTTCATCAAGGATCAATAGTTCAGGATTTCTTAACACCGCACGCATAAAGGCAATCAGCTGTTTCTGCCCCAAACTTATACTGTCTGCCCCTGAAGTAATCTGCGTATTTAATCCCTCATCAAATATGGCTAAAAGTGCGTTTAGGTTAGCTTCTTCGATTATCTTCTCTAGTTCTGCATCACTTACCTCTTTATACTGACTATTGCCATACAAAATATTCTCTTTTACAGTTCCTGTAAATAAAAATGGTTCCTGTAAAATGAAACCGATTTTCTGTGTTCTTTCCTCAGCAGAAAATGAACGGATATCTTTACCATTTAACAAAACCATTCCTTTTGTGGCATCGTACAGACGGGAGATTAAAGAAGCCGTTGTGGTTTTTCCACCTCCAGTTGGACCAATTAAGGCATAAGTTTTTCCTTTTTCGAACCTTAAATTGATATTATGGAGGATTTCTTTATCATCATCATAAGAGAAGTGCACGTTTTTAAACTCCAGCAAAGCATCAGATGTGATGTTGTCATTTACTTCCAGTTGTTTTAAATTGCTCTCCAAGGTTAAAATTTGCGATATCCTGTCCCAACTGGCCATAGCTACCTGAAAACTTGTCCAAAGGGCGGCTAACTGCCTTAAAGGATTATAAAAATTGGTTGTATAAGCAATATAACTTACCAATAAGCCCAAAGTAAAGTTGCCAACAGAAATCAGATAAATACCGAACAGTAAGGTAATGAGCTGTGCTATACTCGATAGCAAACCATAAACAGGCACGAAAATATTATTGGCTAAACCAGCGCTGATTGCCGTTTTATAGTTTTCGGCATTGGCTTCATTAAAACGTTTCCTAAAATAATCCCTACGGTTAAATGCAATAATCACTTTAAAGTTATTCAGGCTTTCCTGTATTTCGGCACTCATTCCACCAACACTTTTTAAATTTTTAGCATTTTTCCCTTTTACCCAAGGCGATAAGGCCACGGTAAAAAGAACGATAATCACCGCCGGCGAAAGTGTTGCAGCACCCAGTTCTAAATTAATCGAAAGCAGAAAAATACCTGCACCAATCATCGTTACAATACTGCCAATAAACTGCATTAACGACTGCGAAAAAAACTGGTTCAGCTTATCGGTATCGTTATTCACCCTCGAAATTAGATCACCAGCTTTATTCTGGTTAAAAAATGAAACTGGTAACTCCTGCAGTTTATTAAAAATGGCATTCCTTAAAGTGTATAACATTCTTTGCCCTACTCCGCCCATTAATCTCGTTTGGGTATAACCGGTAACCATGGCAATCATGTACATCACTAACAGTATACCACCAAAAATAAGCACACCATGGAATTGTTTAGTGCGGATATAGGTATCAACTGTGTAACCCACTAATAATGGTCCCAAAAGCAATAAGCCCGAATTTACCAAAATGGCAATTAGTGCCAGCCAAAGGTTTTTACGCTCGGCCGAGATCAATTTAAGCAGGCTTTTCAGCGCCTTATAAGTCGATTGCTTCTCCTGCTTAGTGTTAAGCTGGTTAAGATTGTAGTTCATAATTACTGGTGCTCTGTTGTGAATTGTAAATCTGAACATATTCAGGACTGCTTTTCAATAATTCCTGATGGGTTCCTTCTGCAATGATTTCGCCCTGCATCAGCAAGATCACTTTGTCGTAATGTTCAACAGAAGCTATTTTTTGGGTAATGGAAAGTAAAGTTAAACCAGAATAATTTTGTTGGATATTCTCCAAAATCCTTTTCTCCGTATTGGTATCAACACGGGCCGTAAAATCATCGAGCAATAAGATCTTCGGATTCACAGCTAGAGCTCTAGCCAGCATAATCCGTTGTTTTTGTCCGCCAGAAAGGCTGTTACCACGTTCGGAAACAATGGTGTTCAATTTATCTGGCAAAGCATCTACAAAATCTTTAAGTTCGGCTGTAGCAATGGCTTTGGCCAGCGATTCGTCTGTAACGGTATCGCTAAAGGCAATATTTTCCCTAATGCTCATATTGAACATGATGCTATCCTGAAATACAAAGCCTACCTGTTGATGGAAATTCTCCTGGTTGTACTTCTTAATTTCTTCGTTGTCGAACAGCACCGCACCAGAATCTGCTTCAATAAGGCCTGTTAAAATATAAAGCAATTGTGTTTTACCCGCAGCTGTAGGGCCGATAATTGCTGTTTTTGAACCTGCTTTAGCAGAAAATGAAACCGATTTCAAAATTGGTTTCTGACCAAAACTCAAGGTAATATCTTTCGCTTCTACATCTCCCCTCAATGGTGTAGTCAGTGTACCTGGATGTTTGATCTCAGCAGCATTTAACACACTTTCTATCCTTTGGTAAGACGCTGTAGCCTGTGCAATTACATTGCTCATAAAACCGATCACCAAAATTGGAAATATAATGAGTGTGAGGTAACTACTAAAAGCGGTAAATTCGCCCAAGGTCATTGAATTGGTAATTACAAAGTGACCACCCAGCACCAAAATGCACAACCCAGATAAATTGGCTGTAAAAACAATAACCGGAATCAAGGCTGCAAACATTCGGAGGATAGCTATCCCTAAATCTCTGGCTTTGGCATTTGCATCTAAAAATTTATTGTATTCTAATACTTGTGAATTAATTACACGGATTAAAGCTGAACCCAAAATGCTTTCACTGATGACCTTGTTCAGCCAGTCGATAACTTCCCTGCTCTTTTTGAACAGCACTTTTACCTTGCTTAACACATAGAAAAATGCACCGCCAATAATCGGCACAATCGCAATTACACAAAGTGCCAGTTTCCAGTTAATCATCAGGAGCAGAATACTTGCCCCAACAATTAAAAATATAGATGAACAGATAGAAACGATAGCCTGCGAAACAAACATTTTGATCGAATCGGCATCGGCTGTAAGGTTGGTTAACAATTTTGAGGGGTTAGCCTGAATAATGTAGGCATGGCTCTGTCGCGAAATCTGATCAGATAATCTTGTTCTTAAATCTCTTGCCACACGTTCGGAAGCATAGGTTTGTACAATACTTTGTAGATAGGTAAAGATAAAAACCAGTACAATGGCCAACGAAAACTGAAACAATATGGATTGAAGATTGAAGGTTTTGTTGGTATAAGAGTCGATACCATTTGCAATAATCTTTGGTAAGAGTAAGTTAATACCGTTACTGAGCAACGCAAACAGGATCAGCATAAAAATTAAGCCCCTATAGTTCCCAAGTAAACTGAAAATACTTGGCTTTTTGGCTTCTTTGGTTTTTTCCATGTCAATGAAGATACCTTAAATTGTAGGTTCCAAATTTAGCCCAAAGAAATGATTAAATGAGTGAATTATGAATGATAGAATGTAATTTTTATTTAAAGGAATCCACCATTCAATAAATCAATCATTCTATCATTCAATAATTCTGTCAATCTCTCATTAATCTAATTTACTTACTTTCCTTCAAAACCATATCGATGGTAATGGCAGTAGCCACAATCGCAACTTTTTGATTGCTTTCTGCATAACTGGGGTCGATAGAAACGTTGTATTTATCGGCTGTTGTAAAAACTTCTTTCAAAGCACCAGCCCATTTTTTGCTTATTTTGCCCATTTCGGCACCTGCATTATTGGTTATGCTAAAGTTCCAGGCTTTCCAATCGCCAGATATTTTTGCGATCTCCTCGCCCGATGTTGGACTTGAAATGGTAAAAGTTGGCTTAAAGAATTTAAATTTTTGTTTAATAACACCCACTTCAACACCAAGCGGATCGGTAACGATAATTTTCGACATCCAGAATGTCCAGCCTCTTGTAATGGTAGCCTGCAACTGATCGTTAGTATCGGTAATTTCTAATTTAAAAGGCATCATACGTTTGTCAACCAATAAAGTTAATGCCTTTTGCCAGCCAGAAATGCGTTGTTTAATAATCCCGATCTGAGCGCCCTGATCGTTGTAAACTTTGTACTCGTTCGCAAACTTTAAAAAGTTTACTTTCTCATCAATAAAATATTCGTCGCTTAAAAAAAATGGAGGAATCTGCTTGTTCATATTGTAGATTTAATATTAGATAAGCTGCTAAATTATATATTTTTTTTCATTGCAGGTTCAAGTAACAGTGATAGATCGTTATTGATAGCTCCCAGTTTACGTCATTTCGAGCGGAGTGCAACGTAGTCGAGAAATCTAATTGTAATAGATCTCTCCACTCCGCGTTGCTCCGGTCGAGAGGACGACCGCTCTAGCCGAGTCAGTCAATGGTAACCTGGCTAAAAACAAATATTAGGTTAGTTTTTTCACCACAGATAAGCACAGATAAACACGGATATGAATATCTGTGCACATCCTTTTCATCTGTGGTTAAATTATCTCAAATGATTTAAAACCAATTTGCAACTAAACATTATTACCTTTGCAGCAAAAGCCATTGGAGAAAATGGTTAAACCCAAAACAAATGATTGAAATAGGAAAATACAACGAGTTAAGGATTTTAAGCAAAACAGAAGCTGGATTAAACTTAACCGACGGCGATAAACTAGTGGTGCTGCCTTACCAATATGTTCCGAATGGTGTAGAAATTGGCGATAACATTAAGGTTTTCGTATTTGTACAGAAAGATGGCCGTTTAACCGGAACCACCCAGAAAGCTTATGCCGAAGTAGGTGATTTCGCTTTTTTGAAAGTGGTTTCTGATGGTGATGATGGCGTGTTTATGGATCTCGGCATCGATAAAGATGTATATGTGCCAGATAGAGAGCAAAAAAGGCCAATGCAAAAAGGCTATAAATATGTGGTTTACCTGTATTTAGACGAAAGTAACGACCGCTTATTGGCTTCTTCTAAACTATACGATTTTGTAGAAGAAGATGGCTTTGATTTTGAAGAAGGTGATGAAGTTAGCTTATTGATTACCGAAGAAACTGATCTTGGTTTCAACGCCATTATCAACAACACTTATATTGGTTTGCTTTACAATAATGAGGTTTTCGATAATATCCAACCAGGTGAAATGCGTAAAGGCTGGATCAAGAAAATCCGTGTGGAAGGCAAGATCGATTTAACCCTCCAGCCAAGTGGTTATGGCCATATCCTCGATTCGAAAGAGATGATGTTAAGCGAATTGAAAAAGAGTGGCGGTGTTATTGAACTGGGCGATAAAAGCTCTCCTGAGGAGATTTATCATCGTTTCCAGATCAGTAAAAGTGCCTTCAAAAAAACCATTGGCTCATTGTATAAAGAACGTTTAATCGTACTTTCTGATGATTCAATCAGACTGATTACAGACGATGAAGCTGAATAAAAAGCATTGGCCACGGAGACACGGATTATCACGGAATACTGTTCTGTAATTTCAATGTCTCCGCGGCAAAAAATGATTATAGCGAAATAATCTTCTGTGCTTCCCCGCCTGAACGGCCGGGCAGGCGGGGCAAAAACTAATTCAAATTTTATTTATCGGTTGGTGTCACACCGACCGAAAGAAGCAGGCTCACCTCCAGATTGGATAAATTGGTAATGTTGGTCGGTGTGACACCGACCAATAGGCAAAGGTCTCTCCTCCGAAGGAGTCTTGGGAACACTGCGATCGAGATGATGAAATATATTCCGTGACCTCCGTGCCTCCGTGGCAAAAAAACTAATTCAAATTAAACTTATCACTCTGAACCTTCACTACATTCGATGCCGAAATAATAGCAACGATCATAATCCCGATCACAATAGCCAAAATTACCTGTAGAGTAGAGTAAACCTTGGTTCCCGAAACAAAAATTTCTGATCCTTTAATCAGCTCGTTCCCTACTTTAGATTGTATTTTAATGAGTGCCGAAAGTTTGGCTAAAGTCTGGTTTGCTGCGTTCCTACCCATCGATTCATAAATTGCTCTTCCCTCTGTGCCAGCCATGTTCAAAATTTTAGCCTCTAATCCTTGTTGAACAGTTAATGCTTTTTTAAGGTCATTTAAAAAGTTTTGCTCCTGCTTTACCAATAAGGTGAGCTCGTATTTATTGATTACCGAATCTATTTTACGGTTGTGTGTATTCATTTTCACCATACCAGTTGAGGGATGAACAGCACCATTACCTAACAAGGTTTCCTGAAGGATCTCATTTTTATAATGCAGATTTTCAGCAATAAAATATAAATCTGTTGCTGGTACAAGCCTATCATTATACATTGAAATAAAAGATTCGTTAATCTTCTCTACACTTTTATCTTCCAAAAAACGGATCAATAACGTGCAGCACATAATGCAAAAAAGCAAGAAAGCAATTTTCAGCTTGTTTTTAAGACTAAAGGCAAATTTCATATTATAATTGGTTAGTATATTCGACCACAAAGGCACAAAGAACACCAAGAAATAAACTTTATGCCTTTGGTTAACTTATTTCATTTGTACACAACACCAAGAAATAAACCTTTGTGCCTTGGTGTCCTGGTGGTTAACTGTTTCGATTAATAAATCTGTGCAATCATCTTTATCAATCTGTGTAATCACTTTCTAAAAATAATCCTCCTGCACAGTCTTTGCGAAAAGCTGAGGAGCAAAATTGACTAAATATAGCTCTTTTTTTGCTCGTGTTACAGCGGTGTATAACCAGCGGAGAAAATCGAGATCGATCATTTCTTCGGTAAGATAACCCTGATCAGCAAAAACAGCATCCCATTGTCCACCCTGTGCTTTATGACAAGTAACCGCATAAGCAAACTTAATTTGTAGCGCATTATAAAAAGGATCAGCTTTAATGGCCAACATCCGCTGCCGCTTATTGGCGATATGCTCATAATCTTCATTAAGCCCATCAAAAAGCTTTTTATTCTGCTCATAAGGTAGATTGGCACTTTCTAAATTGAGCGTATCCAACATTACTTTGCAACTAATCTGTCCTGCGGCGGGGAAATCCATAAACTCTAAAGTGGCATCGGCAAAGCGGAAACCATAACGTTCTTCCTCTCCCCTCACACGGATCACCTTTGCCATATCGCCATTGGCGATAAAAGCAGTATCCTCATTCTCAGGCAGCCAGAAATAATTGTTCCGCACCACCATAATCTGATCGCCACCTGTTAATTCCTCCTCTCGGTACAATAACCTTGCTCTAATCTGCTGGTTATACACATTGGCCGATTTATTGGAACGGCAAACCACAAGGGTATTTTCCATTCCAAATTTGCGGTAAGCATATTCCAAGCCTTCTACCAAACGAGCACCAGGCATATTGTAAATGTCGGTATAACTTTTAGTCAGGAATTTAGGTAGTGGATTTTCAGGATTTTTGGCAATCTGATTTCTCAACATCGTGGCATTGGCCAAAATACCCGATTTCTTTCCTTGCCTAACCACTTCCTTTAACTCGACAGATGAAACTGTTAACGCAAATTTATCTTTGAGGTACCGTTCGTTCAGTGCCGGACTATCTAAACTCCCCACAGGAGGCAATTGTGCTGTATCGCCCACGAAAAGCAAAAAGCAATTTTTAGTATTGTACACAAACTCGAGCAGATCCCTTAATATTGAAGAACCCGTTTCGTTAAATTCATCGGCAATCATCGAAGCCTCATCGATAATAAAAAGTGTATTTTCGGAAAGGTTCGGTGCTAACTGAAACTGCATTTCAGGCGATGCTGCAGAGCGCTTGCGGTAAATCCGTTTATGTATGGTTAAGGCTTTGCGGTATGAATATTGGCTCATTACCTTTGCTGCCCTGCCAGTTGGCGCAAGCAGTTCACTACGCAAGTTAAATTGTTTCAGTACCTTCACCAAAGCCGCTACAGATGTAGTTTTACCCGTACCTGCGTAACCTTTAAGCACAAAACAACGGTGCTCGTCATCCTCTTGCAAAAACACCGACATCCGTTGGCAAAAAAGCAATTGCTCCTTAGTTGGACTATGTTCGTATGCTGAAGCTATAAGCTGGCTTTTATCGGTTAACATGTATTGTTAAATTGTTTTATTGATAAATTGTTTTAGGAAAGCAGTTGCTGCGCTAATTTGTTCCGGCAGTCGATCTTTCCGTTATATCTTTTTTGTGAGTGTCACACTGCGAGGAATCGTCATTCCCAACTCGATTGGGAATCGTAATGCAAGCGCTTTAAGATTCCCGCCTGCGCGGGAATGACGATTGCTTTACTTGAATCCGTCAATGGTAGATTGTCGAAGTAACCTCAACAAAAAGGCATGCTCCTTTTTAAGCATTACCGCGGCTAAACAATAAAGCAATGGAACAATTAAACAATTTTTGCTACAAAAGTAAGGTTTCAATGCGATGTGCCATTACCATATTTTGTTTTTTACTAAAGCTGAAAATGGTAAAATGGCCATCCTGAGAGGCTACCAAACCTATAGATTGAGGCTGATCGTTAACAAACTGTGCCACAGAAAAATGCCGCGTGCCACCTAGCTGTCCGGGATAAAGAATTTTATCTTCACCACCAACAATTGGCTCCGAAAATGCAATCTGTTCTACTGTTGGTTTGCCTTTAGCCCGGCCAATTTTTGCACCAAAAGCAATCAGATCAAATTCTTCATTGATGATCGTTGCACCATCAACGGCTGTTAAACCTGCTAAATGATCAACCTCGCGGCGTACAGCGCCCTGCGAAAAAATTTCACTCTGGTTACCACTCTGTTTCGCCAGGTTGGATAGGCCACAGAATGGAGGTTCTACCAAATACTGTATCGGGTGGATAATAGATTCTTCCCATTTCGTATCACCTTTCGGCACAATTAGCAAGGCTCCACCACGGCCATGTGCACGCATAGAAACTGAAAACTGAATCAGGATATTGATGGGGTCGTTCCAGCTTGCTAAAACAGTCAAATCTAACAAGGCCTGCAAAATAGGCGGACAATCTTTATTCGTGCAGCTTCTATCGTCTACAATCCGGATCTGCTCCCCTTTTAGTACAGCAACATTGGTAAACTTACCTATGCCGTAAATCCTTCGGTGTTTAATTACAATTAATCCAGGTTCAGAAACATCAACTACAAAACAAAAGTTCGGAATATTTAAGGTTGTTCCCCAGATGTAAAGCTCACTATCTTCTTCCCATACGCCTAAGTGAATACCAGAACGTTCTATCCCAGGAGCTATTTTGGTTAATGTGTTGGCATTTAAGGCTAGCTTTTTCGCAAAATGTAATGGTTTCGAGGTTTGCTCAGGTGGTAAAAATGCGATCGAAATGCGTGGCGAATGCCCTTCCTCCTTACGCAGGCTGCTCCAAAAAGCAACATCGATTATTGCTTCAATTATTTTTCGATCTGGTTGAGTAGCCAAATCTATCTCACCCTGTGCAATTGCATTTTTGTGCAGTTTAACAAAATGTTGCTCAATAGTTGCTGCAATCGTGTTTGCCGCTTTATAGGTAGGCTTGTAACTCATGTTTCGAATTTAAGCCGAATATTTCGATTTTTGAATAGTTGAAAGGTTTGATTTTGGTAAAAAAACACAGACATTTTTACCACAGATCTTCACAGATAAACACAGATATTTTCGATGCAGTTTTAACAGCAAAGCACGCAGGGAAGGGATTAACCATAAAGACGCAAAGGGCACAAAGTTAATTGCATGTTTTTGTCTCTAAATCCATTTCTTAGGTGAACTTAGGGGTCTCAGGTGGTAAAAAGTTCGTTGGCCATTTGTTCATTCGGTAATTACAGCCCTTTAATTCGTCATGAAGAGGGCTTTTCAATTGAGTAACAACCTCCTTAATGTTCTTAATGATTAATAATATTACCATTAAGGAGTTAAGAAAGTTAAGTTCTTTTTATCTTATACAACTTACTCAATTATCAGTCTGACCTTGTCGAAGACCTTTTAATGGTCAAAACCAAAAAATTAACCAGCAACTTACTGTTAATCCTTAAAAAAGTCTATTTTTGTTTCAATGAGTAACAATAGTCTCTTATTAGTCGATCCGAATTTTAAAGCTGATGCATCTGCAAACTGCCATTTATTATTAAAAATAACGAATGACAGCTTTTCTTATGCCGTCGTGAGTAAGGATACAGAAGAGATCAATATCATTTTTGATAGGCAGGGTTGCGATGATGTGCAGCAAGAAATAAAATCTGCCTTTGAAACCGATAGTTACCTATCATTAAACTACGCAACGGTAAAAGCAGCAATCCATACGTCAAATTTTATTTTTATCCCTGATGAGTGGTTTGATGGTGAGAACCTGGCCGTTTACGCTAAATATTTAGGTTCCGATGCTAAGGTTTATACCAAACATAACAATGTACTCGGATTTAATACTATTTTTTGTTTAAATGAAGAGGTGAAAGCAAATCTGCCTGAAAAAACAGATTTATTTCCGCAATCTGAACCACTAATGGCTTTATATAACCATTTGGCAGACGAATCTTTATTAATCGATTTTACAGCAGTATCTTTCAATGTGCTGTATACAAAAGATAAAAAGATTGTTTTTCAAAACCACTATCAATCAGAAAATGCAGAGGAGTTTAATTATTTCCTGTTGTTAATGATCGAACAACTGGGTTTAACCGATACCATTCCGGTTTATTTACAAGGCATTATAAACGAAGATGATGAGCATTATAACTGCTTATTAAAATATTTTAACCAACTTTATTTCTTCCTTCCGGCTGGAAAACAAGATAGCGAATTATTGGCCGATATGCCTAAGCACTATTTCACCGGTCTCCTTGCTTTAGATTTATGCGAATAATTGGTGGCAAATTAAAGGGCATCCGTTTGCAGCCCCCTGCAAATTTACCGGTACGCCCAACTACGGATATGGCCAAAGAAGCACTCTTCAATATCCTAAACAACAAATATGATTTCGAAACCTGTACTGTTTTGGATTTATTCTGCGGCACCGGAAATTTAACTTTCGAATTTGCATCACGTGGTGCAGAAAGTATTTTAGCGGTTGATATGGATTATGGTTGTGTAAATTGGGTTAAAAACACCGCAAAACAATACCAGTTCGATCAAGTTGAGGTACGCAAAGGCGATGTTTTTAAGTTATTGAAACAAATGACTGGCGCTTACGACCTGATCTTTGCCGATCCACCGTACAATATGCCTAACATCCCGCAGATTCCAGTGATGGTTAAAGAACAGCAGTTGCTTAAACCCGATGGTTTACTCATTGTAGAGCATCAAAGCCATATGAAACTGAACAGCCAGCCCGGTTATACCGAAACCAGGAAGTACGGCAATTCATCATTCAGTTTTTTTGAGTTTAGTTAAACACAAATAATTTTTACCACAAAGACACCAAGCACACGAAGTATATATTTTTGTGAGAAATATCTTAATGTGCTTAATTCGTCAATGGTTAAAAAACAAAACCTAAGAATATCCCATGTAAATCCGCTCTTTCGTTTTTAGAAGTGAACATTTAGTGCATTGTGGCGGGCTTCAGTCCTGCTTTTCATTACAAGTCCTCACCCGATGCTAATTTAGTGCCGATTCATCGGTAAAGAATCGGGTTCCGGGCTTTCCATTGCACTCAGGCTTATTGTCAATGGTCTGCTTTAATCATGATACCCAAAATCAACTTAATGATCTTAATTTCTTAATGTTAAAAGAACATGACTAGAAAATTATTCCGTGTAAATCCGTGTTTCCGTGGCAAAAAATAACCCCTTTTTGTGTTCTTCGTGTCTTAGTGGTAAATAATTTCAGCTTAAAAATCTATATTTGAATCATGAAGATAGCGCTATTTCCGGGCTCATTTGATCCGATCACTATTGCTCACGTAAACATTTTACAACGTGCCACTCCACTTTTCGATAAAATTGTAGTGGGTATCGGACTAAACAGTTCTAAACAGAATTTTTTAAGTGCAGAGCAGCGTCTTCAGATTTTACAGACTGTTTTTAAAGGCTATCAAAACATCGAAATCCAAACTTACGAGGGCTTAACAGTCGATTTCTGCAGAAAAATTGATGCTACATATATGGTACGCGGCATCCGTTCAGCTGCTGATTTTGAATATGAAAGAGCCATCGCACAGATCAATCAAACCATGATGCCCGAAGTAGAAACCATTTTACTTTTAAGCAAACCAGAATATTCGGCCATCAGTTCTACCATTGTGCGCGATATTTTAAGAAACCATGGCGATGTGAGTCCGTTTGTACCAAAAGAAGCGCTTAGTTTTTTATAGAAACCTAACTCCTCATGCTCGTTCATTTTGGTAAAACAGAGAAACTGCTCAATTTCTATGAAGATGAATTGGCAAGCTGTGATAATTGCAATGAGACAACAGTAACCTATCGCATCGTTCAGGAATATTATCAAATCAATAGTATTCCAATCCTTCCTGCCGAAAAATACACAGGAATGAGTTGCGATAGCTGTAACTTTAGCAACAATAACGTAATAAGCGAGAATGCTAAACTGTATGAAAAGCTCTCAAAAACCCCATTGTACCTGTACACAGGCGCTGCAATTTTAACCGGCACTTTTTTATTCCTGATCATTGGCGCTATTTATACAGCAATTATTAAATAATCTGTAACTATACTTATTTTTAAGTTGTAGCCAAACGTTACGGCAGAGGATTCATGTAATTTTATTTCAATAAATCTGTAACGTTTTTAAAAATCTGTTACCAATGTAGTATATATTAAATGGAAGAAACAGAAAACATATTTCTCGCCCTGATCAATCAGCATAAAGGCATTATACATAAGATTTCCAAAATGTATATGAATGGTGCCGAAGAACAGCGCGATCTGTTTCAGGAAATCGCACTACAGCTGTGGAAAGCCTATCCTACCTTTAAAGGCAACGCTAAATTTAGCACCTGGATGTACCGAGTCTGTTTAAATACAGCTTTAATCTACTTTAAAAAGGAGAACAGAAAAGTAGATAAAACGCCATTGGATGAAAATATTGATGTAATAGATGTAAATGAAAGTACCGAAAAGGAAGAAAAACTAGCCTATCTGTACACGGCTGTTCAAGAGCTAAATGTTATAGAAAAAGCATTGATATTTCTCTTTCTCGAAAATCAATCCCACCGCGAAATTGCCGAAAACCTGGGTATTAGCGAGGTAAATGCACGGGTAAAACTCAACAGAACTAAAGAAAAATTACAATTTATCATAAAGAAAAACGGTTATGAATTTTGACGATATAAAAAATGAATGGAATGCTGAAAGTCCCGAAGGAAGCAACATTTCTACCGATATGCTTAAAATAAAACAAGCACATACCCCAATTGACAAAATAAGAGGAAAAATGAAACACGAGTTTTTTTACCAGATCTTCTTTTTGGTCATCATGGCCTTCATTCCTTACTTTTTTGGGTTTTCATCGGCAATGAATCAGGTATTTTTAATGTTTTATGCCATCACCTGCGGATTTACGGCTTATTACTTTTTTAAATTTTACCTATTCTATAAAAACTCTTACGACCTGAGTCTGGATACGCGTAAAAACATCCTTTGGTTCTATTACGAAATGAAACTGAATATCGAACTTTATAAAGCGCTAACCTACATCATTGCCTTTATTGGAATTGCCTTTATTACAGTTTACCTATTTATAGAAAAAGCTTCCATTTTCACCAGAATTTTAGGAAAACTATCACCTGTTTACATCTTGCTGAACTGCTTTATTACCATTTTGATTATTGGCGCAATTACCGAGCTATGGGCCTGGTATTACTACGGAAAGTATTTAAAGCAGGTTAAAAAAGTAGTTGATGAGTTGGATTATGAATAGTAATCCGTGCAGCAGGAGCTTTAAGTGCAGCCAGATGTTACCATCTGACTCATAAAACTCACCGATTCATTGATTTTTAAATAACTTTGTAAGTGTCAGATGGAAATATCTAACACCACAACTTAAACAAATATCAAATCTGTGTTCATCCTTTTTATCTGTGGTAAAAAATATCGTAATGGTGCAGTCAGATGTTACCATCTGACTGTTAAAGTACATTAAAAAGCGGATCCTGTAATTGTTCCAATCCGTGTCAGATAGAAATATCTGACACCACAAGATACCGGTATTTACTACAAAAGATGCTGAAACAAGTTCAGCAGGACGATCTCTGGGATAGAATACTTATAGTATTCCTCCGGCCCTTAAAACATCCATAATTGACGGAAAAGTATTTTTAACCACAGGCGAAATATGATTTTTATCCAGCCAAACCGCTTCATCAATCCCTTCTTCTTTTTGAGGGACTAATTTTGGTTCCCCTTTAACCTTCATTTTGTACCAGTTTGTTTTCTTGATCACCATTTTAGTGCCAATGGGGTAAACATGATAGGTTTTACAAAGTTTTTCTTCGCGTTTAAGGACCCTGATTCCACACTCCTCTTCCACCTCACGAACAGCAGTTTCCTTCATTTTTTCACCTTCCTCGAGCTTTCCTTTAGGCAGATCCCACTTTTTATTTCGAAAAATAAACAGGTAATTTCCATTTGCACTCTCTACCAAACCACCTGCGGCTTTAATAATAGTACAATCTTTCTTTAGCTTTTTAAAGGTCTCCTGAGGATTTTTTGTCAAGAAAATATAGCTCTTTTTAGAACCATTTTTTAGCTTTTTGTAGAATGTTTGCAGATTAAAATCTTGAAATTCAAGCTGTTGAATTTTTTCCTTTTGCTCTGGCAAAAAATCTGAGATAAACAAAGTATTATCGTTGATATAAATTCTATAATTTCTTGGCATATATTTTTAAAACACATTAATGAAGCACACTACATTTTATAGCAACCCACTCCTTTCCTGATTACATTTAAAGAGTTCTTTCTGCGAAACCTATATATTTTGCAATGCTCTAAAAGTAGAAAAATTGTTGGGTAATTTATAGGGTATAAAAAAAGGTTACAACAATTAATGTTGTAACCTTATCTAAATTAACGCTCTCAATCAAAGATTGATGCAAGGCTCTCACCCCTTGCTTGCTACAAATATATAATAATTTATTAAAGGATGGAAAAAAAATAAATATTTAATTAATGATGATCCTATAATACTAAAAGCCAGATACACTAGAATGTAAAAAAAACGGTTAGTAATCTGTATTGGAACATTCGCCTGGAAAACTATGATGAATAATTCCCTCAACGATAATATTTTTCATAATTTTAACCTTTTAATCTGCCATGCCCATACCCTCATTATCCGAAACAGATCTGGAAGCATACCGAAATGATCTTTCTAACCCAGAAAAATCAACAGGAGCGCTCTTTATTACATTAACTGGGCTTTATCAATGTTTTGCCGGCAATGAACAGCTGTTGGCAAGTTTCGAATACGCATCTGAACTACACAGTTTGGAAAAAAGTTATGCTTCGAAAAAAGAGCATTATAATAAAGAAATTGCTGAACTTAAAAGGCAGTTTAAACAATTAGATAACCGTATTGTTGCCGCAGAGCAAAAGCTACGTCATGGTATACCCGACGATTTGATGGTAATGGATAAAATTATAGCTGAGCAAGAATCAATTGTTGAAGATCAAGAAAAGCTTAACCATGCCGAATCATCCATCGTAGAGCAGATTAGAATAATAGATATAGCACATGGAAAAGACCTTCAGAAGCTAGAACAGCAACAAAACAACAGGAATAGTCCCCTAAACAGTAAACTCTCTGCTTTCAACGAACAGATAAAACAAGCAGAAAAACGCATTACACTAAAAGCAAGTGCAATCTCGGTTATTGCCATCATCGGCATTCCTTTAGTAATAGATATAGCTTTTGTTTCATTAGGATTGCCCGCTTTAAGCAAGAATACCAATAACCTGATTTTTACCCACTATATCTTTTTAATAACACTGATCTTGGTCGAATTGTTCCTTGCCGAAAAGATCAGAAGCAGGATTTCGGGCATATTATCTATCTCTTACCTTAAAGATTCGCTAGGTACACTCCAAAATCTGCTAATGGAAAACAAAAAACAAATTTTCAAAGTAGAATCTGAGCACAACATCTCCATATCAGAATTTGTAAAAGGAAATTACACCGCGTAAGAAGTTGATTTGTTTGATAAACAAATAGGGATTTAGAAACCTTTATTTTCGGCCTCTAAACCCCTATTCTTAACCGCAATATGATTTTATATCTAAAGCGTAGCCATATCAATCACGAAGCGGTAACGCACATCACCTTTTTCCATACGCTCGTAGGCATGGTGGATGTCTTTCATATCGATCATTTCGATGTCAGATACGATATTGTTCTCCGCACAGAAATCTAACATTTCCTGAGTTTCGGCAATACCTCCAATACCAGATCCGGCAAGACTTTTTCTACCACCAAGTAAACTAAAAGCCGCAATTTCTGCTGGTTTAGGCGGAACACCTACGCAAATGTGTATACCATTTGTTCTCAATAAAGAAAGATACATGTTAAAATCATGTTCAGCAGATACGGTATCCAATATAAAATCGAAGGTACCCCTTGCTGCTTTAACCTGCGCAGGATCGGTAGTTACCACAAAATGGTGGGCACCAAGTTTTTTGGCATCTTCTTCTTTTTTTGGTGAAGTACTCAATACCGTTACCTCGGCACCAAAAGCTACACCGAATTTCACAGCCATATGGCCTAAACCGCCTAAACCAAGTACCGCTAGTTTATGACCTTTTCCTACTTTCCAGTGTTTTAAGGGAGAATAAGTGGTGATACCTGCACATAAAAGCGGTGCTACAGCAGCAAGATTTAATTTATCTGATACATGAAGTACAAATTCTTCTCTTACTATAATCGAATCTGAGTATCCACCATAAGTTGGTGTTTTACCATCTCTTTCTAAACCATTGTATGTCTGCGTATTTCCTTCTAAACAATATTGTTCTAAATCTTGCTTACAGTTTTCACAAACCTGACACGAATCTACCATACAACCTGTACCCGCAAGATCACCTACCTTAAATTTCTTAACGTGATCTCCAACCTTTACTACCCTACCCACAATTTCGTGACCAGGAACCATTGGGAATATTCCCGGAAACCAATCGTTTTTTATCTGGTGCAGATCTGAGTGGCAAACCCCACAGAAAAGTATCTCAAACTGAACATCATGAGGTCCTACTTCCCGGCGCTCAAAATTCCAGGGTGCAAGATCTGTTTCGGCATTTTGTGCCGCATATCCTTTTGTTGCTATCATAAAAATTTAAATTTATTTTACCATAACAAATGTAAACAGCGGTTTGTTAACAACAATTACATAAATCAAATAAATCATTGCAAAATTCAAACAATCCCTACCATTTAAAAGAAATTTCAAAGACGCACTTTAAACAAAAACAATCATTTACAGCTACAGAATTAGTAAGCATAGAAACTTAGCAACACCAATATGCATTTACATTCTCTTAGATTTTTAGCCCTCACCATTCTTTATCGTACTGATTTACAAGGAGTGACAAGAAATAGCTTTTACCATCCATCAAAATTTTCGATATTTGTAGCATTTGAGAGTCGAAATAAATTCAAATTCCGACATTTTTTCTCCTCACCAAAACAAGTGGGGCTTAATAAACGTTATGACAAACACAAATAAATCTGTAATTTTGAGCCATGTATAATAAAAGTGATATTGAATTAAAGGTAGCGGAATTTTTATTACAGATAAAAGCAATCAAATTACAACCAAATAATCCTTTTACTTGGGCATCTGGTTGGAAATCGCCGATTTATTGCGACAACAGAATTACCCTTTCCCACCCTCAGGTTAGAACTTACATCCGTCAAAAACTTGCGCAGGCCATACAAGAAGAGTTTGGTTCGGTAGATGTTATTGCGGGTGTTGCAACTGCTGGAATCCCTCAAGGTGTATTAGTAGCTCAAGAACTTGGTTTACCTTTTATCTATGTAAGAGCGAAGGCTAAAGAACATGGCACCGGAAGTTTAATTGAAGGCGAAGTAGTAGAAGGTCAGCGTGTGGTGGTTATCGAAGATTTAATTTCTACCGGAAAAAGCAGTTTACAAGCAGTTGAAGCATTAAGAGCTGCAGGTTTATCGGTAGCTGGTTTAGCGGCAATTTTCACTTACGGTTTCGAAAAAGCAGACGAAAATTTCGCAGCTGCAAAATGCCGTTACTTAACCTTATCAAGCTACGGCGCATTAATCGACTATGCTGCCGAGCACAGTATTATTGCCAAAAGTGATATGGAATTATTAAGTAAATGGCGTTTAAATCCTTCAGAATGGGGACAGGGACAGGTTTTGAGTCCGGAGTCTTAAGTTTTGATTAAAAAACAAAAATCTATAAAAAATATATAATGACTGTTATTGAAAGCGCAGTAGAGGTGAATAAGCCAGCTACAGAGGTTTATGCATTTCTATCCAATATGAACAATCATCAGCAACTGATGCCAGAAAATATCTATAACTGGGAATCTACTGAAGATGATGCACGGTTTACCATCCAGAATATGGCAAAATTGGCCATTAAAATTTCGAGCCGTATCGAAAATCAAGAAATAACAGCAATTCCTAGTGAAAAAGCACCTTTCGATGTAGAGTTAAAGTGGACTGTAGCCGATAACGGAAACGGAACAACTACAGCTAAACACATTATCTCAGCAGATTTGAATATGATGATGAAAATGTTGGCATCTGGACCACTACAAAAATTGGCCGATCACCAAACAGAAAAATTGAAAGAGATATTAGGATAATTAATGGTGATTACACAGATTTAATTGATTCCAAAGATAATGAGACGAGTTAAACCTCGTCTTTTTTTATGCGTAAAATTCCATTGTGGTTCTTTTATCAGCATTTTATTTTAATACCTTAGTTTCTGAATAACCTTAAACTATGAACCTCAGATTTCTACAGGTAACTGCTTTATTTTTTGCCCTTGCTCCTATTTCCAAAGGGTTCGCTCAATCGATTACAGCCTTAAAAACCGAATATTTGGTTAATCCGATTGGCTTAGACAATCCAAATCCGCGTTTTACCTGGCAAATGAACGATGCCAGCCAAGGCGCTAAACAAACAGCCTACCGTGTTCTGGTAGATACCGATTCGGCCTCGCTTATTAAGGCTGAGGCAAAACTTTGGAATACAGGTTGGATAGCTTCAGAAAAAAATCTGATCGTTTATTCGGGTCAATCACTAAAACCTTTTACTAAATATTATTGGAGGGTTGATATTGTCGACGGGAACAAAAAGAAATCAGACAAAATTCGTATCGCCAGCTTTGAAACCGGGATGATGAAAATGGAGAATTGGCAGGGCGCATGGATTTCGGATAACGAGAATACCAAACTTAAACCCGCACCCTATTTCCGGAATACCTTTACCACAACTAAAAAAATCAGATCGGCCAGGGCGTACATTACTGCAGCCGGCTTGTACGAACTCTCTATCAATGGCAAAAAAATCGGTAACCACCGCATGGATCCGATGTACACCCGTTTTGATAGACGAACCTTATACGTTACCTATGATGTAACCAATGCCATCAGCAAAGGTAAAAATGCTATTGGCGTATTGCTGGGAAATGGATGGTATAACCACCAATCAACCGCAGTTTGGGATTTCGATCGTGCCCCATGGCGCAACAGGCCAACTTTTTGTCTTGATGTGCGCATTACTTACGAGGATGGAACAACCGCAACCATTAAATCGGGTAAAGAATGGAAAACAGCATTAAGTCCGATTATTTTTAATAGCATTTATACCGCTGAGCATTATGATGCCCGCCTTGAAAAAGTAGGCTGGAACACGCCAAATTTCAACGATACAGATTGGAAAAATGTGATTTACCGCTCAGCACCGTCTAAAAATATTGTTGCACAGGCCATGCACCCTATCCGTAATGTTGAAGAAATAGCCAGCAAAAGTTTAAGAAAATTTAATGATACCACATACCTGTTCGATTTGGGCAGAAATATTTCGGGGGTAAGCAAAATCACAGTAAGCGGTCCAGCTGGCACTGTTATTAAACTGAAACATGGCGAGCGTTTATATACCAATGGGCACGTGGATATCTCGAATATTGATGCCCATTACCGCCCAACCGATAATACCGATCCTTTCCAAACTGACATCCTGATTTTAAACGGAAAAGGGGCACAAAGTTTTATGCCACACTTTAATTATAAGGGCTTTCAATATGTAGAAGTGAGCAGCTCTACTCCCATTCAATTAAAAAAAGAAGATCTGGTAGGCTGTTTTATGCATAGTGATGTGCCGGTTGTTGGAGATGTTAAATCTTCAGAACCCATCATCAATAAAATCTATTACGCCACCAATAATTCTTACCTATCGAATCTTTTTGGCTACCCTACAGATTGTCCACAAAGAGAGAAAAACGGATGGACAGGCGACGCACAGATTGCCATAGAAACAGGTCTTTATGGCTTTGACGGCATTACCATTTACGAAAAATGGCTCGCCGATCACCGCGATGAACAACAACCCAATGGTGTTTTACCTTCCATTATCCCTACCGATGGCTGGGGCTACGAGTGGGGCAATGGACCCGATTGGACCAGTACAATTGCTATTATCCCATGGAATGTTTACCTGTTTTACGGCGACAAAAAATTGCTTGCCGATTGTTACGAAAATATCAGAAAATATGTAAACCACATTGACGAAACCTATCCAACAGGTTTAACCACATGGGGTTTGGGTGATTGGATTCCGGTGAAATCAAAATCACCTGTCGAACTTACCTCTACCTGTTATTACTATGCCGATGTGCTTATTTTAGCCAAAGCAGCAAAAATTTTAGGTAAAAACGATGATTATGAAAAGTACATAGCGTTAGCTAAAAAAATTAAAGATGCTTTTAATAGCAAGTACTTAAATAAAGAAAAAGGAATTTATGCTTCTGGTGTACAGACCGAAATGAGCGTTCCACTTTATTGGAAAATTGTTCCGGAAGAATCAATTGCTTTAGTTGCCGAAAATTTAGCCAAACGTGTAGAAGCTGATGGTTTCCACTTAGATGTTGGATTATTGGGTACCAAAGCCATTTTAAATGCGCTGAGTGAAAATGGTTACAGCAACATTGCCTACAAAGTTGCCGCTCAAAAAAGCTATCCAAGCTGGGGTTGGTGGATGGAAAATGGAGCCACTACCCTATACGAAAACTGGCCTATTGATGCAAAATCGGATATTTCAATGAACCACATTATGTTTGGAGAAATTGGTGCCTGGTTATACAAATCGCCAGGCGGCATTAAGCCGGATGAAAAACAGCCTGGCTTTAAGCATGTAATATTAGATCCGCACATTGTGGAAGGTCTGGATTCTTTCGAAGCCAGCCATATTGGCCCATACGGAAAGATTACTAGTGCATGGAAAAAAGTTGACAACGGGATTAGATACGACATCACTATTCCTGCTAATTCAACGGCTACTATTAACCTGCCACTTACGCGTGACATGGTTAATTATGTAAATGGTAAGATAAACAACATTGGAAAAATAGATTTAGCGGCTGGTAAATATGTAATTGAACATAAAGCCCGAAAATAATCCAGTTCCCGAGATACCGTCATTGCGAGAAGGCTTTTTCAGCCGACGAAGCAATCTTACAACAATCGCTACTAGCGTGCGCTTTAAGATTGCTTCGTTCCTCGCAATGACGCCTCTTTTATTGAATCCTGTCGATGATAGGCACGAACAATCTTTAAGCGATAGATTACTGATTTCATTGATTAATATTACTTCAAAGTCTATGTATTGTAAAGATTCTTCACTGCGTTCAGAATGACACCAATGATCTTCCATAGGGATTGATCGCATTAATCCGCTCTACAAACTGTGCAGGTTTTGAATACGTTTAGTTTTAAGACCACAGACCTAGGTTAAATAAACCTGATAAAGCGGAAAGCCCACAGCGCAGCGAGGACTTGGAGCGATAGCAGGACTGCTCTAACCGACATGGGCTGAACCCTGATTTTCAAAATAAGATTAACTACATAGATCACCATGCATTTTAAAAACCTGTGAGGTTTAAAGTTCAAAACACGACAAATTTTCAGTATAATTAACTATAAATCAGTAATTTAGTCATTAATAACAAAATCTTACCGACAAAATTTCCGATTGTAAAATCAAAATTACTATGGCATTTGTTTTGACCTTAAAGGGAATATGAACTTCAACAATTTTACTATAAAAGCCCAGGAAGCAGTTCAACAGGCTTCTGAAATAGCCCAGGGCAATCAGCAACAGGCTATTGAAACGGCACACCTGCTTAAAGGTTTGCTTACTGTTGATGAAAACGTGGTTTCTTATGTGTTAAAGAAATTAAACGTCAACCTAAATTCACTCAATCAAAATCTAGATGCAGAGATTGCCAGGTTCCCGAAAGTGAGCGGAAGCAATGTCTATCTGTCATCTAATGCCAATAGCGCCTTGCAGAAAGCGCAAACATTTTTAAAAGAGTTTAAAGATGAATTTGTATCTGTTGAACATCTATTATTAGGCATCTTAGCCATTAACGATAGCACTTCGAAACTGTTAAAAGAACAGGGTGTTAACGAAAAAGACCTTAAAAAAGCCATTGTAGAATTACGTGGTGATAACCGCGTAACCGATCAAAATGCGGAAGCAACTTATCAGGCTTTAAGCAAATATGCAAGGAATTTAAACGAATATGCCGAGAGCGGAAAATTGGATCCGGTGATCGGTCGCGATGAAGAAATCCGTCGCGTCATCCAGATTTTATCACGTAGAACCAAGAACAACCCTATTTTAATTGGTGAGCCAGGTGTGGGTAAAACGGCCATTGCTGAGGGCATTGCTTTCAGGATTATAAAAGGAGATGTGCCAGAAAACCTTAAAAGCAAAGTAGTTTATTCGCTTGATATGGGATCGCTTATTGCGGGTGCAAAATATAAAGGTGAGTTTGAAGAACGCTTAAAAGCCGTGGTTAAAGAAGTTACACAGAGTGATGGAGAAATCGTATTGTTTATTGATGAGATCCACACGTTAGTTGGTGCTGGTGGTGGCGAGGGTGCAATGGATGCGGCGAACATCTTAAAACCTGCCCTAGCCCGCGGAGAGTTACGTGCCATTGGTGCAACAACCTTAGATGAGTACCAAAAATATTTGGAAAAAGATAAAGCATTAGAGCGTCGTTTTCAAAAGGTTATGGTAGAAGAACCTGATACCCAGGATGCGATTTCAATTCTTCGTGGATTAAAAGAACGCTACGAAACACACCATAAGGTAAGGATTAAAGATGAGGCGATTATAGCCGCAGTAGAAATGAGCCAGCGCTATATTGCCGACCGTTTCTTACCAGATAAAGCCATCGATTTAATGGATGAGGCCGCTTCGAAATTGCGTATGGAGATGGATAGCGTTCCTGAAAACGTTGATGCTTTAGACCGTGAAATTATGCGTTTAGAAATTGAACGCGAAGCCATTAAACGCGAAAAAGACGATAGAAAGGTTAAAGAACTTTCAGAAGATATCGCTAATCTATCAGCAGAGCGCGATCAATTGAAAGCCAAATGGCAAGGTGAAAAAGATCTGGTGGATGCGGTAAATAACGAGCTAGAGCAGATTGAGCACTACAAATTAGAAGCAGAACAAGCAGAACGCGCAGGCGATTATGGTAAAGTGGCCGAAATCCGTTATGGAAAAATTAAGGAAACACAAGATAAAGTTGAGCAACTGAAAGCCGATTTAGAAAGCCAGCAAAGCGATAGCCGTATGCTTAAAGAAGAAGTTACTGCCGATGACATTGCAGGTGTAGTAGGCCGCTGGACAGGCATTCCGGTTACCAAACTGATTGCCAGCGAGCGTGAAAAGTTACTTCATTTAGAAGAAGAATTACACCAGCGTGTGGCCGGTCAGGATGAAGCAATTGAAGCCATTTCTGATGCCATCCGTCGCTCTCGCGCAGGCTTGCAGGATAAACGCAAACCAATTGGCTCTTTCATCTTTCTGGGAACAACCGGAGTAGGTAAAACAGAGCTGGCGAAAGCCCTGGCCGAATTTTTATTCAACGATGAAAATGCTTTAACACGTATCGATATGAGTGAATACCAGGAGCGCCATGCGGTTTCGCGTTTAATTGGGGCGCCTCCAGGATATGTTGGTTATGATGAAGGGGGACAGTTAACTGAAGCCGTTAGACGTAAACCTTATTCAGTGATATTGCTTGATGAGATTGAAAAAGCACACCCTGATGTATTTAATATCCTTTTACAGGTGTTAGATGATGGCCGTTTAACTGATAACAAAGGCAGAACGGTGAATTTTAAAAACACGATCATCATCATGACTTCTAATATTGGGGCACATTTAATTCAAGATAATTTTAAAGATTTAAGTGATGAAAACCGCGATGAGGTAATTGCCAAAACCAAAAACGAACTGTTTGAAGTATTGAAACAAACCATTCGTCCGGAGTTTTTGAACAGGATTGATGAGCTCATTATGTTTACCCCGTTAAACCGCAGCGAAATCAGAAATATAGTAAGCTTACAGTTTAAACATGTACAGCAAACATTGGCTGAAATGGGTATAGAAATGGATGCCAGTGATGAAGCTTTAGATTGGTTGGCACAATTGGGTTACGATCCACAATTTGGTGCCAGACCGTTAAAAAGGGTCATTCAAAAAAGAATCTTAAACGAGTTGTCGAAAGAGATATTGGCGGGTAAGATAGATAAAGACAGCAAAATTAAGTTGGATATGTTCGATCATAACTTTGTGTTCCTGAACCAAAACGCTGGTTAATACATTCCAGATTAAATCCCACAGATTAATTTCTGTGGGATTTTTTGTTTAAAATGCCCTCATTAAAAGTAACTAACATGATAGTTCATTTTCTTGTTTTTTGTTTCAATAATGATTATTATTGATTACACACAAAAACACAAATAAAATGAAACCTAAATTAATCATCATGGCGCTGTTATGCGCCGTCAGTTGGCATTGCTATGCCCAAACTGAAAAGGGAACCGGCTTTGCTGGTTTGAGCCTAAGTTTTGGAACTTCAAAACAAAACAATTCATCACCAAGCCTAAATACCTTTACCGTTACACCTAGAGGAGGCTACTTTTTGGCCAATAATTTTGCCATAGGTCTGGAGATCCCTTTAAATCTTTCCAAACTACGCGGCGAAAGCTATATCTCTTGGGACGAAGAAGATGGAAGATACGAGGACCGCTATGGTCCCAAAGAATTTAGCTTCGGCATATCTCCTTTCATACGGAAATATGTGGATGTTAAAAATCGGTTTAAGTTTTTTGCCCAGGCTAATTTGCTGCTCCAAATTAACACATTCAATAGGATTGACGATGAAGGTTACCTCATCCGTACCGATGCACGGGCAAAAGGCTTAGGAGCAAGTTTAACTCCAGGTTTTACTTATATCCTCTCTAACGATTCTAGTATCGACTTTTCGTTTCCCATTTTAAGTTTCTTTCATCAAAATTATTATGCTGAAGAATCGTTGTACAACTTCGATAAGAAAAATAACTTGCGGTTAGCGCTCGATAACTTTACCCCTACTTTTACGATCAATATTCACTTCTAATTTTACATCTCATGAAAAATATATTCAGCAAAATTTTAATCATCACAGGCATAAGCTTGTTAGTTCTTTTAAGCTTTTCCAATCAAGCAAATGCTCAACGCTTTCGTGGTAAAATAGAATATTACAGCAGTGTATTCCCTTCTGAGGATGGAAAGATTAAATCTATTAATGGTACTAAAATTGAATATTATAATTCGGTTTTTAAATCGGAAGATGGAAAAATTAAATCGATTGGTAATATCAAATTTGAGTACAATAACAGTGGTTCTCAAAAAAGCGATGTTAAGATAAAATCAATCCTTAATGAAAATGATGATTCCGAATCGGAAGATGCATTAGACACCTATTACTTTATTGAAAGACTCAATTGTCAATAATTTACAACATAATAAACAGTTGAATCCAGGCTAATATTTAGTCTGGTTTTTTTTATTACTGACAATCAAATAATTAACATAAAAATAACTAAGAACATAGTTTTATGTCGTTTTTTTATTTTATCATTGGATACACAAAAAAACACAAATGAAAATGAAAAAACAATTATTAATTACCGCTATGGCGGTGGGTATCTCCCTATGCGGTTTCGCGCAAACAAAAGGAACAAACGCTTTAAGCTTCGGCGTTAATACTACTACAAACAAAAGTAGCGGAAACAATTACGAAATCAAATCAAAAAACAACTCTTTTACGCTTGGTTATGGATTTTTCTTTAAAGATAATGATAAGATTGGCTTAGATTTAATCTATGGATTAACTAAAAATTCCTCTGGAAATGACAGCCACCAAGAGCAAAAAAGTTACGGCGGAAACCTAAGTTACCAACACTACTTTCCACTTGTAAAAACCTTGTTTGCTTATGCAGGTGGAAAAGCTGGCTACACCTATTCTAAAAACAATAATTTATACAACAACACTTACCCTCAGGTAACGAATTTTACCTCAAATCAATACGCTATAGGAGCCTATGGTGGTATTACCTGGTTTGTATCAAAAAGATTCGCCTTAGAAACAAGTTTATTATCAGCAGATATTGTTTACAATAAAACAGAACAAAATGAAATAAATGCCAATAACTATTTTACTAAAAACGAATATACCTCATTCAATTTAAGCAGCCAAGGATTCATCAACAACCTTGGTTTTAAGATTTACATACTATTTTAATCCCTCAACAATAAGCTTTTGGCCCATCCCTTTAAAAAGGATGGGCCCTTTTTATTTCTTCTTTGTTTCAATATTTGGCAAAAACCCGGTTAATAAACCTATCAAAGGCAGAAACGCACAAACATTAAATACATATTCGATACTGGTAGAATCAGCTAGTTTTCCCAATAAAGCCGAGCCAATGCCGCCCATGCCAAAGGCGAAACCAAAAAACAATCCAGCAACCAAACCCACTTTTCCAGGAATCAACTCCTGTGCATAAACCAGAATTGCGGAGAATGCTGATGCCAAAATCATCCCGATAGGAATAATGAGCACGCCTACCCAAAACAGATTGGCATGCGGCAACAACAGCGCAAATGGAGCAGTACCCAATATCGATGTCCAGATTACATATTTCCGTCCTATTTTATCGCCTATTGGTCCGCCCAGTAACGTTCCGGCAGCTACCGAAAATAAAAACACAAATAAATAGATCTGTGAGGTTTGCACTGAAACATGGAATTTATCGATCAGATAAAAGGTAAAATAATTGGTTAAACTTGCCATGTAAAAATATTTGGAGAAGATCAGCAGCAATAGAATACATACCGAGAAGATTACCTTCCCCCTCGAAAATTGATTAACCACCGTTTGTATATTAATCTTTTTACTTCTTGACAGCATAAAGCCTCTATACCAATTACCTACATAGGTTAAAATAATAATAGCCAAAAGTGCAATAACCGAAAACCAGATCACGCTGAACTGCCCGTACGGAACAATAATCCAGGCAGCCAATAATGGACCTAAAGAACTCCCTGCATTGCCGCCCAACTGAAAAACAGATTGAGCCAATCCCCTCTTTCCGCCAGATGCGGCGTGCGCCATACGTGAAGCTTCGGGATGAAATATAGAAGAGCCAATGCCAATAAAACATACAGAAAGCAGTATGGTATAAAAATGTGTCGATTGTGAAAGTGAAATCAACCCGATCAGCGTAAAACCCATACCTACCGCCAAAGAATATGGCTGAGGCTTTTTATCGGTATATAAACCCACAAAAGGTTGTAGCAGTGATGCAGCCAACTGAAAGGTTAATGTAATTAGGCCGATCTGCGAAAAACTTAAATGATAACTGGTTTTAATGATGGGGTAAATGGCAGGGATTAATGATTGTATCGTATCGTTAAGCAGGTGCGAAAAACTTAGAGCGAAAAGTATCGGAAAAACGGTTTTTTCAATAATAGAAGTGGTCGTGCTATTCTCAGTCATAAAGGTAAATTATACCGTCAAAAATAGCAATTATAAATTTTTAACTACATCGGTTGTCCTTGCAAAAACCAAACATTTTTGTAAAGCTTTGGTTTTATAGCTATGGAAAAGAACAGAAAAATTGTTGGCTTATGCGGAAGTTTAAGAAAGGGATCGTACAATGCCATGCTGCTTAAAGTTGCAGGCAGTTTAGTCCCCGAAGATATTCAGTTCGAAACAGTGGCTTTTGATGACGTTCCCATTTATAATGCAGACCTCGACTTGCCTGAAACTGAAGAGAGGCCTGCGAGCGTAACAAAATTCAGAGATGTCCTCGCCACTGCTGATGCTTTTATTATTGTTTCTCCTGAATATAATTATTCTATTCCTGGTGGATTAAAAAATGCTATTGATTGGGCAAGCCGAGGAAAAGATTCGCCCTTAATGCATAAACCAGTTGCCTTAATGGGCGCAACACAGGGAATGTGGGGAACGGTTAGAATGCAAACAGCATTTTTGCCTGTTTTTACATTCCTGAATATGAATCCGGTTTTACAACCAGAAGTTTTAGTTGCGCAGGCTCAAAATAAATTCGACACTGAAGGAAATCTAATCGACGAGAGAACCACCGGTATCATAAAAAAGAAAATAGAAAATTTAATTTCCGCTTGCAAAGTTTAATTCAAAAAAACAACAAGCCCTCATTAAAACCTGCCATTTTTGACATTTTAAATTCTGACATTTATACAAAAAAAGTCAGATTGTCAATCTGTCATGCCTCAAAAATTAATCGGTCGATTAATTTTTAGTCATACGAAAATAATATTGACTTAACATTAATTTTATATCTGTTTATCAATTAGGCAGTTGACCAAAAACTGATTTTTTGATGACTTAGACAAAGTTTTCTGGCACAAGTGTTGACTTTTAGGCAAATATAGTCAGACATTAAAATAATAAAATTGACTATGTTTTAATAACAAATAAATAATAAAAAAGATGAAAAAACTATTATTATCTTTAGTAGCAGTAGCAGGTTTAGTTTACGGTGCACAAGCACAAACTGAAAAAGGAAATTTTATGTTAGGTGGTAACGTAGGTGTTAATTCTACAAAAGTAGATGGCGCTCCTAAGGCAGATTTCAGCTTTAGCGTATTACCAAGTGTTGGTTATTTTATCAGCAACAATTTTGCAATTGGTACTGGTGTTGGTTACGAATACGATAAAAAAGTAAGCAACAAAACTCAAGAAGGCACTTTTAAAGTTGCTCCTTTCGGACGTTACTATATTGGTTTATCTGATCAATTCAAATTCTTCGGACAATTATCTGTGCCATTGGCATTTGGTGAGTTAAAAGCAACTGATGCAAACGGCGATAATGCAGTTAAATTGGGTACTACTACTAAAATCGGTGTGGAACTTGCTCCAGGTTTTGCATTTTTCCCAACAAAAAGAATCGGTATCGAACTTTCGGTTAAAGGTTTAAGTTATGAAAACTATACTTTAAAAGCTGAAGGTACTGGCGCTAAATTAAAAACAAACACTTTTGGTTTAAATGCTGATACTTTCGCACCAAGATTAGGTGTACAGTTCTACTTTTAATTAAATTCTCCCTTAAGGGAACTTAATAAAATGACTTTTTTTCAAAGAGCGTCCCGGTTTACCATCGGGACGCTTTTTGTTTTACTTCTTTTCTCTGATGGCTTTAAATTCAGATCCATCTTTCCATTTTGGATATGAATCTTCATTGCTGATGCGGTAACCCATATCAAAAAGCATCCGAACATCTTCTATAATGCCCGATAAATCCCATGTTTTGGCATCGAAATTATCCTGTGGTGAATGGTAACGGAATTTTGTAAAATCGGCTACCTGTTTTAATCCCCACTCCCTGCCGTTTTTGATATTATCTACACCCGAACCTGTAAACAGTGAGGGTACACCAACCTTAGCCAGATTAAAATGATCTGAACGGTAATACAAGCCTGATGATGGAACAGGATCTGGCACAATTACCCTCCCCTGCTTTTTAGCCGCCGCTGCAGCATAATCTTCCAGTTCTGACTGTCCAAAGCCATACACCACAATATCTTTAGTTTTACCCGCCATGCCCATCATATCCATATTGATATTGGCGACCGTTTTAGCCAATGGAAAAGTTGGGTGTTTGGCATAATACTCAGAACCCAAAAGGCCCTGCTCTTCAGCGGTATAAGAAATAAACAAAATGGTACGTTCAAGCGCTTTAGGCAACTTTTTAAAGGCTGAAGCAATTTCGAATAAAGAAGCTACGCCAGTTGCATTATCAACCGCTCCGTTGTAAATAGAATCGCCCTGTATTTTCTCTCCCACACCTAAATGATCCCAATGTGCCGAATAAATAATAGCTTCATCTTTACGTTTATCGCCTGGTATTTTAGCCAGCACATTATAGGTAACAGATTTTTTGATGGTATTTTTAACTTTGAGTGAGGTAGTGATATTTAAATCGACAGCTTTAAAGCCTTTTTTACGGGCACTTAAAGCCAACTCATCAAATGATTTCCCATCCATTGCAAACAGCTGTTTTGCCTTATCTAAAGTAATCCAGCCTTCTACCACAGTCCTACTCATTCCATTGTCTTCGCTTTGTAGTGTAAGTTTAGATTTCGACCAGCCACTGCGCACAACTGTCCAAGGATAGGCTGCAGGTTCAGTATCGTGCACAATGATAATCCCTGTAGCGCCCTGTCTTGCAGCTTCTTCAAACTTATACGTCCATCTGCCGTAGTAAGTCATGTTTTTGCCTTTAAATAAGGTCGAATCGGCAAAGCCTGGATCATTAATCAGCACCACAACCGTTTTCCCCTTTACATCTAGGTTTGCATAGTCGTTCCAACCGTATTCGGGTGCAACGATGCCATAACCAGCAAAAACCAGTGGAGAGTTACTCATGCTTACTTCATCTTGCACACGGCGCGTGCCAGCCACAAAATCGGTTAAATAATTGAGTGTTAAGGAAGCCGTTTTTCCTTTTAGCACCATTTTATCTTCCGGCACAGATTTAATCTCGACCATAGGCACCTCTTGAAAGAAACTATCTCCATTGCCTGGCTGCAGGCCCAATTTTTCGAACTGGGTTTTTAGATAATTAATGGTTTTGGTTTCTCCATTGGTAAAAGGTTTTCGTCCTTCTAAACTATCAGCAGCAATTACCGATAGATATTGGGTTAAACTCGAATCGTTAATGGCTTTTATGGCTAAAGAATCAGCACCGGCATCAGTGCTTTTTACGCCCTGCTTACAAGCACCTAAAAAAAGAAGTACACAGCCCGAGAATAGTATGAATTTTTTCATCAAAATATTTTGTTTTTAATAGATGTTATATCATTTTCTGAAAAATACGAAGAAATTGGGGAAAGATGTGAATAGTTATTGCTTGATCAGCTTAAATTTCTTTAACTGCTGCCCGTTTTTATTAATCACCCCTACATAAATACCCGTTGATAATGTATTGAGCAAAAAACGGTTCGAGCTTGTGGCCTTTTCTTCAAAAACCTTCTGTCCTAATATGTTAAAGATAGATAGGTTATAATCTTCGAATGATCCGCTCAGAATTGTTAAATAATCAGCTACGGGATTAGGGAAGAAAGAAAATTCATTCTCTTTAAGAAACACTACCGACACCAGATCGCTCTGCACCTGGCCATTCGCAGTTTCGAAAGTAACGCGGTAAAACTGGATTCCAGCTTTTGGCTTTTCATCGAAAACGGCATAATCGAGTTGATTCTGAACCGGTTTGGTCTGCTGTAAAGCCGTGAAAGTATTAACACCTGTCTGTTTTTCCCAAATGATATTCTTTAAATCTAAGGTGCTTCCAATGTTCAGATCAAGCCTTATCCGGTTATCATCGGCTACTGATGCAAATAAATTCTTTACATAACAGGCAATCCCCTGTTGTGTATAATCGATGGTATAACTTTTCAGGCCGGTAAAACCTGCACCATTTGCCGCTACGGCAAAATATTTACTATTAATTTTGGTTATATCAAGCTTAACTAGGGTATCAGCAAGGGTTAAAACCGGAGAAAGGATATTATCCACTACATTATATAGTGTATAATCTTTTGCGCCAGGTTGTGGATTCCAGTTTAACACAATTCCATCTTTGCATACATATCCAACTTTTAATGCTCTTGGATTAGAAATAATAAAAGATTGGCTCACTATTACATTTCCCTCTACCTCCATTTTTATCATTGCTTTAGCAAACAAATCTGGAGTATTCCAATTGTAAAAACCTTTGCTTAAATCGATCCCAGAAGCAATTGATTTCCATGTAATACCTTCATCATAACTCACTGATAAGTTTCCGGTTTTACTTGTGTAGGTATTATCCCACCGGATGTAGTTATCTTCATTTGCAAAAAAGTATTCGTTTTTTTCAGGACTGATGAAAGAAAAAGTGTTTTTGAAGATATAACGATAAGCCAGTGCAAAACGCTGGTTATTGCCTTGTGAAATCCTATTACCATTAACATGGATACTGTAAGCACCAGCAGAGGGGTTATCAAGTGTAACCTGCTGAACGGTATTGATAACATCTGCTTTACGCACAGCTGGCTTTGAGAGGGAATCTAAATGAGGAAAACTGCTTAACACCCATGGCAGCGTTAAATTTCCACCAGAATTTTCGAGACTTAAATCCAATCCATTAACTAAACTTTGTGCTGCATTTACAACTGCAGGAGGATCGTTCCAGGTAATGGTAAGTTTAACTTCAGCTACATTAGTTGGAATAGCTAAAGGAATAACCAAATCCTGATTTTTAGCCACATCATAAATAGAAACCCGGTTTTCATCTAAAGTTTTTAATGCTTGGGCTACATTGAGTTTTCCATATCCGTACACAAAATCAACCTGTGGTGCACCCAAATCATCAGCCGAATTAATCACTGTTGCTCTGATTAGTGAAGCAGAAGGTACTTTTTTATATTTCTGCTGATAAAACTGTTCTAACAAAGCGATTGATCCACTGGTAATTGCTGCAGAGCCGGATGTTCCATCTTCGCCAAGCGCAACAAGTTCCGGTTTTACACGACCATCGTAGGCAGGGCCTTTGCTACTCAGATTTTCAGAAATGTTTTCTCTGTTGATCCCACCTATTACCAATAAATTTTTGGCCTGTTTAAAATTGCCCGTTAAATTGGCACGAGCGGTCATACCTTGATAAAACCCTACAGAAGGTGTAGCTGTTCCCTTATTTCCTGCAGAAAAAACATGGATCAAAGTATCAGTTTCAAAGATCTGTTTATCGTATGCAGCAGCTTCAATTCCATAATCGTTATCGATATCGGTACCGTACGAATGATTTTGAACTTTAATCTGAAGTCGATTTAAATCAGTAACCAAATCAGGCATGAGGTTAGAAAAATCAGAATATGCCAATTTAGCTTTAGGTGCAGCGCCTAAACCGCGGATAAATGAATTGCCGTTTCCTAATGCCAAAGTGGCCATAATGGTGGCGTGAGTGGTTGGTGTTTTGCCAATATTAGCGCCAGGCAACGTTTTCCCCAGCAGATCAAGATCGGTTGCCTCGTACATGCCTTCTTTAAAAGAAACATTTATTCCTGTACCATCGATACTAGGAAAGAGGTTACGGGCATTAGAAATTTGGTTTAAGCCCAGGTCGATGCCATTAATTACCACTTCCTCCTTAGCAACAGGTAAAACATCGGCGTATAAAATATCCTCCAGCTCCAATATCAACATTAAATCAGCCGGCAAAATATAAACCGTGATCATGTTATTGATGTGATCTATTGATTTTACGCTTAGGTTTTTAGTTGCACCTGGCAGTGCATTTATATTTTTAAAGGATAACCTAACCAGAATGGAATCGTTCTTTTTTGTGACCTTAGCAAGCACTTTGATTAACCGATCGCTAGCCTTCCATAGTCCGTTAGCCTGTTCTTGATAAATTATACGATTAGAGAGGTTGGAAACAGCCGATTTTTCGACAATAAAATAATCGCCGGCAAGCTTCTTTTTAGGGTTCAATAATTGAATTTCGGTAGCTGTTAGTGTTCGATTGAAACGAACCAAAATAATCCCTTTGTCACTTAATTTTTGGGAATTGCCGGTTTTTGAAATATATTTTTCAAAATATTTTTCTATTCCAGCAGGTTGTACTTGTGCGTTTAAACTAAACACAGACAGACAAAAACATATAACTAAAACTACAGTAGCGACTCTCAATAATTATTTTATTATAAAATTTTGTTTACATCATATATCTTCCCTAAATTAGGATTTATAAGGTAATCCACAAATTTTATTAACTAACTTATTCAACCTAAACTAATTTAATTCCAAGTAAGATGAAAACAACAAAATTTTTATCGATTGCAGCAGTATGCTTTTTACTCACCAACCTATACTCTTGTAAGAGTAATAATACAGAAAACGCAGTAGAAAGCAAGACTGAAATTTCAGCAGACAAATTATCACAGATTAAATCTCTAGGCTTTAGCACCGACAATATCCGTAAGATAGATGAAGGTTATTTAGTTGAGGGAGATATTCTCTTAACTGATGATAATTTAGCTGAGCCTTCTACTGGTGCAAATTTAAACATTGCTGAAACTGAACAGTACCGAACCACAAACCTAGTTAAATCTTTACCACGTGTAATTACAGTGTCGGTAACCAATTTACCTCAGGTATATAGCGATGCAGTAAACACTATGATTTCGAGATATAACTCGTTGGGTTTACGTATTACTTTCCAAAGGGCCAGCGCCGGAACAACCGGCAACATTAACGTTGTTGGCTTTAACGAAGGTCCAAGTGGTGGCTTTATTACCTTGGGCTCTGCAGGTTTCCCTACTTCTTCAGGTCAGCCTTTTAACCAGATCAGAATGAACACCAATGCAGCAGCCTATGGCGCTAATCCTAATTTATTGTATCTAGCTTCTGTTATCCAGCATGAAGTTGGCCATTGCATCGGTTTCCGCCATACGGATTATATGAACCGTGCCTTTAGCTGTGGTGCAAGTGGCGCAGGCAACGAAGGTGCATCAAATGTTGGTGCTGTTAGAATACCAGGAACTCCTTCTGCTCCTGATGCGGCTTCATTTATGTTAGCCTGTTCTAATGGTGGTAATCGTACTTTCAATGCAAATGATGTAATCGCCGTAAATTACCTTTACAAATAAAAAACAACCCCCAAAGGATTACCTTAACAGATCAGAAGCCCCGATAATTCGGGGCTTTTTTGTTTATATCAGACCTTAAATAAGTAATATTAACAACAAAATGGTTTGTGAGGACACAAACCATGGCGAAAGGAGGAAAAACTTTACAATAGAACGGTTTGAATTTGGAACACAACCCTAAATTACCCAAACCTGATAGCGCCAAATAGCTCCCGATTTAAGGAAACATTTGTTATTTAAGCGCTTTTAAAATCGGGACTATTGGCAATAGCAGGGCTGAAATAACCGAAGAATTACAGAACCCTGCTTTCCAAAAAAAAATCATCAGAAACATAAACACTAACAAGAAAGATTGCCACGGCTAATGGAGGATTAGCCTCGCAATGACGAATTATATTGATAGGCAATAGCAAAACTGTCCTATCCGAAGAACTGCCAAACCCTGCTTTCCAAACAACAACTAACAAAACATTAAAATGGTTTGTGAGGACACAAACCACGGCAAGGACCAAAAAAAATTGCCACAGCTAATGAAGTATTAGCCTTATAATGACAGTTTATCGTTATAAAAAATGGCCTGCGTTTCCACAAGCCACAATTAATCTTTAAAATGGTTCGTGAGAACACCAACCATGGCTACTAGTTTTTACCAACAAATGGGTACAGATACAAATCCTGATCTGTGTTCATCCTTTTTCATCTGTGGTTAAAATTACTTTCCGTTCTGTTCGATATCTCTGTCCATCTCTACCAGATCAACATCACTTGGTTCAGAAAAATCGCCAATTAAGTATTTATTAAAATGATCCGCCAGTTTCCAGAAAGCATACTCTGTCATATCGCCAAAACCATGGCGCTGACCTGGAATAATTAAGAAATCGAAACGTTTACCAGCTTTCATTAATGCATTGGCCACACGGATTGAGTTTGCCGGATGCACATTGTTATCTACATCACCGTGCATCAATAACAAATGCCCTTTCAGGTTTTTCGCTAAATCAGGATTTTTATCAATGCTATATTTAAATGAGGTATCGCCTTTTAATGAAATGGTTTCTTTTACACCATGGTGTTTTTCGCTCCACCAGCGGTTGTAAATGCTGTTATCGTGGTTTCCTGCATTCGAAACCGCAGCTTTAAAGAAATCAGGATAAACCAACATGGCTGCTGTAGACATAAAGCCACCACCAGAATGACCAGTAATACCCACCTTAGATTCGTCGATGTACGAATATTTCGCTGCCAACTGCTCAATAGCCGTTTTTTTATCCGCCAAACCGTAATCGCGCAAATTGCCATAACCATAAGTATGGTACCATTTTGATCGTGAAGGATTTCCGCCACGGTTACCTACGGTAATTACGATGTAACCAAATTGAGCTAAACGCTCGGTACGATCCATACTTTTACTGAAAGCTTTGTTTACAGCTTCCGTTTGTGGGCCCGGGTAAACATATTCGATAATCGGATATTTTTTATTCGGATCGAAATTGAAAGGTTTGTACATTACACCATACAGATCAGTTATTCCATCATCTGCTTTTACTTTGAAAGGTTCAGGAAATTTGTAACCCGCTGTCATCAGCAATGAAAGATCTGCAGTTTCAAGATCCATCACTTTTTTTCCAGTTCCGTCATAAAGCGTCGCTTTTGGCGCAGTGTTTACCCTCGAATAATTATCAACAAAGAAAGTATTGTTATCATTCATATTTGCCGCATGGTCAAAATCACCTGCATTTAACAATTTTAGATTCGAGCCATCAAAATTGATGCTGTATAAATGTAAGTAGTAAGGATCTTCTTTACCTTCCCTGCCATTTGCCGTAAAATAAAGGATACGTTTTTTCTCATCGATATTCACGATACTCTCACAGTGAAAAGCACCTTTGGTAATCTGGTTTTTCAGCTTCCCATTTCCATCAAAAAGATAAAAATGTGCCCAACCATCGCGTTCACTCCAATGGATCAGTTCTTTACCATCGTTTACCAAACCCGGACGGTTAACCTCAACATAAGTATTAAAACGCTCGTCGATTAAAGGCGTAACTTTTCCACTGGCAATTTCAACAGTACCAATGTCAATACGTTTTAAATCCCGACTGGTGCGAGAAAAATAGAACTTGCTATCGTTACCCAACCAAATAGATGGGCGGAATTCATTATCACGATCTTTATTAAGGGATGGTTTGCTCCAAACAGAAACACTTTGATCTTTAAATGCGGCAACACTTAATTTTTTATAAGATTTTGCAGCGAAATCAAATAACAGCACTTCATCTTGCGGGGCTTCAGCCTCTCCAGGCATTTGATATTTATAGGTTTCTAAAGTTGGGCGACCAGGTGTAACACTATTAATTACCCAAAGATCTTTAACCTTACGTGAATCGGTTCTATCCAATACAAAATATTTCGAATTCGGCGACCAGAGTACATAAGCGCCACGGCGTTTTTTATTGTTTTTTTCGTTCTCTACGTTGTTCTCGCCATCGCCATCACTTCCGTAGGAATAGAATTTAACACCATCTTTAGTGAGCTGATGCTCAACAATGGTGCTATCATCTTCATTTTTGACCGCTTTTTTGTAGTTGTCTTTATCCATCCAATACAGGTTGTAATTGCGGGAGAAGATAATAGCCGACGAATCGGGTGCTACTGATCCCCATGATGGTTTTGGTTTTGGCTTACTGAAGTTTGGCACCTCAGTTAATTTTGCACTGGCCAGTTCGTATTTGAAAGAAAATATTTTCTTCTGCATAGAATCTGCAGCTTTTTTATCTTTTCTATCCTTTTTAAGCTCATCTACACTGCTTTTGATTTCAAAAGAAAGACTTTTTTCATCTGCGGCAAATTTTAGGTTTTCGAGTGGTAAATGTTCGGCATCGAAAGGATCGCGAACAATCAGGGTAATATCAGCTGCCAGTTTAGCATTATCAAACATGAGTTTTTTACTTTTTGATGCAGGATCTACCAGATACCAAAATTTTCCTTTTGGACTTTCGAAGGTATACCAGAAACGATTACTCAATTTTAGCCAATGTGGATCTACTGCAGTAGAATAAACCATTTTCTTCAACTTATTTGGCGAAAAACGCGATGCAAGCTGATAATTTGCCTTAGGCTGGGGCTGAATATTTTCGGTTAGGGTAAATGTTTTGTTTTGTGCGGCTACAGTTAAGGATAAAAACTGCGCACACAGCAGGAGTTTATAAAGTTTATTCATCAAAATTTGTTTGAGCCGCTAAATTATTTAATTAAAGGATATTAAGCAGGTTTTGATATGTAATAAATGCGATAGTTAGCGTAATTTCATGCAACTGAAATTAATTATTAACACAATTTATTTTGATGGATAAATAATTAATGGATTTTATAGTTTTGTAGCTATATATCCTAATAATGAAATACAGCTTTTTAACACTAATAACAGCCGGAGTAATCTTATTTGCCAGCTGCCAATCAAAATCTCAAACAGAAAATTCTGCCACTAAAGATTCTACTGCACAAACCAGCAATACTGCAGCGAGTACCGGAACACCAGTTGACGTTTCGAAGATTAAAGTTGCTGATGCTAAAACCATTTTAGCCAGAAAACAGGTTCCAATTTTATGCTACCACCAGGTAAGAAACTGGAAACCAACTGATGGTAAAGTAGGTAAAGATTATATTGTAGAAATCCAGAACTTTAAAGATCAGATGAAAATGTTGGCCGATAGCGGTTACCATACCATTTTACCAGATCAGCTTTACGCTTACCTGAACACTGGTGCAGCCCTACCAAGCAAACCCATTATGCTAACCTTTGACGATACTGACCTGGATCAGTTTACCATTGTACGCCCTACTTTAGATAAATTGGGTTATAAAGCAGTTTATTTCATCATGACCGTTTCGATCGGCAAAAAAGGCAAATTTGTAGATTACATGAGCAAAGAGCAGATTAAACAACTTTCTGATGAAGGAAATGTTATCGGCAGCCACACTTACGACCATAAGAATTTCAAGAAATATGCAGGTAAAGATTGGGAAGAGCAATTAGACAAACCAACTAAAAAACTGGAAGAAATTACGGGTAAAAAAATGACGGAATTTGCCTATCCCTTTGGTTTATGGAATGCAGAAGGTATTCCGGAGCTTAAAAAACGTGGTTTTAGAATGGCTTATCAATTATCAACCAAACGCGATGAAAAGGATCCATTGTTTACCATCCGTAGGATTATCGCCAGTGGTTATTGGTCGCCTAAAACTTTAAGTAACAGCATTAAAAACAGCTTTTAATTAGACGTACACGTTATTAAATGAATATGAAGAATTTTCTGCTCTTAGGTGCTGCTTCTACATTATTTTTAGCTTCGTGCCAATCATCTGATGCTTCAAAAGGAAAAACTGCTGCAAAAGCTGCTACTGAAGAAGTTAAAATAAATTCAGCAAATACGAAACCTGCCGATAACAAAACCATTTTGGTCCGCAGAGAGGTACCTGTTTTGTGTTACCATCAGATCAGAAACAATATTGCCAGTGACAGCAAAAGAGCGCATGACGACATTATTGCCCCTGATAAATTTAAAGACCACATGAAAATGCTGGCCGATAGCGGTTACCATTCCATTTTACCAGATCAGTTGTACAACTATCTGGTTTACGGTGCTAAATTACCTGAGAAGCCAATTATGATCACTTTTGATGATACGGATGAAGATCAATTTACCATTGGGAACACAACGTTGAAGAAACATGGCTTTAAAGGCGTTTATTTTATCATGACGGTATCAATCGGCAGAAAAGGGCGAATCAATTACATGACCAAAGAACAGATTAAACAATTATCTGACGAAGGAAATACGATTGCCAGCCATACCTACGATCACAAAAACTTTGCCCAGTTTACCGATGAGGACTGGACTACCCAAATTGATGCGCCAACTAAAAAACTGGAAGAAATTACAGGAAAAAAAGTGGAGTATTTCGCCTATCCCTATGGCGTTTTTAAATCATCAACCTTACATAAATTAAAAGAGCATGGATTTAAGGCCGCTTTTATTTTATCTACAGCACGGGATGAAAATTATCCGCTTTACACCATTAGAAGAATAATTGATCCGGGAAGATACACAGCAAAAAACTTATATTACAGCATAAACAAGAGCTTTAATAAAACAAAATCTTAGTAAAGAGGTTTAAAAGCTGGAAGGTTCGGAGGCAAGTTTAAAAGTTAGAAGGTTTGAATGTTGGAAGGTTAAGGTTATCGGATACAACTTTACAATACTAAGATTGGTTTGAACTTGAAGATTACCTACAACATTCAACTTTACTACATTAATTCCAACCCAATGAAATATTCTTTGTTTTGCATCCTTTTCGGATTATTAATCATATCGGCCTGTAACAACTCCAAAAAAAATGGAGCCAATAGCACTGAAATTACAGAAGATAGTACAGCGAATGTAAAGGCCGAACTTACCGAAAGTTTTTACAAGAGATTGGAAGGTACCATTGCGGGCAAAAAAGTAGTGATGCATTTGCAAAAGGTTGATGATGATGTAAGTGGCACTTATTATTATGACGGCTCGTGGCTTAATCTATCAACTGATACTTTAATTGGGAAAGATAGCATTGTACTTACTGAATATAGTTTTTATGAATCCTATTTTACTCAGGATTTTAAATCGCCACATTTAGCTTTAAAATGGAATGGAAATGGCTTTGATGGCAATTGGGAAAGTGGTGATAAAACCAAAAAATATTCTGTTACGCTAGCAGAAAAATATCCCGACGGAAGTTATCAGTTCAACGCAGGCATCTATAAAGATTCGGTCAAGGCATTTGCCAATCAACCAAAATCGCCCGCAGCAGAAATTAACTTTGAATACCTGGAAAGTAAAAACAATGATGAATATGGCATCTGGCTAAATTCGGAACTCAAAAAAATTTCAGGTGTAAAATCACAGGTCGATCGTTCAATCGGTTTTAAGAATATTGCTACAGCCTATTTTAAAGACTATAAAACACAGATTGCCGAGCAATCAAAAAATAGCCGGGGAGATGATTTCCAGGCATGGATGAACTACACCAACAACAGTCAGCAATCAGTGAGCTATAATGATAATGGTTATGTCGTAATCGATTTCCTGGCTGATGCCTATACTGGTGGCGCACATGGCAATTACAGCAGCACAATGTTTTGTTTAGATGTGAAGAACAAAAAGCAAATGGTTCTTAGTGATGTCATCAAAATAGATTCGAATACCTTACAAAGCATTTTAGAACGCAATCTTCGTAAAGCATATAACATTAAAGCTAAAGACGCGATAAGCACAGTATTATTTGATAACTTTTTAAAACCGAATAAGAATTTTTATTTCAATACCAATGGGATTGCTTTTATGTACAACCCTTACGAGGTAGCCAGTTATGCCCAGGGGCAGATTGTAGTATTTATTCCTTATTCGGATTTAAAGACTTATTTGGTGCCAGCCTTTGCACAGCGGATGAGTATTAAGTAATTATCAAAACACCTAATAATAAGCTACATAAGGTCTAATTTTAATTATTTGGAGAGCAATTATAGTTATCCTTCGTTTTCTGCAGTCCTGCTTTTGGTACAAGTCCTGGTGAAAAACCAGGAGCTTTCCCCGTCAATCAGGTCTAGGTTTGAAGGGGCTTTGCTGCTATTAAAGGATTAAATAGCATTAGTGCTAAAAAGTTTATTTTCTACACTCTGCAACCCCAAATAGTACAACAAGTTTTGCCATATAAACCCGATCGAAGTGGTTCCGATTTAAGCACTATTCTTTTGTTTTTTATTGTGTACTTGCTTGTTTCACAGGTTTCATCGGAAAGAACGGAGAGCGGGTCTGCTATAACCTATGTGCTATTGTTCCTGCTTTCCAAAAAACAATTAGCTCAAACACTACATTTCGCTCTACAAAATCTCCTTAATATTATAATCTTTACCATTAAACTTAAAGCTTTCATTTATTGCTTTTCCGATCAAAAACCGCCCGATTGGTGAAGCCTGCGATACGGCGAAGAATTTTTGCCCATCGGTATTAAGCTCTCCTGCACTGATGCTGATATAAAAATTACCTTCAGAGGTTAAAACCAAACTTCCGTTCTTAACCAGGCGATCTGATTCTACATTTTCGATCTGCTGTAATGCAATTTTCTGCTGCCCGGCTTCGTATAACAATTTACTGTTACGGTCCATCTCCTGCTGCATCATTTCGCGTGTAGTTTCGTATTTATCGCCCGCGCTGCTTTTCGTATCATCGTTTGAGGCCTGCCTGGCTTGTTGTAAAGAATACTCGATGTTTTCTATCCTGTTTTGAATAAAAGTTAAGCAAAGCTGATAAAGTTTTGATTTTAATGCAGACATATATGATTATGGATAATGGAAGATGGGTGATGGATAATGGACTTATTTACGAAGGGCAAAGGCCTGTTTTAAAATAGATTCGATTTTCTTTTTAGGAATATCTTCTAAGTGGTTGATCAATAAAATTTTCATTCGGGCTCTTTTCTCTTGCAACAGATCTTCGTGTTCAATTTTATTTCCATCAACTAAACCAATATAAGGCTGATGGAGTTTTTTGTGTATCCAAAGATAACAGAACATTTTTCCTTTATGGTAATAAAAAGGCATTCCGTATTTCCAATGCTCTGTAATATCAGCATAACCCATTAAAAGCGACCTTAAATATTGAAGGCAACTTTTAATCGGCTCATCTTTTTGCTCGAAATAGTTGTCTAGAGGACTTAGCATAATGAATGATATTAGATGGATGATGGATCAGACTTAGTACTAAGTCGGAAGTCCGGAGTCCGAAGCCAATTAATTAGACTAAGGACTGAAGACTATGGACTCAAAACTACCCCTCTATCCACCTCACTTTTTCTTCCATCGAAGTTCGGTTTGGCTCCCAGGGTTTTTCGTTATGATAACCCATGTAAAATAAGCCGATGCATTTTTCGTTTTCAGCAAGACTTAAGAAATCGCCTAAATCGTCAATTAAAGGTGGGGAGCTCCAATAAGCACCAACCTTTAAACTTTCGGCGGTTAAAGCCATATTTTGAACAGCGCAGGAAACGGCTGCTAATTCTTCCCACTCCGGTATTTTACCACTCACCTGCATATTGATGGCAATAATGCAATCGGCCTGACTCGTTTTTTCGGCAAAGCTATCGTACTTTTTCTGTAAAAACTGTTCCGGGCTAACCAATTCCTTATACAATTTACCAAGTTCTTGACCAAGTTTTGTTAATCCATCCTTTCTGATCACTACAAAGCGCCAGGGTTGGGTTAATTTATGTGTTGGTGCATAATTAGCGGTTTCTAAAATCTGGTTGATCACCTCAACCGGAATTTCTTTTTTGATATAGCTTGCAGGGAAAATACTGCGCCGTTCTTTTATAACTTTTGAAATGATATCGTATGTTGCACTCATCTGGTAAAAATAGCTAAAAGCTGAAAGACTAAAGCTGAAAGAGAAAGACAAATTCGGTTTCGCTCAAAAGATTTGACACTGCACTAACTGAAAACCTTGAACAACTAACTGCAAGTTAGAAACAGTTAACTGCGAACAGCCAACTGTTTCCTAATCTGTTTAACTTTTGCAAAAAAGCCTATGCTTTCTTTATCCACCAGGAAGTCCATGGTTTGTAAAAGTTCTTCTCTTATCCAATTGTGTTTGGTGTTTAAATTGGCCAAAATATTCAGACAATGTGATTTTACAGCCACAGGAACTAGATCATCAATGAGCCAGGCAAAAACAACCTCAACCAAATGATCGGTATCATAATCGGCTAGAATTTTCTTGATTTCTATTGACGCATTTTTCTTGGTCATAAAAGCCAGGATTTTAACATAATGCCTCAATGCAGATAAATTACTTTGTTGTGGAAATTTCTCCAAAAAATAATTTATATATGGCATAAATCTCGGCTGATGGTTAGCAAATACATTTTCTAAAATCCATGCAGCCCTGAAACCGATTTGTTCGTCATGATAGAAGCTTAAATCGATCAGATCTTTTACCGAAAAGGTTTCTTCTGAAGCTATGGCAGCCAGTTTTTCTACTTTGCTTTTTTGAAGTGTGGTTTTTATGGTATTGAGCAAGGAGTGGTTTTGCATGAGACTAAAATAAATATTTTAGCAGATAAAACTTCTTTTTTTTTGGAACCTGAGTCGCTTTAAAAACTATTAATTGAAAACTGCAAACTAATTTGGGCGTTACCCAAGCTGCGCAAGGGTCGGGCTTTCCAGGGCTGCGCTACGCTCCGGTGCCGATAAAAAAATCGGCACTAAACCCTTACAATCCCTAACGCAAAACCCACTGCTTAAAATTAAATCGAGTTAATAAACCTCGTAGGTTTTTAAACGGCGCAGCCCTCAATGAGACCATTAAAACCAATTTAAATACGAATTAAACCTACGAGATTTATTTATTGATGGGATTTAACGTTCCGGAACAAAAGATTTATTCCCAAAAATATCGGTTTTGAAAACGCCGACCTTCTTACCGTTAACATCCTGTATAACTGTATCACCAAATACATCTTTTTTATACTTAGCTAATACATTTCCATGTTCATCTTCAACAATGGTATCGCCAAAAACATCATTTTTCTGTTTGCCTATTACCTTGACATTACCATCTTCTATGATGATGTTGCCCGAAATATCGGTTTTATAAATATTTAAGGTCTGGCCACGATCGTTTTCAATGATGATATTACCAAAAATATCAGTTTTTTGTTTGATAACCACTTCTGTTTTCCCATCACCGGGAACCAAACCTCCTAATGGCTTTGGCACCAGGTTTTGTTCACGTTCACTTTCTAACACCGTATTGCCAAAAAAATCTTTCTTTTGTGTACCTAAAATTTTTCCGGCTTCATTCTCCAATATGGTGTTGCCAAAAAAATCCTGCTTTTGCTTAGCTATGGTTTTACCATCTTTATCAACTACGATGGTATTGCCAAAAAAGTCTTTCTTCTGTTTACCGATGGTGTTATCTTTTGAATCGACCAGAATGGTATCGCCAAAAAAATCTACTTTATACTTATACTGGGTTTCTTGGCCATAAGCCACGACGGAAATAGTAGACATAATAATGCCTAGTGTTAATTTTTTCATTTTGATTTCATTTTGTGTGTAACACTAAAATACAAAAATTACGCTGATAAAAAGACTTGGCAGGCCGTATATTAATCTTATTATTTTTAGGCTTTGGGTTTTAAGTCATTGGCCAAAAGCACAGTCCATTCATCAATAAACCAGATTGAACGGAAATACTTTTAAAATAGCATTAACCCTGAATATAATGTCATGCTGAGGTACGAAGCATCTGCAACCTATGAAACAGATGCTTCGTGCCTCAGCATGACAGAAGTTGTTTTTAAAAGATTGAAGGGAAAGCGGGGCTGCTTAAGCCACGAAGAACAGAACCCTCCATTTCCCAACCTTTAACCTTTCAACTTTCCAGCAATCTAACACCTTCCTCCCTCAACCTTTATTTCAAATTATTAATCCCAAAGCTTTCCTTCTTCTGCCTTTCTACCCTCAACCTTTTTCCCTATCTTTGCGGCTTATTTCAATTATAGCATGATTTCAGTTTCTAATTTATCGTTACGATACGGCAAACGCACATTATTTGAAGATGTTAACCTAAAATTTACCCATGGCAACTGCTATGGCGTAATTGGGGCTAACGGCGCAGGTAAATCTACTTTTCTAAAAATTTTATCAGGAGAAGTTAACCAAACCTCTGGTAGCGTGGCTTTTACTCCAGGCGAAAGAATGGCGGTTTTAAAACAAAACCACTACGAATTTGATGAGTTTTCGGTATTAGAAACCGTAATGATTGGCCATAAAGAACTTTATGCTATCATGAAAGAGAAAGATGCCATATATATGAAAGAAGATTTCTCAGAGAAAGATGGCGAGCGTGCCGGAGAACTTGAAAATCTTTTTGCTGAAATGGATGGTTGGAACATGGAAAGCAATGCAGCAACCATGTTGAGCAATTTGGGTATAACCGAAGATAACCACTATAAATTATTAAAAGAGTTAGATAACACGCAAAAAGTACGTGTGTTATTGGCGCAGGCATTATTTGGTAATCCGGATATTCTATTATTGGATGAGCCAACCAACGATTTGGATATCGAAACCATTGCGTGGTTAGAGAACTTCTTAGCCGATTACCAAAGCATTGTATTGGTTGTATCGCATGATAGGCATTTTTTAGATGCAGTTTGTACGCATATTGTGGATATCGATTTCGCTAAAATGAGCATTTACACTGGTAATTATACTTTCTGGTACGAATCTAGTCAGCTGGCATTAAAACAACGCAGCGACCAGAACAAAAAAATGGAAGATAAGGTGAAGGAGCTACAGGAATTTATCCGTAGGTTCAGTGCAAATGCATCTAAATCAAAGCAGGCTACTTCTCGTAAAAAAGCTTTGGATAAAATTGATATCTCTGAAATTAAAGCATCGAGCAGAAAATACCCAGCCATTATATTCAACAACACTGGCCGTGAGGCTGGTGACCAGATTTTACAGGTAGAAAACCTGGGTATAAATGGAAATGATGGTGTGTTGTTCGATAAAATTACCTTCATGGTGAACAAAGGTGATAAAATAGCCGTATTATCTCAGAATAGCTTGGCTACCGCAGCTTTTTATGATGTTTTAACGGGCAGGGATGCAGACCATAGAGGTGAATTTAAATGGGGCGTTACCATCAGCACCGCTGATATTCCGAATGATAACTCAGAATATTTTGCAGGTAAAGATGAAAACCTGGTTGATTGGTTACGCGAGTATTCTGGTACTGATGCCGATGAACAATTTGTGCGTAGTTTCTTAGGTCGTATGTTATTCTCGGGCGAAGAAGTACTTAAAAACGTAAAAGTACTTTCAGGCGGCGAGAAAATGCGTTGTATGTTCTCTAGAATGATGTTACAACAGGCCAACTTGTTAATGTTTGATGAGCCAACCAATCACCTGGATCTTGAATCTATCGAGGCACTGAACAATGGCATGAAAGATTTTAAAGGTGCGATATTGTTTACCTCACGAGATCACCAGTTAACAGAAACCGTTGCCAACCGCATTATCGAAATTACACCAAAAGGTACTATTGATAAGTTGATGACTTATGATGAATACATTAACAGTAGTGATGTTGCGAAACTAAGAGAAGAAATGTACGCTTAGTTCTTCAATTAAAATATCGATTTAAAAGCCACATGCACTCCATGTGGCTTTTTCTTTATAAAAATCAAATCAGCTGTAGCGTTTTCAGTCCATTAATCGTTTTACAAGAAAAAGCGTTAATGGCCATTAACCAATTTTGTTCAAAAAATTGATTTAAAACATTAAAATGAAAACGAATTTGAAAAATTTTAGCACTACAAAAATTATTCTCTCTCTCTTAGCGATAGCTTTAACCATAACTGCCTGTAAAAAGGATTTTAACAACGATCCGATAGAAGCTGCTGGCATTGGCTTTGTTCATGCATCACCTGGAACTGCTGCTCTGGATTTTATATTGGATAACCAAAAAATAAATAGCTTTACCTACACTAAGGACTTAGGATATTATGCTGCTTACCCGGGAACAAGATTGGTTGGTGTTGCTAAAAAAGACTCTTTAAAATATTTAACCACAGCTACAGCTACATTAAAAGAAGGATCATTTTACTCGGTTTTCGTAGTAGATACTTTAAAATCCACAAAACTTTTAGTCCTGGAAGATGATTTAAAAGCACCCGAAACCGATAAGGCAAAAGTTCGCTTTGTAAACTTAAGTCCAGGTTCTGCTCCATTTGATTTAGCTATTGCAGGTACAGAAGCACCTTTATTTACAGCAAAAGCATTTAAAGAGTTTACCACTTTTAGCAATATTGCGCCGAATGACAGCTATACTTTCCAATTAAAACAAGGCGGAACAGTTAAAGTTAGCTTACCAGCTGTTAAAATCGAAAAAGGCAAGATTTATACCATCTGGGCTAAAGGCTTATCGAGCAAAACCGATAGTACGGGAGTTGGGTTATCAGTGATGACAAACAAATAAAAATATTTCACACTACCTGTGGAAACGAAAATTGACACCACTCAAAAAATTGGGTGGTGTTATTTTCTTAAATTTGCAATAATTAATCATGATAAACCTTTAATAAATAGTCCTTTACAGGGGTGATAAAAAAAATACTCAGTTTTGAGGAAATTTTAAAAGGCTGTGTAAAAAACGACAATGGCTGTAAAGAAATGATGTATAAATCATTTTATGGCTATTTAATGGGCATAATTTTAAGGTATACAAAGAACCCTTCGGACAGTGAAGAGCTTGTAAATGACAGCTTTATCAAGATTTTCAAACATGTTGGTGGCTTCAAAGCACCAAAGAATCCAGAAGAATTACAGCGATCGTTTAAAGGTTGGATTGCCCAGATTGCTTCGCGGACAGCGATAGATAAAATACGAAGTACGAAAGTTCAATTTTATGTTGATGATTTAGCAGAAAGTGAACATCCGGTTACTCAGGTTTCGATTGCTTCGGAGTTACATGTTAATGATATTTTGAATTTACTAAATCACTTACCAGATACGCAGAGACTGGTATTTAACTTATATGAAATTGAGGGTTTTGCCCACGATGAAATTTCGAAGATGTTAAACATTCCCGAAAGTTCCAGTCGTGTTTACCTTACACGTTCTAAAAATAAGTTACGTACCCTTTACCTAAATACCATGGTTAATTCATACGAAAAAAATGGATAAGGAATTAATTGAGCATATTACCGCACAACTCCAAAACCATGAGGAAACATACCCTAATGGTGCCTGGGAGCGCTTTTCGGAGAAAAAAAATAAGAAACGAGGCATTGCTTTTTGGCCTTTGTGGGCTGCTGCTGCCTTAATTTTTATCTTCGGAGGTGTATTTTTTATGCAAAACACCATAGATCAGAAAAAAGAGATTGCGATAACTAAACCTAAAGCCCAGCAAAATCCTGCGGCCGATGGGAATACAAATGCGATTACTGAAACTCAAACCAATCCTACTTCATTAAATAGCAATGCAACTGCTGCAAATAATTTCGCTGCCAATCGCTCATCCAAAACTACTGAAAGCATAAAACCATTATTAACACAACAGACCAATCATACGTTTATCAATCCAACAGAAGAATTAGCTCCTGTAAACAATAATCTTTTGGATAACAAGCTTGCCGGTTTTAACCTTTCAAACCTGAAATCAAAACAGGTTGATATTTTAACGGAAAAGAAGAAACCTCAACCAATTACGCAAACAAGTTTTGAAAGACTGCTTGCCCACGATAGTTATGCAAATCAGCAAAAATCGCCATCCAAAACAAACGAAAATTCTAAATGGCAGCCTGATGTGTACGTTGCCCCAGCGATGGGTAATGACAATAAAGTAACCATGAACTATGGCTTTTCTTTATCGTATGCTATAGCCAATAAATTATCGATAAGCTCGGGGGTTTCTTATGCTTCTATTAGCACCACCGAATCGTTAAATGCTGCTGCGCCACAAACTTTATCAGGCAAAAACCTCGAGTCGGTTGATGCTAAAGTGCGCGGAATTAACGTTCCTTTAGAATTAAAATACAACATAAGTGATAAACTCTACACCAATATAGGGGTTTCTGCACTAGCTGTTTTAAACAACTCGCAGCAGAACAACTACATTGTAAACCAGGTGCAGAATTTTTCTTCCACAACAGCAAATGGCTATGCCGATTCGAAGACGATGATTGTGAAAGAAAAAACTACTGAACCACAGCCCGAAGCCAATATAGATCCTGATAAATACATCGGATTTTATAATTTCTCGCTCGGTTATAAACAAAAAATATCCAAAAAGAACAATATTGCCATCGAACCTTTTTTAAGGTTGCCCATGAAAACTTTCTCTAAAGAAAACCTCAATCTCACCAACGGTGGACTGCGTTTGAAGATTGATTTTTAAGAAAAAAACACTAAGATATTTAGTATATTTGGTTAAATACCCAATATGAAGAATATCAAACCATATCCAAATGAAGATGAACTACCTGAAATTAAGACACTTAATGAGGTCGATTTTTCTGCAACTCACAGTTATGCAGATTATTTGCGTTTCGCCTTTGATGAACGTTTAGAAATCATTAAAGGGCACTTATTTAAAATGAGTCCCGCGCCTTCTAGGATTCATCAAGGAGTTTTAACCAATATTTTCGGACCGATATATAATATTCTGAAAGGAAAACAATGTCATGTTTACACTGCACCATTTGATGTTAGATTAGCAAAGAAAACTCAGGATGACAAAGAAGTTTTTACTGTAGTACAACCTGATATTGTGGTGGTTTGCGATCAAACAAAATTGGATAAACGTGGATGTATTGGTGCACCAGATATTGTGGTTGAAATTTTATCGCCAGGGAATAATAAAAAGGAATTGATCAATAAATATGAGGTTTATGAAGAAGCAGGTGTTAAAGAATACTGGATTGTAAGTCCTTCGGAAAAAACATTTTTCAGATATATCCTTGATGATAAGGGCAAGTTTCAACCAACAAAACTGCTAACCCTTGGCGAAGTAGTAAGTACTTCGATTATGCCAGGATTTTTACTTATTCTGGAAGAGGTTTTTCAAGATTAAATCATAGATATATTAATGAAAGAAGTCAAGTTTAAATAGCAATTTGCTATTTAAAACTTGACTTCTTTAAAAATCGTCTATATCTATTAATTAGTGACCTGAATGACCGTCAGCTCCGTGCGCATGACCATGAGCCAGTTCATCTTGAGTGGCTTCACGTACATTTAAAATCACACCGTTAAATACTAAATTTTTACCAGCCATTGGGTGGTTTAAATCTACTGAGATGGTTTCGTCGTGAACAGCCGTAACACCTGCTCTAAACTGGTTACCATTGTTATCTTGCAATGGAATAACATCACCAACATTTGGTAATTCGCCACCAGCTTCAGTAAACATTGTTTTTGGTAAATCGGCAAAAGCACCTGGATCGATATCGCCATAACCATCTGCAGCAGATAGCTCGAAGCCATATTCATCACCAGTTTTCAAACCGGTTAAATGCTCTTCAAATTTAGGCAACATCATGCCAACGCCATATAAAAATACTAAAGGATTTTCTTCGTCAGCTTTTTCGACAAAAACTTGTTGTCCTTCTTCGTTAGTAGTATGCAATTCGTAAGTTAACGCTACTACAGAGTTTGGTGAAATATTCATTTAAATTAATTTATTGTAAATACTCTAATGCGTCCTCAACAGTGTTAACCGGCAACTGGCATACTTTATTTCGGCAAATATAAACTTTTGTTTCATTGCTTTGCTTACCTTTTAACAGCGGTAGGTTACTTTTTGTTCCGCCCAATGTAATTTTGTTCGGAATATAATGTCCACTTAATGCTAATTTAACAACATCGCTTTCCAAACCGGTAATGGCAATTTCGTTTATTCCATAAATTTCGTTCAGTAGCTGAATGGCCCAGTTCGAATAAGCAGAACCATAACTTTTTATCTTAGGATGAACTGCAGCAAGCATTTCTGCGGCTTTGTCGGCATATTGTTCTACATCAAAAAGTAATCCCAGTTTCTTTAAATTTTGTGCCATGGTAGAGTTTGAAGCCGGAATTACATTATCCATTACTTCATGTTTACGGGCAATTAATTCTTCACCCTCTGCAGAGGTGTAGAAAAACATTGGGGAATCTGCATCCGTAAAATTAGTGATCACATAATCGGTCAATGATTTGGCCTCTTCTAACCATTTTTCATCAAAATCAGCTTCATACAGGGCTATTAGTGCTTCAATAAAAAAAGCATAATCGTCTAAAAAGCCTGTAATAGAGGCCTTTCCGTTTTTATAATTGCGGTATAAGCCACCATTTTCTGATTTTAAGTGATTTAAAATAAAATTGGCCGCAGTTGAAGCTTTTTCATAATATGGTTTATGATTTAACACCTCTGCAGCATCAGCCAAAGCTTTAATCATCATACCATTCCAGGCAGTTAAACATTTATCATCCAAACCCGGACGGATCCTTTTGCTCCGAACCGCTAGTAATTTTGCTTTAGCCAACTTTACTTTATCGGAGAGTACTTCTGCTTCCATATCAAATTCTGCAAGCAGATCATCATCACTGATGGTTTTACGCAAAATATTGGTTTGTTCTTCTTCCCAGTTACCTTCTTCGGTAATGTTGTAATAAGCGCCGATTAATTGGGCATCTTCTCCTAAAACCTGATCAAACTCTGCTTTGTCCCAGATGTAAAACTTGCCTTCCACCCCTTCGCTATCTGCATCCAGTGCCGAATAAAACAATCCATCTGCCGAAGTCATCTCATCAAAAACCCAATTAATGGTTTCAATTACAGTTTGCTTAAACGAATCGAACCCGGTACACTGGTACGCTTCTGCATACAAACTAATCAATTGTGCATTATCATACAGCATCTTCTCAAAATGTGGCACATGCCATTTATCATCAACCGAATAACGGGCAAAGCCGCCGCCAATCTGATCATAAATCCCGCCACGGCTCATTTCTTCGAGGGTATGGCAAACAGCAGTAAAAACTGATTCATCATCTTTTAAAAAGCCATAGCGCAATAAAAAAACCCAATTATTGGGCAATGGGAATTTTGGTGCACGGTTATAACCGCCGTAACCAATATCGAAATGACGTTTCCAGGGATCGATAATTTCAGTTAAATGTTCATGGGTATATTCTGCTGCTGTAACCGCAGGGATTATTTTTTCGCTGTCTTTAATGCCCGAAGTTAACCGCTCTGCGTATTGAATGGCCTTATCGGGTTCATTTGCCCAAAGTGCAGCAACATTTTCCAGAATATTGATCCAATCATTTTTCCGGAAATAGGTTCCACCATAGATTGGACGTTGATCTGGCAAACAAATACAATTTAAGGGCCAGCCTCCGCTACCTGTCATGAGTTGGATGGCATACATATAAATCTGATCAATATCCGGACGCTCCTCACGGTCTACCTTGATACAGATAAAATGACGGTTCATCACCTCAGCTACTTCATAATTCTCGAAACTTTCGCGCTCCATTACATGGCACCAATGGCAGGCCGAATAACCAATGCTGACCAATATCAGTTTATGCTCCACTTTGGCTTTTTCTAATGCCTCTATGCCCCATTCGTACCAATTAACAGGATTATGGGCATGTTGCAATAAATATGGCGATGAAGCGTGGATTAAGTTATTGGTTTCTGACATGGTATATGATGTAAAATGTTAGAGGGAAGATGGAATTTAATTTGAGGCGTAAATCTATTAATAATCTACAAACCTGTTTCTATTTAGTTTTTGTTTTTATACTTTAGTTGGAAATCTATCTGATGAATGAAATTAAACACCAATGAGTTATTTAATCGAAATGTGACGCAGTGCGTCAAGAATTGAGTTGTACAAACTTTACTCCCCTCGATTAACAAACCTTATACCTTTTACCTTCTACCCTCAACCTTAAAAAAATGAAAATCACCCATACCGAAATATACCGCTTTAGCATACCAATGGAGCCCTTTGTTATTGCAACAGGAACCATGCATTTTGCCCAGAATGTACTAGTTAGGATTTATACAGACACTGGCATTCACGGAATTGGCGAGTGCTCCGCTTTCCCGATGATTGTAGGTGAAACTCAGGAAACATGTATTGCGATGGCTAAAGATTTCGCCGCGATTTTAAAGGGTAAAGATCCTTTAGAGATTCCCGAGCGGATGAACGATTTATTAGGTTATGCAGATCATAACAATACCATTAAAAGTGCTTTTGATATGGCATTATTTGATATTGCCGCCAAAAACGCCAAATTACCACTGTATAAATTTCTGGGTGGAACCAAACGCACCATAGAAACCGATATGACCATTGGCATCGATACACCAGGGGGAATGGCCACTACAGCGTTGAAGTATAAAAACCAGGGTTGTCGCATCCTAAAAATTAAGCTGGGCAAAAAAGTGCATGATGATATAGAAAGGGTTAAACACATCCGCGAAGCAGTAGGCGAAGATTTGATTTTACGCCTGGATGCCAATCAGGGTTGGAGTTTTGATGATGCTTTATTTGCTTTAGGCGAGTTAGAAAAATACAATATTGAGTTTTGTGAACAACCCATGCGAACCTGGTACGATGATAAATTACCAGAACTGAATGTAAATTCACCGATTAAATTAATGGCTGATGAAAGCTGCTACAACCATCATGATGCCCGTAAATTGATTAATAGCCAGTCTACAACCTATTTAAACATTAAATTTTCGAAATCAGGAGGAATTTTAGAAGCACAAAAAATCCATGAAGAAGCCTTACAGCGAGGTTTAAAATGCATGATTGGGAGCATGCTCGAAACTCGGATTGCTTTAAGTGCCAACCTACATTTTGCCTTGGCCAGCCCTAATGTTGAGTTTTTCGACTTAGATACAGCGCTATTGGGACACTTGGTTGACCCTGTGGTTGGTGGCTTAACATATAACGGCTATTTTCTTGATGTTCCCGAAGAAATCGGTATCGGTGCAGAAGCTGATGAATTTTTCCTGGAGAAATGTGAAAGCTGGACGGTGTAGCTGTAATAGTTTGGAGTTGAGCGTTTGGCGTTTGGAGTCGATTATCCGATTTAAACAATTAACCTTAACTAACGAACCAACATTTGATCTAAAGCCAAACTATCACCATTAAAAGCATTAAAATCAACTACATGGCCAATGCCATTAATTTTGGCCTTGTCAGAATGTTGCCAAAATTTCCAGCGGCTTTTATCTATCCTTAACTTTGGCTGATAATAATGGGCAATCCACAGGGGATAATCATCAAAATGATCGGCTAAATAATCTTCGTAAAATTTAAGCCCCGTATAAACAATTGGTCTTACTTTGGTTTTCATTTCTACATAATTTAGAAAATCAGAAAGTTCTGCCCTCATTTTTAGCGGTGAAACGCCATCTAAAGATTCAATATCTACAACGGGTGGCAAATCACCTTTCTCAATATGTACCACTTGTAAGAAAAATTTAGCCTGCGTTTTACCATCCTTTTTAGGCCTGAAGAAGTGATAAGCACCGCAAATAATCCCTGCTTTTGGTGCCTCTCGCCAGTTGCGTTGAAAATATGGATCAACGAGCATCAGTCCTTCGGTAGCTTTGATAAAAGCAAAACGGATACTGACCTCATCCTCTTTCATTTCCTTTACTTTTTGCCAGTTTATTTTGCCTTGGTAATAAGAAACATCGATACCATGAATGGTATATTTTTTAGGAATTTTGATATTAAAACTCTCGTAAGTTCTGTAATTAGGGTCTTGCCCCCAGTCTTTAACCCACCGCCAGGTAGCTACAAAGCCCTTTAATACATAGCCGTAATAAAATGGAGAGAGTAAAATCAACAACAAACCTGCAATAGCCAATTTAAGCTGAACGGAAAGCACAGCTTTCTTTTCTCTGCCTGTTGTAGGTTTTCTGGTTACAGGTTTCTTAGCAGCAGGTTTTCTGGCAACTGGGCTTTTGTTTATTGGGGTTCTTTTCTCTGGCGGCATTTGATCGGTTTCCGGATGCAAATTTGTGAAAAATTATGGGATATTTTTTGTTCATCTTTTTTAGCTTAATAAGCGGATATTGAATTCAGATGATTAAATAATATCTGGCTTTTGGTATTTTTACGACATCTAAATACACCATGTTCAAACTTATTTTCAATACCTATAAAACATCTTTCAGCGGATTAAGCAGAGAAACCTGGCTTTTAAGCATTGTAATGATGTTTAACAGATGTGGGAGCATGGCTGTTCCGTTTATGGGCTTATACGTTACCCAAAGTTTACATCGCTCGGAAATGGACGCGGGTTTAATTATCACCTTATTTGGTGCAGGTTCAATTCTGGGCTCAGCAACAGGAGGAAAATTAACCGATATGATTGGTTTCCGTCCTGTACAAATCCTTTCTTCGATAGTAGGTGGTTTACTTTTCATCCTCTTTTCTACCATTACCCATTTTTATAGCTTATGCATTTTAACTGTTGTCATCAGCTTTTTTTCTGAGGCATTCCGCCCAGCAAATTTTACAGCTGTTGCTCACTACGCTGCAGAAGGCACTATAACAAGATCATATTCTTTAAATAGATTGGCAGTAAACATCGGTTGGTCAGTAGGCATTAGCTTGGCAGGAATAATCGCTTCAATTAATTATAAGCTTTTGTTTATTGTTGAAGGTGGGGTAAGCATTATTGTTGGTTTATTAATCCTGTCGTTTTTACCGCAAGTGAAAGATTTTATTAAAAAGGCCAAAGAAAATGCCAGTAACATGATCATTATGAAACCGTGGGAAGATATCTTCTATGTAAAATTCATTCTACTCACTACTGCTTTTATTACCTGCGCCTTTTTAATGTTTAGGGTTGTTCCGGTATTTTTTAAAGAACAATGGCATATTGATGAGTTTCAAATCGGAATTATTATAGGCCTTAATGGAGCCCTAATCGCTTTGTTTGAAATGATCATGATTAATAAGATTGAAGCAAAAAGATCACCAATGTTTTTTATCATTGTTGGTGCAGTTCTTTTTGCAATTTCGTATATTATATTAAGTGCCCCGGTTAGTTTCCATATTGTTGCAGCAGTACTTACTATTGTAGTTTTTACCTGCGGAGAGATGCTCACTTTACCTTTTATAAACACCATCGTTATTAGTAGAAGTAACGAGCACAACAGGGGCTTATATGCAGCAGGCTATACTTTGAGCTGGTCGTGCGCGCAGGTTATTGGCCCATTGTTTGGATTCTTTATTGCCAAAAACTTAGGTTACAACTGGCTTTGGCTAGGCCTTGCCGGAATGCTTTTATTATGCACCTGGGGTTTTAATACACTTAATAAAAAGCAGACAAAAACTGTTTTAGAAAAAAGTGAAGGTCAGCTGGAAATTGAATAAAATCTCCAGCCGAACAGCAATTATTTTACTTTCTGGGCTTTTACACCTTCATTCGTAATTTTTACGGGAAGAATATTACCATCCGCATCAAACTTCATTTCATCGATACAAGTAACGCGATGGTTACCATCAGTTTCGGTTAAGGGGCGACGGTGGTAAACAATGTAGTATTGTCCTTTTTTCTCGTTAATAATTACAGAGTGATGGCCTGCACCAGTAGCAATTGAGGCATCTTGTTTTAATATTTTACCAATCCTTTTAAACGGACCGAATGGCGAATCGCCAACGGCATAAGCTACTGAGTAGTCGGGACCAGTCCAGCCGCCTTCGCTCCACATGAAATAATATTTACCATTTCTAATGAACATATATGGGCCTTCTACATAATTATCAGGTGTAATTTCTTTAAAGGTTGTGCCATCTTCAAAAGGCAAAAAGCCTGTAAAATCTTTATTTAACTTGGCAATATTACAATGTTTCCAGCCACCGTAAATTAAGTAATACTGGCCATCTTTATCTTTAAACACAAACTGATCAATAGGTTGGGCGCCATTATGAAATTTATCGACCAAAGGTTTGCCTAAGTGGTCTTTATATGGTCCTTCTGGTTTATCGGCAACGGCAACCCCAATTCCGCCTATTTCTTTGTCGCTTTGGATATCGTTGGCGCCAAAAAACAGGTAATACTTTTTGTCTTTTTGAACAATTGCAGGAGCCCACATCGCTTTGTTGGCCCATTTTACAGCAGCAGTATCTAAAATGTGTGGATGTTTTTTCCATTTTACCAAATCATCTGATGAAAAGGCATCTAAAAAAACCTGCTCTTTGTATCTCGCAGAATAAGTGGGATAAACCCAATACTTATTATTAAAAATAGCAGCATCAGGGTCTGCATACCAACCTTGAAATATTGGATTTCCAGATTGCTTAATCGTTTTAGTATCTTGAGCTAAAGAAGCAAATCCGGATAAAAGTAAAAGAGATGAGAATAGGTATTTCATGGCAGCAATTTAGAAAAAAATCTGTGTTAAAAAAATACTGTCTTAGTTTAACCGAAAAGTGCAGAAAGTAAAAGCGCAAAGATGTTTAAAGATGAAGATGCTCTTCGAGTCTGCTCAGACGGACAACCGCCCCCGTTTAAAAAGCATATAAAAAGTTAAGATTATATTTCCTTTTCTTTGGAAAGCAGTGACAGTGCTTTTAGGATGTGGCAGCCCCGCCCCCGTTTCTGCCAATGAAACCTGTGAAACAAGCAAACACACCAAAAAATAACAAAAATAAGTGCTTAAATTGGCATCTCACTCCGGTCGGGTTTAGGTGGCACGGATATTACTACTATTTAGGCTTGCAGAACAAATAACCAGTGCCCTTGCAGGAGCAGGCCTTTCAAATGATGAACTGCCCTCTAATAAACCCGACAAAGCTAAATAGCCCGCAGCGAAGCGAGGACTATTTAGCTTTGTCGGGACTGCAGTACCTATGAAAAATAGGTCAATCATTTCCAAAAACCAATTATTTAAAATACTTATTCACTTTTTTGGAAAGCAAAACTTACAGCAAATAGGTTAAAGCAGCCCCGCCCTTCGTTACAAATCCTCGCCCTCATGCTTCGGTCTGCGGGTTTTACACTGCAGTCGGGTTTAAGTGGCAAGACCCGTAATACTATTTAAAGCTTCAAACTGCATTATTAGCGCCATTGCATGAATAGGTTTTGCTTCGAAGAACCGCCACCTGTTAAATAAACCCGACAGCAGCGGCATCCCGTTTTTTTCATCGGGATAAAGCGAATGGCGGGACTATAACACCTATGAAACACTAAACGTTCATTTACAAAAAATCAAGATTCGCTTTCAAAAAAAATCCCTGCTTATATTAAATAGGCAGGGATGGTATTCGACTCCGCTCAGACTGACAAATATAATTTTGTTCAGCCTGAATGCGTGGTTAAGCTTATTTGCTCAGCTCTGCGAAATATTTATGAAATAACGGTAGAGTCTCTATTCCTTTATAATAATTGTAAATATCATATTTTTCATTCGGAGAGTGTAGTGCATCACTATCTAAACCGAAGCCAAAAAGCACCGATTTAATACCCAGTGCATCTTCAAACAAAGCCACAATAGGAATACTGCCTCCACCACGTGTTGGAATAGCCTTTTTACCAAAACTATCTTCAATTGCTTTTTCGGCTGCTTGATAGGCAATACTATCCGTTGGGGTTACTACCGGTTCGCCACCATGGTGAGGGGTAACTTTAACCTTAACATTTTTAGGTGCAATGCTTTCGAAATGTTTAGTAAAAATCTCAGCAATTTCTTTAGAACTTTGGTGTGGAACCAAACGCATAGAAATTTTTGCATTGGCTTTACTAGGCAATACGGTTTTTGCGCCTTCGCCTATATAACCGCTCCAAATTCCGTTTACTTCTAAAGTTGGACGGGTACCTGTACGCTCTAAGGTTGAATAACCTTTCTCGCCCCAAACTTCTTCGATATCTAAATCCTTTTTGTATTCTGCTTCGTCGTAAGGTGCAGAATTTAATGCTTTTTTCTCCTCATCTGTTAACTCAAGCACTTTATCATAAAAGGCAGGGATAGTGATGTGGTTATTTTCATCGTGTAATGAAGCGATCATTTTACAAAGAATAGTAGCTGGATTAGCCACTGCCCCACCGTAAACTCCAGAGTGTAAATCGCGGTTCGGACCAACTACTTCAACTTCCATGTAAGCTAAACCACGTAAACCAGTTTCGATTGATGGGTGTTCCATGCTGATCATTGAAGTATCAGAAATTAAAACTACATCGGCTTTTAAACGATCTGCATTCGCTTTTACAAAAATACCCAGATTTGCAGAACCTACCTCCTCTTCACCTTCAATCATGAATTTAACGTTACAAGCTAAAGTATTGGTTTGCATCATCAGTTCGAATGCTTTTACATGCATGTAAAACTGTCCTTTATCATCGCAAGCACCGCGGGCATAAATTTTACCATCGCGTACTGTTGGCTCAAAAGGTGGTGTATGCCAAAGTTCTAATGGATCTGCCGGTTGAACATCGTAGTGACCGTATATTAAAACTGTTGGTAAAGAAGCATCTATAATTTTTTCGCCATAAACAATAGGATATCCTGCAGTTGGGCAAATTTCTACCTGATCAGCACCTGCATCTTTTAATTTCTGCGCAACATAATCAGCTGTTTTTAAAACATCGCCTTTGTATTTCGGATCAGCACTAACCGATGGAAAACGCAATAACTCAAACAACTCATCTAAAAAACGTTGTTTGTGCGTTTCTACATAATTTTTAATCTCTTGCATAACAAAATGAATTTGGACAAATATAGGCTTTACCAAATAAATGGCACAGTAAGCGGCTAATAAATTATCCTCATATAGGCCTAAAAATTTGCTTATAACCAGATGGTTAATGGCTTTAATTATTTTTTTTAGTGCTCAAAATCACTGTGTTACCTTTCAAACTTAAAACCCGTCTTTTAATAGATACAAAAAAATGATTTAATGTTTGTAAAAAAGAATAGCACAGCATTATTTATATTTACTTTTTTGTAAATTGCGCAAATAACAGATATCCTTAATCCTGTACGAAAGAATTTTAACAATGAAATTTAGCGCAAAAGTATTTTTATCACTGCTGCTACTTCTTTGTATCCGAATTTCTTCTTTCGCACAAGCTCAGAATCCTACTCGTGTAAGTTGTCCGGAAGCCGCACAATACTATTCAAAAGACAGTATAAATATCGTAACCTTTGGAGCCAGTACTGTTGAGGGCGTAAAAGGATTGGGTTTCCAAACCATGCTACAGAACAATTTTATAAATTGTTATACTAATAAGATAGTCGATATTACCAATCATGGTATTGGTGGCCAAACTACTTTCCAGGGATTGCTCAGAATTGATAATGCAATAGCCAATAGAACAGGCTTTATAGTTATTGATATGGGTATTAATGATGCTATAGCTATAGCTGCCGGCAAAGGAAGTATAGCCGAAAGTGTTGCTAATATGAGGGTTTTGATTACAGCAAGCCTTAAACAGAGGTTAGTTCCAATTTTGTGTACACTTCAGTTTGTTGATGATAGGACCAATAAGAGTTATGTTGCTGTAAATACTAATATCAGAAACCTGAATACTGCATACCGAAAACTGGTAACGGAGTATAAAATATATTTAGCAGATGTAAATGCTGCTATGAGGCGCGATTTCTCACTTTATCAGGATGCATTTCATCCAAATGCACGCGGTTACAGATTGGTGAGCTATGTTATTTTCGACGCTATTAATAAAGCAATTTTTGATAAATTCTTAAAGTTTACCGTTACTCAGAATTACCCAAATCCTGCAGCCATGCAAACATTTATTGATGTAGTTTTACCAGAAGCGGATAAAATTAATATCCAGATTTACGATTTAATGGGCCGATTGGTTAAAACAGTAGTAAACGAATACCTTAATACGGGAAAACACACTTTAGAAATCAATACCTCTACGTTTGTTCCCGGCATTTATTTCTTTAAAATCTCTTCCGATTCTGGCCAGTATAATACTGCAAAAAAGTTTATCGTAGCGAGGTAACAAAAGATTTAAACATTAGTCTATTTATAGATTAATATGTTTTATACCTTTAACCATGACCACAGAGACATTTTTCACCAATGAAGTTATTGATCTCGATCTTCTTCCAAAATACGAAGACATTCAGTTAAGCCGACCACATCCCGATTATTGGAAAATCATCTGCATTAATCTGTTTATCTTTTTTGGCCTACTCGGAATAACTATTGGTATACTCCTATTCTTTGTTGATGAAGTAAAACCAAATGCAAAATGGATTATCCCTCTTTATTTTGCATTATTAGCCATTTTCTTACTACTCTTTCGCGCTAGTTTTAAGAAACGAGGTTATGCTATCCGCGCACATGACGTAATATACAAGAGTGGAGTTATCGCCGAATCGACAATAATTGTCCCTTTAAACAGGATTCAGCATATCGAATTAAATGAAGGGATTTTTTCCAGGATGTACAAATTGGGATCATTACAGCTATTTACCGCAGGTGGCCAAACAGGGCATATCCATATTTCGGGTATTGCAATTGATGAGGCAAAGCGTATTAGAGACCTGCTTTTGAAAAAAATAGACTTGCTTGAAAATCCAATAACCGAATTAAATCCTAATGAATAACGATTTTAGTAAACCACAGCGGGAATCGGCCTTTGGTATTATTATAATGGGTGCTCATACCATGTTAAAAATTGGCAAGGCGAGTTTCTTCTTATTCATTATCGCGTTTGTAAAAATGTCGAGCACTTCTTTTACCTATCTGATATTAGGCATTTCTGCTATAATTGTTTTCAGTTTCATATTTGCTTATTTATGGTATTTAAAATTTACCTTCTTCTTAGATAAAGAAAAGCAGGAATTTGTGGTGAATAAAGGGATATTCAATCGCGATCAGGTAATTATTCAGCTCGATAAAATACAGCAAGTTAACATTAACCAGAATATTCTGCAGAAAATTATCGGTGTTTATGGTTTAAAAATCGATACTGCTGGCGCTCATGGCGAAGAAGTGAGCATAAAAGCAATTGACGAAACTTCGGCCTATAACCTTCGAGAACATTTATTAAATAGAAGAGCAGCAACCGAAGTCCAATCGGAAATTGAACATGAAAACAATAAGACAGAAGAAACACCATTTTTAAGAATAAGCGCCTGGACTTTGTTTAAAGTTGGGCTAACCTCTAATTATGGACAAAGTTTAGCTTTACTTGCTGCTTTTTTTTACACCGTTATTTATGAGGGCAGGCAGTTGCTCGATGCTTTTAAAATTAATAAAGATGAAATTCAGAGCACGGTAACAGGTATGTTGACCATTGTAACGGTTTTTATCTTAATTGCATGCCTTTTAATGGTACTGTTGATTATTAACCTGGTTAGAACCTTTTACAAGTATTTCGAACTCGAAATTAGCGAGCATAAAAATACACTCTTACTCTCCTCAGGGCTGATTGCGAAGAAAAATACGCTGATTAGCCCAAACAAAGTCCAGATTACCAAATACAGTCAGAATTACTTTCAGAAAAAGATGAACATGCTGAATATGAGTTTAAAGCAGGCTCAATTTGGACAAAGTAAAAAAGGGCATGAAATGCAGGGAAATACTTTGGAAATTCCGGGATGTAACCCTATCGAACGGGATGAATTGTTAAAAATGATATTGGGCCAAAAACTTTTAAAAGCAAAAATATTTATCCCTGACTGGCGGTTTTTGAATTTACCAATCTTCTTTAAACTGATTTTACCAGTTGTGGCATTTTTAATCATTGCGTTTAACGTCCCTGAGGTTAAACCTTATATCGGTGTATCAATTGCTTACTTTATAATTGGCACTTTGATGATTTACATCAGTTACCGCCGGCATCGGATTTCAGTAAGTCAAGATTTCATCATCAAAACCAGCGGGATTTGGGATATTTCAAATGAAATTGTAATGCCAAATAAGATTCAGGCCATTACCACTTTTCAATACCAATGGCACAAAGGGGTCGATGTTGGCCACCTCACTTTACATACGGCTGCAGGTCAGATTCATTTTAAGTATGGTAATTATACTGAAATTAAACAGCTGGTAAATTACTGGCTGTACCAGGTAGAGCGTAAAAATGATAATTGGATGTAATTTTTAAAGAACTAAAACAATTAATATGAATACCAGGGAACAGATCATTTTAAATGAAGATAGATTATTAACGGCCATACAGAATGGTGATATTGAGGATCTAGATCTGCTTTTGCATGAAGATCTACTTTTTAACCTGCCCAATGGAATAACCATAACAAAGGCGATGGATATGGAAACTTATACATCCGGAAATTTGGTTGTAAATTCTATTCTACCGGCTGAACAGCAAATTAACCTAATTAACGATACCGCAGTTGTTAGTGTGAAAATTGAGCTAAAGGCAGTATATACTTCACAATCCATCGAAGGTATTTTCAGATATTTGAGAGTTTGGAAGTTGTTTGATCAGAAATGGAAAGTAATTGCCGGAAGTTGTGTGGCCATATAAAAAATAACAGCTGCCAGGTTTAAATCCAAGCAGCTGCTATAATTCAATTAATTCTGGTATGCCGCAGCAAACTCAGCAGCAAAATCTTTAAGCTTAATGTTACCTAAAGCAGGCCTGTTTTTGTTATAATCTACAAAAAGTTTATTGCTTCTTATCGCATCGCCCATTTCTACATAGCTTTTGGCTATTTCTTCAGGTAAACCCGCTCCTACCATTCCGTTAAATGCATCTTCATCGCTAAATTCTATCCATGGTAATGCTGGTTTACCGACTGCAGTACCTAATACTTTTGCAACATCAGCCGGCGTACTCTCATCATCACTGGCTACGTATTGTATGGTTTTGCCTGTAAAATCACTTTCCAATACTTCAGCAGCTACTTCAGCAATGTTACGTGGGTGCACCAAAACAAGTTTTGAATCGGCGCCAAAATTAGATCCTAATATGTTTGCATGTTTAACCATGTCAACGTTGGCTAAAAAGTTAATGTAAAAATAACCAGCACGTAAATGTTTTACATCTACCCCATCTAATGAAGCAAAAATATTTTCTACATCATATAATCCTGCAATTGGCCCCGTTCCATCTGGCAGATCTGCACCTACGCTACTTAAATTCACTACTTTTTTAACCCCGGACGCTTTAATGGCAACAGCATAATTTTCGCCAATACTTTTAATATATGCCCTAAATTTTGGTGCTGCAAAATTCGGCGGCACCATGGTGTAAATAGCATCAGCTCCAGAAAAGACCTCTTTTAAAAATTCGGTATCGCTTACACTACCAATTAATGGTATTGCACCAAGTGATTTAATTTCTTCAGCTCTATCGGCGTTGCTGCTAATAATTTTTACTTCGTGACCTTTAGCTACCAATATTTCGGCAAGCGGCTTTGTAATATTACCTATTGATCCTGTTAATGTTATTTTCATGATTTTTTGTTTTTAAATATTGAATACAAAGCTATATTTGTACTTACTTTTATACAAGTACTTACCCCAAAGTATGTAACCATGACAGCTGTTAAAGAAAGTTCGACCCGTAATTTTAATAAAGGAATAGCGCTAACCAGCTGCCCTGTTACTTTTGTAATGGAAAAAATTGGTGGTTATTGGAAACCGATCATTATTTTTCATTTAATGAGTGGGCCAAAACGCTACAGCGAGTTAAAACGTGCAATACCACAGATTACGGAGAAAATGCTTATACAACACTTAAAGCAAATGCAAAATGATGACCTTGTTCGTAGAGATGCTCAAGCCGTTGTTCCTCCTGTAGTTACCTATAGCCTCACAAAATCAGGGCAGGATCTTTTTCATGTGCTAAATTCAATGGTAGATTGGGCGGTTAAAAATGGCTCTGTGTAAACCTTGCTAACAGCACATAAATAAGGCTTTGGGTTTAAATAGTAGTACAAACTAAATTATATAAACCTTGGCGAAGCGGATACCGGCCTTGTGGGCAATGCCTGCAGCAGTATGAGCAAAGCAAAGGGCTACAGAACCCAATGAATGCAGGTGTGGCTTTACACCTAAATCCCTTAAAGGGGACTTCATACCCAAATCTAATCTTATGGTCTTTGCATTTATTTATCCATGCTTAATTGCAGGAAAGATTCTGAAACAAGTTCAGAATGACGAACGGTTAGGGCGACTGGTTAGGTTTTTAACTAATTACTAACAACTTTGGCAAAAAGCGATAGGAATTGTTATTTTTGAGCCTCAAAAAAACAGGAGCCGATTTGGATTATTTAGCAGGATTAAACCCACAACAAAGAGCAGCAGTAGAGAACACAAAAGGACCGGTAATGATTGTTGCAGGTGCAGGTTCGGGCAAAACCCGGGTAATTACCTACCGTGTTGCCCATCTTATTCAAACCGGAACCGATCCATTTAACATTCTGGTTTTAACCTTTACCAACAAAGCAAGTAAGGATATGCGCGAGCGTATCGGTAAAGTGGTTGGCGCAGAGGCAAAAAACATTTGGATGGGTACTTTTCACTCTGTTTTTGCAAAAATTTTGCGGGTTGAGGCTGAGAAAATAGGTTATCCGAGCAATTTTACCATTTACGATACCGATGATAGTAAAAGTGTAATCCGTGCTATTTTGAAAGAAATGCAGCTGGATGATAAATTATATGCGGCCAATTTTGTTTTCAACAGGATTTCTTCCGCAAAGAATAACCTGATCTCTTGGGGCGAATACCAGGTTAATGATCAGATCCAAGCTGAAGATTTACAGAATAAACGACCGCTTATTGGCCAGATTTACGAAACTTATGCCAAACGCTGCTTTAGGGCGGGCGCAATGGATTTTGATGATTTGTTATTCAAAACCAACATTTTATTAAAAGAACATCCAGATGTTTTAAACAAGTACCAGCAGAAGTTCAGGTACCTGATGGTAGATGAGTATCAGGATACCAACTTTTCGCAGTATACCATTGTGAAAAAACTAGCCGCTGCATACCAAAATATCTGCGTGGTGGGTGATGATGCACAAAGTATTTACGCTTTCCGTGGCGCAAACATCCAGAACATTTTAAACTTCGAACGCGATTATCCTGATTTAAAGGTTTATAAATTGGAGCAGAATTACCGCTCTACCCAAAATATTGTTGATGCGGCAAGTAGTATCATCGCCAACAACAAAAATCAGCTCGAAAAGAATGTTTTCTCGGAAAATGCAGAAGGTGATAGGATTAAGGTTTCGCGGGCTTTTACTGATAACGAAGAAGGTAAATTGGTTGCCGAAGCCATTATTCAAGAGCGTAGCACTAAAGGGTACCAGCACAGCGATTTCGCCATATTATATCGTACCAACGCCCAAAGCAGGGCTATGGAGGAAGGCTTACGCAAGCTGAATATTCCTTACCGGATATATGGCGGTCAATCTTTCTACCAACGTAAAGAGATTAAAGATTTAATTGCGTATTTCCGCTTAACTTTTAATCCGAAGGATGAAGAAGCTATAAAGCGTGTAATTAATTACCCCAAGCGTGGTATTGGAGATACTTCTATCGATAAAATCATTGTTGCTGCAGACCAGAACGATAAAACCATGTGGGATGTAATTTCGAATGCACACCAGTATGTTGATGGTCGTTTAGCCAATCAATTGAACGATTTCGCCATGATGGTGCAAAGCTTTCAGGCAGAAGCTAAAAAGCTCGATGCTTATGATACTGCCTTGTTTATTGCCCAACACGCTGGTATTTTAAAAGAATTATATACCGATGATAGCGTTGAAGGGCGTTCCAGATACGAAAATATTCAAGAATTATTGAACGGTATTAAGGAATTTGCCGAGCGTGAAGATATTGAAGAAAAAGGTCTGGATATCTTTATGCAGGATGTTGCTCTTTTAACCAATGATGATAAAGACGGTGATAAGAATAAGGATACTGTTTCTTTAATGACGATCCACTCAGCCAAAGGTTTGGAGTTTAAGAACGTATTTATAGTAGGGCTGGAAGAAAACCTATTTCCTTCGCAAATGTCGTTAACCAACCGGACTGATTTAGAAGAAGAGCGCCGTTTATTCTACGTTGCAATAACCCGGGCTGAAATAAAACTGACAATTACCTATGCTACTTCGCGTTACCGTTGGGGAACTTTAACCAACTGCGAACCAAGCCGTTTCATAAACGAAATCAGTCCGAAGTTTTTAGAGTTGGATGTTAAACCAGCCAAATCAACTAGTTTTGATGGCAATTTTGATGATGACCGCAAATCGTGGACCTCTCAGCCGCGCGATTTCATTAGCAAACCGAAACCAGCAGCAGGCGCAACTACATCTGCCCCGCCAGTCCGTCCGAAAACAACATCGCTATTAGCAAAAGCACACGTTCCAACACCTGGCTTCACCCCTTCACAACCACACGAATTTCAGGGTGGTATGGAAGTGGAGCACGAAAAATTCGGTTTCGGAAAAATTATCAGCTTAGAGGGAACCTTGCCTGATGTTAAAGCTACTGTATTCTTCCAGGGCTTAGGTAATAAACAGCTACTGCTTAAGTTTGCGAAGCTGATGATTGTGAAATAAAAACAGATTTCCATTTAGCCACGGAAACTCAGAGACACGGAAAATAACAGAGATTCATCATCCTGTCCCGATTTTACATCGGGATCAGGATCTTTAATAGATAAACATAATAGCTGCTGAACTTGTTCAGCACGATGAGTGCTATTGAAATTATGCCTAACGTTGTGTTCTCAGCGCTTTGCTCTTCGTGCGCTTTGTTCTAAAAACAGCGTTTCATAAAAATTTAAACGGCTCCCAGTACCATTTATAAATTCTATCGAGACAGCAAAGAAAGTACATTTTAATAAGTAGATCGATCTTCGAGAAATTCTCCAACCTTGAGCATAATTAATTGCCCATTACTTGAAGATTTAACCAGTACATTCCATTCATCTGTAACCTCCATAATTTCTACCATACTACCAAAAGGAAAAAATTCGCTTTTATTGTCAACAGTAATTTTCACCTTTTCACCTACTTTTGGCTCTTTAAAGAATAATTGGTTTCCAACTATGTTGAGCCCTTCAATTTTTTCTAAATCTGATAAAAGATATTTTCGATAAGGCGATTGCGGATTTTGTGAAACCAGTACAAAAGACTTAGTCTCCATTTCATATTGAACCTGCATTTTATAGAAAAATTTACCCCGGATTTTGTCTCCTAGATAAATTTTCTCGCCTTGTGCTGTTAGGCAGCCTGTATAAAAAGATTCTATATTCATAAATTAACTGATAAGATCTGATTTTTCATCGTAAACCCCAAATATGGCTTAAACATTTAATATTGTTATCTTGAAAAACCACAAAATTATCCTTATTATTGAAGTCGGTTCTCCCGATTACAAACCATGCAACTTACTAGGTTAGACATTAAAGGTTTTAAGAGCTTTGGCGATAAAGTGACCATCAATTTTAATGAGGGTGTTACCGCTATTGTTGGTCCTAATGGGTGCGGAAAATCGAACGTAATCGATGCCATGCGCTGGGTTTTGGGCGAACAGAGTACCAAAGCTTTGCGATCGGAAAAGATGGAGAACATCATTTTCAACGGAACAAAAAACCGTAAGCAGGCACAGCTCGCCGAGGTTTCATTAAGCTTTGATAATACCAAGAATATCCTGCCTACCGCATATTCGCAGGTTACCGTAACCCGTAAACTCTATAGAAATGGTGATAGTGAGTACCGTTTAAACGATGTTCAGTGTAGGTTAAAGGATATTACTGACCTTTTTCTGGATACCGGAATCGGCTCTGATAGTTATTCAATTATCGAGCTTAAAATGGTTGATGAAATTATTACCAACAAGGAGCATAGCCGACGTTCTTTATTTGAGGAAGCATCGGGTATTTCGAAGTACAAATTACGCAAAAAACAGACTTTCAGCAAGTTAAAAGACACCGAAGCCGATTTAGAACGGGTTGAGGATTTACTTTTCGAGATCGAAAAAAACCTTAAAACCTTAGAAAATCAGGCGCGTAAAGCTGAACGTTATTATAAGTTAAAAGAGCAATACCGCGAACTGAGTGTTCAGTTGGCTACACATCGTATTGCATTTTTTCGCACTGATTTAAATGCTTTAGAAACACAAGAACAAAATCAGCAGGTAAACCGGACAGAACTCAGTACCAAAATAGATACTGGTGAAGCCGAATTGCAAAAGCTTAAACTAGGTAGTATCAATCAGGAAAAGAACCTTTCTGTACAACAAAAGGCTACAAACGAGTTTGTTTCCAAAATCCGTGCTTACGAAAGTGAGAAAAAAGTAAAAAATGAGCAAATGCGTTTTTTACAGGAAAAAGAAACACGTTTATCTGGCGAGCTCGAAAAAGATAAAAATCAGGTTAACCACATTAAATACAACATTAAACGTTTAAATGAAGAAGTGGTAACTGAAACCGAGGTTTTTAACCGCTTGGAATCTGATTTAAAGCAATTGAAATCTACGCTTGATACTTTACGCGAGCAACAACAGACCGAGAAAAACAGGATTGACAACCTGGTTAGATCTGTTAACGACCTACAAAACCAAGTATACCAGTCGCAAAAGGAAATTGATATCCTGAACATCCAAAAAGATGCTTTGGTACAGGAAACCAACCGAAATGTAGATGATACCGAAACCAAAACCTTAGAGTTAAAGGCTTTCGATCATGCTTTGGCCGAATTGGATATTCAGGTAAGGGAAAAGCAAGCCAATATTAAAAACCTAACGGAGGCCGAATCGCTTTTAAAAGAAAAACTGGCTACTTCCGAAATCAACCTGAATTCGAACAAGGAAAAATTGACGGCCGAAAACCGTAAAAAAGATGCCAAACAGAACGAATATAACCTGACCAAATCGCTGGTTGATAGTTTGGAAGGTTTCCCTGAATCGATCCGTTTTTTAAAGAAAAACAACGCTTTTGCCAAAAGCGCCCTGCTCCTTTCTGATATTTTATTCTGTAATGAAGATTACCGTATTGCGATAGAAAATTACCTCGAACCGGTAATGAACCACTATGTTGTTGACCGGTATGCTGATGCAGTTCAGGCCATTAACCTTTTAACTGATGCCAGCCGTGGAAGGGCAAACTTTTTTATTTTAGAAAATGTTCCTGATAAAAATCCGGTTATTGGCACTCATGAAGGACTTGTTTCAGCCTTATCGGTAATAGAAGTTGACAAAAAATACCAGCATCTTTGCAACCTGCTATTGCAAAATGTATATATCGCAATAGCAGAACAGGAAAACCTGTTTAAAGCCACGCCAACCGAAAGTTTAACCATTTTGGCCAAAAACGGGAAATATGCCCAAACCAAATTTACTTTGGCAGGTGGTTCAGTAGGTTTGTTTGAAGGTAAAAGGATTGGTCGTGCCAAGAATTTAGAAAATCTGGCTAAAGAAATCAAGGCCTCAGACTCGTTGATTAATCAGTATGATGCTGCGATTAAAGCGGAAACAGATAATATATTTAACCTGAAAGAGGCTTCAAAAATCAATCAGATCAATTCCTTGCAACAAGAAATGAACCGTTTAAATAACGAACACATTTCTGTGCAGACCCGCCGAGATCAATATCAGGAGTTTATCACCACCAGCGAAAACCGTAAAACTGATATCGCTCAAAAGATAGTATCGATAGAAAAAGCCTTATCGGAAAAGTTACCAGCATTGGTTCAATTGCAAAAAGATCAGCAAGAAGCACACGTTAATTTACAAGAACAACAACTTAATTATCAGGAAATTGCTGATCAGGTAAACGAAAGTGCAGGTAAATACAATCAGGATAACATCCGCTTTCACCAGCAACAAAATAAATTATCAGGTTTAGAAAAAGATCTGGATTACCGTTTCGTACAGGAAGAGGCTTTAAATAAACGTATTGCCCAAAACGATAAAGAATTACAGGAAGCACTGACACAAATTACGGCAACGTTGCAGCACACTGACCTGAACGATGATACCCTTTTAGAAATGTATCAACAACGTGAAGAGATGGAAAAAGGACTTGCTGAAGCAGAGCAGGCATATTTTACGAGTAAGGGAAGCATTAACGAGGTTGAAAACGATCTGACCAATATCCGTAAAAACCGCGAAGAAACAGATTTTCTGTTAACTGAGATTAAGGATAAAAAGAATGCGCTAAAAATAGACCTTAATGCCTTAAAAGAACGTTTAGCTGTCGAATTCAACATCGACATCAACGATCTTTTAGAAACAGATACCGAAATTGAAGCTTTAGAAAGTGAATTTGATCTCCGCCAAAAGGTAGAGCGAATGAAACGTCAATTAGACGAATTTGGGGCCATCAACTCTATGGCAATGGAGGCCTTTAAAGAAATGGAAGAGCGTTATACCTTTATCCAGAATCAGAAAAAGGACCTTAATGCAGCCAAAACTGATCTTTTACAAACCATTAAAGAGATAGACGACACCGCTAAAGATAAATTTATGCAGGCTTTTACCCAGGCCCGCGAGCATTTTATTGTGGTTTTCCGCTCTTTATTTAACGAAGAAGATAGTTGCGACCTGATTTTATCAGATATCAATAATCCTTTAGAGGCTGATATTGATATTATAGCCCGTCCGAAAGGCAAAAGACCTTTATCTATCAACCAGTTATCCGGTGGTGAAAAAACTTTAACAGCCACCGCGCTACTGTTTTCATTGTATCTGTTAAAGCCTGCTCCATTCTGTATTTTCGATGAGGTTGATGCCCCATTGGATGATTCCAATATCGATAAATTCAATAATATTATCCGTAAATTCTCTGATCAATCGCAGTTTATTATCGTATCGCATAACAAACGTACCATTGCCAGCACCGATATTATTTATGGCGTAACCATGGTAGAGCAGGGTGTTTCGAGGGTTGTAGCGGTAGATTTAAGAGAAGTGGCAGCTTAAAAGCTTAAAGATAAAAGCAGAAAGACCAAAGCAAAACCTACCGTTTCCGTCATTGTGAGAAAGCTCTTTCAGCCGACAGCCTGCCCCGAATTTTCGGGGAAGCAATCTTTTATTTACATTTTTTCAATTCGAAAATGAAAGCAACAGCCTTTGGTAGTCTTCATTCCTGCTGTACACTAAAATCTTTTTATAACATCTGTCATGCTGAGGCACGAAGCATCTGTTTCATAGGTTCGAGATGCTTCGTACCTCAGCATGACAGCACATTTAAGGTTACTGCAAATAAAAAGTATTCCGTTCCCATCAGGTTTAGAAACGCAATACAGTACTAAAAACAGCGTTTTCCTGCAATACGCCAAGAATTAATATCTTTAAGAAAATTTACTGCGAATGGTCGTCCTTTCGAACGGAGTGCAACGTAGTCGAGAAATCTACATCAATAGATCTCTCCATTCCACTATGCTCCAGTCGAGATGACGATCCTACTTATTACAATTTACAATCAAGAAACATGAAAATCCTATATATCCTTCCCTTAGCCATGATGCTAAGCTGCTGTTCATCAGTAAAAAACCAAAACAATCCAACTTCTGGCAAGTTGGATACCCAATTATTAAAAGACGTTGAAGTATTATCATCAGATGCTTACCAAGGCAGAAAAACCGGAACAAAAGGCGCGGAAATGGCCAGAGCTTACATAATAGAAAGATTTCAGAAGTTAGGTCTAAAATCATACCCTCAACATGTAAACTATGCCCAGGAATTCACTTTTAATGGAAGAGGCGGTGCAAAAGTAAACGGGACCAATATAATTGGCTATATTCCTGGTAAGGGAACCAATGTTATTGTAGTATCTGCACATTACGATCATTTAGGTATAATAAAAGACGAAGTTTACAACGGCGCCGACGATAATGCATCAGGAACTGCAGGATTATTAAAAATTGCAGCCTATTTTGCAAAAAACAAACCAAACAACACCATCATTTTCGCTTCTTTCGATGCTGAAGAATTGGGTTTACAAGGTGCAAAAGCATTTGTGGGTAATCCACCTGTACCAATTAACACCATTGCCATTGACCTAAACATGGATATGATCAGCCACAGTGATAAAGGCGAATTATATGTGTGCGGAACTTTTAAATACCCTGATTTAAAGAAACATGTAGATACTAGGAAAACAAATATTAAATTACTCTTCGGCCATGATGATCCAAAACAAGGTCATGATGATTGGACCAACCAGAGCGATCAAGGGGCTTTTAATGCTAAAAATATTCCATTCTTATATTTCGGTGTAGAAGACCATAAAGATTATCATAAACCTACGGATGAATATTCTACCATCACCAAGCAATTTTTCAGCAATGCAGCAAGCGCTGTATTAGATGTTGTAAAAAGTATCGACAAACAAACTGGCTTACAACAGCTGTTAAAGGATAAAATGATTATGATGGATAATCCAAGAAAGTCGGAAAAGTTTTAACAAACAATACAAAAGAATCTTAACCTGCCCTATTCGGCAGGTTTTTTTATACCTATATTTTTTTACTATAAAATTATCTATCTGATTATCAATAAATTAACAATACTACTATAAAAATAGTTTGCAAACTATGTTTATAGTAGTAACTTCATGCAACCGAACTACAAAAATAGTTGCTATGATAAAAGAACTCACAAAAGCAGAAGAACAGATTATGCTCATCCTTTGGGAAATGGGCGAAGCCTTGGTAAAAGACGTTATCGAGAAGATGAACGAACCCAAACCCGCTTACAATACGGTTTCGACCGTGATCAGGGTTTTAGAGGGCAAAGGCTTTGTTGACCATAAAGCCATAGGCAATACGCATATCTACTTCCCCATCATAAAAGAAACTGATTATAAACGTTTTGCATTTGATAAGGTAATGAACAATTACTTCGAAAACTCTTATGAAAGTTTAGTTTCATTTCTGGTGAAAGAAAAAAGCATGAGCACAGATGAACTCAATGAAATTATCCAATTGGCAGAGAAACTTAAAAAAGATAAATGATGAGCTGGCTATATTATCTACTCGAAGCAAATCTATACCTGATTTTATTTTATGGGTTTTATAGATTATTCCTCTACAAGGAAACCTTTTACAGATTAAACAGATATTATCTGATTTTCAGTTCGATACTGGCTTTCATACTTCCTCTTTTTCAGCTGGGTTTCTTAAAAGCACCTGTAATCGAACAGATTACGATAGCACCCACTACCGAAACGGTTGTTAGCCAGGTGATGATGACAGAAAATCTGCCACTGGAAAGTTATCAACCCAGTATCTTCACTATCGATAATACGATTATTGCGATTTATAGCCTGGTAACCATTGCATTTCTGTTTAAGATGCTCTTTAACTTATCCAAAATTATCAGCATGCGTAAACTACCATTTGTTAATTTGGATAATGGAGTGAAACTAATTGATTTAAAGGATTCTAAAATAGCTTTTTCATTCTTCCACCTTCTATTTTTAGATCCACAGCTGGAAGAAAAAAACACCATACTAAAACATGAGCTTGTGCACATTAAACAAAAACACAGTTTGGATGTGCTGTTATTCGAAATCATTCAGATCATCAACTGGTTTAACCCAATCATTTATCTCGTTAAAAAAGACATTAAGTTAATTCACGAGTACCTGGCCGATGAAGAAACAACAAAGTGCGATGTAGAAAAATATCATTATGCGATGTTTTTGATCCAAAATTCAACGGGTATCCAAAATCTAACCCTCACTAACCAAATATTCAGTTCATCAATATTAAAAAAACGAATTAACATGCTAAATCAAAAGAAATCACCACGTTGGGCGAGGCTCAAACTGCTATTGGTATTGCCCATCACTATAGGAATATTGTGTATTTCTACTATGGCCTTTACAAAAGATTATGGATTTGTGGAGCTTGGCTCTTCCTTGAAATTACAAGCAACAAAACAAGATACAGTTAAGAAAGCATTCGAGAGTAATGATGGCATACATGTACCAAACCCTAATGAATTATATTTAGCCTTACGTACGGATCCTAAAAACAAAAAGTTAACTACTTATACAAAAAAGTTAATACTGCTAAATGGTAGAGAAATAAAAGCTGGCACGAGTGGAGGCGTAAAAAAAATAAAACACATGATTAGGCTAAATCCAGCAACTGCTAAGGCAAAATATGGTGAAAAAGGCAGTTACGGCGCTATTGAGATTTTCAGTTCAAATCCCGAAATCATAGGTACTCCACCGGAAGTAAAACTTCCTCTGGGCTCATCACAAAAAATTGTAATTTTACCACCCGCACCTCCAATTGGTGAGGATACAACCAAACGTAAAAAACTGAAGAAAATAAACAAAGTTGCAATAAAGACTAAAACGGTACAAGGCTACCCAACAGTGAATAAAAACAAAACAATCGAAATAAAGCCTATACCACAATCCAATAAAAATTTAAACGAAGTAACCATTAAAGCTTACGAGAAAGCAAAGGGTGCAAAATCGGATAGTGACATAAAAGAAATTAAACTACAGGATAATAGCCCCACCAAAGAAAAAGGAACAATCACATATGCGATTGTTGTTCACCAAGATAATTTAGACAAGGCTAAGAATGAAAAGCTCGTTGTTGATATACCTGAAGGCGCTACAGCAGAACTTACCATTTTTAATGTAAAATACGACAAAGCGCTATATCAAAGTACCAATTACAAAAACGACTGGGACGCTAAAGAACTTTCCAACGGAAATTATCCATATAATTTTGCATTCGTTAAAAATGGAAAGCGAATTGGTGGAAAAACTGGCTACGTACAGATCAAATAACTACTGTGGCACGTAAACCACGTATTTCGTTTCAAAAAAATCTTCTTCAAAATATGCTGAAAGCGGATATAATTCTGCTTTCAGTTTTGATTCTTTGATCTCTTCAGCCAAATCCCCACCTTTTAGATATAAAATCCCATTGGGAATGGCATTTAACGAATCCTTTTTAAATTTCCCCTGTATCCATGGGTAGAATTCTCCTAAACGGGTTACCGCTCTCGATACCACAAAGTTAAATTTCTCTTTAATCTGTTCTGCCCTTAAATGATCGGCCTTTAAATTTTCCAAACCCAACGCCGAAGCCACTTCTTTCACCACTTTAATCTTTTTCCCGATAGAATCAACAAGATAAAACTCCGTTTCAGGAAACAAGATGGCCAGAGGAATGCCCGGAAAACCACCACCCGTACCTACATCTAAAACAGATTCTCCAGCTTTAAAATTACATACTTTAGCTATGCCTAAAGAGTGTAATACATGGCGTTCGTATAATTCTTCAATATCTTTTCTCGAAATTACATTAATCTGTGCATTCCAAAAGCTATATAAATCGAACAATTGCGAAAATTGAGCAATCTGTTTTTCATTTAAGTCAGGGAAATATTTAAAAACGATATCGGGCTTTATATCAAGCATATTGTAATTACTAAAGGATTATTGAATTATTTCCAGTTTACTTTTTTCTTACCAAATAAGGCTAAAAATCCGTTCAGGGTTAAAAACAGAAACAAAAGTATATCTAAAATCGGGAACCACCAACGCAAATCGCTATAGTTTAAGCGTTTCAGCAATTTTGGATAAATAAAGCATCTGATGATGATGCTTAACCCAAGAATCCCTAAGGCTATATATTGAGCCTCACGACTAAAAAACATACAAGCGGCAAAGAAAACATAAAACAGAAACTGAAACACAATCTGAAGGCTCAAAATGAATTTATGCTTTGATTTATAGAGCTTTCCGGCCCCAAAATGACGTTTTTTCTGCTTAAGATAACCTCCCCAGGTATTATTAGGTTCGCTCCAAACATGGCTATCGCGATGTAAACGGATTTCGGTATTGTATTTATTAGCATGTGCGTTTACAAATAAATCATCATCTCCAGATGGGATATGCATGTGCGCTGCAAAGCCTTTATTTTTGAAAAAAAGTGACTTTTTATAGGCCATATTGCGCCCAACGCCCATGTAGGGCATGCCTTTTAGCGCAAAAGACAAATAATTTACGGCTGTAAAAAAGGTTTCGAAGCGAATGAGTGCATTTAACAGACTTCTTTTCTTCATATACGGTGAATAACCCAAAACGATTTCAGTATTATCGTCGATAGGTTGCTGCATATCCATTAACCAATGCTCGGAAGCTGGTGTACAATCTGCATCAGTAAAAACCAACCAATCATACTTGGCAGCCTTTATGCCCATGGTTACAGCAAATTTCTTACCTGCTATAAATTTATCGTTATCTAAAATCTTAACTACCCTCAGGTTGCGGTGTTTCTTCTCTAATTGTTCTAGAAATTCTTCTGTACCATCCCAAGAGCGATCGTTAACCACTACAATTTCGAATTCCGGATAATCCTGGCTTAATAATGTAGGCAGATACTGCTCTAAATTTACAATTTCATTTCGGGCACAAACAATTACACTTAGCGGTTTTTGCGCTGATAACGGGATCTCCTCGATATTTACCTTAGCCAATTTCAAATGAACAAAAAGTACATAGTAAAGCTGAACCAAAAGGCAAAAAGCCAATATCGAGAGCAGAATAATTTCAAGCAGGGTTAATATCACGATGGTAAAATAAATAGGCGCAAATTTCTCATTTTTAATCTGTAAATCACTTTTATGTGGATAAAAAATTAAACAAAAATATGCCCTCAATTTTTGCTATTTTTGGCAGATTTTCGACGAGAAAAAACACATATGAACGTCTACCATCAAAATAATAATTAGTTTTAATAAAACGTATTTTGATGGTGGTAAGCTCCATCTAATAATTGGAGAAAAATAAATAGAAACAGATGAAATTTAGTTTACAGGCTAACGATCCACTATCTAAAGCCAGGGCTGGAACAGTAACAACTGCTCACGGCGAAATACAAACCCCTATTTTTATGCCTGTGGGCACTGCCGGAACGGTAAAAGCTGTACATCAGCGCGAACTTAAAGACGATATTGATGCTAAAATCATTCTAGGTAATACTTATCATTTATATTTAAGACCAGGATTAGACATCCTTGAAAAAGCTGGTGGATTACATAAATTTATTGGCTGGGACCGTCCAATTTTAACAGATAGCGGCGGCTACCAAGTGTACTCTTTAAGTAAAGTTCGTAAAATTAAGGAAGAAGGTGTTACTTTTCATTCGCACATTGATGGATCAAAACACCTTTTCACCCCCGAATATGCAATGGATATTCAGCGCACTATTGGTGCTGATATTATCATGGCCTTTGACGAATGCACGCCATACCCTTGTGACTACACTTATGCAGCACAATCCATTAAAATGACACACCGTTGGTTAAAACGCTGTTGTGACCGTTTTGATAGCACAGAACCTAAATACGGCTTCGATCAAACCCTTTTCCCTATTGTTCAGGGTTCGGTATATAAAGATTTGCGTATTAAATCAGCAGAATTTATCGCCAGCATGAACCGTGAGGGCAATGCCATTGGTGGTTTATCTGTTGGTGAGCCAGCAGAAGAGATGTACGCCATGACAGAAGTGGTCTGCAATATATTACCAGAAGAAAAACCACGTTATTTAATGGGCGTTGGTACGCCGATCAATATTTTGGAGAATATTGCACTGGGTATCGACATGTTCGATTGTGTAATGCCAACCAGAAATGCCAGAAACGGCATGCTTTTTACGAGAAATGGTATTATAAATATTAGAAACAAGAAATGGGAGAACGATTTTTCTCCATTAGATGCGGAGAGCGATCTTCACGCTGATTTAGTAACCAGTAAAGCATATTTAAGACATTTGGTACATAGCAAGGAGATGCTTGGCGCTCAAATTGCTACCTTACATAATCTACATTTCTATCTTTGGCTGGTAAAACAGGCCAGGGAAAAGATCATTGCTGGTGAATTTTACGAGTGGAAAAACAAAATGGTTAAAATATTAGGCAATAAGCTATAAAATGAGTCTGTTAAAGGGGAAGATAAAAATCATCGATCAATACATTATCGGGAAATACCTGGGTACATTTATTTATACCCTGGCCATTTTTGTGATCATTATTGTCGTGTTCGACTTATCGGAAAAGATGGATGATTTTATGAAAAGTGGCCTTAGTTTTTGGGGAATCCTCTCTAAATATTACGCAGGTTCAATTCCTTTTTATGTGAATATGCTTTCACCACTGATCAATTTTATTGCGGTGATTTTCTTTACTGCTAAAATGGCCGATCAGACTGAAATTGTACCAATTTTAAGTGGTGGGGTAAGTTTTAACCGCTTTTTATTTCCTTATTTGGTATCGGCTACCATTATTTTCTCGGCTAACCTACTTTCTAATCTATATATTCTCCCTTATACCAACACCCTTAAAAATAGCTTTGAGAATACCTACGTAAAGCGTAATGATCCTTCTACCAAATCAAACATCCATATGAAACTGGATGACAAAACCTATATCTACATCGATAATTTCGACAACAAAACGAATTCAGGATATCGGTTTTCTTTGGATAATTTTAATGGGGATGTGCTCACTAAAAAGATCGTTGCAGAAAATATAAAATGGGATTCGCTTAAACGCAAATGGCAGCTAACCAACTACTCCATCCGTAAGATTGACGGCTTGAAAGAAACCATGATTTATGGCAACGGGAAGTTAAAGGATACCATTTTGGATATGCGCCCTGATGATTTTTCGGCATATGATAACGTAGTGCAAAATTTAACCACAAAGGAACTCTCTGATAAAATTAGGAAAGAAAAAATACGAGGAACAGGCGTAATGAACGATCTTCAGTTTGAAAAATACAAACGTTACCTCCACCCGCTTTCTGCTTTCGTATTAACGCTTATAGGCGTAGCGCTATCATCGCGTAAAGTACGCGGAGGCGTCGGTGTATCATTAGGCATTGGAATCTTCATTAGCTTCGCTTATATCGTATTTAATCAGTTCACCCAGATGTTTTCTACTAAAGGTGGATTACCTCCTTTTGCTGCTGTTATTATGCCTACATTATTCTTTGGGTTATTAGGTTTTTACCTATTAAGAAAAGCACCAAAATAGCAATGGAAGCTACCAAAAAGAATTTACTCATTCTTCATCTTACGGTGCTGGTTTGGGGCTTTACAGGCGTACTTGGTAAAGTAATTTCTATCGATGCGGTACCTATGGTATGGTACCGGGTTTTAATTGCATCCACTACACTTTTCGCTTGGTTTTTAATTACCAAAAAGAATATTAAAATAACCAAAAAACAGTTTTTCCAATTCTTTTTAACGGGAGGAATTGTAGCCATTCACTGGATATTTTTCTTTCATGCCATTAAAGTTTCTACGGTTTCGGTAACCTTGGTTTGCCTCTCTTCCTTTACTTTATTTACTGCAATTTTAGAACCGCTGATTAAAAAACAGCCGATACAAATGGGCGACATTCTGATCGGTTTACTGATTATCCTAGGAATATATATGATCTTTAAATTTGAAGGCCAGTATACTTTAGGAATTATTTTTGGTTTACTGGCAGCAGTCGCATCCAGTCTTTTTTCAACTATAAATTCTACATTGGTACAAAAAAGCGAACCTTCTATTATCAGTTTTTACGAGCTTGTTGGTGCACTTTTCTGGATCACTTTATACCGCTTATATGATGGAACACTGTTGCACACAGCATTCAACTTAAGTGCTAAAAACTGGTTCTTTCTTATTCTTCTTGGCACACTTTGTACATCCGTTGCTTATGTAGCTGGTGTTGCGGTAATGAGAACTTTATCGGCTTTTAGAGTTGCATTAATCACCAATTTGGAACCTGTATACGGAATAGTATTAGCCTTCGTTTTCTTTCAAAGCAAAGAGCAAATGACAGGTGGATTTTATATTGGTGCAACCATTATCCTGGCCTCTATTTTTCTCTATCCGATCTATAAAAAGAGGAAGAATCAACTGTAAAGACAAACTATAGAAATTTAAATTTTCTTTAAAAATGACACCAACTGAATGAACGGCTTTAGTTGTACCTATTGCTGGTGGCTAATCCTTTCTAAACAGTGCAATGCCTAAAATTCTCTCCATTAAATTGCCAGATAAAGATTAGGTAAAAGCGTAATGAGGAAGCTCATCAAAGCTAGTCAACACTACGTTTACATAGTATCATAAAAACCTCCAGCTCGCCTTATATAGAGATTCAAAATCTTATAATTAAAAGCAGCGAACAACCATCCAAAAACATTAGGAATCTAATGCTTCAGAGACAAGCTACGTAGCCAAGTTCAATCAAACCATCGGAACAAAAACGGGAGCTTCAAATGAGGAAAATTACAGCATAAAAAATGCAATCTATTGGGAAGTAAAAGACCAAAAATAAGCATTAGCACAAGCATGCAATCCCCCCGAAGGTTGAAAGTGCATGTACAAAAGTATACCAAAAGCAAGATGAATCGCCGTTCAAAATCGTTGAGCTGAATTAATATTCTTGGGTCAAAATTCACGAATCACCAGGGTGGAATTCCATTACCATCCATTGCGTATTTCAGCAAATAAAGAAAATACGTAACCAAGCAATAGGATCATGGAGAGGCGAACAAAACCTAAATAAACAGCTTTAAATTCAATACTACAATATAAGTTCAAGACGCACCCCTTAAACTTGATAAACAAAGAATTTCATATAGAAAATGTTTAAGCGATCGTCAACTAAAAACCCTTAATTGAAGACCAGATTTGGAGTTAACAAAACAAAGATTCTGAATATAAAATTGATCAAAATATTTTTTATTTTAAATCAGAAATAGCAGCCAAAATGCAAACATTATCTAGGCTTATTATTAATTTATCTTGGCAAAAAATATGTCAATAAAAAGTGCTGAAATCGAAGATACCAATTAGCAAAAATTTACAATTAAAACCATACAACAAACAGGCAGCTAAAGTGGTTAAAAATCTCACCAAAAAAACTGACTTAAAGCAACGGAAAACAGGGATAAAACAACAAATAAAAGACCAAAATTTTCGTTTTAAATCCGCACCAAACATGAGGTATTACCTATATAAATTCTATACAATTCTGAGTTGTCAAGTCACATAGAAACAAGATGGCTTGTCTAAAATCTATCAACATTCAGTTCAGGATAGTTTTTAACCACAATAAAAATCTGGCAAGGTAGCACAAAAAGATAAAGCATTTTATGGTTAATCAGCATAAAAATATCGGTAAAAATTACAATCAAAAACCTAATTTTCAACGTGATTTTCCCCATGCAACTGAGGAAAAGTAATCAATTTCGAATTTTCAGAGGGCAAAGCTTAAAGGCGTAAAAAACCCTATTTAAATGCCATTAGACACGCTTTTTAGCGCAAAAACAAAAATCACCATAAAGTGTACCGAAAACACCATTATTCACGAATATCGTCAGGAAATTGCATTATAAGGCCGAATTATTACAAAATTAAGGGTTCAAAACCACAAAAAAATATACAATTTCCACCGCTGAGATCAAATTTAAAGCAAGAAATCGAGGTAAAAACCAGACTTGAAGCTAGATTAAACCCACAATTTATGGCAACATTACTGGCATTTCAACTCATCATATTCATCAAAAACTGATTAACAAAAGATAAGAGTAAGAAGAAACGTCTCCAAAATATCCCTCAAGCAATCGCTAAAAAAAAAGACATTTTGTCACAACAATCTAATCTCAAATATTAATAGCGATTTTAAATAATCAATTTACATCATACATTTCGTTTCAAAGTATTACAGACAGAACGCAACTTTTTAAGCAGATTCTCGCATACTGAAAGTCAATTTTAAAGCAGGTAATCCTGACCAAAATGTTAATCATTCTTCCAGCATTAAAAGCCAAAAAGTATCGGTGAGCATTACAAAATCCAGTTGCATTTTAAGTCATTACCGGAGCCTGTCCGGATTCTGAAAAACTATACAAAAATTTAAAAATGCAATAAAATTTTCGAAGAAAATCGATTAATAAGTGTAAATTAAATCAATAATGTTAATGCGATTAAAAATGTTGAATGAAGCTTAAATCAGCTATAAAATTCAATAAAAAGTAAAAGTAAAATCGACAAATACAGGATTTACATAAAATTCATTAATATTTAAAAATCAATAACTTAAATAATTTTATATAAATAAAATCTTTACAATAATCAACATTTGTAAATTTTAAAAAACTAAATATTTTAGCAAAGAATTTAGATGAATTTAAACACATCAATCAAGAAACTAATTATCAAGCACTTAAGCATAGTAACCTTAAGCTTAACATCACTATCGGTTTTTGGGCAGATTTTCAGCACCGCACAAAACCCACTTAGTGTAAAATGGAACTATATTTCTGCAGGGGGCTTCAAAATCATCTATCCGCAAGAACTGGAGAAAGAAGCCCAAAGAATGGCCAATACCCTACCCTATATCTACCCTAAAATAGGGCTGGGTTTAAGGCAGCAAAAAACCGCTATTCCACTCCTATTGCAGAACCGTGGAACTGTGGCAAATGGCTTTGTTCAGCTGGCACCTAAGAAGTCTGAATTCTACGTAACCCCACCTCAGTTTTTCGACAGTCAGGACTGGTTAAACAACCTAGCGGTGCATGAACTTAGGCACATTGCCCAGTTTGACAAATTGACAGGAGCGCAAGTACATCCATTCCCCGATCTAGTTTACTTCGCTTACTTTGGTGCGGGCATACCCACCTGGTTTTTCGAAGGTGACGCAGTGGTTAACGAAACCGCTTTGACTAATTCGGGCAGGGGTCGGCAGCCCAATTGGATCATGCCTTATCGTGCTTCAATTTTAGAAGGCAAAAAAATATCTTATAGCAAAGCCTATTTCGGTTCGAACAAAGACGTTACGCCTGGCTATTACCAAACTGGATATTTGATGGTATCGGATATGAAAGAAAAATATGGTCAGTTCATTTCCGACAGTCTACTTGGCGACATTAGAAAAAGACCGATAAGGTTGTACCCCTTTTCGCAGAGCTTAAAAAAATTCACGAAGCAAAACTCCAGAACCTACTTTCTTTCCACACAAAACAAGCTTGCTGAAAAATGGAAAATGCAGCAAGAAAAATCTGTTACAGAAAGCTATGAAAGCTTAAATAAAAAATCTGCTTTGGCAACAGATTATTTCCTTCCTGTTCGGCTAAATAAAAACCAGGTTTTAGCGCTAAAAGAAAGCAAGACAGATGCACGATATTTCGTGATTATTAACGAGGATAAATCAGAACAAAAATTATTCGGAATTGGTTACCAGGAACAGCCTTGGTTCAGCTTAAAAAACGACCATTTAGTTTGGGATGAAATACGCTACGATCCGCGCTACAAACAACGGAGTTATAGCGTAATTTGTTCGTACAATTTAAAGACCAAAAAATTCAAAAAATTAAGCAGCAAAAGCAGGCTCTTCTCTCCCAGCCTTTCTAATGATGGGAAGAAAATCATCGCTTCAAAAGTGGAGCTGAGCAATCAGTTCAACCTGGTAGAAATGGATGCAAGCTCAGGCAAAATTTTAAAGACCTATTCTAATCTTGAAAACGAAATCCTACAGACACCTTCCTTTGATCAATCAGGGAATAAGGTTGCCTATATCAGCGTAAGTGAAAAAGGAAAAAGTTTGTGGCTGATTGATGGAGAAAAAAAATCGCAGCTGATTTCGAACAGCAGACAACAGCTAAGCCGCCCGATTTTCATTAACGACAAAATTGTTTTCAATGCACACTTTAATGGCATTGATAACATCTACAGCATAGACCCTGGTTCGAAAAAAATCAATGCACTTAGTGTTTCGAAATACGGAGCCTTTAACCCCAGCGAAACCGCTGATGGAAAAATCATTTTTAACAATTATAAAATCAATGGTTACGAAATTGCAGAGGCAGAACTAACCGAAAAATCTGTAGGTGAAAATAACTTTGTTGATTTTTCGGCTGCTGCAGAGAAGCAGGAAAATGTAGGAAATGTTTTTGACAAAATTCCAGACAGCACTTACCAGGTTAAACGCTATCATCAAGCCTTAAACCTTTTCAGTTTCCACAGCATTATTCCAGTTATCGATAACGAATATCTTTTCGGTCTGGAGCTGCAATCAAACAACCTGCTTAACACCATGGACTTTTATACGGGTGCAAAATACCATCGCGACTTAAAACGTTTTGAGTACACAGCAGATATCAGCTATAAGGCGCTTTACCCCGTGTTTAGTTTACTATACCGCAACCGTCCGAAAAGAACGTTCTACAAAGCTAAAAATGCAATACAGCAAGGCGATTGGCGGGAGAACTATATCAAGCTCAATGCATCGGTTCCGCTTTCGTTTAATGCCCGCAATCAGAACTATGCTTTTACGCTAAATGCGGCAACCAGTTTTACGCAGCGTTACATGCCAGAAAATATGCCTACCGGTTTTATCCGCGAGCTTAAATTTCCAATGGAATATAATTTCACTTTCAACCACAGCGTGCGCACTACCGAAAGAGATATTGCACCAAAGTGGGCGCAAGTATTTAGGGCAACTTACAATCACCAACCCTTTGACAAAAACTTAAAAGGAGAAATCTTAGCACTCGAAAGTTTCCTTTACTTTCCGGGCCTTGCAAAAAACCATTCCTTTTTAGCGAGCTTTAATTATCAGAAAGCAAGTGGGGTAAATCAGTATGCAACCGAGATTGCAACTGTTTATGGATACAACAATATTTTAGCGAAAAGTGCATTACAAAACAGTCTGCTTTTCAACTACCGTTTCCCTTTTGCTTTTCCTGATTGGGAGTTGGGTCCTTTCGCTTACGTCAGAAATTTTAGGGCAGGTTTGTTTTGCCATTACGAAAACATTGGCAAGGGCACAACCTTTAACGATCCGAAAACTTATGGCATAGAATTGAACACAAGTGTAAACCTTTTGCGCTATCAACCTGTTGTAGATTTAGGAGCGAGGTTGGTTTTTGTTAATCAGATTTACAATCAAAATCCGATATTAGAGTTTTCATTTAATTATAGCTTTTAAAACCATGAGTGCAAAAACAATTTCCATCATTATTTTGACCGTATTGCTGACCATATTTTTAATGGTGAATACCGAACCTGTTGATTTTGATTTCCTGGTTACCACAGTTCCGGTATCTAAACTTTTGGTTATCGGCATTTGTATCATCATCGGTTTTATTATCGGTTTTGTTGTGGGCCGTCCGAGAAAAACATTAAGTAGCTATGATGATGAGATCGAAAGAAATCAACCTGTTTCGAATAAAAAAGAATTGAGCGACGAGGACAGGGATTATATTAGTTAGCGCTAGGATTTTTTAGGATTCTACGATCTGATACTCAGTAGCAAAATCGTCATCTCGACTGGAACGCAGTGAAATGGAGAGATCTGCCTCGATAGATCTCTCGGCTACGTTGGACTTCGCTCGAGATGACGGCGACTTGGGATAGTGGTCTTCTTAAACTTTCTGTCAATCACTTTGGTTTTTATGCAATAGATTATTTATCTAAATGACGGGTATTTTTTTTCGCGGTTAAAGTGCCGACATTACCTCACCATACAACAAACCACTGCCCCCACCATAATGCTGGATAATTTTCAGGCCTGGTTGTAAAGCAAGTAGTTTGTTTTTCAATTCGGTTTCTGAATCTGGATCAATGCCATTGCCAAGTAAAACCAGATCCACGTGCTGTTCTTTACAAATGAAAATCGCTTCTTCATTTTTACAAACACATAATCCCTTCCATTCTGGTCTGGCATTTAACAAGCGGTTCATTACTGCGGTAATTTCTGTATCCCGGCCGATATAAAGTATAGTAGTTTGCATATTTTAAGTTTTAAAAATATCGTTGTTTAACAAATTACTCAACAAAGAAAATCGCCATTTCAACTGAAGCACCGATTTTCATCAGTAGCGAAATGGAGAAATATTTGGTCTCTACTCCAAGATTTCTCCTCCAAAGGAGTTCCTTTGGAACACTACGGTCGAAATGACGATTCTTCTAAATTAATTCAATTCCATCGGAACATCCATCAATAAAACCTCTGCATCTGCAGTATTTGCTTTAAAACTGATGCTGTCTGTATCCCAAACACCTAAACCATCTCTTTTGCTCAACACTTGTCCGTTTATGGTTACCTCTCCGTTGATTACGAAAGCATAAACACCGTTTCCAGCTTTTTTGATTTTGTATGCTGTTTCAAAACCCTCGTCAAATTTACCTAATGAGAACCATGCATCCTGTTGGATCCATACGCCAGCATCATCAGCGTTTGGTGATAAAATCTGCTGGAAGTTATTGTGCCTCGCTGCAACATCTAAAGTTTGCTGATCATAACGTGGCGTAACATTCTTTTTGTTCGGAAACAGCCAAATCTGCAATAAATTTAATTGCTCATCTGCATTTGCGTTGAACTCGCTATGGCTAACACCTGTTCCGGCGCTCATTACCTGAATTTCTCCATTTTTAATTACGGCCGAATTGCCCATGCTATCTTTGTGTGCAATTGCACCAGCTAATGGAATGGTAATAATTTCCATGTTATCGTGCGGATGAGAGCCAAAACCCATTCCACCATCAATACTGTCGTCATTTAAAACCCTTAAAACTCCGAAGTGCATCCGCTCTGGATTGTAGTAATTAGCAAAACTGAATGAATGGTGTGCATCTAACCAACCATGATTAGCGTGACCGCGGGTGTTTTCTTTGTGCAAAATAAACTGTGACATAAATTTCCTTTCTTATTTATGATACAAATTTACAGCAGCGATGTTTGCCACGCATTGATGTAGGGTAAGAAAAGAGAGTCTTTAGTCCAGAGTCCTAAGTCTAGAGTCGATCATGCCTGGCAAGTACAGCATCGCTGTTCAGTTCTCGCAAGGCATCTAAAGCTATCCAGTTTGCTTTTTTATTGTTTTGTGCAAGGATATTATTTGCTGTTTCGATTGCATGTTGATGCAGGAAAGCATTTCGTTTGCCGATCTGCCTAAGCGCCCAGTTGATTGCTTTTTTAACAAAGTTCCGGTTATCGTAAGCTTCCCTTTCAATAATTACAAGAAAACTTAAAAAAGTTTCGTTGGGTTCTTTTTTGAGATGCACGGCGGCTTCGGCCATTAATACAAAACTGGTTCGTTTTACAAATTCTTCTTTAGCCCCGGCAAACTCAAAAGCTTTCGACTTAAAATAAGGCGTCTTAACGAAAAGATTTCCACATGCCTGATCACATATATCCCAGGAGCTAAAATCTTTCGTCCAAGCATTTATTTGCGCTTCTCCGACTTCTTTATAATCACCAATAAAGATTGCTAAAAGACGGGCTTCATGAAATCGGGTTTCCCAAAGCAATAAAGACAGTTCCTGATTTTTGCCGATCTGCTTGGCCAGCTTTCTGATATTTGGCACCCTGACGCCGAAAGCTTTAGAAATATCAATCCCAAAATGAGCCATTTTTTTTAAATACTCGGGCTCACTGATAGATCGAAGTTCGGTAAGGATAAAGTCGATGTCATTCATATACGAATTTAGTTTTTTTGAAAGACTTCCAAAGTTTCATAAGCCCGTACCCAGACAAAAATCTGGAAGTTTAGACAAAATAATTGGGACTACAATGCATTAAACATAACCAATCCTTAACACTGTTCCAGTTGTAAGTTTATATCTACCCTTTAAACTTGTTTCAATTTAACCATAACATAAACCCATGCAAAAAAACTTCCTCTGGATGCTATTAGCGTCCTGCCTATTCACACTTTCCTGCCAAAAGAACACGTTAACAGAAGAGTCGATCAGCACAACAGTACAAAACAAAAATATGCTAATGGCCAACACTGCAGCAGCCAGCCCGGCCGCAAGCGTAAATGCCTACACCAATACATCGGCTTACATTAACACAGGTTTTACATTTTTAAACCCAACACAGCTAGATAAAAACCGTCAAGCCATTGGTGGCAATGCTTACACCGAGGTATATGGCTTCAACATTCCTGAAGAAAACAGGGTAAGGGGTATAAGGTGGAATGAAGATGATGAAACTACATCTATATGGCGCCCCCAGGGAATCGCTGGTTTCTCAAGGAACGGTGTACGTTATTTATTAGTAAGCTGGTACGCTAAAGATGCTGCAGAGAGCAAAGGATCGAGAATAACACTTATTGATATCAGCCCAAGTTCTAGCACTTACTTAACTTATAGGCACATTTTACTGGTACAGCCTACACTTCCAACCGGCACGCTAGATTATACGCAATATGGTGCTTACGCGCCCTTAAATGTACATGCCGGCGGAGTAGCTTATTTTAATGGTAAAGTTTATTTAAGCAGTACAAGTCTAGGATTAAGGGTATTCGATCTAGACAAAATTATTGAGGTAAGTACAGGGACTGGCACTGATAATAAGTGTGGCAAAGACGCTAGTGGTAATCTTTATGCTTTTAATTACAGATACATACTTCCACAAATAGGTTATTATAAAATTAATGATGCAGATCCTTTTTCAACAGTACAGGTAAATTACGAAAACAATCAATTATGGATAGGCCAATATTATGCCGGAAGTGCAGATGCATCGATTATGCCTAAAATATTCGGATTTCCTATAAACACAGCCGGCGAATTGCAGAATTCAGGGATACAAACAGTGATTCCCAAAAACAGTCTGTTTACTTCAGATCATGCGCATGGCATACAGGGCGTTTTTAGAAAAGGGAATAGAACCTGGCTTTCTTGCACCGGATCGCCGAGCGAATCGTACGGATCAACCGCCCGCTTAGCAAGATATACAGATGGCGATACCAATACAGTTAGATACAGGTGGCCATACGGTGCTGAATCGCTATATCTTGAAGCACAATACGGATATTTATGGAGCTTAACTGAATTTGAACCCAATGCGGGTGCTCAAAATGGCAGTCAGGTTAACCGCTGTATATTTGCTGTAGATTTTTCAAAATACGAATAGCAACCTTAATCAAATAAAAAAGGGAGATTTTTTATTAAGAAATCTCCCTTTTTTATTGATCTATTTTTAAGCATGCATTAGGCTAATGCTTGTTCAATATCGGCTAAAATATCGTTGATGTGTTCTAAACCGATTGATAAACGTATAGAACCCTGCTCAATACCTACCTCATTGCGTTGCTCTTCTGTAAGCTTACTATGCGTACTCGTAGCGGGATGCGTTGCAATTGAACGTGTATCGGCCAAATTTGCTGAAATAGAGAACATTTGCAGACTGTCCATAAATTTACGTGCAGCATCAATACCGCCTTCAACCACAATGGTTACAATACCACCACCTTGTTTCATTTGCTTTTTGGCAATATTGTACTGAGGATGTGATGGTAAAAACGGATACTTTACCAGTTTAATTTTTGGGTGTTTTTCTAAATATTCGGCAACCTTTAAAGCATTTTCGCAATGGCGGTCCATACGGATGGCTAAAGTTTCTAAACTTTTAGATAAAATCCACGCATTAAAAGGAGATAACGCTGGTCCGCTGTGACGGGCAAAACCAATCACATCGGCAATTAAATCTTTGGTCCCTAAAATCACGCCACCCAAAACACGCCCTTGCCCATCAATATATTTAGTAGCCGAGTGGATAGAAATGTGTGCACCAAATTTAATCGGTTGTTGCAGATATGGTGTGGCAAAGCAGTTGTCGACAACTAATAATACGTTGTGTTTTTTAGCCAGATCGCCTAAAAATTCCAGATCGATAATGTCGATACCTGGATTAGATGGGGTTTCTACAAAAATCATTTTGGTATTGGGTTTAATCAAAGCTTCCCAATCCTGTGGTTTATCTAAATCGGCATAATCGAAAGTTACCCCCCAGTTAGAAAAAACATTGGTTAATAATTGATGGGTAGAACCAAAAACCGATCTACTGGAAACCAAGTGGTCGCCATTTTTCAAGAAAGCGCCAAATGTAGTAAAAATAGCAGCCATCCCTGTAGCAGTGGCGAAACCATCTTCGGCACCCTCTAACAGGCACATTTTTTCGATAAACTCTGATGTATTTGGATTTGAATAACGACTATATACATTCCCCTCCTTTTCATTGGCAAACAAAGCACGCATTTCTTCAGCATCCTCAAACTTATAACTCGAAGTAAGGTAAATAGGAGATGAATGCTCTTTGTGTAAACTGCGTTCGGTTTGAGTGCGTATAGCTATGGTTTCAAAATTTTCGGATTTCATTGTATTGTTAGATATGAGTATTGAGATGTTAGATATGAGATTTGAGACAAAAGATTTGAGATAGGAGATTTCACCCCTCAACCTTAAATCCTACACCCTTAAACCTCCACCCTACACCTTATTTATTTTGTAAGTAAAATTAATTGTTGCAGAGCGGCCCAAAATATTCGATACCGAACAATATTTATCAAAGGTCATTTGTAACGCACGCTCCACTTTTTGAACGCTTAAATCGCCAAATAAATCGAAATGAATATTGATTACGTCAAATATCGGCGGCATTTCTTCCTCTTTTCTGGTTGCTGTAATTGCAATTTTAACATCATCAAGCGGTTCTTTCTGCTTACTTAATACATTTACCATATCAATCCCGCTGCAGCCGCCTAATCCAATAAGCAACATCTCCATTGGCCTGAACCCCTTTCCTTCGCCACCAATGGCAGCTTTTGCATCCAACTCTACAGTAAAACCGCTCTCGTTTTCTGCTTCAAAATTAAATTTACCGCTCTTGCGGATCAGATTTATGTTCATTTTGTTAGTATCGAGTATTTAGTATCAAGACGCATTAGCTTTAGTCTTTCTGCTTTAACCTTTAAGCTCTATTTAAATATTATAATAAACTATATTGTTTTCTTCCAGTTCAGGCAATTTAACCGGATGGTCGAAAATTGCAAAAACCGACGAACCGCTACCACTCATTAAAGCGAATGTTGCGCCTGCATCGTATAAACTGGTTTTTATTTGACGAATTTGGGGATACTTTGCGAATACCGATAGTTCGAAATCGTTGATAACCTTATTTTTCCATGTTGTTGGGCACAAATGTATGATTTCTTTTAACGATTGCAAAGGTTTCTGCGGTTTTACATGTGCATAAGCATCGGCCGTACTCACATGTACAGGCGGTTTTACCAAAACTTTAAACCAAGCTGACAAATCTATTTTGCACTTTTCAAATTCGTCGCCTTTATTAAATGCGTAAACAGGTTTGTTCTCGATAAAAAAAGCGCAGTCCGCCCCTAACTGGCGGGCGTAACCTTCCATTTTATCGACCGACATTCCCAAACTGAATTTCTCATTCAACAATTTGATCATAAAAGCACAATCTGCTGATCCTCCGCCCAGGCCTGCGCCCACAGGAATATTTTTCAATAAATTAATCTGCTGAGCCGGAATATCATAATCCTTTTTAACCAATTGGTAGGCCTTAAAACACAGGTTATCATTTGCATCGCCAGGAATATCAATGCCATGAATTTTGCACGATGTTTCTTCCGCATCGGTAATTTCGACCGAATCCTTAATATTAATTGGATAGAAAACGGTTTCGAGGTTATGGTAACCATCAGCACGTTTTTCGGTGATATTTAAGCCTAAGTTTATTTTTGCGTTGGGAAAAGATAGCATTCAGATTTGAGATTTGAGATTTGAGATTTGAGATTTGAGATTTTCCCTCAAAACCAAATACAGTTCCAACTGCAAAGATACAAACAAGTAGTCAATTTTAAATACGCGTATGTCGTGACTTCACGCCATGACTGCACGCAACCGATGTTAACAATTAAACAATAAAATGATTTATAACACCTGATAAATTTTAGATATTTGTAAATTATCAGAACAGTATGAAACAATATTTAGATTTAATGCAGCATGTGCTGGATCATGGCGCTCAAAAACACGATCGTACCGGCACAGGAACAATAAGCGTTTTTGGTTATCAGATGCGTTTTAACCTTAAGGAAGGTTTTCCGATGGTAACGACCAAAAAGTTGCACTTAAAATCTATCATACACGAACTGATCTGGTTTTTAACAGGCGATACCAATATTAAATACCTAAAGGATAACGGTGTACGTATCTGGGACGAATGGGCTGACGAAAATGGCAACCTTGGCCCGGTTTACGGTTCGCAATGGAGAAACTGGCCAACGCCTGATGGGCAACACATCGATCAGATTACCAATATCATCAATACCATCAAAAACAATCCCGATTCACGTAGGATTATTGTTTCTGCATGGAATGTTGCCGAAATCGAAAACATGGCCTTACCTCCTTGTCATGCATTTTTTCAGTTTTATGTAGCTGATGGAAAATTAAGTTGCCAGTTATATCAGCGCAGTGCCGATATTTTCTTAGGCGTACCTTTTAACATTGCGTCTTACGCTTTGTTAACCATGATGGTGGCACAGGTGTGCGGCCTAGAAGCAGGAGACTTTGTCCACACCTTAGGCGATGCACATTTATACAACAACCATATCGAGCAAGCCAACCTGCAATTAAGTCGCGAGCCTAAGCCACTTCCAACCATGAAAATCAATCCTGAGGTGAAAAGCATTTTTGATTTTAAGTTTGAGGATTTTACTTTGGAAAATTACGAAGCACATCCACATATTAAGGGAATTGTAGCGGTGTAACATTTGTTCACTGGTCATTAGCCATTGGTTCATTTGTTTGGGCGCAGAATTGAACGCCCTATTTTAAAAAAATCATCCCTTTAATTTACTTAATCAAGAGAAATCATGAATTATAAATTAGAGGATTTGGAAGTCTATAATTTGTCAGAGGTAATTTCAGATAAAATCTGGGAAATTGTTATGGGATGGGATCATTTTGCGAAAGATACCATCGGGAAGCAAATATGCAGAGCGGCTGATTCTATCAGTGCCAACATAGCAGAAGGATATGGCCGATACCATTTTAAAGAAAACAAAAACTTTTGTTATTATAGCCGAGGTTCTATTTTAGAAGTAAAATCATTTCTTAGGAAATCAAAAAACAGAAATTTGATATCTGAAGACTGTTATTCAGAACTTTATACTGAATTACAAACAATCCACTTAAAGCTAAATGCTTACATAAAATATATTGGAAAAAATTTAGATAAAACTTAAACTCAGTTGTCAATGCATAGAATTCATCCTTATTGAACTGTGCCTAAAGCACCATGCAGACACCAATAAACAAATGACCAATGACTAATGAACCAGAAAGCCCTTCGCTTTCCATAGCCGTAGCCGTAGGCGAAAACTTCGCAATAGGCAAAAACAACCAGCTTTTATGGCACATGCCAGCTGATTTAAAGTTCTTTAAACAAACCACTTCGGGGCATACTGTTGTAATGGGCCGCAAAACGTTTGATTCTGTTGGCAGACCTTTGCCTAACCGCAGAAACATTGTGATTACCAGAGATAGCGAATTAAAAATCGACGGCGTTGAAGTGGTAAACAGCTTGGATGAAGCTTTAGAAATCACCAAAATGGAAGAAAAACAGGTATTTATTGTTGGCGGTGCTGAAATTTACAGACAAGCCTTGCCCAAAACAGATACCCTTTATTTAACGACCATCCATCACAATTTTGATGCAGATACTTTTTTCCCTGAAATTGATCGGAACGAATGGAAATTAATTAGCAGCGAAGCACATCAAGCCGACGAAAAAAACAAGTACGATTATACTTTTGAGGTTTTAGAAAGGATTTAACTCAATTTAACTGCAAAGAACGCGAAGAATTTCGCAAGGGGCGCAGGGTTTGTTTTATAAGCTATTCCGCTTCTTCCCTTGCAAGCTAAACCTGATGGCAGTGAGCATCCCGATTCTTTCATCGGGATAAAACGAACAGCGGGACTATCGGAGCCGAAGAAACACAGGTATTGCTTTTCACTAAAAGATCTATAATGCATCTTCGTGTCTAAGAACTCGCAGATGGAAAGATGCTTCGTACCTCAGCATGACAGAAGAAAAAGGATTAAAACATTAGCGGGACTGAACCAAGCCCAAAAGCTACTATAATTGCTTTCCAAATCAATTTCAATCTAAACTTAGCACTTTGAAATGAATTATGCGTGATGAATCTCGAGGGATTATTGCCAGATAAAAATTAATGTTAATAATTTATCAATTAAGGGGTTCTATAATTTAAAAATTTAATTAGATTTGCCGACTTGTTAAAAAACAGCGAAAGACAAATTATTTTAAACAAACAATGCAAGGAAAAGGTTTTATTAAGTTTATAGCGATAGTATTGGCTATCGTTTGTGCGTACGCACTTTCTTTTACTTTGGTAGCATCCAAGGTAGAAAAAGATGCAAAAAACGCTGCGAAGGGTGATTTGGCCAAAGAAAAGGCTTACTTAGATTCGATGAGTACCGTGAAAGTTTATCCTTTAGTTGGATTTACCTATCAAGAGGTAAAAGCGAAAGAGATTAATTTGGGTTTAGACTTAAAAGGCGGAATGAACGTAACGATGGAGATATCGTTAGCTGAGCTGGTTAAATCATTAGCGGGCAACCCTACTGATGGCAATTTCAACAAAGCAGTTCAGAACGCACAGATCCAATTAAATGCCGGTGGTAAAGATTACATCAAAATTTTTGTTGATGAATTCGAAAAATTAAGCCCAGGAGTTAAACTTGCAGATTATTTTTCTAACCAGGATAACGCATCTCAGTTAAAACCTAGCGCAAGCAATGCAGAGGTTGAATCATTCTTAGAAAAAGAAGCAACTAGTGCTATCGATCGTTCATTTACAGTTTTACGTTCACGTATTGATGGTTCTGGCGTTGTTAGTCCGAACATGCAAAAACAAGAGGGTAGCAACCGTATCTTAATTGAGATGCCAGGTGTGCAAGACCAGGAACGTATGGCTAAACTTTTACAGGGTTCTGCAGAATTACAATTCTGGCAGGTATACCAGGTACAAGAAGTTGCACCATTATTAGAAAACATTAATAAAATTTTAGCTGCAACATTAAAAGCTGATGCGCCTGCAACTAAGGATACAACAGCTGCTCCTGCTGCTGGCGGTAAATTAGCTGGTTTAGAAAAAGCGGCTACTAAAGATACTACAGCTAAAGGTGGTAAACTTGCTGGCTTAGGTAAAAAAGATTCTACAGCGGTTAGAGCTGAATTAGCAAAATCTAACCCATTATACGCTGTTCTTAATCTGCCAATTTACCAGGGCGAAAACGGACAACAACAATTAATGCCAGGTGCAGTTGTTGGTATGTCGTTACAAAAAGATACTGCAAAGGTTAATAACTATTTAAAACTTCCAGAAGTTGCTGCATCTATTCCATCTACGATGAAATTTATGTGGAGTGTTAAACCAAGAGAAAATTCGAGAATTTTCGAACTATATGCCATTAAAGTGGTAAGTGCCGATGGCAAGCCAGATTTAGGTGGCGATGCAATTAGCGATTCGAAAGACGATTTCGATCAACACAACAAACCAGAGGTAACCATGTACATGACCAGCGAAGGTGCTGCTAAATGGAAAAAAATTACTGCTGAAGCTGCTGCTGATCCAAACAACAAAAAATCTATTGCTATTGTATTAGATAATCAGGTTTACTCTGCCCCTACTGTACAGAACGAAATTGCTGGTGGTGTTTCTTCAATAACAGGTAACTTTACCCAAACTGATACTAAAGATTTATCGAACATCTTAAAAGCCGGTAAATTACCTGCTCCTGCTCGTATTGCAGGTAGCTACGTAGTTGGTCCAACTTTAGGTGCACAAGCTATTCACGATGGTTTAATCTCATTCGTAATTGCCTTTATCGTAATCTTAATCTTCATGGCGTTGTATTATCACCGTGCGGGTTGGGTTGCTAACTTTGCATTGTTAATCAACTTATTCTTCATCATTGGTATCTTGGTATCACTTGGTGCAGTATTAACCTTACCTGGTATTGCTGGTATCGTATTAACCATTGGTTTATCGGTAGATGCAAACATCCTTATCTTTGAGCGGGTACGTGAAGAGCTTGCACATGGCAAGAACACCGCTACAGCAATTAAAGAGGGTTTTAAACATGCAATGCCATCAATTATTGACTCAAACGTTACCTTATTCATTTTAGGTGCTATCCTTTACGTTTTCGGTAGCGGACCGGTTCAAGGTTTCGCAACTACATTATGTATCGGTATCCTTTCATCATTATTTGCAGCTGTAGCCATTTCGAGAGTAGTTTTCGAATCGTTATTAAACCGCAAAATTGATGTAAGTTTCGATAACAGCATTACCCGTAACGCATTTAAAAATATCAGTTTCAACTTCGTTGGCCGTCGTAAAATTTACTACGTAATCTCTACCATCATCATTATTGCTGGTATTGGCATGTATTTCAAAAATGGTGGTTTAAACTTAGGTGTAGATTTTAAAGGTGGTAGAACTTATTTAGTTCACTTCGATAAAGCAGTTAACACTGAAGATTTAAAAGCTAAGTTGAACCCGGTTTTCGGTAACGAAACTCCAGAGGTTAAAACTGCAGGTGAAGATAGCCAGGTAAAAATTACCACCACTTTCCACATCGAAGATCAGAATATTAAAACTGATAAAGTTGTAGAAGATGCTTTAAATAAAGGTTTGGCGGGTTCTAAATATGAAATCGTAAGTTCGCAAAAAGTAACGCCTATCATTGCAAGTGATATCGTAAACGGAGCTTTTTACGCAGTATTGATCTCATGTTTATTCATGTTTATCTATATCGTAGTACGATTTAAAAAATGGCAGTACGGTTTAGGTGCGGTAATTGCATTATTCCATGATGTGTTAATGGTATTATCTTTCTACACGATTTTAGATGGTATTATGCCATTCTCGTTAGAAATTGGTCAGGATTTTATTGCGGCAATCTTAACGGTAATGGGTTACACCATGACAGAGACAGTTGTTGTATTCGACCGTATCCGTGAGAAATTAAAAGAATCTGGTAAAGAAGATTTACATGGCGAAGCACGTAACAACTTAATCAACTTTGCGTTGAACAGTACATTAAGTCGTACCATCTTAACCTCATTAACCGTATTCTTCGTGTTATTGGTAATCTTTATTTTCGGTGGCGATAGCATCCGCGGGTTTATCTTCGCATTGTTAATCGGCCGTATCATCGGTACATATTCATCATTATGTATCTCTACGCCTATCGTAATCGATTTGGGTAGTTCTGCTGAGAAAAAATAAAAGATTAATTTTCTAAAATATATAAGCGTTCCGGGCAATCGGGACGCTTTTTTTATGCGCTTTTTTACCACGAAGGCACAAAGAACACAAAATGGTTTGTTATATTTTTTGGCTTTTGAAAAGCAGTACCCTTGCTCCTTCGGTTCCGATAGTCCTGCTGTTCGTTTTATCCCGATGAAGAATCGGGATGCCCACTTCCATCAGGTTTATTTAACTTGGGGCACAGCTTAAAACCTACCAAAATCCCGCTTCGTCATGCCAGCGTTATATCTTCGTTATTAAACTAGAATAACTGCCAAAACCTCATTTTTTAAACCTTTTGGCTATCTTTTTGTTACATTAGCAATAGATAAACCGATACAAAATGGATTTACAACTTCCTAAAAGCGAATACCCTAGAGTAGTTATAGTTGGCGGTGGATTTGGTGGAATTGAGTTAGCTAAACGTTTAAAAAATAAACCCTTTCAGGTGGTTATGCTCGATAAACATAACTATCATACCTTTCAACCGCTACTTTATCAGGTAGCCACAGGAGGTTTAGAAGCCGATTCGATCGCTTTCCCACTAAGAAAGATTTTTAAAGGTCAAAAGAACCTGATTTTTCGCGTAACCAAGGTTACCGAAGTTAACGCAGCTGAAAACTGTTTACAAACCGATATCGGTAGAATCAATTACGACTATCTGGTTATCGCCACAGGTTCTACCAGTAACTTCTTTGGCAATAAAGAAATTGAAGCCAACTCAATGCCGATGAAATCAATTCCGGAAGCATTGGATTTAAGAAGTTTGATTTTACAAAATTTCGAAAAATCGCTTATTGAAAAAGATTTAGATAAAAAAAGCGCCCTATTAAACTTTGTTGTGGTTGGTGGTGGCCCAACCGGAGTTGAAACCTCTGGTGCCATTGCGGAGCTTAAAAAACACGTTATTCCGAACGATTATCCAGAAATGGATTTTAGCAAGGTGAATATTTACCTTATAGAAAATTCGCCTGAATTACTAGGCGTAATGTCGCCACAGGCACAGAAAAAGGCTAAAGATTTTCTTACCGATATGGGCGTTCAGATCATGAACGAAACCAGGGTACTCGGTTACGATGGCCACACCCTTACCTTACAAGATAAAGCACCCATTTTAAGTTCTACCGTAATTTGGAGTGCCGGCGTTAAAGGCCAGGTTTTAGGTGGTTTAGATCAAGCTGAAGTGGTAAGAGGTGGCAGACTGAAAACCGATACACAAAATTTAGTAGTAGGTTACCAAAATGTATATGCTATTGGCGATGTGGCCGCCATTATTGACGAAGAAACACCAAACGGTCATCCTGGAGTTGCACCTGCAGCCATTCAGCAAGGGCATCATTTAGCCAAAAACCTGATCAACATTAAAGAAAATAAACCTTTAGAGAAATTTAAATACTTCGATAAAGGCTCAATGGCTACAGTAGGTAGAAACAAAGCCGTTGTAGATATTGGCAAAATCCGTTTTCAAGGGGTTTTCGCATGGTTTACCTGGATGTTTGTGCACTTAATGACTTTGGTAGGCTTCAGAAACAAAATTATTGTTTTCGTAAACTGGGTTTGGAGTTATTTCAGCTATGATAGAGGAACCCGTTTAATTATCAGAACCTTTGCAAAAGATCGAAGCGTTGATTATAGAGATGAGATACCAACTGAAGAGAAGGTGCATTAGTTCATTGGTACATCAGTTCAATAGTCATTGCAATGGCCTATTGGTTCATAGTTGATGGTTGTTAGTTAATGGCCAACTAGCCTATAGCGACAGACTAGTAGATCATAGCTGATGGTTTGTTGGGTCATAGCTTAGAGGTTAATCGGTTAACTGTTATAATTGGTTAATTGTTCAAAGCTACAGCCTATTGGATTATCGTTGATGGTTTATTTATTAATAACCTAGAACTTAATTGGTCAATTAATTTGCAACACATCAATTAAGCAGCATGGCTATCAACCACGTGACCATTAACAATTAACCTCATATCAAATTCTTTCCTTATTTTGCTAAAAATTCATCTAGCCAAAAACATGAGCCAAAACAACTTCAAATTAGTGGAATGTCCACGCGATGCCATGCAGGGCTTATATGATTTTGTTCCAACGGAACTTAAATCTGAGTATCTAAACCTCTTGCTCCAGGTTGGTTTTGACACACTCGATTTTGGAAGTTTTGTTTCACCTAAAGCCATTCCACAAATGGCCGATACTGCCGAAGTTTTAGCACAACTCGATTTAAGCAATACCACTACAAAGCTTTTGGCCATTGTAGCCAATTTAAAGGGCGTAGAGAACGCTATAAAGCATCAGACAGTCAATTACCTTGGTTTCCCATTTTCGATCTCAGAAACCTTCCAACAGCGTAACACCAATTCAAGTATCGCACAATCATTAAGTACGGTGGAAGAAATGCTCTCTATTTGCGCTAAAAACAACAAGAAAGCGGTTGTTTATCTGTCGATGGGTTTTGGAAATCCTTATGGTGACGAATGGAATTATGAAATTGTTGAAAAATGGGCTGATGTGCTGGTGAGTAAGGGTGTGGAGATTTTATCGCTTGCTGATACAGTAGGGGTTTCGACACCAGAAAAGATCGAAAGTATCCTGCCAAAACTAATTTCAAGGTTTAACAGTACTGAAATTGGCATCCATTTACACTCCACTCCTGTCGAGCGCTTAGAGAAGATAGAAGCTGCTTATCGTTCGGGCGTAAAACGCATTGATTCCGCTTTAAAAGGCTTTGGTGGCTGTCCGATGGCTGCAGATGACCTCACAGGCAACATTGCTACCGAAGATGTAATTGGCTATTTGAATACTAAAGGAGAGAATTTAAATCTGAATATGGATAAGTGGAATGAAGCAATGGCTTTGTCAGGGAGGATATTTGGGTAGTTTTTTACCATATCCAACGCGCTGTCGTCATTTCGAGCGGAGTGAAACGCAGTCGAGAAATCTATATCAAAAGATTTCTCCATTTCGCTGCGCTTCAGTCGAAATGACGGCACTAATAATTCATGCCTCCGTGGCTAATTATATCACACTTTCTTCACCATTTTAAAGTGCTGTATACCAGCCTCTTCAAATTGCTCACCCTCAGCTACAAAACCAAATTTGGCGTACAAACTCATAGCATCTAATTGCGAGTTCAGGTAAATATAATGCGCATCCTCCGGCAGATCAGATAAAGCCTCAGCTATCAGTGCACGGCCAACTCCTTGCCCTCTAAAATCTTTTAAAACGGCAAAACGCTCTAACTTGTAACCATTATCCGTTTTACGCCATCTGCAGGCACCACAGGGCTGTCCGTTGTTCGTTGCCAGAAAATGTATAGATTCATCTTCATGTTCCCACTCTAATTCCGGTGGACAGTTCTGTTCATCTACAAATACAATTTTACGGATAGCAAATACTTTATCTAAATCTTCGGGATGGTTAACTTTTTGAACTTGTAGACTCATTATCGTGGTGTTTAAAGTGTTTATTCGATTTTAATTTCAATTCATTGAGCTCTTTGGCCACATCTATTGAATGCGAACAATGAATATCGGCCTCTTTTTTGGCAAGTGTAGCAATCGTAACGTAAAATTTATGCAACTGATCCAATTCTTTTTCGCTCAAGTCTTCAATATCTACCATCCGGTTGCTTGCACCTTGCTGTGCTGCAATCAATTCGTTTAATTTTAACTGAATGGCTTTACCGTCTTTATTCTGCGCCTTTTGAATTAAAAAAACCATTAAAAAGGTAATAATTGTTGTACCCGTATTAATCACCAATTGCCAGGTTTCAGAGTAATCGAAAAGCGGACCTGTTACCGCCCAAAGAACCACAATCGCCGTTGCAGCTATAAATGCAACAGAGCTGCCAGTAAATTTGGTTGCCGCATTGGCAAATTTCTCGAAAAAATTATTTTTTTTGGTATCGTTTTTAGATTTTGCCATTACAATTTGTTTGCTTAAATATAACCATAAAACAAACAAAAGCGCCATAAGTTTTTAAACCCATGGCGCTTTTGCTTTACGTTGTAATGTTAGAAAGGTTGGAATGTTGTAACGTTAAAACCTTTCAACTTTCCAACATTCCAATCTCCTTATAATTTGTCGTTTACGTTAATACAGTTCAGATCTTCAAAAGCAGTAGTTAAACGCTTAACAAAAGTTTCTTCACCTTTACGCAACCAAACGCGTGGATCGTAATATTTTTTATTTGGTTTATCATCGCCATCAGGGTTACCAATCTGGCCTTGAAGATAAGCTTCGTTCTTTTTATAATACTCTAAAATACCTTCCCAAAATGCCCACTGCATATCGGTATCGATATTCATTTTAATTGCACCGTAAGAAATTGCTTCTCTAATTTCTTCCTGAGTAGAACCAGAACCACCGTGGAATACGAAATTAATCGGTTTCTCTGCAGTTAAGCTGAATTTTTCTTTGATAAAATCCTGAGAGTTTTTCAAAATTACCGGTTGCAATTTTACGTTACCTGGTTTATAAACACCGTGTACGTTACCAAAGGCAGCTGCAACCGTAAAACGAGGAGAAACTTTGCTTAATTCTTCGTAAGCATAAGCCACTTCGCTAGGTTGAGTATATAATTTAGAGCTGTCTACATCGCTGTTATCAACACCATCTTCCTCACCACCTGTAACACCAAGTTCGATTTCGATAGTCATATTCATTTTAGCCATGCGTGCTAAGTATTTAGCAGAAATTTCCATGTTTTCTTCGATCGACTCCTCAGACAAATCCAACATGTGTGATGAAAACAAAGGCTTTCCAGTTTCAGCGAAGAATTTTTCACCGTGGTCTAAAAGTCCATCAATCCAAGGCAATAATTTTTTAGCGGCGTGGTCGGTATGTAAAACCACGGCAACACCATAATGCTCTGCCAATAAATGTACATGTTTAGCTGCCGATACAGCACCTAAAATACATGCTTGCAATTTCTCATTATCTAAAGATTTGCCCGCATAAAATTGCGCACCGCCATTAGATAATTGAATCATAACAGGCGAATTTACTGCCTTAGCAGTCTCCAATACCGCGTTAACCGTATTTGTACCGGTTACGTTTACTGCTGGTAAAGCAAACTGATGTTTTTTAGCCTGCTCAAACAATTCTTGAACGGCATCTCCGTAAATTACGCCTTTGTAGCCTTTTAAACTCATTTCTTGTTAATTTTATTAAGTCCGAAGTTATAAAAAAAAATAACATTCCAAGCTTTTCTAACAACAGAATTATTTGCTTAACAGCAAAATAAGGCCTATTTAGTGTAAAAAACACATTATCCTTAGTGTAAAAAACACACACTATAGTTAACAATTTGCAGTTGGCAATGAGCAAAGGAAAGTTTTTAAGCACTTCTGTAATTGGCAATCAACTATCAACCAACTAACCATCGACTATTTTTACATCTAAATAAGGTTCTACTTTATTATATTTTTCGTTTCTTTGCAATCCAATTCTTTAAAAAATTATATGGCTTGGTTTAAAAGAGAGAATAAAGGTATCATTACCACAACAGAAGAGAAGAAGGAAGCACCAGATGGATTGTGGAATAAGTGTCCAAATTGTAAGAAACCGCTACATCAGGCAGAACTTCAGGAAAACAAATACGTTTGTCATTACTGCGATTACCACCTGAGAGTGGGCTCAAAAGAATATTTCGAGGTTTTATTTGATAATAACGAGTTTAAAGAGCTGTTCCCTAACCTAACATCAGGCGACCCTTTAAATTTTAACGATAACAAACCTTACACCGACAGAATTAAAGAAAGTCAGGCTAAAACAGGCTTAAAAGATGCTATCCGTGCAGGTGTTGGTAAAATCGAAGGACAAGATCTTGTTATAGCCTGTATGGATTTCGCTTTTATTGGCGGTTCAATGGGCTCGGTTGTAGGAGAAAAGATTGCAAGATCGATCGATTATAGTATCAAACATAAAGTTCCGTTCCTGATGATTTCTAAATCAGGTGGTGCGCGTATGATGGAAGCCGCATTTTCATTAATGCAAATGGCTAAAACGTCAGCTAAACTCGCTTTATTGGGTCAGGCTAAAGTTCCATATATCTCTTTATTAACCGATCCAACAACAGGTGGTGTAACGGCATCATACGCGATGTTAGGCGATATCAATATTGCAGAACCTGGTGCACTGATTGGTTTTGCTGGTCCGCGGGTAATTAAAGAAACCATTAAAAAAGACTTACCAAAAGGTTTCCAAACCTCAGAATTCGTTCTTGAACATGGTTTCCTCGATTTTATTGTGGATAGAAGAGCCATGAAAGCTAAATTGGGCGCTTTTATTAAAATGATGAATAATTAATTTGGTTCATTAGTGCAATCGACTAATAAATGACAGAAACGAAACTATAATAAGAAAAGCAGGGCTTGAATAACTTCGGTTAATTCAGTCCTGCTTTTCTTATTAAATCCTCGCTACACTGCGGGCTTTCACTTCAATCAGGTTTAATTAACGTGGGCCAGTGGTTCTTTTGATGGGGTTTTCCCAGCGAGTGCTACAACCACCCTGCCCTGCGGGCACCCTCCGAAAAGCATCGGAGCAAGCTCTCCAAAGGAAGGGAATAAATAACCACAATTTTTCTTATTTTTAAACTAACCAAACCATAAACTAAAATGAAAAAGTTAGTCCTATTCATCTCCCTGATCACCGCTATGTTCTCTACGCAGGCTCAGGATAAAAAAACCAAAGTTCCTTACGATGAAGCATTGGCCAAAAAACTCGGTGCCGATAGTTATGGCATGAAAATGTATGTTCTGGTTATTCTGAAATCAGGTTCGAATATAACCGAAACGAAAGCCAAAACCGATAGTTTATTTGCAGGTCACATGGCAAACATGGGCAAAATGGTCGAAATGCAAAAACTCGTAGTCGCAGGCCCGATGGGTAAAAACGATAAAAATTACCGTGGCATTTTCGTTTTAAACACAAAATCGATCGAAGAGGCAAAACAATTATTAGAAAGCGATCCGGCAATAAAAGCAAAATTACTAGAACCAGAATTATACAATTGGTACGGTTCGGCAGCACTTGCTGAGTATTTACCTTTTCATGATAAGATCCAGAAAAAGAGCTTTTAGCTATTTAGCACGGAAGACCTGGCCCAAGTGAGGTCAGATGTTACCATCTGACCTTTTATCAAATCTAACTTCTGCAAAGCACTCAATTTTGTGTCAGATGGGAACATCTGACACCACCTCCAACCACCTCGCAACGACTCTACTTACTGCAACATTTCCATTAACATCCGCTAACCCTACACCTTATTTCATAAATTAGCATATCAAATAATCAACCTAACTAATTATGAATAAAAAACTACTATTTTCTGCACTATTGCTGTGCGCTTCGGCCGGCGTTTTTGCACAAGACAAGAAAGTAATCGACAATATTGTTAAAGAAGTGAACGAAAATTCTCAATTGGAGAAACTTGCACATGAACTTTTAGATGTTGTTGGACCACGTTTAGTCGGTTCTCCACAAATGAAACAAGCCAATGATTGGGCCGTAAAAAAATATAGCGATTGGGGTATCTCGGCAAAAAATGAAAAATGGGGCGAATGGGCCGGCTGGGAAAGAGGCATTACCCACATCGATTTAGTAAGCCCACGCGTTAGAACCTTAGAAGGTACACAATTGGCTTGGAGCCCATCTACCAATGGTAAAGCCATTAATGCAGAAGCAATTATTCTCCCAGAAATTACAGATTCGGTATCTTTTCAAAAATGGTTACCCAATGTAAAGGGCAAAATCGTCTTGATTTCTATGAATCAACTTTCTGGCCGACCAGAAAAAAACTGGGAGGAATTTGCCACCAAAGATTTGTTCGAAAAGTTTAAAAAAGAAAAAGCCGATGCCGCTAAAGCATGGACAGCGAGTTTAGCTAAAACGGGTTTAACAGCAAAAACGCTTCCTGTAGCTATAGAAAATGCAGGTGCAGTAGCGGTAGTGATCAATAACTGGTCGCAGGGTTTTGGTGTAGATAAAATTTTTGGTGCAAATACAAAAAAGGTCCCAACTTTAGATTTATCAGTTGAAGATTATGGTTTAGTTTACCGCTTGGTACTGAATGGTGATAAACCTAAACTAAGAATCGAAGCAGATTCTAAGAAATTAGGCACTGTGCCAACCTTTAATACCCTAGCTGAAATAAAAGGCACACAGAAACCAAATGAGTATGTAATGTTATCGGCACATTTCGATTCGTGGGATGGCGCAAGTGGCGCTACTGATAACGGCTCAGGAACCATTTTAATGATGGAAGCCATGCGCATTCTAAAAAAAATCTATCCCAACCCAAAACGTACTATCTTGGTTGGGCACTGGGGAAGCGAAGAGCAAGGTTTAAATGGATCAAGGGCTTTTGTAGAAGATCATCCAGAGATTGTAAACAATCTTCAGGCTTTGTTTAACCAGGATAACGGTACAGGTCGTGTGGTTAATATCGGTGGCCAAGGATTCGCTAAATCAAAAGATTACATTACCCGTTGGTTGGCTGCAGTACCAGACACCATTAAAAACCAGATCAAAACCAGTTTCCCGGGATCACCTGGTGCTGGAGGATCAGACTTTGCTTCATTTGTAGCTGCCGGAGCATTGGGTTACTCGTTAAGCTCTACCAGCTGGGATTATGGAACGTATACCTGGCATACCAACCGAGACAGTTACGATAAATTGGTTTTCGACGAAATTAGAAGTAATGTGATTTTAGCCGCCATTATGGTTTATATGGCTTGCGAGGATCCTGAGAAAACCTCGAACGAAAAAGCCACAGATTTACCTGTAAACGAACGTACCGGAAAACCGGCAACATGGCCGGTACAAACAAAATCGAACAGAAAAGGTGGGTTGTAGATAAGATTTGAATACGTTTTTAAAGGAGCATTTGGAAACAAGTGCTCTTTTTTTGTTTTATTGCAGAAATCTTAAACACGCTGTCATGCTGAGGTACGAAGCATCTGCAACTATGAAAAAGATGCTTCGTGCCTCAGCCTAACAAGAAATTTATTCCTCTTTCTTCTGAAACTTATAAAACAAATATCCCAGAAAAGGTAAAATCAACACACTCCCGAGCAAAAGTGCTAAACCTAAACTGTAAATAGTTTTTTCTGGTCCGACTGTTTCGAGTAGTGAAATCGCATCTCCGTTTTTTAAACGGATAAAATTTGGAAAATGCGCATAACTAATTGCCAATAGAATCATGGTGACCTGAAAGCCTGCTAAAACACGCAATATCTTTGTTTTACCCCTAAGCAGTAAGTACCACAACAAAACCAGAGATAAACTCGCCAGAATGATGGCAGATAAACCCACATTACTTTTAAAAACCCAATCAATCAATGGAATTCCATCCCTTTGGGCAGCAATAAAAACCATCGCACCAAAAACTACAGCGGCTACATTCATAAATTCAGCTTTTTTAATGAAACGGCGTTTATCATGCGCTTCTTTTGTTTCACCTATAAGGTAAATAGCGGCAAGGAAACCACAGAGCGCAACCGTAAACAAGCCCACAGCAACAGAAAACCAGTTCAGCCAACCCGAAATATAGGCAGTATAAAAATCGGTCGCCTGAGTGTTTATATGCCCCGAAATTAAGCTTCCGGCAATAATACCAAGAAACAGTGCCGTAACAAAACTCGAATACCTGAATATACGGTTATACAGCCAATGCATATCATCTTTAACGGCATCATAATGACGGAATACAAATGCGGTACCGCGCGCAATAATCCCGATGAGCATAATCGCCAAAGGAATATGCAGGTAAACCGACATCGTGGTATAAATATGTGGGAAACCCACAAAAAGTATCACAATTGCAATAATCAGCCACATGTGGTTGGCTTCCCAAACCGGACCAATGGCGTGGTACAAGGTTTTACGTGTTCTACTTCTGTTCTTTGTTGAAGTAAAAAGCTCAATAATTCCTGCGCCAAAATCGGCACCTCCCAATAAAAAGTAGAGCAGGATGGCCATGCATAAAAATGTAATTACAATTTGTTCCATCATTTATTTTTTTACCACAGATTCAAACAGATAAACACAGATTTTAAGTAGCTTAATGAGTAAGTATCAGCAACATTATCCGTGTTCATCCTTTTCATCTGTGGTTAATTAATTATTTAGATTCTGGTTTGTTATAGAGCACTGGCACCATTTTGATCTGGCGGTAAAGCAAAAACGTTACAATAATGCTTAAAGAAACGTAAATGGCCGAGAAGATATAAAAGGAGTAAGCAATTCCTGGCATTGGCGTAACCGCATCTTTAGTACGCATAATGCCATAAATGATCCATGGCTGCCTACCAACCTCCGTAACTACCCAACCGGCCTCTAAAGCGATGTAACCAAGCGGAATGGCGAAAACAAATAATTTCAACAACCAGCGCTTCTCAGTTAAAGGTTTCTTTTTAAATAGAATGAAGAAATAAGTTAAAGATACTAAAAGTAGCAGTGTACCAATCCCAACCATAATCTGAAAAGCATAATGGGTTATGGCCACTGGCGGATGTTCGTTTTCAGGAATCTGATCCAGCCCCTTAACTTCAGCTTTGAAATCGCCATGCGCCAGAAAACTTAAAGCACCAGGGATTTCGATTGCACCCTTTACCGTTTTGTCTTTCTCGTTCACAATGCCTCCAATTAATAGTGGAGCAGGTTTCTCGGTTTTATACAAAGCTTCCATAGCAGCAAGTTTGGCAGGTTGCCTTTTGGCTACATCTTTTGCTGAAATATCGCCACTTAAAGGCTGTAATAATGCACCTATACAGGCAAATATTGCCGCAATTTTAAAAGCTTTTAAGTGAAATTCTTTATTGCGGTCTCTCAGAATCATTAAAGCATGTACACCTGCCACAGCAAAGCCTGTAGCGGTAAATGCGGCTAAACACATGTGTAAAGCCTGACTAAACCATGCTTTATTGAACATGGCCTGTATGGGATCGATATTAAGGTATTGCCCGTTTACAAAATCAAAACCCGCCGGACTGTTCATCCAGGCATTTGCGGCAACCACCAAAATTCCTGAAGCCAGGCCACTTACCCCCACTACCATACCAGTAAACCAATGAAACCATTTATTTAACTTATTCCATCCGTAAAGGAAAAAACCAAGGGCAATGGCTTCTATAAAAAAGGCTGTTCCTTCAAGAGAAAAAGGCATTCCAAATATTGGTCCAGCATGATCCATAAATTTTGGCCAGAGCAGTCCCAATTCGAATGACAACATGGTACCCGATACCGCGCCCGTAGCGAAGAATATCGCAACACCTTTACTCCAGGCTTTCGTGAGGTTTTTATACACCTCATCATTTGTTTTAAGCCATTTATAATGCGAAACGGCCATAAAGAAAGGCATAACCATGCCAATACAAGAAAAAATAATGTGGAAGCCTAATGATAAAGCCATCTGGGAACGGGCTGCGATAAAATCATCCATATCTGATATTGGATTTTGTGTAACACAAATATAACAGATAAGGGTTTAGTTATAGTGGTTTCACCGAAGCAGTTTAGAATTATTTTAAATATAGAACGTTTATAAATTGAAAAAAGATTTGGATGTTCGTTGCTACATGAATACAAAATAGTGGGTTGTCATACTGAGGGCTAATTTATTGTATAAAAATCAATATAAATGACTTTTGTAGCGTTTTAGGCTTTGGAAATGAATGTCAGTATTCCATAGGGTTTGACAATCCCGCTATTCGTTCCAGCCGATGAAAAATCGGCATCCACTACTATCGGGTTTACAATGAAAGGTTTGTGCTAGTAATATATTTCCCAAGCTATCCATAATGTTAATTTGTTTTATAAATCAAGATAAAGGTTTTTTTTGCACAAAAATTGATTTTTAGGCATTTAAACAAATACGTTAATGGTAGCGGAGTCGAAGGATTACAGTGAACTAATTCACTCAAAAAATTATCAGCAAAAAAATTCTTACCCCAATAAATTAAGACAACATTATAATCACCGCTTTTGAGATTGCTTCGTCGGCTAAAAAAGCCTTATAGCGATGACGAAAATCTTCTAACCCCCTTTCAACTCATCATAAGCAGCAGTTAAGCTCCTTTGAATGCCATCTCCCTGCCATTCGGAGGCATTTGGAATTGAAGTCGCTTTTAAGATGTCTTCTTTGCTCTTACCCGCCTTGATTTCTCCACTTACAAAAGTTAAAAGATTTTGAAGGTAATTTTGAAAAGCCTTAACATCTGCTTTGTTTCCTGTTACTTTTTCGGGATCTAAGCTGTGTCCCCAGATAAACAAGGTATCGTTATCAAACTGAGCTAAAATTTTATCCAAGGCTGTAATCCAATTGCCGATGTGTGCCCCATTTTCTCTGTCTATATAAGGAAACTTACGATTGAACACCAAATCGCCAACATGTGCAATATTTGCATGCTCAAAATGATAAACCGCATCGCCATTGGTATGACCAGAGCCATAATAGTAAGCTTTTATGTTTTCATCTCCTACTTTTGCACTCCATTTTGTTCCAAAAGTAGTATCGGGCAATAACTGTTTGTCTAAATTATTTGCTTTCTCCGCTCCTCTTTTTTGGTTCACCAACGAGTTTTGATGCGCCACAACTTTTTCGGCTAAACCTTTAAAGGAAATATTCCCTGCGGTATGGTCGCCATGATGGTGGGTATTAATCAGGTATTTGAAAGGTTTTTCGCCAAGTTTTTTTAATTCGTCGATTACATGCGGTGCCGTAGTGGGGAACTGCGCATCTACCACCACAAAACCATTGCTCGAATTTAACCAGCCGATTGTACCACCCTGCTCGGTAAATATGCCCACATCGTTACGAAGCGGTTTAAAATTATAGGCACGGAACAATTCCTGCTGCGCAAAAACATCTGTTTTATAAATCGAAAGCAAGGCCATAGCCAATGCCGAATTTTTAATAAAATTTCTTCTTTCCATTTTGGGATTAAGCTAAAAAACCACAGCAAATGCCGTGGTTTAAATCTAATGATTTTGATCGTAAATTAACAAAATTTATATTCCCGAACCCGGTGTGGTGCCTGGCTCATGCCCTGGGCCGAATGAATTGTTTTTACGGTCTTTATCTTTATTAAACAAATTGGTAGTCACTTTCGATGATTTGTTCTCATCCAGTGTTCTATCCTCTTTAATATCTTCTGCTGTTTTATCCAGTAAATCGTTCTCAACAACTTTACCTTTTTCTTTATTTGTTTCCATAGTAATTGTAAATTGATGTACTATAGGAACAAGCTAAAAATAAGATTGTTTTTATTAGTTTTTTTGGGAATGTGTTTATATATAATTGTTTGGTAATACACAACGTTATTAAGTTAGTTTGTGTTGTTGCGTCATTCCCAACCCGATAGCTATCGGGTTGCTTGGGAATCTAATACATAAGTTTTAGGATTAGCTTCGCTGAGCACTTTGTGGTTCCCACCTGCATGGGAATGACTACCATTTTAGAAGCTCAGGACAATCCAGCTTTAGTAACTCATAAAATGCGGCATAACATGACCTTAATGGTTGCTTCGTAATCAACCAAAGCATTTTATCTTAACATAACCCAAAGAGGTATCTTCCTCTCTTCAGAAAAGCCATTAGTATTAATAATCATGTTAACCTTTGGTAATTACAACATTGAACCAGGAAGTTTTCCTAATTCATGAATGCAGCCGAAAGAATGAAATCTTCTTTTATGGATTTTATTGAAATGATTTGAAGATTCAAACGAAAATGGATTAAGGATAAACTTGTAAATGTGTTTCCTCTCTTTATCTAATTTTTCTTCCTGCTTCGCGTTCTCTAGATTTTGATTGTTTTGACTCTTTTCCATGACGATATAGATTATTGAAAACATGGTTAGTTTCCAGGGTTAACAATTTTAATCAGTATACCTTTTTAAGGTGCATAATGCATTAGTAAAAAGCTATTTAAAATTTGCTTAACCTTATACCACGGGGAATTTGATAAGGTTTCGTTCTGGAACTACATTAAAATGGCGTGAAATGCCTTTATCTTAATTAAATATAATCTTTATTTTTGAGTTTTGCAAGAGATTTTTATTGGCTTAAATAGTTAAGCGTATATTATTTCAAAATTGATTGTTTATTTTGGAAATCAGCCACAGTGGCATTTAGGCAGATGTAGTCCTGCTCTTTACTTTACTCGGCTACGCTCCGTGTTCGTTCCGATCAGGTTTAAGTGGCACAGCCTGTAATACTATTTTGGGCTGCAGGGCGCAGAACAGATTAGGCACCATGCGATTAAACCGTCAATAGCAGCAAAATCCTATCCATTTATACCTGATTAGAGCGGATACCGGCCACGTGCCTAAGGCCTGCAGGCGTATGAGCAAAAAGCAGGAGTAACTTTAAAATAAAACACATCCTTTGCTTTCCAAAAAAAATCAGCTAAATTTTTGTGCAAAAAAAAGTCCCGATTTTCACCGGGACTCTCCTATTTGGTTAATGATATTTTAAGCTAAAGCATTTTGCTTTACTACCATTTTAACTTTTTCTATTACATAATCTAACTCTTCTTTTGTAGTGTATTTGCTAAATGAAAAGCGTACTGAAGGACGGTTTGGATCGGCATTAATACCATTTAACACATGCGAACCAATATTTGAGCCAGAAGAGCAGGCACTGCCGCCCGAAGCACAGATGCCATTGATGTCTAAATTAAATAACAACATATCGGCCATATCCATTTCAGGGAAAGACACGTTTAATACAGTGTATAAACTTTTATCGGCATCGGTTTCACCATTAAAAGCAATTCCTGGGATTTCGGCAATCAGTTGAGCTTTCAAATAATCTTTTAAGCCCTGAATGTACGCCTGATGCTGATCCATTTCTGCATAAGCAATTTCTAAGGCCTTAGCTAAGCCTACAATACCATATACATTTTCGGTACCACCGCGCATATTGCGCTCTTGCGCACCACCATAAATCATTGGTGGGATTTTAATATTGCTGTTTACATACAAAAAGCCAACGCCCTTAGGTCCGTGGAGCTTGTGCGCGGCACATACAATAAAATGTGCTTTAAGCTCGCGTACGTTATGTGGATAATGGCCCATGGTCTGAACGGTATCGGCATGATAAATGGCATTGTATTTTTCACAGATATCGCCAACTTTAATCATATCGGTTAGTGTACCCAACTCGTTATTGGCATGCATTAATGAAACGAAAGTACGTTCGTTATTTTGAAGCAGTTCTTCTAAATGGTTGTAATCAATATTCCCTTTTTCATCAATATTAACGAAACTTAATTTATCGATTTCGCCATTTTTAAGCATCGTATTTAAAGTATGCTCAACAGCATGGTGCTCTATTTTCGAAGTAATGGCGTGTTTAATTCCATAAGCTGAAATTCCACAACGGATAGCTGTATTATCAGCCTCGGTACCGCCAGAAGTAAAAAACACTTCAGATGGTGAGGCATTTAACAAACCAGAAACAGTTTTACGGGCTTTTTCTACAAGCGTTCTTACCTCGCGACCAAGCGCATGAATGGCAGATGGATTACCGAAATAGTTTTCCATCACATTCGTCATTTCTGCGATTACTGCTGCATCTAAAGGCGTTGTGGCCGCATTATCTAAATAGACCCTTTTCATTTCTACGAATATTTTAAAGTTAGTGTTGCAAAGATGCCTTGCTAAGGGCAATCTTTGTTTAAATGTTCAGGGTTTAATCGTTTTATTAAACCCCGAACAGATTATGCTTAATCCAGAAATCCTTTAGGGATTAAAGGTGTAAAATTTCTTTAATGTCAGAAATAATTTTGTTAGCCAAACTCTCGGCAATGGTTTCATTTTCTGCCTCACTGTAAATCCTGATGATCGGTTCAGTGTTAGAACGGCGCAAATGTACCCAAGTTTTATCAAATTCTATCTTCAAACCATCAATTGTACTATATGGCTGATTTTTATACTTCTCTTCTACTTGTTTCAACAGATTATCAATATCCATTTCTGGTGTAAGGGTAATCTTGTTTTTAGAGATGTGGTATTGGGGATAACTGGCTCTCAATACCGAGATCGATTTGCCAAATTTAGCTAAATGCGTTAAGAATAAGGCAATACCAACCAAGGCATCTCTTCCATAATGTGATTCAGGATATATAATCCCACCGTTTCCTTCGCCACCAATAATCGCATTTGTGGCTTTCATTTTGTTCACTACATTCACCTCTCCTACTGCTGATGCATTGTATTCTGATCCTGCTTTTTCGGTCACATCACGTAATGCACGTGTTGATGAAAGGTTTGAAACCGTGTTTCCTGGTGTATTTTTTAATACATAATCAGCAACTGCTACCAAAGTATACTCTTCACCGAACATGCTACCATCTTCGTTTACAAAGCATAAACGGTCAACATCTGGATCAACAACAATACCTAAATCAGCATTCTGTTTCTGAACTTCTTTCGATATTTCAGTTAAATTTTCAGGAAGTGGCTCAGGATTGTGCGGAAAATATCCGTCTGGTGTACAATATAATTCTATTACCTTGCTCACGCCTAAAGCTTTTAATAAAGCAGGGATAAAAATACCACCTGTTGAGTTTACGCAGTCGATTACTACTTTAAAATCGGCTTTTTTAATGGCCTCAACATCAACTAGTGGTAATGCCAGAACTTTATCGATATGTTTTTGAAGGTAAGTATCATTTTTAATTACTTTTCCTAATTTATCTACATCAGCAAAATCAAAATCAGCGCTTTCAGCCAGATCTAAAACTTCTTTGCCTTCTGCATCGCTAATAAATTCACCGTTTGCATTCAGCAATTTTAAGGCATTCCATTGTTTTGGGTTATGGCTCGCGGTTAAAATGATTCCACCACCTGCTTTTTCATCAGGTACTGCAACTTCTACAGTTGGCGTGGTTGAAAGACCTAAATCGATCACTTCAATACCTAAACCCTGTAAAGTTCCAATAACCAAGTTATTCACCATCTCTCCCGAAATACGGGCATCACGGCCTAAAACTATTCTTTTATTGCCTGTTTTTTGTACTACCCAGCTCCCATACGCAGCTGTAAATTTCACAATATCAAATGGGGTTAAGCCGTCTCCAGCCCTTCCGCCAATGGTTCCTCGTATTCCTGAAATCGATTTTATTAAAGTCACTGTATATAATTTAATTGAGGCTCAAAAATAAGAAAAAAAACAAGATAGCTGCTATTTTGAAGTGTTTGTGCACGTTAATTTACATTGCTTTTATATCTATTTACACGATCAATTTTCTAGAATTGAGAGTATGCTCAAAAACAAACGTATGTTTAATTGGATGGCGTATTCATAATATTCTTGCAACTTTATTGCATAAAAGTAAATTCTAACTTTACTAGCGATTGTAAAACCTTATATTTGCATCTTTTTAAGATACAAACGGCTTTTATATGCAGCGCAAGTGGTTTCAATATTGGTTCAATTCGCCATATTATCATATTCTTTATCAACAACGAAATGATGCTGAAGCCGAGTTTTTCATTGATAAACTTACGCATTTTCTTCATCCGAAGACCGATGCTAAAATGCTGGATATTGCCTGTGGAAAAGGCAGACATTCAATCTATCTAAACAAAAAAGGCTTCGATGTTACCGGAATAGATCTTTCGGAACAAAGCATAAAATACGCCAAGCAATTCGAAAACAATAAATTACATTTTTTGGTACACGATATGCGTAGGCTATTTTACATCAATTACTTTGATCTAGCCTTAAACCTGTTTACCAGTTTTGGTTATTTCGACACCGAAAAAGACCATGTAAATGCGCTTAAAACCTTTCGGAAATGTTTAACAGCTGAGGGGATTTTGGTTCTTGATTATTTTAACACCGAAAAAATTATCCGCAACTTAAATTCTTGCGAAACGAAATCGCTTGATGGGATAACTTTCAATATCACAAAAAATGTTATTGATGGGAAAATTATTAAAAAGATAAATTTCGAAGACAAACAAAAAGTATATAATTTCGAAGAACGGGTACAGGCATTTAGTTTTGAAGATTTTGAACGCATGCTGAACAAGGCTGGGATGGTTATCGAAAAAACCTTTGGTAACTATGGCTTAGCGGATTTTGATGAAAACAGTTCAGACCGGTTAATCTTAATCTGTAAAAAAGCATGATAGAAAGCATACAGCAATTTGATGTAGAATTGTTTTTGAAAATCCACCGCGGACTTTCAAACGGCTTTTTTGATTGGCTGATGCCATTAATGCGCAACCGTTTCTTTTGGTCGCCACTTTACCTTTTTATTGTAGTTTTTTGTATCAAACAGTATAAAAAACAAGGTTATTATATTATCGGCATGGTTCTTTTCACTTTTGCGATGGGTGATTTGATTGCTTCTAGGGTTGTAAAACCATGGGTATCCAGAGTGAGACCCTGCAACGATTTAAGCTTGACGAATGATATCATCCACCGCGTACCCTGTGGAAGCGGCTTAAGTTTTCCCTCTGCGCACGCTACCAATCATTTTGCTATAGCTATTTTTTTAATCTGCATTTTTTATAGCAGATGGAAACCTATTTTACCTATTGGCATATTCTGGGCGTTGATTATCAGTTTTGCGCAGGTGTATGTTGGCGTCCATTACCCTGTTGATGTAACTACCGGCGCTTTGCTAGGTATAACAATAGGCATTATTTGTTCGAGAATATTTAAAAAATTACAACCTGATTTTTAACTTATGGAAATCTGGAAACTCTGTGTACTCTTTTTCTGTGCCTTTTTAGGTGGAACCGCTATCTTTTTAGTAAGAAGTGATAAATCTAAATTACTTAAACTGATTTTATCTTTCAGCGGAGCCTATTTATTTGCTATTACGGTTTTACATTTAATTCCTGATGCCTACAGTGGACCTGATAAATGGCAGATTGGCGTTTTTATCCTTATTGGTTTTTTATTACAGATTTTCCTGGAACAGTTTTCAGAAGGTGTAGAACATGGCCATATTCATAAACATCACGACGGGCATGTTTTTCCCTTTGGGATTATGATTAGTTTGTGTTTGCATGCTTTTTTAGAGGGAATGCCATTAGCAAAAGAACAGCATAATGAACTGATTTTCGGAATTTCGTTACACCACATCCCGGCTGCTTTTGCATTAGCCAGTATATTAATGCAAAACCATTTTAAGAAAAGCAGCATTGTATTTTACCTGATTGTGTTTGCCATTATGGCGCCTCTGGGCTTTTATGTAAGTGTTGGCTTAAGCAACGGTACTATTGGAGGCATTGATGCTTATTTCAATAAAATTATGGGTATTGTAATTGGTATTTTCTTACATATTTCTACCACCATCTTATTCGAATCAAGTGCCGATCATAAAATCAATACACGAAAAATGATTGCCGTTTTATTGGGGATTGGTGTAGCATTGATTGGTTTCTTTGCAGGGCACTAGTTCAGTTGGCAGTTAACCATTGGTAGTTTTCTGTTGGCAATTTGTGGTTAACCAATTTGAACAATTAACCGATTAACCAGTTTAGACAATTAACCAGCCAATATCCGTTTTAAACGTTTAATCGTTTATACATTTAATCTTTACGAAAAAACATCTGTAAATTCGTATATGGATGAGATTGTAAATGAACCTGCCGTAGCCTATCAAAAAAGGCGTTATACCATTGAAGAATACCTGGAGATGGAAAAAGCATCAACAGTGAAGCATGAGTATTTTCAGGGTGAGGTATTTGCAATGTCTGGCGCTGGTGATAATCATAATAATATTTTCAGCAACGTTTTTATTGAAATTGGGAACAAACTTAAGGGCAAGCCCTGCAGGCCTTATGGAAGTGATAAAAGAATGAACATTCCCGAGAATACGTTATTCACCTATCCTGATATTTCTATCTATTGTAACGGCCTAACCCATACCGATATTGACGAAGATACCTCAATTTTACCAACGGTGATCATCGAAATCCTGTCTCCTTCAACCAAAAATTACGACAGAGGGAAGAAATTTAACCTGTATAAAGATATTCCATCATTAAAAGAATACATTATGATCGATTCTGAATCTGTGTCGGTAGAGGCTTTTTATGTAAATGAAAATAAAAACTGGGCGTTTAAAGATCATAAAGAAATTACCGATGTAATAACCTTTGTTTCTATGGGGTTTGATTTAGCTTTAACAGATATTTATGAGCATGTCCGCTTTAGTACAAAGTAATTACTGCTTTAATTGAGCAAGAAGTCAAGTTTTTTAGCGGCTTGCCTATCAAAACTTGACTTCTTTGGGTTCTCAGCTAAAATATTAGCGCAACTGGTTAACTGTAAACTGTTAACTACCAACTGATCTACTTCTTCTCTTTTTTCTTCCCATAACCCCATGGGCAGTGCCTGCATTTATTTTTGCAGCAATAACCACGCTTCAAATGGTAAGATTCAGTAAAAACCATTAAGCCATCTTCGTTAAAGTAAAAATCTTCGCCTTCTTTCATAATATTACCGATTAAAGATCCTGAAACAAGTTCAGGATGACGAACAGCCGACATTTAAAGCTACTCTCTAATTATAATTACTAATTGAGTATTTTAACCTCAAGCTTGTCTTTAAAGTAATCTTTAAGCTGTTTGCCATCACCATGTAAAGTCCATACCTGTTTTGGTTTAACTTTTTCTATGGTTTCTAAAATTGCATCCCAATCGGCATGATCAGAAATATAAAGTGAAATTCCGTTTTGTTGTTGCAGGTTCTTCCATCCAGAGGCAAAGGCGCGTACTACATTAATTGCCTTATGGTAACTGTGAAAAACCATTGGTGGCACAATATAAACCTGATGTTCTTGATTATTTTTCATTGCCTTTCTATCGTACATTTTATAATTCCCTACTTTCATCCCATAATCTTCATAGATTTTAACAAAAGGCATAATACTGTGGTGAACCATAATGTTCTTCGTAGGGCAATGCGCATTGAGCAATTGGATAATCCGCTGGCTTTTACCCAATGCATAAGAACCAAGCATAATATTAGCATTGGTTTCGTTCAGCTTTTTAATTTCGTCTATTGGTGAAGGATGTTTGGTTTCTGGATTAGCAAAGGTACTCTCCGTAATCAACACATCTGCTTCAAGAAATTCAAAAGGCTCACAGGTATTATCTGGTTCAATCTTATAATCACCAGTATAGAGGTATGTTACCCCCTTATACTCCATTAAAACCTGTGCAGAGCCCAAAATATGTCCGGCAGAATAGAAAGTAATGGTAACCTCTTTTATTTTGAAGGATTCATGGTAGCTTTTGGTGTAAAAATCAACCGCTGCAAATTTGCGGTAACGGTGTTTCATAAAAGTTGCAGTAGCAGCAGTGCAGTACACATTCTGACTGCCTCCAATAGCATGATCGCCATGCGCATGTGAAACCACTGCTTCTTTAACTGGCTGTTGCGGATCGAGGTAAAAATCGCCGTAAATACAGTATAAACCCGTTGGGGTAATGGTGATAAAATCTTCTAAAATCATGATTAGGATGGAAGGATTTAAGGATGATATGATTTAAGTAGATTAAACACGAGCACTTTTATGTTCTTCAGCCGACTTAAGAAATTCTTGATGTAACGCTAAAACCTGTTCGATAATAGATTGTTCTTCATCGTTAACGATAAAATGATTAGCCATTTTTGATTTTTCTGCATCGCTAAGCTGTTTATCCATGCGGGCTTTAACCTGTTTTTCTGTAACGTTATCGCGAAGCATTACCCGCTTCATTTTAATTTCGTATGGGGCAGTAACGAGGATATTGGTATCACACATTTTATACGAACTGCTTTCGAACAACAGCGCGGCCTCTTTAAGCGTATATGGTGTATTGGCAGGAATGGTTTCTTCCCAGGCATCAAATGCCCTGAAAACTGCTGGATGGACCAAAGCATTGAGTTGGGCAAGTGCATCCTCGTTATTAAAAACGATGCCGGCAATATGTTTGTTGTTCAGTTTCCCATCTTCAAAATAACTTTCATTTCCGAAAGCAGATTTTATCCCCTCCACCAACAAAGCATCTTTACACATGATTTCTTTGGCAACGGTATCGGCATAAAACACAGGGATTCCCAATACTTCAAAAACCTTGCAAGCGGTTGTTTTACCACTACCTATACCCCCTGTTATGCCTACTTTATACATTATTTTTCTACTATAAAATCTATTTTAGACGGCATTACACTCACCAGTTTACAATAATCAGGAAACTCGGTTATCTTCACTGTAAACTGTTTATGTCTTAAATTTTGCCATTCGTCTACATCAATAGTGGCTGTAATAAAACTTTCGTCAACCTGATCGAAATTACTTAAAGCAACTAAAAAGGTAACTTTAACTTTTTTGGGATAGAGTTTAATGCTGTTATAACTTTTGTTATTTGTAATTTTTAAAGGGACCTCCATGGTTTTTTCGGTAAACTCATCAACAGGTAGTTTAACCTCTACCGACGATGGATAGATACTTACATTTTTATGAATACTGTGCTGTAAGGCTATTCTTGTAGTACTGCTATTTTGCACCTTATCCATTTTTAAGGTATCGGTAGGCCAGAACTTTATTTTGGCTAACTCCTCTACAGGGCCCGCTACCTTAACAAATTTTGGGTTGAGCATAACCTCACTAGAAATGCCATATTGTTTTTCAAAGCTCAGTTTATCGATCAGCTTTACCGGAACTTTTTTTACCACGCGTTTAGTGAAATCGAAATACAGGGTATCGGGTTTAACGGAAATTACCTTTTGGATACTTTCTAATTGCCTGTTGATATTGAAAAGCTGATCAGAGAAAACGATAAAATCTTTGGTATTGAGCTGGCTTAGATTAACAGAAACTGATGGCGGACTAATCCGTAAACGGGCAAATAATAACTGCCAACCAGTGCCTTCTACCTGCAGATCTATTGTATCGGACTGTAAAGGATAAAATGCCCTTTTGGTTGGTGTATTTTTAAAAACTAATACCGTTTTTGCTGTATAAATATATTTGTTATTTAATGCCATAAAAAGCCATGCAGCTATGGCCAACAGCAAGCAGGCCAGTAAGCTGAATACACGTCTTTTTTCAATCTTAGTTAATCTAATAAAGGGCATAATAAATTAAAATGTTGGCTGCAAACTGGAAAATTTTATTCCAAAATGCATTTAACCAAATGTAGTAAAACAAAAACAGTCCCGAAAGTTTTCGGGACTGCTCTTATATTTTATTAACTTCTTAAGCTTTCGTTGCTACAACTGCTTTGGTTGCATCTAAAGAGACTGCTGATTTATCGAAACGGATTTTAGCACCACTTTCTACTTCAATCAAGAAAGTTGTTTCATTTAAATCCACAATTTTTCCGTGGATACCTGCAGTGGTAATTACTTTATCGCCTTTACCTAATTCTGCTACTAACTTCTTATGGTCTTTAGCTTTTTTAACTTGCGGGCGGATCATGAAAAAGTAGAAAACTACCATGATTAGTACCATTGGTACAATTGTAGTTAGCATGTTACTACCACCTGCTGCTGCCTGTAAAATTACTGTTAATGTCATTTCTTATTTATTTGTTTTTTTTGTGAATAGTTAATGAATATGCGTTATTGCAATAAACAAGTAACCAATTTATTTTTTAGTAAGCACCTCTCCTACCAAATGAACAGTGGTTACTGTTGGATTTGCATTTGATGTTACGGTTACTACCTTATCTTGCATCCCCATTTTACCTTCGCTATTAAAAACCACACTGATAATGCCCTCTTTACCAGGTAAAATTGGCTCGCCAGGTACTTGAGGAACAGTACAACCACATGTTGCTGTTGCGTTTGAAACAATTAGCGGACTCTTACCTGTATTTTTAAGTTTGAAATCGTGCTTAATTTTTTCACCTTGCGTTATTTTACCGAAATCGAAAATATCGCGTTCGAAAACAATAACAGGCGCATCTGCTGGAGCAATTTTAGCTGTTTTTGAGGTATCGTTGCCAACCGAAACTGCTGTAGCAGTTTCGGTAGTTTGATTATTTGCATTACGACATGCTGCGAATGAGAGTGCAGCAATAGCCAGGATAAATGTTCTTTTCATTTTTAATCTTCGATTAATCCGCGGCCAATCTTTTTAATGGTGTTGTTTTTCTTAAGATCGCCTAAAATTTTGTCTAAAATACCGTTAATAAATGAATTACTCTTCGGTGTACTGTAATCTTTTGATAACTCCAAATATTCGTTAATGGTTACTTTAACCGGAATAGATGGGAAGTTTAACAGTTCGCAAATAGCCATTTTCATTAAAATGGTATCCATCAAGGCAATACGTTCCGATTCCCAGTTTTTGGTTCTATCGGCAATCATTTCCTGATATTTGGCATCGTTCTGTAAGGTATGCACAAATAAATCCTGAACAAATTTACTGTCCTCAACCCAATCGGCACTGATTTCGGTCAGTTTGTTTTTAAAAGGATCTTCAAAAGTAAAGTTTTTCAAGGTTTTGGCCACCATGCCTTTCATTACCTCGTGATCTACCTGCCAGTTGATAAATTTCTCTTCGAAAACCTGCAAAATGGCCTGATTTTTTAAGATGATTTTCCTGAAAATGTATTTGATAATATCTTTTGATGATTCTAAACTTTCGTTTGGATCGGCAAGATACTCAGCATATTCTTTTGATGCTTTTAACGAATTGTAAACGGTTTTACGGATTTCCGGATCAAAACCCCAGTCTACTTTATATTTTTTAACTGCAGAAACATAATCAGGATTTTGCTGCATTAAAACGCTAAACTTATTGTGTAGCAATTTCATGTTAGGATTGATATCCTCTGCTGTTTTGATAAACTTATTTGCGCGCTCTGCGGCGTCGTTAGCAGTAAATTCGGTAACTTCTACCATTAAAGATAACATCCAGATGTACATTTCGTACACGCTATCGATGCTCTGCATTAAAGTTTTCAAATCACCTTTAATGTCTTTTTTGTCTGCCATGTGCCAAGCAAAAATATTTTGCAAAGCTTTGATTCTTAAGTGCCTTCTGTTTAACATGAATGTAAGAACGAGTGTGGTTTTTTAAAACCTGTTTTAATAATTATGATTTAATATGACGATTTAATTTTTTTAACATCTGCAATCCGTTTCTCGGCAATGCGGTTTGCAGCAATATTTGTTGATATATTTTCGGTTTTGCTTAACTTAATTACACTGCGTGTAGCATCGTAAATATTCTCTGTTAGCTGTACAGTACGTTTTTTACCAAAACCTGTTAACTCAGAATAGCAAGAAATCAATCCACCAGCATTGATTAAATAATCTGGTGCAAATAAAATCCCTTTCTTCAAAAGCAATTCGCTATCTAAAACCTCATCCTTTAACTGATTGTTTGCCGAACCTGCAATAATTGCAAACTTCATTTTTTCGATGGTTTTGTTGTTCACCGTAGCGCCCATTGCACATGGCGCATACACATCGGCATCAGTTGTAAAAATTTTATCGGCATCGATCGGTTTTGCTTTATATTTTCGGGCAACATAAGTTAATTGCTCCTGATTAATATCGCTAATCAAAACTTCGGCGTTTTCTTTTCTTAACAGAGCAACCAAGTGCTCACCAACATTTCCGATACCCTGAACTACAATGGTTCTTCCAGCTAGCATATCCGTACCAAAAACTTCTTTAACACTGGCTTTTATACCTAAATAAACACCTTGTGCAGTAAAAGGAGCTGGATTGCCAGCACCGCCGATTGACTCTGGAACACCGGTAACATAATTGGTTTCCATACGGATATATTCCATATCGCGTGTATTGGTACCCATTTCTTCTGCCGTAATGAATTCGCCATTTAGGTTTTTAATAAACCTACCGTAGCTGCGCATTAAAGTTTCTGTTTTATCTTTCCTGGAGTCGCCGATGATTACACCTTTTCCACCACCAAGATTTAAGCCGGTAATGGCTGCCTTGTAAGTCATTCCTCTCGATAAACGCAGCGCATCTTCTAAAGCTTCGGCTTCGGTGCTGTAACTCCACATGCGTGTTCCGCCTAAAGCAGGGCCTAATGTGGTATCATGTATCGCAATAATTGCTTTTAAACCTGTATCTGGATCGTTGCAAAAAACCAATTTTTTATGGCCATAGGCACTTAATTGATCTAAAATTGAAAAATCTGACGAAGAATTTGCTGGCATATTGAACGTTCGGCTAACCTGCTGCAAAATTAAAATAAAAAACCATTATTACACGTATTTAACGAAACTATAAAAAAATTAATTCGGTTCTGGCTAAATTAATAAACCTTTGAACGGTTAAAAACCTGAAGATTTGAGGGAAAAATACACCGGTGTTTGGTTCGTGGGGACACGAACCAAGGCGTAAGAAGAAAAAGATGAAGATGTTTGGCGTTGGTTTAGGCGGTCGATATTATTTGGAAAAGCAGGGTTAGGTACGTTTGGGTTACGAAAGCCCCGCTATGCGCTTCAAAGCCTTGGCTCGTGCCTCACCTGCGGGTTTTACGCTGCTATCGGGTTTAGGTGGCAAAAACTTCCGAATTTTCAAGTGGCAAAGCGCAGGCAAAATCAGAAGTTTGAGGTAGCGCGATAACGCTGCGTTAGGGATTGTAACGGTTTAGTACCGATCCTTCATCGGTACCGGAGCGCAGCGCAGCCCTGAAAAGCCCGCCCCTTTCCCGATTCATCGGGATTAAGGGAACGCCCAAATTAGTAGAGCTGTTAATTAGCCATACAACCTCACAGGCGCTCAAACCTGCGAGGTTAGAAGAAGTGTCATTATTTTTTAAAGCTTAGGCCCTAATAGATAAATATGTATTATGAAATAACAAAATTAGCTAAGTTTGTATGGAATGAAACATTTAAGCCGATTAAACAAATACTTTCTTAAATACAAATGGTGGATTATACCTGGAAGTATTTTCGTGGTAATTTCTAATATTTTTGGGGTAGTACCTGCCCAGGTGATAGGCTATGCAGTTGATTTGATTACCGAAAACATCCAGATATTCAATCTCTTTTATGGTTTCGATCGGCAGGCTATTATTTACGACATCTTTAGTAGTAATCTTTTATTTTTTGGTTTGCTGGTTATTGCACTTTATTTATTGCGGGGGCTGTTTTTGTTCTTTATGCGCCAAACCATTATTTTAATGTCGCGGCATATAGAGTTTGATATGAAGAACGATATCTACCAACATTATCAGGAGCTGAGCTTAGGTTTTTACCGCCGGAATAACACTGGCGACTTAATGAACCGTGCTACGGAAGATGTTAACAGGGTAAGGATGTACGTGGGTCCGGCGATTATGTACACAATTAACACTTTTGTTTTATCGATACTTATTATCTGGTCGATGTTTGATGTAAATGCTAAACTGGCCATTTATTGCCTATTGCCTCTACCCTTCCTGGTGATTATTATCTATTATGTAAACACGCTGATCTTTAAAAAAAGCGGAAAGATACAGGAGCGGCTTTCGGACCTTTCGAGTTTTGTACAGGAGCGTTTCTCGGGGATCAGGATCATTAAATCATATGTTCGCGAAGATTATACGCGAAACATGTTCTCCATCCAGAGCAACGATTATAAAAAAGATTCGATGAGCCTTGTTAAAGTATCGGCTTTGTTTTATCCTACCATGCTTTTATTAATTGGTTTAAGTACCATTTTAACGATATATATTGGTGGTATACAGGTGATGAATGGCAGTATCACTGCAGGGAATATTGCCGAATTCATCATTTACATTAACCAGTTAACCTTTCCGGTAACCATGCTGGGCTGGGTTACTTCTTTAATCCAGCGGGCTGCTGCATCGCAAAAAAGAATAAATGAATTTTTAGATATCCCATCCGACATCCAATCGAAAGAGACTGCAGAAATTGAGCTAACCGGCAAAATCAAGTTCGAACAGGTGAGTTTTACTTATCCAGATACAGGCATCGAAGCCCTAAAAGATGTTAGTTTTGAGATTAATAGTGGCGAATTTGTAGCCATTATCGGAAAAACAGGGTCAGGAAAATCGACATTAGCCAATCTGATTATGCGGATGTATGATGTTGAAAATGGGGTTGTAGGTGTTGACGGGAAGAATATAAAAGCACTAAATCTTAAAGATTACCGGAGCCAGGTTGGTTTTGTACCACAAGAGGTTTTCCTCTTTTCGGATACTATAAAAAACAATATTGCCTTTGGTTTAGACAAGGTTACTGATGAAGAAGTGTACATGGCAGCAAAAAACGCCTCTGTTTACACCAATATTATCGATTTTGAAGAAAAATTCGAAACCATGCTGGGTGAACGTGGAATAACCCTGTCTGGAGGACAAAAACAACGCGTTTCTATCGCAAGAGCATTGATTAAATCGCCTAAAATATTAATATTTGATGATTGTCTTTCGGCGGTTGATACTAAAACGGAGGAGGAAATACTACAAAACCTCGGTAAAATTATGGCTGGAAAAACAAGTATTTTAATTGCCCACAGGATTTCGACCATTAAAAATGCGGATAAGATTTTGGTGTTGGATAACGGCAAAATCATTGAACAAGGCACACACAATGAATTACTTAGTTTAAATGGAAGCTATACCGAGCTTTATAACCACCAACTTTTGGAGGAGGAAACCCGAACTATTTAAATTGTATTAAAATTGTATTTTGAACTTTAAATATTTGCTTTATATTTACCGAAACCAAAAACCAACATCAATACCAACCATGGGAGAATTCGACAACAAGGAAAGAGAAGAAGTTTTTTCAAAGAAAGTAAGAGCAGGTAAGAGAACTTATTTCTTCGACGTGAAGGCTACTAGATCGGGTGATTATTATTTAACAGTTACCGAGAGCAAGAAAAGATTAGAAGACGGTGTGTTTGTAAAACATAAAATCTTTTTATATAAAGAAGATTTCGAAAAATTTGCAGAAGGACTAAATGAAACTGTTGATTACATCAAAACTCACCAAGATGTGGTTGAAAAACGTTATGAATATTCTGAAAATGGAGAACATAGCACTAAAGCTAGCGACGATTTTACTTTTTAAGTAATTATAATTTCAATAGAAAAGCCTCCCGATTTTAAAAGAGGGCACTGAAAAAGTCTCTTTTTGAAAAGGGATAAAAGGAGTAGAAAACTAGTTTTTCTACTCCTTTTTTTGTATTTTAAGGTATATTATTACTGCTTTTAAGATGCTTCTTCAACAACAACAAATCCAGTTTAGTGAGTTTTCCAAGCTTTATGACCTGATTATTCCTAAGGAGAATTTACTTCGCAAGATTAGTGAGCTTATAGATTTTAGCTTTATCTATGATGAGCTAATGGGCAAGTACTGTCCGGACAACGGGCGTAACGCTGAGAGTCCGGTACGCATGTTTAAATATTT